>CAYWQS010000032.1:0-49842 GCA_964460395.1 uncultured Solibacteraceae bacterium | reverse complement strand
CAAACACGCCGGGATTCGCCAACGTTTCGAGCGGGGTAACTGGGGAGTTGCGACCTGGCGTCGGTGGCCGCGGCTGGTTTCGTGCCCCTAGGGCGCCTGCCCGCACACATCAAGGCATAGATATCTCAGGAATATCGGGACGTACTGAGGTACACGCGGCAGTGGGTGGCACGGTGCTGAGTGCAGGACAACTTCGCGGCTATGGCCTGACGGTGACGGTGCTGGATGAAAACGGCTACATCTTCTATTACTCCCATCTCGCTAGCCATTCGGTGACTGTTGGCAGCACTTTACAAACGGGGGATGTACTTGGTGTGGTCGGGCAGTCCGGGAACGCGCAGGGGCAACCATCATCGGAAACTCACTTGCACTTTGAGATCAGGGACGGCGCGAGGTTCATTAATCCAGTCACATTTCTGAATTCTCCTTGCCCGTGGAGCATGCCATGATTCCGCGACGAATCGTGTGGATGCTCTTAATGGGGTTTTTTGCTGCCGACTGCCTAAGTGGACAAGCCGGTTCCAGTATTTCGGATTACAGATGGGCGCGGAAGAACTTTCGGCCAGCAGAATTCAAGGGTATCCGGATGGGTTCATCCAACTGGAATGATCTGAGGAGGTTATTCGGTACACCTAGCTACTCGATCCATGGCGAAGACGGCCAATTGTATGAAGGTTATCCTGGCATTGTGCCAGTCCCAGGGAATGCAGAGTTCGCGATTAATCCTAAGACGAAGGTAGTAGAGTGGATGACAATCCAACCGAGGGGATGGAAGCTTTCGGATGCCGTGAAGGTATTTGGCAAAGGATTCGTAAGGCTCCGTGTGACGTTGCGCGCCTGCGGACCCGAAGACAGTTCTGCATTCTCGTTCTTCGATGCCAATGGAGATACTGGAATAGTAGTTTTCCCTACGTTAGGAATTGTGTTGGACATGGCAAGGCCTGAGGGTGAAGAAATCATTGGAATTACCTACGCAAATGGTTGGATAGAACCCGAGAAGAATCCATGCGAGGCCGGTGACAGGAACAAGAAGCCCCAAGGCCAGAAACGAAAGAAATAATGCAAAAGTGGCCAAACCGAAGGCGAAGTGGCCGCAGTTGTTCGGGGAAGCTTGGAAAGGGCTCTAGGAATAGCCGGGTGGACGAACTGGCTGGCAGGGCAGGGGTGACGTGACGGGCAAGCGGGACGGCCTGACCCGTCCCGCTGAGAATTCCCAAGGAGTTTGCGCATGCGCGGCACTTTCTCAGTGCGGGAGGGGAAAAGGAGACTGAGGGCGGCGAGGGTCGTGGTTCCCGAGGGCGCGTGTCATGCAAAGCCGGAAGGGATTGTCAGAGCTCAACAAGCGCCGCTCAAGTGACACGCAGGGTCGGGCAAGCAGAATGACGTCGCAGCGGGGGCAGGTCAGGGGGAGTCGCTGACGGAGGGGTTGCGGCAGGCGACCCAAGCGGGCAATCCGTTGGGGTCGGGAGAGTTCCGAGCGGAGATCGAATCATTCGTGGCGGTTTGATGAGGATCAGCGGGGGGATGCGGGCATGGATGGTTTGAACATCGCAGATGGGGCGGGTCAGGCTGTCCCGTATTGTTGTGTATACTCAGCGGGGTTGCCATGGCGAAACGGGATGCACATGCCGTACTCAAGCGGGAGATGATGCGGTCGGTAATCACCGAGCCGTTGCTGAGTGAAGTGGAGCGGGCGCTGAAGGCGGGCAGGAAAAAGCCGAAAGCGTTTGACGTCATCATTTCGCTGAACGTGAACTACGCCTGCGGCAGTGCGCGGGCGGTGGAAGACGTGCAGCGGCTGCTGGCGGGAAAGCGGACGGGGACGGCGGCGGGATTCGTATTCGCCAGTCTGACGGCGCGCGAGTTGGTGGACCTGGTAGAGCGGGATCGGGCGGCGTCGACGGTAGAGGAAAGGCAGCGGGGGGCAGGCCATCCCTCAGCGGGGCCGGGGCCCGGGGCCTGGCACGCAATCTACCGGATCTGGCTGGACCACGAGGTGGAGGCGTTTGTTTACCGGTCCGCAGCGACCATCAAGGCAAACGCGGCGCAAACTGCCTTTCAAGCGTCGGGGCAGGGGATTGTGTGGGCGGTGCTGGATACGGGCATCGACGGGGACCACCCGCATTTCCGGCGGTACAACAACCTGGACGTGACTTTTCCGCTAGGGCACAAGGACTTCACGGTAGAAGATCCATCGGCGGGCACGGCGCTGCAGGATCCTTCCGGGCACGGGACCCATGTGGCAGGCATTCTGGCAGGGGCGCTGGACGAGGAGACGCAAGGCGGGCCCATTCTACAGGCGTTTGAACAGTACGATCCGCAGTCGGAAACAGCGCAGTGGGAGACTGCGCGGGTAGCCCGGGTCGCGGGGATCGCGCCGCAATGCCAGCTGGTGAGCCTGAAGGTGCTGAACGACCAACGGGGCGGGAAGGTGAGTTCGATCCTGCGGGCGCTGGACTGGATCCAGGAGGTGAACAGCCACGGGCGGCGGCTGCTGATCCACGGGGTGAACTTGAGCCTGGGGCACGGGTTCGATCCGCGGTGGTTCGCTTGCGGACAGAGCCCGCTATGCACGGAGGTGAACCGGCTGGTGCGGTCGGGGGTGTGCGTGGTGGTGGCGGCGGGCAACAGCGGATACGACACGCGGCTGAACCGGCTGGGCCGGCCGGTGGCGGAGAACGTAGGGATGTCGGTGAACGATCCAGGGAACGCAGAACTGGCGGTGACGGTGGGGGCGACGCACCGGGATATGCCGCACACCTACGGTGTGTCGTACTTCTCGTCGAAGGGGCCGACGGGAGACGGGCGGCTGAAGCCGGACCTCGTGGCGCCGGGGGAGCGGATCGTCTCGTGCGCATCGAAGGAGAAGGCAGCGGCGGTGGCCCCGGGGAACCCCGCGGTGCTGTATTACGAGGAGACGGGGACCAGCATGGCGGCGCCGCATGTGTCAGGGGCGATGGCGGCATTTTTGTCGGTGCGCCGGGAATTCATCGGACAGCCGGAGCGGGTGAAAGAGATTTTCGTCAAATCGGCGGTGGATTTGCAGCGGATCCGGTATTTTCAGGGAGCGGGGCTGGTGGATTTGCTGAAGGCGCTGCAGTCGGTGTAGGGGCGGAGATGGGGCACAGAACCGATGGAACAGATGCAGGGATTCCCGTTTTTCCCGGTGGAATTCGACCGGCACGGGCAGCCGGTGAACCGGGCGCAGGCGGCGGAACTGGTGGCGTGGCTGGCGGCGGACGGGGCGGGCGCGCAGGCCGTGGCGTTCGTGTCGCACGGGTGGAACAACAACATGGAGGAAGCGCGGTCGCTTTACGACAGGCTGCTGGGGAATGTGCGGCGCCAGGGTGCTCCGGCGGGGCTGGCGGTGGTGGGGTTGTTCTGGCCCTCGAAGAAGTTTACGGACGAATCGCTGATCCCGGGAGGGGCGGCGAGCGTGGAGGAGGCGGGCGCGGAGTCCGTGCTGGAGCAGACGCTGGATGCATGGCTGGCGGACGAGACCGATCCGAGGTGGCGGCAAGCGATGGAAGACTGCAGGCGCGAGGTTCCGAAGCTGGAGAGCGATCCGGCGGTGCAGGACCGTTGGGTGGAGCGGCTGGCGGGGTTGCTGGACCGGCAGGGCGATGACGATTTCGAGGCCGTCGCAGACCTGCGGGCGAAGCCGGGGCGCGAGGTCCTGGAGGCGTTTGCGCCGCCGGTGGTGTTTGACCTGCCGCCAGAGGAGGAGAGCGGGGCGGCGGGAGTGCGTGCGATGGGGCTGGGCAGCTTTTTGGGGGGCATCACGGGCGGGGCGGCGAAATTCCTGAACCTGTTTACCTATTACGCGATGAAGGACCGGGCGGGGCTGGTGGGCATGGACGGATTGAATCCGCTGATGCGGCAGGTGGCGAGCGTGCGGGCCGGGTTGCGGCTGCACCTGGCGGGGCATAGTTTTGGGGGGCGGCTGGTATCGGCTGCGCTGCGGCAGGGCGGAGTGAAGGCGAGTTCGCTGACGCTGCTGCAAGCCGCGTTTTCGCATTACGGGTTCAGCGACAGAGTGCCGGAAATTGGCGGCAAAGCGGGCTTTTTCCGGCCCGCGTTGAATCAGGTGGCGGGGCCGGTGCTGGTGACGCACACGGCGAACGATCTGGCCGTGGGGGTGGCGTACGCGGTGGCGTCGCGGGTGGCGAACCAGGTGGCGGCGGGGGTGGGCGACGCGGGGGATCCCTATGGGGGCATCGGGCGGAACGGAGCGCTGCGAACGCCGGAAGCGGTGAGCGGGCGGCTGCTGCAGGCGGGGCAGGCGTACACCTTCGAGAAGGGGAAGGTGCATAACCTGGAGGCGAGTGCATTTGTGCGGGATCACGGCGACGTAACGGGCGCGGAAGTGGCGTGGGCGTGGGTGAACGCGATGCGCTGAGCGTTGGGAAGGGCAGATTAACGCGCTTTTGACGTGGCGTCCAGCGCCGGGACGAGGGCGATGACCGACCAAGCGGTGGCGGCGGCGGAGAGGAACTGGTTGGGACCGTGAGGGAACCCGGTTTCGATGTGAGGTTGGAAGCCGATGGCGCGCGTGCGCACGAACCAGGATCCATCGGGTAACTGGTTGCGGAGGAGGAAGGCGGCGCCGCGCTGGTAAGCAGCAGTGCGGGCGGGCAGGCCGGTGTTGGAGAGTGCATACAAGGCCTGAGCGGTGGCATAGGCGTCGCTCGGCATGGTTGGCAACTGGCTCCAACCGCCGTCGCGACGCTGGAGACGCAATAGGCGCCGGCGCTGGGCGGCGATCTCCCGGTGAGACGCACCGGTCCAGTCGAGGCCAAGGAGGAGGAAGACCTGATCCTCCGTGCTGCGGGCAGGGTTGGTTTGCAGGTAGCGTCGTGCTTTGTGCCGGATCTCCTGCTCTTGAGGTTGCAGGCCGGGAGGCAGGAAGTCCCGGATTCCGCGGGCGGCGAGCGCGGTCCACTTGATGTCGCTGGTTCCCAGCGGGGGGCGGGTGTCGGGGATGCTCCAACTACCGTCGGACCGCTGCAGGCGGGATAAGGCCAAGGCTGCCGCGCTTGTGACGGGGTTAGGGGGATAGCGGGTTTCGGAGAATGCCCAGAGCTGGTAAGTGAAATTGGCGAGCAGACCAGGCACAGAGGTTGCGCCGACAGCGATGGTGTCTTCTCGGGGCCGCCAGGTGGCCAAGGCGGCTTTGGAAGCATGCGCAGCGAGTGACGAATCCACATCCAGCCCGCGCTGGATAGCCAGATGAGCAGCGATACTGGGCAGGGAGTTGTTGTGGCAGGAGATGCAACCAGGGCTCTTGCGGAAGAAACCGGGGCCGGCGGGCAGGAGCGTGCGCAGTGCGGTTTCGATGGCTTGGCGCGGGGTACGGCTGACTTCCACTGGTACTGGCAGTTGGAAGGAGGGCGCAAGGCTCTTGGCACCGCGCTGGCGGAGGAATTTGGAGGCAGGCGTCTCGCCTTGTAGAAGGGCCCAGTCCAGGGCGGTGCGGCCGAGGTCATCCTGGGCATTCATGGATGCCCCACCGGCGAGTAGCGCCGCCAGGACCGAAGGGTGCTGATGTTCGGCGGCGGCCGCGGCCATCAACGGAGTCATTCCTTGGCGGCCGCGAGTGTTGGGGTTGGCGCCGCGCGCAAGTAGCAGTCGCACTTGGTCGTGGTTCCGGAAGTGCGCGGCGAGAGACAGTGCGGAGAGTTCAATTGCCGGAGGAGCAAGGGGCGGTTCGGCGGCGAGTCCGGCATCGAGGAGAGTTCGAAGGAGGGATGCGCCAGCGCCGGCGAGGTTGACGGCGGCGTAGACCGGGCTGGCGCCGCCGGACAGGTCCCGCGGCTCGGAGCCGAAAGCAAGGGTCTGCAGCAGCAAGTCGGGGCTCATACTGAGCAAGGGCCGTTCAGTGGCGGACATACCGTCCTCATCTGGGGATCCTGCGGCGAGCAAGTGTGGGATGGCTGCGATGAGACCGTTCTGGCGGGCGAGTATAAGGGCAGTGGCGCCGGACTTTGAGCGGGCTTTGGCATCGGCCCCACGGGCCAGGAGAAACCTCACTTTGGCAGGGCCGCTGAGAGACCACATGAGCGGAGTGAATCCCTCCTCACTGCTGGCGTTGACGCTCGCGCCTGCTTCGATGAGGAGGCGAACGCAGTCAACAGTGGCGTAGGCGCTGGCGCGCATCAGCGGAGTGATGCCCAGGGGACCAGGGGCGTTGGGGTTGGCGCCTGCTTCCAGGGCGGCGCGAATGCCGGCGGCGTCTCCGTGATGGATGGCATCCAGAAGGCGATCCTGAGCTGCGCCGGACTGAGCCGGCAACAGGAGCGGGAGAAACACGACAAACCACCGCATCCCAACGCCTCCTCTGCGAACCTTGGCTGGCAGTATAGCCCAAGGCCATGTGATGCTGGGCAGCAACGGTTAATGGACAGTGCGGGTTTTCTTGGCGAGGAAATCCATGAGCAGGTACTGGCCGAGGGTGTAGGGTGTGGTGAAGTAGGCCTTTCCGCGGCAAAGTTCGGTGACTTTCTGAACGAATTGGACGAGCGAGTAATCGCTGGCGAGCATGAAGGTGTTGATGAGGATGCCGGCGCGTTTGCAGCGGCCCACTTCTTCGAGGGTGCGGCTGAGGACGAGAGGGTCGAGGCCCATGGGGTTTTTATAGATGCGGCCATCGTCGAGAGTGAGGGCGGATGGTTTGCCGTCAGTGATCATGATGATCTGCTTCATGTCCTTTCGTTCGGCGGCCAGGATTTTCTGGGCGAGGATGAGCCCGTCGCGAGTGTTGGTGTAGAAGGGGCCGACCTGGACGCGGGCGAGTTCGCCGAGGCGGACTTCTTCGGCGGAGTCGTGGAAGAGAACACAGCGGAGCGAATCACCGGGGTATTGGGTGCGGATGAGGTGGGCGAGCGCGAGGGCCACGCGCTTCGCGGGGGTGAAGCGGTCTTCGCCGTAGAGGATCATCGAGTGGCTACAGTCGAGCAGCAGGACGGTGGCGCAAGAGCTTTGGTATTCGCCCTGGTGCACGTGGAGGTCGGAGTAGTCGATGTCGAGGGGGAGGCGAAGACCCTCGCGGCGGAGGGCGGAAAAGAGAGTGGCGCTTGCGTCGAGGTTGAGGGTGTCGCCGAATTCCCAGGGGCGGCTGCCGCCGCTCGCCTCGATGCCGGTGGCGAGTTCGCGGGTTTCGTGTGCGCCGAAACTGGAACGGCCCAGGGCGCCCATCAGGTCCTTGAGGGTCTTGAAGCCAAGAAAGTCCACGCCCTTTTCGGTAACCTCGACCTTCACTTCGCCGCTGGGTTGTTCTTCGCGTGAGATGTAACCTTCCTGTTCGAGTCGCGCGGCGAGGCGTTCGAGCAGTTGATCCATTTGTTCGGGGCTGAGGTTGGAGAGTTGCTGCTGCATCTCCTCGGCGCGGCCGGGGTCGAAGAGTTCGCCGGATTCGAGGGCGCGGCGCAGGGCTTCCTTGAGTTCCTCCATGGACTGGGCGTTCATCTCGTGGAAGCCGTAGTACTGGCGATGAAAGCCGCTTTCGAGCAGGAAATCGCCGAGGGCCTTGGCGAGATCTTCGGCGGAGAGGCCGAAGTCTTCTTCGACGTAGCGGGTGTAGCGGACGCGTTTCACGGGGGCCTCAGTTGTAGTTCTTGCGGCGGTTTTTGCGGGGCGGCCACTCTTCGTCGATGTCGGGTTCGAGGGAAGGCCGGGCCTCGCGGGTTTTCTCGCGCGGAGGATCGGAAGTGACGAAGCCGAGCTCTTCGCTGCGGCCAATGCGGCGGAGGGCGTGGAGGCCTTCGAGGATGAACTCGCCGGCGGCGGCGCGGGCGGCGTCGGATTCGTTTTCGCTGAGCCCGAGGTGTTTCGTCTTTTCCAGGAGTCCAGAGATGGCGCCAAGGGCGCGCACGACTTCGGAGGCCGGGGTGAGTTCGTCGAGCTTCAGGGTTCCGCCGAGGTTGAAGTATTGGATGACCTCGCGGAGGTTGGCTTCTCCGAGGTACTTGGAATAGACCCGGGCGACGGCGGCGCGGATCACTTCGCGGGCGACGGCATCGCCGCCTTTCAGTTCGCCCTCGTATTCGAGTTCAATCTTGCCCGTGATGGAGGGCAGCGCAGCGTAGAGGTCGGCGATGCGGGGGACGGCGGTTTCTTCGCCGCAGAGCAGGGCACGGCGCTCGGCGTTGGAGACAACGTTTTCGAGCACGGAGATGGGCAACCGCTGGCTGACGCCGGAGCGCTTGTCGACACGTTTGTCTTCCCGGGCGGCGAAGGCGAGGGTTTCGACGGTTTCGCGCAACCAGTGGGGGATTTCGATGTCGAGCGAAGAGGGACGGCGGGTCCAGGATTCCTGGGCGGTGATGGCCATGCCGTGTTCGACGGTCAGCGGGTAGTGCGTGCGGATTTCGCTGCCGATGCGGTCCTTGAGAGGCGTAATGATTTTGCCGCGGGCGGTATAGTCTTCGGGGTTGGCGGTGAAGACCATGAGGAGGTCGAGAGGGAGGCGGACGGGGAAGCCTTTGATCTGGACGTCGCCCTCCTGCAGGATGTTGAAGAGGCCGACCTGGATTTTGCCCGCGAGGTCGGGCAGCTCGTTGATGGCGAAAATGCCGCGGTTGGCGCGGGGCACAAGCCCGTAGTGGATGGTGAGCTCGTCGGAAATGTTCTGGCCGGCGCGGGCGGCCTTGATGGGGTCCAGGTCGCCGATCATGTCGGCAATAGTGACGTCGGGGGTGGCGAGTTTTTCCACGTAGCGCTGCTCGGGGGTGAGCCAGGCAATGGGGGTTTCTTCGCCCATTTCTTCGATCAACTGGCGGGCGTATTTGCTGATGGGTCGGTAGGGGTGGTCGCGAATCTCTGACCCGGCGATGTAGGGCATGAACTCATCAAGTAGGGACGTGATCATGCGGATGAGGCGCGTTTTGGCTTGGCCGCGCAGGCCGAGCAGGATGAAGTTGTGGCGCGACAGCAGCGCGTTCACGACTTGCGGGGTGACGGTATCCTCGTAACCGACGATGCCTGGAAACAGCGGCTGGCCGGAGCGGAGGCGCGCGATGAGATTGTCGCGGATTTCGTCCTTGACCGTGCGGCCGGCGAGGCGCGCTTCATTCCACTGGCTGTGGCGCAGCGCGCCGAGAGTATGCGGCAGATCCCAGGTTTTTCCAGACACAGCAGCCCCCTGCTACTACGATGCGCATGGCAGAGGACGGGGGTCAATTTCCGCGTCCGGGTGGACAACAGGCGCGTGCCTACCGGAACATGGAGGATTGAGTTTTCCGCAGATGGGAGAGGGTTTCGCGTGAGCAGCCGGGCAGGCAGTTTGCCGCAGTGGGACGGGGACTCCCTGTTCCTCCTGCGGCAGTTGGTCGTGAAGGATTTCCGGATCCGCTACCGGAACATGTCGTTGGGCCTGTTCTGGTCGATATTGAATCCGCTGGTCATGCTGGGTTTGCTGACTTATGTGTTCACGCAGGTGTTCGTGAACAACGACCCGCTGTTCCCGCTGATCATCCTTACGGGAATGATCCCCTACAATTTCTTCTCGATGTCCTGGATCAGCGCCACGACATCGCTGCTGGACAATGCCAGCCTGTATAAGCGGGTGCCGATCCGGCGGGAGCTGATTCCGGTGGCGAGCGTGCTCTCCAACTTGCTGCACCTGTTCATTCAGTTGGGACTATTGATCGGGTTGGGCATGTACTACGGCATTTATCCGAACCTCCATTGGGCTTGGCTGCCGTTGATTTGGGGTCTGGAACTGTTTTTCATCATCGGATTGGGCCTTGCCTCGTCGGCCCTGAACGTGCTGGTACGGGACACGCGGTATGTGGTGGAATCATCCAACCTCGTTTTGTTCTGGCTGGTGCCGATCTTTTACACGTTTGCCATGGTGCCGGAACAGTACCGGGAGTTGTACCAGTTCAACCCGGTGGCAGCGCTGGTTTTGGCTTCGCGCAGGGTGATTCTGGAGAACGCGGCTCCGCCCGGGACTCTGCTGTGGAAGCTGACGATTGTTTCCACCATCACGTTTGTAGCCGGCCTGTTGGTGTTCCGGCGGCTGCAAACGCGGTTTTACGCGCACATTTAGCCATGGACCTGGTGAGAATCGACAATGCCTCGGTTTTGTTCCGCCCGGCGCACGAGCACCTGCTGCTGCGGCAGCACCTTGCTAATCTGTTCCGGCAACGCAAGCAGGGGATGTTCCACGCCTTACGCGGTGTCACGTTCTCGGCGCGCAACGGAGAAGGCGTGGCGGTGCTGGGACAGAACGGGGCGGGCAAGAGCACGCTGCTGAGCCTGATTGCGGGTGTGCTGCCGCCTAGCGAGGGGACAGTGGAGGTGCATGGACGAGTGGGCGCGTTGCTGGAACTCGGCGCGGGGTTCCACCCGGACCTGACGGGGCGCGAGAACCTGGTGTTAAACGCCGCGCTCATGGGGCTGAACCGGAAGCAAGTAGAGGAACGGGCCGCGCAGATGATCGAGTTTTCGGAGATCGGAGAGTTCATCGACGATCTTTTGCGGAACTACTCGTCCGGCATGCGGCTGCGGCTGGCATTCGCCGTGGCGGCACACGTGGATCCGCAAATCGTGCTGATAGATGAGGTGCTGGCGGTGGGGGATGCGGCCTTTGCCAAGAAATGCGTGCGCCGCATCCGGGAGATGCGGGATGAAGGCCGGCTGCTGATCTGCGTATCGCACGCGACGGCCTCTTTGGAGGGGCTATGCGAGCGGGCGATCTGGCTCCATCGGGGCGAACTGGTGATGGATGGTCCGCTGCGGGAAGTGAGCGAAGCCTATGCGGCGTTCATGGCGGATCCGCAGCGAAGTTTCAGGGTCACTGCTGCACCGCAGCGTTAGCCGCGGCGGCGAAACAGGCCAAGAGCGGCCAGGCCGAGAGCGCCCAGCAGGAAGGTAGATGGCTCGGGCACGGTGGTCAGGAATCCGCGGATCTCTCCACCCGGGTAGAGGTTGGTGTGCACGTTCACGTACGCACGGCCGGCGGCGAGACCAGCGGCCAGGGCAGCCTCTGCACCCTCAGTGGTGCCTCCGTTGTCGGTGATGAACCCCGCGCGGAAAGTTGAAGCAAGGGTCGTGTCGAACGACTGTTCATAAACCCCACTCGTCACGCCCACCGGAAAGCCGGGGAAAGACGGCGTGGTCGTAGCCACACCGACGTTGCCGGGCGGGTCGATGCAGCAATGGATGTGGGCCACCGTGGTTAGGCCGAGGAGGCCGCTGAACGAGATCCGGACAGAGAGCAAATTCGCAACGGGGTCAATAATGACCCGCGCATTGCCCACGCCTGGCGATGGAACCGGCGGGTTTTCGTTGGGTCCGCTGAGGCTGGTGTAGTAGGTTAGCGGCGCTGCCTGGACAATCACCGCCAAGAACACGAGAGGCAGTAATACACGGATGCATCGCATTGGTCACCCCTTAGAGGAAAAGGCAGAAGCGTACTAAGAAAGCCCCTGATAATAGAAGTGTAAGGGGCAAATGGAGCGATTGTGACGGGAATTGAGTCGGGGAAAGTACTACCGGTTAGAGGATGGAGGCGTTGTCCGGTCGCGCACTCCATGGAGGACGCCTGGTACTCGGGGGCCGGGATGTTGAAGTCCCGGCTGGGGATGGGCGTAAGTCACCGCGTAGAAGAGCATGGCCAGCGCGACGGCAAACACTGCGAGGAAGAGTGCGATCAGACGGCGGCCTATACGGTCGCGCCAGCGGTCGATGTCGTCAATCTGCGCGATGAGTTTGCGGATGGCGTGATCTTCGCCGGAGTAAGCCGCTTGCATCCCTTTGCTCTACAGGATGCCCTGTGAACCGGACCGGACGCAACTCCTTTGCCGGAGCGGCGCCGGCCCGGTGCGGGGGTGATCAGAAATTGAACTTCACGCCCAGTTGGATTTTCCGGCTGCCGCTGAGCACGGTATCCCGGATGCGGCCGAAGATGGTGCTGGTGGTGGTGGCGGTGGGGAAGCCGAAGGTTGGCGTGTTCGTGAAGTTGGTCATGTCGGCGCGGATTTCCATGTTCGTGGTTTCCGTGATGGCCGTCCGCTTCAGGAGCGAGAGATCGAAGCCGACGCTGCCCGGTCCGCGCAGGAAGTTGCGGCCGGAGTTGCCCTGCTCGCCGAGTCCAGGGTTGCTGAACTTGGCGATTTCGTCCTGGCTCAAGTACCACTTGACGCCACCCGGACCGTCGAAGACGTCACCAATATCGCGCGTGCAACCGTTGCAGTTGGCGAACGACTGAACGACGTTGTTGAAGGTGGTAAACCCTGAGTAGACAGAGAAGGGGCGGCCGGCGCTGATGGTGCCGAAGCCCGCCACCTGCCAGCCGCCGATGATCCGTTCAGTGATTCCGCTGGCGCTGCTGCCGAACCGCTTGCCGCGGCCGAAGGGGAGCTCATAGAGCCAATAGGTCTGGAAGACGTGGGTGCGGTCAAAATCGGACAGTGCGTAGTTGCCGCGGCGGTCATAGATTTCAGAGGGTGTGCTGCCCGCGGACTGGACGCCACCGGAACTGACGACGGTGAAGGCAGGGTCAAAGGAGCGCGTGTCGAGCGACTTCGAGAACGTGTAGCCGGCCTGAAAGCTGAGCCCGGCGGAGAGGCGGCGCTCCACCTGGAACTGCAGAGCGTGGTAAGTGGAGAAGTCGTTCGAATCGATGATGTTCATCGCACCCGCAAACTGAGGAAACGCGAGGAAGTAATGCTTCCCCACGCCCGACGCTTCGGGCAGCGGCCGGCCGCCCACGGTGCGGCGGGAGAGGTCAGTGACGATGGTACCGAGCGAATTATTGGCGAGTTCGGTGGGGTAGAGGCGGCGGAAGGCCTGGGAACCGGTTTCGGTGGCCTGGCGGCGCGGGTCGATGCTCAGGAGTTGATTGATGACGGGGGAATCTCCTCCGGCTTTTACCCGGTTGGCCTCAGCGGCGAAGCCATTGCGAAAAACCTCCAACTGGTTGGAGTTGTATGCGCCGAAAAGATTGTGGGCGCGGCGGCCGATGTAGTTCAACTCGAGCACAGTGCTGCGCATGATCTCGCGTTGGAAACTGAGGCTCCACTGGTGAGTCGTGGGAGTTTCGAAGTTGGGGTCCACGACGGTAATGTTGCGCGTGGAGAACGGCGCGGGCTGCGCGAGTTCCGACGGGCGGCGGGACGGCGGGTTGAGAGGACGCAGGTCGCGCAGGCGGCCGCCAGCCTGACCAAACGATTGATCCTCGACGCCATCCACAATACCCGGCAAATTCTGGAAAACAGAGGAACTGAGGACGAACGTATTGATGCGGTCGTAGGCGATGCGGTAGTTGGCGCGGACAGACGTTTTGCCGTCCTGGCCGGGCGCCCAAGCCAGGCCAATGGACGGCGCCCAATTGTTCCGGTCGGAGTTGTAGAGGCTGCCCTCCACCCATTTGGCGGTATCGGTGGGCCGGGCGCCGGCAGTCAGTAACTGATCGGGGCGGCGGATGCGGCCTGCATCGGCGCGTGGCGTCAACTTCATTTCGAGACGCATGCCGAGGTCAATTGTGAGGTTGCGCCGGAGCTTCCAGGTGTCCTGGAGGTAAAAGTCGTACTCATCGTATTTCGCGGTGAAGTTGTAAAGGCCCGCGACGTACTGGTCGCCGTCGGAAACGAAGCCGCGATTAGTGGCGCCAACCCGGCCGAGCATGAAGTTGATGCTCGATTCCAGGTTCTGCCGGTCGATGGCGTTGATGTCAGCGGGTAGTCCAAATTGCGTGGCATTCACGGTGTTGATGAGGCGTGAGAAGTTGGCGTTCTGCGTCGCATTGAAACCAGCGATGGAGCCGCGCAAATCCTGATGGCTCCCGAGACGGATGTTCGTCCCGGCTTTGATGTTGTGGGCGCCGCGGAACCAAGCGAAGTTGTCGACAATCTGGAAGGTCTGCAGGCGGCGTTTGTTGCCGAAGTCATAAACTTCGGGGACTGTAACCGGCGCGCCGGCTAATTGGATCTTGGAGAGATCGGAGGTTGGGTACACGAAGTCGAACGCGAACTGATTGAGGCCGAAGACGAATTCGTTGGTGGTGGCGGCTGAGGGCGACGTGCGCCAATTGAAGGCGTAATTCTTCGGGTCGCGCTTGGTATCCAGCACGCAGGGGCCACCCGCAAACCAGGGTGCGCCACCGTTCACACGGTCGCAGGTGGTGTCCTGGCGGCCGAAAGAAAGACGGGCGAACACTGTATTGCGGTCGTTCAGCATGTAGTCGAATTTCATGGTGGCGTCGTACTGCTTTTCCTGCTGGAGGGCCGCAAAAGTGTAGAAGGCGGTATTGAGGCCGTCGCCACCGGTGAAGTTGTTGGGCAAGGGGGTGGAATCGATGAGCGCTTTGATGCGGGAGTCGAATCCGAGTGATTGCGGATCCCGCTGGGGCACGTTGTAGGTGGCAATGTTCAGTCCGGAAACGACATTTCCATTGAGATCTACTGAGGCGTTGGGTACGCCCGCGGGGAAGTTGCGGCCGCCCGCAACATAGCGCCAGATCCCCTGCCGGGCCTGTTGGGTGTAGACCGTGCGGTTGAGAATGGCCGACTCGCGGGCGCGCAGCAATTGGAAGTTGCCGTAGTAGAAGAACTTGTTCTTGATGATGGGCCCGCCGATGGACCCGCCAGGAATGTTCTGCACGAACTGGCGCTTGCCAATATTGTTGAGGTTGTTTTCCCATTCATTGGCATTGAGTCGCGGGGTCCGGTAGAACCAGAAGGCGGCGCCATGGATCTCATTCGTTCCGCTCTTGGTGACCATGGCCACCTGGCCGCCGCTGTTGCGGCCGTACTCGGCGGTGGCGTTGCCGGTGAGCACCTTGAATTCGGCCAGGCCGTCGGGGTTCATGCGGATGGGCGCGAAATTGGAGCCGCCGGCGCTGGTTTCGTTGGCGTCGATGCCATCGACGGTGAAGTTCCACGCGCGGTCGCGGGCGCCGTTCACGTGGACACCGCCCCCGGTATTGGCGCCGCTGACGACGCCTGGCTGGCGAAGCACGAGGTCGAGCGGATTCCGGCCGCGGGTGCCGACGATGGGCAGATCTTTAATAATCTGCTCGGTGAAAACATTGCCAATGTTGCCGGAACTGGAGGTCTGCACGAGTTCGGCAGAGCCGGACACTTCGACCACTTCGGCGACAGAGCCCACCTGCAAGGTGACGTTGATGGTGGAGGGCTGGCCGATGCTGACGGGATTCTTCCTGGAGACATACTTTGCAAAGCCCTTGGCCTCCACCTCGAGCGAGTAGGAGCCGGATTGCACCGCCTCGAAGAAGTAAGCGCCGTTGTTGGCAGACGTGGTAAGGAACGACTGGTTGGTGCCTTCGTTGATCAACCGGATCGCCGCTCCGGGGACGGCGGCGCCGGAAGGGTCAGCGATTACACCGATGACGCGAGAGGTGGTTCCCTGGCCCGGCAGGAGGCTGGAAACCAGGGCGGAGATACAAAGAACAAGCAAGACCCTCGACTTCATATGAGGGATAGAGTAGCAGACTATTCGTCCTTGAGCGACCGGTCCAGAAGGTCGCGAAGGGCTTCCCGTGGAGGTTTGTTGCCCTCCAGGATGGCGTGCATTTGTTGGGTGATCGGCATCTCCACGCCGAGGCGGGCGGCGAGGCCACAGGCGGCGTATGTGGTTTGCACGCCTTCGGCCACCATCTTCATGCCGCTCAGGATTTCCGCCAATTTCCGGCCTTGGCCGAGTTGGAAGCCGACGGTGCGATTCCGGCTCAATTCGCCATGGCAGGTGAGGACGAGGTCGCCCAACCCGGCGAGGCCGGCGAGGGTCCGGGCCTGTCCGCCGGCCGCAACGGCGAGGCGGGTGATTTCGGCGAGTCCCCGTGTGACGAGAGCGGCGAGCGTGTTGGCGCCGAGGCCCAGGCCCGCAGAGACGCCCGCGGCTATGGCAATGACGTTCTTCAAGGAAGCACCCAATTCGACTCCGACGGGGTCCGCATTGCGATAGAGGCGCAACGACGCCGTGGCGAAGGTTTGCTGCACGATCTGTGCGAGTTGGGCGTCGTGGGAAGAGATCACAATGGCTGCAGGCTCGCCTCGGGCGACTTCTTTGGCGAAACTGGGTCCGCTCAGCACGCCAATGCGAGGCGTAAAGCGTTCGCTTGCAACACCGTGCAGAACTTCGGACATCCGGTAAAGCGTGCCCTGTTCCAGACCCTTGGTGGCACTGACGAACAGCATGGAAGCTCTGAGGTGAGGCAACGCCTGAGTGTAGACCCGGCGCGCGTGATGGGAGGGCATGACGCCCAGCACGATGTCTGCCCCTTCGAGGCACTCCGGAAGTGAATTCGTTACGGTGACTTGGTCCGGGAGGCGTGCGTCCGGCAGATAGACCGGATTTTCCCGGTGCCTTTGCATATGCGCTGCCAAATCCGCTTCAAATGCCCAAAGTCCTGTCTGCTCGAAGCGCGGGGCCAGCACGACGGCCAAGGCCGTGCCCCAACTGCCTGCACCCAAGACGGCGAGCCTGGTCATCCGCGCTTGCCCCCGAAGCGGAAAACGTTCTCAGTGCCCGCGCGCAATCGTTCAATGTTTGCACGGTGCCGCCAAATAATAAATGCGGCGGACAATGTGGAGGCCAGCAGCAGCGCCCAGTGTGGTTCCGGACGGCGGATGAGCCAGATCGCAAGAGGCAACAGCGCGGCAGCCGTCATGGAGCCGAGAGAGATATGGCGCGTAACCGCCACCACGATGACGAGCAGCACGATGCAGGCCAGCAGCGGCGCAGGCGCCAGGCAAAGGTAGGCGCCAACGAAGCTGGCCACGGCCTTGCCGCCCTGGAACCGGAGAAAGACAGGGAAGCTGTGGCCAAGCAGCACCGCAGCGGCGGCTCCGCTCATCCAGGCGATGTCACCCTGAGTGGCTAATTGCATGAGCCAGACGGCGAGGTAGCCTTTGGCGATGTCCAATGCCAGGGTGAGCACACCCAGGGTGCGGCCGGTCGTGCGGAGAACATTCGTGGCCCCGATATTACCGCTGCCACTGGTGCGCACGTCCTCTCCCGTCTTCAGACGGACCAGGAGGTATCCGAAGGGGATGCTGCCGATGAGGTATGCCAGGACAAGGAGGAACAGAGGGATGGTCATGCGGCGAGTGGGTAACTGGCGAGTTTGCTATAGAGCGAACCTTGTGGGGTCAGGCGGCTTTCATAGAGGTGAAATTGAGTGGCCGTAAAGGCGCCGAAATCCACGCTGGGCAGTTCCGCGATGGTCTTTTTGAGGTCGAAGAGGTTCTCTGGTTGGCGGATGCGGGCCAGGGTGAGATGCGGTTGAAAGGGCCTGGTTTCCGCGGTTACGCCCAGTTCGGCGCAACGCGCATCCGTTTCCGACGCGAGGGCAAAAAGCTCCGGTGGCGGCTGGATTGCGGCGTACAGCACACGGGGTTGGTGTGGATTGGGGAACCAGCCGATGCCACGCACAGCGATGCGCAGTTCGCTGGAGAAGGGAACCGCAGCCAAGGCAGCCTTCAACTCCTCCAGCCGTTCGGGCGGCCATTCGCCGATGAACTTGGTGGTGACGTGCAGATTGTCGAGCGGGCTCCACGAGATTTTGGCTTTCGGCCTAAGCAGTTGTAGGAGCAATTGTAGATTCCGGCGCATTTCGTAGGGTACGTCGAGACCCGTAAACAGGCGCATTGGATTTGTTACCCTCCCTAGCGTAACGCGTCATGGTGTTGCCCCGGAGTTTCTATGCACGGTCCACGGTAGAGGTAGCACGCAGCCTGCTGGGCTGCGAGTTGCGGATGAACGGGCGAGGCGGCCGGATTGTGGAAGTGGAGGCTTACCTGGGGGTTGGCGATGAGGCGGCGCACGCCGCCCGGGGCCGCACCCGCAGGACCGAAGTGTTGTTTGGCCCGCCCGGGCACGCCTATATCTATTTGATTTACGGGATTCATTACTGCCTGAACGTCGTCGCCGAGCCGGAAGGCACAGCGGGCTGCGTGTTGATTCGCGGAGTCGAGGGAGTGGGCGATGGTCCGGGCAAAGTGACCCGGGCGTTGGGTTTGACCTTGGACCACAACGGTCTAGACCTGGTGCGCGGACCGCTGCGGATTCACCAGCGCACAGGACCGGCGCGCCCGGTACGGGCGACTACCCGTGTGGGGATCACGAAATCGGCCGACCTGCCGCTGCGGTTTCTGATGGGCTGATTCAGGCGAGCTTCCGCAGTCCAAGGCCAGGCTGGTCGCTGAGGACGAGCCGCCCCTGGCGGACCTGCACGCCTTCGTAGGGATCGTTAGCGATGAGCAGGTGGCCATCGAGGTCGGCATAATCCACCAGAGGCGACAAGTTGGCCGCGCCCGTAATGGCCACGGAACTGGAGACCATGCAGCCAAGCATGACTTTCAGCTTGAGAGCGCGGGCCATGTTGATCATGCGCCAGGCCTCCAGCAGGCCGCCGCACTTATCCACTTTGACATTTACGCCGTCGAAGTGCGGAGCGAGGCGCGGGATGTCTTCGGGGTGGAGGCAGGCTTCGTCGGCGATGACTGGAATGTGAACCCGCTTGCGGATCCAATTCATGTCTTCAAGGTTTGCCGCCGGCAGAGGCTGCTCGATGAATTCAACGCCTTGCTTCTCCAGCCAGTTGATCTTGGCGACAGCCTCTTCTTTTGAGCGGAACCCCTCGTTTGCATCGACGCGGAGCGGCTTTTTCGTGACGGAGCGGACAGCGGCGATCACTTCCTCGTCGTTGTCCAACCCGACCTTGATCTTGAGGACAGGAAAGGGCTCAGCCTCCTTGACCTTTTGCCGGATGACTTCTGCCTTGTCAATGCCGATGGAAAAGGTGGTGAGCGGGGCGTCGTTCTTGTCGAGCCCCAGGAACTTCCAGAGCGGCACACCGGCGCGTTGGCTGACCCAGTCGAGGAGCGCAATATCGACCGCGGCTTTGGCGGCGAAGTGGCCTTCGAGCTTGCGGAACAGTTCTGAAAGAACCTTGGTGTACTGCCAGGGGTCCACGCCTTCCAGCCATGGGCGGAGGGCATCCACCAGGTTTTTGGCTTCGGCCGCGGACTCATGATAGCGAACGATGGGTGCGCCCTCGCCAGTCCCGGTTAGCCCGTCGCGCGAGTACTCAACGAAAAATGTCTCGCGGAAGGAGCTGGAGGACATCACCGTGGTCCAGGTGTGTTTCAACTCGAGGCGCCGCACGGTGGTGGTGAGGCGCGGGCCGCCTGGGGCAGCGGGGAGAGCCGCGGGGAGTGCGCCAAGTGTCAGAAGATCACGCCGTCTCATGCTGGTTTCCATCTTCGCGCGCAGACGAAGGAACGTGTCCAAGGCTCATCTTCCAGGCGGCTGATCTGAATAACCGGGTGGGAACTCGTGGTGGAGTGGATGAATTCGCCGCCCCCCAAATAAAACCCGGTGTGATTGATGCGGTCCATCGACGGGCCGAAGTAGAGCAAATCCCCAGGTTGGAGGGCGGAGCGGTCCACCGGGTCCATGCCATCCCAAAGAGCTTGCGGCTTGGCATCGCGTGGGATGGCCAGTCCGCCGCGGCGGCACAGCATTTGGGTGAAGCCAGAGCAATCGTAGCCGAAGGCGGTCGTGCCACCCCATGTGTAGGGGAGTTCTAGAAATCGCCGGGCGAAGGCGAGGAGTTCCTCCCGGCTTAGCTTTGATGCCTCGAAGGCGACATCGCCGCTTTGTACCCAGGCCAGGCGGTTGTCGGGCAGGCGGACCTGGAGCCAGCGATCGTCTTTTCTCGCAGTCAGTTCCAGCACAGTCTCGAACGGCGCAGTGAACAAAGGCGCCTGACGGGTGACCGAAGGTACGGGATAGAGGTGAGCGCGGAGGCTGGTGACAAAAACCTGCTCCGGGACCGCAGGGTAAAGGGCGCCCGAAGCCAGGCGACGAATGCCGGCAATACGGACCCAGCCCGGGTAATCGTCCGGGGTTCGAATGTGTGCCCAGCCAGGACGCTCTTCCTCCCATACCACGGTCTGACCGAGACGGGCCTGCGACACGACATCAGCGGTGTCCCGGGGTGCGGAATGCATGTTCAGCACAGGCTGGACCACTACGCCTCGGCGGGGCCCGGGACTGGTACAGCCGGCGGCCAGCAACAGGGCCAAAACACAGAACGAAGCCAATTTACGCACGGTTTCTTCACGATAGCGCACCTGGCGCTGGCGCCATAGCACCACAATAAAGTGGTACTCCATAATGTTGAATCTAAATGAGCTGTTACTTGCAGCTACCAGGCAAAGTGGCTACGATGGAGACATGATTATTTCGATGCGCCGCCACGCGACCCGGGACGAGATCGAGAGCGTGATTCAGCGGATTCGGGAGTTTGGGTACAAGATTCACACCATCGAAGGCGAAGAGCGGGTGGTGATTGGGGCCATTGGCGTCGGCGATACGAGCGCCTGCATCGAGTCGCTGTCGGCGATGGACTGTGTGGAAAAGGCAGTGCCGATTTCGGCGCCCTACAAATTCGTGAGCCGGGAGTTTAAGCCCGGGAGGACAGTGGTCCAAATAGGACCGTTCGCCGAGGTGGGAGGCGACGACTTTGTAGTGATGGCGGGCCCTTGCTCAGTGGAGAGCGAGCGGCAGATCATGGAATCGGCAGAAATCGCGGTGCGGGGCGGGGCGAAACTGTTGCGCGGCGGAGCCTTTAAACCTCGGACCTCGCCTTACGACTTCCAGGGGTTGGAAGAGAAGGGACTGCAATTGCTTGCGCAAGCGCGTGCGGCGACGGGTCTCGGAATCGTCACCGAGGTGATGAGCGACGCGGATGTGCCGCTGGTGGCGAAGTACGCGGACCTGATGCAGGTAGGCGCCCGAAACATGCAGAACTTCGCGCTGCTGAAAGCGCTGGGCAAGTGCGGGCGGCCAGTACTGTTAAAGCGGGGCCTGAGTTCAACGATCAAGGAGTTGCTGATGTCGGCCGAGTACATTGTGGCGCATGGCAATAACGACATCATCCTGTGCGAGCGGGGCATTCGGACCTTTGAAACCGCCACGCGGAACACATGCGACATCGCGGCGATTCCGGTGCTGAGAGAACTGACGCACTTGCCGGTCATTCTGGACCCCAGCCATGCGACGGGCAAAAGGAGCCTCGTTCCGGCGCTTTGCCGTGCGGCCGTGGCGGTTGGGGCGGACGGATTGATTGTGGAGATACACCCGAATCCGTCCAAGGCCATCAGCGACGGGGCGCAGTCGCTGGACCCGGAGCATTACGAAGCCATGATGCGCAGTCTGCGGCCGTATGTGGAGTTGTGGCGGGAGGACCGGATGGCGCAAGACGGTGCGGCTATGGCACGCTCGTAGGTGTTTTTGTCACGCCGCAGGATTGCTGGATGGGCCGCCGCCGTTGTGCTGGCGGCCCTTGCCGTTTGGGTCTGGCCGCGGATCCGACCGGCGACGGCGGAGGCGGTGCTGGGCCGGTTGCCGGACGCAGAAGCGCCGGTGCTGTACCTGGATGTGGCCTCGTTGCGGCAGTGGGGGCTGCTCGAGCGGATCGCCGGAGAGGCGGGAGTGGAAGAACAGGACTACCGCGATTTCGTGGCAGCAACGGGATTCAATTACCGCCGCGATCTGGATGCGGTCGCCATCTGGTTTGGGGCGGAGGAGCGGCGGATCGCGGCTTCGGGGCGTTTCGATGAGGGGCGGTTGGCGCGGTACGCGCAAACTCAAGGCGGACAGTGCGTGCAGAATGTGTGTTCCGTCGAGGGGAGTTCTCGGGAACGGCAGGTGTCTTTCGCAGTGAAGGGCGGGCTGCTGGAGATGGCGGTGGCTGCGAGGCCGTTCGCAGTGGCAAATTTCCAGAAGCGGCAGGGCGTGCGGAAGCCTGCAGCCGCCCGAAGTCCCGTGTGGTTGTACCTGCCAGCGGGTTCATTGCGCAGCAACGGGCAGCTCGGGCTGATTTCCCGGGAAGTGGTGGCCGCGCTGGAAGGCGCGGCGTGGGCCGTGTTTCAGGTCGACCGGGATAGAAAATTGGCGGTTGTGCGGATGGATGCGGAAGCCCGCGATTCTGATGGAGCGCAGGCCATGGCGCAACGGTTCCAGAAGACCACTGCTTCGCTGCAGCGGATACCTGGTCTGCCCGGTTTGTTGAAGCAGGGGCAATTCGTTGCCAAGGGCCAGCGATTGGAAGGGCGCTGGCCCCTGGAATTCGAGTAAAGCAGGTGCTCAGAAAGCGAGTTTGAGTGCGAATTGAATCTGGCGGGCTGGAGAACTGAGGCCTGTAATAGTGCCGAAGTTGTTCGCCAGGACGTTGCCCTGAGCAGCGCCGAGGTTTGTGGTGTTGAACAGGTTAAAGAACTCGCTGCGGAACTCAATGCGCCTTCCTTCGCCCCAGAAACTCAGGGGGAAGTCTTTATGCAGGCCGAAGTCGAAGTTGAAGATCGGCTCAGTTTGGGCGATGTTGCGGCCGAGGTTGCCGAACGGAGCGGTGGGGTCGTTGGGGGTGGCAATGCTCGGCGCGGAGAAGGCCGCGCGGTTGAAGTAATTTTGTACGCTTCGTTCCGGGGAGTAAATGTCGCCGCCCACGTAGTTGGGACGGTAGGTGGTGGAAGATGCGACCTGGAAGGCCGCCGGCGCTGCATAGCTGATGTTGATGGGTTGACCGCTAGTCATCGTGTAAATTCCGGTGGTGCGCCAACCTCCGAGCACTCCATTGACCAGGGCGTGCGAAGCCGAGCCCCAGCGGCGGCCGCGGCCGAAGGGCACTTCCCAGACGAAGGTGCTTGTGTTGTTGAGCGGCTGATTGTAGCTCCCGAGACCTTTCTCGGCAGGCAGATTCTGAAGATTGGCGCGGGAGTTGTCGCCGTTAAACGATTCCAGGTGGCCTGCGGCGTTATCAATCGCTTTGGACCACGTGAAGCTATTCAGCAGGTAGACGCCGTTGCCGTAGCGTTTCTCGAGCTTCGCCTGGAACGCGTGGTAGGTGGCGAAGCCGCCGCCAAATGACATTTGGATGAAGCTGTATCCGGGAATGCGGCGGCGGGTGTCCAGCGGGATGTTCTGCCCTGGCTGATTGGGGCGCGCCCAGTTGTAATCGCCGAGAATCATGAGGCCGTTGCTGCGGTTGCCAACGTAGGCGACGTCGAGCAGCAGATCGTTCCGCAGTTCCCGCTGGACGGTGAAGTGCCAGCTTTGCACGTAGCTGGTGCGGTAATCGGCGGGCGTGAAGTTAGTGCGCGTCGTGGCTGTGGAGAAATTCGCGGGGTCGACCAACCCCTGCGGATAGCCCTGTTGAGTGAGGCGGAAGCAGCCCCGGAAGTTTTGGCCGGTGCAGAGGGGCTGAACGGGAGTCTGGTTAATGGT
Organism: uncultured Solibacteraceae bacterium; assembly: GCA_964460395.1. Taxonomy (GTDB): domain Bacteria; phylum Acidobacteriota; class Terriglobia; order Bryobacterales; family Bryobacteraceae; genus CAYWQS01. The sequence goes on along the minus strand of CAYWQS010000032.1, from coordinate 26,586 downwards.
GAGGTTGACGATGGCGGGCCCGTTATAGCCGAGCAGATTCTCGCCGCCGAGGCGGTTGAAGTGGATGTAGCTGATGCCGTAGCCAGAGCGGAGCACGGTTCTGGGGGTCAACTGGTAAGCGAATCCGACGCGCGGCGCCCAGTTGTTGCGGTCGGGGTTGACTAACGCGCGTTCGGCAACGCTGCCGGAACCGGCCTGCAGCAGCCGGATGTTCACGGGGTCGAAGTTGGCGATGCGGTTTTTCTCTTCGTACTGCGGGGTGGCGTACTCGTAACGGACGCCGAGGTTGAGGGTGAGTTTGCGGTTTACTTTCCAGTCGTCCTGCAAATAGAAAAAATGCATCCGCTGGCGGTAGTTGAGCACGATTTCGTTGTTGAGGCTGTAGCTGGAGCGGGCGCCGAAGAGGAAGTCCGCGAGGTTGTACAGGTTGCTGGCGGCCGCACCGGAAGGCCGCGAGAATTGGCCGCTGTAGCCGTCCTGCCCGTACTGCGGGTTGAAATCGAAGATATCGGTGTTGATGAGTTGGTATTCGTAGCCTGCCTTCAGGGTATGGCGGCCGAGGATCTTCGAGTAATTCGTCTTTGGATTGACTGTAAACGGATTCTGGAACTGCGGATTGGAACTTTGACGGCCAAGAGAAGTGAACCCGCCGATGGACTGGGCGGTGAGTCCGCCGCCGATCACCGGATTATCGGGCAGTCCAGGAATTCCATACTCTGCGAGCATGTTGGGCCGTTCCGCGCCCAGGGCCGTTTTCCCGCCTTCAAAGAGACTGACGCCAATGCGGAAGTCGATGACGGAGGTTGGCGAGAGGTTGTAGTTGAAGCCTGTAGCGATCTGCTGGTTGAGCACGCGGACGTTCCCGTTGGCATCGCCGCCCGAGAGGCCGGGGATGACGTGATTCTCAATGCGGTTGGAGAGCCGGTGAGAGTAACGGACAAAGGCGTTGAGCTTGTCGCTGAAGTACTGGTCGTAACGGATGTCGCCCTTGTTATCAGTGGTGGGGATGGGCGTGAGGAAGTCCCAGTTGTTGGAAGGCTGCACGTTGGGGGCTGAAGCGCGCAACGGGGCAGGCAGGTCGCCCAGGACGCGCCGGGCAAAGGGGGTGATGGCGGATTGCGGCACGATTCCGTCGGTGTAAAGGTCGCCGGTTACAGGATTACGAATCGGGATGTTGAACCGCCCCTGGCGCTGATCAAGCGTGGGGATGGAGGCGAACTGGAGAGTCCGTTCGACGCGCCGCAAACCCTCGTAGTTGGCGAAAAAGAACATCTTGTCGCGGACGATGGGGCCGCCCAGAGCGGCGCCGAATTGGTTTTGGACCAGGACGGGTTTCCGGCCGGTGGAGGGCTTGAAAAACCCTACCGCATTGAGTTGAGTGTTCCGGAGAAATTCCCAGACGGCGCCGTGCCAGTCGTTGGTGCCGCCGCGCAGCGAAGCGTTGATGACGGCGCCTCCGGCGCGGCCATACTCGGCTGAGAAGTTGTTGGTCTGAACCTTGAATTCCTGGACGGCATCGGGGTTGAGTTGAACGATCTGGTTCGAGAAGCCCTGGTTGGAGGTACCGTAAGCGTTGTTGTCGACACCGTCGAGCATGAAGTTATTCAGGGACGAACGCAGGCCGTTGACGTTAAACGAGGCGTCCCGGTTGCTGATGTTGGAGCGCCGGACGCCGGGACTGAGCAGCGCCAAGTCGGCGTAGGCTCGGCCATTCAAAGGCAGATTGACAATGGCCTCGCGCGAAATTACCTGGCCGCGTCCGCTCGAGTCGGTCTCCAGCAGGGCAACGGCTTCGCTTACCGTAACCGACTCGGTGACTTCACCGACCTCCATCACCAGATCGACACGCTGGCGAGCGTTGACTGTAAGGGTGAAGGCAGCCGAAGCGGCCTGCTTGAAGCCCGTGGCTTCGGCGATCACCCGGTAGGCGCCAATGCGTTGATTGAGGAACTGGTAGTTTCCGGCATCGTTGCTCATCTGGCTGACGCGGACGCCGGTTTGAGTGTTTTCGAGCGTTATTTTCGCATTGGGCACGGTGGCCCCTGTGCGGTCAGTTAAGGTTCCCAGAACAACACCGGCGTCGTATTGAGCAGCCAGCGGAAAGCCCATAATCAGCCAAGCGAGAGCGAGATGGCGCATGGGGAAGAGTGTACCTGAGGATTGTTTCCATGCAATGACACGAATGGTCAGCGGTCGAGATCGGGGTGCTGGACGGCCCAGGCCAGGTATTCGGCGATTGTGCGGAAGGTCTGGTGCCTGTAGAGGCGTCCGTTGTCTTCCACTGGGTGAGTCCAGTTGAACGACCAGCCGTCGCCGGTGCCGTGCATCCACCGGGTGAGCCGCTGGTCCAATTGTTGAAGCAAAGGGCGGGATGTGGGATCAGTGGCGAGATTGTTCCGTTGGGCCGGGTCGCGCTCGAGGTCATAGAGCAGCCAGGAGCGGTCAGCGAGGCGCGCGTAGAGGTGGCGGCGGGTGCGCACGGCGCGCCAACCGGCCTCGGTACCATCGCCGGCGAAAGGCCCGAAAATTTGGAAGAACGCCGAGTCGTTGCGTGGTTCCCGCCCAGAAAGGATTGCGCGGCTCAAGTCGCGGCCTTGCATGGATTGCGGCGGGCGTAGTCCCGCGAGCCCGAGCAGCGTGGGCGCGAAATCCACGTGGGTGAAAAACCCGTTCCACCGGGCGCCGCCACGGAGGCGGGCCGGCCAGCGCAGCAGGCCCGGGACGCGTATGGATTCTTCCCACGGCTTTCGTTTCAGACGGCGGCCATGGGAGCCGAGCATGTCTCCGTGGTCGGAGGAGAACAAGACGATGGTGTTTTCGGCGAGGCCAAGTTGATCGAGTTCACGCAATAGCTGTCCGGTGGCTGCGTCCACCGCGGTGGTCATGGCGTAGTATTGCGCGATGTCCTGACGGGAGCCCATGCGAGTTCCGTCCTGCCAATTCGGCCGCATGGTGAGAAGAGCGGGATTATAGAGCCGGGCATACTCTTAGGGCGCCTGGTAGGGGTCGTGGGGCGGACCCCACTGGACGGTGAGATAAAAGGGTCGCCGGTCCTGCCGGGCCTCGCGCAGGAATTCCACGGCAACATCGGAGTAACCTTCTGTTTCAAACGAAGTCAGGTCGATCCGATCCGGCGAGTCGCGGAAGTACCAGTTTTGGAAATGATTGTGGCTGCATTCGTTCCCGGCCCAGAATTCGAAGCCCTGGCGCCGCGGGCCCGGGGGTACATAGCCGGGCAGCCGCGGCCCGCCATCCAAGTGCCATTTGCCGATGAAACCAGTGCGATAGCCGGCGGCGGCCAGCAAGCGTGCCAAACTGGGCCCATCCTCCCGCAAACGCAAATCGTTGGCCACCATCCCGTTGCGGTGGCAGTACTGACCGGTGAGCAGCACCGCACGCGCCGGGCAACAGACCGGGGTGTTGGCGAAGGTATGGGTGAGTGTTACGCCATCCCTGGACAATTGGTCGAGGTGCAGCGTGCGAACCTCCGGATTGCCCAGACAGCCGACGCTCTGCTGCCGCAACTGGTCGGGCATCAGGAAAAGGATGTTGGGCCGGGGCGGAGGCGCGCCACGCAGGACGGCTGGCGCGGCGAGGATGTGGCGGCGGGTCAGTGTCACGTGGGCCTGTAGTCCTGCCAGCAGCATACAGGCTGGGCAGGCCAATTAAAACTCGATGTCGGCCAGGATGTCGCTCGGCTTCCGGCCAAATGCGCGGGCGATGGCCAAGAGGCTTTCCATGGAGGGCAGATTGGCGCCACGTTCAATGGAAGAGATCTGGCTGACAGAAAGGCGGGTGGCCGCAGCCAGGTCTTTGAGGGACCAGTCGCGCTCCGCGCGAAGCAGCCGGATTCGGTGGCCCAGGCGTTCGCGCAAGCGGTCCTGTTGACTCCGGCCCAAACCGAACTGCTCAATAGCGTTGGCCAAAACCTGACGCAATTGATTGAGCGAGAACGGCTTGGCCAGATAGTCGAACACCTTGAGCTTGAAGGTAGCGCGCATGTCTTCGAGCGACGGATACCCGGTGACCACGACAACGCAGAGGCCTGGCCAGCGAGCCAGCAGTTGTTCCAGCACAGATTCGCCGCGCACTTCGCCCATCTTCATGTCGAGCAGTACAATATCGGGCCTCGTTTCCTCATAGCTGTCGAACAGGCTGGCGGGGCGGGCGAAGGTGCGGACGGAATAAAGCTTTTCGTCGACCAGGAAGTCTTCGATGTAGCTGAGAAAATCCTCGTCATCGTCGAGGACGGCTATTTCAATGAGCCCGCTGGGCGACGGCGCCGCTTCGCTGCTCTTTGGGTCGATTGGGTTCATGCGTTCTCCTGGGCGGCGGGAAGCAGCACTTCCAGGCGTGCCCCGCCGCGAGGGCAGTTGCTGGCGGCCATCGAGCCGCCGTGCTGATCGACAATACCTTCCGCCACAGTGAGGCCCAAACCAGTACCCCGCGCGTCGAGGCGGGTAGTCACAAACGCCTCAAAGATGTCGGGCAACACCTCCGGTGGGATTCCAGGACCGTTGTCCTCGACGACGACTGCGATGCCGGGCTTGCCGTCCAAGGGACGGCGATCGGAGGTGACACGGATGGCTCCGGTGCGCGCAGGCACGGCCAGCAAGGCGTTGCGGATGAGGTTCACAAAGACCTGGATGAGCCGGTCCGCGTTGCCTCGCACGACTTCGCCGTCGCCGACGAGGTTGTCGAAGCGAACTTCGGTGGCCTTCTCGTCGATCCCCACCAGATGCCACGCTTCATCGATCAAAGGGCGAAGGGGGACCGGCCCCATTTCGGCCTGGCGGACGCGGGCGAAATCCAGCAGACCTTCACTGATGCGCTGCAAGCGGCGTGTGACGCGCAACATGCGCTCCAGGCGGCTACGGGCGCCCGGGTCCGACGTGGTTTCCAGCAGCTTTTCCACGGAGCCATGCAAGACGGCCAACGGCGTGTTGATCTCGTGCGCCACACTGGCGCTGAGGATGCCGAGGCTCACCAGACGGTCCTGCGCCTCGAGGCTGCGCTTCGCGGCTTCGAGGGTTGCCAGAGCCTGTTCCAACTGGTCCTCCCGCTTGCGGAGTTCCGCGACAGTCTGATTTCGAGAGTGCATGATTTGACCGATCTCATCGCCAGGAATATAAGCTTCGCTGATTTGCTCTGCTGCCCGGTTCCCTTCGCGGGTGGCCGCGTCCGCGGCGAGCATCATCCGCAGCGGCTGGTAGACATAGCGCGGCATGATGATGAGTTCCAGGAGCAACACAGCCCCGGCATAGAGCAAACCCAGGACGGCGAACAGGGCCAGTTTCAAGGACTCGAGCAAGTCCTGGTAGAAGCGGAGCGGCAGCGTCAGGCGCCAGTACCTGCCCGGGGCGCTGTCCACGGGAATGTAAATGTGTTCGGCAGAGGCGTCGCGCCGCCAGTAACGGCCGGGTGTCTGGGCCATTGCCTCGACAGCCTGGAGCGGAAGTCCGAAATCGGCGGCGCTGCCCCGGCGGAGTTCATAGGCCGCAAACTCGGGTTCCGATCCCGTGCTGATGGACTGGAACGCTTTGAGAATTAAGCTGACTTCGCGGCGCTGGGCGTCGGCCAGCCGCGTTTCCACCAAGAGGATTACTGCAAAGTAGACGGAGCAGGCCAACGCAAGGAAAAAGCCGTTGTGCAGCACCATCAGCTTGGGCCGCACGCGGAGGTCGCCGAACCGCCGGCTGACTCCACGGAGAGGCTTCGGGGCTGCGACAGAAGGAAAAAAACGAGAATCGCCGGGAAGCGGAGTCGTCTGGCTGTTTCGATCATCTATGGAATTGCTGCCAGACAAGAATTTTTTCTCCATTCGCGGAATTCTTCTTGCTATGCTAGAAAAAACTAAGGAGTCCCCCTCCTGGGTGGGGGCTTCGTGCACAGCCTGGCCAACCAAGAGGGGCGCAGGCGATTCAACAGAGAAAGTCTAACTGAATGAGTGCCATCTTCTCGAAGAAGTTTGACACCACGCTGCGCCTCGCCATCGGGGCAGTGGTTGTGCTGCTAGGCGCAGTGGGCGGAGTGGTGGCCTACCTGGCCCATCCGAATCAACTCGATACGGGTTACGCACCCTTTCAGCCGGTGGAGTACAGTCACAAACTCCACGCGGGAAACCTGGGTATGGATTGCACCTACTGCCACACCACCGTGACCAAGAGCGGTTTTGCTGCCGTGCCAACCACGGAGACCTGCATGAACTGCCACCACCGGGTGCGCGAAAAGAGTCCAAAACTGCAAAAGGTGCGCGAGAGCTACGCCTCCGGCGAGCCCATCCCCTGGGTGAAAGTGCACCGCTTGCCGGATTACGTGTATTTCAACCACCAGGCTCACGTGACTTCGGGCGTCAGTTGCGTCTCCTGCCACGGACGGGTGGACCAGATGATCGAAGTGAAGCAGGTCTCCAACCTGTCGATGGCCTGGTGCCTGAGTTGCCACAAGAATCCCGCTCCCAACATTCGGCCCGTGGAATATGTGACGAAACTCGACTGGCAACCCGAAGGCGATCCCGCGGCGCTGGGCGCGCAACTGATTCAGGCCAAGGGGATCAATCCGCCGCTCAATTGTTCCGGGTGCCACCGGTAAGCAGGCAAGCCAAGGCTGAACCAAGAGACGAGATCCGATGCAGAATCTGATTCAAATCGATCCGGCCGGAATGACCGGCAAGCAATACTGGCGCAGTCTGAACGAACTGGCCAACCGTCCCGAATTCCGGCAATGGGTGGAGCGCGAATTCCCGGAGGGGGCCACCGAGATGCTGAGCCCGGGCTCACGCCGCTCGATGCTCAAGCTGATGGCGGCCAGCCTGAGCCTGGCGGGATTGAGCGCCTGCCGGCGTCCGGAAGAAAAGATACTGCCCCAGGCCAAGGGTACCGAGCGCTTCGTGCACGGCAAGCCGATGCACTACGCGACGGCAGCGTCGGTTGGAGGGCTGGCCACCGGTCTGATCGTTGAAGTGAACGACGGGCGTCCTACCAAAGTGGAAGGCAACCCGAAGCATCCGGCATCGCTGGGCGCCACGAACGCTCACATGCAGGCGCTGGTGTTGAACCTGTACGATCCCGAACGTTCCGCAGGCGTGAAGCGGAAGGGACAGCGGTCCACGTGGGACGAGTTCTCGGCCTGGCTGAAACAGGAGTCGGCTGGCTGGGGCGATGGCTCGGGCCTGCGCATTCTCAGCGAGCGCTCGTCTTCACCCTCGCTGGCGCGAGTCAAAGCGGAGTTGATGAAGCGCTATCCGGCGGCCCAGTGGGTGGAGTACGATTCGGTGCTGTTTGAAAATGCCCGGTTGGGTCTGGAGCTAGCCACCGGGCAGGCGCTTGAGCCACATTACCGGTTCGACCAGGCGGATGTGGTGTTCGCGCTTGACTACGATTTCCTGGGGCTGGATTCCCCCTCGATTCTTCCGGTGAAGCAATTCTCAGCAAAACGCCGGGTGACGAAGCTCGATGACAACATGAGCCGCCTCTATGCGGCGGAGCCGAACTTCACGATGACCGGGGCCATGGCCGATCACCGCGTGCGGCTGCGCGGCAGCGATGCCGGCGAACTCCTCACTCTGCTGGCCAAGGAGCTCAACGTTTCCGGAGCCGAGTTGAAGGTTCTGGGCGGCGGCCTGAACGATAAGACGAAGAAATTTATCGCGGTCTTGGCGAAGGACCTGCTGAGTCATCGCGGCCGGTCCATCGTGGCGGCCGGTCCGCGGCAGCCAGCAGCGGTGCACGCGCTGGTGGCGGCAATCAACGCCGCGCTAGGCAATAACGGGACCACGGTGGTTTACACTCAAGCGGCGGTGCCGGGTGGCAGCACGCTCGCCTCGGTCCAGAAACTGCAATCCGATTTGAGCAGCGGCTCGGTGAAGGCTCTGTTTGTGCTGGGGGGCAATCCCGCATTCACCATGCCGGGTGACCTGAAATTCGGCGAGGCGATGAAGCGGGCCGGCACGGTGGTCGCGTTGACTTACGACACCAACGAGACCGCCCGGGCCGCGGAATGGCATCTGGCGGAAGCACATCCATTCGAGTGCTGGGGCGATGCGCGGTCGGCCGACGGGACTGTCTCGATCCAGCAACCATTGATTGAGCCGCTTTGGCTGGGGAAGAGCGCGCTGGAACTGGCCGGGATGCTCGCCGGGCTCAACAAGAAGGGTTACGACCTGGTCCGCGATACGTGGCTTCCGCAATGGGGCGCGGCGGCGGAGCGCAAGTGGCAGAAGTCGCTCTTTGACGGTGTCGTGGAAGGAACCTCGTTTCCCGCCGTCACCGTGAACGTAGACACCAAAGCTGTGATGGCCAAGGCTGTTTCCGCCATGGCAGCGCCGGCCTCGGGGCTGGAAGTTTGCTTTTACCCCAGTTCGGGTTCGTATGACGGGCGCTTCTTGAACAACGCCTGGATGAATGAGGCGCCGGACCCCATGACCAAGCTGGTGTGGGATAACGCCGCTTTGCTCAGCCCGGCCAGTGCGAAATCGCTCGGCGTTGCGAACGGAGACCTGCTGGCGATTGCCAAGGACGGCCGTGAAATCCGGGTGCCGGCGATGGTGCTGCCCGGCCATGCGGACAACTCGATCTCGCTGCCTTTGGGGTATGGCCGCACTGAGGTGGGCCGGGTTGGCCGAGGAGTAGGCCATAGCGTCGAGCCCCTGCGGAGCACAAACGCGTTCTACATCGCCGGAGGCGTGCAGGTTCGTAAGGCAGGCGGGACCTATAAACTCGTCACCACCCAGGAACACCACACGATGGTTGAGCCCATTACGGGCAAAGCCCGGCCGATCGTCCGTGAGGCCACGCTCGAGCACTACCGGGAACACCCGGACGTGATTGGGCACATGGTGCACGAGCCGAAGATGATCAGCTTGTTTGGGGCCTTCGATTACTCAAAGGGCCAGCAGTGGGGGATGGCTATTGATTTGAACGCCTGCATCGGGTGCAACGCCTGCCTGGTGGCGTGCCAGAGCGAAAACAACATTCCCGTGGTGGGCAAAGACCAAGTGGACCGCGGGCGCGAGATGCACTGGGTGCGTCTCGACCGCTACTTTACAGGGAATGAGGAAGATCCGCAGGCCGTGATGCAGCCGATGGCTTGCGTCCAGTGTGAGAACGCGCCTTGCGAATCGGTGTGCCCTGTGGCGGCGACCGTCCACAGCCCCGAAGGCCTGAATGACATGGCTTACAACCGTTGCGTCGGAACGCGCTATTGCGCCAACAACTGCCCCTACAAGGTGCGCCGGTTCAACTTCCTGAACTGGAACAAGGACCTCGCGGAAAGCCACAAGATGGTGTTCAACCCCGATGTGACGGTGCGCATGCGCGGCGTGATGGAGAAGTGCAATTATTGCGTGCAGCGTATCCAAGAAAAGAAGATTGAAGCCAAGGCGGAAGGCCGCCGCGAACTGCGCGACGGCGAAGTGCTGACGGCATGCCAGCAGGTTTGCCCTGCTGAGGCGATTACGTTTGGCAACATCAACGATCCGGAGAGCCGGGTCGCTCAATTGAAAAAGCAGCCGCGCGATTACACCCTGCTCGGCGAGCTGCAAACGGTACCGCGGACCACCTACCTCGCGAAGTTGCGCAATCCCAATCCGGAGCTGGAAGAAACGCATGGCTGATGTCGCGCTGGATCCTCGAGTCGCATTAAACCCGCCGCTGGTTGAGGGCGGAGCCACTTACGCCGAAGTCACCGAGCGGGTGGCCTCAATCACGGAAAAAGGGCCGCCCAAACAGTGGTACTGGGCGATGGCGGTGGCCGTGCCCCTGGCGGGCGTGCTGTTCCTTTCCCTGGCCTACCTGGTGGCGCGGGGCATTGGCGTGTGGGGCAACAACTCGCCGGTCGGATGGGGTTGGGATATTACCAACTTCGTCTGGTGGATCGGCATTGGGCACGCGGGCACGCTGATCTCGGCAATCCTCTTCCTCTTCCGGCAGCGGTGGCGCACTTCCATCAACCGCGCGGCGGAAGCCATGACGCTGTTCGCTGTCGCTTGTGCGGGCATCTATCCGCTGTTCCACACCGGGCGCCCCTGGCGCGCCGCTTACTGGCTGTTCCCGTTCCCGAACGAGTTCCTGCATATGTGGCAAAATTTCCGCAGCCCGCTGATGTGGGACGTTTTTGCGGTCTCCACCTATGGAACGGTTTCGGCACTGTTCTGGTATGTGGGACTGATACCGGACCTGGCGACGCTGCGTGATCGGGCCACGGGAATCCGGCAAAAAGTGCTGGGCATTGCGGCCATGGGCTGGAGAGGCGCATCACGCCACTGGAAGAACTACGAACTGGCCTACATGATCCTGGCCGGTCTGTCGACGCCCCTGGTGCTCTCGGTGCACTCGATCGTGTCGTTCGACTTCGCTACATCCGTGCTGCCGGGCTGGCACACCACGATTTTCCCGCCGTATTTCGTCGCGGGCGCCGTGTTTTCCGGCTTTGCGATGGTGCTGAATCTGCTGGTTCTGGCGCGATGGGTGTACAACCTCGAGCACCTGATCACGATGAAGCACCTCGAGAACATGTGCAAGATCATGCTGGCGACTGGCATGATTGTCGGGTTTGCCTACGGAACGGAGTTCTTTATTGCCTGGTACGGCGGGAACCCGTATGAGCAGTTCACGTTCTACAACCGCGCTTTCGGCCCGTATGCCTGGGCTTACTGGTCGATGATCATCTGCAACGTGGTGACGCCTCAATTCTTCTGGTTCAAGAAGTTCCGCTCCTCGATTCCAGCGATGTTCATCCTGGCGATCTTCATCAACATCGGAATGTGGTTTGAGCGCTTCGTGATTATCGCCACCTCTTTGCACCGCGACTTCCTGCCCGCATCCTGGGGCTATTTCCGCCCCACGATGATCGACATCAGCACTTACGTGGGGACAATTGGGCTGTTCCTGACGCTGTTCCTGCTCTTCCTCCGATTTCTGCCCATGGTGGCGATTGCGGAGGTGAAGGGCGTGTTGCATCAGCAGATCCAGGACCAGAAAGGGGGCGCGCACTAATCATGGCCACCGGACTGATCGACAAACTGGACCGGCTGCCGCTGCCGGCGTTCTTAAGGCCGCATGCAGGCGGCAAGCATTACGGCGTGGTGACGCATTTTGAAACACCGGAAGACCTGCTGCGGGCTATCCGCACGGCGCGGACGGCAGGCTACAGCAAAATGGAGGCGTACACGCCGTTCCCGATTCATGGAATCGACGAGGCGTTGGGCGAAGGACGATCGCCGCTGGGACGGATCGTTATGGGGTGCGCCCTGGTAGGGATCGTCGCCGCGGTCGCCCTCCAATGGTGGACCGGTGCGGTGGATTACCCGCTGGTGATCGCGGGCAAGCCGCTGTTTGCCGTGGAACCCTCCGTGCCGATTATTTTCGAACTGGGAGTGCTACTGTCCGCGTTCGGCGCCGTGCTGGGCATGCTAGGGCTCAACAAATTGCCCCAGTTCTATCACCCTGTATTCAACTACGCGCAATACCGGCGCGCGACGGACGACCGGTTCCTGCTGGCTGTCGAGGCCTCCGACTCGCAATTCAACGCTGACGAGGTGAAAACCCTGCTCGAGTCCCTCGGCGGCCAGGATACAGAGGTGGTGGAGGCATGAGGACGTTCATGGATCGGCTGTCTCAGAGGTGCCTTCGCCGCCGCACGGCAGTTGCCTTGCTCACCGTGCTGGCTGGCTCGCTGTTGGGCGGCTGCTCAAATTTCACATCCCGTCAACCACCGATTTGGGTGTGGTGGGACATGAAGAAGCAGGACAAGTACAAGCCGCAGGCGGAAAGCCGGTTCTTTGCGGATGGCCGGGCCAGCCGCCGTCCGGTGACCGGTTCGATCTCCCAGGAAACCTACGTCGAGAACGTGGGCTATTCCACAGGCGCCGAAGGCGGCAAGTACCTGGCCCGGAATCCCGAGCCCCTGACGATGGACCTGCTCAAGCATGGGCAGACGAAATTCAATGTCTACTGCGCACCCTGCCATGACCGGACGGGCAGCGGCAAAGGTGTGGTGCCAGTCAAGGTGGTCTGGGTGCCAGGCAACCTGCACGAGGAACGAATCGTGAATTTCGTGGACGGCGAACTGTTCCATGTCATCAGCTACGGCCGCCGCTCGATGGCCGGCTACCGTTATCAGATCTCCGAGAAGGACCGCTGGGCCATTGTGGCTTACATCCGGGCGCTCCAACGCTCCTGGCGCGGGACCATGGCCGACGTGCCTGCTGACATGCAAGCGAAGGTGAGGTAAGCAACCCATGGCTGTGCAACACGAACACTCTCACAAAGCTGACAACTATTACCTTCCGGCGGAATCGTGGACTCGTGGCCGCAACGCCCTGGTTTTCCTGGCCCTGGTGGGATGGTTGGCTGCGGCAGTGGGATGGGCCACGGACCCGAAAAGCTTCTATCCTGGCTACCTTCTTGCGTTCCTTTACGTGTTTTCGATTGCCGTGGGCGCAACGTTTTACGTCATGGTGCAGCACCTCACGGGTTCGGCCTGGTCGGTGACGGTGCGGCGCATCATGGAGAACCTGATGCGCATGATGCCTGCCTTCCTCTTGCTGTTTGTCCCCGTGGTGCTCGGCATTCACCATCTCTATGAGTGGTCACACGTGGAGGAGGCGAGCAAGGACCCGCTTTTGCAGCATAAATTGGGCTACCTCAACGAAACCTGGTTTACGATTCGGGGTTTCCTGGTGCTGGGGCTTTTCAGCCTGTGGGCCCTGGTTTTGTGGTCGAAGTCGCGGGCACAAGATGATTCCGGCGACTTGCGCCACACTTTCTCGCTGGAAAAGTGGAGCGGCCCGGGTGTGATTGTGCTCTTCCTGGGTGGCTCGGTTTTGGCTTTCGACTGGATCATGTCGCTGGAACCCCACTGGTTCTCCACCATGTTTGGCGTCATCTTCATGGCAGGGAGCGCTTTGGCCTTCATCGCCGCACTGATCTTAATCTGCCAAGCCTTCCAGAGGAACGGTCTGCTGGTACATTCGGTGAATCGGGAGCACTACCACGACCTGGGCAAGTGGCTCTTCGCCCTGACGGTGTTCTGGGCGTACGTGAGCTTCTCGCAGTACATGCTGATCTGGTACGGCAACATCCCGGAGGAGACGTTCTGGTTCAAGTACAGGTTGGAAGGCTCCTGGCTGTACGTATCACTATTCCTGGCGGCTGGCCACTTCCTGTTGCCGTTTTTCGCCATGCTGCCGCGCGCGATGAAGCGGAACCGCACTGTGCTGGGATTGTTCGCCGGCTGGATGCTGATCATGCATTACACCGATCTTTGCTGGCAGGTAATGCCGGTGTTTCACCGGGGTGGCTTCGCCTTCCACTGGGTGAATCTGGCTGCGCTGGTAGCCGTCGCTTCCACTGCGGGGCTGTTGTTCTGGTCCGGATTCCGCGAGAAGCCCTTGGTGCCAGTGGGCGATCCCCGGCTCAAGCAGAGCCTGGCATTCCATAACGTGTAACCGGAGGTAACGGCGAATGGCAGAAAATCTGAATCCCAACCAGCCTGCCCCGCAGGTGGATTACGACCGGCACGAAGCCCGAGCGGGGCTGATCGCCTTGATTTCCGCCAGCATCATCGGATTGCTCGTGGTTCTGATTGTGGGCGTGTACTGGCTGTACATGGTGTCTTACGAGTACGTGGAGCGCCAGCAGTATACCGGCGTGCCTAGTATGGAATTAAAAGCGATCCATGATCGCGAAGAGGAGCATCTCCACCAGTATTCGTACATCGATAAAGAGAAGGGCTTGGTCCGGATTCCCATCAGCCGGGCCATGGAACTGCTGGCTAACGACATTCAAGCCGGCAAAGTGCCGTACAACACGACTACTTACGACGTGAAAGTGGAAGCGCCCGGAGGGGCCGGTAACGACGCGGCGCCCGCTGCGGCGGCACCTGCCACCTCGGATACAAACAATGCGACTGCTGCCCGATAATCTGTTCCGCACTCTACTGGGCCTGCTGGCCTTGGCAACGCTCGCTCTGCCGGTTGCCGGCGGGGAATCGGAACGTGTGCCTCGGGAACTGGAAGGCGTGGATGTGCTGGAGCAGTTGGGCAGCAAGGTGGATCTCGACCTGCAATTCATGGCCGAGGATGGATATCCGAAACCTTTGCGGACTTACTTCCAGAAAGGCCGCCCCGTCGTGCTCAACCTCGTGTATTACAACTGCCCCATGCTCTGCAATCTGGTGCTCAATGGGCAGACGGCGGCAATGCGGGAGATGCCCGGCACGCCGGGCCGTGAGTATGAGGTGGTTACGATCAGTATCGACCCCACGGAAGACTACGGCCTGGCCCGGAAAAAGAAGGCCCTTTATCTGGAAAGCTACGAACGCCCCGCGCCCGGATGGCACTTCCTTACCGACCACCAGGGCAACGTGGCCAGGCTGGCCGGACAGGTTGGCTTCCGCTACCGTTTGGACGAGAAGACAGGACAGTATGCGCACGCAGCGGTAATTTTCATTCTTTCGCCGGAGGGGAAGATCTCCCGTTATTTGTACGGAGTGAAGTTCCGCCCGTTGGATCTGCGATTGGCGCTGACGGAGGCTGCCGAGGGGAAGACCGGCATTACGGACAAGCTCTTGCTCCTCTGTTTCCACTACGATCCTCAATCGCGCAGCTACGCCCCCTATGCCATGAACATCATGCGAGGAGGCGGCGTGCTGATGGTTTTGATTTTGGGTGTGGTTCTTTTCCGGTACTTCCGGATGGAACGCCGCCGTAAAAGCGACACAGCCGGGATTTCCGGCGGCATGGTGACTGCGAAATGAACTGGTTTCAGGACTACTTGCTTCCGCGGGCTGCGGCGACGCATGCCAGTGAGGTGGATGGATTGTTTATGTTCATCACCTACCTCACGATTTTCTTTTTCTTTCTGAACGGCGGTCTGATTTTTTACGCCGCCAAGCGCTGGAAGCGGAAATCGGCTAACGAAGTGACGCCGCACATGACGCATAACACGGCGCTGGAGGTGGTTTGGAGCGTGATTCCCGCCATCGTCGTGTTTGCCATCTTCTTCTGGGGCTTCAAAGGATATGTGAAAGCCTCAGTAGCGCCCAATGACGCCATGGAAATCGTGGTGACGGGCAAGAAGTGGCTTTGGGAATTCGAGTATCCGGATGGGACACGCAGCATCAACGACTTGCACGTACCAGTCAACAAGCCGGTGAAACTGATCATGCACAGCGAAGATGTGATCCACAGTTTCTATGTGCCGTCGTTCCGGCTGAAAATGGATGTGCTGCCGAACCGCTATACGGAACTTTGGTTTGAAGCTACCGAGCCGGGCGTACAGCAGGTTTTCTGCACGGAGTATTGCGGAAAGGGGCATTCCGACATGCTCGCCAAGATCTACGTGGATACGCCGGAGGATTACGAGACGTTTCTGCGCGAAGGGGATGAGCAAGTACGGAAAATGCCCCTGGCCGAATTGGGCAAGCTGGTGTGGGAGAACAAAGGCTGCGCAACCTGCCACTCGATTGACGGCACGCGCGGGCAAGGGCCGTCGTGGAAGGGGATTTACGGCGCGGTGCACAAAGGCACGGACGGCAAAGACTATCCCGTAGACGAAAACTACATCCGGACCTCGATTCTGCAGCCGCAGGCAATGATCGTGCAGGGCTACGAAGGCATCATGCCCACCTATCAGGGCTTGTTGCGTGAGCGCGAAATTCTAGGCGTAATCGAATACATTAAGACGCTGAAGTAGGGCGCCATCCGTCAGAGGAAACGAATCTATGGCAAACGCTTTGACAGCTAATGGGTACGCACATGCAGCCCCCCACGGGGACTATCTGGACGATCCGCCCGGCTTGAAGTCCTGGTTCACAACCGTGGATCACAAGCGGATCGGCCTGATGTACATGTGGTCGGTTGTGCTGTTTATGGTGGTGGGCGGATTGTTCGCACTCTTGATCCGCCTGGAACTGCTGACGCCGAAAACCACCCTGATCACCGCCGAAACCTACAATCGGGTCTTCACGCTGCATGGGGCGATCATGGTTTTTCTGGTGATCATCCCCGCGATTCCGGCGGCGTTAGGAAATTTTGCGCTACCGCTGCTGCTTGGCGCGAAAGACGTGGCGTTTCCCCGGCTCAATCTGGCCAGTCTGTACCTCTACTGGACCGGGTCGCTGATGGCAGTCAGCACGCTGCTGATGGGTGGGGTTGACACGGGCTGGACTTTCTACACGCCGTATTCGACCACCACCGGTGGCGGAGTCACGATGATGGTGCTGGCCGCTTTTGTGATGGGATTCAGTTCAATCCTCACTGGCGTGAACTTCATCGCCACCGTTCACAAGCTGCGCGCCCCAGGGATGGGATGGTTCGAACTGCCGCTTTTCGTATGGGGCATGTACGCCACGGCGCTCATCCAGATTCTTGCCACGCCGGTGCTGGCCATCACTTTGCTGCTGATTGCGCTGGAACGCTTGCTTAGCGTCGGCATCTTCGACCCCGCCCTCGGCGGGGATCCCGTGCTGTTTCAGCATTTCTTCTGGTTTTACTCCCATCCGGCGGTCTATATCATGATCCTGCCGGCCATGGCAGTGATTTCGGAAGTGATCCCGACCTTTTCCAAGAAGACGATCTTCGGCTACAAAGCCATCGCATTCAGTTCGGTCGCCATCGCCTTGCTTGGCTTCCTGGTTTGGGCCCACCACATGTTTGTTGCCGGAATGAGCTTGTTCGCGTCCGCGGTGTTTAGTTTTCTCACCTTCTTCATCGCGATCCCATCGGCCATCAAGGTATTCAATTGGATCACCACCATGTGGCGTGGATCGATTGAACTCCGCACCCCGATGCTGTACGCCATCAGCTTCCTGCTGCTGTTCACGATCGGCGGATTGACGGGCCTGTTCCTGTCCACCTTGTCTACTGACGTCCACTTGCATGACACCTACTTCGTGGTCGCACACTTCCACTACGTGATGGCCGGGTCGAACCTGATTGCCTTTCTCGCCGGCATCCACTACTGGTGGCCAAAGATGTACGGCCGGATGTATAACGAGGCGCTGGGCCGGATCGGCGCAGTGCTGGTGTTTATCGGCTTCAATGCCACGTTCCTGCCGCAATTCGTAATGGGCAGCCGCGGCATGCCGCGGCGGTATTACAACTATCTGGATCAGTTCCAGGGATTCCACGTAGCTTCCACGATCGGAAGCTGGATTCTTGCCGCCGGCCTGTTCCTCGTGCTGGGCTATCTCCTGGCCTCGCTGCGCTCACCGAAGCGGCAGATGGAGAGGAACACTTGGGGCGGCCGGACGCTGGAGTGGGAAGCCGAGACTCCACCGACTACGCACAACTTTGAAGGACAGCCCGTCTGTGTGCACGGCCCCTATGACTACCGCGAAAACCCGGCGCCCACTGGCGCCAAGGAGCTTGTTCACTAAACGGGAACCGGAACCGGTTCGGGAAGAAACACGATGAGCGAAGTAAGTACGACAGCTCCAGGCACGGCGACGGCGCACGAGGAGCACTCTCCTTTCCTGCAACACCATTTCCGCGAGATGTCTCAGCAGTTCGAGGCGTCCAAGATCGGAATGTGGCTCTTCCTGGTGACGGAAGTGTTGATGTTCGGCGGACTCTTCGTCGGCTACGGCATCATGCACGCCCGCCATCCCGAAGCTTTTATGGCGGCCCATCATCACTTGGACCGCACACTGGGGGCGCTGAATACCGTCGTGCTCCTGGTGTCTAGCTTTACCATGGTGATGTCGGTTTGGGCGGCGCAGACTGGCAATAAGAAGAAGCTGCTTGTCTTTCTGATCCTGACAGTGCTGCTGGCAGGCGTCTTCATGGTGGTGAAGTACTTCGAGTACAGCCACAAGTTCCACGACGGGCTGCTGCCAGGGCGATTCTACACGCACCAAGGCGACACTGTGCCGGGCCAATTCATGTTTTTCAGCTTTTACTTCATGATGACCGGCTTGCATGGGATTCACGTTTTACTGGGCATGGCGGTGATCAGCTGGCTGATTGTACGGGCCGCCAAAGGCCACTTCGGCCCCGGCTACTACGCACCGGTCGAAATGACCGGTCTCTACTGGCACCTGGTGGACCTGATCTGGATCTACTTGTTCCCGCTGATGTATCTACTCACTTGAGGAGAGGAAACGACCATGGATCATACTCACGCGCAGGCGCACCACGTAACGAGCCCCAAGGTCTACGCAGGTGTCCTCTTTGCTCTCCTGGTGTTGACCGTGATTACTGTCTACGCGGCGGGGTTCGACTTCGGTTCGCTCAACGTAGTCATCGCTTTGTTGATCGCCAGTTGTAAGGGCGCATTGGTGGCGCTGTTTTTTATGGATCTGCGCCACGACCGGTTTAACGCTGTGATTTTTGTTGGCGGATTGTTCTTCCTGGCGGTGTTCCTGATCTTCTCGCTCTTCGACATCAGTACGCGCCGTTACGTCCTGCCGTCTACACTGAAGCAGCCCGTGGAGGCGTTTCCAGGCGCTCCACTGAACAAGCCTGTCCGGCCTTCTACCGGCAATCCCATTGGCGCTGCGCCCACAGCACCATAGAGAATCTCCATCCGTCGAAGCGCCGCCGACGGTTCGACGGCGCTCCTGAGGAAATGCCGGCGAACCAGACGGGAATGGCTTCAGGCCACCGTTGGAGGAGGAGTTCGGCTCCCAGAGATCATCCCGCGCTGCCGCGCCGACTTGGTTTACTTTAACCCTAAAGTACCAATTCTCAAAGAGAAGATTAGTCCGTAGGCGTTACCGGCGATCGGCTGACTCTCCTGAGTGTGCTATTCTCAGCCGTCATGGGGAAACTGCTCCTGACGTGGCTTGCGACTGCGGTAAGTTTGTTGGTCGCTTCGTTTCTGATTCCTGGATTTGAGGTGAGCGGGCTGGGTTCAGCGCTCATTGCCTCTGTAGTGATCGGGTTGGTGAACGGAACTGTTGGATTTCTCCTCAAAGTGCTCACGTTCCCCGTCACGTTCATCACTTTCGGACTCTTTTTGCTGGTAATCAACGCCCTCATGATCATGCTGGCAGCACAGTTTGTCTCTGGCTTTACTGTGTCGGGCTTCTGGGCAGCCTTTTTCGGGTCCATCGTAGTGAGCATCGTAGGCTCGATTCTGCGCCCCAATCCTGCGCAGAAAAAGGACTAACCCGATTTCTTTTTAATCGCTTGCGGCTGTCCGAGAGGTTAGGCAACCCGTTGGACGTTCTCGGCTTGCAGACCCTTCGGGCCAGTTCTTAGGTCGTACTCAACCTCAATCCCCTGGTCGAGCGTGCGGTATCCGGTCATTTGAATAGCCGAATAGTGCACGAATACGTCCTCCCCCGTATGCCGCTGGATGAAGCCATAGCCTTTCGCGGCATTGAACCACTTCACGGTACCTTTTTCTCTGACTGCTTGAGCTCCGAGTTCCATTTTGGTTAGTACTCCAGTCTCCCGATACACTTAGCCCCCAGGTCGCCAGTCAAGAGGGACACGGGTGCAATGCGGCTATTGTCGGGGAGATCTATCTAAAGGGATGCAACAGCCCGACTTTGGGCTACTTTTCCGTTGAAGGAACTTTGAGTCGCGCTCGCAACTTGTTTCTATCAGGCTGCAATATGTCAGGAAAATTTCACTTTTGCTGCAGCAGAACGGCAGTGCCCAAAGAACGCAAACTACAAGAGAGCAATCACTTTGGCCATGACCTCGAAGGCATCGGCGACGTACAGAACGTCGGCCTTGCCGCGGCCCCAGCCGCAATTAGGATCGAGATTGATGGCCCGGCGTTCATTGATGAATCGCCAGCCGACGACGTGTGGTTCCTCGCCGTGACAACAGGTGGCTAACCCTTTGCGGTGCCGGGGCGTAGAGCCGGTTTGGCCTACCTGGTGGAGGTGAGTAAGAAACGGCAAAACTGCCTGGCCCTCTCCGCTGAGATCCACCAATGATTTCGAGGAGCCCAACGAAGACTGGCTATTTCGGACAAATCCGAGAATGAGTTCGGCGGCCTGTTCCACGTGGACCTGACCATCACGCTGTTTCTTGGTCCATCCTGCTCCAGCGACGAACAGAGTCGTTGCATCAGGGCGAATGGTTTGTTCCGCTGTTTCCGGAGAAACGAACCGGACGAAGCTGGTGCGGGCCTCAGGGACAGTGCAGTCCAACGGTTCAGCCTCGGCTAAATGATCTTCCGGGACTGGCTCCCAGACACCCGACTCCAGCAACACGAACCACGGCCGGGCAGGACGTGCGAATTCGCCTTCCATGCGCTGACGGTAGAACCAGCGGCGGGCGCGTTCGCCGTCGAAGGCGGTCAAGTGCGTGTCGCAGGCGCCGCCGAAGCGGGCGGCGAGTGCAGGGAAAAAGCGCGCGAAGCGCGAAGTCTGAGGCGCGACGACGATTTCCGGCCTGATGGCCTCGAACAGAGCGGCGCAGGCCGCTAAGTCTGTGGAAGAACGGGGAACCTGAAATGCTTCGCCGCATACGCAGATGACGCGCGAAGCCCCACAGGCCGGGACCTGCGATTCACCCACAATGCCCACTGCGAACGGTGCTCCTAGCGCCTTGGCTGCTGCGATGGCTTCTCTGGCTGCGGCACTCAAGTCTGAAATGAGAACCAGGGTTTTCATGCTTTGAGCCACTCCACAATTTCGCGGGCGATTTCGTCGTTGGAGAGATCCTTCACGATGCGCGTTTGGCGGACCAGTTTCGGGAGAGCCACCTCCTGGAACTCGAGCGCTTCTCCGGCCAGTCGCACTGGCTGGGCCTTCTGGAGCGAAGGCATGATAGTCCTCATATTGGTCATCCCTATTTGGGGGGAATTCGGCGGCTCGGGCAGTGTGCCCGTAGCCCAGGCCAAAACGGCAGGCGGACCCGCCAGCCGGGAGATCATGTGACGGCCACCTTCCACGCGCTCCTTCACCAGCAGGCTGTCACCATCCGGGTGCAGCTCATCCACAGCCAGGAAGATGTCGGGAATGCCGAGTTTTTCAGCAATCATCGGCATGACCACGCCGGCGCCGCGAGTCGCGGACTCCCAGCCGCCGCAGACCAGCAGTTGAGAGCGGTCCAGGCCGGGCAGCGCGGCAATGGCGTTCGCCAGCGCCTGGGCGGTTTCCCCAGCGTCTGTGAAGCCATTGGCAGGACCGTCCAATGCCAGCAGTTCGAAGGGAAGCTTTTGTGCCAAGGTCATCATCACTTGTTGCAGCTTGGCCTTGGGTGCCAGACTCACCACCTTCACCGTGGAGCCGGGCGCCTGCCTGGCAAAGTGCGCCATTTCATAAAGGGCATGGGCAGCCCAGGGGTCGAATACGGCGGGCAGCATCATTTCGTTTTTCAGGCCAGGCCCGTTGGGAGATGCCACAGGCTCGAGGGTTTGCAGCGGATCGGGCGCCAGCCCTCCGCAGACAATGATTTGGTACGGCATAGTTCGTTGGGATTCCGGTCAGTTTTCGGCGGAGTGCAGTCCTCCCGGCGCGGCGGCAAAGACGATATTGCCCTCCTCGCAGTTCCACAGGCACACCCCGCAATGAACGCATTTCTCGCGGTCGAACGCGGCGCCGCCCGAGCCATCGCGATGAATTGCCTGACCAGAGCACATCTCGACGCATGTTTTGGCGCCGCATTGCCGGCAGGTTTCCACAGCCCGGAACACGACGTGGTCCGGGAACTCCGGAGGCGCTTGCACCTTGCCTCCCATGAGCAGGGCGTCCTGGTGCGAGATCAGCAGTTCGCCGTCGTATTGGATCCTGGGCCAGCCAGCGGCATCCATGAGCGCATTATGCAGCGGTTCGCCCGCTTGCTCGCTGCGCTGGCGCAGGTCTTCCACCTCGAGAGGTGAGAGTTTGCCCGCGTAGTAATCCTTCAGTGGTTTCGGCTTGCGCGGCGCGGCCGGGGCAGGGAGGGCGTACCTTCCATTGGTGAAACCGCTGAGGGCCATGCCGAGGAAGCCTCGGATGACGCCGCTTTGAAAGCCGTTGCGTGCATGCTCCGCAGCGTGGGATTCGGACTCGAGCCAAGAGGCACGGCGGCGCGCCACGTAATATTTGTCCAGGTTTTCCCGGGAGAACGGCAGCCCGGCGCGCCAGATGTCCAGCACTGCTTCTCCCAGAAGCATTCCCGTGAGCCAGGCTTCATCGACCCCTGACGCCGTCAGCACATTCGTGGAACCTGAGCCTTCGCCGATGCGCGCGTAGCCATCGCCACAGAGCCAAGGTTCGCCGCGGCGACCGCTTTCGAGGATCGACTTAGCGCCCCAACTCCTCAGCTTCGCGCCACGCAGATGCCGCTTGAGGTAAGGGTGTTCGATGAAATGCTGCAGGTAGCGGTAGGCGGTGCGCACGGGGCTTTGCATCCAGGAGGGAATGAACAGGCCCACAGACGCTGTGCGTTGCGGGTGGACGTACAGGAAGCCGAAGATCTCCGGTTCGGGGTAGCCCAAGGTGTGAAGCACCGTACCCTCGGGCAGTTCGCAGTGTTCCGGCAGGTCGACGACGAACTTCATGCCCGCCGCCCACTCGTCGCGCTGGTGGCCCGGCGGCATGCCGAAAATGTCGTCGAGGCGCCGGCCGACCGGACCGATGGGGCCGTCGCCAGCCACGGTCAACTCCGAACGGACCTCCGTGCCGTCGGCAGCCAGGATGACACCGCGAACCTGACCATCTTCTACGAGAGGTTCAGCCACCGGAGACATGGGCCAGATCTGGGCCAGGCCCGACATCATCACCTGCTGCCCCACCCACTGGTTGAACTGACCCAGCGAGAAGATGAAGCCGTCGTGCTTGTCAAAGAAGGGCGGCGTGTACGGCAATTCCCAGGCGCTATCGCGCAAGCGGCAGACATCCAGCAGGCCGTCGGCGATCTTCATCAACGCAGGCCGGCGGGAAGCGCCGTGCGGATCCAGAAGGTACAGCAGTTTCTCCTGGGAGACGCGCGTGGCCATGGGAATCTCGGCAGGGTTCAGATCGGGGAAGGAAGCCCGGATGGCGCGGCCCCTTGTCACCACACCCGAAACGCCGAAGGCGATGTCGTCAGCCCGCTCGTAACACACTACTTGCAGAGGCATGCCGGGCATGGCACGGCTTTCGAACGATTCGGCCGCCATCGCACGGGTCAGCGTGGTGAGGAACCCGCCGGTGGCGGGGCCGAAGCCCACGCAGACGATGTCCGCGTCCAAGGCGGGCGCCGGTTCGGGCGACGTGATCTCTTCTGGCTCCACGGGCGGGGTTCCTTTACTGCGGGTAGTCGAGCGCAGCGGGAATCATGACCTTTTGTAGTGACTCCGCGGCACGGTCCCTGGCCAATAAGCCGCCGGCCATGCAGCCGTCGAGTTTGCTGCGCAGGCGGGTAAAGTCCAGCAGCCCTTGCGCACGGACGCAGGGCCCTTCTTTGCTGGCATGGGTACCGTCTTCGTTCACGTAGTCCGAGGTGAATCCGGAAAGGCCGGGCACCAGGGACTCCATGGAGATCAGCTCTTCGTGCTTGAAGCAGGCGCCGCTGTTTTCCCCCTCCCAACTCGGATGGCGCAGGTAGCCGTAGACCAGTTCGGCGCAGATCCGGCCCACTTCGCTGGCGGTATGCGTGGCCTGCAGGTGGCAGAGGTCGGTCAAAAACTGGAGCGCGCCCTCCAACCCGTCAGCGAGCGCGGGGTTCTCAGGACCCTTCTGCCGCAGGTGTTCGACATCGAGGATCTGGCAGCGGGCCGCCAGCAGCCAGCAAAGGGCATCGGCGAGGGCGAAGGTAACACCTTGGCGGGTGCTCTGGTAGAGCTTCTGGCCATCGCCGTCGGTGGCGTGTTGCAGGTGCTGCATGGTCCAGTGCCAGAGCTGCATCGCGGTGGCCAGCGCGCAGGCGCCGGTGCCGGGTTGCCGGCCGGCCAGGCTGCGCATCTCGTGCACCCACTGGCGGAATTGCGCCAGGAAGACTTCACTGGTCATGGTGACTGAGAGTTGGCGGCGCTGAACGGCCTCTGGTCCCTCGTAGGTGGCTTCGAGCTGCGAGTCCATCCACTTGTAGCCGAGGAAACCGGGGCAGTCCTCCGTAATGCCGTAGCCGCCCATCAGGCTGACGGCTTCGCGCATCTTGGCGCTGCCAACTCCCGTGTTCCAGAGCTTGGTGGCGGGGCAAAGGACGCTAGCCTGGGCATCGAGCACCAGGAACTGGACCACCGGGTCGTCTTCTAGCGCCTTGAAGCGGCTCTTGTTGCGCAGGGCAGCGGGCTGGGCCTGGAGTTCCAGGTATTCGATCGCCTCCGGGATGCGCCGCTTCAGGGCCTTGAAGGCAGCCATGCCGCCGTGAATGCCTGCGGCGGCCAGCGCTTCATCCTTCTTCTTTTCGATTGGGTCCAGCTGGTCAAACAGGCGGGCGGCGGCAAAGCCGAGTGATGCGCTGGCTTCGCCCGTGGCCCATATGTCGAGCAGGCGGTGGGTGACGTCTTCTTTCTGCTGCAGGCCGAGCTCGTAACGCGGCGAACCGGGCGGCACAGCTCCGCCACCACGGAACCGGTCGCGGTGGTAGCGGATGAGCGGTTCAACAGCCGAGAGGAGCTTAGCGGAGGTCATCAAGCCGACGGTGACGCGAGTGCGGCGGAAGACGGCCTCGATGATTTCACTATGGGAGAAGTTCGGCACAATCATCCCGTTCTTCACGGTGTAGCCGCCGATAATGCGGGACGCGGGCACCTTGAGTTGGAAGACGGGGTCGGAGGTGCTGGAGAGCTGGTGGACCAGTTTGCGGGTGGGGGTACCGCGGTCGAACAGCCCAGGGTCCGTCTCCTCGAGGATCACCATGCAGGTGCCCTGGATGCGTGGGTCATCGGTATCTACCGCGGCGGTGACGAAGTTGGCGAAGCCCATGTTGGTGATAAAGCGGCCGCGTTTATTCACCTCGAGTAGGGGTTCACCATCCTCGGGCCACTCGGCGATGCGGACCTTGCCTCCCAGCAACCCCGTTTCGACGCCGACATAAGGGATAGGCTCTGTGAGGGCGAAGGCTCCGCGCCAGGGTTTTTGCCCCGGCTGAGGCGCTGCCAGCGCCATGTATTTCGCCTTCTGTTCGAGTGTGCCGCGTTCGTGGATGGGCGCCAGGGCCAAGTGCTGAGCCAGAGAACCGGTGGCGGCGCCGGCGTCCACCCAGGCCAGTTCGAAGGCGATCATGGCGAGCGCAAGGTTTTTCGGGCCGGCGATGAACCCGCCCTCCTCCGGTTCCATATAGGCGGAAGTGATGCCTGCGTTGTCGTATTCGAGCAGCAGGGCGTCCTTTTCAGGGGTCCAGTCGTGGCTATGCCGACCCCCCTCAGCCACGAGGCGAGCCACAGGTCCGCGAGCGACGGCTCGGACGGCTTGCACCATCATGGCCAGGTCGTAACGGTCTTCGAAGCGCCACAGAATCTGGCGGAGGTCGTCGCCGGGTAGGGTTTTTAAGAAGACTGCTCGTTTCGCGTCCGCGGAGGCCGTCTGCATCGAGAGAACTCCTTTCCCGCCCGGTGGAGCAATTTGGGGGCCAACCGCCGGACGCCGTGCAGGAGCACGAAAATATACTATTTCAGGTCGAATGCTCTGAAATCAAGTTGGGGGATATGCCCCAATCGGGGGTGGACGGGGCTAAGGACGCCGGCTGGCGCGCCAGGAGCCTTTGTCATTGAGGCCGCCTGGCTCGTCCGACGTGATTTCGTACTCGCCTTTGACCTCATTGCCAGCAATAACGCCACGAAAGGTGGCGGAGTGGGGGTCCTGGGCGTAAGTGAACTTGCAGGTGATGGTCATGCGGTTGCCCTGCGTGGTGACCTTGGCTTCGGAACAGACCCGTTCCTGTCCGTTGACGTTGAGGCCGACCGCGGCCTTGGAGGCGGTGATGGTGATGCCGATGGCGCCTGCGGGTTCGCCCTTGTGGCTCATCCAGGCACCCTGATAGAGTTCGTCGCCGGCCGCTCCAGCGGCCAGGGCCACGCATAGCAACCCAACCCAAATAAGAATGCGCATGGGCAGTACTGTATCACCGGGCAAGGGAGGCTGGAAGGGCGGCGGGCAGTCTGGATGGCACTTTGGACTGCGGGTCACCGTGCTTCTCTGATCTTTGGGTAGGTGCCCATTTGTTTATGTCACACAGTTACACGTATACTGTGTAAGTGCGAAACATTACCCTTAGTGTGGATGACGACATTCTGGCTGCTGCCCGGCGCCACGCCGCGGAGAAGAACTCGAGCGTGAACGCACTAGTCAGGCAATTTCTGACGGATCTTGCTTTGCACGAAGACCGCGCCAGACTGGCACGGGCACGGCTTCTGCAACTCAGCAGGAGGTCGAAGGCGAGGCTAGGCAAGAAAACCTGGAACCGGGAAGATCTCCATGGCCGCTAGTGTTTTCTTTGACACCAACGTTTTGGTGTATGCCGCGGGCGGGCGTGGAGAGGATTCAGCCAAACGGAGACGCGCGCTGGAGCTAATCGCATCCGAGAACTTTGGCACCTCCGCGCAAGTTCTGCAGGAGTTCTACGTGACCATGGTCCGAAAGGCGGCGCACCCGCTGTCACCGGCGGAAGCCATGGACTGGATTGAGCAATGGGTAGCCTTTCCCTGCCAACAGATCGATCATCAATTGGTTCGCATTGCGGTTGAGTACTCCGAGCGGTTTTCCATCTCGTAC
>CAYWQS010000031.1:0-50096 GCA_964460395.1 uncultured Solibacteraceae bacterium | reverse complement strand
CCTCTCTCTCGCACTCTCACCTGCACTCCGAAATCCCTTACGGACGGATTACGGGATTACTGACGGACCACCACTCCCCCACAGGGCCCGCCCGCTAGAATGACTCGATGGCCTCTCCCGGACCCGCCGGCCCGCCGCGCGCCGTTTACGCCGCTGCGGCAGTCTTTCTGCAAATCCTCCTCGGCGTCCTGTATTCCTGGTCCGTCTTCCGTCCTCCCCTCTCTGAACTCCACGGCTGGTCCAAGGCTCAAACCATCGCTCCGTACCGTTTTTCCATGCTCGCCTTTGCCGCCGGCATGATCTTCGCCGGCTTCTGGCAAGACCGCAAAGGCCCCCGTCTCGTCGCCAGCGCCGGCGGCCTCCTTCTCGCCTTAGGGTGCGTCTTCGCCGGCGCTTTCGGCCACCGCCTCGAGGCGCTCATCGCCGGCTACGGGATCATCGCCGGCTTGGGCATGGGCTTCGCCTATGTCACTCCCATCGCGATGTGCGTCAAATGGTTCCCCGACCGCCGCGGCTTTATCGTCGGTCTCGCGGTCATGGGCTTTGGCGTAGGCCCTCTCCTATTCGGACCTCTCATCGAATCCCTCATCGGGAATGACCCCTCTCGCTACGCCTTCACCATCCCCCGCACCTTCTACATTCTTGCCGCTGTCTTCCTCATCGGCGTCGTTGGCGCTGCGCAACTCTACCGCGTACCGCCCCCCGGTTGGCATCCGCCGGGCTGGCAGGGCGCCGCCCGCGCCGCCGCCACGCTTCCTCTCGCTCCCGCCGAGGCCCTCCGCACATGGCAGTTCCCCGTCCTCTGGATCGTTTATTTCCTCGGCACGTCCGTTGGCCTCACGGCCATTGGCGAAGCCAGCCCACTGCTTCGCGAAAAGGCCGGCCCCGG
This sequence comes from uncultured Solibacteraceae bacterium, assembly GCA_964460395.1. Taxonomy (GTDB): domain Bacteria; phylum Acidobacteriota; class Terriglobia; order Bryobacterales; family Bryobacteraceae; genus CAYWQS01. The sequence continues at coordinate 49,207 of CAYWQS010000031.1, read as the reverse complement.
AACCTGGCTCTCCGCCGGCGCTGCCCTCGGTGTCATGAGCGTTTTCAACGGACTCGGCCGTCTCGGCTGGGGCGCCATCTCCGACCGCTTCTCCCGCAAAACCGCGCTGCTCGGCATGGGCGCCGGCTCCGTCGCCGCCTGCCTCGGCTTCCTCCGCACGGCCGACTCCTTTGCTCCCCTCCTTGCCGGCCTGTGTCTCGCTGCCTTCTGCTACGGCGGCTACCTCGCCCTCATGCCTTCCTTGACCGCCGATTACTTTGGAGCCCGCCATGTCGGCGCCAACTACGGCCTCCTCTTCTCCGCCTGGGGCCTCTGCGGCTTCTTCGTTCCCGGCTATTTCGCCGCCCTCATGGACCGCGCCAAAGCCGCCGGACAACTCGCCAATGGCTACGCCGAGGTCTACACCACCCTCGCTGCTCTGGCTGCTGTCTGCGCTCTCGCCGCCCTGATTCTCCGCCCGCCGCTGCAGCCGCAGCGCTCCTAAGGCCCGCCGCGGGAGGCGCCGGTCCTTTGCTCATGGTGGAGCCAGCCTGCTAGTCCAGGTCGAAAGGCCGCTTCACCGGCGGCAGTTTGTCCGGCGATTCCTTGGCCTGCTTCAGCAACTCGTCGAACTTTCGCGACAGCACGTCTTTTTCCGACTTCACTGCTTCAAAGCGCTTCTCGAAAGCACTCGCCCGGGCCGCCTGCTCTTTTTTCAGACGGTCCAGCCCCGCCGAAATGTCCTCGATCGACCGCTTCTCCGGCTTTTCCTCGTAGCTGAGCACCGCTTTCACGCCCGCGTCGATCTTCAGTTTCGCCTGGCAGCACGGGCACTCCACTTCAAACACTTCAGCTTTCTTGGCGGCCATAGCAACCCCATTCTGCCATAGCCTGCGCGGGCGCACCCGCGAGCCGTGTGCGAGAATCGTCCTTTGTGATTCGCGCGGTCCTCTTCGATTTAGGCAGAGTGTTGGTGCCCTTCGACTTCACCCGGGGCTACGAACCTCTTTCCCGGCTCTCCGGACTCACCCACGAAGAGATCCGCTCCCGCTTTCTGGCCTCTGGACTGGTCGTGGCCCTCGAATCCGGACAGATTGCGCCGGAGAGCTTCGTCGCATCCGCCAACCGCCTGCTCGGCCTGCAACTCAGCTACGAAGAGTTCGCCGCCATCTGGTCCCGTATTTTCCTGCCGGAGACTCTGGTGCCCGAAACCCTGGTGGAGCGCGTACGCTCCCAGCGCCGCACCGTGCTGCTCTCCAATACCAACGCCATCCATTACTCCATGCTGAAGGAGCGCTACTCCATCCTGCGCCACTTCGACGGCTATTGCCTCAGCCACGAGGTAGGCGCCATGAAGCCCGATCCGCGCATCTACCAGCGTGCCGTCGAACTCGCCCAGTGCCGGCCGGAGGAGTGCTTTTTCACGGACGACATCGCTGAATACGTCGAGGGCGCCCGGCACGCGGGCATCGACGCGGTTCAGTTTCAAAGCGCCGCCCAGATCGCGGAAGAACTGCGCGCGCGCGGAATCGAGTGTTAGCCATTGCCTGCCCGGATTTTGAGTGTTGCCACCGCGCTGCCGCCCCACGAGGTCACCCAGCAGCAGACCAGCGACTATTACGGCAAGGTGTTCGCCTTGGAGCCGCGCCTGCTCGAAATGATGCGCCTGATTGTTGAGAACGCCCGCGTCCGCAGGCGCCATCTCGTCTTCCCGCTCGATTATGTGATTGAACCCCGTCCGCTCAGCCAGGTATCTCAGGAATACCAGCAGCACGCAGTCGCGCTCGGTGAGGAAGCCGCGGCGCGGGCGCTCGCCGAAGCCGGGCTCACGCCCCGGGACGTGGACTGGCTCATCACCACCTCTTGCACCGGGTTCATGATCCCCTCCATGGACGCCCACCTTGTCAACCGGATGGGCTTCCGGCAGGATGTCCGCCGCCTGCCCATCACGGAACTCGGTTGCGCCGCGGGCGCCGCCTCCTTTTCCCTCGCTGAGAACCTGATTCGCTCGAAACCCGGGTCTACCGCCCTCATCATCGCTGTGGAGCTTGCCTCCCTCACCTTCCAGCGTGGCGACACCTCGCTGCCTCACCTCGTTTCGTGCGCCCTGTTCGGCGACGGCGCGGCCGCTGCCGTATTGAGCGGTCGCCCCGCGCCTGGACGTCCGGTCCTGCGCCGTTCCACCAGCCATTTCTTCCCCCACTCGCTGGACGCCATGGGCTTCGACCTCCGCGAAACCGGCTTCCATATCATCCTTTCCAAGGAAGTGCCGCAGCTCATCCGTTCCGAAATCCTCGGCCTCGCGGAAGGATTCCTGGCGCCTGATCAGCTCACCCCCAACCTTATTCAGCACTACGTCCTCCATCCGGGCGGCCAGAAACTCCTTGCCTTTGTCGAAGAGCAGTTAGGCCTTGCGCCGGAACAGACTGAACCCTCCTGGCACGCCCTCTCGGAATACGGCAATCTCTCCAGCGCCACCGTCCTGTTCGTGCTGAAGCGCACTCTCGAAACCCGCAATCCGGTCCCGGGCGACCGCGGGTTGATGGCCGCGTTTGGCCCCGGATTCACCGCTGAGTTCTCCCTGCTCGAGTGGCCGGAGCACTAACCATGGACAGCCGTTGGCTGTATGCCGGTTTTCTTGCCTTGGTGGCTGTCTCCCGCCTCGCCGAACTCGTGCTCTCGCGTCGCAATCAGCGCCGCCTCGCTGAAGCGGGGGCCCGGCGGAAACCGGACCCCGTCTACCCCCTGATGGTCGCGTTGCATTCCCTCACGCTGGTTGGCGCAGCGCTTGAAGTGTTCGTTTTCCAGCGGCCGCTGGTAGTCTGGCTCGCTGCTTCCTGTTTTCTGGTCTGGCTGTTGGCGAATGCCCTCCGCTTCTGGTGTATTCGCACGCTTGGCCGGCACTGGAATACCCAGGTTGTGGATTCCACGTCCACTGGAGTGATTTCTTCCGGTCCTTACCGCTGGGTGCGGCATCCAAACTATACGGCGGTCTTCGTGGAAATGCTGGCAATCCCTCTCTTGCACACGGCTTGGATTACCGCGCTGGTCGTTGCCGTCGCCCACTCGCTGGTTCTGCGGGCCAGGGTTCGCAGCGAGGAAAGCGTTTTGTCGGCCAGCGAAGAGTGGCGGCGTGCCATGGCGCATAAACCCAGGTTCATTCCCCGCTTCCGGGTATGAGAGACGTGGTGATTGCCGGCGGCGGCGTGGCTGGCGCCTCATTGGGCCTGCACCTGGGCCGCCTCGGCATGAAAGTGACCGTGCTCGAAAGTACCCGAGGCCCGCGCGATAAGGTGTGCGGCGAAGGTCTCATGCCCGCCGGTGCCGCCGAAGCAGCGCTCTGCGGCCTCGATCTGCCCGGCCGGCCCTTCCTGGGTGTCCGTTATCACCGTGGCCCGGAGACGGCAGCCGCACGCTTCCCCCACCAGCCCGGCTTGGGGATTCGCCGCCTGGACTTTGACTCCTGCCTTCTGGCGGCAGCCGCAAAGGTTTGCGAAGTCCGCGAAAGCTCTCCAGTTGATTCGCCTGTCGTGGAAGACGGGCGCATCGTGGGCGTCGCTTCGCGTGGGGAGGTGCTGCGTGCACGCCTTACCGTTGCGGCCGACGGGGTCCACTCCCCGTTGCGCCGCCGCCTTCGCATCCCGGTGCAACGCGGCGCGCCCCGGTTTGCTCTGCGCGGGCATTTTGCTTTCCGATCCGAGCCGTGGGTGCAAGTCTTCTGGGGCGAGGATCACGAATTCTATGTCACCCCTCTGTCCGGTGGCCTGACCAACGTGACCCTGCTGGCGCCTTTGCGTCAGGGCAGGGCCTCCCGCCAGCAGATCTGGAGCCGTCTCCTTCGGGCCCAGCCTCAGCTGTCCGGGATGCTCCAGAACGTCCAACCTGCCGGACCGCTGCGCGGCGCCGCTGCCTGGAACATCCGGCCTTCACTCCGCCACCTGCCCGGTTTTCTCCTGCACGGCGATGCCGCCGGCTACGTCGACCCCATCACCGGCGGCGGCATGACCCAGGCTCTGCTGGCCTCCCGGCTCTTTGCCAGGGGCCTTCGCCGTGCGATTCCAGATGATCTTCAGACACTCGATCAGGCGCGCCAGGAACTCCTGCGCGAATACCGGCTCCTCACCCGCGCGGCCCTCTGGCTTGCGGGCCGCCCCCTTGCCGCCGCTGCTTCGTTCCGTATCCTAAAGAGTTGGCCCGGCCTTTTCTCAATGCTTCTCGGAATGGCCGGCTCCGCGCGATGAAGACCTGCTTCCTTCTACTGCTCCTCTGGCCCGCCCTTCCGGCTGGGGAACCAGCTTCGCTCGAACAAGGTTTCGTTGAGCTGTACCATTTGCGCTTCTCCGCGGGCCGGGCCTTGTTCGAGGAGCGTTTGCGCGAGGCCGGCGACGATCCTTTGGCCGCCGCTGCGCTCGGCGCCAGCTACCTGTTCGAGGAATTCGAACAGCACGGCGTGCTCACCAGCGAGTTCTTCCTCGACGATGACCGCCTCCTCGGCGGCATCAAGGGGCGCCCGGACCGCGACCGGATGCGCCTCTTCGCCAGCGCCATCGAGCGCTCCCGCTCGATCGCCGACCAGCGCCTGGACCATAACCCGCTGGACTCCGAGGCCCTCCTGGCCATCACCATCGGTCTCGGCATGCGCGCCAATGCTTCCGTGCTGATCGAGAAGGACAACTTGAAGGCGCTTTCCCTCACGCGCGAAGGAGAGTCCTGGGGCCGCCGCCTGATTGCCACCGCGCCGAACCAGAAAGACGGCTACATGGCCGTTGGCGCCGCCAGCTACATCATCGGCTGCCTCCCCTTTTATAAGCGGGCGATTCTTCGCCTCGGCGGCATCAAGGGCGACCGCGAACTAGGCATGACGCAACTTGGCTTCACCGCCCGCGATGGTTTCCTGCTGCGCCCCTACGCCAAAATCATGCTGGCTCTCGCCTGCCTCCGGGAAAAACAGCCCGCTCGTGCCCGGTTGCTCCTGGAAGAACTGGTGACCGAGTTTCCCGCCTCCCCGTTGTTCCGCCGCGAGCTTGGCAAGATCGGGCTTCGCTGGTCGCCGCGCTAGCGGACCTCTTTCGAAGGGCCGCTCCGCTTCAGCCGCTATACTGGCCGCAGGAAAGCCCTCCATGACACCTCAATCCATCCGCTCCTCCGTGCTGCGGCATGTGGTCTATAGCCAAGGCCAGAATCCTGAATTCGCCACCCTCAACGACTGGTATATGGCCTTTGCCCTGACCGTGCGGGACGCCCTCATGGAACGTTGGATCGACACCCAGCACCGCTTGATTGAGGGCAGCGACCGCGTGGTTTGTTACCTCTCCGCCGAGTTTCTCACTGGTCCGCACCTGGGCAACAATCTGCTCAGCCTTGGCGCGCTGGAAGCCGCCCGCGAGGCCGCGGCCCTCCTCAAAATCGATTTCGATTCGTTGCTCGAAATCGAAGAGGAACCCGGATTGGGCAATGGCGGCCTGGGCCGCCTCGCCGCCTGCTATATGGACTCGCTCTCAACCCTGCAGGTGCCGGCCATCGGCTACGGAATCCGTTATGAGTTCGGCATCTTCGACCAAACCATCGTCGACGGCTGGCAAAAGGAAATCACCGACAAGTGGCTGCTGTTGGGCAACCCCTGGGAGTTGCCGCGCCCCGAATACTGTGTCCGGGTCAGGTTCGGAGGACACACGGAAAGCTTCACCGACGAATTAGGGCGGTTCCGGAAGCGTTGGATTCCCGCCTATGAAGTGCGCGGCGTACCTTACAACACGCCGGTCCTGGGATATGGCAGCCGCCTGGCGAACGTGCTGCGGCTCTGGAGCGCGGAAGCCGTGGAATCCTTCGACTTCGAAGCTTTCAATCAGGGTGACTACATCGGCGCCGTTGAAGATAAGGTGGAATCCGAAACCATTTCCAAAGTGCTCTACCCCAACGACGAAGGCATGCAAGGCAAGCGGCTCCGCCTCATGCAGCAATATTTCTTCGTCGCCTGCTCGCTGTCGGATATGTTCCGCCTGCACAAGCTGCGCGGACGCCCGGTCCGCGACTTCCACCAGAAGTTCGCGGTGCAGATGAACGACACGCACCCGGCCATCGCCGTTGCCGAACTGATGCGCATCCTGGTGGACGATGAACTCCTGCCCTGGGAAGAGGCTTGGGACGTCACCCGCCAGACCCTGGCTTACACCAATCACACCTTGCTGCCGGAAGCCCTGGAGCGCTGGCCGCTCCCCCTCTTTGCTGGTCTCCTGCCGCGGCATCTTGAGATCATTTACGAGATCAACCACCGGTTTCTTTCGCGGGTGCGCGCGCAGTTCCCCGGCGACTCAGAGCGCGCCGCGCGCATGTCCATCATCGAAGAAGGCAACCCCCAGGCGGTTCGCATGGCCCATCTGGCTGCCGCGGGGAGCCACACGGTCAATGGAGTGGCGGAACTGCATTCCCGTTTGCTTCGCGAAAGCGTGCTGCGCGACTTCTTCGAGATGGACCCCGCGCAGTTCACCAACGTCACCAACGGCGTCACCCCGCGCCGCTGGCTCGCGCTCAGCCATCCCCCTCTGGCTCAGTTGATCACGTCGCGCCTCGGAGAACAGTGGATCGCGGACTTGAATGAACTGCGCCAACTCGAGCCTTTGGCGGAGGAGGAGGAATTCCGCGAGCAATGGCGTGCCGCCAACCTGGCCATGAAAGCCAACCTGAGCCGCTACATTCTTTGCCACACCCGCGTGCAAGTGGACCCCGCCTCCCTGTTTGACGTACAAGTGAAGCGCATTCATGAATACAAACGCCAGCACCTGCTGGCCCTGTACATCATCACCCAGTACCAGGAATTGAAGCGCAATCCGTCACTGGACATTGTGCCCCGCACGTTTATTTTCGGGGGCAAGGCCGCACCCGGCTATTTCCTGGCGAAGCTGATCATCAAGTTCATCCACTCCATCGGCGAAGTGGTGAACAACGATCCCGATGTGGGCGGCCGCCTGAAGGTCGTCTTTCTTCCCGACTACAACGTGAAATTCGGCCAGCACGTCTATCCGGCGGCGGATCTCTCCGAACAGATCTCCACCGCCGGCAAGGAGGCCTCCGGAACCGGCAACATGAAGTTCGCCATGAACGGTGCGGTGACGATCGGCACCTACGACGGCGCCAATATCGAGATCCGGGAAGCGGTGGGCGAGGACAACTTCTTCCTCTTCGGGCTGCGCGCCGAAGAAGTGGCTGCCTGGAGAAGCCGCGGTTACCGGCCCTGGGAGATTTACGAGTCCGACTCCCGCTTACGTGCGGCTCTGGACAGCGTCGCCTCCGGCGTCTTCTCCGGCGGCGATACCGCGCTGTTCCGCCCCCTGGTGGATAACCTTTTGCACTCGGACCCCTATTTTGTCCTGGCGGACTTTGCACCCTACTACGACTGCCAGAGGCAGGTCAGCAACGCTTTTTCCGATCCGGAACGCTGGACCCGGATGTCGATCCTCAATAGCGCGCGGATCGGCCGCTTCTCCTCCGACCGCTCGATCCGCGAGTACTGCGAACGGATCTGGCGGGTTCCGCTCCCCTGATCCCTGAATTTCAGACCTTCTGTGATTGATGTCACTGCAGACGAACCGGGCCGGTGATAGCTTCTCTGCTTAGGGGATTCCCCCTGGGAGAGAAGTACATGAAGAAACTCTGGTGGTCGTTCGCTGCCGTCACCATCCTCTCGTTTGCCGTCCTCGGTTGGATAGGCACGCGTATCTATCAGGAGAAGCCGCCCATTCCGGACCGTGTGGTCACAACGGATGGCCAGGAAGTGATCGGTTCCGGCGAGATCCAACTCGGGCAGAACGTTTGGCAATCGCTGGGGGGCATGCAGGTCGGTTCGATCTGGGGCCATGGCAGCTATGTCGCTCCCGACTGGACTGCCGACTGGCTGCACCGCGAAGCTATGTTCGTCCTGAACGAATGGGCGCGCGCCGAGCAGGGATCCGCCTACGACGCCCTTTCGCCCGAAAGGCAGGCTGCATTGCAGGGCCGCTTGCAGCACATGTACCGTAACAATCACGCCGACCCGCGGACGAACGTGCTGACCATCGATCCCGTGCGAGCCCGCGCCATCGCCGCCTGCCGCGAACACTACACCGGCGTGTTCATGAACGGCAATACCGCGTACTCGATTCCGCGCGGCAGCATCGCCTCGGAAGAGCGGGCGCGGCTTTTCTCCGCCTTTGTTTTCTGGAGCGCCTGGGCCGCCTCCACCAACCGGCCGGGCGACAACATCACCTACACCCACAACTGGCCGCATGAACCGCTGGTGGGGAACCGGCCGACCGGCGAAAGCGTGTTGTGGACCGGCGTCAGCATCATCATGCTGCTGGCGGGCATCTGCGCGCTGGTTTGGTGGTACACGGCGCAAAGGCAGGAAGAGCACCCCGCGCATCTGCCGGCCTCCGACCCGCTCGGCCAGTGGCGCGCTACCGCCTCCCAACTCGCCACCTTGAAATACTTTTGGATTGTCGCCGCCCTGATTCTGGTGCAGATGCTCATGGGCGTGGTCACCGCCCACTACGGCGTTGAGGGCGACGGGTTCTATGGCTTGCCGCTTTCTGAAATCCTGCCCTACGCCGTGACCCGCACCTGGCACGTCCAACTGGGCATCTTCTGGATTGCCACCGCCTGGCTGGCCGCGGGGTTGTTCATCGGGCCGCTGGTCAGCGGGCACGAGCCCAAGTTTCAGCGGTTGGGCGTAAATGTGCTGTTCGGCGCCCTCCTGCTGATCGTTGTAGGCTCGCTCGCCGGGCAGTGGATGAGCGTCATGAACAAGCTCAGCGACCGGCAGTCGTTCTTCTGGGGCCACCAGGGCTACGAATATGTCGACCTGGGCCGCGGCTGGCAATGGCTTCTGTTCGCCGGTCTTCTCATCTGGCTGTTCCTGGTCATCCGTACGGTCCGCCCGGTGCTGAAGAACCCGAACGGCAACCGGCAGCTTCTCTGGCTGTTTCTGATCTCGGCCGGCGCCATTGGCCTCTTCTACGGGGCTGGACTCACTTGGGGCCAGCACTCCCATCTTTCCGTTGTCGAGTACTGGCGCTGGTGGGTGGTCCACCTCTGGGTGGAGGGCTTCTTTGAGGTCTTCGCCACTTCGGTGATCGCTTTCTTCTTCGCCCGCATCGGGTTGGTGCAACCCGGCCTCGCGGCCAAGGCAGCGCTGCTGTCTGCCACGATCTACCTGGCGGGCGGCATCATCGGCACCTGCCACCATCTCTACTTCGCGGGGACGCCCACTGTGGCGCTGGCCTGGGGTTCGGTGTTCAGTGCGCTCGAAGTGGTGCCGCTCACCCTGGTGGCTTACGGCGCGCTGGATGATCTCCGCCGGGGCCAACTGACTGCCTGGGCGGCCCGCTACAAGTGGCCCATCTACTTCTTCGTCGCCGTCGCTTTCTGGAACATGGTGGGCGCCGGCCTGTTCGGCTTCATGATCAACCCGCCGATCGCGCTTTACTTCATGCAGGGCTTGAACACCACGCCCGTGCACGGCCACGCCGCGCTTTTCGGGGTGTACGGCATGTTGGGCATCGGTCTGATGCTGGTGTGTCTGCGCGCCCTGGTGCCCGATCTGGAATGGAAGGAGAACTGGCTGCGCGCCAGTTTCTGGCTGATGAACATCGGGCTGATGGCCATGTGCGTGGTGAGCCTGCTGCCGGTGGGACTCCTCCAGACCTGGGCGTCGGTGGATCGCGGCTACTGGTATGCCCGCAGCACCGAGTTCCTCGGGACGCCGCTGATGCAGACCCTGCGTTGGCTCCGCGCCCCGGGCGACACGATCTTCGCCTTGGGAGAGGCCGCGCTGGTCTTCTTCGTGTTCACTATCCGGCCCGGGAAGCGTTCCGCTCCGGAACCGGCTGGCGCCGTGCCCAGCCCCGCGGCGGGCGACTGATGCATTGCTAAACTGGTAGGCGGAAAGGTGGCCGAGCGGTTTAAGGCAGCGGTCTTGAAAACCGCCGACGGGGTGACTCGTCCGTGGGTTCGAATCCCACCCTTTCCGCCATTCCTCTACACAATGTAAGGCTTGCGGTAGTCGCGCGTGAGCAGTTGATTTGCCAGCGCCTCCGAACCGAAGCTCTTGCTTGAGCCGTTCCAGTCGAGTTTCTTGCCCACCCGGTAAGCGATGTTCGCCAGGTGGCAGAGCGAGGCGGAAGTAGCTCCGATTTCGATCTCGGCGGTCAGATCAGTGTGCTTGCGGCTGCGGCAGGCGGCCAGGAAGTTCTTGACGTGCAACAAGGCGCCGGGGTTGTCGCTGCCCTTCTCGTCCATCACCTTGTTGTTGTCCTCGCCGTGATAGACCTGGAAGCCCGAGCCATCGATCCACATCCAGCCCTCGCTCCCCAGCAACAGATTGCCTACCACGTTGCCTTTCCGCACCGGAACGCCACCCTCTGGACCAGTTAAAAGGCCGCGCACCTCGAAGACGATCTGGCGGCCGCCATAATCGAGCACGGCGTGCTGCGTGTTCGGCGTCTCCTGGTCGTCGTCGTAGACGTACTTGCCGCCACTGGAGAAGACCGACTGCGGCATGCCCGGATCGCCGAGCGCCCAGCGGCAAATATCCATCTCGTGCACGCCCTGGTTCCCGATGTCACCGTTGCCCGTGGCCCAGAACCAGTGCCAGTTATATGCGAACCGGTTCTTGGTGTAGGGCACCATCTGGGCAGGGCCCAGGAAGAGGTCCCAATTGAGGCCCGCAGGCACGGGTTCCGGCGGCGTCTTGCCGATCGACTTGCGGCGCTTAAAGCACAAACCCTTGGCCTGGTAGACCTGGCCGATGACGCCCTCTCTCACGAGTTGCATGGCGCGGATCTTGTGGGGCGTGCTTCTCCCCTGCGAACCAACCTGCACCATCCTCCTGGTCCGCCGCGCAACCTCCACCATGCGGTAACTCTCGTGCACGTTGTGGCTGGCGGGTTTCTCGACATAGACGTCCTTACCCGCCTCGCAGGCCCAGATGGTGGCCAGCGCGTGCCAGTGGTTAGGTGTGGCGATGGACACGGCGTCCACCTCCCGGCTGGCGAACATCTCGCGCATATCGGCGAACTCCTGCGCTTTTCCCGCGGAGGCCGACGTGAGCATGGCCTGGGCGCGCTCGCGAGCCGCCTGGTTTACGTCGCACAGGCCGGTGATTCCGGCGTCCGGCGCCTGCAGGTAGTACTGAACGTGGTTCCGGCCGCGGCCGCCGAGGCCGACGATGCCGATCCGGATCCGGTCATTCGCGCCGATCACCCGGCTGGCCGCTGCTGCCGTCACCGCACCTTGGAAGAACGTTCGTCGGGATACCGGGCTCATTGTTTTGCTTCGCTCCTTCGGGCGCCAGTTTATCAAGGCCGCCAACCCGTTCGCGGAATGCGATACCTTATCCCGATGATGCTCCGCCGCCAACTTCTGTCTCTTGGCGCTGGACTGCTGGCGCGCGCCCAGAAGCCCGCCCGGCGCCCCAACATCGTGTTTCTGCTGGCGGACGACCAGCGGGCCGACACGATTCATGCTCTGGGAAACCCTCACATTCATACCCCCAACCTCGACCGTCTGGCTGCGCGCTCCGCCGTGTTCCAGCGCGCCTATTGCATGGGCGGCAACAACCCGGCGGTTTGCCTGCCATCGAGGAACATGATTCTTTCCGGGCGCGCGTTCACGCGGTACGGCCAATACGCGCCGGCGAGCGAACCCAATTTCGCCGACGCTTTCCGCCAGGCCGGGTATGTCACCTACCACCACGGCAAACTGGGCAACAGCGCGCAGGAGTTGCAGTCAAGCTTCGACACCTGCCAATACATCGATGAGAACGAGGCCCGGCTCTCCGGACAGCCCGGCAAACTGATCGCGGACGACGCCATCACCTTTCTGGACCAGCGGCCCAAGGACCGGCCTTTCTGCCTGCACCTCGCTTTCGAGGCCCCGCATGACCCGCGCGTGCCTTCGGCCGAAGACCGCGAGCGCTACGACAACGCGGCGATCCCCATGCCGCCGAATTTCCTGCCGCGCCATCCCTTCGACAACGGTGAGATGACGGTGCGGGATGAACTGCTGGCGCCCTGGCCACGGACCGAGGAAGAGATCCGTCGCCACCTGCGTGAGTACTACGCCACGATCACCGGTCTTGACCGCCAGATCGGCCGGATTCTCACGGCCCTGGCGGAGCGCGACCTGGAGAAGGACACCCTCGTCCTTTTTACATCCGACCAGGGCCTTGCCGTCGGAAGCCATGGCCTGATGGGCAAGCAGAATCTCTACGAGCATTCGATGCGAGTCCCCTTGCTGATGGCAGGGCCGGGCATTGAACCTGGCGACCGGCCTGCGCTGGTTTACCTGATGGACATCTTCCCGACGCTGCTCGACTGCTGCGGCCTCCGCATTCCGGGCGGGCTGGACGGATTCAGTTTCCAGCACGCGCTGCGCATGCCGCTGGCTCGCGCCCGCGGCGGCATCTTCACGGCCTACCGCGACTGCCAGCGCGCCTGGTGTGATGACCGTTACAAGCTCATCGTCTACCCGCGCTTGAACCGCACCCAACTGTTCGATCTGGAAGAGGACCCGCACGAAACGAAGGATCTTTCCGCCGCTCAGCCCCAGCGCGTGGCAGTGATGATGGAGCAACTCCGCGCGGCGCAAAGCCGATTTGGCGATCCCTTCGCTCTCGAATCGCTCAAGCCCGAATCCGGGGAATGGTCACCACCCACGGGAGAAGCGCTCGAGGCTCTGCGCAAGAAGTGGCGCATGTGACCGGCCGGGGCTGACAACTCAGGCGGCCTTGATTTCAGTCCAAAGCCGGTCCCGCAGGCGCTGCGCCGCCGAGGGCATGGTGGCGAACCATTCGCCGCGGGCCAGAGTCTCCTCGTCGGGGTAGAGCGTGCGCAGATTGCGGATGGCTGGAGGTAACAGATCCCGCGCCGCGGCGTTTGCCGTACCGGTGCGTGAGGCTTTGACGATCGCGGCCGCTACCTCCGGCCGCAGCAGGTAGTCGAGGAACCGGTAGGCGAATTCCGCACGGCGGCTTTCTTTGAGGATGACGGCGCAATCGGCGTAAAGGGGGAAGCCTTCCGCGGGGTAGTGGAACTCCAAGTGCGGCGCGCCGTCGATGGCCTGCTGCGCCGTGGTGGCCCAGAGCTGGCTGGCCTGCAGATCGCCGGCGGCGATCTGGTCGCGCACTTCCGCGTTCAGATAGGCGCGCAGCAAGGGTTTCTGCTTCAGGGCAGCGCGTTGGGCAGCACGGAGTTCATCCTCGCTGGTGGAGTTGATTGAATAGCCCAAGGTCTTGAGGGCCGCGCCGAGCACTTCGGACGGGTCGTCCAACATGGTGATGCGCCCGCGCCAGCGCGGCTCCCACAGGTCGCGCCAAGCCCGCGCGGGCGGACCCATGCGGGGGTTGGAGATGATGCCCGTGGAACCCCACATATAAGGGAGGCACCATCCGAGGTCAGCCGTCCAGCGCCCGGTCCGGAACATGGGATCCAGGGCATCGATTCCTCTCAGGCGGGTCTGATCCAGCGGTTGCAGGAGGCCGAGCGCCCGCATCGGGGCGATGAAGTAGTGGGTCGGGAACGCAACGTCCCACCCGGAGTTGCCCGAGAAGACCCGCGCGAGCATTTCCTCGTTGCTCTCGTAGACGGCATAACGGACAGCAATGCCGGTTTCGCGCTCGAAGGCAGGGATGGTTTGGGGAGCGACGTAGTTGGACCAGTTGAAGACGTTCAGCCTGGGTTGCGGAGCGCGCAGGCAGCCGGACAGACCGGACAGGGCAGGGAAGAAGAGGGTCCGCCGTTTCATGACTCGCGGAGCCTCTCGGCGGCCAGGATCACCACGCCCAACCCAAGCACAATCAGAGTGGAGATGGCATTGACCACCGGATTGCCTCCGCGGCGGGCGATGGCGTAAAGCATCATGGGCAGGGTTTCGGAATCGACCCCGGCCACGAGCGATGTGATGACGTAGTCGTCAAACGAGATGGTGAAGGCCAGCAGGGCGGCGGCGCCCATGCCGGGCGCCAGCAGGGGCAATGTCACGCGGCGAAAAGCGCCCCACTCCGTGGCGCCGAGGTCCAGCGCCGCTTCCTCCAGCGCCGGGTCGAGCGTGCGCAGCCGCGCCAGGACAACCACCACCACATACGCCAGGCAGAACGAGACGTGGGCCAGGATGACGGTGTGCAAGCCGAGCCGCAGATCCAGGAAGCGGAAGACCCACTGGAACATGGCCAGCAGGGCAATGCCGAGGACGATCTCCGGCGTCACGAGAGACAGCGTCAGGCTGGTGCTCATCCATTTCGATTCGCGCTTCCATAGGGCATAGGCGCAAAGGGTGCCGGCGGCGGTGGCTGCGATCGTCGCCACAAGGGCGATCAACAAGCTGTTCAAGGTGGCCTCGGCCAGGGGGGCATCGCTCAGCGCGGCCGCGTACCAGCGAAGAGAGAAGCCCTCCCACAGTGTGAGGCGCGAGGAATTGAAGCTGAATACGGAGAGCACGAGGAGCGGGGCATGAAGAAACAGGAACACGCCCGCCGCCAGCACGGGAAGCACCCGCGTCATAGCAACTCCTCCTTGTTGCGGCGGGCGAGGCTGAGCAGAAGGATGGTGACCAGGGCCATCAAGGCGAGCGAGACGGCCGCGCCGAAGGGCCAGTCACGGGCGGTGGTGAATTGGTTCTGGATGAGGTTGCCGATCAGGATCGTTTTTCCGCCCCCCAGCAAGTCGGGAGTCAGGTAAGCGCCGAGGCAGGGAATGAAGACGAGGAGGCAACCGGCGCGGATGCCCGGTTGCGCCAGGGGGATCACAATGCGGCGCAGCGTGGTGAAAGGCCGCGCGCCGAGATCGGCCGAGGCTTCGACCAGCGAAGGGTCCAGGCGTTCCAGGGTGGCATACAGCGGAAGCACCATGAATGGCAGATAACCGTAGATCAGCCCGGCCAGGACGGCGCCTTCGTTGTAGAGAAGCGGCAGCGGTTCGCGGATCAAACCCCAGGCCAAGAGGGTGTTGTTGATCAGTCCGGTGTCCCGGAGGAGGAACATCCAGGCATAGGTACGGACGAGGAAGCTGGTCCAAAAAGGCAGGATGACCAGGTAGAGGTAGAGGCGGCGGCGGTTTTCCGGCGCTCGCGAGATGAAGAGGGCCAATGGAAAGCCGAGGACGAGGCAGCCCAGGGTGGCCAAGGCCGCCACGCGGAAGCTGCGTCCTACGATGGCGAGGTAGAGAGGGTCCGTGAGCCTGGTCCAGTTTTCGGCGGTCCAGGGCGCTTCGATGCCGCCGTACGCTCCCCGGGAGAGCGCGCTGTAGACGAGCAGAATTACCAGCGGGGCGCCGAACAACGCCACCTGGAGAGCCCAGGAAGGCGCCAGGAACAGCGCCCGCAGTTTATTCATGACTGGCGGCCGCGGGGAGATGGAGCTCGTCTTGCGGCCGCCACCAGACATGGACTGTCTGGCCAGCGTGATAGGTGCCGTTGGAGCGCGGCACTTCCACCACCATCGTTTCGCCTGACAAGAGGCGGGTTTCGACATGCAGGCAGTTGCCGAGGAAGAGACTGCTCTCGACCCGGGCCGGCGCACTGCGTGCCCCATCGGGTGGGCGCTGTTCGCTCAACCGCGCCGATTCCGGCCGCACGCCGACGCCGTTGACCCAATTCACCGGACCGAGAAACGACGCGGTGAAGCGGCTTTGGGGCTGCAGGTAGAGTTCGCTGGGCGTGCCGGTCTGCTCGAGCCGCCCGCGGTGAAGGAGGGCGATGCGGTCAGACAGCGACAGGGCCTCTTCCTGATCGTGGGTGATGAAGACGAAGGTAATGCCCACGCGGCGCTGCAGCGCCTTCAATTCGCTGCGGACCTGCTTACGCAGGTTCGGGTCCAGAGCCGAGAGGGGTTCGTCGAGCAGCAATACGTCGGGTTGGACGACCAAAGCGCGGGCCAGAGCGACGCGCTGACGCTCGCCGCCGCTCAGTTGCGCCGGGCGGCGGTGGGCTTTGCCTTCCAACTGGAGCATCTCGAGTACAGCGCGAATGCGCTGGTCCGCATCGGCGGGGCGCCCGCCCTTCCGGTGCCGGAGGCCGAAGTCCACGTTTTCGCGCACGGTGAGGTGCGGGAACAAGGCGTAGTTCTGAAAGACCGTGCTTACGTTCCGCTCGTAGGGGCGCCTTCCATTCAGCCTTTCGCCGCGCAGGAGGACTTCGCCGCGCGTGGGTTCCTCAAAGCCGGCGATCAGCCGGAGGGTGGTGGTTTTGCCGCAGCCGGAAGGTCCAAGCAGGGAGAAGAATTCGCCTTCGCGCACGGAGAGCGTCAAGCTGTCGAGGGCCGTGTGTTCGGGGTATTGCTTGGCGAGCTCTGCCAGCTCAAGCACTTGCGCCATCGTTAAATACTGACTTGCATGGTAGCGCAGAACGGCTGCGGCTCAGCATCTGTTGCATTTTTCTTCGCCCGGCGAACGGTGAGAAACCGCAGTTCCTCGAAAAAGAGGGCATCGTATCGGTTCATCAGGAGCGTGGCTTCCTCTTTTGCCTGGCGCATAGCGGTGGCGGTGGGGCTTTGCCGTTGTTTCGGCCCGAGGGCTTCGAGCTGCAGGGCGATGCCGACTGCCATCGTCCAGTAGGCATCGGCTCGGGCCGCATCATGCGCCATCTGGTCGAGGCTCCAGGCCTCAATGCCGTCCAGCGGGCGGTAGCGGTGCTTGACGTTGTACTCCCAGTGGCGGAACGAAAGAGCCTTCGCGAATACGGCGGAGAAGGGGATGAGAGCCTCCTGCACGGTCTTGGGCAGGCGGCGAGTCTTTCGGGACATGGCGGGAGCTTGAGCGTGGTGTGAGGCGGGCCGCCGACCCGAGTAACTAAGCCTATGAAGGCGCGGCGGTTAAAAAGGTGGCTGGTTGGTCACCGCGAGTCAGGGGTTCGCTTTCCGTTTTGGGTGGATCCTGCCGGCGAGGGGAGCGGGCCCAGGGTGGGTGGAGCGTTTTTGCCGCAGCAGCGTTTGGCTTTCAGGCCGGAGCCACAGGGGCAGGGAGCATTGCGGGGTGGGGATGCGGCGCGGAATTTGGGGGCATTGGGTTCGTTTTGTAATTTTTCGTTTTCCGGTTGCGGGGTGGCGGCAAACCGTTCTTCGAGAATGGCGATGTAGGCGGCGAGGTCCCGTTCGAGGGCACGGAGGGTCCGGGTCAGGGAGCGTTCGAGGGCGTAGAGCCGCTGGAGCTGCTGGTGGTCGACGTGATCGCGGAGGTGGGCTTCGCCGATGAGTTCGCCGTCGAGGCGGTGGCGCTCGATTGGGGGCGCCAATTCGGGGCGGGCTTCGTAGGCGCGTTCCATGTTCTTGAACTCCAGGGCGTTCATGGCGGCGCGGAGGCGGTCGCGGCGGAAGTCGGTGTAGGCGAGTTCTTCGATGCGGCGGTCGATTTCCGGGTGGGGGAAGCGGCGCCAAGTGAGGGCGTAGTGGTCGCGGAAGGCGGAGAAAATCTCGAATAGCGGCTCCGGCAGGGTGAGCAGAGAGGGGTAGAAGCATGGCCGGGCTGCGCCTGGGGGGAGAAGCGGGATGTCGAGCGTGATTTGAGAGGCGTTGCGATGGGCGACGCCGGCTGGATTGAGTGGAAGAGTGTCCATGGGGGAGGGATTGGGGGGGATGAGTTGGCGGGCGGCGATGGGGACTGAGCTAAGTGTCTGACTGGCCGGGTGATATTTTTCGAATTGGCGCTGGACGGGTGGTGGTGGCCGGTTTGGCGGGGGACAGGCGGGAGACCCGACGGTCGGCACCCGGGCGAGAGAGCCGTCGTTCCCGAAAGGTTCCGGACACTTCCACCGGCACAGATTCGAGCGGCTGATCGATTGAGGGCGGCGGTGGTGGGGAAGAGACCAGACCGTTGGGGTTATTGCGGTGGCTGGTGTACACTCGGCGTTGATCAGAGAGCGTTCGGCCGGGGGAGCAGGACTGGCCGTCCTCCCGGCATGACTGAACCGGGAGATGAGGCTGCGACCAGAGGCGTAGCCGTCATCCAACGAGCGAAAGAGGGGCATGCGATGGCAGGTTTTCAGCCGGAGAATTACAGCACTGTATCGCCGTATCTGATCGTGAGCGATGCAGCGCAAACGATTCGTTTCATGGAAGACATTTTCGAGGCGCAAGTGCTTCGACGGTTTTCAGACGGGGAGGGCCGGCTGATGCATGCTGAGGTGCGCATTGGCGACACGGTGGTGATGCTGGCGGATTCATCGCCGGGATGGCCGTCCGTACCCGCGCACGTGCACGTGTATGTAGCGGATGTGGACGCGACCTATGCGCGTGCACTGGCAGCCGGCGCCACGTCCGTGCAGGAGCCCGTCAGGAGAGATGACAAGGAAGACGTGGACAAAAGGGGCGGCGTGAAGGACTCCGGAGGCACCACGTGGTGGATTGCGACTCGGATGGGGCCGTAGCCATGTTCTGCCCGGCTGCCCGAAAATAAGGTCTGGTTCGAAGGCCGGCAGCCGGGTGAGGTCATGGATATTCGTGAAAGCTACGATTCGGCAGCGTCGTCGTACGCCGAGCACCTATCCGACGAACTTGCGCGGAAACCACTGGACCGGCACCTCTTGAACCGATTCGCAGAGGGGGTGCGTGGCTGCGGCCGTGTGGCCGACCTAGGCTGCGGGCCCGGGCATGTGACCCGGTATTTGAGCGAGCAGGGCGTCCCGATTTACGGGATTGACCTCTCCGTGCGGATGGTGGAAGTGGCGCGGCGCCTTCAGCCCGGTCTGGATTTTCGAGTCGAAGACATGCGGAATCTCAGCGCGAGTGACGCGAGTCTCGCGGGGGTGTTGCTTTTCTATTCGATTGTGCATTTCGAATTGAGTGAACTCGAGCCAGTTTTCAGGGAGGCGCGGCGGGTGCTCAAGATGGGCGGCCTGGCTCTCACGGCCTTTCACTTTGGCGAGGAAGTGATCCACCGGGAGGAGCTATTCGGGGCTCCGGTTTCGCTGGATTTCCGGTGCCACCTTACGGAGAACGTTGCCGAAGCTCTGCGGGCGGCGGATTTCGCAGTGATCGAACAGACCCATCGCGAGCCCTATGAGGACGTTGAGTATCCCAGCCGAAGGGGCTACCTGCTGGCGCGAGCCGTTTGACGATAGCCGTTTCTCTTCCGCCTGCGGATACCATGAGTCTGGCATGGATTCCGTCTCCATCTCCCGCCGCGGCTTCGCGGCCGCCTTCGCTGCTCCGGCCTTCTTAGCCCAGCAGGTTCCCTCCACACCATCAGAATACCTTGTTCAAAATCCGCCACTTTCCAATCGCCTACCGCCGACCGGCGAAAGCATGCCCTTTGCTGAACCACCCTCGTTCGCCCGGCGGGAGGCACGGCGACTCCAGCGGTAATTCCCGCTCAAAGAGGTGAGGCTCCTGCCCGGACCCGGTCTGGATGCCGCCGAGGCCAACCGCGCCTACATGTTGCGGCTCAAGCCAGAGCGGCTCGTGCACAATTTCCTCATCAACGCCGGGCTTCAGTCCAGCGCCACGCCATTCGGCGGTTGGGAATCTCCGAAGTCCGAACTCCGCGGCCACTTTACAGGACACTACCTCTCGGCCTGCGCGCTCCGCACAGCTTCAGGCGGCGATGGCGAACTGAAAGCCCGGGGAGATGAGATCGTCGCCGTCCTCGCCCGCTGCCAGCAGCAACTTGGCAGCGGCGGCTACCTGAGCGCATTTCCCGCATCCCTCTTCGATCGCCTGGAACGCCTTGAACCGGTTTGGGCGCCGTTCTACACGCTCCACAAGATCATGGCGGGCCTGCTGGACATGTACCAACTCGCCGGCAACCGCCAGGCATTGGAGGTGGCTTCCCGCATGGCGGATTGGGCGGGACGCTGGACCGCCTCCAAACCGCTGACTCTGATGCAGTCCATCCTTCGGGAAGAATTTGGCGGAATGAGCGAAGTTCTGCTCAATCTCTCCGACGCCGCGGGGGAACCCCGTTTCGCCGCAGCCGCCGACCGTTTTCACAAACTCGCCTTTCTCACACCGCTCGCCCAGCGGCGGGACGAACTCCGCAAGCTTCACGCCAACACGCACATCCCCCAGGTACTGGGCTGCGCCCGCCGCTACGAGATGTCTTCCGACGCCCGCTTCCGTGATGTTGCGGAGTTCTTTTATTACGCGGTTGTCTCCGCTCGAACGTATTCCACTGGCGGCTCCGGCAACTGCGAGGCCTGGCTCACGCACGCAGGCCCTCTCTCCGTCGAATGGCGGGCATTTTCCCGCCACCAGGAGTGTTGCTGCGCCTACAACATGATGAAACTCGCCCGCATGCTCTACTCGTGGTCCGGCGACCCACGTCACATCGACTATTACGAGCGCAACCTTTTCAACCACCGCCTCGGCTGCATTCAGATGTCCACCGGCCACTCCGGCTATTTTCTTTCGCTCACGCCTGGCGCCTGGAAGACGCTCAACACCGAGGATCAGACGTTCTGGTGCTGCACCGGCTCGGCGCTGGAGGAATATTCCAAGCTTGGTGACTCGATCTACTCGCACGGTCCCGACGGCCTTTCGGTCAATCTCTTCATTGCGTCCACCCTGAACGCCGCTTCGCTGGGCATCGGCCTCCGCCAGGACACGAAGTTCCCCCACGAGCCTGAGACCGCCGTCACCATCACCGCGTCCCCGGCCGGTCCGTGGACGCTGCGCTTGCGGATCCCCGCCTGGACCCAATCGCCGCGCATCACGCTGAACGGCCGGAGGCTCGAAGGCGCGCCGGGTCCATCCAGCTACTTCTCGCTTCACCGTGTGTGGAATCCAGGAGACCGCGTTACGCTCCACTACCCCATGCGCCTCGCGGCCGAAGCGATGCCCGATGACCCCTCCATTCAGTCGTTTCTTTACGGCCCGCTTGTTCTTGCCGGAGACCTCGGCAGCGAAGGCCTCTCCGACGCGCTAATCCGCAATCACCAGGGCCCCGAAGTCTCGAAGTCTCCGCTTTCGGTTCGAGCACTGCGCGCGACAGGCCCTGGCCCCGAAGCCTGGCTTCGACCCGGTCCCGATCCACTCTCGTTCGAAGCGGCCGGAGCCAACGCGCCCCTGATTCTCCGTCCTCTTCACCAACTGTGGGGCCGCTACGCCGTCTACTGGCATTCGGCCTGAGAGGGGGGTGGGGCGGGTCAGGCAGTCTACGCATGTATGGCATGATGAGGATAAGTGCTTTGGGGCCTTAGCGATGGCCCGTTGTATCCAATCCGATGCCAGAGATGAGCGTTTTTTGGCTGCGAGCGGCCGTCCTGCTGTATGCGGTGGGATTGGCGGACGCATTGCTCATCCTGCTGCGGCGGCGGGCGGAAGGGGCTCGGCTGGCCCAACTGTGCTTCCAGACGGGCGCCATTCTGCATCTGGTTTCGATCGTGGAGCACAGCTACGCGCTGCGCCATCTGGCGGCCAATAACTTCTTTGAGACCGCTTCCCTGTGCGCCTTTCTGTTTGCGGTGGTGTACCTGGTGGTGCAGTGGCGTTATGAATTTGCGGGCTTCAACCTGGTGGCGTATCCCGCGGTGTTCTTCCTGGCTTTGGTGGCGGCCATGGGTACACCGGTGGCTACCTGGACCGATCCGCGGGTACGCAATGCCTGGCTGCTGGCGCACATTCTGCTGGTGCTGGTGGGGTACGCAGGCCTGGTGCTGAGCGCAAGCGCGGCGGTGTTTTACCTGTTTCAGGAACGGCGGCTGAAGTCGAAGAAGCAGATGCCGCTGCGGGTGCCGCCGCTGGAAACGCTGGATTCGCTCATCACGCGATCCATGTCGGTGGGTCTGGTGGCCGTGACACTGGCGGTGATCGTGGGGAGCACATGGGCGTTTATTGAATCGGGGACGCGCTGGATCAGCGAGCCGAAGATCGCGGTATCGCTCGTCACCTGGGGCTTTTACCTGCTGATGGTTTTTCTTCGCATCTCGGCCGGGTGGCGGGGCCGCCGCGCGGCTGTGCTGGCGCTGGTGGTACTCGGATTTGGGGCGCTCACCTGGGCCGCCCACGTGGGGTTGCGGCCGCTGCTGGAACGATGAGACTTCTACTCACAGGGCTAAGCCATCATTCCGCACCCGTGGACGTCCGGGAACGGCTGGCTATTCCGGAAGCGGAACTGCCGGGTGTGCTGGACTCGCTGCGGCAGCAACCCGGCATCGACGAGGCCCTGGTGCTTTCCACGTGCAACCGTGTGGAAGTGGCCGTGACGGCCGAAGGCGATCCCACTTCCGCGCTGGTTTCATTTCTGGCCAGCATTCCGGGGGTGGATCCGGGCGATCTATCGTCGCATTTGTACCGCCACGAGGACGCCGACGCGATCCGGCACATTTTCCGGGTTGCGGCGAGCCTCGATTCGATGGTGCTGGGCGAACCGCAGATCCTGGGGCAGATGAAGGCCGCCTACCATGCCGCGAAGCAGCGCGGCGCGGTGCACGGGTTCCTGGATCACGTGCTGGCGCGCGCTTTCAGCGTAGCCAAGAGAGTGCGCACCGAAACGGGGATTGCCCGCAACGCTGTTTCGGTGAGTTATGCAGCCATCGAACTGGCGCGGCAGATTTTCGGCCACCTGAACGACAAGCGTGTTTTGTTGATCGGGGCCGGGAAGATGTCGGAGCTGGCGGCGCGCCACCTGAAGCGCGCCGGTTGCAGCCGGATCTTCGTCACCAACCGGACGGCCGAGCGCGCGACGGAGATGGCGGCGCTGGTGGAAGGCGAGGTAATTCCGTACGCGATTTTCCCGGGGCGGCTTCACGAGATGGACATCGTGCTGACCTCCAGCGGCGCGCCAGGCCATTTGCTGACGCGCGAGCAGATGCGGCACGTTCTGGACCGCCGGCGCAACCGTCCGATGTTCGTGATCGACATTGCGGTGCCGCGGAACGTCGATCCCGCGGTGAATGAACTCGAACACGTCTTCCTCTACGACATCGATGATCTCGGCCGGGCGGTGGAGCAGAACCGGAAATCACGCCAGCAGGAGGCGGCGCAGGCCGAGGCGATTATCGAGGAGGAGATTCGCCGCCTGCTGGAACGCCTGAAGTCGCGCGAGGCGGCGCCGACCATCGTGGGCTTGCAGCAGCAGTTGGAGGAGATGGCGCGCGCCGAATGGGAGCGCGTGCGGCACCGGGCAGGAGCTCTAACGCCGGAGCAGGAGCAGGCGCTGCAGGCCTACACGCGCGGGCTGTTGAACAAAATCGCGCACGGTCCGCTGACCGAAATCCGGCGGGCGGCAGCGCACCCCGAGGGTGAGCGCGTGATCCGCCTGATCCGCCGAATGTTCCGTCTGGAGGAGGGTTGATGCCGCGCCTGCGCATCGGGTCTCGCGGGTCGCAACTGGCGCTGTGGCAATCGCAGTGGGTGCAGGCGCGCCTGGCGGAGCTGGGCGTGGAGGCGGAAATCGAGATCATCCGCACGACTGGCGATAAGGTCACCGACGTACCGCTGGCGAAAGTTGGTTCGAAGGGGCTTTTCACCAAGGAGATTGAAGACGCGCTGTTGGAAGGCCGCGTCGATCTTGCCGTGCATAGCCTGAAGGATCTGCCCACGGTGCTGCCTGACGGGCTGGTGCTGGCCGCGGTGCCGGAGCGTGAGGATCCCCGGGACGCCCTGATCGGCAAGACACTGGCGGAATTGCCGCAGGGTGCGCGTGTGGGCACCAGTTCGCTCAGGCGCACGGCTCAGTTGAAGCGTCTGCGTCCGGATCTTGTGCTGGAGCCGATTCGCGGCAACCTGGACACCCGTTTACGGAAGTTGGACGAAGGCCAATTCGACGCCATCCTGCTGGCGGCGGCGGGGCTTCGGCGCTTGGGCTGGGCTGGCCGTATCGCCGAACTGCTGGACCCCGCGTTGATGTGCCCGGCGGTGGGCCAAGGGGCGCTGGCGATTGAGACCCGCGGCGAAGGAGAGGGATTCGAGATTTGCGCACGGCTGGAGCATGGGCCTACCCGCGCCGCCGTGGACGCGGAGCGGGCGGTGCTGGCGCGATTGGGCGGCGGCTGCCAGGTTCCGATAGGCGCGCACGCTTCGCAGGAGGACGGCGCACTGCGGGTTTTCGGTGTTGTGGCCTCGCCGGACGGGACGGAACTGGTGCGGGCCGAAGCCGGCACAGGGGAAGAGTGCGCGAGGCTTCTGCTGGACGCGGGGGCGCGCCGAATTTTGCACTCGGTATATGGCGAGGCACAACCCCTGGCCGGACTCCGCATTCTGGTCACCCGGGCCCAACAGCAGGCGGGTGAACTGGCAAACCGGCTGAGGCGGCTGGGCGCGGAAGCGGTGGAACTGCCCGTGATCGCGCTAGCGCCGCCGGAAGATCTGGCGCCGTTGCACGCGGCGGTCTCCCGGATGACGGAGTACGACTGGGTGATCTTCACCAGCGTGAACGGAGTGGAGTGGTTTTTCCGGCTTGCGGGCGGGCTGCCTGCGTTGGCAGCCAGGTTTTGCGCCGTTGGGCCGGCGACAGCGAAGGCGCTGCGGGAGCACGGCATCGAGCCTCAATTGATGCCGGCCGAGTTTGTGGCCGAAGGCCTGCTGGAGGCGCTGGCGGCCGAGCCGCTGGAGGGGCGCCGCTTCCTGCTGCCGCGGGCAGCGGTGGCCCGCGACGTGTTGCCCGAGCAACTGCGGGCGCGCGGCGCTATCGTGGACGACGTGCCTGTTTACCGCAACGTCGTGCCTGCGGACCTGCCAGCCGCCGCGCAGGCCCTGCTTTCGGGCTCCGGGAAACCCGACTGGATCACCCTCACGAGTTCTTCCACGGTAAAGAATCTTCTGGCCGCCGCCGGCAAGGAGCGGTTGGAGGGTATCCGGCTGGCTTCGATCGGTCCCGTGACGACGGCTACGGCCCGGCAGCACGGCCTGGAAATCGCGGCCGAAGCGGATCCGCACACGATCGACGGGCTGGTAGAGGCCATTGTGAGGAGCCAGACATGAGCCGTCATGTATTCGTCAGCGGCGGCACAAGCGGCATCGGGTTGGGGATTGCCCGGGTATTCGCCGATGCGGGATGCAACGTGACGGTACACGGGCGCAACGCGGAGAAAGCAGCCACGGCCGCACTGACGCTCGGAGGCTTTGCCGTTACCTCCGATGTCCGCAATTTCGAAGAGACCAGGGTGGCGCTGGATGCGGCGACCCGCTATTACGGGTTGATCGATGTGTTGATTGCCGCAGCGGCCGGAAACTTTCCTGCGCTGGCGGTGGACCTGTCGCCAAACGGCTTCAAGGCGGTGATGGACATCGATTTGCTCGGGACTTTCCACCTTTGCCGCGCGGCGTATCCGCATTTACGCCGTCCCGGGGCGGCCATTCTCGCCATCAGCGCAAACCATGCCAGCTTTCCATTCACCGCACAGGCCCACGTATGCGCCGCCAAGGCGGGCGTGGAGATGTTGTGCAAGACGCTGGCGCTCGAATGGGGGCCCGAAGGAGTGCGCGTGAATCTGATCCAACCGGGGCCGATCGACGGCACCGAAGGCATGCAGCGCCTGGCGCCGAATGCCGAGGCGCGCGCGCTGGTGCAGTCGCAGGTGCCGTTGCGCCGGATGGGCAGCGTGGATGATGTCGGGCGCGCGGCTTTTTTTCTGTGCTCGGACCAAGCGGCCTTTATTACCGGTGCAGTCCTGACGGTGGACGGAGGGACGGCGTTGCAGGGAGGCGGCGACGTGATCGCGCGGATGGCCCTGCCGCCGAACCGTTAGTGCGTCATCGAGTAGATGACCGTATTGACTCCGACGCGGAAGGCCTGGGATGCGTATTTTTCGGGGTATTCGGGCAGATCGGCCCATTCCCAGGCGTCGCCGAGGTCCATGTTGAACCAGATGGCGACCTGGAGCCTGCGCTTATGATCGAACACGGCCCGGTAGTGCTGCCCGACGCCGCCGCGCTCCCAGAGTCCGGCGTTGGCCACGTTGGTGCCCGGGATTTCGATGAGGGACTGGATGTCATATACGATTTGGAACATCGGGTGCTCGATGGTGAGCTCTTCCACAATGTTGCCGGGCAGGGCTTCGTTGAGCCCGGCCATGAACAGGCTCCACTCGCGTTCGTTATGGAAATCGTCGACGGCGAAGGCGCCGCCCCGAGCGAAGTATTCCCGCAGCCGCGCCGCATGAGCAGGGGTCAATTCCCAGTCGCCGACGCCCACCGCGTAGAGCCACGGCCACTTGAACATGCCGTCGCTTTCGATGTCCACGATTTCCTCGACCGCGCGCGCGTGGACACGTGTCAGGCGCCGCAAGCTTTGGATGAAGACGCGGTCTGATTTGTTGGCGTCGATGCCCCAGCGCGCGTAGCCGCCCCAGCGCCCGCGCGACGACCGGTAGCGCAGCCGGGCAAAAGTGAACTCACCCTCTTCCCAGGCGTCCGGCGGATCATCAGCCGGGTGCTGCATTTCGTGTTCGTATTGCGCCCAGCGGCGTCCGCGGTTCCCGGTTTGCTGGCCGGCGAGCAGCCCGGCCAACAGAAGCGCTCCCAGTATCCGGCGCCCCAGCATGAGCCGATTCTAGCGCAACAGGTGTGCGCCCAAGCGGTCGAGCGCGGCTTTCCAGAACTCCTTCTTGGTTTCCACGTCGTGGATGGCAGGCAGTTTGCTGTGCTCCAGCGCAAGCTGTGATTTGCCTTCGCCTTTGGCGTAGAAGTTCACTTCGAGATTGGTTGCGGCGCCATCCGCTGCATTCCAGGTGATCCGCATGGACTTGTTTTCGGTTTCTTTGCGGATGGTGATGATGGCATCCCCGAGCCATGCCTTACGCTGGGTCCCATTCGACCAGGCTTCATACAGGCGTTCCAGGCTTACGGGGAACGTCCGGCTCGCACTTGCCGAGAAGCCGTCTGTCTTCTGGTGCGCCTGCCGGCGGCCCCGGGCCTGTTCATAGCCGACAGTCACCATCTGGGCCCACCACTCACCGACGCCTTGCCTGTCATGGAGGTAACGGGCGATTTCCTTGTGGCTCATCTCCCGGGCCCCTGCCCGGTCCAACAGGACAAACCACTCTTCCCACCCCTTGCCCGTCTTCGACCGGACTGCCTCGTTACTGATGCCGGCCGTCCTGCTTTGCCCCTGTCCCATCAGCCACCTCGGATGACCGCCCGTCGCTACGCCGGCGGAGGTTCTTCCTCCGTCCACTGCGTACGGCGCAGGCTTTGCAACCCGTCTTTCCCTTTGGCGGGCAGCAGGATGTTCCGATAGTCGCGCCAGTTGCTCGCCACGAGGAAGATGGTGAAGAGCACCGAAGCGACCACCAGGGTGGAAACGGCAAAGATCATGAAATAGTGCGCCCACCCCCTGCCGACCGGATCAAAGAAGGTTTTCTCGAAATCCCGGCCGAAATTCATGCCGAAATAGCCGGTCACCATCGCGCCGCCGCCGAGGATCATACTGAGCATGGCCAAACGGTTCACAGCTTCGGTGTTGCGCATCTGGTAGACGCGATCCAGCCCTTGGGAGAGCTTCTCGATCTCCTGTTCGATCTCGCTTTTCATCCCCGCCAGGCGGTAGGCAGAGCACTGCATCTGAAAATGTTCGATTTCTTCGTCTTTATTCGCTAATTCGGAAAAATACCAGTAATTGGAAAAGTGCTGGAAGTCGCCCATAAGGCGGGAAACGAGCGCCACGTCCTGATCGCGCACCCGCCCCGCGGCCCGCCGCCGGTAAAGCCGGCCGGAAACCAGCGCGGTGCGCTCGGAGAAGTCGAGCAGGGTGGCCCGGTAGAACAACGCCACCACCACGGTGAAGTAGTAGCGCGACATGAACATCCGGTGAACCAGGAAGCCCTCGCGCAATTCGTGCTCGTCACAATCGAACCGCCCCATGGTGAGCGTGACGTTGGAGTAGGACGTAAAGCCATAGAGAGTTCCCTGGTGCGCCCAGCGCCGGTACACGTCGCGCCTCATCTGTTCGCGTGAGAACTCGGATTCATACCGGTAGCCATCGCCCCAGCGGTCGACGTACAGGAGGCGCGACATGAGGATTTCGTAGTCTTCCGACTGGTCGAATCCCTCTTCCACGGAGGCAGGATCCACCGAGAGGTAGGTGTAGACAATCATCCGCTCGTCCAGCACCGGCTCGAATTCCTGCTGGCCGTAGTTCATGAAGTACAGCAGGTCGGTGATGATCGCGGAGAGCGGCGGCAGGTAGCCGCGCATGACGCAGTTATCGAAGCGCTCTTCGGAGAGGGTCTGCGGGTCGCCGCCGCCTTCGAGGCGCAACGTCACGCGGCAGGGCGTGCGGCCCTCGCGCAATTGCCGCCCGCTGGAGGGGTAGACCTTCCGCATCATCTCGTTGATCCAGAGGGCCTCGCTCACCGGGATGTGCGTGGTATCGATGCCGATGGTCAGGATGCCGATGCCGTTGGCGTAGAGGAACAGGCGCAGGTCAGTCACGCGGACCGCGGCTTTCCGGCCCCGCGAATCCTCCGCCTCGTAGATCAGCTTGCGTCCCGTTTCCTGGAGCGCCGTTAGAGGGATGACGTAGCAGCGCACCATCGGCTCAGCCTCTTCGTCCAGAGAGGCGAACGACTCGCCGGTGTCGAAAAACACCCGCCTGACGAACGGGTGGAAGAAGACCATGTCCTGGTAAGCGAACGAGTCGAGGTCAAAGCGCCGGTAGGAGTCCCGCACCCAGCGGCCCAACTTGCCGGCAATGGGGGATCCGGCCGCCTTGCCGTGGTCGTCGATCCACTCGTCCAGGCCCTGCATCCAGCGTTCGTGCTTGCCCCAGACCTTCTGGTGGTCGTGCATGACGGCATCGGTGTCCACCGAGAAGGGGAACAGGAAGTAGGTATGCAGATGTAATGCGCTCGCGGCCACTCGCGGCGATTATAGCAGGCGGTCCTAGACGATCTCCTCCCGCCGCGGATCCCATTTCACCTTGGTTTCGCGGCGGTAGCTCTCAATGGACATCATGATCGTGACAGCCTCTTCCCAGGCCCGGTCGATATCGCAGCGGGTCTTCTTGCCGGACCGGATGCAGTCGATCAAATCCCGCATATGGGAAGTGACTTCCAATTCGCCGCGCTTCATCTCGTAGAGGGGCGGCAGGACGCCATTGTTCGCCTTCATTTTGGCCGTCGCCTCGGGTTTCCATTCGCCCTCGTAGAGGCGGCACCACCCGGTGTGGACTTCGATGGACGCGTCGCGGCCGAGGATGTAGGTATTGGTGCCCTGGTGCCGGTTGTGGAAGCTGCATCCGAAGCTCACCGACATCTCTTTGCCGGGATAGTCGAACACGACGTGCCACTGGTCCGGCACATCGCGGTCGTTCTTCCAGAAGTACAGCCCCCCTTGGGTGATGCAGGATTCCGGG
Organism: uncultured Solibacteraceae bacterium; assembly: GCA_964460395.1. Lineage (GTDB taxonomy): Bacteria > Acidobacteriota > Terriglobia > Bryobacterales > Bryobacteraceae > CAYWQS01. The sequence continues at coordinate 19,976 of CAYWQS010000031.1, read as the reverse complement.
ATGCCCATGCCCACGATCATGTTGACGCCGTCCCACTGGTGTGACATCAGGTCGCCGGCGATGCCCGTGCCGTACTCCCACCAGCACCGCCAGCGGAAGAACCGCTGGACGTCGAACTGGTGTTTTTTGGGCGCTTGCGCCTGGAACCGTTCCCAGTCGATGGTGTCCGGCCCGGCCTCTTTCGGCGTCTCATTGATGTCGTAGGCGGTATAAAACTGCCATTCCGGCCAAGGGTTGGTGCGGTCGATGTACGTGCGGGCGACGCAGGTTTTTCCCAGCTGTCCGGTCGCGTATAACTCCTTGGCCTTGACAAACCAAGGGTCGGAGTTCTGGTGGTGGCCCAGTTGGAACGGCACGCCCGCTTCCTTTACGGCATTGCGGATGTCTTTGGCCTCCTGCAAAGTGACGCACAGGCCTTTCTCGACGTAGATGGGCTTTTTGGCTTTGGCGGCCGCCACGGCCATTTTGGCGTGCCAAAAATCCGGCGTGGCGATGACCACCACATCGACATCGGGGTCTGCAATCGCTTTTTCGTAGTCCAGATAGGTTTTCGCTTTCTTGTTGAACGCGGTCTTCTGGGCCCGTGCCATGTTGGGCTGGTAGAGGTCGCAGATGGCCCGGATCTCCGTATTCGGGCATTCCTGAAACCGTTCCAGGAGGTAGATGCCACGCGTGCCCACGCCGATCACGGCCACGCCCAGCCGGTCGTTGGGATTCCTCTGGGCCAGTATGGACGGGGCGGCAGAAAGCGCGGCCGCTCCTGTTTTGACGAAACTACGGCGAGTTGGATTCTGGGTCATGGCGGACAAAAAGCCTTTCCTGGCCCCTCATCCTATCGGAAAATAGACAAGTAGGAGGGCGCGCCCCGGAAGGGGTGCGTGGGGGCTGGTTTCACGGACAGAAGTAGCAAAACATGAGTTTGAACAACGTTTCCCGCGGGCGCGTTCTGGTTGTCGACGACGAAGCCAGCCAGCGCGGGCCTCTTGCGAGCCTGATTGGCGCGTGGGGCTATGAAGCCGCCACTGCCGCTGACGGGCAAGAAGCCCTTGAAATGGTGGCATCGTTCCGCCCCACTGTCATCGTGACGGATCTGATGATGCCGCGCGTGGACGGGGCCGAGATGCTGCGCCGTCTGCGCAGCTCCGGTCCGGTGCCGCCCACCATCATTCTGACCGCGTTCGGCAACCTGGAAACTGCGGTGGAAATGGTCCACACGCTTGGTGCTTTCTGGTATCTGGAAAAGCCGATGCAGGCGAGCGCGATGAAGCTGCTGCTGGAGCGCGCCGCGGCGCAAAGCCGCCTGGCGGACCAATATGAACGGCTTCAGGGCGAACTGAGCCGGCGGGGGGTGCTGGAAGGTTTGGTCGGCGAATCCCCGGTGATGCAGCGCGTCTTTTCGCTCATCCGCCAAGTCGGCCCGACGACCGCCACGGTGCTGATCACGGGCGAAAGCGGCACGGGCAAGGAACTGGCGGCACGGGCGCTGCACTCCGTCAGCCCGAGGCAGGATGAGCCGTTCGTTGCCGTCAATTGCGCCGCGTTGCCCGAGTCGCTGATCGAAAGCGAGCTGTTTGGCCATGAAAAAGGCGCCTTCACCGGGGCCGCTGAACGGCGGCGCGGGTGTTTCGAACTGGCGAACGGCGGCACCATCCTGCTTGACGAGATCGGGGAGATGCCGCTTCCCACGCAGTCCAAGCTTCTTCGCGTTTTAGAGGACCGCAAAGTGCGCCGGCTGGGCGCGTCGACAGAGACGGCGGTGGATGTCCGCGTCATCGCCTCGACGAACCGCTCGCTGGAGGAGGAGATCCAGCGTGGGCGATTCCGCGAGGATCTTTTCTTCCGAATTAATGTGTTTCAGGTTGCCCTGCCGCCGCTGCGGGAGCGGAAAGCGGACATCCCGATCCTTTCGGACACGATGATCGCCCAGTTGAACCAGCGCCATGCCTGCCGGGTTGCCGGACTGGCTCCGGCATCGCTGGATCTGCTGATGGCGCACGACTGGCCGGGCAACGTGCGTGAACTCCGGAACGCTCTCGAGCGCGCAGTGATTCTCACGGGCGAGGGACTGATCCAACCGGCGCACCTGCCCCAACTCACGCCGCCGTCCACGCGCGTTGCCGCCCCCGCTGTTTCGCTCGACAACGTCACCCTGCCCGTCGGCACCACCGTGTCGGAAGCCGAACGCGCTCTGATTTACCTTACGCTCCGGCACACGGGAAACAATCGAACCCGTGCCGCCGCTATTCTAGGCGTAAGCACCAAAACGCTCTTCAACAAACTGAAGGAGTACGGCGCCTCAAGCGAGGAATCCTAAATGACGCTCCGCGCTCGCCTCACGTTGTTCATGACCGCCCTGGTCGGCGTCGCGGTGTGTGGTCTCTCCGTTCTGCACCTCACGAGCGAAATGTACACCTGGATCGCCCATGCGGCGGAGCGTGGAGCGGCTACGGCTCAAGTGGTAAAGCGGGATATCCTTTCCCGCGCGGGGGCCAGCATGGCCGCGCTGGCCAGTATCCCTTCCTCCTACTCGGAACGCGAGGTGCTTTGGACCAAGGCGATTGCCAACGACATTGAGTTGCCGCAGTTCCTGACAGAAATCCTTGCGCAGAGCCGGAGCGTGGTGGAAATCTCCATCGCTGGCCCGGACAATCGAATTCTCGCCAGTTCCAATCCGAGCCAGGCCGGCCGGCCGCTCGTGAGGCGGCCTTCCATGCGGGAGTTTGCGTCGCTCGGGCCCTTCGAGCGCTTTCGGGCCCTGCTGTGGCAACGCGGCGAATACGAAGACGTCGCCATTCTGGCCGAACAGGAACGCAGAACGCCCCTGTTCACAATTCAGGTCATTACTCCCATTGCCCTGCTGCGTGACTACATGAAGCCCCGCATCCAGCGGATGGTCTCCGTTTCCTTACTCGCCTTGCTGCTGGCCACCGTGTTTGCCTATTTCGCCGCGCAGATCGCTTACCGGCCCCTCACGCGCATTGGCCAGGCGATTGAACGGCTAGCCAGCGGCGATGACGTTCCCCAGGAGGAGATGCAGATCTCGAGCGCCAACGAATACGCGCTGGTACAGCAGAAGTTGAGGTTGCTGGGGGAACAAATCCGCGGGGCGCAAGCTGGCGCCTCCGACCTGCGCGGCGGGGTACAGCAACTGCTGGACCGCCTGGAGACGGCCACCCTGCTGTTCGACCGCCAAGGACACCTCACGATGGCCAGCCCAGCGGCGGAGCGGCTGCTCGCCCGGAACGGGGGCAGGCCAGCACGATCCACCTTCCACGAGTTCTTCCCCACCTTGCGCGACCATGCTTGGGAGACCCGCGCGCGGGGCCTGATGGTGGGGTCGTTGCGCGTCGACCTCGATCCCCTGCCGGGTGGCGGGGCACTCGTCAGGCTCTCGGACCCTTCCGGACGGCAACTGCTCGAGTCTCAGCTCAACATGTCCTCCCGGCTGGCGGCCATCAGCCGCCTGACCGGGCGGGTGGCTCACGAAATTAAAAACCCTCTGAACGCCATCGCGCTGCAACTGGAAGTACTGAAGGAGATCGTGCTGGACGAAGTGCCCGCCGCCAAACCGCGTCTCGACGAACTGCTGGCCGAAATCATGCGGCTCGACCGCGTTGTCCGCACGTTCCTTGACTTTACGCGACCGGTCGAACTCGAAACGGAACCTTTCGATCTCTGCGAAGTCACGGGATCGCTCCTGTCGCTGATCGAGGCCGAATGCGAATCGGCGCGTGTGCAGATCGAACGGGCGATGGCGCAGGAGCCGGTGATGGTACGAGGCGATGCCAGCCTGCTGCGCCAGGCAATACTCAACATCCTCCGGAACGCCCTGGAATCCATGCCCGAAGGCGGATTTCTCCGGGTGGCCGTGGACTCTGATGATGCGGCCCTGCTTTCCATCACCGATACCGGCGTGGGAATTGCGCCCGAAGACCGCGAGAAGATCTTCCAGCTCTACTTCACCACTAAGGAGCAGGGCACAGGGGTCGGCCTTGCGATGGCCTACCGTGCCGTGCAACTCCATGGCGGCACGGTGGAAGTGGACAGCGAACCCGGCAAGGGAACCACGATGCGCATTCGTCTGCCCCTGCTGACGGCGAAGGAGGTTACCGCATGAGAGCCCGCCTGGCCGCCGCGATGCTTGCCGCGGGTCTGGCGGGCTCCGCGGGGTGCCAGAAAAAGACCCCGCTGCCGGCTTCGCCTCCGGTTGCAGCGCCGCAAGCCGCAGGGCCGCAAGCGCGCAATCCGATTTCCACAGTTGAGCCGCCGTCCGTGGAGGCTCCTGCCACGCCGCCTAGAGAGCTTCCCAGTCCTGCAGTGGCCGGACAGACGCCGGCTGGCCCCCCCCAGCCTGCCGCCCGCCAGCGTGCCAGGAGGGCAGCCCAGCCCTCCACGTCTCCCAATCGAACCGCGGTGGTCAAACCGGAACCGCCTGCTGCCGCGGTTGAACCACCCAAGCCGGTGGCAGAGGCGCCCAAGCCGTCCAGTGAGACCGTGGAAGCGCCGGTGCTGGGCGAAGTGCTTTCGCCGGAGCTGAGGAATCAGCTCTCGCAGGAACTGGACTCGAATCTGGCCGAGGCACGCTCGATCATCTCGGAGATTACCCGGCGGGGTACTCCATCTGAGCTCAATGAACCCCTTGCCCGCGCCCGGGCGTTTGTGGACCAAGCGGAAGAATTCCGCCGAAAGGACCTCCGAACCGCCGTCTCCCTTTCCCGTCGGGCTCTGGTCGTGCTCAAGGATCTGGACAAAGGGCTGCGCTGAGTTCCCGAAGGCGCGGCTATCTGATTCCTGCAGACAAAAAAAAAGCGGGCCGTGTGGGACGGCCCGCTAATGGGCGATGGACTCGCCACGAGGGAAGGTTGGGAACCCGTTCAAACAAATTCTGGAGAGCCCGGACATCACCCCCGTGGCCGGGCTCTCCCCCGCATTCGCCCTAGACGAATGCCCGCTACGGTTATCCGTCCCGTCCGACGAACCAACTCCCTGGAGGAGGAGGAGGAGCGGCTGACTAACGGAACGGTTCCGCCCGGTGCGCTTGCGGGAACCTGCCGCCGGGCGCGCTACTTGCGCGCCGCCAGCTTAAACTTTGGGACGGCGAGGTAACCCACCACCTCGTCGCGTTTCACCTCGTTTACCACCAGCTCATAGGGCTGGCGGGCCTTCGAAAGTACGTAAAACTGAACTGGTTCGTTGATGGTGCGGTCTTTCTTTTCCGTCTTCTTGTCGTCGGCAACCAGATCCAAGGAAAACCGGTTGCGCTTGGCATCCGCCTTTTTCAGCTTCACCATCACGTCGCCCACCCTCTGCATCTCCTTGGAGCGATTGAGCCGGAATTCGATGTAATCCCGTTCACCCAACTCACGAAGAGCCGCCAATTCTTTGGCGTTGGTGGCAATCAAGCCGCTCATGATGCCCATGTCGCCCGTGGTCCGCTTCAGGTCCGCCGCGATGCGCTCCACTTCGGAACGGGTGCTGGCGACGTCGGTTTTAACGCTGGAAACTTGTTCGGTGATATCCGTCAGCCGGGCCGAGGCTTGTTCGTTGCCCGATTTGATCTCCGAAAGCCGGGCTTCGAGCGCTTTGTCCTGCTCGGCCTGCTCTTCGGCAATCTGCTTTCTCACCTTCGCGGCAGCAAGATTCGCCTGCCGCGCCGCGGCGGCGGCGGCAGATTTTTGAGCCTGCTGCACCGACTGCTGCTGTTCCTGCCGGGATTCTTCAATTTCTTGCGCCAGGAGAGCAAGGCGCTGGCTGGCCTTGCCGTCCGTAGCTAGCACAGCTTCATTCACTTTCGCGATCTCTCCCTGGAGTTGCGCCACCTGGGCGCGCGTTTGGGAGACCAAGTTTTGCTGATAGAAGCCAAATCCAAGTGCGAAGACGAGCCCGGCGGCCAGTACCCAGACGACCCAAGGCTTCACCCCAGATTGCTCTTCGGGTTGCTGAGAAGAATTGAATGGTGTCCCAGTCTGCTGATCCATAAGCTCCAGTCCTTCGTTCGCCAATTTGGAAGCAAAGGGCCTGCCAAATACAAATCAGCCATTAAATCAAGGATTTGACACTTGTCATTGACAGAGAAAAATCGTCGGTCGAGCAATTTTTACCTTGATTCGACAAAGGTGTGAAGAAGCGATTACCGGGTTTGCTAGTACCAGGTAACCCCTTCCCCCGAAAGCCCCTTGCCTCCGGCCGCGATTCGCGCTAACAGATGCAGACGGGAGGTGTGTTCATGGCCTCTGCCGATTACTTCGAACTCCGTCTGACGCCAGAGCAGATCGAACTCCTGCTGGAGATTCTCCAAGCCGAAGACCGTAAACTCGCCGTGGAGATCCGCCACACTGACAAAAAGGACTTTCGCTCCCAGTTGTTGGAACGCCAGCGGGCGGTGGGGGAGATCTGCTCCAAGCTGGAAACGATTCGGGAGCATGCCTGAGGATTTACAACTTGCTGCTAGGTGTCAAAGTGTTACGGGACGGCAGGTTCTTTTTGGCTCCGCCGCGCCCACCGCGCCACCTTTGAATAAAGGAGTTCTGGCTGGAACGGCTTGGTGAGGTAGTCATCCATGCCGGCTGCGAGGCACTGCTCGCGGTCGCCCACCATAGCGCAGGCGGTCATCGCAAGGATGGGGGTGTAGCGCCCGAATGCCTGTTCGCGGCTCCGGATCTCGCGGCACGCCTCCAGGCCATCCATCACGGGCATCTGGATGTCCATCAGAATGAGGTCGTACTGGCGAGCCAGAGCCAGATCCACGGCCTGGCGACCTTCCGCCGCCAGGGTTACCTGATGGCCCTGCTTTTCCAGCAGGCGGATAGCCAGTTTTTGGTTGACCGGGTTATCCTCCGCCAGAAGGATGTCCAGTCCCGCGGCAGGGGCTGTCGAGGCCGCAGGAGCGGCCGTTAGCACAGCCTGAGTTTGACCGTTGTCGATCCGATCTTCGGGTACCGCTGCGGGCGGTTCCGCGACACCAGGACCTGGCAATCCAAGAGTCAGGCAGAAACGGAAGATCGTCCCCCGGCCGACTTCACTGATCAACTCGATGTCTCCGCCCATTCGCGCGACGAGGCGGCGGCAGATTGCCAGGCCCAGACCCGTTCCGCCGTACTTCCGGCTCATCGAGTTGTCAGCCTGCTGGAAAGCCTCGAAGACGGATTCCCGCTTGTCGGCGGGTATCCCAATCCCCGAATCCTGAATGGAGAACTGTACCTGGGCTGACTCTTCGGCCAGAGAAATCCCCGTCACTTCCAGACGGATAAAACCTTGCTCGGTGAACTTCACTGCATTCCCCAGCAGGTTGTTCAGCACTTGCCGGAGTCTCATGGGATCTCCGACCAGCCGCTGGGGTACGGCGGGGTCAACAATTACTGAGCATTCCAGTCCCTTCCGCTGCGCCTGCAGTTGGAATGGGCGGACCGTCTCGCTCATGAACTGGCGGACGTTGAACACTACCTGCTCCAGTTCCAGATAGCCGGCCTCGATCTTGGACAAATCGAGGATTTCGTTCAGCAATCCGAGAAGCACGATACCCGAGGAACGAGCTGATTCCAGGTGTTCGCGCTGCTCCGCGCTCAACTCGGACGCGAGCACCAACTCGGTCATTCCCAGCAGACCATTCATTGGGGTGCGGATCTCGTGGCTGATATTGGCGAGGAACTCGCTCTTGAGCCGGTTGGCTTCTTCCGCCCGGATTCGCGCTTCTTCGAGGTCGCGCGTCCTTTCCAGGACCAAGCCTTCCAGCCTTTGCTGCTGCTGAATCAGGCGCCGGGTTCTCCAGAAAAGGAACAGCCGGACCAGCCCAAAGAGGCCGAGGGCAAAGAGCAGGGTGGTGAGCGGATGCTGATACCAGGCGCGCGCAACGACAAACGAGAACTTCGCCGGCCGGATGCTCTCGACTCCCGCCGCGCTTCTCGCCTTCACCTCCAACTGATACCGCCCCGCCGGCAGATTCTGGATAAGAAGCTGCCGCTGATCGGTTTCAATCCACTCGTTGTTGCGGCCGATGAGCCGGTAGAGGAAGCGGACCTCGCGCTCATTCAAGAACGTGAGGGCCCGGAAGGAAACCGAGAGCGACGACTCGTTGTAGGGGATCTCGGGGACCCCGTCCAATGGCACCGGTTTGCCTTGAAAGCTGAGATCGTAGAGCGCCACTTCCGGGGGGGTCCGGTCGCGCGGGTCGCCGCTCTCCAAGTACCGGTTCAATCCGAGGGAAGAGCCAATCCACACCTCCCCTCCGGGGCTCACGGCGAAGGAAAGGTAATTCGTATCGTTCCAGGAGAAGCCGTCAGAGCGCGAATAGCTGCGCCAGGATTCTCCATTCCAGACATGCACGCCGTTGTCGCTGCCGAGCCAGAGCCGCCCTTTGGTGTCGATACCCAGAAACGCGGCCAGCCACTTTCTGGCCCCCTCCGCCGCGGCGGGGGTTTCGACGATCAAGCGGCCGTCGGCCCACTGCAAGCGGCCCAGACCGCCTTCAGCATAGCCCGCGATGACACCGCCATCGGGCGCTTCCACCAGCGTGAATGTCCCGCCCCGCAGGCCTTCCTTGGAAGTTTCGCCGCCACGGAACGCGTGCCAGCGCCCGTTTTCCCAAATTGCGATTCCAGCCGTATTCGCGGCCCACACCCGGCCCTTGCGGTCTTGAATCACCTGGGTGAAGCCGACGGGCGAATCGTAGATGCTTTCGACTGCCAGATCCGGATCCGGACCTGGCCGGCGCGAACGCATGAGGCCGAGAGGCGTGGCCACCCAAAGATGTCTCTCGCGGTCGACCAGCAGTCCGTGAATGGGCGGCGTCCGCCCGCGAATCTCGACTGGCACCCCGGCATGCCGGCCCGTGCCCGTCTCAATCCGCCAGAGGCCGTTCCGTTCGTTCGAGCCCACCCACAGATACCCTTTGGGATCCGTGGCCATCACCGGATTGTCGCCCACGCTCAACGGCTTGTCCGGGAACCGTTCGATGCGCTGGTTGACGCGGCGATGAATTGCGCCGCGGGTAGCGATATACATGGTTCCCGAAGCGTCAAACACGGGGCCCCAAACCGCTTCGTTTGAAAGTCCCTCGGCGCGGCCCCAAGTTTCCCAGCGGCCATAGCCCAGCCAGCGCGTCAATCCGATCCCGCTGAGCCCGAGCCAAACGGAGCCTTCGCGGTCCTGGAACAGACTATTGACGCTGTTGGAAGGCAGCCCCTGCGATTCTCCCACCATCGTCCAATCCACCCCGCCGTCCCGCAGGCCAAGCTGAGGCAGAATCGCGATGCCTTTCGTAGAGGGGATCAGCATGCGCCCCCCGTAATCGAACACCGCCCCGCCGCCGGACCCAGGCATCTCCGGGCCACTCCGCGGCTGGAAGCCAGCCGCTCCGGGGGGTTTCCAGAATGTTTCGCTCTGGCTGCGCAGCCATAATCCGCCGATGGGATCCTCCTGGATCACCAGCCACAGCCTGCCTTCCGGCACGCCCACGTCCGTTGTTACCGAACGGACGCCCTCTTGCGGCGTGTATGTGCAAAGGTCGCGCTTGCCGCCCGGACCAGCCTGCAGGCACCCGAACCAGAGCCGGCCCTGGCGGTCCACTTCCACGGCTGAGGTCATCCGTGCGGCCAGTTCGCCGGCCGGTTGGGTGAACTCCCAACCGCCGGAGCCGGGCTTGCGGGTTGCGCGCCAGATGCCTTGGCTGTTGCCGTGGTAAATACTGCCGTCCGCCGCCGCCGCGATGGGATCGGTGGGGCGCATCGACACCGGTTTGCCAAAATCCACCGGCACGAACTCGTCGCCGTCCCAATAGGACAATCCCGCCACCGTGCTCGCCCAAACCGTGCCCTTCGCGTCACAGAACACGTTTTGCACGTCCAAGGCGTAGGCGTGTTTCTGGTTTGTGGGGAACTGTTCAAACCGGTGGCCGTCATACCGGTAAACGCCGGCTCGCGTGCCCACCCACAGGTATCCCGTCGTGTCCTGGCACATGGAGTGAATCTGCTGGTTCGCGATTCCCTCTTCGCGTCCATACACGCGAAAGTTGTAGTGTTGGGCGACCAGCGGGGAGTGCAGCCACACGAGGCTCCCGACCGCGGCGAGGCGCAACAATCGCGCCCACACGCGATCGCGTGGCGAACTATCCGAACGCGTGTCCAGCCTCCCCATGCACTCCAATCTCCGGCTCGGATAGGGGATTCCCCTCACCTCGCCTTGATCCGTTCCCTCCACTTATCGGCCGTTGCCCTGGATTCCGTTAACTGGCAGCCAAGGCGAAGCCTCTGTCCAGCACAGCGGCAAAGGCAATCCACTGCAACAACATAGCAGAGAAGTAAGGTTTCCTGAACCCACCAAGCCTTACCCTTGCGCCCGTCCGCGCCCCGTGATAAGCCCTCCTGCATGGTCGCCGCTTCCCAAATCCGCGCTGGCATGGCCATTCGTTTCGACGGCCAGGACTGGAAGGTTCTTCTGGCCACGTATCATCCGGGCCAGGGAAAAATGGGCGGCGTCCTTCACGCGCGCCTTCTGAATCTCAGCACGGGAACGCAGTGGGAACACAGTTTGCGTGGCGACCTGAAAGTGGAAGAACTCCCGCTCGAGCGCAAACCGATGCAGTTTCTTTATGACGACGGACTGCATTGCGTGTTCCTGGATGCGGATGGCGCGGCCCAGGCTGAAGTGCCTCGGGGCCTGCTGGCCGGCCGGGAATCGTGGCTGCTCCCGGAGATGACCGTGACCGTGGAGTTCCTGCACGACCGCCCCGTGAGTGTGGTCTGGCCGGATTACCTCGAACTGTCTGTCGCTGACACCGCCCCGCCAGCGCACCAATCCGGTCCCGACATAACGTGGAAACCGGCAACGCTGGAAAACGGACTCGAGGTGCAGGTGCCGCCGTTCATTAAGCCCGGCGACCGCATCCGCATCGGGCTCCCTTCGCTGAAGTATATGGACCGCGCGAAGCTGCCCGCCCGCTAGCCCCTGCCGTGCAGGATCGCCCCGGGTGAGGGCATCCTAGTGCACATGGAACTTCATCTTACAGGGAAGACCGTACTGGTCACGGGCGGAGCCCGCGGTATTGGACGGGCCATCGCCTTTCGCCTCCTGAGTGCGGGCGCCGACGTCTGCTTCACCGCGCGTTCGGCCGGCACAATTGCTTCCGCGCTCGAGGCATTCGCTCCGATTGCGGAAAAATCCGGGAGTAAAGTTCGGGCCAAAGTTTCCGATGTATCGAATGAGAACGCGGTCGGGGAGCTTTACCAGTTCCTGGACAGCGAGTTCGGAGGAATCGACATCCTCGTGAACAACGCGGGGGTCGGAGTTTTTCGGGATCTGGAGCAGTTGTCGCCCAGTGAGTGGGCCCAGGTTATCGGGACGAATCTGACCGGGGTTTACCTGATGACCCACCACGCCCTACCGCGCCTGAAGAAGCGCGGCGGGGGCTGGATCGTCAACATTTCCAGCCTGGCAGGGAAGAACGCTTTTTCAGGGGGCGCGGCTTACAACGCGTCGAAGTTCGGGTTGAACGGGTTGAGTGAGGCTGTGATGTTGGACCACCGCTACGACAACATCCGGGTTTGCTCGATCTGCCCTGGCAGCGTGGATACGGAGTTCGGACGCGGTCAAGGGCCAGCCTCATGGAAGATTGCGCCTGAGGATGTAGCGGAGGCCGTGGCGATGGTATTGGCCATGCCGGAACGGACGCTGATCAGTTATCTCGAGATGCGTCCATCCAAGCCGCCGAGAAAATAAAAGAGCCTTCCGACGGCGAATCCGGACGAGGGGGCCGCACCGCAATTCAAACGGAGTGGAAAGGAGCCCCCGTGGGGCGGAAGTTAGACACAGCGGGGAGCAGCGTCTGGCAGGCAGCCAAACAGCAGTTGGCGAGCCGCGGACGCCGCGGTCCGGGCCGGAGCGGCCTGGGCCAGTCACAGGAGGTGACACCCATGACGGAATTGCGGCTCGATGAGGGCGCCAACCAGGGCTTCCGGCCGGGCTTTGCGCAGATGCTGGATCCTGACCGGACGGGACGCGAGGCTACCGCGCTGGAACGCGGTCTTCGCCAGCGCATCGTGGGACAGGACGCGGCGATCCGTGAGATTGTCAACATTTACCAAATGCACCGCACTGCGCTTTGTGCGCCCGGGCGGCCCATCGGCAACTTCCTTTTTCTTGGTCCCACCGGCTCGGGCAAGACCCGCACGGTGGAAGCCACTGCCGAGGCGCTGCTCGGCACGGCACGCGCCGTCATCAAAATCGATTGCGCCGAATTCCAGCACAGCCACGAGATCGCCAAGCTGATCGGCTCACCTCCCGGATACCTGGGCCACCGCGAAACCCACCCGCTTCTCAGCCAGGAAGTGCTCAACCAGTTCCACACCGAAAAGATCCGCGTGAGCTTTGTCCTGTTCGATGAGATAGAGAAGGCCAGCGACGCGCTTTGGAACCTGTTGCTCGGCATTCTCGACAAAGCCACACTTACCCTGGGCGACAACCGGCGCGTTGATTTTTCCCGGGCGATGGTCTTCCTGACAAGTAACCTGGGCGCTTCGGAGATGGGCGCTCTGCTGAATCCGAAGCTTGGCTTTGGCGCAGCGCCACCGGCCGCGGATGGTATCCGCGATTCCAGGACCGAGGCCCGCATCGAACGCAGCGGCGTGGAGGCAGCCCGCCGGAAGTTTACGCCCGAGTTTATGAACCGGATCGACAAGGTGGTCACGTTCCGGCCGCTCGGCTCCGCCGAACTCGAGCAGGTGCTGGACATCGAACTCCGGCTTGTCCAGGAACGCGTGATGGCCGCCGGCCCCGAACGCCGCTTTGTCTTTACAGTCGGTCAGGAGGCGCGCCAGCATTTACTCAGGGAAGGCACCGACGTGCGGTATGGCGCCCGGCATCTCAAACGCGCCATCGAGCGCCACCTGGTGCAGCCCATGTCCAATCTCATCGCCAGCGATCAGGTGCGGTCCGGCGACCTGCTGCGCGTGGGATTCGACGAAACCCGGAACGTGCTCACGTTTGCCCGCGAGGCCCAGGGTCTACCGCTGGCGGAAATGGCTGCCATCGCGGGCGGGCTCCCGCTCGAAATCGCCCAGCCGGCCGCTGCGGCGCTGCCGGAACCGGTCCGCATCCCCGCCGCGCGGATGCCCCGCCGGAATTGACCAGCCGGATTCAGTCATCGCGCGGGGTTGCCCGGCGCAGCACGGGCAGCCCTCCTGGGGCTTGATCGATCTCGATTGGCTGCGGCGCCTCTTCGCACGACGGCAGGATGTCGGGGACGTAGTAGTTGAGCCCGTACCGTAAACTGCGGTGCAGGCGGTACACGCAAACTGGTTCAGTTTGAGCTTCAACCCGTTGCGCCAGACCACGCGCCGACACGACCCGGTCCAGTACGGGGAAGGCCGACATCTTGATGTACACGACACCACCGGCCGCGCACGCCGCCAACACGCCAAGCGCCATCCCGCGCCGGTTCCAGCGCTCCAGGGCAAGCGCAGCCAGACCGGCCACGATGGAGAAGGCGAAGTACTCCCAAGGAATCCCCTGCCACGGCGCCCGCCGCAAACCGTGCAGCAGTGCTTCCGGAAGCACGCTCGCCGCCACCGGGATCAGGAAGAGCGAGAATCCCGTCCAGAAGAACAGGCGAGGCGTTGATCCCCGCTCCTCCAGACTTGCCGCCATCCAGGCGCACAACGCCGGCAGAAGCGGCACGACATAGCCGGGCAACTTGTTCGATGAGAGCGAGAAGAAGAAGAACCCGAACAGCACGGTGGCCGCCAGGGCCTGCCGCCACTTGCTCCACGACGCCGGCGGCGGCCACAGACTGGCCAGGAAGAAGGGAACCCACGGGTAGAGCCACCCTAACAGGACCGGCACATAGAACCACATTGGCTGGACGTGCTGCAGTTCGCCGGTCGTGAACCGCCCGAAATGGTGCCGCAGGAAGAATTCGTCGACAAATGCGCGGCCGTGGCGCAACAGCATGGGCGCGTACCAAAGCGCCGCCAGGCCTGCGGACAACAGGCCGGCTGATCCCACCGCGCGCCAGCGTCCCCGCAGCCACCACAACAACGGCAGCAGCAGTACTGGCCCCACGAGACCTTTCGCCAGCAACGCCACACCGAGCCCCAGTCCTGCCACCCAAGGGCCAGCGCTCCACCCGCGTTCCAGCCAGAGCAGCGCCGCGAACAAGGCTATATTCACCGCGGCCGCCAGCGGAAGATCCGTCACGCCCACCTGCGAAAAGGCGAGCCAGCCTGCGCTCAAGCCCAGAAACAGCACCGCGGTCCACGCCACCCGTTCGCCCGCCAGGCGGGTGATCGCAAAGCCGTAAAACGCGAGAAAGGCGAGGCTCAGGGCCGCCACAGGCCACCGCGCTGCCTTTTCGTCCGGCAGTCCGGCGGCATGGCCTGCTCCAATCATCCAATAGAGGAGGGCCGGTTTCTCAAACCAAGGTTCGCCCCAGAGCCGCGGAGTGACCCAGTCGCCGGAACGCTGCATCGCCCGCCCGATGCTCGCGTACCGCGGTTCGTCGGGTCCCAGCAAGCCGGTCTCTCCTAAACCCCAGAAATACACTCCGGCCAGCAGAGCAAGCAGCGCAGCAATCAGCCAGGGGACGGCCCGTTGCGGGCCTGCGGAGGACACCCACCAGTATAATGAGCCCAAGTCCATGCCATTTCCAAGAAGGGCCCTTCTGCTCGGGGCCGGTTTGCTCGCTACGCGCGCCTTGCGCGCCGATGTCACGCGCTGCGCCTGTGATCCGAAAAACCCCGAATCGTTGAAAGCCCGGGAATGCAGCCTCTGCAATGAGGCGGAAAAACAGCCTGCGGATGTGGAGTTCTTTCTCCTGAAGGACATCAATCCCCGCAAGCCAATGCGCTGGCTCGTGCTGCCGCGCCGCCACGATGAAGCGGAACATGCGTTCCACAAGATGCCCCGCGACGAGCGCGTCCGTTTGTGGAAGTTCGCCGTGCAGGCTGCACGAGAAAAGTTCGGCAACGATTGGGGACTCGCCTATAACGGCGTCCAGGTCCGCACCCAATGCCACCTTCATATCCATGTGGGCCGCTTCATCCGCGCCGCCGAGAATTCGAAGTTCCGGCTGGTCAAACGAATCGAGGAATTTCCCGCCCCCGAGGCTGATGGCGTCTTCATTCATCCGGTCGCCGGCGGCTACCATGTCCACTACGGTGAACAAATCATGGAAACCGCGCTTGTCCGGTAAGAGGAAATTGCCATGAGCCTGGTTGAGATCCAAAGCCCGCCTCCCAGCCATCGCGCTGCGATCGTCCTGCATGAAACGGATTCGGTGGCCATCGCCCGAGTCAGCCTACCGGCGGGCCAGCAGGTGGACCTGCCGGAGGGCGCCATCACGCTGCCGGGCCCGGTGCCCGCGGGGCACAAGTTGGCGCGGCGGGCCATCGCTGCCGGAGAAATTGTGCTGCGTTACGGCCAGCCTATCGGACGCGCCCGCTGCCCCATTGCTCCAGGCGCCCATGTCCATACCCACAATCTGGCCTTCGACGAACTTGCCCGCGAGTACCATTTCCCCTCGGGGGAGAAGCCGATCCCCACTCCTCAGCGCGGGCCAACATTTCTCGGCTACGAACGCCCCGACGGGCGTGTGGGCACGCGGAACTACATCGCCGTTGTGGCTGCTTCCAACTGCGCCGCTCACACTGCCGAACTGATTGCCCGCAGCTACGCCAATCAATCCCTGCCCGAAAACGTCGACGGGGTGGCCGCTTTCCCTCACGGGGAAGGCTGCGGCCACTCCATAGGGCCCGACACGGAGCAACTGCGCCGGACTCTTGCCGGTGTCCTGGATCACCCCAATGTGTCGGCCGCCATTATTCTCGGTCTCGGGTGCGAGGTAAACCAGATCGAACACTATCTGGGACCGGGCCGCACCGGCTCGGACCGCCTCGTCGGCCTCACCCTGCAGGACAGCGGCGGCACCACCGGGACATTGGCCGCCGCCCGCCAGCAGATCGATCTCCTGATGGAACGTGCCGCGGCGGAACGGCGCACCCCGCAACCCGTCTCGAGGATCTGCCTGGGCCTAAACTGCGGAGGTTCGGACTCCTTCTCCGGCATCACGGCCAACCCCGCTCTCGGTTTCTGCTCGGATCTCCTGGCCGGTTTTGGCGCCACGGTGGTGCTCGCTGAAACACCGGAGAACTTCGGGGCGGAGCATTTGCTGGTCGAACGCGCGCGCTCCCGCGCCACGGCTGAGCGCCTGCTGGAATTGATGGCCAACTACAAGCGCTACCTGGCCCGTTTTGGCGGGAGCTTCGACGACAATCCTTCGCCCGGCAACAAAGAAGGCGGCCTGAGCAACATCCTCGAGAAATCCCTTGGCGCCGTCGCCAAGGCAGGCTCCACGCCGCTCAACGAAGTTCTGGATTACGCCGAACGAATCCACGGCCCCGGCTTCGCCTACATGAACACGCCCGGCTATGATCCTGTTTCGCTTACCGGGCTGGCGGCGGGCGGGGTGAACCTGATTGCCTTCACCACCGGCCGGGGCAGCGCCATCGGTTTTCCCACGGTTCCCGTGCTGAAGATCGCCAGCAACTCCAGCACGTTTGCCCGGATGCGGGATAACATGGACGTGAATGCGGGGCGGATCGCCGATGGGGACTGCACCGTCCAGGAAACCGGACAGCAGATCTTCGATCTGCTGTTGCAGGTAGCTTCGGGCGCCAGAACCGCCAGCGAGCGTCTGGGGCACCAGGAGTTCGTCCCATGGCGCATCGGGCCTGTCCTTTGAGGGGAAGCTATTGATGGAGCAGTCAGCAGCCACGATCCTCGTCGTCGAAGACGAGCAGCGAATCGCCGACTTTCTGCGGCGCGGTTTGGAAGGGGCCGGCTACGCCGTCGACTACGCGCCCGATGGCCAGACCGGCATTGCCAAATCGCAGGAATCGGACTACGACCTTGTCATCCTCGACCTGATGTTGCCCGACGTTGACGGGCTCACCGTCCTCGAGAAGGTCCGCAACCGCAAAGTCAGCCCGCCGGTTCTGATCTTAAGTGCGCGGGGCGGGGTGGATGATCGAGTCAAGGGGCTCGAACTCGGCGCCGACGATTACCTCGTCAAGCCATTCGCATTTGTTGAACTTCTCGCGCGCGTCCGCGCCCTGCTGCGCCGGGGCCAGCCCCTTGCCGAGAGACTCTCGGTCGGCGATCTTGCCATGGATTGCATCCGCCGGAAAGTCACGCGGGGCGGGGAAGTGATCGACCTGGCGCCCAAGGAGTTCAGCATCCTCGAGTACATGATGCGCAACCGGGGCAAGCCGCTGAGCCGCACGATGATTGTCGAGCACGTCTGGGAAATGGAATACGACGGCCTGACGAACATTGTGGACGTCTACATACGCCACCTGCGCAGCAAAATCGACGACAAGTTCCCAGTCAAGCTCATCCAGACCGTTCGCGGCATCGGCTACATGCTCGATACCAGCGAGAAATCAGCTGAGGGGGCCGGCCATCCGGCCGATGCCGCCGGCAATGCCTGACGAGGCCTCCGCCCCATTCCGCGTGTTCGCGCTGTTCCGCGGGTTGCGCATGCGGCTGACTCTCGGCTTCGTGGGCTTCTTCAGCGTTCTGATGATCGCGGCCGGTTTTTTCTTCCGCGATTCGCTGGAAGCGGTGCTGCGGTTGCATGCCGCCGACCATCTCGTCGAGGAGTGGAACGCCGTGAAGATGCACCTGCGCATCAAGGAGGGCCGCCCCGTCTGGCATCACGACGAGTCTGACCCCGAATCGCTCGCCGCCGTGCAACGCTTGCGCCGCATCTTCCTGCTGGCTACTGCGGACGGCCGCGCTTTGGAGATCTCTCCAGGCTACGCCGCCCTTGGCGCCGAGCCGCCGGGAACCCTGCGCGCGGCGATGGCCGCCCCCAAGCCGCTGCTCCGCGAGCGCCGCAGCCCGCGGGGGGAGCTCTGGTATCTGCGCATGGGCCGTTTCCGCATCGACGGTGAGGACTATTTTCTTTCCGTCGGCACCCCCGTCACGGCCACGGACGAGCTCCTGGGCCGACCCGTCCGGATCTACTTTGTCGGAATCCCCCTCATGCTCCTGCTCGTGTCCATGGTCGGCTGGTTCCTCGCGGGCAAGGCCCTCCAGCCGGTTGCCGAGGTCGCGGAAGCGGCCCGCTTTGTCTCCGCGGAGAACCTCAAGCTCCGCATCGCCGCGCCCGGCACACACGACGAATTGGATCTGCTCGTCCAGCGCTTCAACGAAATGCTGAACCGGTTGGAAGGCAACTTCGAGCAGATGCGCCAGTTTACGATCCACGCCTCACACGAACTGCGGACCCCGGTGACCGCCATCCGCGGCCAGCTTGAAGTCGCGCTTCTCCACGCCAACACTGCCAGCGAATACAGGGCCGCGATGGAAACCGCGATGCAGGACGTGGAACGTCTAAGCCACATCGTGAAAACCCTCCTGTTTCTCTCGGAAGCCGAATCCGGGCGGATGGCGCTACAAAAAGGCGTCCACGATCTCCGCACGGTTGTCGCTGAAGTTGTCGAGCAACTGAGCCTCACCGCCGTGGAAAAGGGAGTGGCCCTTGCGCTGGAACACGGCGACGTCTGCCCCAGCCACATCGACCGCCAGCAGATCGAACGCCTCGTGTCCAACCTGGTGTCCAACGCGCTGAATGTCACTCCCGCTGGGCGCCGCGTCACCGTGCGCGTTCTGCTGCAAGACATCTGGGCGGAAGTTCAAGTTGCCGACCAGGGGCCTGGAATCGCCGACATCCATCTGCCGCACCTGTTCGATCCCTTCTACCGCATCCGCGATGGCGAGCGGGACGAAGAGAAAGGACTTGGTCTCGGCCTGCCGGTCGCGCTCTCCATCGCCAAGGCGCATGGCGGCTCGATTACCGTCGATACGCGCGTGGGGCAGGGGAGCACTTTCACGGCCCGGCTGCCCGTAGGGTTGCCAAGCGGAGCCTTGCCCCCGCTGGTGGCGCCGCATTCCGAGCCTGTCGTCTGAACGGAGGTGTCTTCCCCAATGTCTGCACCCTGGGCCGTGGTCACCGGAGCATCTTCCGGGCTGGGCGCCGTTTTTGCCCGCCAACTGGCCGCTCGCGGCTGGAACTTGCTGCTGGCCGCCCGCCGCGAAGACCGCCTCCGCCAGTTGCAGGCGGAACTCGGCTCCGTTCAGGTGGAGATTCACGTCTGCGACCTGGCGCAGCCGGATCAACTCGAAGCGTTCGCCGCGCGCCTGGAATCCACATCCGGCATCGAGCTGCTGGTGAACAATGCGGGCTTCGGCACCAAGGGCATCTTTCACGAGACAGACTTCGCCCAGCAGGCGAACATGGTGCAAGTCCACGTGCTGGCCACCATGCGCTTAACCCGGGCGGTGCTGCCCGCCATGGTGGCCGCCAACCGCGGCGGCGTGATCTGCGTTTCCTCGGTCGCTTCATTCGTCCGTGGCGCCGGCAACGTCGGCTATTGCGCCACCAAGGGTTGGATGAACGACTTTTGCGAAGGGCTGTGGCTCGAGATGCAATTGCGCCGGTCCGCCGTCAAGATTCAGGCGCTTTGCCCCGGCTTTACCTATACGGAGTTCCACGACGCGCTGGGCGTCTCGCGCGACATTCTGACTCCGGCATGGTGGATGACGGCAGATTCGGTGGTGGCGGAATCGCTCCGGGGGCTGGACCGCGGAAGGCTGTTTGTCGTTCCTGGTTGGCGCTACAAACTGCTGACTTCGGTGATGGCCCATTTACCCTGGCGGTGGCGTCTGGCCCTCGAACAGCGTTCCCCGATGCGGAAACGCGCCAATCCCAAAGCGCCGGCTTGAACTGGCCGCTCGGCCAGCGCCCCGGCGGAGCACGCGGCTCTGGCCTGACAGACCGAGCCGAGGGCACTCCTGGCTCGTTGGGCTCTCCGGCTTACGGATCCTCGGCTACCCCGCTGTTCCAATAGGCGTCCATCTGTTCCGGGGTTGGCGTCTTTAGCGGGCGCACGACGCGGAAGCCCAGCCACTGGGCGTCGGTGTGG
>CAYWQS010000030.1:0-52258 GCA_964460395.1 uncultured Solibacteraceae bacterium | reverse complement strand
TTCGGTCGGACAATTCATTTGCTAATTGAGGCGGACAAGTCACATGCTACCGACACTGCTCCAAGAATTTGCGTGTATTCGCAGGCAGCCTGTGATATGCTCCCTCCCACTTCATGCGGGAGGTAGTCGTATGTTGATTCGTCTGGGATGCCGGGTACTTCTGGCATTATGCCTTTCTGTATTGCCGCTTGCCGGCCAAGGCTTGACCGGCACCATCTCAGGAACTGTAGTTGACCAGACTGGCGCCGCCGTGCCGGGCGTCGATTTAACACTGGTTAACGTCGAAACCAGCCAAACTCGGCAGACCAAGTCTGACACTAACGGCGATTTTGTCTTCACCCAGCTTTTGCCTGGTAATTACAAGCTCTCTGCAACGGCGAAAGGTTTCAAGCGCTACGAGCAGACTAACCTCGTCTTGAGTTCCACTGAGCGTCTGGTAGCGCGCACCATCGCTCTGGAGTTGGGCGAGGTCAACCAAACGGTCGAGGTCACCGCCGAGGGGGCTCGCCTCCAAACCCAGTCGGCCGAACGCAGTGGCTTGATTTCCACGGAACAAACCCAAAACATTCCTCTCAAGGGCCGCGACTACCTTGGCCTGCTCAAACTGCTGCCAGGGGTGGTCGATACGCAGAACCGGAACGCTCCTGGTTGGAACAATCTCTCCAGTGTCAGCGTTAACGGCGGACGCACGGGAACCCTCAACCTGACCCTGGATGGAGTCTCTTCGCTGGATACCGGCTCAATGACGGGCCCCTATCTTGCCCCCTCCATCGATGCCGTGGCCGAAATCAAGGTGCTTCTTTCGAACTACCAGGCCGAGTACGGGCGGTCCTCGGGAGGCACCATTAACACCGTCATCAAGAGCGGAACCCGCGAGTTTCATGGCGGAGCGTACTACTTCCTGCGCAATGAAGCCCTGAACGCCAATGAGTTCTTCCGTAATCGCGACAACCTGCCCCGCCCGCGGTATCGTTTCCACTACCCCGGCTACTTCCTCGGCGGGCCGGTGACCATCGGGAACTTCAACAAAAATCGGGACAAACTGTTCTTCTTCTGGTCCCAGGAGTTCCTGCCCCGCAAATATCCGACTGATCTGTTCCGGCGTACATTCCCCACCGCGCTGGAACGGCAAGGAAACTTCTCCGACAGCCGCGACCAGAACGGCGCTCTTATTCCTATCTGGGACCCCCAAAACAACCGCACGCCGTTTCCTGGAAACATCATCCCTGCCAGCCGGATCGACCGGAACGGGCAGGCGCTGCTGAACATCATGCCGCTTCCTAACGCTGTGGATCCCGCCCGTTCGTTCAACGCCCTTGTTCAGTCGACGGTGGATCAGCCGCGGCGCGATTCTGTCTTACGCGTCGATTGGAACATCGGCCCCCGCACTCAGTTCTATTGGCGCGGTATTCAGGACTACGAAGCGTTCAAAGGCGAATTCGCTTTCGTTTTGGCCAGCTCCAGTTGGCCTCAGTTGCCCATCATCTATGACATCCGCTCGGTTGGGTCGGTGGCTACCTTGATCCACACCTTCAGCCCAACCAAAGTCAACGAGTTCACCTTTGGCATCAATCGCGCGAAACAGACTGTGGCGCCTTTGAACCAGACGGGATTTGACCGCAATGTCCGCTCGAAAATCGGACTTAATCTACGTCAGTTCTACCCAAACGCCAACCCGGACGACTTGATTCCCAATGCAAACTTTGGTGGTGTGCCGAACGCCGGCGTGCTGAGCATTGAAAGCCGATACCCGTTCTTCGGCACAAACAATATTTGGAACTGGAACGACAACTTCTCGTGGCTCACTGGAGCCCACAACATGAAGTTCGGCATCTACATTGAACGGACCACGCGTAACGCTCAGCGCGGCTCGGCATTCAACGGCACGTTCAATTTCAACCGGGATGTAAACAACCCGTTCGAAACGAACTACGCCTATTCCAACGCAATGCTGGGTTCCGTGCAAAGCTACACCGAATCCACCAACCACCCGGAGGGCCATTCCCGCTACCTCAACGTCGAATGGTATGCGCAGGATACCTGGAGGGTACACCGACGGCTGACGCTCGATGTCGGGCTGAGGATGTATTACATCCAGCCGAGCTGGAGTGAAGGGGACAACCTCGCGTCATTTGATTCGGCACTCTACGACCCATCCAAGCAGCCCCCGCTCATCCAACCCTTCCGAAACGCGGCGGGCCAACGCGTGGGCCGCGACCCGGTTACTGGCCAGGAAGTGCCTGCGGCCGTTATCGGGCAGTTCGCCTCCAGTCCGTTGGCTCCCTTCCAGGGCATGAATGTGGTCTTTCAGCATCTGCTCAATACCCCGGCCATCCAATTCGCGCCGCGGTTGGGATTTGCCTGGGACGTATTCGGGAATAGCCGGACCGCCGTCCGCGGTGGCGCAGGCATCTTCTTCGACCGGTTCAACGACGACCAGATCATTCAGCACCGCGAACAGCCGCCCTTAACCGTCACCAATACCGCAACGTATGTCCAAATGGCCGACCTGCTGAATAGCCCCTTCCGCACGACGCCGCCCGGCACCTTCGCCATCGAAAAAGACTACAGCCCGCCTGTGGTCTACAACTGGAGTTTCGGCATCCAGCAAGCAGTCGGTTGGGGCACGGTGTTGGACGTCGCCTACGTTGGCAGCGTGGCCCGCCACCTGCTCCAGCGAAGAAGTCTCAACGCCATTCCATATGGCAGGCGTTTCCTGCCATCGAGCATTGATCCAACCACCGGCACTACGCCTCTGCCGGACAATTTCTTGCGGACACTGCCCGGCTACGCCGATATCCAGTACATCGAAATGTCCTCCACCTCCAACTATCACTCCATGCAGACTCAGGTGAACAAGCGTTTCTCAAAGGGCCTGATGTTCGGTGTGTCCTGGACGTGGTCGAAGTCGCTAAACCTGGTCAACGGCAACAACGAAGCCGTCAACCCCTTCCTCGATTTCCGGATGCGTAATTATGGCCGCGGCAACTTCGACCGCACCCACAATTTTGTGCTGAATTACACCTACAACATCCCGGGCCTTGGCAAAAAGCTCGGCAACAAGCCGCTCGGTTGGGTTTTCGACAACTGGGACATTGCGGGGGTCACCACGTTCATCAGCGGCTCTCCGCTGGGCATCGGCTACTCTCTGGTTCAAGCCGTGGATCTCACCGGCGGCGGCGGCGCTGGCGTCGATAGCCGCATCAACGTGCTATCCAATCCCGTGCTTCCGAAAGGCGAACGCACCGAACTACGCCATTTCCGCACGGACGTATTTGCGCCGCCCACCCGCGCAGAACTGGGTATCGGGAATGCCCCGAAAGACGTGTTACGCGGACCGGGCCAGAACGTTTTCGATGTCTCCTTCTACAAGAACATCCCGTTCGATTCTGAAATGCAGAAACGTCTGCAACTCCGTTTCGAGTTTTACAACTTCTTCAATCACGCGAGTTTCCAGGGTGTCGATACCACCGCAAGGTTCGATGCCGCTGGCCGGCAGGTAAGCGGCACCTTTGGCCAGTACACCTCCACGCTCGACGCACGCCGCATTGTTCTCGGCGTGAAGTTTTACTTTTAGCGCGGAGTTCTATTCCTCGCCGCCCAGAATCCGTTTGAGAGCCGACCCTAGGGCCTGCTCGAGCTCCGCATCATCCGCGGATTGCTCGAGCAGGACCCGCAGGGCCGGGATAGCTGGCCGGGCGGCTGGCCCGTAATTGCCCAGAGCTAGTACCGCGGCCAGCCGCACCTTGCCCTCTTTCTGCGTGGCGATCTCTGCCAGACGGTGTACTACGCGCGGATGCCTGCTGGCTCCCTCGCCAATGGCCATGATCAGGCGGCGTTTCGGTTCAGGATCCTGTACCCCGCCGAGCGCCTTCAGAATCACCCCTTCCGTGTCTGTGCATTTGACGCACTCTGCTAAGCCCGACACTGCGGTCACCAGCAGCACCGTCTCCGGTTCGGCCCGTTCCAGTTGACGCTCTGCCAGGGTGCGCAAAGCCGCTATGGCAGCCGCGCCCGGCTCCGGCTTTTGCGATGCCAGCGCCACGGCGCAACTCACCCGCACTGATTCGTCAGCGTCCTGCAAACCATGGGATAGCAGTGGAGTGAATTCACTCAGCAACGGCGCGCTGTCGTCCCGGATAGTGGCGAGGATAGCCAGCAGGCTGGCTGCGCTCTTCCTGCTTCTCCCGTCGCGAGCCTTCAACCCTTCCTCCAACAGCGGCAGCAGATCGCGGCGCATGCTGGCGGGATCCCCCTCCGCGAGTTGCGGCCCGAGTTCCTCAAACATGGCTGCCGCCCGTTGCTGCGAGGCTTCATCCGGTTGACCAGCCAGCCTTAGCATGGCTCGCCAGGACGCTTCCTGGGCGGGTAGTAAGCTTGCCGCCAGCAGCGCCGCTAAAACAGGTCGAAGACGGGCCGTTTTTTCTTCCCTGCGTCCAGGGGCTCGTTCAGGAACTCCACCACGGGCGCCACTTTGCGGAATCGGCCTGCGATCTCTTCCACTACACCCGGAGCCAGCGCTGCCTTGGGGTCGAGTTCGATGTAGAAATACCACGCCTTCATCTTGATGTATTCGATCCCCGGTGTCCCGGCCAGGAATCCCTTGGGCGGCCGGCTCAACTTGTCGCCTTGCAGTACGCCGAGCGACGCCACCAGCGCTTTGCTCGTCACCAACCGGTGGAAGCGTTCATGGTGTTCGAGCAGGTGCGCCCGTACGATCCGCATCTGCTCTGGTTCCGGGCCGTACAGCCCGCCCGCAATGCCGGCGCTTGTGTCGCTGACGCTGAAATAGAACGCCGCGGAGCGGTTCTTGCCCAGGTCGCTGCGCCAGAACAAGCAGCCTGCATGGTCCTTGTAGGGGGTTTTGTTCGTGCTGAAACGTGTGTCCCGGTAGATGCGGAACATCGCCTTCTTAGGCTCCGTCGCATAGGCGGGGGCAAAGCGCGTTAATTCGCTGAAAACCGCCGCGCACAAGTCTTCCACCGGCTGCTTCACCAGTTCCAGATAGCGCTCCTTGTTCGCTTCGAACCACTCGCGGTTGTTGTTCTTCCTCAGGTCCCGGAAGAAGGTGAGCGCGCCTTTGGGCAACCCCGCGAAACTGGATTTCATCGAAACGGCTCTCCTATCATTGAGAGGAATGTCAGCAGTTCTGGAGGCACACCGCCGTCTGACCTCCATCCCATCTCTTCAGGTTACCCGGAACGAACCCTTGGCCCGGCACGTTCGTTTTGCCTTTGGTGGACCTGCACTCCTGTTTGCCGACACCACCTCCGAAGACGCTTTCGCCCAAGCGCTGAGCGCCGTTCGTAACATTCCCTTGCCCTGGACCGTGATTGGCGGCGGCACCAATCTAATCGTGTCCGACGCCGGCTATCCCGGCATTGTCCTGCGCTTTCGAGGCGCGTTCATCCGCCACTCCGGTATGCGCTTGTGCGCGCAAGCGGGCGCCGAGTTGCAGAGCCTGGTCGATTACTCTGTCGATCACGGCCTTGCTGGCTTGGCCCAAATGACGGGTATTCCCGGTTACGTTGGCGCGGCCGTTTATGGTAACGCCGGCGCCTATGGCCGTTCCATGTCCGACATGGTGCAGTTCGTTCGTTACTTCGACGGCACGTCCATCCGGCAGGCCGGGCGGGCAGACTGTCAATTCCGGTACCGCTCCAGCGTTTTCAAAACCCGCAAAGACTGGCTCATCTTTTCTTGCGAACTGGAAATGGCGCCCGGCGATCCTGCGGAACTGGCTGCTACCGCGGCCGGCATTCGTACCGTCCGCGATCAGAAATACCCGCCCTCCATGGCCTGCGCCGGCAGTATCTTCAAAAACCGGATCCTCGCCGAGTTGCCTCCAGCGGCGCAGCGCGCCGTACCTCCGGCCATCGTGAAGGGCGGAAAAGTCCCCTCCGCCTGGTTTCTGGAACAGGCCGGCGCAAAAGGCTTAGCCAATGGCGGGATCCGCGTCACCGACTACCATGCGAACACTCTCTATAACGCAGGGGGCGGCACCGCGGCGCAGTTCATCGAACTCGTAACCGAACTCAAGCGCCGTGTCCGTGAACTCTTCGGGTTCGAACTGGAAGAGGAAGTCCAATACCTGGGGTTCAGCGACGCCATGCCTGAGTCCCGGTGACTCCTCCGGTTGTTAAGCAGTCTCGCCGGGCTCCTGCCTCCCGCTCATGCGCTATCCGCAATCCGGATACACTGTCAGGCCATGAGGCCTCTGCTGCTATTTCTTCTCGCCGCTGGACTGCTTTCCGCCCAAGGCCGCAAGCCGGGCAGCCCGTTGGACCACTTGCCAAAACACATCGAAATCCTCACCTACTTCGGTGAGCGCGCCGATTTCTCGCCTGACAATTCGCAAGTCGCCTTTATGGCCAAGAGCTTTGGCGACGCCTTTGTGATCGATCTGAAGACCCGCGCCATCCGTTGCCTCACCTGCAGCGTGCCGGGCGCCGCCTTCCTGCGCGTGATGCATCTGGCCAATGGCGACTACCTCCTGATCGGCCCTGAGCGCTTCGAAGACGTACGGGTGAGTCGCAGCCGCGACAATGAACTCTGGTACCTGTCCCGCAAACCGGGCGCCCGGCCCGTCAAGTTGGGCCAGAAAATGAGTGAAGGCGCCGCCATCTCCAAACGGTCGCTCACCATCGCTTTTTCAGAGACAAGCGGGCAAAACAGCACGTTGCCCCGGGGCGCGTCGCGCTTGATTGCCGCTGAGGTGGACATCAGTGGCGCCACGCCCGCGCTGAAGAACCTGCAGACACTGCTCACCAGTCCCGACAACCGTTGTGTCATTGAAGCGCAGGACTTCTTCGACCAGGACCGGCAACTCACCTATTCATGCTACGAACCGGAGGGGAAAGCTTCCGTCTGGACCATCGACCGCGCCACGAAGAAAACAACACCCCAGTCCTCTCTGATTGGCAGCTACAACGAGGTGGAAGGCATCTTCCCCGATGGCCGGCACACCTGTGTCGAGTCAGACCAGCAGGCCATCCGCGCCGGCTGGCCGGGCCTGTTCCGCAACATCGACATCTGGAAGTTGGCATTGGATGGCTCGGGTGGAAAAAGCTTCACCCGCCTCACATATTTCAACGACTACGAGGGCTGGAAAGCATCCAACCCTGTAGTGAGCACCGATGGCCGCCTGATGGCGTTTCAGGTTGCCCGGAGCGCCGACGAAGCGGGCGTGGGGTACGGAATCCTGCTCTACCACTTCGACCGCCAATAGCATGACTTCCATTTCCGGCAAGCGGTTCGTTCTGGGCCTGGCTGCGGTGGCCGCTCTGCTGGCTGTGATCATCTACTCCGCCGTCGCCCGCTTTCACGAAGGTAATCGCCGCCGCGCCGCCGAACTCGCTCGGTTGCCTGGGGTCCGCGATGAGCGGGGGGGGCGCATGGTGCTGGTGCCAGCGGGCGTGTTCCTGGCCGGTGAACGCCGCGAACCGGTGAACACTCCCGCCTTTTACATCGACGAACATAGAGCCAGCAGCTCTGTCCTGTCCGAATTTGCCGCTGCGACGGGCAGGCCGCTCTCAGAGAACGGAATCACTGCGGACGAGGCACGAGCCTTCTGCCGGTGGGCCGGCAAACGGCTCCCCTTCTCCGTCGAATGGGAGAAAGCCGCGCGTCTGGGTCTTGGCACCGGTTATTACGGAAATGGTTGGGAGTGGATTGAGGAAACCCGGCGTGCAGGTTCTGTCGACCAAAGCGAGTACTCCAAACTGTACAATCTGTCACCCCCGCTCGATCCCTCCGAGCCATGGGTTCGGGTCCGCGGCGGCCGCCCGCCTCGTGACGCCGCCATGTTCCCGGCACGCCACCGCGACCCCTCCGTTGGAGTCCGCTGCGTTCTCATGCCTCCGCAGTAGGCTTTACCGCGAACGCAGCGCACGCTCAATTTCCTCCAGGTTTGCCCTCGCGTAGGCAGCCTCTTGGAGGTCCGGGTTAATGGCCAGCATCGTCCGGAAACTCCGTTGCGCCGCCGCCAGTAACTCGGGCGAGTCGAGCTTCTCCGCCTGACGCGCATAGCTCAAGCCCAGCAAGTAATGCGCGTACGGATCGTTGGCATCGTAGCGAAGTGCCTGCCGGCATTCCTCGATCGCCTTTCCGTAATCGCCCAATCCCTTTGCGTTTTCGCACTGCCCGGTGTGGGCCATGCAACGCATCTCGCGCCAGATATCAGTTTGTGCCGCCCGCTTCTTCTTCCCGAAACCTGCCGTGTAGCCGGCGAAGTAATAATGCAGACGGCCCGCAAGCTTGGTGTCGTAATCGCTCAGCCGCAGATATTCTTCGTACTCGCGCGCTGACTCCGCATAGCGCTTCTTCATCCTCAAACTCTCGGCCAGCCAAAAGTGAGCTTCCGCACGTTGCGGCGTCAGCTCAATCGCGCGTCTTGCCGACTCGATGGACGCATCGTACATGCCCTTGAGCCGGTATGCCTGTGCCTGCAAATACCAGGCCATCGAGTACTTCTTGTCCCGCCGGGTCACCCAATTCAACTGCCGGACGGCTTCGTCTACGTCGCCCAGCCCCAACAGCATTCCCGCGTAGCTGGCCCGGGCCTCCAGATAGTCCGGGTCTATCTCGATGGCGCGACGGAACCACTCGCCCGCTTGCTCCAGTTCGAACAGCGCGTCGTGCGAGCGTCCTGCATACAGCGCGGCTTGGCTGAACTTCGGGTCCAGTCTGAATGCCTCCCGAAACCGGGCCGCAGCCCTCCGGTAAGCCTCGGCCTGGCCCCGGTTGTACTGCTCCATGCCCTCATCGAATTTCTCAACCGCTGCCTTGTTCCGGCGCCGCGGAATCAGCAGCCGGAGCGTCACTGTCGTATCCTGCCCCGGATAAACCATCTCTTCCCGCGGTCCGTCCGGCTCGAAACCCATCCGCACGCCCTTGATCGTCACCAGCCCGGGTGGCAAACCCGGCAGCCGCAGTGGTTTTGACTTATCCACCACACCCACGGCGCGGCCGTTCACGAACACCTCCACCCCGTCCAGGTTCGCCTCGATGATCAAAGTGCCGAACTTTGGCACGGGTGGTTCCGCGGCACGCGCCGCCGAAGGTACATAGGCCAGCAGCATCTCTGGGTCGAAACTGCCTTTGTCCGATGTGGGATTCTGCTGCCCTGCGGTCGCCTCACGCACATTGCGGCGCACGTACTCCGCCAACTCGTCGGCCGTTACGATGCCGTCTCCCGATTCGTCGGCCGCTCCCTCCATCCCGCGGACAACGTAATACGTGAAGATACCGTGGCCGCCGCCCCAATCGGTGCTCTCAAACGATCGTTCCCGGTCGCGGCTCGCTGTCAGCGTGAACACGCTGCGGCTTAAGTCCAAAGTCTCGCGGCGGATGCGCACCATGTCCTCCGCCGGGTTGATCGCTCCGCTATGACAACTGTCCGCCAGCAGGATCTTCCAACGCCCGCGGATCCTGTTCGCAAACGCATCGCTCAGCGACGCCATCGGATACCCGGT
This sequence comes from uncultured Solibacteraceae bacterium, assembly GCA_964460395.1. Taxonomy (GTDB): domain Bacteria; phylum Acidobacteriota; class Terriglobia; order Bryobacterales; family Bryobacteraceae; genus CAYWQS01. The sequence continues at coordinate 42,785 of CAYWQS010000030.1, read as the reverse complement.
TGCATCCACCCTTTCCAGATCCAAGTCCCAGGGAGCCAGGTAGACCCGCCCGTTGCGATAGAAACTGTGCCCCGCGTAGTAGATCAGAACCCGGTCGTTCTCTCCCGCAGCGTTTGGCAGCCATTCCTCCAACTCTTTGCGAAGGTTCTCCCTCGTTGCCTGCGGGCCAATCAGGCGGCGGACGTTTTCCGCCCTGAACTGTCCACCCTCCGCGCTAATGAGCACGGAATAGATCGCCTCGGCGTCACGCTCCGCGAACTGCAGGCGCGCCTCTTCTGGCAGCCCTGGATAGTTGCCAATGCCCACCACCAGCGCATAGCTTCGCGGAATCTCGACTCCGGGCTCGCTTGCGGGCCTCGTCGCTGGCGGCTTCGGGTCCGGCCGGATACGCAAATCGCGCTCCTGAGGCGTCTGGCCGGCCATCAGCCACGGAAGCGCCAGGATGAGCCACTTGCTCATAGGTGTTTGATGCGGACTTCGACGACGACGGGCCCATCGGATTGCCGATTCACCCGTTCCGATGGGGATGGAGGCTGTCCGAACCGCAGGTCCCGCGCCCGCATCTGGTTACTCCTCCCCGCATTCTCTCGGATTCCGGCCTCGCTCCGCACCACCGCAGCGCCCGGCCTCGCGCCCGAACATTGAAATCCGCTAGCAAACGCGGCGTCATCACAACGTGGCACCAACGTATGCAGGCGAGATCCATGTTCCGGTGCGGAGCCGATGCGGCCAGCCGGGGATCCTGGCGTCAGCACCCAATACACAACGTCCTCGCCGGCCGGTCCTGTCACCTGAAACGCACCTTCCCTGGGCAACACAAATTCCATGCCAGCAGCCGCCACATTCCGCTGATCCATTGATTGCAAAGGGAAAATTACCTGCGATTGACCCGATGTGCCTTCCGCCAGCCCGTAGAGCCGCCCGGATACGGCGGTCTTGACCCGGAACCGGATCCACGTCTGACTCGCAAGCACTTCATCCTGCTCCACAGGCCGCCAATCCCCTGTGCTGCTCAGTTTCTCGACGGACACCGTTAATGGTGTTTGGTCAAGATTCTCCGCCATTGCCGTTGCGCTCAGCAGCAAGAACACTGCCCAAGCCTTGGCCAGGGATGTCCAGGCACTAGGCATTCGCGAACGCCTGGTCTGTCCCGGTTTTCCCTCGAAAACCGCCAACTTCCGGCCACTAAGGCTGCGGATACATCCTCCTTTCATTCGAGTGCAAGCATCTTCCGGGCCAATCGAAGAGATGGACTAGAACTTCTATGAGACTGGCTTGCCCGAAATCGCGCATATACTAAGAAACGGGTCCATCTGTGCTTTGGCCCCCTGATTGCTCAACTTTCACTCGATGAACCTCCTCCGCCAGAGTCTCAGCGCCGTTCTGAGCCTCCAATTATGCTGCCCGCCCATGCTGGGGGAGGAAACGCCGGCTCCCAAACGGCTCAAAATCCGAATTGTGGAGGGCGAGGAGTCCGTTAACAATGTCCGTCAGCGGGTCGCCCGGGAACCGATCGTGCAAGTGGAGGACGAGAACCGCAAACCCGTCGCCGGTGCGATCGTGGTCTTCTTCCTGCCCGCTCAGGGTGCGGGCGCAAGCTTTCCCGGCGGAGCCACCAGCCTGACCGTCACCACCGACGAGGCGGGACGGGCAGTCGCAAGGGGTTTGACAGCCAACTCCCTCGATGGAAAATACAGCATGCGGGTAACGGCCAGCTATCGCGGAGCCACTGGTTCTGCCGATATGAAGATGTCGAATTCGGGGCAGGCGCCCGCCATTAGCCCTGCTGTCCTGTGGACGATCCTGTCCATCTCGGCCGGGGCTGCCGTGGCGGGAGCGCTTGTAGCCAACCGGGGAGGCGGCAGAGGACCGAGTTCCGTGACGGTGGGCCCCCCCACTGTGACACCGCCGCGTTAGGGAATCTCTGGTGAAGAGCGTAATGAGCTTCGCTTCAGAATCGAGGGCCTCGAAAGCCACGGCGCTCCTTTTGCTTTGCAGCGCCATATCGGTTTGGGCAAATCCCAGCCTCGACGGCAACACTCTTGCGACGGGCATGGTCTCCCGGTTGTACGATCAGACCCTCGCCGTTACTGGTGGCACCGCTCCTTACAAGTTTGCAGTCACGGCTGGCTCACTTCCGGCCGGGTTTCAATTGGGCACTTCCAGTGGCCGCTTGTCCGGCGTTCCCCAAAACGCCGGCGATTTTTCTTTCACGGTTCAAGTGACAGATTCGAAGGGACTTGTTGGTTCCGCCGGTTTTCGTTTGCCAATCCTGCCCAATCTTCGCATAGCGTCTGTTCCGTGCGAAACAACCGGTTCACCGCGCACCTTTCGTTGCCAGCCCAAAACCGAAGGCGGGCTGGCGCCTTACCAGTTCTCTGTAGCCGCCAGCAATCTTCCTCCTAATCTCCAACTGGACCCCCAGACCGGGACCTTTTCTTGGACGACGCTGGTGAACGGAACTTACTGGTTGCTCCTGCGCGTTCAGGACCGCGCCGGCTTCGTGGCCGACCGCCAGGTGGACTTCATCGTCGGCTTTGCCCCCACCATCACCACTCCGCCGGTTCTGCCGCCCACCAACAGAAATCTCCCCTACAGTCAAACGCTCACTGCAACTTCCGGCGCGCCTCCATACGGCTGGAGCCTGGCTGGAGGGTCACTGCCGCCCGGCATCACGCTGAGTCAGGGCGGAGTGCTTTCCGGAACTCCCACTGCGGAAGGCACATTCCAGTTCACCGTCCGGCTCCAGGATTCGAACAACGGCGTAGCCGAGGCGCTAATGACCCTGACGGTCAATCCTCCTCTCCGTATGGTGAGCACGGGCGTCCCAGCCACCACGCAAAACGCCACCTACTCAAACACCCTGGCCGCCGCCGGTGGGACTACACCGTACGTTTGGAGCCTGGCTAACGGTTCGCTGCCGCCTGGAATCACATTGAGTCCAGCAGGTGTTCTCTCTGGAAGCCCCACTGCGTCGGGAACCTATCCGTTCACTGTGCGTGTACGCGACGCGGCTGGCGATGCCGCCACAGTGACGCTTTCGCTGGTCGTCAATCCGAGGCCAGCCATTAACGAGTCGTCGCTGCCTGCTGGACGGGCCGGGGCCCCTTACAGCGCCTCGCTAACCGTTACCGGTGGTACAGGCCCGTTCCAGTGGACGGTCCCCAATGGTGGACTTCCCCCCGGCATTGCAATGAGCGCGAGTGGCGCCCTCTCGGGCACGCCCACCTCCGCCGGTTCCTTCCCGGTCACTGTGCGTGTCACCGATTCTGCTGGAGCCACTGCCGAGCGCACTCTGACTATTGTGGTCGGCGAAGCTCTCTCAATCCTGACTAGTTCTCTACCTCCTGGCATGGTGGGCTCTGCTTACTTTGCCCAGCTCCAATCGGCCAATGGTTCGCCACCGCTCACGTGGTCGCTTGCCGCTGGGAATCTGCCTGCAGGACTTGAATTGAACCAGTCAACCGGCGGGATCGCCGGCACACCTACGGTCGCAGGCGAGTTTGTTCTCGCATTTGCCGTCACCGACAACCTTGGCCAACGAAGCCAACGCTCCCTGACGCTCCGTGTCGTTTCCGGCCTGAGCCTGCTTACCGATCGTGCGCCCACTGCCGAGGTCGGAGAGCCCTACTCATACACACTGCCCGCCGGCGGCGGCGAGGCGCCCTACACGTTTGCCCTGGTCCAGGGACTGCCACCTGGCCTGACTCTCCGGCCCGACGGGGTCATCTCCGGAGTGCCCACCGACGGCGGTTCGTTCCAGGTCGTAGTCCGCATCACGGATTCGGCCGGCAGGACCAACACCTTTCCGTTCAGCATGGACGTGCTCTCCTCAACCCCTTCCATTCGGATTGAGACCGGCACCGTGCCCAGCGGCGAACAGGGCCGGCCCTTCAATTACACTTTCCCGGTTTCGGGCGGCGATGGGAGCTTCTCCTTCAGCATCAGCCAGGGTTCGTTGCCGCCGGGCATTAGTTTGTCTCAGAACGGCACTCTCTCCGGCACGCCAACGGAAAGCGGTGACTTCTTCTTTACTGTGCGCGTCGAATCGGGCGGTCTGGCCGCAACCCGCGAACTGCGCCTGCAGATTCAGCCCGGCCTTCGCCTGACTTTGGGCACTCTCCAAGACGGTTACGCCGGCGAGCCTTTTACCCAACAATTCACAGTAGAAGGCGGCCAGGGGCCGTTCAGTTTCCGCGTGATCGGTGGCTCGCTCCCACCCGGCCTGTCCCTGGACTCTAACGGGCGCCTCAGCGGAACCCCCACGCCCGGATCATACCGTTTCACCGTTGAGGTTACCGACCTCGCGTTGCGCACCGCCACGCGCGTCTACGACCTGCTGGTGTTCGACGTATTAACGCTCGCTTCGCCAGGACTGCCCGAGGGCCGCGCGGGGGAGGCGTTTCGTCTGGAGCTCCCGCGTAATGGTGGCCGGGCCCCGCTCACCTTCTCCCTTGTCAGCGGCAATCTGCCGCCCGGACTCCAACTGTCCACTGAGGGAATCATCTCGGGCATCCCCACCACGCCTGGAGACTACACCTTCGTCATTCAGGTGGAGGATGCTAATGGCCGGGCTACGCAGACCACGATTCAGATCACCATCACTCCAGGGTTCGCCCTCAGCTTGGAACCCGCAGGCGTGGCCGTAGTGGAGCGCCCCTATCTGGCCGCCATAAGGGCGCCAGGGGATGTCTCTGCCTACACGCTGTCCATCATCGACGGACAATTGCCCCCTGGCTTGGAATTGGTCGGCGGCAAAATCCAGGGATCACCCACCACTGCCGGGGAGTTTTCGTTCCGTATGCGGGCCGTAGATCGGCAGGGAGTGGTAACCGAGCAAAACTTCACTATCCCTGTCGGTGCGCTCCTGGCTCTGACTTCGCCGGAGTTGCCGGAGTCGGTTCTAGGCCGGCGCATGGAATTTGCCTTGACTGCCGCCGGCGGCGTACCACCCTACCGCTTTTCCGTGAGCGGCGCCACTCCTCCGGGTCTCGAGCTTTCGCCAGAGACCGGGCTGCTGTCCGGTACTCCCACCCGGCCTGGCAAACACAACCTCGTGCTGATCGTCACCGACGCCCAGGACTACACAGCCCAATTGGAAGTGGCCCTTGATGTTCTGGCGCCGCGCCTGCGCGAAGTGGCCATTACTGGCCTCCCCGCCACGGGAGAACCGGCCACCCAGCCCGATTTCCAACTCAGCATCGTGAACCCATACCCAGGCCCCATTGAGGGCATTCTGACTCTCGCTTTCCGGCCTGGCCGCGGGCAGGATGACCCGGCAGTGCTCTTCCCCAACGGCAGCCGCACCCTTCGCTTCGAGGTGCCCGCCGGAGAAACGACCGCCCGGTTCCCCGGCGGAAGGGGTGCACTCCAAACCGGCACAGTGGCCGGGGACATTATGCTTGAGGCTCGCCTCACTGTCTTCGGTGTGGACGTCACTCCGGAAACGCCCCCAACTGCCACACTTCGCGTGCCAAGCCTGGCCCCGCGCATCACTTCCGTTGAGGCGGTTCGTACCACGGGCGGTTTCGATCTCGTGATTGTCGGCTACTCCACGCCCCGCGACATGCAGCGGGCCGGCATCCGCCTGGAACCCGCGCCTGGGAGCCGCCTGGATCAAACCAGTTTCACCGTCGACCTGGGCAGCTTCTTCCTCGACTATTACAACTCCGCCGCTGCGGCCCCGCTGGGCAGTCAGTTCCGCCTGACCCTGCCCATCCGCATCAACGGCCCCGACCGGGCTGCCTCCGCCACCGTCACCCTTGCTAATTCCGCCGGCGCGTCCCCCGAATCCACGGTCACGGTCCCTTAGGGGCGCGGCCGGTAAAAGCTGAGCGAATTGTCGCCTTGGCTGAGCAGGCGCACGCGTTCCAGACCTCCGTATCGCTCCCGCAGTTGATGCGTGAATTTCGAGGCGTGCTGCACAATCACCAGCTTGCGGGGTGCCTCTCCCAGTGCCTCCAGGCAAAGCTCGTACTCCCGTTCACGCGGATAGGGCGGGTCCAAAAACACGATGTCTGCCGGATGCTGCGCAATTACCGGCGCCGCGTTGCCCGAGTGCACCTCGCAACGGTCCGCGATCTGCAGCGCTTGAATGTTCTCCTGCAGTACCCGCAAAGCAGGCCTGCTCTTTTCCAGAAACACCGCCCGCCGGGCGCCCCGGCTCAGGGCCTCAATGCCCACCGACCCACACCCGGCATAGGCATCTAAGAACACGCAACCCTCGATCTCCGGGGCAAGAATGCTGAACAGCGATTCCCTGAGCCGGTCGGGCGTAGGACGTACCGTGTCTCCCGGCGGGGTCTTCAGCCGCCGGCTTTTGAATTCACCACCAATCACTCGCATCGTTCTTCCAATTCTTCAGCCCACCAGAGCCAGGCCGTATCTGCGCTGCCAGTGCTCTCGCACATAGGACAACGCGCGCTCCAGAGCTGCCGCGGAGGGAGGCGCCTCAACAAAGTTCTGCGCCTCCTTCCTTGCCAGTTCCAGAATCTCTAGATCCCGCAACAGGTTGCCGATGCGGAACGCCGGCAGGCCGGATTGCCGCGTGCCCAAAAACTCGCCCGGCCCCCGCAGCCGCAAGTCCATCTCCGCAATGTGGAACCCGTCGTTGGATTTCACCAGAGTCCTGATACGCTCATAACCCGCCTCGCCCAGTTTGTCTGTCACCAGCACGCAATAGCTCTGCTCGCTGCCACGGCCTACCCGGCCTCGTAGTTGGTGAATCTGCGCCAGCCCGAACCGCTCTGCATTCTCGATCACCATCACCGTGGCGTTCGGCACGTCCACGCCGACCTCGATTACCGTGGTCGACACAAGAATCTGCAAGCGGCCTTCCACAAATTGCCGCATGACTGCTTCCTTCTCCTCCTGCGGAAGCTTTCCATGTAACAGTCCCACGCGAAACGATGGGAATACATCCCGCGACAACTCCGCGTATGCCTTCTCGGCGGCCTTCATTGCGACCGCCTCCGATTCCTCGATGGCCGCGTACACGATATACGCCTGCCGTCCCGCTCTCACCTGCTGCGCTACAAAGCTGTAGACCTGCTCCACCTCAGCATGAGTCTTGTGGATCGTCTGCACCGGCTTCCGCCCTGGCGGCAACTCGTCGATGATGGACACATCCAAGTCGCCGTAGAGGGTCAGCGCCAGCGTCCGGGGAATCGGCGTCGCAGTCATCACCAGGACATCGGGGGTCACGCCCTTCTGCTGTAGAGCTTTCCTCTGAAGCACGCCAAACCGGTGCTGCTCATCCACGATCGCCAGCCCTAAGCGGTGGAAGGCGACATCCTCTTCCAGCATGGCGTGTGTGCCCACTACAACCTGTGCCACGCCCTGGCTCGTAGCCCGCTTGGTGAACTGCTTCTCCTTCTTTGAAAGCGAGCCCGTCAAAGGCATGATGCGGTAACCGAGGGGTTCCAGCACGCGGCGGAAATTCAGATAATGCTGCGTGGCCAGAATCTCGGTAGGCGCCAGCAGCGCCACCTGGTACCCGTTCTCCACCGCAATGATGGCCGCCTGCGCTGCCACGATGGTCTTGCCGCTGCCGACATCTCCCTGCAGCAGCCGGTTCATCGGACGCGGGCTCGCCATGTCCTGCGCGATTTCCTTCACCACCTTCTTCTGGGCGCTGGTAGGACGGAACGGAAGCATGCGCCGCACTTGATCGCGGATCCTGTCGGTCAGCTCAAACGCAATGCCAGTCTCCAGCTTCGCCTCGCGACGCCGCAGCGCCATGCCTGTTTCCAGCCAGAAGAACTCTTCGAAGATCATCCTTACCTGCGCCGGCGTCCGGAAGGCGTTTAACACCCGTACATCCGATCCCGCCCCGGGGAAGTGCAGTTCCCGCGTGGCCTCCAGAAGTCCTGGCAGCCGCAGCCGTAGCCGCACCGTTTCCGGCAAGGGATCGTCCATCCGTTCCAGCCGTTCCAGCAACCGGTGCAGAATGCTTCGCAGCATGCGCGTGCTCACCTTGCCTGCCGCTTCATACACAGGCACGATCCGGCCCGTGTGCAATCCCTCCTCGCCCTCTTCCTCCTGTTCGCGCAGCACCTCGAACTCCGGGCGGATCATCGCCAATTCCCGCGAATAGGCGTCGAACTCCACCTTGCCGAATAACGCCACGCGTACGCCCGGCGCGAACACGTTGCTCAGGTATCCGGCGTTGAACCACTTGCCCACCAGACGTCCACCCCGCCCGTCGGTGAACACTACCTCCACGAGGCCCAGATTGCGCCGCCGCAGTCTGGGCTGGTGCAACGACCGTACCTCAGCCAGCACCGTCGCTGTCTCCCCGGGCGCCAGTTCGCTTAACGGCTTGACGTTCGACCGGTCTTCGTACCGGAACGGCGCGTACGTCAGCAGATCCGCCGCCGTCTGCAGCCCCTTCGCTTCCAGAAATTGTCCGCGTTGCGGACCGACGCCTTTCAGATACGTGACCGGAGTCGAGAGATCCACCTTGAACCACTCAGTGTACAATGCGCCCATGATCCGGCCTTTTGCTGCGGCCCTTTTGTTCGGCCTTCCCCTCGTGGGACAGATTCGCATCGGCATCATTGGCACCGACACTTCGCACGTGCCTGCCTTCACTGCTCTCCTAAACGACCCCTCCGCCAAGGACCACGTGCCAGGCGCACGGGTGGTAGCTGCTTTCCCCGGCGGCAGTCCCGACCTGCCCGCCTCCTGGGATCGCGTGCAGAAATTCGCCGCGGAGATTCAAACGCGCTTCGGCGTTGAGCTGGTACCCGACATTCCTACGCTCCTCACCAAGGTAGACGCCATTCTTCTCAGCAGCGTCGATGGACGCGCCCACCTGCCGCAATTCCGGCACATCGCCGCGAGCGGGAAGCCCGTCTTCATCGACAAACCGCTGGCCTCCACGCTCGAAGACGCGCGAGCCATCGCGGCGCTGGCTGCACAGCACGGCACGCCCTGGTTCAGCTCATCAACTCTCCGCTTCAGCGCCCGTTTGCCGGAACTCGCTCTGCCCGGCCTGGCTGGCGCATTGGTCTGGGCCCCCGCCCCCCTCGAGCCCACGCATGCCCTTGACCTGAGCTGGTACGGCATCCACGGGGCGGAAATCCTGTTTGCTCTGATGGGCCAGGGCTGCCAGGAGGTGACGCGCACCGCCGCGGAAGAGGCCGATGTCGTTACCTGCCGGTGGAGTGGCGGCCGCCTCGGAACCGTGCGCTTCGGCCGCCAGAACCAAAACTACGGCGCCGCCGCGTTTACAGCCAAAGAAGCCCGCGTCTCCTCCGAAAGTCTTTACACCGGTTACGCCCTCCTGGTGAAAGAAGTGATCGAATTCTTCCGCACCCGGCGTCCGCCCGTGCCCAATGAAGTGACCCTCGAGATTTTCGAGTTCCTCGACGCCGCCCAGCGAAGCAAGGCAGCCGGTGGAGCACCGGTCCGCCTGCGCTGAAGCCGCGCAAAACCCCTGGGCTACAATGAGAATTTCATGTCTGATCTCCTAAAAGGCAAGAGTGCGCTTGTTCTTGGCCTCGCCAACCGCTGGAGCATCGCCTACGCCATTGCCAAAGCATTCCGCCGCGAGGGCGCGGCCCTCACCCTCACCTATCAGGGTGAAAGACAGAAGAGCACCGTCGAAGAACTCGCCCAGGAACTCGGCGCCGAACGCATCCTCTCCTGCGACGTCACGCAGGAAGCGGACCTCTCGCGGCTCTCCGAAATTCTCCGTGCCGAGGGCGACAAGCTCGATTGCGTCGTGCACTCCATCGCCTTTGCCAACAAAGATGATCTCGCGCGCCCCTTTTATGAAACGTCCCGCGAAGGCTTCCTGCTGGCCCACGAGGTCAGCACTTACTCGCTGGTGGCTGTGGCGCGTGCGGTGCTGCCGGCCATGAGCGAGGGCGGTTCGCTGATCACGCTCTCTTACCTCGGCTCCACCCGTGTGATGACCAACTACAACGTGATGGGCGTTGCAAAAGCCGCGCTCGAGGCCAGCGTCCGCTATCTGGCCAGCGAACTCGGCCCCAAAGCGATTCGCGTCAACGCCATCTCCGCCGGCCCCATCAAAACGGCCTCTGCGCGCGGCATCAAGGACTTCACCCGGATTCTCGACCATGTGGCCGAAACCGCGCCTTTCCGCCGCAACACGGATCCCATGGAGGTGGCGGATACCGCTGTCTTTCTTGCCTCAGATCTGGGCCGGGGCGTCACCGGCAATATTCTGTTTGTCGACGCCGGCTACCAGATCATGGGCCTGTAAGCGCCTTGGCCAGTTCCCTCATATGTGCGGGCCCGGACCCGCAACACCCGCCTGCCATTCGCAAGCCGTGGCTCCGCGCCAGATCAGCCACGTGCTTGCCGAACTCTTCCGGCGCCTCTGCTACCAGTCCGGGCGAGCCTTCCAGAAGCCACGGCGGGCACGCCGCTGTGTTGGCCTGCAGTCCAATTACCCGCCCTGCCACCCTGCCGCCGCCATCCTCCAACGCGCGTTTGGCCGCCCGCCAATGAGTGCAATTGATGGACACCGGCATTTCCTCCAGCGCGTCTACCGCTTCTGCCAGGGAATGGCCGTCCAACAACTCGCCCTCCGGTGTCAGGACGAAACTGAGCACGCAAGGCACACCCAGACTGCGCGCTGCGGCGGCGATGCCCATTGCTTCGCTCAACGCCGGCAACGTGGCCGCCAGCAGCAGGTCCGCACCCCCCATTGCCAACTCCAACATCTGCGCGTGGTGGTAATCACGCGCCTCCTCTTCGCCCAACGCCTCCTCCGCCCGGTAGCAATCCCCGTACGGGCCCAGCACCCCCGCCACCCGCACCGGGACACGGGTTTCCTGCACCAGGCGCCGCAACCACTCCACTCCATCGCGGTTTAGCTTTCGTCCCGCGAAGCCCGACAAGGCCACTCGGTGCGGCTGCGCCCGCCAAGTAGGCGATCCCAGCACGATGGGCCGTCCCGCTTCTTCGGCAATGGTCAGGTATTCTCGGAAAAGCCCTTCCATTACTTGCGATTCGCGCTCCCCGTAGATGAATCCCGCGTGCGCCACCTGCGCATCCAGAGCCATGCCGGCTTCCCGCCGCAACCGTTCCAGCACCGCTCCCTCTGTCAACCAGATCCCGCTCTCGTTTGACACGCTCACAAGCCTCTCATTATCCTGATCTTCGGCGGGCTACCTGCTCGGGTGACCCGTACGTCTAACCCGAAGAGCCCGCAGGCTCTAGACCCCTACTCAAGGATTACCTGCATGATTCAGGTCGAAGGTCTGACCAAGCGTTACGACCGTTTCCTGGCCGTCCAAGGCATCGACTTCGAGGTGGCGAAGGGACAAATCGTTGGTTTTCTCGGCCCCAATGGCGCGGGCAAGACCACCACCATGCGTATTCTTACCTGTTTCCTGCCGCCCTCGTCTGGCCGTGCCACCGTCGCCGGCTTCGACGTTCTTCAATCTCCCATGGAAGTGAAGCGGCGTATTGGCTATCTGCCGGAAACCCCTCCCCTCTATCCCGAAATGGAAGTCCATGAATACCTTTCTTTCGTCGGGCGGTTGAAAGGCATTCCAAACTCCGAGCTGGCAGGCCGTGTTCGCGAGGTTTCCGAACGATGCGCCGTGGCGGATGTCTCGAAGAAGTTGATCTCGAAGCTCTCGAAGGGCTACCGCCAGCGCGTCGGGTTGGCCCAGGCCATCCTGCACAATCCGGAAGTGCTCATTCTGGACGAACCCACCGCGGGCCTGGATCCCAAGCAGATCGCCGAAACCCGCGACCTGATCCGCTCCCTTGCCGGAGAGCACACCATCATTCTCAGCACGCATATTCTCAGTGAAGTGGAGCAGACCTGCGACCACGTCATCATCATCTCCAAAGGCCGCGTCGTCGCGAAAGACTCGGTGGAGAACCTCACCCGCCGCCTCGCCGGCCAGGAGCAGGTGACCGTCGAAATCGCACCCCGTAATGGGTCCATCGATTTGCAGGAGGCCCGCCACCGCCTGGAAACGGTCTCCGGTGTCAGCCGCGTCGTCCACCGCGATACCCGCGACGGGCGCCACAGCTTCGATGTCGAAAGCCTGCCCGGCCAAAATGTACGCGGCGACTTGGCCCGCTCCATCGTCGAGGCCGGTTGGAATTTGAATGAACTGCGGAATTCGGCCGTCAGCCTCGAGGACGTCTTCCTCGAACTCACCGCCGGTGAACCCGCAGCCCAGGAGGGTGCCCGTGCGTAACATACTCACCATCTGCCGCCGGGAATTGAACGCCTATTTCGCGTCGCCCATCGCATATCTTTTGCTCACCATGTTTGCGGTCATCTTCGGCTATTTCTTCTGGGTGGCCGTGGGTTTCTTCAGCATGGCCAGCCTGCAGTCTCAAATGCGCGGCTTTCCGGTCGACCTGAACGAAATGGTCATCCGCCCCTTGCTCATGAATGCCAGCGTCATCGGCTTGTTTCTGATCCCGATGATCTCCATGCGCCTCTTCGCCGAGGAAAAGCGGGCCGGCACCATCGAACTGCTGCTGACTTCCCCCGTGCGCGACATCGAAATCGTCCTCGGGAAATGGCTCTCCGCCGTGCTGATGTATGCCACTCTGCTGCTCATCAGCATGGTGAATTTCGTCTTTCTGTTCATCCACGGCCAGCCGGACTGGCGGCCGTTGCTCGCCGGATACTTAGGCCTGTTGCTCCAGGGCGGCTCACTGCTGGCGCTGGGCCTGTTCATCTCCACGCTCACCCGCAACCAGATCATCGCCGGCGGCGCCACCTTCGGCGTCTGCCTTCTGCTTTGGGTGTTCGAATGGGCCGGTGCATCGGATCAAACCACCACGACCCAGGTCATGAGTTATCTTTCTGTCGTCTCTCACTTTGAACCCTTTGCCAAGGGCGTCATCGATAGTAAGGATGCCATCTACTTTCTGAGCCTGATCTTTTTCGGTCTGTTCCTGTCGTCGCGAAGCCTCGAGTCGCTTCGCTGGAGGTCGTAGCCATGAAAGCTGCCTGGATGAAAGCGCGCCAAACCCGCTACGCTGCCTACGCGGTCACCTACACCTTGATCGTGCTGGCTGCCCTGGTGACTCTCAATTGGCTGGCCAACCGCCACAACCGCTCTGCTGACCTCACCTCCAACAAGCGCTACACGCTCTCCGAGCAGACGGAAAAGCTCGTGAAGGGGTTGAAGGAGGATCTCACCGTCACCTACTTCGACCGCTCCGATCAGTTTCCTGCCGCGCGCGATCTTCTCGGTCGCTATGCCAATCTCTCCGCTCGCTTCAAAGTCGAGTACATCGACCCCACGCGCAAGCCGCAGGAGGCCCGGCGCTACGGCATCCGAACCGTTCCCACGATCTTCCTTCAGTACGGCGGCCGCCGGGAGGAAGCGCGCGCCCTCTCTGAAACTGAAGTCACCAGCGCCTTGGCCCGTGTCATCAAGACCGGCGAGCGCACGGTCTGCTTCACCTCCGGCGCTGGCGAACGTTCCCTGGATGAAACCAACGAATACGGCTACTCCTCGCTTAAAGAATTGATCGAGAAGAACAACTACAAGACTCAGTCCGTAGGCCTGATCGAGAAGCCCGAAATCCCGGCCGATTGCACGATCCTCGTCGTGGCTGGCCCGCGGGTCGACTATCCACAGCCTGTCGTCGATGCCCTGAAGAAGTACGTCGAGGGCGGCGGTAACGCCATGTTCCTTCTCGAACCTCCTCTCAGCGCCGGCCGCGATCGCATCAGCGAGAATCCCGCGCTCAACGCGCTCCTCGCGGGCTGGGGCGTCACTCCCCAAAAGAATCAAGTATTGGATGTCAGCGGTGTCGGCGGCATCTATGGGCTTGGCCCCGAGGTGGCGCTGGCCAGCCGCTACGGCACTCATCCGATCTCGCGCGACCTGAAAGGCACCGCTACGGCCTTCTCTCTGGCCCGCTCGCTCGAAATCAAGCCCGGCGATCAAAGCAACGCTGAGATGATCGTCAGTTCCAGCCCCAATAGCTTCGCCACCGATCAACTCAGCGGGGAAACCCGCCGTATCGATCCCAGCAAAGGCGAGAAAAAGTCGTTCCCCCTGGGGGCCGCAGGCACCCTCCGCTCCGGCAGCGGGGACAAGAAGGGCCGCTTTGTGGTGGTAGGCTCAGCTGAATGGGCCTCCAACTATATCCTGCGCTTCGGTGGAAACCGCGACTTCTTCTTGAACGCAGTGAACTGGCTATCCAGCGATGAGGACCTGATCTCCATCCGCCCCAAAGATCCCACCGACCGCCGCCTGGAACTCAACCGCTCGCAAATGACCATGATCCGCACGGTCAGCCAGTTCCTCATCCCGCTTACGGTGATCCTGGCCGGGATCGTGGTCTGGTGGCGCAGGAGGTAGTTCGTCCCGATGCTCCGCCGACTTCTGGTGGCCGCAACCTTGGCCCTTCTCGTGGGCGGCTTGGCTTGGTGGTCCAGCCGCTCGAAGCCGTCCGAAGACGCCAAGCGCAAAGAGGGCAGCCGCGAACTGCTCAGCCTGAAAACTGCCGACCTTCGAAAGATTGAAATCCGCCGGCGCGACGCGGAAACCACCGTGCTCGAATCCTCCGACGGCACTTCCTGGCGGCTCACCGCTCCGATTGCCGCCGCTACCGACGCGGATACCGTTTCGACTCTCACCTCCAACCTCGCGCCCCTCTCTGCGGAGGAAATCGTGGAGGAAAAAGCGGCGGATCTTGCTGCGTTCGGTCTCGCCGATCCCGCCTGGACCATGACCGTCACCTTGCAAGGGGGGAAGACCCACACCCTGAACCTGGGTGATGAAGCCCCTGTCGGTTCAGGATCCTATGGACGTCTCGACGCTGGTCAGCGCGTCTTTACCATCGCATCGTTCACGAAGACCGCGCTCGATAAGTTCGCCGCCGATCTCCGCGACCGCCGACTGCTAACGGTCAACTTTGACCAGCTCAAGAAGGTCCAACTGGTTTCACCCAAAGGCGCCGTCGAGTTCGAGCGCCAGGAACCGTCGGGATGGCGCATTGTGCAACCCACCTCCGCCCGCGCCGATGGCTGGAAAGTCGAAGAAGTGATCCGGAAGTTCCGTGAAGCACGCTTCGATGCTTCTTTGACCTCCGATGAACAGAAGGACGTCGCCTCCGCTTTCGCCTCCGCCCCCCTGCTGGCGCGCGTCACCTTCACTGACGGCGCTGCCTCACAAACCATCGAATTGCGCCGCAACGAAAAGGCGAAGAAAACCTACGCGCGCTCGCCGGTCATCGAGGGTCCGCAACTGGTTCAGGGAGACTCCATCGACGGTCTCGATCAGACCGCCGCAGACTTCCGAAACAAGAAACTCTTCGACTTTGGCTTTGATGAGCCGACCACGGTTTCCCTGGTGTCGCCTGAGCTGAGTCTGACGGTCAACAAATCAGGAGACAAGTGGGCGTCAGGCGGCAAGGAAATGGACGCGGTCTCCGTCCAATCGTTTATTGACCGCCTGCGTGAACTCACCGCCACCGGGTTTCCCGCTGCGGCCATGCCCGCCTCCACCATCGAGATTGGCGTTACCTCCAACCAAGGGAAACGCATCGAAAAGGTTCGCTTGGCGCAGTCTGCCGGCAAATGGTTCGCCCAGCGCGACGGTGAGGCCGGGTTGTACGAACTCGAAGCCTCGGCTGTCGACAACACTTTGAAAACGGCGAAGGACGTACGCGAGACACCGCCTCCGCCCAAGGCCCCTGCAAAGAAGTAATCTGCGGAGTGGGCCATCGCCGCATGAACGCGCTCCTTACTGACCTCTACCAGCTCACTATGGCCGCCGGTTATTGGCAGGCCGGCAAGACGCAGGAGGTTGCGGTCTTCGAGCTGTTCGTGAGGCGCCTCCCGCCCAATCGCAATTTCCTCGTTGCGGCTGGGTTGCGGCAGGCGGTCGAGTACCTGCTCGAACTCCGCTTCGACGAGGACGACATCCATTACCTCCGCGGCCTGCCCCAGTTTGCTCGAGTGCAGGAAGACTTCTGGGACGCGCTGCGCCGCTTCCGCTTCACTGGCGACGTTTTCGCCGTGCCGGAAGGAACGCCCGTCTTCCCTGGAGAACCCCTGCTGAATCTGCGGGCGCCCATCATGGAGGCGCAGATTCCCGAGACATATTTGCTTGCCACGATTGGTTTCCAAACCATGATCGCCACCAAGGCGGCACGCGTGGTGGAAGCTGCCGGCGGCCGGTCTGTTGTCGAGTTCGGAACTCGCCGCGCCCATTCGCCGGAGGCGGGCGTGCTCGCCGCCCGGGCTGCCTACCTCGGTGGCTGCGTCGGTACTTCCAATACGCTGGCGGGCAAACGGTTTGGCCTTCCCGTCTACGGGACCTCCGCCCATTCCTGGGTGATGTCGTTCCTCGAGGAGCGTGAGGCCTTCCGGCAGTTGCAGCACTTGCTGGGGCCCGCCACGGTCTACCTCATCGACACCTACGACACAGTGGAAGGCGCACGGCTCGCCGCTTCGCTCGGCCCGCCCATGTGGGGTGTACGCGTCGATTCCGGGAACCTGCTGGAACTCTCCCGCACCGTGCGTGGCATCCTCGATCAAGCCGGCTTTCCCGAAGCTCATATCATGGCCACCAGCGACTTGAATGAGTACAAAATCCTTGAACTCGTGGCGGCCGGCGCCCCAATCGACGCCTTCGGTGTCGGCACCGAACTTGCCACCTCCTCCGACGCTCCCTCGCACGGCGCAGTCTACAAACTCGTTGAACTCTCCGGTAATGGCGCCCGGCGCTACACCGCCAAGTTCAGTTCTGAGAAATCCACTCTGCCAGGTGCCAAACAAATCTTCCGTTTTCCGGGCCGTGATGTGCTGGGTCGGGCCAACGAATCCCCCGGGCCCGGTTGCGAGGCTCTGCTGCGCCCGGTGATTCTCGGCGGCTCGCTGGTCGAGCCGCTGCCTGCTGAATCCGAAACCCGAGCCTACGCGGCCCGCTGCCTGAGACAATTACCCCGCAAACTCCGCAGCCTTTTCGAAGTGGATCCGCCTTGGCCTGTCGAGCACTCTGAAGCGCTGCTTGCACTGGCCGGAGAAGTGAGGACCGTGCGGCAATGAGAACCGTATTCTTTGACGTCGACACCCAACTGGATTTCCTTTTGCCTTCCGGTGCGCTGTATGTTCCGGGGGCCGAACGCCTCATCCCTTCGCTGGCCCGTCTCAACCGGCACGCCAAGGAGCGTGGCTTTCCTCTGATTTCCACAATGGACGCGCACATCGAAAACGACGATGAATTCCGCCACTGGCCGCCCCACTGCGTCGCCGGAACCCTTGGCCAGCGAAAACCGGAGTCAACGCTGGCGGGGCAAATGATTATCGAGAAACAAGTGCTTGATTGCTTCACCGTGCCGCGTCTGCGGGAAATCCTCGCCGAACTGGGAGCCCAGAGGTACGTCGTTTACGGTGTGGTGACGGAGATTTGCGTCCGCTATGCGGCCATGGGCCTTCTGGAAACTGGCGCGCAGGTCTTTTGGGTCACCGATGCCTCGCAGCATCTCGATCCCCAGGCTTCCGCAAGCACATACCAGGACTTCACCGCCCGTGGCGGTGTGCTCGCGACCCTCGATCAGGCTCTCGCCTAAGCGATCAGCGACTGTTCCGTCCCCGGCAACGGTAGAGACTTGGCGTCGCGCCACAGTCTTTCCAGATCGTAGTATTGCCGCTTCTCGTCGTTGAAGACGTGTACCACCATGTCGCCGAAATCGCCGAGTATCCACTCTGCGGCTTCGTAGCCCTCCACATTGATCGCCCGCTCGCCGCGGTCTTCCCGCATCTGCTTCGCAATCTCGTCCCAAATAGATTGGATTTGACGGGAGTTTGAACCGGAACAGATGAGGAAGTAATCAGCGAAGGAGGTAATCTCGCGGAGATCGAGAACGCGGATGCCTGCGGCTTTCTTGGAAAGTGCCGCCCGCACCGCGGTTTGCCACGTGGGGCTTTCCGTGGCGGAAAGCATTGAGGCCCCATTCAGCGTGTTCGTTCGCAAGATGCTCTAAGGAACAACTCCTTATCCCGCATCGTACTACAATAGGAATGTTGCGCAAGTCTTTTCTTTGTTTCAGTTTGGTGATCGCCCTGGGTGTGTCCTTGCGCGCTCAGCAGCCTCCGGCCGACCTCGGCAAGCTCCGTGCGCTGGTAGAGGCAGGCGCCGCGCCACGGGCTGCGCTCGACCGCGCCATGGCCCAACTGGAAGATCAGGCCGACGGCCTCATCCTGCGCCAGACTCTTTACGCGCCGTTGCGCCCGGAAGAGACCACCCCCGAGCAGGCGCAGGAAATGGTCGAAGCCGCTCAGCGCCGCGTGGACCGCGCCCAGAAACGTGTCGATGAACTCAAGCCGCTCATCGAAGAGGGCATTATGGCGCGCACCGAGTTGACACCTCACCTCGAAGAACTCGACTTCCGCCGTCGCACCCTCGATCTTGCGCGATCGCGCGCCGATTTCCTGCGTGAACTTAGCGAAATGGCCCGCGCCGAACAGGCCATCGAACAGGAAGATGAGCAACTGCCCGCATTCCGGCCGCTGGTGGAGCGTTTCGCAGGCTCAGGCCAGTTTCAGCGCACCCAGTTCAAACAAGTGCTGCTGGCTTTCGAGAAGCACTTCGGCAAGCCGATGCCTGTAAGCGCCGACGGCGAAACCGCCCTCCACAAGTCCTTGGGGTTCGATCATCGCGGCCGCGTGGACGTGGCTCTGAATCCCGATACCGATGAAGGCCGATGGCTCACGGGCTTTCTCAAAGCGGCCAACATCCCCTTCTATGCGATTCGCGGCGCCATCGATGGCCGCTCCACGGGCGCTCACATCCATATCGGCCCTCCCAGTCTCCGCCTTCGTGTGGCAGACTAATGGGCTGATGAACCTGCCGCCCGGACTTCCCCCCAACGCCCGCATTCTTTATTCATCCGCTGCCATTGCAGAACGTATCGCTGAATTGGGGCAGCAGATCAATCTTGACTACGCTGGCAAGTCCGTTGTCCTCATCGGCGTACTCAAAGGCTCGTTCATGTTTCTGGCCGACCTTGTGCGCCACCTCGATCTTTCTGTACGCATCGAGTTCATGGGTACGCGCAGTTACGAAGGCTCCTCGTCCAGCGGCGAGGTGCAACTCACCAAGGATCTGGACAAACCCGTAGCCGGGGAACACGTCCTGCTGGTGGAAGACATCATCGACACTGGTTTGACGCTCCAATATCTTCTGGCTCAGCTCCATGGCCGGCAGCCCGCCAGTTTGAAAACTGTGGCTTTCCTTGATAAACCGTCACGCCGCCGCGCGGGCCTCGAGTCGCTCCATGGCGACTACATCGGCTTCACCATCCCCAACCACTTCGTCATCGGCTACGGCCTCGACTACGATCAGCGTTTCCGCCACCTGAAAGACCTCTGGATCCTCGGCAGCTAGCGCCCGCCTGCTTACCCAAGGCAACGGACCGGTGCGCGCGAATCCGCTTGTCCGGTTTGGCGAGCCGCCATATAATCCACTCATTTCATCCTCTATGCGCCGCGTGTTGCCCATTGCCGTCCTTCTAGCCAGCTTGGTTCCGCTTCATGGACAGCGTCTGTTTGTGAGTGCTCCCAAAGGGGCCAATCCGCCAACGCTCATTCTCTCCGGGAGCGGAGAATCAACTGCGGAGGCGGTTCCGGCCCAGGTTAGTGAAATGGTTACGGTGGTCCTTCTGGCCGATCGCTTGGCCGAGGACTCGCGCTCCGGGCTGCTCGCAGAGCTTCGTCGGAAATTTTCCGGACTTCGCCAGAAGGAGAGCCTGGTAGTGCTAGGTGTACGGGGATCATTTGTCACCCCGTTCGCGCCCACCCGCCATTTCGCCGCCCTGGAGCGGCAACTGCTTGAGTTCTTTAACGAACCTCCCGTGGAAGACTTGGCTGAGGTTCGCGCCGCACGGCTCTACGACCTTCTGCTGGATCTGATTCCGGAATTCTCAGGACGCTGGGGTGAAATCGTCTGGGCGGGCATGCTTCCTGAACTGGAAGGGGAAAGGGCCCGCCGTTACCTCCGTGCCCGGCTGGCCCGCCAGTTGGGACTCCACCGCGCACGGTTGAGCCTCTGGCCGGCTCAAGACGCCGCGTGGTTGCCAGATACCCCGCCGCCAGAGCCGAACGCCAAGCCCTACGAACTGGAGTGGCGTCCTGCGGCAGCCGAGTCTGGGTATGCCTTTCGCCACGTAGAAGTCGATGGAAACCAGTTGGAATACCTCGCCTTGGCAGAGGGCTTCGCGGCGCCCTCCATCTCCTCTGTGGTCCGGCTGGAAGAAGCCATCGCGGCGGCCACCGCACCCGGCGCCGGCGCTGTTCAACTTGGCGGACTGCGAGCCGCACTCAGCGCCAACCCTGGCGATGCCGGCGCCCTGAATGCGGGCGCCAGTCTGGCCGAACGCCTGCAGGATCATTCCACGGCTGCCTTTTTTCTCAGCGGACTGCTGCGCACTTCTCCCGCGGATCCCGCTCTGCTGCGCCGCTACGCCTTGGCTATGGCCGCCTCGGCGCCGCCCGCTATCGCGGAAGGCGCCCTGCGCGCAGCGCTCCGATACCTGCCAAGCGATGCGGAACTTCTGGAGCGCCTTGGTCGCGCTCGTCTGGCTCAAAAGGCCGCCCCGGAAGCCTATGAGTTGTTCCGGCAAAGCTTGGCGAACCAGCCGGAGAACACGACGCTCTGGTGGATTGCCGCCGATCTTGCCCGCGAACTCTCCCTTCGCCCTGGGGAACGGGAGGCCCTGCGCGAAGCGCTGCGCCGGGAGCCGGACCGCGTCGACCGGCGCGCCCGCTTCGTCGGCCTCGCGCTGGAAGACGGCGATGGCACAGAGGCCCGCGATGCGCTAAACGCGGTGCGCACCGGGATCCCCGCCGAGACTGCGCTGCTCGCGGAATTTGCGGGTTACTGGGAACGTCTGGGCGAAGCTTCCGAGGCTTTGCTGTTGTGGCGCCGGGCCATTGAGGCGGACCGGTTATTCGAACCAGCTTATCTGGCAGCAACCCGTCTCACGGCGCAACTGAGCCAGCCCGAAGAAAGCCTCGCCCTCGCCCTGCGTGGTCTTGAGGCCTTGCCCGATTCCGCCGGATTGCACGCTGCCCACGCCAGCGCTCTACAAGCCCTCGGCCGCACCACGGAGGCCCGGCATGCTCTGCGTGCAGCTTCTTCCCGTCTCGAAAATGTGCCACTGGCCCGACAGGCTGCTGAACTGGAGAATCTTTATGGCGGTGCCAGCTCGCTCGCCGCGTGGCAGCGGTTGTTCGAGTTGGCCGCCGGGCTTCCGCAGCAAGAGCAGAAACTGGTCCGTGAGAGGGCAGTTACCGCTGCGCTTCGCGACGGCTTCGCCAGTGAAGCTGCCGGCTGGCTAGGCCTCTCTGGCGCCGGACCTGCCGCCTCCGCAACCTCTGCGGTGGCGCTCCCCGGCGGAGTGGCTGCCCTCAGCTATCTCTCCGGCATTCCTGGTCCCTCAGATCCATCCCGGTATCTCCTGCATTTTGCCCGGGCCGTCGCCCAAAAGGCGGCGACCGAAGGCGACGATAGATGGCGCGCTACGGTGAGCCAGATTCTCGAACACTATTCCCGCCTCGCCGAGTTGCGCCGCTTCAGCCAGGCCGCCGCACAATCATCCGAAATCGTCCTGCAACTTGGCAGCCGCCAGGACCAGCAACGCACCCGGACCATCCTGGAACTTCTCGGCTACCGCCTGCGGACCAGCGGCGGCAATCTCCGGGTCGACCCCGATACTCGCAAGAAGCGCAGCCAGCGCCAGACGCTCGCCGCTGCGATTGATCTGGATGAAGCGGGCATGGAGGAGGCTCTCGAGAAGCGCCAGAACTTCGTCTTCCGCATCGAGGACGACTTCGCTGAAATCCTGTTGGGCGAGAAGGCTTGGGCCGAACTGACTGCCCGTTATCCGAACCCGCTTGGCTTCGCGGGCATGCTGATGCTTGATCCGAACGTGGCCCGCCTCTATGCGGGCCTCGCTGCTGCCGGCGCCCGCACCGCTGCTGTCCTGGCGGAGTCCGTGGGCCTGAGCCGCCTCGCCAGACAGTACGCCGACCTCTTTCTGCTCTATGGCCCTGTGCTCGCGCTGGACTCCAGGAACGTGCTTCATGCTCCGGGGGGTGCGGAGGCCGAGGCAGCCTGGACCCAGCTTGCCGGCGTGAGCCCAAAACAGGGGGCCGCTTTCCTTACAGTGCTTCTCACAAAGGATAACGGGTTGCTGCTTGCCTTCTTCTCCTCAATGCACGGGACTTCCGCCGCGCGGCAGCGCTGGTTCCTCCGCACTCCTCAACGTGCCCAGGCGTTCTATGAACTCGTGCGCCGGGCTCCGGAGTGGCGGCAAGGTGGCCGTGTTCAGGTGCGGAAGAGCCCGATCCTCGAGTTGTTTCGTGAGCTGCCGTTGGACGCTTCTGGTGAGGTTCAATTCCCAGGAGGGCCGCAAATCTGGCAGGTCGCCCGCGGCGCCGGCGACTTGAGCCGCACCTCCAAACTCAGCCAGCGCGCCGAGCGGGCTCGTCCGGCCGAGGCAGAATCGCTCCTGGTCCGGCTCGCTCAGCAGCGCTATGAAGCTTCCAACTTCCGTTTCTCTCAGCTCGAAAACCTCCTCGCTGTTGCCCGGTTCGAATCGGCCCTCGGCCGGGAACTCACGCCCCGCGAAGCGTTGATCCTTTCTCAGCAGTTCGCCCGCTACGAATGGGCTTTGCCTTTCTTGTCCGCGCTGCCCGGTCTCGGCGAGCGGGAACTCGAGGCGTTTTTCACCCTTGCCGAAAATTGGCCGGATCTCAACCCCGCCGAGCAGAATCTCGCGCTCGGCCTGTTTCAAATCCCCATTCAATTGCTGAGTCTTTTGTCGAGGGCAGGAGCGATTCAGCCGCAGGATACTGCTCCGCTCTTTCTTGCCTTCTGCAACTCTACCCGGACGGCTGCTTCTCGTGAGGTTCGGGCCGCAGCGGTCATGGCGCTTCTCGAAGGGGTGGAAGAACGGCTCGCCTCGCATGGCCAGAAGAAGCTGACATCTGCCCTCCTCGATAGCTTGGCCGGCCCTGCCGGATCCGCGCTCGGCAAGCGGCGGCGCGCCGAGTTCCAGGCTGTGCTGGAGGCCCAGCGGATTCCTTCCCTCGATGAGGTGCTGCATCTGCTGCGTGCTGCCCGCGCCGCTGCCAAAGACCCCGACAGCGCGCGGCGGGCCTCGGCGGAAATCGACAAAGGACTGACAAGTTTGCCTGTCGTCGACCTGCCCAAGGGGATGAAGGCCCTGGCCCGCCACCGTGATCTTTTCGCACTTTGGCAGACGCGCAAACTCAATGAATTGAACCGCGAACTTCTCACCCGGGCCAGCCGCAAAAAGCCCAACCCCAAGGATTTGTCCCGGCTCGCGGGCGCCCTCACGGCGGAACTTGCGCCCTGGCTCGAGCTGTCGCTCCGCGGCCTCATCGCGGGCTTCTATCTGCGCCCCGATGACTTGCCGGTGGCGGAAGATCCGCTGCTTGCCCGCAAGATTCTTTACACGGGGCACTCTGAACTGGAAGAACTCCTTTTCCCGCCGCCTGAGTTTCGCTCGGCCAGCGAAGGCGCCGGTTCGTTCTGCTCCGGCTCGCTGGCGGGTATCGCCGCTTCCGCAGGCAGCATCGCCGCGGCTGGACGCCGCGTCGCGCACGGAGCGGCCAACGCTTTCGAAGAACGGCAACTCGGAGCGCTGCGCAATGCGCTTTGGTGGAGAGTGGGCGCCAGCCACCTGCGAGCAGTGCATTTGTCTGTCCTCGCCGGCCGGGAATGGGTCGTGGATGCCTCCTTCCACGAATCGCAGCGCGAATTAATCGAGCCTGCTCTGGAAGGCATCTTGTCTCCCGAACGTCTTTCCAGAGTGCGGACACTCCTCGCCGCCCTGGCCTCCCGGAACGCCAAACCGCCGGAATCAGCGTGGGGCCGTGAGCGCTTCGTCTCCGCTTGGGAAGAGATCTGGGAGCAGTTCTCCGTGTCCGATCTATACTGGCTGGGCCGCGCCCGCAGCCATGCGCCGGACTCCAGCCCGGTTTGGCGGGCTCTCCAACAGTTGCCAGGCTCTGCCCACGACGGTCCGGCCGCGGAATTCGGCCCGTTGCTTCTGGAACACGCGCGGAGCAGCGTTCCCCGTCTCGAGCATCGGCCCCCTTACGAGGACTACAGTAACCGGTTGATGCCCGTCTCGCTGGCCGAACGCCTTTCTGAATTGCCCCTTGCGTTGGCCTGCGCCATCGACGAGGCCGGTCTGCCAGCCGATTCCGCCGGCCTGTTGGCGGAACCCTTGGCGCGCCGTTTGTTCGAATCCTTGTCGGTATCCGACTTGTCCGACTTCCGTTCCGTGCTTGCCTTGTGGCGGCGCGTGGATGGCCCCTTGATCCAAGAGCTTTACCGGGAGGAGGCTGCGAAATGGACTACAGATACACGCGCCGCCAACTTTTAGGGTGGGCCGCCGGTGGACCGGTGGCTCTGGCCCAGCCACCCGGCGTTCCATTGTTCCGCGCCGACGTCAATCTTGTCGAGATCCATACTGCTGTGTTTGATCGGCGCGGGCGCCATCTCACCGGCCTCACCCGCCAGGATTTTGAGATCCGGGACGGAGCCCAACCCGGCCCGCCCGAGATCTTCGAGTCCGCGGAAAGTCCTATAGCGATCGGCCTTCTGCTAGACGTTACCGGCAGCATGTACGACACTTTGCCTCTACTGAAGCGCGCCGCCATCCAACTGGTGGAGAGCCTCCGCGAGGACGACCGTGTCGCTCTCTTTGCCTTCAACGACCGCATGAGCACCGTTGCGGACTTCGACAGTGACCAACGTGCTATCGCTGCGGCCATCCGCCGGCTCCAGGCAGGCGGTCACACGGCGCTATTCGATGCCCTCGCGCGCGCCTCTCAGCGGATGCTTCAGCGCCAAGGCAAAAAGGTGCTGGTGGTGTTTACCGACGGCAACGACAACGCCAGCGTATTGACCTTGAATTCGGCTCTCGACAGGTCGCGGCGCAATGGTCTTCAGATTCATGCCGTTGCTCAGGGGGAAGCGTTAAGGCACCGGAAGCTCATGGATACGTTGGAAGACATCGCCAAGGGAACCGGAGGCTTGGCCTTCAAAGTCCAGAAGGCGTCCGAGATCCAGGAAGTGTTCAGCGAAATTTCACGCGACTTGGCCGCCTCCTACCTGCTTGGGTTTCGCCCGCGGCCCGGCCGCGGTGAGTGGCGGCCGCTGGAGGTCACATTGCCACGGCAAAAAGACGCCCGCGTCCGCTGCCGCAGCGGATACTATGCAACCGCTTTGTAGCCCGCTCCTACGATGGCCTCGGCTTGCGCTTGTAATGCGGAAGGTGCAGGAAATCGTACAGCGGCTCGCCAATGCCCCAGATCAGGAGAACAACAAACGCGCAGCCTACAACCACGTCATAGACCGGACCGCTCCAGCCCTCGATCGGCGGCATTAATCCGAGCGCCACCGCACCCGCAAAGCTCAGCACATGCCAGTACCATTTCGCGCGCCCCACCCAGTACAAGGCGAGCGCCGCCACCACGAACGCCAGCAGATAGCACAAAAGAACAACATTCGTGCTCACAGCGGACACCTCCGTCCGCCCTCATCCTAGCGCCGGCCGCGGAAAATGCAAGCCGCCCGTCAACGGTATTGCTGGACTGCCGCCCGGATGGCCGCCGACACTTGTTTCTCCGGCTGGTTCGCGTCCACTTCCACCAACCGGCTCTTGTCGATGCTCGCCAGCACGGCCTCTTCTTCCCGCCGGTAAGTCCGGATCCGCTCCTCCACGGTGGCTGGATCGTCGTAGCTCTTGCCGCGAGCCTGCATTCGCTGCCGGATCGTGGCGTCGTCGGCTTTGAGATGGATCACCACTGTCGCCGCTACGCCGCTCTCAGCGGCCATGGCCCGAAGCGCTTGCGACTGTGCCGCGGAACGTGGAAAGCCGTCCAGGATAAATCCGTTTGCGCAATCGCTTTTCAGTGCCCGCTGGCGGATCAACGAATTCATTAGTTCATCGTCGATCCCCTCCCCATATTCCAGTGGCGTTCCCTTCAGTTGCCGCAGTTCGCCCCGCCGGTTGTCGCGGGACTCGCGAATCAGCGTTTCCCCGCTGATGATGGGGAGCCCGAATTCCTTCTTCAGCAGCTTGGCGTGCGTGGTCTTGCCTGAGCCTGGTGGTCCCACCAGCACCACAATCGTCTTCCGTTGCTGCGCAACGGACCAGGAACAGCCTCCCGCTGCCAACAGCCAGAACCGCCTTGTCATCAACGGTCTCCTTCCTTTACCCACTCCGCATTGAATCGGGCGTAGCGGATCGTCTTGCGCGGCCGGCCCTCGCGAATCTCGTTGCGGAACACGCTATAAGTTGCGTGCACCGTCCCGCCCTTACCCAACCACAACGATGGGTAATGGTAGCTGTCCGGCCTCTCCGGCCGGCTGTCCAATTCCAGGTGCCGCCGCCATCGCCACGTCTTGCCCTCATCGGCGGAGACTGCTGCCACCAGGGAGTGCCGCCCCCGCTCAGTATCGTTGTTGACCATCAGCCACTGGCCGTCGGGGAGCACCACGACCTGCACACTCGTTCCGGAGTTCGGTTCCTCCTCGTCCACTGCGTAGCTCCACGTCAGACCACCATCGGCCGACTCCGCGCGTTGGACCCGCTTCGGCGGCGGGCCGTTATCGCGCATGTAGGCCACGAGCGTTCCGTCCTTTCGCTCTACGATCGAGGGCTGCACCCCGCCCATGCCCACAATCGGCGCGCTCATGAACCACGATTCGCCCCCGTCGTCGCTCAAGGCCACCAAAGAAAAATTGAAGCCGTCCGAGTAGAGCGGCAGCGCCAGCCGACCGGACCTCAGCCGCGTGGGCTGCACCCTCGTCATCCAGCCCATCCGCTGCGCGAATCGGTCATCCAGCATCTTTTCCATCGCAGGCCATTCGGGATGCTGCAACAGCGCCGGATTTGCTTGGGCATAAGCCCGGGCACGTTCCGCAATTCCGTGCGGCTTCGGCAGGATCACCCCCTCCCGGTCCCACGTCGGAGGGCCATCTCCCCCGGGCGTCCGCGTCATCCGGTAGTTCAAAAGCGCTGTCTCCCACCGGTTGGCCAGAATGGTGTTCCAGTACAGCCAGAGCCGGTTCTGCGGGTCCACGTACATCGTGGGATTTGTGTCTGGAAAGCCGGGCGTGTCTGCCAGCACAAAAGGGGCCGACCACGCCCCGCCTCTCGCCTTTCTCGCGCCCATGATCAGCACGTCATCCGCAGTCCGCTCGCCCGAACCCCGGTACCAGCACACGAGCAGGCTGCCGTCGCCCAGCTCTACAATCCCCGAAGCGTGGTTGTGCAACGCGTTCAGCGGAAAGATATCTTCTTTCTCCAGCATCGGCTGCCCCGGAAGGGCGCCAGCCAGAAGAGCTAGCACTAAGACCCTCATTGCAACTCCTAGGATCTATTCTCCATAACCGTTGGGAAGAACGCCTGGAAACTTCCGGCCTCCCCCCTGCGTCGATGCCGTGGGACACTACGGAAGGAGGCTCGTTCCTTCTGTCTCCGGGCGATTGCCCTGTCGAAAGGCCCACCATGCAGAACCGAATTGGCTTCGTTCCAATTTTCTTCGCTGTTTCCTTCCTTCCTGCTGTCGTCCAGGCCCAATGCATCCTGACCGGTGAACCGGCGCTGATCCGGGCCGGCGGGCTCGCCGAACCGCTGGGTAGCGTCCAACTGCAGTGCCAGGGCACTCCGGGCCAGGCGATCAATGGCAGCATCCAGGTCGGACTCGACACCCGGATTGGCAACCGCGTGACTGACACCGGCGTTCTGCCCGAGGTCCAACTCTCGATCCAGGCTGGTACCGGCTGGATTCCGCTGAACGTTCCTGCCCGGTTGGGCGCGAACGCCGCGGTGTTCGAGAACCTGCAACTCAGCTACGACGCCCTCGGCCGGCTGTGGCTCCGTATAACCGGGCTTCGCGGAGAAGCCCGTCCGGAAGTTCGGGCCATTTTCTCTCCGCTGGCCACTTCTGCTCTGCCGGTTCCCACACCGTTCGTGGTGGTGGGATTCGCCCGCGAAAGCCTGCTTTCCGGATTCACCAGCGGGTTGCCCCGGCGGACTGATCCGGTCCCCGCGGCGCCTACGTTCAGCCAGCTGCAACAGGCTGGAGCCGGACTGGTGACTGCCCGCGTCACTGAGGCTATTGCGAGCGCCTTCGGCGGGCCAGCGGACAAGGGGGTCCGGATTCTCGTCCGCTTTCCGGATGTTCCCAAAGAAGCGACGGTGTGGGTGCCCGATGCCGTGGCAGGCTCCAATGCAACGCCGCCCACCGGGAGCGGCCAGATGGGCCTTGGCTTGAATCCGGGCGCCTGGCAGTCTGCTACGCCGCCCTCTCTCCTGCTGGCCCGAGTAGACGGGGCCAACGCCCGCGGCGCAGGCGGCCAAACCGCTTTCACCCCGCAGCCCGGCCTGAACCTGCTGGGGAGTTTCGCCCGTGCCGCATTGGACGACGGCGTGCCGTACGCCGTGTATGAAGTGCTTTCCGCTAATCCGGCAGTGTCCGAATATGCGGAAATTCCTGCGTTTCTTGCCCTGCCGCTGGGTTGGTCCGGCTCATTGCATCTGGTGAAGCCGTCGGTGCAGTTGGCCCCCCTGTCCACCATCACCGGACCCACGGAATCCGCTCCCGTCCCCCGATTCGCCGAACGCCTGCCGGTTGCGGACTGCCCCGTGCTCGGCGACTGTCAGGCGCCCTACTTCCCCCGCATTGCATTTTTCCTGAACGGCAGCCCCAACGCTGTCAGCTTGGCTGCTGGAACGGTCTCTCCCACTCAATATGCGGCCGTGAACCGCTTCTCCACAGTGCTGCCCGAATGGAAAGTGACCGTCCAGTACGACAACGGCTCGAATTGGGTTCGACTTTTGAACGATGGCGGTGTCGGCAATCTCACCGTTGCCTTCGTCTACGACGCCCGTAACCTAACTCCAGGTGTCTATCGTGCCACCCTCACTGCCGAAACCACCAATAGCCCGGTTGGCCTGCCGGACAGGATGTCTTTTGGCGTGACACTCACCGTCACGCCGGCCGTTGAGCCGCCGAAGCCAGAACCTCCGCAACCTGAGCCTCCTGAACCGAAACCAGTTCCTCCCACGCTTGCGGATGTTTTGAATGCCGCTAACCGTATCCCAGGACCTCTGGCTCCCGGGTCGCTCGTGGTGCTGCTCGGCTCGGGTTTCAGCGACCGGCCGGAGGTGCTTTTCAGCGGCCTTCCAGCCCGCGTGATTGCCTCTGCTCCGGAAGAGATTTTGGTGGAAGCGCCGGATGGGCTGCCCGTGGATGTTCCTGCCGTTGTGCGAGTCGCCCAGGATGGAGTGTTCAGCGGAGCCTTCCAAGTCGATATTGAGGAGTCGGCCCCCGCGATCTTCCGCGCATTAAATTCCGACGGTTCGTTGAACACCGCCGGAAACCCCGCCACGACCGGGGACCGCCTGCAAATCGTGGTGACGGGAATCCGCCGCGTGGTGGAGGCGGTCACTGTGCTGCTGCACGACCGCACAATCGAACACCCCACACGGGTTGAGATCGAACCAGCGCCGCCGGGCGCCGACATCCTCTCGGTGGTGATACCCGCTGATCTGCCGGCCATGTCCGCAACGGTGAATGTCTGCGGACCACCCCGCAATGAAAAAGGCCCGGCGTGCGCCGAGCCTTTTGAGATCTGGCTAAGAAAGCCGTGACGCGTTATTCCTGAGGCGGTGGAGGCGGGCCTCCCGGCGACGGGGAGCCTGCCCGGCCGGGCCGCCGCTGCTGTATCCGTTCCCGCATATCGCCGCGCATGGCTTCCCGGCGCTTTTGCAGGTCCCGCCATTGCTCTGTGGTCAGGACCCCGCGCAGCCGGATGCCCATCTGCGAGAGCGTCCGGGTCAGATCACCACGCGCTGCCACCAGGCGGTCCACTGCCTCATTGGCGCGCCGCGCATCGAAAATCTCTTCGTTGAAGGCCTCTTCCATGTCGAGTTCCGCCTTCTCCGCCGCCGCGCGCAAGTCGATCAGTTTCGAACGGTATTCCCGCACTGTTTCCCGGATCTGTTTCTGCTGGTCCTCCCGCAGATTCAGGTCACGCGCCAACGGAGAATCCCACCAGGCGAAGAATCCGCGCGGGGGCTGTGCCCAGGAAGGGCTCGCCAAAACGAGGGCCGCCAGGACTGAGGCGGCCAGGGTGAAAGTCCGTTTCATTGCGCTTCTCCCTCGAATTGCGTGTCAAACAAGCTCCGAATGGGATCGGCGGCCCGGGGCACGTCGGCATTCGCCACCGAAGCAATCTCCTCGAAAAATTGACCGTCGGAGGGGAGAGATTGGCTGACTTCCACGGGTGCAGGACTGGGTGCCGGGGCTTGCTGGAGCACGAGCGCCACCATCAATACCATCGCTGTCGCCGTTGCGGGCACCACACGCCAGATCCAGCCGCTACGGGAAGATTCCACACGCCGCCAGATCTGTTCCCGCTGCGCACGCAGGCGATCGCTGCTCACTTCCGGCGGCACTGCGAGCATGGCTTGCCGGGCTTCCGTCAGCCGCCGCCACCGCTCGCCGCAACTGGCGCACTGCTCCAGATGCAGCGCCTGCGCAGGCGAGTCTGCGTCCAGCCCGTACAGC
The DNA here is from genome assembly GCA_964460395.1 of uncultured Solibacteraceae bacterium. Classification (GTDB taxonomy): domain Bacteria; phylum Acidobacteriota; class Terriglobia; order Bryobacterales; family Bryobacteraceae; genus CAYWQS01. Next base: position 12,196 of record CAYWQS010000030.1, on the reverse strand, counting down.
CGGTTTAGTAACTGCTCTTCACTCCAATGCATCGTATCCATCCGTTCTTGCTGCTTCATCGGATCCCTCCTCCTTGCCCGCGGTGTGAGAGAGCGTACAAGTCCTTTAGATCTTCCCTCATTTTCGCCATGGCGCGCGCCAGATGCGCCTTTACCGTGCCGACATCCAGGTCCAGCAGTTGGGCAATCTCTTCCAGGCTCTTGTCCTCGTAGTGGCGCAAGGAAAACACGGCCCGCTGCCGGGGGGAGAGGCTCTCCATCGCCTGGGCCATCCGCTTGCCGATCTCGAGCGCAAACGCCCGGTCTTCCGCGTTTGGCGCCGGGCAAGCTGCCATCCCTAAGATAATCTCTTCGTCCCGCGGTTCGGGCCGCTTCCGCCAAAACTGCCAGCGCTGGCTGCGGAGACGGTCCAGACAGGTGTTCACCGCGATGCGAGTGAGCCATTTGGCCGGCTCATCGATGGTTTCGTCCCGCGACGAAAGCGCCTTGTACGCTTTCAGAAATACGTCCTGTACCGCCGAGTCAGCCTCGTCTTCCTGACCCAGCATCCGCCGGCACAACAGGAAGATGCGGCGTTGCTCGGACAGCATCCACCCCGCGAAATAGGCATCCGTCTGGGCGCGATCGCGGGGCACCACGAGCTGGTCGGCCATCGAGCTCATCCTACTCCCAAAGGACGGAAGCAGGGAAGGTTAGGATTACGCGGGGAGACAGTGAAGTTCAGGCCGTCCGGGCCTGTTTGCCGCTTTGGAGGAGGCGCGCACTCTGGCGCACCTCGTCGCTGCTGAGCGACCGTGTGCTGAAAATAGAACTGTCGCGGGCCAGACTCTTCAAGTCGCTACCTTCTTCAACGATCATCTCGTGCTCCACCCAATTGGAGAGCGGGATGTTGCGGAAAAAGAGGCGCTCTTGCAGAACCATGGCTTTCTTGTTCAAGAACATGGACTTATGCTCGCGCATGTAGTGGCGTTCCTCGACCCGGAAGTCGCCCAGGAACTGGTCGAATGCGCGCCGGAGCGCCGCTTCTTCCGTTGCTTTCACCTTTTCTTCGAGCACCCGTTCCTGCGACTTGATGGTGGCCTGCGCTTCAGCGATGATTTCTCGCTCCTTGCTGACCGCGACCTCCATGCGTGCCTGCATGATGTAGAACGCCAGCAACGCACTCCCTGCCGCAACAAAAAGCGGCAACATGATCCAGAGCATGGCAGCCATAGGTTCTTTGTCCTTGGCATTGGATCGGAAGCGGAGCGGGAAAGCTTTAGGGCCTAGCCAAGAATCCCGGCCTGGGTTCCATCGATGCGGGCGCCCGCCAAAATTCCATACGCGCGCCTTGGAGAAGCGAGATTGGCGACCGCGCGGCCCAAGCGGAAGCTCAGGCCCGACACCAACCCAAAATGCTTGGAAATCCAGGCACTTGCACCCGCCACCCGGTCGCAGTAGACCAGATCGGCAGCCTGCGCATCCAGCGAAATGGAAAATTTCGGAGAGTGTGCCTTCGCCCGGGCCGACTCCAGCACTGGAATCGACTTTCCAGCGTTCCGAAGTTGCCAGAACAACTCCAGTTCCGCCCCCGCCTGAGAAAATCGCTTTTCGTCGAAGTAGTTCATCCCCTGCAGGAAGCCCTTCCGCACCAGCAACGCCCGGACATCCTCCGCTTCCAGCCCAAGGCGGCACCACCCGGTCAGTTCTTGAGGGGAGGGCAGAACCAACTGATCTGGCGGTGCGCTCTCCAAGCGAAGAGCCGCCGCAGCACAGTCTGGATTCGCCTCCATAAAATCAATAACTTGACCCACGGAACCGGGTTCGACTTCGACAAATGGAGAAAGCAGGAGAATCAGTCCTGTGGCTGCACTGCGCACGGCAATATTTCGCGCGCGGGAACGCCCAAAGTTTCTTGGCAATCGCAGAACCGTGACCGATGGAAACTCTTCGTCCACTTGGCTGCTGCCGTCGCTGCTGGCCTGGTCCACCACGAAAACCTCGAATCGCCGGCGAGCCGGGCAGGCATCCAGCGCTGCCAGGCACCGCCGCAGTGCAGGCGCGCAGTTCCAGACGGCAATTACGACACTGGCTTGAACTGCAGGCGGGGGAGGCGTACCAGGGGTGGACGGCTGCGAGGTGCTCACAAGAAAACGATAATACCGCAGCGCAAGGCGCCGAACCTCACGCTTCGGATTTTGTTTTCATAGGAATATGCACACCACCGTCAACGAACGGGCTTTACAAGTGCGCACCGGGCTCCGGCTGGAAGCGGTAACGCTCGGATACAACGTAATCGAGGCGGTGGTAGCGCTGGCCTCAGGGGCGGTGGCGGGCAGTGTGGCGCTGATTGGCTTTGGCATTGACAGCCTGATTGAGAGCTGGTCGGGGCTGACGATGGTCTGGCGGCTGCGTTCGGATGCTGACACGGCCCGGCGGGAGCAAGTGGAGCGCCGGGCCCAGCGCTTGATTGCCCTGTCCTTTCTAGCGCTGGCGGCGTATGTCGGATGGGAGTCGGCAGAGATGCTCTGGCGCGCCGAGCCGCCCGAAACCAGTTGGACCGGCATCGCGCTGGCCATTGCATCGGTGATCATCATGCCAATTCTGGCGCGCGCGAAGCGCCGGGTAGGTCAGGCCATTCAAAGCCCGGCGATGGTGGCGGACTCCCGCCAAACGGCTCTCTGCAGCTACCTGTCTGCGATTCTGCTGGCCGGGCTGGGCCTGCACGCCCTGTTTGGCTGGTGGTGGGCCGACCCCGCAGCCGCGCTTGCAATGACCCCGATCATCGTGAAGGAAGGCTACGACGCCTGGCACGGTAAAGGCTGCGGTTGCGCCAGTGGCTGCTCAACTGGCCGGTAGGATGCGAATGGCGCCGATGCCGCCCTTCACTTCCAGCCGCATTTGAGCTCGCGCCCGGCTAAAGGAGGGGGTTTCCCACTTGCCGTCCTTCTTGTCCATGCCGACGATATCGATTTCACCCAGACCGCCCGCAGCCTCGGCCTGCACGCCCGCTCCCTCGGGATAGCGGATGATCGCCTCCCCGACGCCGCCGTGGACCTTTACGTCGAAGCTTTTCTCCGGATTGGGCGGCAACTGAATCTCCACGCGCCCGGCGCCCAAGTGGACCTCAACGCTGCGCAATGTCACCTGCCGCAGGTCCAGGAGGTTCTCGCCGGCGCCGCAGCGGATGTTGAGATCCAGAGGAACATCCTTGGCGAGCTTCAGATTCCATGTGTTCTCGGAGTTGCCCTGCAAAGAAGTGGCCTTGCGCTGGGTGACCGTGATCCTCCCGCGGAAACCAGTGGATTCGTATTGCACATCCGGCTTGAACGCCGGGACGTTGTAGCGGAATTCTCCTTCAAACAGCTTCGCGGAACCGCCCTCGAGGGTTAACCGCCCCGCGGCCATCTCGATGTTGGCCTGAGCCATATCAATCCCTGATTTTTCGAAGGACTTGGTTTCGGTGACAGTCTCTCCGGCGCGGGTCCCCTCGCGGTCTGCCACCTCCACGGAACAACCCGTACTCATCAGTCCAAACAGAACACAAGCCGCCATCGCACCGGAGCGGTTCATGGGTCGAATCCTCCTAAGAGGTTGAGACGAGACCCGGCGTGAATTGTTCCCAAAATCGGACGGTGGCGAGCCGAATCGATTAGCGGTGGAGTTCCCGGCTCATGCGGGCCAGGGAGTCGCGCATTGACCGGAGTTCGGCGGGATCGTCGGGCGTGGCAGGCAGCGAGGGATGCGCGGCGAACAAACGCCGGGAGTTTTCGAGAACACCGGGCTGCCGCAGCATTTGGCAGAACACCGACACTAGCTCCGGATCGCGCCATCCGTTGCGAGCTTCTTCGGTGAGAACCTCGAGCGCCTCGCTGATGCTGACAGCCTCTTTGTACGAACGGCTGGACGTAAGCGCATCGAAGATGTCGGCCAGCTGAAGAATCCGGGCCAGGAGCGGGATCTCCTCGCCAGCCAGTCCGTCCGGGTAGCCGGAGCCGTTCCATCGCTCGTGATGATTCCGGATGATGGGCAGCACGGGCGCCAGGGTCTTCATCGGTCTGCAGATGGTCTCGCCGTGGGTGGTGTGCGAGCGCATCACCAGCCATTCCTCTTCGCTCAACAACGATTTCTTGAACAGGATGGCATCGGGCACGGCCACCTTGCCGATGTCGTGCAAATATCCGCCCCGATGCAAAGCCACCAGGTCATCCTGAGGCAGCCCCAGAGTTGTGCCAAGGGCGACGCTCAGCGATGCGAGGCGCTGGCAGTGGTCCCCCGTTTCCTTATCGCGAGCCTCGATGGTTTGCGCCAGCGAGAACAGGATGCCCTCCGCCTCGTCCAGCGAGTCCATCATTCGCTTATTCCGCAGCATGGTTTGCACGCGGGCGCGGATCACCACAGGTTGAATGGGCTTGATGAGGAATTCGTCGGCGCCGGATTCCAGAACCGCCACCTCGTTCTCAATGCCCTGGACGTTGGTGAGGACCAGCAGGGGGGTGAAACGGTAGCGGCGGTCCGCCTTGAGCCGCCGGAAGAAATCCATGCTGCCACGGTCCGGCAACATCATGTCGGAAATGATCAAGTCCACCGGGCGGGACTCAAGGATCTTCCAGGCCTCCTCCGGGCTGCGGGATTCGAGGATGCGGTGCGGCCCCACTTTGAGGATGCCCTTCATCCAGCGGCGGTTGATGTCTTCGGCGTCCAGGAGGAGGATGGTCGCGGAAGTGACCGCATCGATCGTGGGCGGCACCACCAGCGGACCGCTCACCGGGTTCTCCGCGGGGCGGAGCGAGCCCTCTCCCTCGCTCCAGACCAGCCGCGGAAGAATCTCCGGTGTCATCCTGCGGATCCATCGGCTGACTAAGCAGTTGGCTTTAGGCCCCGAGATTCGCCTGAGGACAGTGCTAGTGTGTTTGTGATGACCCGTCGAGCATGGATGACCGTTCCGGCCGCCATTTGGGTGGCGGCCCGCCAGATGGAGGGTGCCCCTTTGACTCAAGGCGAACGTGACCGGGCCATGAGCCATTTGCACGCCACCCGGAAGCAGTTTCTGGATCTTCTGGCTGGTGTAAACGAGGCACAGTGGCGCTGGAAGCCGGCGCCAGAGCGCTGGTCTCTGGAAGAGGTGGCTGAGCATATCGCGCTCTCCGAGGAGACGCTCTATCAGGCCGTTCAGCAGGCCCTCGCCAAGCCAGCCGCGGCCGTAGATGGCGCCGAGCAGCGGAAGAAGGACGCCCTGATTGTTGCTTCGGTACCAAACCGGGAACGCCGCGTGCAAGCCCCGGAGATGTTGAGGCCCCGCAAAACATTCCCCACGAAAGCGGCCACGATCGAGGCATTCAAAAAAGCGCGCGACCGCAACATTGCTTTTGTGCGCGAAACCCAGGCCAGCCTGCGCGAGCATTTGGCCGATCACCCGGCACTGGGCCCTCTGGATGCCTATCAGTGGCTGGTCTTCATCTCCGCCCATTGTGAGCGGCACATCGCGCAAATGCGAGAGGTCACGGAGACGGCTGGATACCCGAAAGGCTAGCCAAAGCCGTTTCGGACATCCGCCGCAGCACGTTTCGCACGTAGTCCCTGGTTTCCGGGATATCTGGAATTCCGCCGGCACGGTCCACCCGGCGGGGGCCGGCGTTGTAGGCTGCCAATGCGAGGGTGAGATCTCCGGCGTAGCGCCCCAGCAGTTGCTGCAGAAACAGACTGCCGGCCGCAAGGTTCGCCTCCGGATTCAGCGGGTCTTCGACGCCCAACTGGGCCGCAGTCTCTGGCATCAGTTGCATCAGACCCAGAGCGCCCTTGGGGCTGACGGCGCAGGGATTGCCTGCCGACTCCTGCTGGACGATGGACCGCAGAAGGGCCTCCGGCAGACTGCTACGCCGCGATGCCGACCGGACAAGTGGCAAGAGTTCGCGGGGCGGCAGAGGCAGGCAGAGTTGCGCCGTAGCGACGAAGCTCGACTGTCTGCCTGGGGGTTCCGGCCATGGAATGGCAAAGAAACCGCTGGGAGTTGTCCTGGCTGCGGCGTGGCGGGCTTGCTTACGCGCGGCCTCTCGCTGGCGGGCAACCGCCGACTGCTGCCTGGCGACCGAAGCAAGGAACGGTTCCTGGGCCAGCAGAAGAGGAGAAAGGGCCAGCAGCGGCAGCACGCGCCTCATAACTGAGCTATCGGAACGCCGGGCCCGGCTTTCCATATTCCCGTTGCGAGCGTGGGGGGAGCCTTGCGCTGGTCCGGCGCCGGGCCATATGCTGGCTGCATTCCACCGCTAGGGGAGGAAAACGATGCAAAGACGGGAACTGCTGGCGGCCGCCACCGCGTTGGGGCTGTCGCCCGCCGCCGCGGCCGCGGCCAGCGCTCAGGGGCCGCTGGATTTCAAAGTTCTGCTGGCGATTAAGCGCTTCGACACGCCCACGGTGGCGAATGCCATCGAAACCTTCAACATCCGGCCGCGCAACGAGGGCTTCATGCGGCCGGAGATCCGCTGTATCTTCCCTGAGTTCGCGCCCATCGTAGGGTATGCCGTGACGGGCAAAATCCGCGCCGCCACGGCGCCGCCCAAGGGCGTGAGTTATGTCAAGCGGACTGATTGGTGGGACTTCATCGTTTCGATCCCCGAGCCCCGCATCGTGGTTTTAGAGGATCTCGACGACCCTCCCGGTATGGGGTCGTTCTGGGGCGAGGTAAACGGCAGCATTCACCGCGCTCTGGGCTGCGTGGGTGCGGTCACCAACGGGTGCGTGCGCGATCTCAAGGAAGTGCGTGAGATGGGCTTTCAGTTCCATGCGCAGCACGTGGCGGTATCCCACGCGTATGTGCATATGGTGGAATTCGGCAAACCCGTGAAGGTTGGCGGGCTGACGGTCAAACCGGGCGATCTGCTGCACGGCGACCTGCACGGCGTGCATAACGTGCCTATCGAAATCGCCACGCAGATCCCCGCTGCCGTCGACAAGATCATCGCCGCCGAGCGCCGCACTATCGACTACTGCCATTCGCCGGAGTTTTCGCTGGAAGGCCTGAAAAGACTGGTCAGCGGTTAGCGGAACAGCAACAGCGCCGAAACGGCGGTGAGCGCCAACACCAGGCGGTCAAAAAGCGTTTGGGGAATGCGGTCGAACAGCCAGCGCCCAGTGAGCGCCCCTGCGAGAACGGCTGGAGCCAACAGCAGGTTGAACATGAGCGAACGCTGGCTGAACAGCCCGTGGTACACGTAGACGGGGACTTTGGCGAGATTGATGAGGAAGAAGAACCAGGCCCCGGTGGCGATGAATTCCTCCTTGGGCAGGCGCTTTGAAAGCAGGTAGAGGCTCATCACCGGGCCGGCGGCATTCGCTACGGTGGTGGAAAAGCCGGCCGCAATCCCGTAGGGCACAGGATGAGCGGCAGGCGGCGAGGGATGCCCCTTGCGGTAAAGGTATACGCCCAGCATCACCAGAACGATTGCGCCCACCATGGGGCGCAACGCTCTTTCCGGCAGCGCCAGCGCCAGGGCGCCCAGTCCCAGTCCGGCGAGCACCCACGGCGCCAGGGAAAAGAGCCTGCCCGCCGCCGCGTGTTTGCGCCAGTAGTAAACCGCGAAGAGATCGGCGGTGCAAAGAATGGGCAGCAGCCATCCCGCGGCGAGACGTGCATCGCCTACGGTCAGCACCATCAGCGGGACAACCATCACGCCGAGTCCCGGCACACCGGTTTTCGCCACGCCCGTGAAGAACGCGCACAGGGCTCCGGTGGTCCATTGCAGCCAGTTGAGGTCGGGCATGACTCGGGGAGGGGCTTGGCTTGCATAGAATTATGGCATGTTGCGCCGTACCCTCTTCCTCCTGCTCGCGGCTGGCTGCCTCGCACCCGCGCAGACGCCCCGTCCGGAACATCCCAACCCGCAGTTCCGCCGCGAACCGTGGATCAGCCTGAACGGGCCGTGGGAGTTCGAATTTGACGACAAGGATGCGGGGCTGCCGGCAAAGTTCAGCAGAACCATTCAGGTGCCGTTTTGTTTTGAAAGTCCGAAGAGCGGGATCGGCGATACCTCCTTCCACCCGGTGGTCTGGTACCGGCGCAACTTTACCGTTCCCTCCGCCTGGAAAGGCAAGCGCGTGCTGCTGCGTTTCGGGGCGGTGGACTACCACGCGACCGTGTGGGTGAACGGCGTCGAAGCCGGGCAGCACGAGGGCGGCAGCACGCCGTTCCGGTTCGACATCACGAAGCTGTTGAAAGACGGCGCGAACACCGTAGTCGTCCGGGCTTTCGATCCGCCGACGGACCGTTCGATTCCGCGCGGCAAACAGTATTGGGAGCCGAAATCGCGAAGCATTTTCTATACGCGCACGACGGGCATCTGGCAAAGCGTCTGGCTGGAAGCGGCGGGCTCTTCTTTCATTGACTTTCTCAAGATCGAGGCGGGCATGGATGGCCGCGCGGTCTTCCACACTCGCGTCGCGGGAGGTACGCAGGGGCTGAGACTCGCCTATGAAATCCGGTGGGGCGAGCAGGTGGTGGCCGCCGGCGAGGCTCCGGCACAGGACGAGAAGTTTGTTGCGGCAGGAGCGATGGTGCGCCAGCCCAGACTGTGGAACGTCAACCAGCCCAACCTCTACGACGTGACGCTGACGCTGCGGCGCGGCGCCGAGACCCTGGACCGTGTCGAAAGCTATTTCGGCTTCCGGACCATCGGCCTGGAAAACAATCGCGTCACCATCAACCACCGGCCCGTGTATCTGAAGTTTGTGCTGGACCAGGGCTACTGGCCCGAGTCGCTGCTGACGCCGCCGAGCGACGAGGCCATTCAGTTCGACATCAAGGCCACGATGGACATGGGCTTCAACGGGGCGCGCAAGCACCAGAAACTGGAAGATCCGCGGTTCCTCTACTGGGCCGACCGGATGGGCTTCCTGGTCTCTTCGGAGATTGCGAATGCGTATGTCTTTGACGAACAATACGCCCAGCGGTTTTCCAGGGAGTGGCAGGAGTCCGTGGAGCGCGACATCAACCATCCGTCCATCATCATGTGGGTGCCGATCAACGAGAGCTGGGGCGTGTCCGACATCCGTGATCCGCGGCAGCAGGCGCACCTGCGGGCGATGTATCACGTCACCAAATCGCTCGACGCGACGAGGTTTGTGATCGACAACGACGGCTGGGAACACACCGAAGCCACCGACTTGTTTGCGGTGCACGACTATACGGCGACCGGCGATGGGCTGAGCGCGCGCTGGGCGAAGGTGGAGCCAAAGCGGGGCGCCGCGCTGCCGCCCAACGGGCGCGCCTACCTGGCGCCGGGCAACGAGTATAACGGAACCCCCCTCTATCTTTCGGAATTCGGCGGCATCGCCTACATTCCCGAGGGGCACAAGGTGCCGGAATCGTCGTGGGGCTATTCCGGTATCGAGAAGACTGTCGATGCCGTGCTCACCCGGCTCCGGGGCCAATATGAAGCCATCCGCCGCAGCGCGATCATGGGGATTTGCTACACGCAGCTGACCGACGTAGAGCAAGAGATCAACGGCCTGCTGACGTACGACCGCAAGATGAAGTTCGACGCGGCGAAGATCAAGGAGATCAACGACCTGCTGCGTTGATACGGCGGGTTCGCCGCGGCTAGGCCTTCTCCGCCAGCAGCAATTTCCGGGCTTGTTCGAGTTCTGCTTTCTGCTGTTCGGTCACTCTCGGGTACTGCAGATTGAGGCTCTCCAGCGTTTCGTAAATGACCGCGGCCACAGCCAGCCGCATGAACCATTTATTGTCGGCAGGCACCACGAACCAGGGCGCGTATTTGGTGCTGGTGGCCCGCAGGCAGTCTTCGTAGGCCTTCATGTAGCGGTCCCAGTGCTGGCGTTCGCGGGCGTCGGCGGCCGAGAATTTCCAGTTCTTCCCGCTCTCCTCGATCCGTTCGAGAAAACGTTTCTTCTGCTCGCCGCGCGAGACGTTCAGGAAGAACTTCAACACGATTGTGCCTTGATAGTGAAGGTACTTCTCGAAAGCGTTGATCTCCTCATAGCGCCGCTCAAAGATTTTCTTGCCGCGTAAGTGCGTAGGTAATCTCTGTTTTTCGAGGATCTCCGGGTGCACGCGAACCACCAGAACCTCTTCGTAATAGGAACGGTTGAAGATGCCGATGCGGCCCCGCTCCGGCAGCCGTTTCCAGCAGCGCCATAAATAATCGTGATCGAGTTCTTCGGCAGTGGGCGCCTTGAAACTGAAAACCTGGCAGCCCTGCGGGTTGATGCCGCTCATCACGTGCTTGATGGTGCCGTCCTTGCCGGCCGCGTCCATGGCTTGAAAGATGAGCAGCAGGGAATACTGGTCCTGGGCGTAGAGGCGGTCCTGCAATTGCGCCAGTTTCTGCACGCCGGCCTGCAGCAGTTCTTCGGCGCGCTCCTTTTGGAGTTTTTTGGGGACCCAGTCCGTGGGGTGGTCTTTGGCCAAAGAGAACCGCTTGCCGGGTGCCACTACCAGGCGGTCTTTCAGGAGTTCAATGCGTTTCTTCACCATGCCTCCAGGCGCAAAGAAAATGGGCGGTCCGGGTGGACCGCCCATTGATTGTACGCCTCTCAGTTGACTGCTACCGGTCTTCGATCCGCATGCCGTAGAAGCTGCGGTAGACGAAAAACATGGAGATGACCAGGAAGACGCCGGCCAGAATGTGGCTGAGGGTACCCATCTCCTGTGCCACCAGGGAGACCGCCAATTCAACAGCCAGCAGCCCGAACAGGGTGGTGAACTTGATGATGGGGTTCAGCGCCACCGAACTGGTGTCCTTGAAGGGATCGCCCACGGTGTCACCGACGACCGTGGCGGCGTGCAGGTCGGTGCCCTTGGCCTTCAGTTCCGTCTCGACGATCTTCTTCGCGTTGTCCCACGCGCCGCCGGCGTTGGCCATGAAGATGGCTTGGAACAGACCGAACAGCGCGATGGAGATCAGGTAGCCGATGAAGAGGTAAGGTTCCATGAAGGCGAAAGCCAGCGTCGAGAAGAACACGGTGAGGAAGATGTTGAACATGCCCTTTTGGGCATACTGCGTGCAAATCTCCACCACTTTCTTCGAGTCGCTGACGGAGGCCTTTTCCGAACCCTCCAGTTTGATGTTCTTCTTGATGAACTCGACCGCCCGGTAAGCGCCGGTGGAGACGGCCTGGCAGGACGCGCCGGAGAACCAGTAAATCACCGCGCCGCCCGCGATCAAACCGAAGAAGAACGGAGGATGCAGGATGGTGAGGTTCTTGAGCAGTTCGGGGTTGAGCCGTTCGGTCAGCGTCAGGATGATTGAGAAAATCATCGTGGTGGCGCCCACCACAGCCGTGCCGATCAGCACCGGTTTGGCGGTGGCCTTGAACGTATTGCCCGCGCCGTCGTTTTCTTCCAGGTTGTCTTTGGCGCGTTCAAAGTCCGGCTTGAACCCGAACTTCTTCTCGATGTCGGCCTCGATACCCGGAATGGTCTCGATGGTAGACAGCTCGTAGACGGACTGCGCGTTGTCGGTCACCGGCCCGTAGGAATCAACGGCGATGGTCACCGGCCCCATGCCGAGGAAACCAAAGGCCACAAGGCCGAAGGCGAAAACGGCAGGCGCCAGCATCAGGGCGCCCAGACCGAGCGTGGACACTAAGTATGCGACAGCCATGAGGAACAGCATCGCGAAACCCAGCCAGTAGGCGCTGAAATTGCCCGCGATCAAGCCGGCCAGAATGTTCAGCGAAGCGCCGCCCTCGCGGGAAGCCGTCACCACTTCGCGCACGTGGCGGGATTCGGTGGAAGTGAAAATCTTGACGAACTCGGGAATCACCGCGCCGGCCAGGGTGCCGCAGGAGATCACCGTGGACAGTTTCCACCACAGCGAGGAGTCGCCGGCGAGGTCGGGAATGATGAAGTAGCTGATTACGTAAGTGAGAACGATCGAGATGATCGAGGTGAGCCATACCAGGTTGGTGAGCGGCTGCTCGAAGTTCATCTTGTCGGCGTTGCCGTACTTGGCCTTGGCCATGGCGTTGTTGATGAAGTAGCTGCCTGCCGAGGCCACGACCATCATGACGCGCATGAGGAAGATCCAGACCAGGAGCTGTACCTGCACCTTGGGATCGTTCACCGCCAGCATGATGAAGGTGATCAGCGCCACGCCGGTGACGCCGTAGGTCTCGAAGCCGTCGGCCGAGGGGCCCACCGAGTCGCCCGCGTTGTCGCCGGTGCAGTCCGCGATGACGCCCGGGTTGCGCGCGTCGTCTTC
>CAYWQS010000029.1:0-54800 GCA_964460395.1 uncultured Solibacteraceae bacterium | reverse complement strand
CCGCGCCTCTTTCCTCCGCACCACCGCCGAGGCAGAGCTTACGGACGGATTACGGTAATCGATGAGACTCCTAACCGGGAACGCAGATGTGGGCTATTCTCGCGGGTATGCGCTGGATAGTGACGCTGGTGTTGGCCGCAGGCCTGTGGGGAGCCGATCCCCGCGCGGAGTTGATGGAGGCGGACCGCGCCTTTGCCCGTGATACCGCGGCGCGCGGCCTGGAGGGCTGGATGTCGTGGTTTCACGAGGACGCCGTGCACAACGGCAAGCAGGGATTATTGAAGGGGAAGGCTTCCCTGCACTCCTTCTACGCAACGTTTATCGGTACGCCCGGATTCGAACTGGTGTGGGAACCTCTACACGCCGAAGCGTCGCCCGACGGCCAGATGGGATTCACGGTGGGCAAGGGCACGGTAATCCGCAGAAATCCCGACGGGACGGAACAGCGGCAGCCGGCACACTACCTTACGGTGTGGCGGCGGGGTGCGGACGGGAAGTGGAAGGTGGTGACGGACCTGGGCAACTGAGATGAAGGCGTTGCGGCTGTTTCTTTGTTGCCTGTTGAGCGCTGCAGCGCCGGGCGGTGACTGGCCAGAGTTCCGGGGCTCCGGCCGGCAGGGGATCTGGCGCGAAGAAGGAATCTTGCGGTCCATCCCCGCAGAAGGATTGAAGCAAAAGTGGCGGACTTCCATCCGCGCCGGCTACTCGGGGCCAGCGGTTTCGGCTGGCCGCGTGTACCTCATGGACTTTGAGAGGACGAAGGGCAGTCTGGCGCGTGAACGCGCCATCTGCCTGGACGAAGAGAGCGGGCGGACTCTTTGGACGCGGGAGTGGGAGGCGGACTACCGCGGGTTGGACTATCCCAACGGTCCGCGGGCGACGCCCACGGTAGACGGTGAGAGGGTTTATGTCCTGGGGGCGAAAGGGGCTCTCCGCTGTTTGCGAGCGCGGGACGGGGCGGAAGTGTGGGCGGTGGACTTCGGGCGGGATTTCGGTGCGGAGATCCCGGCGTGGGGCTCGGCCAGCGCACCGCTGGTGGTGGGGGAGCGGTTGATTGCCGTGGCGGGAGGCAAAGGCCAAGCCAAGGTGGTGGCGTTTGACAAAACGTCCGGGAGGGTGTTGTGGAAGGCGCTGTCTTCCGAGGACTCCGAGCCGGGCTACTCGCAGCCGGTCCTGATTCATCATGGGCAGCCACAAGTGATTATCTGGCACGCGACGGCGCTGGAGTCGTTGAATCCTGCGACAGGCGAGGTGCTATGGTCGCATCCGTTTCGAATCACAATGAACACGCCGATCGCCACGCCGGCGTGGGATCCGCCGCACCTCCTGGTATCGGGCTTCTTCAACGGGGCGAGGTTGCTGGAACTTACTGCTGAGGGCAAGGCCCGGCTGGTGTGGGCCAGCAACGAGGGCAACGAAGTCCGGAGCGACAAGCTGCACACGCTGATGAGCCAGCCTCTGTTCGAAGGCGACTTTGTGTACGGGGTGTGCAGCTATGGTCAACTGCGGTGTCTGCGGCGCGGGACAGGAGAACGCGTGTGGGAATCGCAGGCAGCGACCGTGGAGCGGGCGCGCAACGCATCCGCGTGGCTGGTGCGGGAAGGCGACCGGGTGTGGATCTTTAACGACCGTGGCGAGCTGATTCTGGCCCGGCTTTCACCGCAGGGCTACGAGGAACAAGGCCGCACCAAGCTGATCGCACCCACCACGCAGCCGGGATCCCGGAGGGAATTGCAGGCGGTCGTATGGGCTCATCCAGCGTTTGCGAACCGGCACATCCTGGTCCGGAACGATGAGGAGATCGCCCGTTATTCTCTAGACGCGACGGATTACTGAGCGGGGATGCCGGCCGCGGCGGGCACTTCGTCAGTCGCTTCCACGTTGAAGTAGCTGCAATCAGGATGGTGAAACACCAGGGCGCTGACACTGGCTTCGGGGTCCATCATGTGGCCTTCGGTGAGTTGGACGCCAATGTCGGAAGGATCGAGCAGGCGGAAAAGGGCTTCCTGATCCTCGAGGTTCGGACAAGCCGGATAGCCGAAGCTGTAACGTTTGCCGCGGTAGCGCGAGGTGAAGCGTTCCTGCATGGTGGTGGTGGGGGGATCCGGGAAGCCCCAGTCCTCGCGGATGCGCCGGTGGAGCCATTCCGCGCAGGCTTCGGCCGTTTCGAGGGCGAGCGCCTGGAGGCCATGGGCGTAGACGAACTCGCCGCGCAGCTTGGCCTCTTCGCTGGCTGCACGAATCCCCTCGCCGGCGGTGACCACGAAGAGGGCGACATGGTCGCGGCGGCCGTTTTCATCCGGATCGAGCACGTAATCGCTCAAACATAAACCGCCCGTTTTGTTTTGGCGGGCAAAGGAGAAGGTATGGGCGGGCCGGGCAGCCCCCGGAGCGAAGAGGTGGATGGCGTTGCCATCCCGCTCGGCTTCAAAGAATTGCCACACGGCGCGGACCTTCATGAAGGCGGCAGCACGGTGCTTGATCTCCTCCATCTGGTGAAAGAGTTCCAGCGCCCGGGGATCACGTTCATGCAGGGCTTTTTCGAAGTTGCCTTTGAAGCCCATATGGCGCCCGTAGAGCATAAAGGGATTGATGTAGCTCCAGATTTCGGCCAGATGAGGCACGTCGCGGCGGCGGCGGTCGAGGTAGGGGGCGGGCGGGATGGGCAAATCCGCGCGCACCTTGCAGCTACGGGCGGCCGTGGCGGCGGGCGGAGCGAATTGGGCGGCAGCGGACACACCCAGGTCCGGGGCGGCTGCGGTGTGGGCCGCAAGCACCTGGCTCCGGCTGGCCGGGTCCATGAGTTCGTTCATGAGCCGCAGGCCGGTCATCGCATCCTTGGCGTAGAGGGTGGCGAATTCGTAAGCGGGGGCGATGCGGGTACGCGTGAACTTGTCCGACAGGGCAGCGCCACCAACCAGCAGAGGGACGCGAATGCCCGCTTCTTTCAAGTCCTGCGCAGTGACAACCATTTGCTGCGCGCTTTTCACGAGCAGGCCGGACAGGCCGATCGCGTCGGGGCGGTGCTGCTGGTATGCCTTGATCAACTCCTCGGGCGGCACTTTGATGCCGAGGTTGATCACTTCGTAGCCGTTATTGCCGAGGATGATTTCTACCAGGTTTTTGCCGATGTCGTGCACGTCTCCTTTCACCGTGGCCAGCAGCACCTTGCCGCGCGCGGCGGTATCGGCCTTCTCCATGTATTGTTCGAGGTGGGCGACGGCAGCCTTCATGGCTTCGGCGCTCTGCAGCACCTCGGCGACGATCAGTTCGTTGTTGTTGAAGAGACGGCCGACTTCGTCCATGCCCGCCATGAGGGGGCCGTTAATGATCTCGAGGGGAGCGGCGCCTTCGGCCCGCTTGCGCTCCAGGTCCTCGACGAGGCCGTCTTTCGAACCCTCGATGATGTAGTTGGCCAGGCGCTGATCGAGCGGGAGCTCGGCGGCGCGTTTCTTTTCCTTCCGGGCGGCGCCGCGGAAATACTCCGTGATGGCGGCGATATTGAATTGATTGACGGCGACGCGCTGTTCGCGCTCCTGTTCGCGCCAGTCTTCGGAGGCGGTGCGGATGATCTCCGCCTGAGGATGACCATCCTCGACGGAAGGGTTGGGCGTATTGAACAGCAGATGTTCGGCGAGGCGGCGTTCTTCCTCGGGAATGGAGGCGAAGCGTTCGAGTTTCTCGGCGTTGACGATGGCAAGATCGAGCCCGGCCTTGGTGGCGTAATAGAGAAAAACGGAGTTGACGATTTCGCGCGCGGCAGCGGGCAGCCCGAAGCTGATATTGGAAACGCCGAGAATCGTGCGGACGCCAGGAAGAGCTTCCTTGATGAGACGGACGGCTTCGATGGTTTCCACCGCGCCGCCGATGTAGTTTTCGTCCCCGGTGGCACAAGGGAAGACGAGGGGATCGATGATGATGTCCTCGCGCGGGACGCCGTACTTGCCCGTGAGCAATTCGACGGACCGCCGGGCGACCGCGAGTTTCCGCTCGCGGGTGAAAGCCTGGGCCTGCACAGGGTCTTCGTCGATCGTGCCCACCACCAAAGCCGCGCCGTAAGCGCGAGCAATAGGACAAATCTTTGCAAACTTCTCTTCCCCGTCTTCGAGGTTGATCGAGTTGATGATGGACTTGCCCTGGCAATAGGTAAGCGAGAGCTCGACGGCCGCCGGATCGGTGGTGTCGATCATCACCGGCGCTTTCACCTTCCGGATGAGCTTTTCGTAGAAGGGCGGGATGTCCTTGATTTCGTCACGGTCGCTGGACTGCAGGCAAACGTCGACAATGTGGGCGCCGTTGCGGACCTGGCGCCGGGCGATTTCGCTGGCCTCTTCCCACTTCTCTTCCGCGACGAGCTGTTTGAACAGGCGCGAGCCGATGACATTGGTGCGTTCGCCGACGATGAGAGGGCGGGTGGCGTCATCGGCCTCCACCACTTCAATCCCGGAATAGAGAGCGCGGCTCCGGGGCGAAGGCAGCGGGCGGGGCTGTTTTTTCTCCACCATCTGAGCGATGGCCCGGATGTGGGCGGGCGTGGTGCCGCAGCACCCGCCGATAAAGTTGAGCCAGCCGTGATCGACGAACTTTTCCAGTTGGGCGGCGAGCGTAGTGGGCGTTTCGCCGTAGCGGCCTTCGACGTCCGGCAGGCCCGCGTTGGGGTAGCACGACACGCGGGTCTGGGCGAGTTCGTGAATGGTGCGGATGTGGTCCGTCATGAATTCCGGACCCGTGGCGCAGTTCAGGCCGATGGCCAGCAGGTTGGCGTGGGAAAGAGAAACCACCATAGCGTCGGCCGTCTGGCCGGCCAGCATGGTGCCCATGGGCTCGATGGTGCCGGAGACGATGACAGGCAAGCGGCGGCCGGCCTCGCGGCAGGCGCGGTCCGAGCCGAGCAAGGCGGCCTTGACGTTGCGCATGTCCTGGCAGGTTTCGACCAGCAGGAGGTCGGCGCCGCCTTCAATCAGTCCAAGAGCCTGCCGGTAATAGCCATCGCGAAGGTCCGCGAAGGTCGTACCGCCGGTGACGGTGAGGGCTTTAGTGGTAGGGCCCATGGCGCCGGCGACGAAGCGCGGCCGGCCGGGTTGGGCCATTTCATCCGCAACCTGCCGGGCCAAGTGCGCGGCCAACCGGTTGACCTCGTGCACCTGTTCTTCGAGGCCGAACTCGCCGAGGGTGATGGGGTGGCCACCGAAGGAATTGGTTTCCACGATGTCAGCACCGGCTTCGAAGTAGGCGCGGTGGATGGCACGAATCCAGTCCGGCTTGGTGTAGAGGAGGTTTTCCGTGCAGTTTTCGAAGCGCGGCCCGCCCCAGTCCTCGATGGAGGGGTTGTACTGCTGCAGCATGGTGCCCATGGCCCCGTCGAGCACGAGCAGACGGGACTCCAAGAGCTCCATAAGCGCCTGGGCGCGTTCGTGAAAATCCGGCATAGTGGGGAATTTTCATGGTAGCGGGCAGGCGCGGGCGGAGGCAAAGAGCGGAGGCCCCGCCGGGCCGGGGCCTCCGCCGGAGGGCCTCAGAAGACGAGCCGGGCGCCCAACTGAATGCGGCGGGCGTAGTTGGCTTGCGTGGAGGCCTGGATGCGGCCGAAGGCGGCGACCGAAGGGGTGGTATTCGGGGCCGGGAACTGAGGCCGGTTGAGCGCGTTGAGGAACTCAAAGCGGAACTGGACGTTGTAGCGTTCAGCGATGCGGTTGTTCTTGATCACCGACAGGTCGTAGTTGTTGACGTGGTGTGCGCGGATGAACCCGAAGCGCAAGGGGAAGGTGCGAACGTTGCGGTCAAGCTGCAGGGCGGCCGTGCGCTCGAAGCCTGCGTTGATGTTGAACCACTGATCGACGGTCTGCTGTGAGCGCGGCAGAGCAACGTTGTTGATGTCGCCGTTGAAGATGATGTTGCCGAAGCCCAAAGGCGAGCCGGACTGGTAGGTGTAAATGCCGTTCAACTGCCAGCCGGCAATCAGGGCGTTACCGAAGGGATTGACATTGGCGCCGATTTTCTGGCCTTTGCCGAACGGCAAATCCCAGATGCCGCTGACGGTGAGGCGGTGCGGCCGGTCGAAGTCGGAGATAACCTCGACGGGGCGGGCGTCATCCTGGTTGAGAACTTCCGAGGCTTGCATGAACTTCGAGTAGGTGTAGTTGCCTAGCACGGTGTAGCCTTGCGAGAAGCGTTTCTCGATGTTCATCTGCAGAGAGTGGTACCAGGAGTAGCCGTCAAAACGGGAATGGTTGACGGCGTCGAAGTGGGGGAACGGGCGCAGCAGGCGTTCGCGGCCGATGTTGGCGGCGTTGAAGGCCGCGATGGCGCCCGCGGGAAGCTGATTGCGGAAGGGATTGGGCAAGTTGGCGCTGAGGTAGTTGATGGTGGGGTTGTCGCGCACCGGGCTAGTGCTGAGGTAGCGCTGCGGAGTGACGTTCAGGTTTTGCCCGAGTTCGATGTGCGTGCCGCGGTTGCCGACATAGGACAATTCGAACACCAGATTCTTGCCGAACTCGCGTTGCACGCCGATTTGCCAGCGCTGCATGTACGAGTTGAGCGGATTCTCATCGAAGAATGTGACGCTCTGGCCCATGAACGTCATTTGGCGGTTGGCGTTCCCTACCGGCTCGATGATGCCGCCCGGGAAGGGATTGGACAGGGTGGACGAGAAGGTCAGGCCGTTATCGCGGCTGGGGACGAAGGGGGTGTTGGCGGACCAACCCGTCTGGATCACGTCGCCGCGGCGCTGGCCCAGGAATCCATAGAAGATTCCGTATCCGCCGCGCACCACGGTCTTGGCGTTCACGCGGTAGGCGAAGCCGATGCGGGGCATGATGTTGTCCTTCGGGGTGTTGTACACGCCGCGGGGCTGTCCGTCGACGTTGGAGAAGAGCAAGCCACCCCGGGTGTTGAACTGTGATGCGGGCACCTCGGGGGTGGGATTGGCGGCGTAGGCGGAGCGGACGGCGGCCTCAAAGGCCGGGATGTAGCCGAAGTCGAAGCCGCGCACGCTACGGTCGTAGCGTTCAGTCATCGGGTTTTCGAACTCATAGCGCAGGCCGAGGTTGAGAGTGAGGCGAGAGTTGACCTTCCAGTCGTCGTGGACGAAGAAGCCCCAGCTTAGGGACTGCTCGGCGTAGTCAGGCTGGCGGACGAGCAGGCTGTTGCTTTCGGAAGGCAGGCCGAGGAGGAAAGCGGCATAGCTCTGTCCGAAAGATCCCGGAGCGGTTGGCGAGTTGTCCAGCGGGCCGCGGGTCCAGGTGGTATCGAAGTTGAACCGCCCGGTCTGATCGTTGGCGAACAGTTTCCGGGTTTCGCGGTAGCTGCGGAACTCCATTCCGCCTTTGATGAAGTGCGCACCGCGGGTGTGCTGCAAAGAAGTGTTAAAGGAGTGAAGGTCGTTAGGCCGCCACTCGCCGCCGCCAGCCGTGCCCTGGTAGCCTGCGATGTCGATGCGCGGGAAGCGGCGGATCTCGACGGGAATGGAGTTGTTGTAGGCGGCGGGGAATCCCAGGGAGGTGAGATCGAAACCGCGGGCCTCGGGGTTCGGCAGAGTGGCGCGGATGAAGCGGTTATATCCGTAGCGGAAGTTCAGCACAGTTGTTGGCGTGAGGGTGATCACGTCGTCGAGGACGGCATTGCGGGAGACGAACTGGAACCACTCGCCGGTCGACAGGTTATTGAAGTAGTTGTTGTAGTTGCTGTCGCGGTCGTACCAGGAAACTCGCATAAACAGGCGTTGATTCTGGCCGACGTTCTGGTCGACGCGGACCGTGTAGGTGCCGTAGTCGATTTTTTCCAGAAGCGCGGGGTTTTGGAAGTTGTTCGAGCCGTCAGGATTGCCTGGCGACAGCGGGTCAGCGAAGTATTTCTGGATGTTGGCGGCGACGGGATTGATCAGCGAGGAGGGGATGATGTTGCCCGGGAAGGGATCCTGCTGGAAGCGGCCGCCGGCCACGGCGCGACGGGTGAAGGGGTTGTAGATCTGGTAGCTGGTGTTATAGGCGAGGAGGCTGGAGAAATCACCGGTTTTCATGGCCGGAGTGGCGACAGTGGGGGTGCCATTGTTGCGGGGGCGGGACTCCTTGATGCCCTCGTAGCCGAACATGAAGAAGGTCTTGTTGCGGCCATCGTAGAGTTTGGGGATCCGGACGGGACCGCCGAGCGTGCCGCCCCAGCGGTTGTAAGTGAAGTCGGGGCGGGCGATCCGGTTGGCGTTGGCGAAGAAGTCGTTGGCGAAGAGTTCCGGCGCCATCTTGTTGTAGTAGGCCGTACCGTGGAACTCGTTGGTGCCGGACTTGATGGAGATATTGGTGACGCCGCCTTCCGTCTGGCCAAAGCTGGCGTCGAAGGTCGCGGTTTGCACTTTGAACTCGGCCACGATGTCGGGCGGAGGGACGTAGGAGGCAATCACTTCCCCGTTGTTGGCGGTGGCCGTGGTGGGCACGCCGTCGAGGGTTACGTCCGAGCGGTTGGCGCGGGTTCCGTCGATGGAGTAGCCGACGATGTGGGTGGGTTCGAACGGACGGTCGAGCCGGGCATCCCGGGTGAACGCGACGCCGGCAGCCAAGCCGATCAATTGGAAGGGGTTGCCGTGGGCGACCGGCAGATCCTGAACGCGGCGGGCATCGATGACTCCGCCGAGCGACGCCGAAGCGGTGTTGAGCAGCGGGGACTCTTCCGTGACGGTAATGCTTTGTTCAGCAGCGCCGACTTCGAGAAGAATCTCAATTTCCACACGGTCGTTCACCCTGACTTCGACGTTGTCACGGACGAACTTTTTGAAACCGGCGGCCTGGGCTTCGATGCGGTAGGAACCTGGGATGAGGAAGGCAGCCTGATAGGCGCCAGCCTCAGTAGTGGTGATGGACACCTTGGTGCCCATCGACTTGCTGATGACGTCGACCGTGGCACGGGGCACCACAGCGCCTGTGGCGTCCGTGACACGCCCAACGATGAAGCCACGGGCTTCCTGTGCCCGGAGGGGCGCTACAGTGGCTGGGATGACAGCCAACAGGAGCGCGGAGCGGAAGAGACGAGCAAACATGGGCATCTCCTATTTGAAGTGGGGACGCGGCACGACATAACTCGAGCGACACGCGCGCCTCGAAAGACCCAGCTTAGTTTGGGGCGGGAAGACGCAGAAAAGAAGTAGCCAGCGGCGGGAAACCGGTTAGCGACCGGTTAACGCCATTGCTTTGTAGCCGTAAACTATTGAAGTGACCAGCGCGCCGCCCAACCCGGACCTGTTTCGCGAGGAGTTGGATCGAATTCTGTCCAGCGAGACTTTGCGCGGGTCGGAGTCTCTGCGGCGGTTGCTGGGGTATCTGGGAGAGGCTTATCTGGCCGGGAACGCCCGGCAGTTAAAGGAATACACGATAGGGCGGGACGTGATGGGGAAACCCGAGGACTACGATCCGCGGGTGGATTCGTCAGTCCGGGTACAGATTGGGAAGCTGCGGCAGCGCCTGGAGCAGTATTACCGGGAGGAAGGGACGGAGGCGCAGGCGCGGATTGTCCTGCCCAAGGGCCATTTCGAACTAGGGATTGAGGCCGCTCCGAATGGAGTGGAGAGGCAGGGCGGAGGAGTCCGCGCGCCGCAGGAGGTGCGCTGGCGGATGGCAGCGGTGATTCTGGGTTTGATGGCGTTGGCTGCTGCCATTTGGGGAACCGTGGGATGGCGGCGGGCCAATTTGCAGCGGGACGCGGCGGAGACATTGAGTGCAGAGCTGCGCGAATTCTGGGGACCCTTTTTGGGGAGCCCAAAACCGCTGATGGTGGTGTTGGGCAGCCCGTTGTTTGTCCGGTTTCACAACCATTATTTCCGCAACCCGTGGGCAAACGACTGGGAGGAAGTGGAGAAAGCAGTCCCGTTGGAGGCGATGAGGAAGCTGCTCGAGTCGCCAACGGCGCCTTCGGAGACGCGGCGTTGGACGCCGTTGGGCGAGGCGATGGCGGCATTCCGGCTGGCTTCCATGCTGGCTCCGGTGAAGCGGGAAGTGCTGCTGAAGCGGAGCACGACACTGGCCTGGGAAGACGTAAAGACGAACAACATCGTGTTCCTGGGGCCGAGCAAGTTCAACCGCCAGATTGCGGAGCTGCCGGTGGCGCAGGATTTTGTCATCGAAGGGGGCGGGGTGAAGAATTTGCGGCCGCAGCCGGGCGAAAGATCCGAGTACCGGCGTGATTCTCCGCCCGAGTTGGAAGAGATTCCGGCGGACTATGCGGTGGTGACGCGAGTCCGGGGATTGGAAGGCTGGGGGGAGTTGCTGGTGCTGGCATCGTCTTCGACGGAGGGGACGCTGGCGGCGGCGGAGTACGTGACGACTTCGGCGCATCTGCGGGAGATGATGGGACGGCTGAGGGAGGGCGGACGGCTTCCGGAACGGTACCAGGTACTGCTGCTATGCCGCTTTAAGGCGCAGGTGCCGATCCGGACGGAGTACGTCACGCACCACGTTCTCAAGTAGTTTTTGGAAGTTAAAGGCCCCGGAACGCCAGGAGGGCGCCCGGGGCCGGAGGTTACCGAAGCAGTGCGGGCTACTTCAGGTCCTGCTCCTGCAGGAAGTTGGTCCACTCTTCGGTCCAATCGACAGAGCCGAAGGCGCCGATGTAGGTGGCCCACTGGTCGAAGAAGCCGTCGTCGGGGGGCTGGATCCAGCGGGAGCTGAACACGGGCGAGCCGAAGGCGGGGCGGAAGTCCGGGTTGGAATAATCGAAGGGCTTGCGGAGCAGCGGATTGGCGATGAGCACGTTGCGGGACGTTCCGCGCGCGCCGGTGAGCCATTCGGCAGTGAAGGCGTTGCCGGTCTGGCCTGATGGGGTATTGGCACGCTGAGCGTATTTGCCGTTGTCCCACAGCAGGAGGCCATCAATCGTCAACTGGTTGTTATTGACCTGGGTTTGCGTGTTGGCGTCGGCAATGGCGATGCCGGAAGTAACCCAGTTGTACGCAATCATGTTGTTGTAAACGCCGCGAGTGCCGCGGCGCAGCCACACGGCGGCCACACTGGCGCCCTCATCGACGCTGGTGTCGAAGTTGGCGCCGGCGCCCACGAAGGTGACGTTGTAAAACTGCGGGTTGGAGAACGGTTCCAACAGGTTGTTGGTTTCGTTGTTGTCCATTTCGATGCCGCGGTTGCTGTTGTCGAGGTTGGCGAGGACGACGGCGTGCTGCACGCGGCCGGTCCAGCCGATCTGGCCGTCGAGATAGTCGTCGCGTGCGTAGGTGCCGACGAGGTACTTGGCATCATTGTTGCCGCCGAACCATTCGAAGGCGTCGTCGAAACCGTAGGTGGTCTGGAGGAAGCGGGAAACGGTCTTCTTTCCGCAGCCGCCCCAGGTGATGGCGTTCAGCTCGTTATTGGGGTTGAACTCCGCACCGGCGAACTCGACGCGCACGTATTCGAGGGTTCCGCAGTCGTGGTCGGGGTCGTTGCCGCCATAAACGGTGTCGGGGTTATTGGGCAGTCCTTCGATAAAGCCCGTGCCGCCGGGCCAGTTGGTGGGCGCACGGCCCAGCAGGATGAGGCCACCCCAATCGCCGGCTTTCCGGTCGCCCAAAGGCTGGGAGGAAGTCATGATAATGGGCCGGGCGCGGGTCCCTTTGGCCATGATGCGGCCAGACTGGGTGATGAACAGCGCGGAGGCCGGCTGTGAGCCGGGGAGGCCTTGAATGATGGTGCCGGGCTCGACGGTGAGCGTGGCGTTGTTCTTCACGAAGACACCGCCGGAGATGCGCCAGCCAACATTGTTGGTGAGCGTGCGGTTTGAGGTGATGTCACCGGTGAGGGTTTCGAAGCGCTCGACAACGCCGAACTTAAAGTAGGCGGACTTGATCACACGCGTGCCGCTCCAGTCGCGGAGTTGCAGCACAAAGGTGTGCATGCCCGGTTCGTTGGGGATGGAGGCTGAGGCGACGCCGATGCTGCTGCCTGCGCCGATCAACGTACCCTTTTCGATATCCGGCAGGCGGATGATGCCATAGCCGTCGCGCTCGGGGATGCCGAGGATGTCGGAGGGCTCTGAAGTGCCGCGCGGGACATAGGTGCGCGCCCCGGTCTGGTTGTTTTGCCGGTAGAGAATGATAGTGAAGGGCAACCGGTCATCGTTGGAGCGGATGGTCCACTTCAAGGTGAAGGACTCCCCTGGCTGGTAGACCTGTTTATCGGCCCAAATCCAGACGGAGGCGTCGGTGTCGTAGTTTTCCAAACCGCCCACTAGCCGTACCGCTTCGCTCCTGGACATGGGCGAGGGCAGACCGGCGGCGGAAAGAAGGGTGAACGAAGAGAGAATCGCGGCAGTAGCGGCGAAGCGCAGCCATGCCTTTCGAAGGCTCAATTGCATAATCGAAGTAAGTCCTTTCCTGATTCCAGACGAATGGCTGCGGGCCTGAACGGCACCCGCGCCGTAACTCAAAAGATGGAAAAGGTGGTGCCGACCGTAAAGGTGCGGCCCAGTTGAAATCTCCGTACTTGAATCCCCGCTTGCGTCCAGCGGTAGGTGTTATCCAACAGGTTTTCCGCGGAGAACTTGACAGACCAACGTCCGTTCTCCAGCAGGTCGTATTGGTAGACGAAGTCGAGGAAAGTGTTGCGCTCCTGATAGATATCGGGCAGTCCGACCGCGCCGACATCGGTGATGCGGCGCGAGACCGAGTTGAGATAGAGGCGTGAACTCGAACGCCAATCGGGCCGGGCCCATTCCGCGCTGAGGTTGTAGATGTAGCGGGACTGGCCGAGCAGGGGGCGCGATTTGGAAGTCAGCAGAGCCTGTTCGGGGCCTTCGCCGATGTTGACGGTGGAGTTGACGAAGGTGAAGTTGCCATGAACGGAGAACTGCCTCAGCCCGGGTTTGAGAAAGCCAAGATTTTTGCGGGCTTCGAGTTCGATGCCATAGTTATTGGCGGAATCCGCGTTGATGAAGCTCTGCCGCAGGTCGCCGGTGGTGGGCTGGAGGATCACTTCGATCGGGTTGGTGAAGCGCTTATAGAAGAACGAGGCGGCGAGGATCTGGTCGCCGCCGAGGAAGGACTCCCAGCGAGCGTCGAAGTTATCGATGGTGGCGCGCATCAGGTTGGGGTTGCCGGAGACGCTGTAGCCGCCCACGACGTTGTTGAATTCGAAGGGAGAGAGTTCGCGGAAGTCGGGGCGGGAGATGGTGCGGCCATAGCCGAAGCGCAGGTTCTGCTTGCGGGTCATGGAGTAAATGAGGTTTACGCCGGGCAACGCGTCGCGGTTGGCCAAGTTCGAGATGGCCGGCACGGCGCCGGGGACGAGGGGATCAATGGTGACGACGTTGATGTCTGCGTCCTCGAAGCGAAGTCCGCCCACCAGGCGCCAGCGCGGGGAGAGAACGAGATCCACCATGCCGAAGCCGCCGTAGATGTCCATGTCAGCTTTGTAGGTGTCGGTGCCGCGGGTGTTTTCGCGGATCTCGAAGCCGTCGGGACGGATGTTGGATGACGCGAACAGTTGATTGGGGGAGAGGCCCAAGTTGAGCGTTGCAGGGCGGATGGGCACGAACCGGAAACGGCGTCCGGCGAAATCGCGCCGGCGGAAGGTGCCACGGAAGCCGAACTTGAAAATGCCGCTGACGGAGCCTTTGAAGAAGGGCTTGACCACTTCGGCCAGCGGCTCGTAGATCGTATCGTCGAGATTGTTGAAGAATCGCAGGCCCGACTGCGGCTGCGCGAGGAAGCGCAAGGAACCGTCATCCAGTCTGCCGTAGATGTTTTCGCGCAGGTCGGGCTCATTGCGCTGGGAGGCGGAGTAAGTGAACTGCCAGCGCAGGATGCTGTTGCCGAGTTTCAGCAGGGCATGTTCACCTTCGATACCGGAGGACAGCAGGCTGCGCTCCACCCAGCGCAAGCGGTAGTTGACCACGTCGGTGTCGGTGCCGCCGTTGAATCCTGAGAAAAAGCGGGCTTCCTTGTCGGTGTCGCGGGTGAGGGTGTTGCGGATGACGAGCTTGTTGGCTTCGTTGATCTTGTAAGCCAGGTTGAGCACTCCGCCCAGGCGGGCGGATTCAGTGTTGGCATCGAAATGGTCGTAACGGGTGAAGACGAACGGTTCGTTGCCGCCGATGCGAAGGTATTTCTGCTGTTCGCCCTGGAATTGGGGCCGGTTCGAGAAGGTCAGGGCGCCAACCAGCCCCAGCTTGCCCCAGGTGTTTCCGCCCGCGAAGGTATATGTCTGTTGAGGCCGCATCGATTCGATGGGTACGGCCTCCCAGTTGTTGGCAAAGGCGCGGCCCAACTGTTGGAACTGCTGGGCGGTGAAGTTACCGGGGAAGAGGCGTGTTTCGGGGATGAGCGCGGGCAGGTCGCGAGCACCGCTGTCGAAGCCAGCCCAATCGTAGGATCCGCCGGGATATGTATCGAACCTGCGGTTGGTGGTGCGGCTGTTGAAGCCAACGCTCATGCTGGCCGTGAAGGTCTTCTTCACGGGAAATTCGACGGTGGACATCTGCACCAGGCCGGCGGAGAACTCGCCGGGCAGATCGGGCGAGTAGGTTTTCAGAATCTTGATGTTGTCGATGAGGCTGGCGGGAAAAAGGTCGAGCGGCACCACGCGCTTTTCCGGTTCCGTAGTGGAGAGCATGGCGCCGTTAAGCATGGTGGAGCTGTAGCGTTCGCCCAGACCACGAACGTAAACGTAGCCGTCGTCCACGATGGAAACTCCGGTGACTTTTTCGAGTGCGGCAGCGGCGTCGGAGGCGGTGCTCTTGCGGATTTCGTCACCGCTAATGGCGTCGCTGACGGTGACGGCGAGTTTCCGCTCGGAGATCATTGCTTCGGCGGTAGCGGCGACAGCGTTGACGGTTTCGACGACGTCGACTTTGGTGACGTTGCTGGAGGAAACCATCACCGTCATAGCCTCGGTAGCGGCCCCCGCCTGCACCACCAGGTTGTCAAGGGCCGCAGGCAAGTACCGGTCGGCCAGCAACTTCACCTGGTAGGTGCCAGGAGCAACGTCAACCCTGAACTTGCCGGTAGTGTCGGTGACCAATTTGAGGCCACCGGGTAAGACTTCGACGGCCACCTGAGGAATGGGATTGCCGGTGGCTCCGTCAAAGACGGTTCCGAGGATGGTTCCCTTCCCTCCCTCCTGAGCAAGCAGGCCGACGGCGAATGAGAAAACTAATAAAAGAGAGCGTAGCAGCGGGGAGGCAGTACAACGGAAAAGAGGCATGACGTAGGGTTGTCGCAACAACCACACGTCAATCTAGCAACCATACAGTAAACAGACTATGAATCGAATGTGAAAAACGGATGAATCCGGATGGGCGAACGCGCGTGGCAAGGGGCGGCTTCAGGCCTGTCCGACCGTCTCGGCCAACTGGGCTTCTGTTGCAGGATCGTTAAAGGAGTAGCCAAAGCCCCGCACGGAGCGGATGAACTGCGGGTTGGCGGGATCCACTTCGATCTTCTGGCGGAGGCGGAGGATATAAACGTCCACGGTGCGGTCGGTGACGGCGCGGTCGTGGCCCCAGACGGCGTTGAGCAACTGTTCGCGGCTGAACACAAAGCCGGGGCGGCTCATGAGGAATTCGAGCAACCGGAACTCGGTGGCAGTGAGAGCCAGCGCGGTTCCGTTGAGCCGGACGCGGCAACTGGACCGGTCGAGTTGGAGGCCGGCAACCTGAAGAGTGCGGACGGGCTGCTGCTGCGTGCGGAACTGAATTTTGATGCGGGCCACCAATTCGCGCACAAAGAATGGCTTCACGATATAGTCGTTGGCGCCCAATTCCAGACCGACAATGCGGTCGGTTTCCGAGGCGCGCGCGGTGAGGAAGATGATCGGGATGTGGGCAAGTTCGGGATGGCTGCGGATCCCCTTGCAAATGTCGAGGCCATCGGAATCCGGCAGCATGATGTCGAGGATCACCAGATCGGGCCGTTCTTTCCGGCAGAGATCCACGGCGCCCTTGCCGGTCTGAGCACCCACCATCTGGAAGCCTTCCTTCTCGAGGTTGTACTTGAGGAGGGCGAACAGATCGGAATCGTCTTCAATCAACAGGATCTTTTTCATTCTGGTAAGACCTTCAATAACACTTAGAACGAAACTTGTGACAGAACAATTACGAAACCATGAACTCTGATTGAACGGCGGCGGGTTCCAGGAGCCCGGCGTCCTCGGTTGGGAGAGTAATGAAGAAAGTGGACCCTTGGCCGGGTGTGCTCTCCACCCGGGCCTCGCCGCCGTGGGCGCGGGCCAAGTGCTTGACGATAGCCAGCCCGAGCCCGGTGCCGCCAAGGTCGCGGGACCGCGCTTTGTCTACGCGGTAGAAGCGCTCAAACAGACGGGGCAGATCCTCGGAGGGAATCCCGATTCCGGTGTCGGCGACAGCGATTTCGGCGAAGGCCGGGCGGCCGGAGGCGGGCAGGAGACGCCAGGAGACGTGGATCCGGCCGCCATCGGGCGTGTACTTAATAGCGTTGTCGAGGAGATTGGTCATCACCTGATGCACCGCCTCAGAATCGCAGAACACTTCCATCTTGGGGTCGGCGGGTTCAAATTCGATCCGGATGGACTTCTTCTCCGCCACCGGCCGGAGGGTGTCGATGCATTCCTGGAGCAGTGGTTCCAGGTAGTAAGAGGCGAACTGCAAGCGCTGACTCTTGAGTTCAAGCCGGGAAAGCGTGAGCAGGTCGGCAGTCAGGCGGCCCAGGCGCTCGGCGTTCTGGCGGATGATGTGCAAAAAGCGCACGTTGTTGTCGGGGTCGTGAAGCGCTCCGTCCAACAGCGTTTCGGTGTAGCCCTGGATCGAGGCCAGAGGGGTGCGGAGTTCGTGGGAGACGTTGATGACGAAGTCCTTCCGGATGCGCTCCAGTTTTTCGAGTTCCACGTGTTCCCGCTGGAGTTCCTCGAACATCTTTTCGAGCTTTTCTCCGGTTTCATTCAACTGGTTTGCGAGAATCCCAAGTTCATCCTTGGCGGTCGTATTCAGGCGGGCTTTGAAGTTGCCGGTGGCCAGAGTGGAGGCGTAGTCGATGATACTGCCCAGACGGGTAGCAAGATAGCGGGCGAACAACGCCGCCAACAAAATGCCGGGGATGAAGGCGATGGCGGTGTACACCACAAGGCGCTGGCGGAGATGCGTCACCTGGGTGCGAACCTCAAGGAGGGGCACGGCGAAACGGGCCGCCCCAGCGGGGACCGGGGCGGCCACGTACAGAAAGTTGGTGCCCAAGGTCGCGCTCCAGCGGACGCTGGAGCCGACTTGCCCGGCAAGCGCCGCTTTGAATTCGGGACGATCGCCGTGGTTTTCCATTTCCGCCGGGTCGGCTTCTGAATCCAGCAGCACTTTGCCGTCGTGGGCGACCACCGTAAGGCGGGCGCCGGCGGCACGGGCCAACGCGTCCACCTCCTGGGGCGTCATCGCAGCCATATCGCGCTGGGCGATGACGCTGAGCATCTCGGTCTTCTGGCGCATCTCGCGCTTGATGCCGTCCACGTAGGTGGATTCAGCCATTTCGGAGGCCAGAAAGTCGATGGTGGTGAGGGCCACCACCATGATGATGAGGACGGCGAAGATGAGTTTGAAGAAGAGCCGGGCAGTCATGGCTGGCGGTAGAGTCCGTGTTGGCGGATGTAATCGAGCACCGGGGCCGGCAGCACTTCCTCCAGCGCCTCCCAATTGCCGGTTTCGCACTGGCGGCGGATGGCGGACGAAGAGACGTCCAACGCCACGCTTTCCAATCTGTGAATCCGGGCCCCCTCCGGGACAGGATACTCGTAACCGGGCCGCGAGACGACAACAAATTGCGCGCTCTGCAGGACTTCGGCCGCCCGGTGCCAAGTGCCGATCTCGGCAAATGCATCAGCCCCAATGAGAAAGAAGAGTTCGTCATCAGGCTGTAACTGTTGGCGCGCTTTTTGAATGGTGTCGATGGAGAAGCTGCGGACGGTCCCGGCTTCGAGGCGGGAGGGAACGAAGCGCGGGTCGGCGCTGCAGGCCAGTTCCACCATGCGGTGTCGGTGTTCGTAGGGTGTGGTGGAGCCGGCGGGCTTGTGGGGCGGGTTGGCGGAGGTGACGAAGAGGATGGAGTCGAGGTGAAGCTGGGCAGCGGCCTCTTTGGCGACGCGAAGGTGCGCTTTGTGGATGGGGTCGAAGGTGCCGCCGAACAGCGCGATTCGCATAGGGAGGGGATTACTGCGAGGCGGCGGCGGCACGGGCGAGCTCATCGCAACGGTTGTTGCCCTCGTGGCTGGCGTGGCCCTTGGTCCAGGTCCAGCGGACGCGGTGGCGGGAGAGTTGCGCATCGAGTTGCTGCCAAAGATCCTGGTTGGCTACGGGCTTTTTGGAGGCGGTTTTCCAACCGTTGCGCTTCCAGCCGGACATCCAGGACTCGACGCCTTTCTTAACGTATTCCGAATCGGTGACGATCTCGACGTCGCACCTTTCTTTCAGGGCTTCGAGTGCGCGAATAGCAGCCTGGAGTTCCATGCGGTTGTTGGTGGTTTGCGGTTCCGCGCCGGAGAGTTCTTTGCGGTGCTGGCCATAAATGAGGATGGCGGCCCAGCCTCCGCGTCCTGGATTGCCGAGGCAAGAGCCATCGGTGATCACCTGGACCTTCTTCAAAGCAGCACCGTCGCCAACTGGTCGCCGGGGTGGGTTTCGGCTTCGAAATGCCGGTCCACCAAGCCGCAGATCTCGAGCGCTTCCCGCGCCTGGTAGATGAGGGTGCGCAGTTTCGCGCCATTCCGCACGCCGTGTGTGAAGTAAGTCGCGAACTGTTTCATCTTGCCGACGATATCCAGCCCGCCCTTTTCCACCAGCATGCGGTAGTAGGTGTGCATCATGCGCCAGCGGTCCAGTTCAGAGGGCTGATAGTAGGATCCGGTGGCCAGATACTCGGCGATCTGGCGGAAGATCCATGGGTTGGAGGAGGCGGCGCGGCCAATCATCACGGCGTCGCATCCGGTGAGTTCGACCATCCGGACAGCGTCGGCAGGGGCAGTGATGTCTCCGTTGCCGATCACCGGGATGCGCACGGCGCTTTTCACTTCGGCGATGCGAGTCCAATCGGCCCGGCCGCTGTAACCCTGTTCGCGCGTTCGCGGGTGCAAGGCGATGGCGGCAAGCCCTTCTTCCTGGGCGATTCTGGCCATCTGAACGTGAACAAGTTCGTGATCGTTCCAGCCGGCCCGGAATTTCATGGTCAGAGGGATCTTCACTGCTGCCCGGCACTTGCGGAGGATGTCCGCCACGAGAGGCAGGTTTCTGAGCAGGCCGGAGCCGCCGTTGCAGGTGACCACTTTCTTCACCGGGCAGCCGAAGTTGATGTCGACCGCGTCGAACCCATTCGCCTCGCAGATGCGGGCCGCCTCAGCCATGACCTCGGGATCGGAGCCGAACAACTGGGCGGTGATAGGGCGCTCCTCGGGTTCGAAGAAGAGGTAGTCAAACGACCGTCCTTTCTTCGCCTTCGGCCTCGTGCTGGCCACGACCCCGTGTGAACTGGTGAACTCCGTCATGAGCAACCCGCACCCGCCCTGCGCCCGGATGAGGCGGCGGAAGACGGTGTCGGTGACGCCGGCCATGGGGGCAAGGACGGTAGCGGGACGAATTTCGACGGATCCGATCTGGAAAGCCTGCGGAAAGCTGACCATTCTCTTTCTATTCTATCCGGACGGCCGAAACCCTGTTCCGCCGTAGCGCGTTATACATACAGGAGACGGGAGGGTTCTCCGCGTATGTGGAACAAACTGGGGCTGCCGTTCGCGCTCGGGCTGATGGCGGCGACCGCGCTGTTCTGGGTGGCCGGAATGGTACGCCAAGGACAACAGAACACTCCTCCTCCGGTCGTGATTGTGCAGACGCCTCCGCCTCCGCCTGCTGCACTGGTTTCTTCAATGGCCTTGCCGCCGGCACGGGAGGCCGCTCCCGTCCGAGTGGCTGCTGCCGCTCCGGCGGTGACCACAGCACCCGCACAATCGCAGGCTCCCAAGGCCGGAGCAGCACCAAAGCCTGCCGAACCTGCGGCGCCGGCCGCCCCGCCAGCCGAAAGCGCACGTCCGGCCGTAGTTGCGTCGTCGATGCCCGCCTTGCCGCCCCCGATGCCAGAGCGGCTCTCAGTACTGGAAGCACCCCGGCCGCTGTCGCCGGCGGAGCTTGAGCAACAGAGGACCGCAGAGAAGGCCCGTCAAGAGGCCGAGGAAAAGGCTGCGGCCTTGGCGGAGGCCCGGCGGAGGGGGCCGCGCAGCGTGACGATTCCGGCCGGGACGATGATCACGGTTCGGCTGCAGGAAACGCTGACCAGCGCGACGAAGGAGAAGGACACGTCCTTCAATGTGAGCCTGGACGCCCCGTTGATTGTGAACGGGTTGGCGATTGCCGAGCGGGGCAGCCTGCACAAGGGCCGCATCGTGGAGTTAAACCGCGCCGGGAGGGCTGCCAGCCGGGCCCGGATGGGACTGGAGCTGACAGAACTGACTCTCAGCGATGGCCAGGTGATCGAAGTGAAGACGGATCCGTTCCGTCATGAGGGCGAGTCAGCCGAACGGGGCAGCACGCTGCGGAGGACGGCGACATGGGCGGCCATCGCGGCTTCGATTGGTGCGATGGCAAGCGGGGGGAAGGGCGCGGCCATTGGCGCGGGGATCGGCGCGGCGTCGGGCGCCGGGTCAGTGGTGCTGACGAAAAACCCGGAGGCCGTGCTGGCGAGCGAGACACGCATTACGTTCCGGCTGAGAGAACCGGTGACGGTGACGGAGAAAATTCCGTAACGGCCGGCGGAAAAGATGGCCACTTGCTGACGCGCGTGGTTCAGAAAATGGTGCGGGGTCAGCCGCCGCGGCCGGGGAGATTCACCTCGTCTTTCCAACGTTCCAGAGTGTTGTAGACGATCGGGCAGTAACAGGCGCGATCGGGCATTACCCACATCCTGGATTCCAAGGAGCCGCCGGAGGAGACGGTGAGGTTTGGGAAGTGGATGCAGCTAGCGGGGCGAGCCTCGTAAACGCCGCAGAGGTTGCCTTCGAGAAAGACGCAGCCGTGGCCGGGTTCCCGGCGGAGAATGCGGCCTTCCTCCTCACTTTCCTCGGTGTAATCGCGGAGGAACTGTTCCGGCTTGACGCGCAGATGCCTGGCGAGGCGAACTACGTCACGATCTTTGATGCGGGCCGTGGCGGTGCGGCAGCAGTTGCCGCAAGCGGTGCAGTCGATCTGGCTTTCCACCTCTTCGGCGATCTGGATGAGCCTCCGCTCCACATAACGAAATGTTTTCAGGTGGCGGCGGAGCCGTTCGTTTTCCGGACGCTTTTGTTCGCCGAGACGGCGGATCTGCACGAGATCAGTGAGCATGCGCGGCGCCCGAATCGTATCCGGGCAGGCGGCGGATCCAGATATTGCGGAAGCGCACGGGGTTGCCGTGGTCCTGCAGAGTGAAGGGCTCTTCGGCGGCGTGCGGCGCATAGGTTGCGACGCGGCGATGCACGGCACGGCCAATGATTTCCTGGCGGTTGTGGACCATGACGCCGTTATGGAAGACAGTGAGATAAGCGGGCTTCACGAGTTTCTCGCCCTCGAACTTCGGCGCTTCGAAAACGATGTCATAACTGTTCCACTCGCCCGCCGGGCGGGAGGCATTCACCATGGGAGGCCACTGGCCATAAATGGAGGCGGCCTGGCCATCGGCATACGTTTCGTTGTCCCGGGATTCCAGCACCTGGACTTCGTAGCGGCCCATGAGTTCGACGCCGCTGTTGCCCTTGCCCTGGCCTTGCCCGGGCGTGTTGACGGGAATCATCCACTCGATGTGCAACTGGACATCGCCGAATTTCTCTTTGGTGGCCAGGCGGCCGCCCTGCGGAGTGATTTCCAGGTAGCCGTTTTCGACCTTCCATTTGGGGGGCTGCTGGCCTTGCCTGGTCATCGATACCCACTGAGAGAGGTCTGTTCCGTTGAACAGGACGATCGCATCGGCGGGCGGCGGCGTGGTTACGGGGGCCGGGGGCGGGTTGAGTTTGGGCGGGCGCGGGCGCGCCATGTCATGCACCTTCCAGAGCTGGTTGGGCAACTGGGGGGTATCGTTGTAGCCGCGCCGGTCGTCGCCGCGGTCGGGCGCGGGCTGGCCGGCCGCGATCAGGCCCAGGGCCAGTAGACAAATAGCCAATCGCATGTGGTTGGTCGTCTCCCTAGAATTTTACTTGGGCTTTCTGGAAATCGCCGGCGCGGAAGAAGCTGAGCCGGGACGGATCCAGATACTTCTTCATGGCGGCGTTCAGTTGGCCGGGGGTTACCTGCATGACGCGCGCTTCGAGTTCCGCGTCCCAATCCATGGTGCGGCCATCGAAGCTGCGAGCCGCCAGGATCGAGACCAGTTGAGTGTCGTTGGCGCGCGAAACCTGCTGCTGCTGCGCCCAGCTCTTCTTGGCCGCCTCCACTTCTTCGGCTGAGAAAGGCTGCGCGAGTGCCTTGGCCAGTTCCTCGCGGAAGACCGCTTCCACCTTCGGCGCGTTGGCCGGGTTGGCGATCGCGTTGGCCAACCAGAGTGAGTTGTCGTCTTTCGCGCCGCTGCTGAACATCGATCCAACGCCGTAGCTGAGCCCCTCCTTGGTGCGGATCCGCGCGAACAACTTCGAGTTGAGTCCGGATCCGCCGAAAATGTAGTTGGCCAGAAGCATGGCAGGATAGTCCGGACTGGTGTCGCGCATCTGCAGGGTGAGGGCGGCAAGCCAGAGGGAGTTCGTTTTGTCAGGTGTTTCGAAAGTCTCGGCTTTCGGCTCGACCGCTTTGTACGGGCGGCTGATGCGAACGTAGGGGCGCGCGGTTTTCCAATCGGCAAAAAGACGCCGGAGCTGATTCTGCGTGGCCTCCCGGTCAAAGTCCCCCACGAGGACGATCTCGCCCGCGGAGGCGCCATAGAACTGCTTGTGAAATTCCTTTACCTGATCGAGGGTAACCGATTGGATCGATTCGATCTGTTCATCCAGGGCGGGAACATAGCGGACATCGCCCTTGGGGTAGGGCGACAGATGCCGCTGCATGGCCTGCATAGCGATCATTTGGGGTTCGCTTCTCATGCGCTCGATGCTGGCCAACTGTTGTTGCTTGAGTTGTTCGAATTCCTGGGCGGGGAAGGAAGGTTGTTTCAGCACCTCGGCCACCAGATCGAGCACGGCGGGCAGGTTTTCCCGCGTGGTGGTGATGCGGGCGTTAGCGGTTTCGAGGCCGCCGGTCACCATGACATTGGCCTTCAGTTTGTCGAACTCGTCCTTGATTTCCTGGCGGCTCCGCCTGGTTGTCCCGCGCAGAAGCATGGCGCCGGTAAAGGAGGCCACCTGGTTCTGGCCGGCCAACGATTTTTCGTCGCCATGGCGGAAGGTTATCTGGGCGATGACCTGGTTGCCGCGGGTTTTCTTTTCGAGCAGCGAGAGTTGAACGGCGCCCATCGACCCGCGCGCGAGACGGCGATTGATATTTGCGGGGCTGGCATCGAACTCCTCGCCCTGGGTGATTACTACGTCGCTCTTGTAATCCTTGACGAGCGCCTCGACATCCGGGGCAGGAGGGATTTCTGCGCGCAAGGGCGCCTTGTCGGGGATAAACAGGCCGACGGTTCGGTTCGAGGGAATGAAGTACTTGTTCGCGGCTTGCTGTACCTGGGCCAACGTGGTCTTCTTGATCCGGTCGCGGTGCAGGAAGATCAGGCGCCAGTCGCCCATCGCCTGCCACTCACTGAGCAGCAGGGCGACTCGCTGGCTGTCGTTGAAGAGCAATTCGATCTGCTTGAGGCTGGCGGTTTTTGCACGGTCCAACTCCTCCTGCGTGAAGGGGGTATTGGCCAGGTTGTCGAGGAGATCGGTGGCGATTTTGCGAACTTCGTCCAGGGAGTTCTCCTGGCGCACGCTGGCGGAAAGAACGGCTACGCCGGGATCCTTCAACTGAAACGTATTGAAGCTGACGGAGACGGCCTTTTTTGTTTCGACGAGCGCTTTATACAAACGCCCGGAGGGGACGTCGCCGAGGATATCGGCAGCCATTTCGACGGCGGCGAACTCCTCATGCGAGCCTGCGGGGACATGATAGGCCATGGCCAACGCCTGCACGTCGCCCACGCGGCGTAAAGTCACCAGCCGTTCCCCGTCCTGGACAGGCTCCACCGTATAGGTACGCCGGAGTTCCCGGGATGGTTTGGGAATCGGTCCGAAAAACTGGTGGATATAACTCAGCGCCTTTGCCTCTTCGAATTTCCCGGCCACCACCAAAAGGGCGTTGTCCGGCTGGTAGAAGTGGCGGTAGAAGGCCTGCAGCCTTTCGATGGGGACGTTTTCGATATCGCTGCGGGAGCCGATGGTGGACTTGCCGTAGTTGTGCCAGAGGTACGCGGTGGAAAGAACGCGCTCGAACAAGACGCGGTTCGGGCTGTTCTCGCCGGCTTCGAACTCGTTGCGCACGACGGTCATTTCCGAGTCCAGGTCTTTCCGGGAGACAAAGCTGTTCACCATGCGGTCTGCTTCGAGATCGAGCGCCCAGCGGAGGTTATCCTCGGTTGCGGTGAAGGTTTCGAAGTAATTGGTGCGGTCGTACCACGTGGATCCGTTCGGGCGGGTGCCGCGGTCAGTGAGTTCCTTCTTGATGTCAGGGTGGTTCTTCGACCCCATGAACAAGAGGTGTTCCAGCAGGTGGGCCATGCCGCTTTCGCCGTAGTCTTCATGGCGGGAGCCGACCATGTAAGTGATGTTCACGGTGATGTTGGTTTTGGTGGGATCGGGAAACAGCAGGACGCGCAGGCCATTGGCGAGACGGTACTCATTGATGCCTTCGACGCTCGTGACCCTGGTGATTCCGGGCGGCAGTGACTGGGCATGCGCAGAAAGCGCGAGGACAGCGCAGCCCAAGAGCGCGGCAAGCAGGCGGGGGCGGACGGGTTCCATAGAGCTTACCGCCATGCTAGCATCCGCTCTCCGGCGGCAAGGAAGCCGCTCAGCGTGAAAGTTTCCAGAGGAGGAACCCAAGCACGGCCAGAAATCCGTAGAGCGCCTTCTGCTCCTTGTTGTGGAGGTATTGCGCCCAGGTGAAGCGGGCCTGGTCCAAGTGGCGGCGTCCACGCGGCCAGAGGCGCGGGACGCGCTGAGCATAGGCGTCGTAGCCGGGAAAGAGCGTCCGGAGATGTCTTTCTTCGTTTTCCATCACGGGCTGGTACACCAGGAAGAAAAGCACTGCGGCCAGCAGTGCGAACCAGAGACTCCGGCTGGCGATGACGAAACCGGCCACTACCAGCAGGGTGCCCGCATAGAGGGGGTTGCGAATGTAAGCGTAGGGGCCGCTGACAGTCAGTTCGAGATTCTTGCGCAGGTGCCCGGCGGCCCAAGCGCGGAGAGAAAGGCCGGCCAGCCAGCAAGGTGCGCCCCAAAGCAGCGAGTCCGGGGCGGGTTCCGCCAGCCAGGCGAACCCCGCGGCGAGAATGATGCCGGAGGGCACGCGCAGGCGCTGCACGGCGTCAGCCCAGGCCTTGGAGAACACTAGGCCGTCCTTTCGCGCGCACCCCCGGCCCGCACCCTCGCACAGAGCGCCTCCAGCACCTGCGACGGAGCGATGGCGCGCATGCCGGGATGAATCTGGTTGCCGCGCGCGTAGGTGGTGGTGATTCCCTCGTTGCGGAGCACTGTGATCTGCGGCGAGTACGGCCCGTTACGTTCAGGGTCGGTGGGCCCGAAGATGGCGACTCCCGGCTTCTCGAGCGCGGCCGCGAGGTGCATGGGGCCGCTGTCGAGCCCGACCACGGCGGCCGCGCGGCGCGTGGCCCAAATGAGGCCCGCAATGCCGGACAAGTGGACAAAGGCGCCTTCCACCTGACGCAGCTGCGCCTCCTGGCCGGGTGCTCCGTTCAACACCAGCGGCATGCCCAATTCTTTGCGGCACAGGCGGGCGAGTTCGGCGTAATGTTCAAGGGGCCATTGCTTGGAAACCCACCCGGCGAAGGGGCTGGCGAGAATGAACGGCTCGGAGGGCAACCGGCCCTCGTAACGGCCCGGCGGCAGAGGCGCTTCATAGACCCGCTCCACCGCGCCCGCGGTAGCCGCCAGCTCCATGTTCTTATCCACCACATGCCGGGATTCGGTGTGGACGGTATCGGTGTAGAGGTGGGCCGCCAGCCGTTCGCGGGTTTGCGCGCATTCAAAACCGTAGATGCGGCCGGCGCGCGCGGTGTTGGCAACCAGGGCGGACTGGACTAAACCCTGGAAATCGATGGCGAAATCGAAGGGGCGCTCGCGGAGCGACCTCCAGGTGCGCCAGAGGCCCAGCAGCGTGGTGCGTTCGAAGAACACGAGTTCGTCCACGAGGCCCCCGCCTTCCAAGAGGTCCCGCCACTTGGGGTGCACGGCCCACGAGATCCTGGCGTTAGGCCAAGCCCGTTTCATGCTGGCGACGGCCGGCATGGCGTGCAATATGTCGCCCATTGCCCCCAGGCGGACAACCAGGATTCGAGAGATGGGCATGCGTCTCAGCGGTGGCGTTCCTTTACAGCGCAAATCAGCCGATTCCGGTCGGCCTCGTCAACTTCTTCCATGCGGAGATCCGGTACAAGATCCGCGGCGGACGGACCCTCCGGAAGCACCACCACTTCCACCGCCCCGAGCGCGGCCACCAGTTCCGCCCGGGCGCGTGCAGGGAGCAGCGGGGCAGGAGGGTCGTTCACCAGCACGACGAGCGGCACACCCGCGGAGCGGACGCTTTCAAGGCGGCGCGCATGCGAGGCCAGCAGGGGATCGAAGTAACCGGAGACTTTGGTACAAGGTCCGAGCCGGGGGAGGTAGTCCAGCGCGGCCGGCCGGGTCAAGATTTTGGCTCGGGTATCCAATGAGTACCTTCCTTCTTTTGTAGCAGTTCCAGCGCCACAGCCACCACGCGGTCCGCCTCCACCGCTCGCATGCAGCGATGGTCGATGGGGCACTCCCGCAGCAGGCACGGGCTGCACTCCACTGGCTGATAAACCACCCGGGCGTTTCCCCCGGTCGGGCCGGTGGCCTCGGCATCGGTAGCTCCGAAGATGGCCACCGTGGGCACGCCGAGGGCGGAGGCGATGTGCATGGCCCCGGAATCGTTGGTCAGGTAGACCAGACAGGCGGCCGCGCGCCGGATGAACTCTTCGAGCCCGATCGAACCGGCGTAATTGTTTGACGGGACCGTGTGAATCATGCCCCGCACGGTTTCGCAGAGCGCCCGCTCACCGGCAGATCCGAACAGAGCCACCTCCGCGTGCAGGTCCCGCGCCAGCGCGGAAGCTGCCGCCGCAAACCGTTCCGGCCACCAGCGTTTGGCTGTACCGTAGGCGGCGCCGGGGCTGACGCCAATGATCCGGCGGCCTTCGAACAAGCGCAGTCCCGCTTTGCGGGCCTCCGCAGCCCCGCTCAGCCGGATGAGCGGTTCCGGCGGCAGCGCCTCCACCCAGCCCACGCGGCGCAGGAGTTCGAGGTAGTAGTAGCTCTCGTGCCGGGGGATTTCGCCCGGACGCGGGCGGGGGATTGCATCGGTTAACAGCCATCCGCGGCCGTCCCGGGCGTAGCCGATCCGGCGCGGAATGCCGGAAAGAGCGGTCACCAGCGCCGCGTCAAATGCATTCTGCAGCAGCACGGCGCAATCGAATTTGCGCTGCCGCAGGGCGCTTGCCGCACGGAAGCGGTCCGCGAGGGATCGGGGCTGGTAGGGGATGATCTCGTCGGCGAAGGGCTCGTGGCGGTAGAGGCCCTCCACCCAAGGCCGCGCCAGGACGGCGATGTGCGCCGCGGGAAAGCGCCGCCGTAAAGCAGAGAGCGCGGGCAGGGACATGACCGCATCGCCCACCCAGTTTGTCGCCCGAACAAGAATCCTCGAGTATGTTGCCAAGGCGTTCCCTTGCGATAATCGCACTTTGTGGGCCTGTTCTACACCCGAGACGAACTCCTAGCCGCCCGCGCCCGCTGGAAAAGCCAAGGGCGCCGGGTCGTTTTCACCAATGGCTGCTACGACATCCTGCACCCTGGGCACATCCGGCTCTTGGAGTCGGCACGTTCGCTGGGCGATGTTCTGGTGCTGGGGCTCAACTCCGATGCGAGCGTGCAGCGGATGAAAGGGCCGACGCGGCCGCTCATTGCCGAGCGGGACCGCGCCGACCTCGCGTCGCGGCTGGAGGCGGTGGACGCGGTGACGCTATTCGACGAAGACACGCCGCGGGAACTGATCGCCGCTCTGCTGCCCGATATTCTGGTGAAAGGCGCCGACTGGTCGCACTTCGTCGCGGGGCGCGAGGAAGTGGAGGCGGCGGGCGGTGAGGTGCGCCTTCTGCCGCTGGAGCCCGGTTATTCGACCACCAATCTCATGGACGAAATCCTCCGGCGCCCCTGAGCCATGATCAACCCGGGCGTCCGCGAACAATTTCATGAGCTGGCGCGGCACGCTTCCTTCCAGGAACTGCTACGGCGGCTCAGCGTGGAACGTTACGGGCGGTCGCAATTGTCGGGGCTTACGCCCACGGCCAAGGGGCTGTACCTGACGCTGCTTTACCAGTCGCTGGAGGAGCCCATCCTGGTGGTGGCGCCATCCAACCGCGCCGCCGAGACGTTACTGGAACTGCTCGAATCGTTCCACGAGCTGTTGCTGGGCGGCAAAGGCGTGCCGCCGCCGCTGGCGTTGCCGGCTTTCGATACACTGCCAGGCCAAGACCTTTCTCCGCACACCGAAATCAAGGCGGAACGGGCCGTGGCGCTGCACCGCCTGGCTACGGGCCGGGTTTCCGTGGTGGTGGCGCCGGTGGCCTCCGCGCTCATGCGCATTGACGACGCTGCCTTCTACCGCCGCCTGGCGCTCAGCTTGCGAAAAGGCGACGAAATCGCCATGGACGATCTGGCGGCGCACCTGTCGAGCATCGGCTATGAGCGCCGCGAGCCGGTGGAGATGGAGGGTGAGTTTTCGATACGCGGCGGCATATTCGACGTGTTCCCGGCCGGCTCCCACAAGCCCGTACGCATCGAGTTCTTCGGCGACGAGGTGGAGAGCCTGCGCAGGTTCGAACCGTCGACGCAGCGATCCATCCTGCAAATCGGCGAATGCACGCTGTTGCCGCTGGTGGAGCTGCCGCACTCGCGCGAATTCCTGCGGGAGCTGGCCGAACGTCTCGGAAAAGAAGACGCCTCCCTGGGAGAGCCGTTCCCTGGATGGGAATTCGCCGCGCCTTTGCTCCGGCCGCGCCACGAGGCGCTGGAAAATCTG
The DNA here is from genome assembly GCA_964460395.1 of uncultured Solibacteraceae bacterium. GTDB lineage: Bacteria > Acidobacteriota > Terriglobia > Bryobacterales > Bryobacteraceae > CAYWQS01. Next base: position 25,619 of record CAYWQS010000029.1, on the reverse strand, counting down.
CTGGAACAGCCCATCATCGTGTGGGACGAGCCCGAACAACTCCGGCTGCAGGCGGACAAGCTATGGCAGCGCCTGGGCTCATTGAGCGAGGGCTCAGCGGTTGCGCCTGAAGCGCACTATTTCCACTGGGGTGAATTGCAGGCGCTGCATCCGCAGCGGCGTGAGATCGAACTGCGCGAGTTGGGTTTGATTGGCGAGTTGCATACAGACGTCCCGCCGCTGGAGATCGTCAGCCGGCCGGGGCGGATGTTCCGGAACGACGTCAGAGCCGCTGTGGAGGAGGCACGTTCGCTAACGGCTTCGGGTTACCGCGTCGCCTTCTTCGCGGCCACGCAGGGCGAACTGGAGCGGCTCGCAGACATCTTTGGCGAGTATTCCCTGCCCTTCCAACTGGGCATGGACTTGAAGGAGTCGACGCCGGGCTACCTGGCTGAGCGGGCCTACCTGGCAGCCACGCTGGCCAGCGTTTATCTTGTGCAAAGCCAGGTGCGGCGCGGCGTGGATTTCCCGGACGCCCGTTTCGCCCTTGTCGGCTACGAGGACCTCTTCGAGGTCTCCGCCTTCAACGAAACACCGGAAACCCGCCGGGTGAACATTGCCACGTTCACGCCGGACACCATCGACCTGTCGCCCGGCGATTACGTGGTGCACGCGCAGCACGGCATCGGCAAGTATCTCGGGTTGCGCCAGATTACTTCCGACGGCCGTACCGAGGACTTCCTGCTGGTGGAGTATGCCGGCGAATCGAGGCTCTATGTGCCGCTCACGCGCATGGACCTGATTCAGAAGTTCCGGGGCGCGGGCGAGTCCGCCCCGGCTCTGGACAAACTGGGCGGCGTCACCTGGGCACGCACGAAGTCGAAGGTGAAGGCCAAGATGCGGGACATGGCCGAAGAGCTGCTCAAGCTCTACGCCTCGCGCAAGATGGCTGAGGGTTTTTCCTACTCGCCCGATTCAAATTGGCAACGCGAATTCGAAGACGCCTTCGAGTTCACGGCGACGCGGGATCAGTTGCAGGCCGTGGCCGAGATCAAGCGCGACATGGAGAGCGCGCATCCGATGGACCGGCTGCTCTGTGGCGATGTGGGCTTCGGAAAAACCGAGGTGGCGATGCGCGCGGCCTTCAAAGCGCTGGGAGACGGCAAACAAGTGGCCGTGCTGGCGCCCACCACGGTGCTGGTCTTCCAACACTATGAGACGTTCCGGAGGCGATTTGCAGCCTTCCCGGTGCGGATCGAGATGCTCTCCCGCTTCCGCACCGCCAAGGAGATCAAGCAGGTGCTGGAGGATCTGGCGGCGGGGAAGGTGGACGTGGTGATCGGTACCCACCGGATTCTCTCGAAGGACGTGGTGTACTCCGACCTGGGCCTGTTGATCATCGACGAAGAACAGCGGTTCGGCGTGCGGCACAAAGAGCGGCTGAAGGAAATCCGGCGCAACGTGGATGTGCTGACGATGAGCGCCACGCCGATCCCCCGCACGCTGCACATGTCACTGCTGGGTCTGCGCGACATGTCGGTGATCGAGACTCCGCCAAAGGACCGGTTGGCCGTACAGACGGTGGTGGCCAAATACAATCCGGAACTGGTGCGAACCGCGATCGATCAGGAGTTGCAGCGGGGCGGCCAGGTGTACTTCATCCACAACCGCGTGGAGTCGATCTACGAACGTGCGGCACAGATCCAGGACCTCGTCCCGCAGGCGCGCGTCACGGTCGGCCATGGGCAGATGGGGGAGGCGGCGTTAGAGAAAGTGCTGCTGAGTTTCATGCACCGGGAATGCGATGTGCTGGTCTGCACAACCATCGCGGAGAACGGTCTGGACATTCCGCTGGCCAACACCATCCTGATCGAGAATGCGGAACGCTACGGGCTCTCCGAGCTATATCAACTGCGCGGACGCGTGGGCCGGTCCAACCGCCGCGCCTATGCCTATCTGCTGGTGCCTCACGACGGCGAACTCACCGAGATCGCACGGAAGCGCCTGGCCGCGCTGAAGGAGTTTTCCGATCTCGGAGCCGGATTCAAAATCGCCGCGCTCGACCTCGAGCTGCGAGGGGCGGGCAACCTGCTGGGGGGCGAACAGCACGGGCACATTGCCAGTGTCGGCTACGAGACTTATCTCAAACTGCTGGATGAGACGGCGCGGGAGTTACGCGGCGAACCCGTCGCGCCAGAGGTCTACTCGTCGCTCAACCTCGGCCTTGATATTCGCATTCCGCAGGAGTACATCGGCGATGAACAGCAACGGCTCCGGGCCTACAAGCGCATCGCGGATTCGGGCGAACCCGAGAAGGGCGCCGCTCTGTTGCAGGAACTGGCTGACCGTTATGGCCCTGTTCCCGAGGCCATTCACCACCTGGTGGCCTTTTCGCAGTTGAAGACCCTGGCGGCGCGCACCGGCATTGAAGCGATCGACCGGCGCGGCGGCAACATCAACATCAAGTTTCATCCGGGAGCCTCCGTGGATCCGCACCGTCTCATGCAACTCATTGCCTCTCAACCTGGCGTGCAGTTCACGCCGGAAGGCGTGTTGCGAGTACCGGTGCCACCCATGGGCCCGGGGGCGCTGCTGGAACTCATCCAATTGCAGATCCAGGCGCTGCGAAACTGAGTAACTCGCCGGGGCGCGGACTCGTCCAAGAGGGCGGCGATGCGGTTGATTCTGCTATTGGCGTTCGTGTTGACGGCGGTTGCATCGGAGGTGACCTCCGGTTCGGGAACCGAGCGGGAACGGGCGCTGGGGAAGCAACTGGCGCAAGAAATCCGGAACCGGGAATCGGCTTTCGAGCAGGAAGAGGCGCTCATGTACGTCCGCCGACTGGTTGACCGGCTCGCGCAGCATCTTTCCGAGCCTCGCGTTGAACCCAATGTGGAGTTGATCAGAGGCAGATCAGCAAGCGAGCCGATCCCGCTGCCGGGCGGCTACATTCTGGTTCCGGCCACGTCATTTCTAGCCGCACAGGACGAATCCGAATTCGCCGGTCTGATGGCTCATGCGCTTGCGCACCTGCAACTGCGGCACGGGCTCAGGCAAGCCAGGCAAGGCGAGGTGCTAAACCTGAGCCAGGTGCCGCTCATCTTTCTGGGCGGCTGGACCGGCATCCATCCGCAACCCGGAGCGCCTCCGGCTGTTCCATCCGGTTTTCAAGAAGAAGTGAAAAGGTATGAGCTGGAGGCTGACCGTTTGGCCGGGGAGCTGATCGCGAAGGCGGGGTTCGATTCGCGTGCGTATGAACGCTACCTGGCCCGGACCCTGCCCGCAGACAGCCTGCGGCTGAAGCGCATGGCCGAATTGCTGGCCGGAAGGCAAAGCAGCGTCCCTGCGGCGACTCCGGAGTTTGCCGCTGCGCAGAGCTCCGTGCGGGCGGCCCTCCCGCGCTGATGCAGGTTTAGCGCCGCAACCGGTGCAGCCGCGGGTCCAGCGCATGGCGGATGACCGAATGGACTTGAATGCGCGCGGCGGCTGCTTGCCGGGGGTTGATGAGCACATTCCAGGATTCCGGGGTTAGCGCGCTTGGCACGCGCAACAGAGCCGAACGCCCGGAACGCAGCCATTCGTCGCCCAGGCGGCGAGTTCGCGACACGTCGCCCTGCCAGCCACGGGCTAAAGACTCCAGCGGCACTTCCTCCACCTCCAGATCGTCCGGGGCTTCAATTTTCAGGTACTGGTGGCGCACAGGAAGCGCATCGAACTCCAATTCGAAGTGCACCAGCACCTCCAGGAGCGCCGCAGCAGGACTGCCGGCGCAATACACGATAGGCCGGCCCTTGGTGTGCCAGCGGCCGCCCGCTTTCATCCCGCCGCCACCGTCGAGCAGCGGGTGGTTACTGATGCGCCAAAGCGTCACCGGTAGATCACCCGGCCATGCCGTCGTCAATCTGCCAGAGCATCTCTTCCACCAGCCGGGCGCCCGTTTCGGTGGCAATCATTTCGATGGGCGTACGGCCGCCGAACCGCTGTTTGGCGCGGCGGAGCCACGCCCACGCGCGGGTCCGGTCTCCAAAGACCTCTTCCGCCAGCGCGGCGATGCGCCCGACGCGGATCGCCTTGTCGGATTCTTCGCGCGATAGCAGTTGTTTCCTGGCGGTGCGGTGGGCAAGAGTCCGGCGGGGCAAAATGAGCTGATACGCCTCTCCACTTTCCAGCCCGGCACGCAACAGGGCGTCTACCGAGCGCGGCGGAAGTCCTTTTTCGGCGAGCGCGGCCAATTCGTACTCCGTATGGACGGCCCGCACGCCCAACACTTCGCTGAGCTTCGGCAAAAGGCCGGCGGGCGGGGCCTGAGGGTGACTGGTTCCCGGCATAAGGCTGTTGGCAATCTGCCTTCAGTATAGCGGCATTTTGCCACTAAGGCCGCTCGTTTCCGCGCGGGGCTCCGCGGCAGGGCGCGGCAGTCAGGCCAGGAGTTTTTGCACCACTTCGCCGTGGACGTCGGTCAGCCGGAAATCGCGGCCTTGCGAGCGGAAGGTCAATTTCTTGTGATCGAAGCCCAGCAAATGCAAGATGGTGGCGTGGAGATCGTGGACGTGGACCTTGTCCCGGGTGACGTTGAAGCCCAGCTCGTCGGTCTCGCCGAGCGTGATACCACCCTTCACACCGCCGCCCGCCAGCCACATAGTGAATGCGTTGGGGTGATGATCGCGGCCGTCGCTGCCACCTTGCACCATGGGCGTGCGGCCGAATTCTCCGCCCCAGATCACCAGCGTGTCCTCCAGCATGCCGCGCTGCTTGAGGTCCTGCACGAGAGCGGCGCAAGCCTGGTCGGTGTCCTTACAGTTCTGAGCGATGTCTTTCACCAGGTTGCCGTGCTGGTCCCAAGCTTCGTGGAAGAGCTGGACGAAGCGGACACCGCGTTCCACGAGGCGGCGCGCCAGCAGGCAGTTGTTGGCGAACGACGCCTTGCCAGGTTCGGCTCCGTACATCTCGAGCACCTGCTTCGGTTCCTTGGCGATGTCCATGAGTTCCGGCGCACTGGCCTGCATACGGAACGCCATCTCGAAAGAGTTGATGCGGGTGGCGATTTCCGGATCGCCGGTGAGAGTCTGCCGGCGTTCGTTGAGCTTTTTCACCACGTCGAGCGTGTCACGCTGCAACTGCCGGTCGACGCCTTCCGGGTTGGCAAGATAGAGCACGGGTTCGCGGCTCGACAGGAACTGCACGCCCTGATGCACGGTGGGCAGGAATCCGCTGCCCCAGCAGGAATTCCCGCCGCTGGGCCCTTTCTTGCCCGAACTGAACACAACAAAGGCGGGCAGGTCCTTCGACTCGCTGCCCAGTCCGTAGGTGACCCAGGCCCCCATGCTGGGCCGCCCGAACTGCTGGGACCCGGTGTTCATCAGGATCTGCCCGGGCGCGTGGTTGAAAGCGTCGGTCACCATCGACTTGACGATGGCGATGTCGTCCACAACCTTCGCCGTATAGGGGAGCAACTCGGAGATTTCCGCGCCGCACTGGCCGTGCTTCGCAAACTTGAACTTCGGCCCGAGCAGCTTGGAATTCGGGTTGATGAAGGCGGCGCGGTAGCCCTTGAGCAGATCCGGCGGGGGAAGCGACCCATCGAATTTGGCCAGTTGCGGCTTGTAGTCGAACATCTCCAAGTGCGAAGGCGCGCCGGCCATGAACAGGAAGATGACGCGCTTAGCCTTGGGAGCGAAATGGGGCGTCTTGGGCGCGAGCGGATCGGCGGCCATGGCCAGTTGCTGGAAGGCCAACGAGCCCAGGCCAACGCGGCATTGCTCGAGGAACCAGCGCCGGGACGTGTGCATAGGGTGTCTCATTCCGTTCATTCCTTGGTAATCGCCTCGTCGAGATTGAACAGCGCACGCGCCAGCGTGGTCCAGGCGGCCAGTTGAGCGGGGGTGGCGCCCGCGGGCGGTTTTTGCTCGTCCAGTCCTGCGAGGGCGGGCGCGCTCAACCAGCCTTCCCGCAGCCGCTTCTGTTGTTTGGCGAGGAAGCCGAGCAGCTCGGCCTGCTCTTCGAGTGAAGGCGGCCGTCCCAGCACGCGCCGGAAGGCGTAGCGCAGGCGGGCAAGATCCGTAGCCCCGCCTTCCGCCAAGGTGCGGGCGGCCAGGGCGCGGGCGGTTTCCAGAAACAGCGGTTCGTTCAAGGTCACCAGCGCCTGCAGCGGAGTATTTGAACGCGGGCGGCGCACACAGGAGGTATCGCCGTTGGGGGCATCGAACGTTTGGAGTGCCGGGTAGGGCACGGAGCGGAAGCGGAACGTGTAGAGCGCCCGGCGGTAGCGTTCCGGGCCTTTCTCTTCGGGCCAGTTCTTTGGCCCATAGCTGGAGGGCGGGACGAAGAGGAAATCCGGCGCGGGCGGATGCACGCTCGGGCCGCCGATCCTGGCGTTCAGCAGGCCGCTGGCCGAGAGTGCGATATCGCGCACCACCTCGGCGTCCACGCGCAGACGCGGCGCGCGCGCCAGCAGGCGGTTTCGCGGGTCGCGGGAAAGCAGGTCCGGCGTGACGTTGGACGACTGGCGATAGGTCGCGGAGGTCACGATGAGCCGGTGGAGTTTCTTCAGGCTCCAGCCCTGATCCATGAATTCGACGGCGAGCCAGTCGAGCAGTTCGGGATGAGACGGCGCCTCACTCTGTTTGCCGAGGTCTTCGACCGACGGCACCAGCCCCTCGCCAAAGTAGGCCTGCCACACACGGTTCACCAAAGAACGCGCGGTGGTAGGGGAACTGCGGTGCACGAGCCACTCGGCAAACGCGAGGCGGTTGGGCGGTGCGGCATCCGGCAGAGGATGGAGGAAGGCGGGTACGCCTGGCGTCACCTGCTTCCCGGGCTTGAGGAAATCGCCGCGGGCCAGAACATGGGTTGGGCGCGGCTCGGCACGCTCCGACAGCACGAGTTGAGAAGAACCTTCGGGCATCTGCCGCCACAGGGCCGCCAGTTCTTCGTTCATCGGTTCCTGGCGTGGCCGGGCGGTTGCGCCCTCCGCAGAGGTCACCGACAGGCGGAAGCGGCCCAGATTGCAGTTCTGGTTATCGTCGCTATTCCAGCCGCCGTGGTCCTGGCGCAGGTAGACGTGCACCATCACACCCGCCGGGATGGGCTCCCCCAATTGGAACACGGCTTCGCGCGGCCGGTTGCGCAGCACGGGGCCGGCATCATGGCCCCACGCGGTTTCATTCTTGCCGTCGATGGCATATGCGACCGGCCCGGTGACGCGCCGGCGGCCCGATTTGTCGTCATACATCGGCAGCAGCGGCGTTTCGGGCAGTTCGATGTCCGCGCTTGCCGAAACGATCTTGAGTTTTTCGGATTTCTCTGCCCCCCGTTGCACTTCTACTTCGAACTCAGTCAGGGCGCCCGTGCCCAGCACGGACCGGCCGGGCCCGCCCAGCGGCAGATCGGGATCGTTCATAAGTTCCAGCCGAAACGCGCGCAGACCCTCGAGTTCGTTCTTGAAGCTGAGTTTGACCCGGTGCTTGGTAGGGGCATAGCCCGCGGCGAGCAGCGAGCCATCGGCTTGCGGCAGGTAACGCTGGCCACCCGTCGAGATGTCGTCCACCTCCGGCCGCACGACGCTCCACTCCCGCGGCGTGCCCGCCGGAGAGGGTTTCGGCAGCCGGGCCTCGATTTCCGCAATCCGGCGCAGCAGCGTTTCGCGTTGCCGCTGCTCGGCCGGGGAGTACACGGCGATGGTGCCCTCGTGGGAGTTGTTCAGGAAGGCGAACATCCGGTAGTACTCTTCCTGAGTCAGCGGATCGTACTTGTGGTTGTGGCACTGCGCGCACTGGATGGTGACCCCCAGCACGGCCTTGCCGATCGCGTCCATGCGGTCGAACATGGCTTCCATCCGGAACTGCTCCGGATCAACGCCACCCTCTTCGTTGATCATGGAGTTGCGCAGAAAGCCCGTGGCTACACGCTGGTCCTGCGTGGCGCCGGGCAAGAGGTCGCCGGCCACCTGTTCGACAATGAACTGGTCGTAGGGCAGATCGCGGTTGAGCGCCTGAATCACCCAATCACGGTAGAACCAGGCCTGGCGGGCCTTGTCCTTTTCGAAGCCGTCAGAATCGGCGTAGCGGGCCGCGTCGAGCCACCAACGCGCCCAGCGCTCGCCGTAATGCGGCGAGGAGAGCAACCGTTCCACCTGGCGTTCGTACGCGCCCGGGGACCGGTCGGCCAGGAACGCGTCGATTTCCTGCACGGTTGGGGGCAGGCCAATCAGGTCCAGTGTCAGACGGCGGAGCAAGGTCACCCGGTTGGCCGCGGGTGAGGGGGCCAGCCCTTCCTGTTCCTGCCGCGCCAAAACGAAACGGTCGATGGGATTCACGGGCCAGGATGGTTTTTTCACCGTAGGCGTAGCGGGCCGAACGGGCGGTACGTACGCCCAGTGCTTCTTGAGTTCCACCTTGCCGGCCCCTTCGCGTTCCGGCCAGGAGGCGCCCTCGTCGATCCAACGGCGAATGAGTTCGACTTCGGCGGCGGGCAGGGGCTTGCCGCCCATGGGCATCCTCGCCTGGTCGCCCAATCCGGCTACGCGTTGATAGAGAGTGCTTTCCGCGGCTTTCCCTGGCACGATCACCTTACGGGAGAGCCCGCCGGTGAAAGCGATCTGTCTGGCGTCGAGACGCAGCGAACCCAACTCCGCTTTCTCCGAATGGCACGCGTAGCAGGACCGCTTGAGCAGAGGCGCAATCTGTGTTTCGTAATCGACCTTTTCCTGCCCCTGCGCCGCTTGCCCCAGCAGACAGAGGCACCAGAGGCTCAAGGCTGTGACGCGGCAAGGCCGCCTGAATCCGAGATCGCTCATAGGAAGGAACCAACCGTGCGGCCACGCCATCCCTCCGCGGGCCACCCAGCGTTGCCCCTATTCTATGACAACCCTTCTCAAGCGAACCGCAGGCGCGCCGTCCGGAGCCCGCGCAAGTCGGGCGTCAGGCAGGCGATGCCCAACTCGCCGCGCCACTCGAAGATCTCGGGCGCCGCGACAGGAAGCCGGGCCACCAGCCTGCTGTCGTCATCCAGGCCGAAATTGAAGGGGTCTTCGCTGCGGTAGACGCGGGTCGTTGGCGGGTCCTTGTAACGCTGCGTCCGGAAAAGAAAATACCAGGGCGTGCCCGGCAGCCGGTAGACCCACGGACATTCCGCCGAATAGAAGTTGGCGCCGGCCTCACCGCCCCAGGCCACCACACGGGGTTCATCCCATTCGCGCAAATCGGCGGAGACGCGCGCATACACGCGGCCGATCTGATCGGGATTGGCGGTGTAATAGGCGATCCACCGCGGCCCGTCGCGCAGGATCATGATGTCGCGCCCGCCTCCTCCAATCACCTCCTGCTCTCCTTTGGCAAAGCTCTCGAACACGCCGAAGCGGCCGGGGCGTGACTGGTGGCGGGCGAAGGTCTTGCCGTCCTCGCTGCGGGCCTCGAACGCCCGGCCTCCGCTGGTGTAGAACATGCGGTACACGCCATCGATCTTCAGGACGAAAGGCGCCTGGAGCGAACCGAGCCGTTCGCCGAAGGCAGGATCGGCTCTCATCGCGACGCCCATCGCCTCCCAGCCTGGTTCGAACGGCGAATTCCCTTGCCAGCGGTGAAACAGTCGCGTCGCGCCAGCTTCAGCTGTATGGCGAATGCAAGACCACGCTTGCCAGGAGCCATCCAAGGCCTCCCAGATCGCGAAGTCCACCACCTCCTGCTTAGGCGTTGCGAAGCGTCCCAGGTCGGGCGGGCCCGCGATGGGAATCCAATCTCCTTCGATGCGAGGCTGCGGGGCGACCGCTTGCGCGGCTCTACCCACGGCCGGCACGGCCAATCCGGATCCGGCCAGCCATTGTCTGCGGGTCCACATCGATCATCCTTTTCTAATGCAGTACGACGCGCTGACCGCCCTCGGGCGGTTCCGGCAGTTCTTTCATCGAATGGCGCGCCGTGTCGCGCTGCTGAATCAGCACCAACTGCCGCCGAAGCATCCGCTCCACTGTTTCCGGCAGTTCGTCCTCCCGGAGTCCTTCTTCGCAGGCCATCCTCGCCTCCTCGAACAGCCCGCAGCGCCGGTAGACGTCGGTGATGATGGCAAACTCCCCCCATAGGTTCTCGGAAAAGGCCTCGCCCTGCCGTTTGCCAAGCTCCCAATGCCGCAGCGCCTGCTGCCGCGCGCGCCGCGCCGCTTCATCCTGTCCCTCGTCGTCGCACACCCAGGACGCGTGAAGAGCGCTCCATCCGGCGTCCGGCAGCAGACCGAGTCCGGCGAGCAAGGCGCTGTAGCAGAGGAACTCGCGCGCCTTTTCCGGATACTCCTCGCTGCGCAGAATGTTCTGGTAGGCATCGCTGCGTACGATCTGCGCGGCCTCCGGCACGGCTTCGGCAATATCCGGCGCGCAATAGCCGCACTCCGGGCAGCGCATCACCCAATAATCGAGCGTGTCACGAATCAGCCGGCCGGGGCGCGTGTCGAAGTCCGGCGGTTCGAACACGGAACTGGAACCCATCATCCACTGTTCGCTGGTGGCGCCACACACGGCGCAGGTCCGATGGTGGCGGTCAAGAGTCGTCATGAGAGCATCCTGGAACTCGCGCGCCAGTTTTATCACAAAATGGAAAGCATGGTTGTGGAGATTGACGGAACCCAGCTTCATCTGGCGCACCCCGATGAACTGCCGGTGCGCTGGGTGGGCCAACAGGAAGTGCTCCGTCAACTTCTGGCCGCCTGGCTGGTGGTGGACCCCAGCGACATGCCGATGAACCCGCGCCTGGTCGGCAAACCGGGCGTCGGCAAGACCACGCTGGCTTACACGGCTGCCCGGCAGTTAGGCCGCGAGACCTATGTGATGCAGGCGACCGTGGATACTCGCCCGGAGGATCTTATCGTCCAGCCCGTGATCGACGGGCCTTCTGCGCTGCGCTACGTGGCCAGTCCCCTGGTGACGGCGATGCTGCGGGGCGGCGTGGCCATTCTGGACGAAGGCAATCGCATGTCGGAGAAGTCCTGGGCCAGCCTGGCGCCTTTGCTCGACGGCCGGCGCTATGTGGAAAGCGTCGTAGCGGGCATCAAGATCAAAGCACACCCGCTGTTCCGATTCGTCGCCACCATGAACGACGACAGTTCCACCTTCGACCTGCCCGAGTACATCCACTCCCGCCTGCAACCGCAGATCCTCATTGATTTCCCTGAGCGCGAGGAGGAACTCGCCATCCTGACCGAGCATTTGCCCTTCGCCGAGGAGCAGGTGCTCGATTACATTACGGACTTCCTGCAGCAGGCCCACCGCAGCGAAGAGCGTTACACCGTGCGGGACGGCATTAACATCGGACGCTACGCCATCAAGCTGATGCAGGAGGATGCCGGGTTTTTCGGCGGTGGCAGCCGCTGGACCGCCGCCGTGCAGTTTGCCATCCGCCAGACATTGGGCGAAGAGGCGCTGCGCTATGCTGGACGCCACTGAGGATCTCCGCCGCGGCCATTTGCAGTATTTTCCGGTGGTGCCCGGCAGCCTGGAGTTCGCCGTGGAGGTGCGCCGTGCGCTGCTCGATCAGCGGCCGGAGGTAGTCGCCATTGAACTGCCGCACTGGCTCCATGCTTATTACCGCCGGGCCGTGGCCCGTCTGCCGGAGTTCAGCGTTCTGCTCTTTCCCGATGCGGGCCTGCCGGGCCGCAGCGAGGAAGAAGATAGCGGAGTGTATGTGGTGGTCGAGCCCGCCGATCCCTTCATCGAGGCGTTCCGCACCGCCACAGAGATTGGCGCGGACATCCTGCTGATCGAACCGGATGCCATAGACCGTCCGCACTTACCGGCGATCTATCCTGACCCCTTCACTCTCAGCCGCATCAGCCGGAAGACGTACATTGAGCGGTACCGCCTGTCTGGGCCGCCGCGCAGCAGCGAAACCGAGGAGCAGGCTTCGGCGATGGCGTGGCGGTTGCAGGGCGCCGATCCCGGCCGCTCCACTTTCGTCGTGCTCTCGCTCAATTTGCTCGACCCGGTGCTGGACGCATACGAAACACCCCAGCCCGCTCCCCGCCCGCGCCTGCACCGGGATTGCGAAATTCTGAATCCGCACCCCAACTGCCTGGCGGAAATCACGCTGGAAGCGCCCTTCCTCCAGGAGAGGTACGAAAACTGGCGGGCCACGCCCGGCGAACCCTGGCCGGGCCGGCTACGCCTGCAATGGGAACTGGTGCGGGAGGCCGGAGCCGCGTATGAGGCGCAGACCGGAGACAAGCTTTACCCCTGGCACCGCAGGCTCCTGGCCCGTTACGCGCGCAATCTGGCGCTGATCGACAGCCAGTGGCTGCCCGGGTTGTTCGATTTGACGGTCGCCGCCCGCAACATTGTGGACGACAACTTCGCCTGGGAATTGTGGAACGCCGCTAACGGCTACTTCTGGCAACGCGAGACTGTTGAGCCGGAAACTATTCAACTTAGCGGCGACGAAGTGTTTCTTCGCACGCGCCGGATGCGGCTGCGCCGCCGCTTGCCCCGGCCAAAGCGAATGCTGGCGCCGCGCGGGCTCCGGAAACGGCCCAAGGAAAAGCGGCCGGGCGAGTGGGCTGAACAGGTGGACGGCGAGTTCATTTGCAGCTACCCGCCGGAAGACATCGTCATCGAGGATTACGGGAAACTCCTGCGGCAGCGGGCGCGGAGCATGCTCAGCGAAGAAAGGGTCCGCATTGAGCCTTTCACCACCTCGGTGCTGGACGGCATCGATATCCGCGAAACCATCCGCAACTGGCACCAGAACAAGATCTTTGTCCGCAAGTTCGACAAGCGGAGCGGCGATGTCGGGGCCGTAATCGTCATCTTCGACGAGGATCCGCTAAACCGCTACAGCTACATGACCACCTGGCTGGGTGAACACCAGAACGAATCCGACATGGCCTTCTATTCCACCCCGCCTTTCGAACACATGGTGGGTCCAGGCATCGGCCGGGCCGAGTACGGCGGGTTTCTCATGGCGCTGCCGCCCCGGCGCATGTTCGACGTTTGGGGCGACCCGGACTACGACTTCGCCGAGACGAAGTCCGAACGGCTGCTGCTGGCCGGTCTGGACTATTCCGTGGAGCGGCATGTCGTTTATGTCGCCGCCAAACCGCCCCGGTCCATCTTCCGGTCCATCGCCGCTCACCTGGGACGATCCATTCTTTACATCCCCATCGGCCAACTCTCTCCGGCGCGTCTCAAGAAGATTCGTGTTGTACACATTCTGGACGGGCACGACAAACGGGACTTGGCAAAGGACTTCCTCTGGTAGAACACCGCCCGGCCCGGTGAGAGAAACGCATCCTTGTGGAGGCACGTCCCATCAAGGACGGCTGGTATACTGAGAAATTGCACAATCCCCATCGATCCAACAAGATCACAATGAAGTGGACCGTCCTTTCCCTCCTTTCATTTTCGCTGTGTGCCGCTGGTGACTTCTCTACCGGACAAGCTGCCCGCCTGGTGATCGGCCAATCCCCCTTCAGCGCGCAGGAACAAGGCGCCAGCGACCGGTTGCTGGGCGCAGTGGGCGGGGTGGCCTATGGCGCCAACACCCTCATCATCAGTGATTCCAACATCCTTGGCGCTCTGCCGAACAACAACCGGGTTCTGATTTACAACGACGTCAATGGCTTCGTCTTCGATCCGCGCGACACGCCCCCGCAGGTCAGCGGCCGATGCAATGTTTGTGTCGGGAAGGCCAGCGTGGTGCTTGGCCAGGAAGGGTTCGACAAGACAGACGCTCGCGGAGCTACCGACAAGACACTGTTCAATCCCAACGGCGTGGCCTATAACGGGCGATTCCTGGCCGTCGCGGACCGGTTCAACAACCGGGTGCTGATCTGGCGGGGCCTGCCAGCCACAAACCAGGCGCCCGCAACCTTCGTCGTCGGGCAAGCAAATTTCACGACTTCTACCCCTTCGCTGAGCGCCACCGGCCTGCGAGGACCGACGGGCGTATGGCTGGACGCCAATGACGGGCTCTGGGTGGCCGACACTGCGAACGACCGAGTTCTCTACTACGGCGCCATTACGCAAAACGGCCAGGCGGCCCGTCTCGTGCTCGGGCAGAGCGATTTCGGGGTGAATCAGCAACTTGGCAAGGAGTTGGACCCCGTGGTGGCGGCCAACTCGATGCGCGCGCCCGTATCCGTGACGACGGACGGCACTCGTCTTTACGTCGCCGACCTGGGCCTGAATCGCGTACTGATTTGGAACCGCATCCCAAGCAGCAACGGCACCGGGGCCGATGTCGTTCTCGGCCAAAAGGACTTCTCCGGGCGGTTCAGCAATAATACGCCCCAAGTCTGCGAGGCACTCAATCCGGATGAGAGCGATCCCGCTAAGCGGGTCTACCCCTCCCGGTGCTCCGCCTCGCTTTCGTTGCCCCGCTACGCCCTCTCGGACGGGCAGCGTCTCTTCGTGGCCGACGGCGGAAATGACCGGGTTCTGGTTTACCGGCAGATTCCCGTGCAGAATGCCGCTAAAGCCGACGTGATCCTCGGCCAACTGGACGAACAGCTGAATCAGTCCACTGACAGCGGCGCGCCGGAGCGGGTGGCCGCCGCTGATTCCTTCAAAACGCCCACCTCGCTTGCATGGGATGGAACCAATCTTTACGTCAGTGATTGCTTCAACCGGCGCGTGGTGGTGTACACCCCCGGGGATTTTGCCTTGCCACTCACCGCCGTCAGGAATGCGCCGAACCCGGAAGTTTACGCTTCCGCCAGCGTCGTGTTCGACGGGACCATCCGCGAGAACGATGAGATCACCCTGACGATCGGCAGCAATCTGGACAAGGACGAAGAAGGCAATCCGATCGAGGTGAAACACACCTACAAGGTGCGAGCAAACGATAAGTTTGAAGACATTATTGATGGCTTCGTCGAGCTGATCAACGGCGGTGCAGGAAACCCCTATGCGCTCGCCCGCCCGTTCAAGGAGCAGCAGGCGCTTCTGCTCCAGGCGCGCCAGCCAGGTCCGGCCGGCAACCAAACGACTCTGTCCTACACCATCAATCCCTCCGACAGCCTGTTCCTGGTGAATCTAAGCGGGAGCACTTTTAACGGCGGTCAGGATGCGGCCTTTGTGGCCCCATATGCTCTATCCGCCATTCTGGGCGATGACCTGACGGATCAGACGTCGGAAGTGCAGGATCTCACGAAACCCCTGCCCACCGACCTGGCAGGGGTTGAGTTTTTCGTGGACGGCCTCAGGGCTCCTTTGGCTTATGTCAGCCCGACGCGCATTGTGGCGCAACTTCCGCGCGAACTGTACGGGAGCAGGACGGCCAGCGGCGTCCTCCGGGTTCGCCGGCAAGAGGGTACCGTCCAGGTCAGCACGGCCGTGGCGATCCGGGTGATCGGCTTCAACCCCTCGATCTATTCCGACACCAGCGAGCAGCCTTCGCCCGGGCTGGCTTTCCACCTCTCCAGCGCCGGCACGGCAACGATTGACGTTGGCGGAGGCACCATGCCAAAAGACAACATTGCCGTTGTCGTGATCCGCGGGCGGGAGCATCGCTACACGATCAAGGAAAACGACACCAAGGAGATCGTCCGCGACGAGCTGGTCAAGATCATTAATGAGAACGACCCGGAGGTCCGGGCCTTCGCCGGTGGGACCTTCGTCCGCATCCGGCTGCAGGCCCGCATCGAAGGCCCCGAAGGTAATGGCATTCCAATCAGCACCCGGGTGCTTGCGCCAGACGGCAGAGACGCCCTGGATTCGGGCATCCTGCTGACCGCCTACAACACCCAGACCTGCTGCGCGAACCAGGCCGGCGCCCCGGTCACCGAAGAAAACCCGGCAGTTCCTGGTGAAACCATTGTGGTCCTTGCCAGCGGTTTGGGCGTGGTGGGGCCGGACGAAGCGTTTGAGGCCATGCAGAATGGTCTTCCTTACTCAGGACCTGCGCTCAACGATCCCCAATTGAAAGATCCTGACTCGTTCGTCTCTTCGCTGGCCGGCGGCAAAACGGCAAACGTGCTGTTCGCTGGTCTGCGGCAGGGGGCGGTCGGCGTCTACGAAGTGCACCTGGAACTAAATCCTGACCTGCCAACAAATTCGAAGACGCCCCTCACGATCGCCCAGGGGTTCCAGGTCAGCAATATTGTCCTGGTGCCTGTGGCGAATCCGCGGGCCGCAGCACAGTAAAAGCTGAGTCAGTCCCGCTGGCCCGTCTCAACCTGAAAGGGGCGGAAGCCATTGCCGCTCATGGCTTCCCGTGCCGCTCCAGCCTGCTCTTCCGTGGTGTAGAAGAATGCTCCGGTGCGCTCGTTGACGAATAGGAACCCGCCGCGGTAGGTGTCCAACTCGATCAGGTAGTCGATACCCGCGGCGTCCAAGACAGCCTCCAGGCGCTGCGCCTCCGCCAGACGTTTCCCGATGTAGAGGAGCACCAATTCCTGGGGGCCAAAAAACTCCTCGGGTTGCCGCATAGCCTGCGTTACCAGCCTAGCCTATGCCGAGAGTTCCCCAGTGCTCCAGCCACCACCTCTTGTGGCTCTCCCTTCTGTCCCTGCTGTCCATCGCGATGAAGACCGGCTCCACTGGCTCGCTCTTCGGCTGACGCCCGGCTTGGGTGCTCGGCAGGGGGCCGCGCTATTGGGGCGGTTCGGCTCGCCGCAAGCGCTCTTCCGGGCCACGGAGGCGGAGTTGGAAGGAGCGGGCGCTCATCCAGGGGTAGCGCGCAGCCTGGCGAGCGGGTGTGCTTTTGAGGAGGCTGCCGCCCAGTGGGAACGGTGCAAACAATTGGGGATCCAGGTGATTGCGCTGCACGACGGCGAATACCCCAGCCTGCTGCGCGAAATCTATGATCCTCCTATCCTGCTGTTCGCATGCGGAAAGGTGGAACTACTCGGCTCGGTGAAGGTCGCCCTGGTGGGCAGCCGCCGGGCTACAGCCTACGGCATTGCCGTGGCCGAGCGGCTTAGCCGCGACCTCGCTGCGGCAGGCTTGGCCGTGGTGAGCGGCATGGCTAAGGGTATCGACACGGCCGCACACCACGGCGCGTTGGAGGCGGGCGGCGCCACGATCGCCGTCTTTGGCTGCGGGGTGGATGTCATCTACCCTGCGGAAAACCGGACTCTGGCCGCCACGATCGAGAAAAGGGGCTTGTTGCTCAGTGAGTTCCCGCTGGGTTCGCCTGCCTACCCGCAGAATTTCCCAGTCCGCAACCGCGTGGTGAGCGGTCTGTCCAGCGGGGTGGTGGTGATCGAGGGCGCCCAGTACAGCGGCTCCTCGATTACCGCCCGGCTCGCTCTGGACCAAAACCGGGAAGTGTTCGCTGTACCCGGGAATATCACCTCCCGCATGAGTTGGGGACCGAATCTGCTGATCAAACAGGGAGCCCACCTTGTCCAGAACGCGCAGGATGTCATCGAGTGCCTGAGCCTGGGAGACCGTCTTCGATTGGTCCAGTCCGCTGCGACGGATGACGATCCGGGCGCCCGGCCGGCTCAATTGAACCTGTCGGCATTGCCTGAACTTCAGGAACAACTCCTGAAATATCTGCAAGTTGACAGCCCAATGCACCTTGATGAGCTGCTGGGGCTGTGCCTGGATGCTTCGAGTTCAGAAATCATCAGCGCCCTGTTCGAACTCGAACTTGCCGGGCGCATCCGCCAACTGCCCGGCCGCAGGTATGTTAAGGTATGGGCTGAACGGACGGGTGGCTGACCCGCCCGACTTCGCCGGCCGGTTCCGGGTCAGGCAGCACGGGGATTCCCGGTCCGCCAACCTTGCAAACGCGCGATTGCCGTCTTGCGTCCGGCGGCCCGGTGTGTGCCGGGGGCGGGCCGGGTTGGGCCGGTCCCGAATGAACAAGTTTTCATCTACGGTTTCATCGATGGCAGGAAAATCACTGGTTATTGTCGAGTCCCCGACAAAGGCAAAGACCATTACAAAATATCTCGGCAAGGACTTCGTCGTCCGCGCTTCCATGGGCCATGTTCGCGATCTCCCGGAAAATGCCGGCGAAATCCCCTTGAAGTTGAAGAAGGAGCCCTGGGCCCGTCTGGGGGTGAACATCGAGGGTGGGTTCGACCCTATTTACGTCGTCTCCAAGGACCGTAAAGAACACGTCAAGGAACTCCAGTCGCTGCTCAAGACATCCGAGCGGCTTTATCTGGCCACTGACGAGGACCGTGAGGGGGAGTCAATCAGCTGGCACCTGAAAGAAGTGTTGAAACCAAAGGTGCCTACGCAAAGGCTGGTTTTCAACGAGATCACCAAGGAGGCGATCGTCCACGCGCTGGAGAGTCCGCGGGACATCGATGAGAACCTGGTGCGGGCGCAGGAAACGCGCCGCATCATTGACCGGTTGTTCGGCTACGAAGTAAGCCCGTTGCTTTGGAAGAAGATGGCGCCCGGGCTGAGCGCCGGGCGCGTGCAGAGCGTGGCGGTCCGCCTGCTGGTGGAGCGGGAACGGGCGCGGATCCGGTTCCACCCCGCCGCTTACTGGGCGGTGAAAGCCCGCCTTGAGAAACCCGGGCAAACGCCATCGTTTGAAATGGATTTGGTGCAAGTGGGCGGGCGGCGGGTGGCCACCAGCCGGGATTTCAACCCCGACACCGGCACCTTGAACGACCCCGGCGGCGTCTTTCCGCTCGACGAAGCAGGCGCCCGGCAAGTGGCGGCTTGGCTGGAGGCGGGTCCTGTAACGGTTTCCGCCCTGGAATCGAAGCCGTTTGTGCAGCGGCCAGCAGCCCCATTTGTCACCAGCACGCTGCAAATGGAAGCCAATTCCAAGCTGCGCTTTTCTGCGAAGCGGACGATGCAGGTGGCGCAGCAGTTGTACGAAAACGGCTTCATCACTTACATGAGGACCGACTCGACGTCACTGTCGGAGGAAGCGCTCAACGCTGCCCGGGGGCTCATTCGCGAGCAGTACGGACAGGCCTTCCTCTCTCCTTTCGTCCGGACTTACGAAACGAAAGTGAAGAACGCGCAGGAAGCGCATGAGGCTATCCGGCCGGCAGGAGAGCGCTTCACTCCTCCCGAGGAGGTGCGCGCCGCGCTTGGCGACGACGCCTACCGGCTGTATGAGCTCATCTACCGCCGTACGGTGGCCTGCCAGATGACCGACGCGCGCGGCACCAGCACCAGCGTGCAGGCACGGGCCGGCGAGGCGCTGTTCCGGGCCACAGGCCGCATCATCGAATTCCCCGGCTTCCTTAAGGTCTATGAGGAAGAGCACGACGAAGAAGCCAACGGGGAGGACCGCAACTTCCCGCCCCTGGCGGAAGGGGACCTGCTGCGGTGCCTGAAGGCCGACCCCTCGCAGAAAAGCACGCAGCCGCCGAACCGGTTTACGGAAGGATCGTTGATCAAGGAGCTGGAGCGGCTGGGCATCGGCCGGCCAAGCACCTGGGCCTCCATCGTCGAACTGGTGTTGAACCGCTCTTACGCTTTCAAGCGCGGGACAGCGCTGGTACCCACCTTCACCGCGATGGGCGTAGTGCAGTTGCTGGAACAGCACTTCCAGGCGTTTCTCGATTATGCCTACACGGCCCGGCTCGAGGACGATCTGGATGCGATTTCGCGCGGGGAGGAAACCCACCTCGAATACCTGCAATCGTTCTATTTCGGCGACGGGGTGCCTGGGCTCAAGGATCTGGTGCAGAAGGGCGAGAAAGAGATCGACCCGCGCATCATCAACGGTATCCCCATCGGCGAGGCGGACGGGAAGCGGATCGAAGTGCGGATCGGGCGTTACGGTCCCTTCGTCAGTGATGGTGAACGGCGCGCCAGCGTGCCGGAGGACATGCCGCCCGATGAACTCACGCTCTCGAAGGCGCTGGACATGCTGGACCATGCCAGCCGCGAACCCGACAGCCTTGGAACGCACCCGGAGACCAACGAACCGATCTATCTCAAGGTGGGCCGTTACGGTCCATATGTGCAGCAGGGCGACGGCCGCGACGGTTCCAAGCCCAAAATGGCCTCGCTGATCCAGGGCACGGAGTTGAGCCAGGTCGATCTCGATCACGCCCTCAAGCTCTTAAGCTTGCCTCGCACATTAGGGCAGCACCCGGAGACTGGCGAGGCCGTGATTGCTTCCAACGGACGATTTGGGCCCTTCGTCAAGTCGGGCGAGGAGACCCGGAGCCTCCCGGCAGACCTCTCGCCCATCGACGTCACCCTGGAGCAGGCGCTTGAATTGCTACGCCAACCCAAATCGCGCGGCCGCGGCGCTGCCACGCGCAAGCAGACCTCCATCAAGGACCTGGGCCCGCACCCTTCCTCTCCGGGCAAGACCGTACGCGTCTTGAACGGGCGATACGGACCCTACGTCACCGACGGCGAGATCAACGCTACAATCCCGCGCGGCACAAACCCGCTGGAACTCACGATGGAACGGGCGGTGGAACTGCTGGCGGAACGGGCACAGCGCATCGCTGAGCAGGGTCCGGCGCCGAAGAAGGGTGCGCGCAAAACCGCACGCAAGCGCACCAAGACCGCTGGAGTGGAAGCCGCAGTCTGACACGCTTCGTGGTAGATTCGTGCCCATGCGGCACCTAACTGTTTGTCTATGCACTCTTGCAGCCGCGGCCATGGCTGCGGACTTCGAGGTGCAGGATCAGGCGCAATTCAAGAAGCTGTTTCCGGCCGGGGCGAAGGTGGAGCAGCTCGCCACGGGATTCCAGTTCACCGAAGGGCCGGCTTGGCTGCCCCAGGGCTTCCTGGTGTTCAGCGACATCCCGGCGAACGAGATCAAGAAGTGTACTCCGGGGGCCGGCATCTCCAACTTCCGCGCGCCAAGCAATCAAGCCAACGGCAATCTGGTGGACCGCCAGGGGAGGCTGGTATCGTGTGAGCACGGGGGCCGCCGTGTAGCCCGCCTCGAGAAAGACGGAACTCTCGCCACCCTTGTGGACTCGTTCGAGGGCAAGAAACTAAACTCGCCCAACGACGTGGCGATCCACCCCGACGGATCCATCTGGTTCACCGACCCCGACTACGGACTGGCGGGCCGTCCCAAAGAGCAGGAGGGCAATTACGTTTACCGCTATGACGAGAAGACCAAGCAATTGACTGCTGTTGTACGTGACTTCGACAAGCCCAACGGGCTGTGCTTTTCGCCCGGCGGCAAACTCCTTTACATTGCGGACTCCGGCAAACCGCGCCACATCCGGGTGTTTCCGGTGCTGGCGGGCGGCAAATTAGGCGAGGGCCGGGTTTTCGCCACCATCGATAAAGGCGGGCCGGACGGCATCCGCTGCGATACGCGGGGCAACGTCTGGTCCAGTTCCGGCGATGGCGCGCAGGTCTTCTCTCCCAGCGGCGCCTTGCTGGTCCGGATTTTGCTGCCTGAATCGGCTGCCAACCTGGCCTTTGGAGGGCCCAAAGGGCAGACGCTCTACCTTACGGCGCGCAAATCCCTCTACGCTGTTGAGACGCTGGCGAAGGATACCAGCGGGCGCTGAGGGCGGACGCGGGTGGCCTCCACCCCCACTGCCCTACAATGGCCGTGAATGCGGCGTCAGATTATTGAAAAGGGCTTTGAGAAGTGGGAAGAGGATTTCGCGTATCTCCGCGAGCGGCTTTGTAACGTCCTGCGTTCCATCGGCGAACCCAGGCTGGCGGACCTGGTGCGCTCCTCTTTTGTCCGCGAAGCAGGCCAGGAGGACTCACCCCTGCCGGCGCGCTCAGCCCAGGCGCTTTCCATTGGATTTCAGCTGCTTAACATGGCCGAAGAGAACACGGCCAACCAAACCCGGCGCGCGCTGGAGCAGGAACACGGGCCGCAGGCTTCGGCCGGCACCTGGCCGGACTATTTCGACTGGTTAAAGAGAAACGGATACGGGGTGGACGAAATCCGGGGCGCACTCGCGCGCGCCCACGTCCAGCCCGTGCTGACCGCGCACCCCACCGAGGCCAAGAGGGCCACGGTGCTCGAACATCACCGCGAGATTTACTTGCTATTGCTGGAGCGCGAGCGCAGCGCCCGGGCTCCGCTGGAGGACGCGGCGCTGCGCGATTTGCTGGAAGAGGCGATCGAGCGCCTGTGGCGCACCGGCGAGATCTTCCTTGAGCGGCCCGATGTGGAGAGTGAGGTGCGCAACGTGCTGCACTACTTCACCACCGTATTTCCCGACGCCGTGCAACTGCTCGACGAACGGTTCCGCCAGTCGTGGACCTGGGCGTTCCCCGGCGAGCCCGTGCCCCCGCGGCCGCGGCTGAGCTTCGGCAGTTGGGTGGGCGGGGACCGGGACGGCCATCCTTTTGTCACGACGGAGGTCACAGAGTATGCCCTGGCCCGGTTGCGGGCGGCGGCCCGGGATCTGCTGAACAGCCAGTTGCGGCGGCTGTCGGCCCGGCTCAGCCTGTCAGAGTTCCTGCAGCCGCCGCCAGGCGATCTGTTGGAACGGCTCAGGGAGTTATCTGAAGTCTGCGGAGACGCAGGCAGGCAGGCGCTGGCTCGCAATCCCGGTGAGCCTTGGCGGCAAATGCTGGGACTGGCTTTGGCACGTCTGGAGTCCGGTCCGCCTGCCGGCTACGCCTCGCCCGCCGAACTCCGGACGGACTTGTCGCTGCTGGCCCGCTCCCTCGAGGAGGTGGGCGCCGGACGAGTGGCCGCCCATAGCGTCGAGCCGGTCATCCGCCTGGTGGAGACCTTTGGTTTCCATTTGGCGTCGCTCGACATCCGCCAGAACAGCGCTTACCACGACACGGCCATCGGACAACTGGTGTCCGTGGCCGGGCTGGAAGACAGCCCCTACCAAAACTGGCCGTTGGAGAAGAGGCGCGACTTCGCCTTGCGCGAGTTGAATTCGCCGCGGCCGTTCGCCGTCGCATCCGCGAGACTGGGCACGGAAGCCGGCAATACCGTAGGGGTGCTGCGGCTTCTACGGGAACACCTGGACCGGTTTGGGCCGGACGGCATCGGCAGCCTGATTGTCAGCATGACCCGGAGCGAGGTGGATCTGCTCAACGTTTATCTGCTGGCCCGCGAAGCCGGCCTGGTGCGGCAGACGGCGGAGGGTTTGGTGTGCGAGTTTGGCGTCACTCCCTTGTTTGAAACGATTGCCGACCTCGAGAACAGCGCGGCGATCCTTTCGCGCTTCCTCGGCCATCCCATGACACGCCGCACGCTGGAATACCTGCGGAAGCGGAGCGGCCACGCGCGCCCGCTGCAGGAGGTGATGATCGGTTACAGCGACAGCAACAAGGATGGCGGCATCCTGGCGAGCATCTGGGGCCTGTATGCCGGTCAACGGGCCATGGTGCGGGCAGCGGCGGAGCACGGGGTTGAGATCCGTTTCTTCCACGGCCGCGGGGGCACCATTGGCCGGGGGGCGGGGCCGACGCATCTGTTTCTCGAATCGCAGCCGGCCGGCACACTGCAAGGCGAACTGAAAGTCACTGAGCAAGGCGAGGTAATCTCGCAGAAATACGCCAACCGCGTTACGGCAACACACCACCTGGAACGGTTGGAAGCCGGGGTAACCGTGTGGTCCTTGCGCCACGCCCGTGCCAGCCAGGAGCCCGCAGAGTGGGAAAGGGATTTCGCGAACGTGGCGGCGCTCAGCCGGGAAACGTACCTGCGGCTGACTCAGATGGACGGCTTCGTGACATTCTTTTCGCAAGCTACGCCGATCGACGCCATCGAGCACAGCCACATTGGATCCCGCCCGCCGCGGCGGACGGGCCGCCGCACAATCAAAGACCTGCGGGCTATCCCATGGGTCTTTGCGTGGAGCCAGGCAAGATTCAACCTGCCGGGCTGGTACGGCGCTGGCAGCGGGCTGGAGGCGATCCAATCCGACCGCGGAGCGTGGGACCGTCTGCGGACGGCCGCCCGCGGGTCCTCCCTGTTTTCGTATGTGCTGCACAACATCGAGGCGTCGGTGATGACCGCCGACGAAGAGCTCATGCTGAGTTATGCGGAACTGGTGGAAGACGAGACCTTGCGGGGGGCCGTGATGAGCAGCGTCCGCGCGGAGTTCGCGCGCGTCACGGCGGCGCTGAACGAGATCTTCGGCGCCGGTCTGGCGCAACGGCGGCCGCGGCTGCACAAGACCGTCGAACTGCGGCGTGCGGCGCTGCAGCGCCTGGCCCGGGAGCAGATCCGGTTGCTGCGTCAGTGGCGGAAGGAGGAGGATCCATCCCTGTTACTGGCTGTGCTGGAGACCGTCAACGCGGTCGCCAGCGGCATCAAATCCACCGGCTGAGCAGCCTTACTGCCGGCCCGTGGTCCAATAGATCAGCGCGAAGCAGATGCCGCCTACCGCGGCGGAAGCGGGGATCGTCAGGATCCACGCCCAAAGAATGTTCGTAGCCAAACCCCAACGAACCGCCTTGCGGCGCTGGATCGAGCCGACGCCGGCGATCGCGCCCGTAATGACGTGCGTGGTGGAAACCGGCACCTTCAGGTAGGTGGGGAACAGAATGGCGATGGCGCCGGCGGTTTCGGCGCAGAATCCGCCGCGCGGCTTCAACCGGGTCAGCTTGCCGCCTAGCGTATGAACGATGCGCCAGCCGCCGCTGAGCGTGCCCAGCGCGATGGCGGCATGGGCCGACAGCACCACCCACCACTGCACGTCGAACTCCTTGAGGTAGCCCGCCGTCACCAGTACGCCGGTGATGATGCCCATGGTTTTCTGGGCGTCGTTTGCTCCGTGCGAATAGCTGAATAGCCCGGAGGAAACCAACTGGAGCACGCGGAACCAGCGGTCCATCTTCTTCGGAGTCGACCGGCGGAAGAGCCAGAACACCGCCACCATGAGCAGGTATCCGAGCGCCAAACCCAGCATGGGGGCGATGGCGATGAAGGCGATCGTGGTGATCCATCCTTCCCATACGATGGCGTTGCCCATCCGCGCCGCGCCAACCGTCATCCAAACTTTTATCAAAGCGGCGCCGGCGTAGCCGCCCATCAGGGCGTGCGAAGAACTGCTGGGGATCCCGTAATACCAGGTGATCAGGTTCCAGGTAATGGCGCCAATGAGCCCGCCAAGAATCACCATCTCGGTGACGTAATCGAGGTTCACCATGCCAGCGCCCACTGTCTTGGCCACACCAGCTTCGTGGAAGAAAAGCAGCGGGATGGCCGCAATAAAGTTCCAGAAGGCGGCCCAAAGCACGGCCAGGAAGGGGGAGAGTACGCGCGTGGCGACGATCGTGGCGACGGAATTGGCTGCGTCGTGGAAGCCGTTGATGAAGTCGAAGATGAGCGCGACGATGACGATCAGTACAACCAGCGCAAGCGTGGGGTCCATGCCGGGTCCGCCTTAGCTGTTCTTCACTTCAACGTTCTGCAGCGCGTCGGCGACATCCTCGCAGTAATCGGCGGTGGATTCCAGCAGATCGTAGATCTCCTTGAGCTTCATCACGGTAATGGGGCTCTCGCCCGAGTCGAACAGCTCCGGGACGGCGCGCCGGTAGACCGCGTCCGCCCGGTCCTCGAGTTGATTCACTTCAATGCAGTGGTCCAGCAGCTTCCGGTCGCTGCTCAACGCTTCGAACGCCTTGGCCAGTGTCAAAGAGCACGACTCCAGAATGGAGCACATTTCGATGACGCCGGGCGGAATGGGGTCGATCTTGTACGCCACAATCCGGTGAGCCACTTCCTCCAGGCCGTCCAGCACATCGTCCAGGTGCGCTCCAAGGTTGTGGATGTCTTCCGGATCGAGCGGCGTAATGAAAGTCTGGTTTAGTTTTTTGTAGATTT
>CAYWQS010000028.1:0-57193 GCA_964460395.1 uncultured Solibacteraceae bacterium | reverse complement strand
TTTCGAAGAACTACAGGATATACACCAGAATTCTATCGGAGAAAATCAAGAACATCGGCAGGCAGCTGAGCCATCAATTATCGAGCCCCTTCGCCGCGATCTCGGCAACGTCCAGCAGCCGCGGCGGCTGTACGCCTCCCACCGTCTTCAAGGCGTCCTGGAACATCGTCTGGCAGAATGGGCATGCCGCCGCCACCGTATCCGCTCCTGTTGCCACCAACTGCCGCGCCCGCTCCTCATTGACACGTCTGCCTTTCTCTTCGCCGAGAAACATCAAGCCGCCGCCAGCTCCACAACAGAACGAGCGCTCCCGTGATCGAGGAGTTTCTACCATTGTCCCGGCGCGGGCCGCCACCTGCCGGGGCTCCTCATAGACTCCTTGATACCGCCCCAGGTAACAGGGGTCGTGATACACCACGCGTGCCTCCTGTCCTCCCTGCCTCGACGATTTCTGACCCAGCCGAGCCAGCACCTGCGAATGATGCTCGATCGCGAAGTCAGCTCCCAACAGCCGCCGCCAGTCCTCGCCAATTGTCCGGACGCAGTGCGGACAGATCGAAATCAGCTTCGTGGCCCCAACCTTCTTCAGTTCACTGATGTTGAACTCAGCCAGTTGCTGAAACGCCAGGTCGTTTCCTAACCGCAGCGCCGCGTCCCCGGTGCATTTCTCTTTTTTCAGCACCCCAAAAGTGATCCCAGCCGCCCGCAGCACCTGCGCCAGCGCCACTACAATCTCCCGCCCGCGCGTGTCGTATGACCCCATGCAACCCAGCCACAACAGGTATTGCTGCGTGCCGTCGTAGAGTGGAAGACCCTGCTTCTGCACGAACCGGTCCCGTTCCAACTGTGCCATCCCAAGCGGGTTTCCGTTTTTTTCCAGCTTCAGGAACAATTCGCCGCCGTAATCGTCTTCCCAGCGGCCCGTATTCACCGCGCCCCGCCGCAGACCCACAATCAGCGGTACATGCTCAATCCCCACCGGGCATTGGTATTCGCAAGCTCCGCACGTTGTGCATTGGAACACCGCTTCTTCCTGCAGATGCACACCCAGCAGCGGCTCCTCGCTGGCGGCTCCGTTTGCTCGCAAATACCCGCGTAGTCCGAGAGCGATCTCCTTAGGATTTAAAAGCTTGCCGGTATTCGACGCTGGACAGTGTTCCTGGCAGCGCCCGCACTCCACGCACGAAAACGCTTGCAGCGCCAGCAGTTGCGTAACGTCCGTCCCCTTGTCGAGCCCAAAGTCCTCCTCTCCATTCAAAGGAGGAATCCGCGCAAATCCGCCTCGCGAGAGGAACACCGTCACCGGACTCAGGATCAGATGCAAATGCTTGGTGAGTGGCAGCAGCGGCAAGAACACCAGCAACGCCAGAGTGTGTGCCCACCACAACAACTTGCCCGCCGCACTCCCCTCCTCCGGCTGCGTGGCGTACTCCGCCCCATATGTCGCCATCAATAGGAAAATCAGCAGCGCAATCAAGCCGGATTCCCAGGATAATTTCTCCCCCAACCATCGGGGCCGCACCCAAAACCGCCGTACCGCGAGGCCCACGATTGCCACGGCCACTGCGATGCAAAACAGAAACGCCAACGCACCGTAGGCCCGCCCGAACCACCCTTCGTGCAGCCGGAACAGCGGCCAGCCCACCCCCGCCGCCAGATGGTTCAGCGTCACCAGGGCGAACGCACAGAACCCCCAAAAAACCAGGGCGTGCGCCAGCCCGGCCCAACGCCGCTCCCGGATCACCTTCGCCTGTAGCAGCACTTCCCAAACGAATTCCTTCACCCGCGGCCCCAGCGGAGCCAGTTGGAAATCCGCGTCTGGCTTCGATCCCCGGATGACGGCCAGCACTCGGCCCATCCTCCGCCCGAACAACCACGCCGAGGCCGTCAGCGCGAGCAGATACAGGACTAGTTCAACACCCGTCGGCTTTCCCATAACCCAATGCACAGCCAGCGTAACACGCGCCCCCCGGCCCTCACCCTACAATGATCCGGGAGGGGTTTTACTGCATGCGTGTGCTGCTGGCAGGGGCGGCGGGTTTCATCGGCTCTCATCTGTGTGAGCGTCTGCTCGGGGAAGGGCACTCCGTCATCGGGGTGGACAACTACCTGACCGGAAGGGCTGGCAACGTCCATCATTTACTTGGTCTTCCCGGCTTCACCCTGCTCGAACACGACATCTGCCAGCCTCTCTTGTGGACCGGCCCCCTCGACTACGTGCTCAACTTGGCCTCCCCTGCCAGTCCCCGCGACTACCTCGAGCACCCCATCGACACGCTGCTAACCGGGTCGCTCGGCTCCAGGAACCTCCTTGACCTGGCTTTGGAAAAGAGAGCCCGTTATCTGCTCGCCTCCACCTCTGAATGCTACGGCGATCCCCTCGAACACCCCCAGCGCGAAACCTATTGGGGCAACGTCAACCCCATCGGCCCGCGCTCCTGCTACGACGAAAGCAAGCGCTTCGCCGAGGCCATCACCATGGCCTACCACCGGAAACACGGCCTCGAAACCCGCATCGCCCGTATCTTCAATACCTACGGGCCCCGCATGAAACTCGACGACGGCCGCGTCGTTCCGGCGCTCGTCGGCCAAGCCCTCGCCAACCAGCCCATGACTGTCTTCGGAGACGGTAGCCAGACCCGCAGCTTCTGTTACGTCGGCGACCTCACGGATGGCCTTTGGCGTCTCGCGCAATCAGATTTCCCTGAGCCCGTGAACCTCGGCAACCCGGAAGAACTGACCGTCCTCGAATTCGCCCGCCGCATTCAGGCGGCTACCGGAACCTGCGCCCAAATTGTCTTCCAACCACTCCCCCAGGACGATCCGCAGCGCCGGCGCCCCGACATCACCCGCGCCCGGCAAATCCTTGGCTGGGAACCGGTTACCTGCCTCGATGCGGGCCTTCAGGCTACCATTGCCTACTTCCGGCCGCTTCTCGCTCCTTGAAAACGAAAGAGGCCCCGGGGAGGGAGAATCCCCGGGGCCATTGGGAGAGGAAACGACCGCAAATCCTAAACCGTTAATCCTTGCGTGCCCAATGTCCGGAACTCATACTGCTGGAATTCCACCGCAGTGCGCCCTTCCTGGGAGCGCACCACCCGGCCTCGTGCCACCAGCTTCAGCGCACACCGGTTGTCCAACTGCGCCGGCCAACTGATCGCCAACTCCACCCGTTTCCCTGGAATCAGTGTCTTAGGAGCCGTGAACAGTACCCCAGAACTGCTCATGTTCAGCGTCGTCCCCAGACCCGAGTCTTCGTGCCGTTTGCTCAGGACCTTAAACCGTACTTCCCGTTCAATCGGGAACCGGTCGTTGCTGCGCCGTTCCACCGCCGGCCGCAGCGTTGGAGTTGAGGAAGGATTCATGCCAAATGGGTTCATTTGCGTCACCGTGACCATAGGATCAGTTCTAGGATTTGTTCGGCCAATAGGCGCGGAGTAACAAAATAGTACGGTACCACAGTACTATCACGGTACTAGGAAAATCCACGTACTTCAGTCACCCCGCAGCCCCTCTCCGCTATGCTGATCTTTATGAGATTCGTACGAGTACTGGCATCCCTCATCCTGTCGGCCGCTCTGATTCCCGCCGCGGAAAAAAAGCCTGTGGTTCCCGCCGGTTCTTCCACCGCGGGACCATACACTCCCGGTATCCTCGCTGGTGGCGTCCTCTATGTGGCTGGTCAAGTAGGCCGCGACCCCAAAACCAACCAATACCCCCAGGAGTTTGAGGCCGAAGTGCGCCAGACGCTCGACAATGTCGGCGTTATCCTCAAGGAGGCCGGCTATACCTTTGCCGATGCAGTAGCTGTGCAGGTCTACCTCACAGACATGGACCTGTTCCAGCGCATGAACGCGGTGTACATGAAGTATTTCCCTGAGCCGCGTCCCGCCCGCACCACCGTTGGCGTCTCCAAACTCGTTGGCCCAGCCCGCATCGAAATTACGGTCACGGCTTGGAAGGATCCGGCGGCGAAGAAGTAGCCTGCCGCAGCTCCCGCGCGCGCTTGCGGATTGCCGCCAGCCGCTCTCCAATGCGCGCTTCCATTCCTCGCGACGTTGGCGAGTAGAACTCCGTGCCAACTAACCGTTCCGGGAGACACTGCATCGCTACGATTGCGTCCGGACTCTCGTGCGCATGTTCGTATCCCGTCCCGTACCCCCACTCCTTCATCGCCCTCGTCGGCGCGTTGCGCAGGTGCAGCGGGACCGCCTCCGCAGGACTCGAACGCACCAGCCGCCGGGCCTCATTGAGCGCCTGGTACGCGGCATCGCTCTTTGGAGCGACCGCCAGGTAAATGGCCAGTTGCGCCAGCGCCTGATCGCCTTCGGGCACGCCAAGGAAATGGACGGTCTGCATGCACGCCATCGCCAGTTCCACGGCTCTCGGATCCGCCAACCCGATGTCCTCGATCGACATCCGCACCAGCCGCCGCGCCAAGTACATGCGATCCTCGCCCGCTTCCAGCATCCGCGCCAGCCAGTAAAGCGCTGCGTCGGCATCGGACGACCGCACACTCTTGTGCAGCGCCGAGATCAGGTTGAAGTGCTCCTCGCCGCCCTTGTCGTAAAGCAGCATCTTGCGCTGGACGGCGTCTTCCACGTTCTGCGCCGTCAGCCGCCCCTCAGCCGTCGAAGCCGCGATCTCCAGCACGTTGTATGCAGTCCGCGCATCGCCGCTTGCATAAAGCGCGATCTGTTCCAGCAACCCCTCCTCCGCCTCCACAGCTACCACCGGCAGCGCCCGCTTGAGCAGGGTTACTAACTCCTCCGCGGTCAGCGGGCGCAGCGCGTACACTTTCGAGCGCGACAGCAACGCCGAGATCACTTCAAACGAGGGGTTCTCCGTCGTCGCGCCAATCAAGATAATGTCCCCGCGCTCCACGTAGGGTAAGAACGCGTCCTGCTGCGCCTTATTGAACCGGTGGATCTCATCGACGAACAGGACTGTTCGTTGCCCCGCCCTTCTCGCCCGCTCCGCCTGCGCCATCACTTCCTTGATTTCTTTGATCCCACTCAATACCGCGCTGAATGGCACAAAGAGACAACGAGTCTGCCGCGCGATCAGGTGCGCCAGTGTTGTCTTGCCCACCCCGGGAGGACCCCACAGGATGAGCGACGTCAGCCGGTCCCGCTCAATCTGGGCCCGCAGTGGCTTGCCGGGGCCCAACAAGTGCTCCTGACCAACAAAATCGTCCAGGCTCTCTGGCCGCATCCGCTCCGCCAGCGGGCGCGGCGCCTCCGGCGCCCGCTCCTCGAATTCGTGGAACAGGTTCATGTCCTGGCCCTCTGCTTCCCGGCCTCGTACAACACGATCGCGCCCGCCATTGCTGCGTTGAGGCTCTCCACCTTTTGCGTAGGAATCGTGACCGTTCCGGCCTGGGCGCGCATCTCCGCGCTCACCCCGTGCGCCTCGCTGCCAATCACCACGGCGCAGGCCTCGCGCCAATCGATCTTCTCCGGCGCCTGACCTCCACGCGGTTCCGTCACCCATAGGCGCAGCTTGTTGCGGGCCACCCTATCGAGGAACTCGCCCCGTGCCACCCCTTCCCGGAAAGGCAACCGGAACAATGATCCCGCCGCAGCCCGTAGTGTTTTCAAATGCCGTGCTCTTACGCTTCCCTCCATCAGCACTATGCCGCTGGCCCCAAACGCCTCCGCCACGCGCGCCAGCGCGCCGGCGTTCCCGGGATCCTGCACGCCGTCCAGTACCGCCAGCAGCGCGCGATCCACCATGAGCTGATCCCAAGGCGATTCCTCCACCTGCGCCAGCGCCACTATACCTTGCAGGTTCTCCGCGAACCCTGGCCCACGCAATAGTCCCGAAGCGACTTGCACCATCCGCGCCCCGCCCAAACCAGCCGCCAACTTCTCCACCAAGCCGCTCTGCCGCTCCTCAAAAAGCACCGCGCGCACCACCAAACCCGCCCTCACAGCCTCTTCCAGCAGGTGCGGCGTGTCCAGCACGCATTCGCCCGTGTCCGTTTGCCCTCCGCGGGCAGCCGACCGTCTCACCTCTTTCAGCAGCGGGTTGGCCGTGCTGCGAATCCACTCAATTGCCATAGCGTCCCAATTGCCGGGAGTAGAATCTTAATCGTACGATGCGGCGGTCACTGCTCATGCTCGTTGGCGTTGGCTTGGTGGCCGCTGCTGTCATCTACTCCATCTCCCGCCAGATCCAGAAGCAATCCGAAGTCGACGAAGCTCATGCCGCCGACGTTATCGTCGTCCTCGGCGCTGCCGAATACAACGGCCGCCCGTCGCCGGTTTTTCGCGCCCGCCTCGACCACGCGCACGCCCTGTACACGAAAGGTCTCGCCCCTCTCGTGCTGACTACTGGCGGCGCTGGCGGTGACCCTCAGTTTACGGAAGGCCAAGTCGGCCGCGACTACCTCGTCCGCCGCGGGATCCCATCCGAAGATATCGTCGTCGAGGGCGAGGGCGACTCCACCGTCCATTCCATCCTCGCCGTCAGCGAGATCATGCGCCGTATGAATCTCCACTCCGCCATCCTTGTCAGCGACGGTTATCACATCTACCGCTCCAAACGAATGCTCGAGCGGCAGGGCATGCGCGTCTACGGCAGCCCCCGCCCGGAACGCGTCCGCAACCGTTGGTCCCGCGAATGGCTCTACCTCCGCCAGGCCGCTGGCTACCTCCTCTGGCGCGCCGGCCTCAGCATCTGATCTTCGCGGTTACCCGTAAATCACCCACGCGTTATACGCGACCCAGAGCACCACTGCCCCCACCAGCCCCGGATCCTCCACCAACAAACGCTCAGGAGCATCCACTTGCCCGGCACGTTGTGTCAAGTGCAAATAACGTAGTAGCCCGTACAGAACAAACACCGCGCCATACACCAACCGGTCTGTCCCGAATCTTGACACCGTCTCCGGCGACACTGCATACAGCGTGTAACAAACCGCCGTAATCGCCGCCAGGATAGCCGTCCCTTGCTCCAGAAACGCCGTGCCATACTGGGCCAGCACCGGCCGGTGCGCCGCCGCACTCTCCTGCATTGACGCCACCTCCATCCGCCGCTTGGCCAGGGACAAGAACAACGCCAAACAGAACGCGCACACGATCAGCCAGTGCGACGGCGCCACGGCTACCGCCGCTGCCCCTGCCATCAGACGAACTACGAATCCTCCCGCTACCGTGAACGCATCCACCACCACCACGTGCTTCAGCCAAAGGCAATACGCCACCATTAACAGCAGATACCCTACCGCGAGCAACCGGAAATCCCCAGGCAGCCAGGCACTCGCCGCCAATCCCGCGACCGCCATCCACAGGGCAACGATCAGGGCGGAGAAGGACCGCAACTCCCCGCTCGCCAGCGGGCGCCGTGCCTTCTCCGGATGGTTCCGGTCCCGCTCCTGGTCCAGCACGTCATTCAACAGGTACACTGCCGCCGACAAGAGCACGAACACAGCCACCGCCAATGCTGCCGCGCCTACGGCCTCAGGCTCAATCAACCGCCGCCCGAACAGCAGCGGCGCCGCTACAAACAGGTTCTTCGGCCACTGCAGCGGCCGCACCGCCCGCCACCATGCGCCCCACTTCATTGCTGCGTCTCCGCCCTGCGCCATAGCGCCCCGGCCGTGCTTTCCCCCACCATCTGGTACCCGCGTAAATGCGGAACCCCACCTTGCCCGCGCAACCAAATAACGTAATCTTCCCCGCCTGCACCGGTCGCCTTACCCAGTCTTACCTTGTGGCGGAACTCCCCGCCCTTGGCTGCCAAATGCAGGCAGGGCTGAGGGCTGTATGGGTCGTCCACCACCACATACACGGTGCTTGGTACTGCCTTGTACAGCGGGGCCACCATCGCCTGCCAATCTATCAGCCACCCCGGACGCCGCGCTTCCACCGCCGCTGCTCCTCCCAGCGCTCCGGCCAGGGCCAGAAACGGCAAGCCCCATCGCGCCGCCAGCAAGACTCCCGCCCCGAGCAGCGTGCACCCCAGGGCCAGCAGCGCCCACTCAGGTCCGGGCTCGCCACTCATTCGCACCGCGAGGACCCACACCCTGCTCAACCCGCTTACCGCCAGCATGCCCGCCGCAATCCTGGGCCAGCCAGCCAGCATACCCGCCAGCCAAAGCTCACCGGTCAGATACGTTCCCTCGAAATACCGCAGACTGTTCAAGTCATTCCGGACAAATTGCAAATCCCCAATCTGGCCGCTTGCGCTGTAAATGGATCGCAGATAGACAAACAGCGCGGCGCCATAAAACAAGGGAAACTCCGGATTCTTCCATCGCGCTAACCGCCATACCACCAGCGCCGCCAGTGCGCCCCAGGCGAGCGGAAACAGCACCCCCATTGGAGACACCCCGCCCTCGGGCCAGAAGAAACTTTTCCACACCGCTGGTTCCCGCCAGCTATACAGTAACGACGTGTGCGATTGATCCGCCAACCCCGGCAGCCGCAGCGGGCCCAACTTCATCGCAAAGGGATAGACCGGATTGCCATGCTCCCACACGTTCTTTGTGTAGTAATGGCCCACCGTCGCCAGCCACGCTGCCGCTCCACCCGTCCACCATGCCCACGCCATGCGTCGTCCCGCCAGCCATGACTGTCGCCCTGCCAGCCAGGCCAATGGCGCCCACACCGCCAGCAGAATTGGCCCGCTGAACTTCGTGCACACAAGAATCGCGCCAACCACTGCGGCCGCGCGTTCCCACGCCCCCATCTCTCCGCCTGCCCGCCGAATCCGCGCCGCCCTCACCAGCACCAGGGCTAGCAATGCCTGCCCCGCTGCCGCCGCCATGTCGTTCTTGATTGTCGATATCCCGGAGTAGTTCCACCAAAGATGAAGCAACAGCAGCGCCTGACTTACGGCCAACAACCGCAACTTTCTGTCGAGCCCGAATTCCTCCGCCAGCATCCACAGCGCAGCCCCCAATAGCCCGATTGCCTTCGCTCCCTGCACCCACAGCAACCCGTCGTGCCCCGCCAACGCCAACCCCGGCAGGGTCCCCAACTCGAAAAAGGGCACATAGTGGAACGCAAAGTGATACGGATTTCGCCCTTCGTCCAGCCAACCCAGGACATAGTGGAGGTTGTATAACGAGTCCACTTCCCGCACCGGCATCAGGAACAACGCCAGCGGGATCACTGCCGCCAATGCCCCCTGCCAGGACACTCCTGGCCCCCTCCCACCCCACCGCCACGACACCGCAGCCAGCAGCAGCGCAACGCCCAGATAGCCCCCAATTGCATGCCAGCCCAGGAACGCAAATACCTGCCCAACCAGGGAAGGGAAGATCAGCCACCCCACCAGCACCGCCGCCCAGCGCTCGGCCCCCGAACCCGGCAAGCGCCCAGCCAGCCGCCACATGGCGTAGGCCAAGAGGCCCTCATGCAGCGCCGCCCGTCCTGTTCCCAGCCACCACTCCTCGCCGGGCACAGCCACCTACAGCTTGAACAACTCGCGCAACCGCTTGGTCTGCACCCGGCTCACCGGGATTTCCGTCCCGCGCTTGTCGTCCATCCGGATCTGATAACTCGATTTGAACCAGGGAATCACCTCCCGGATGCGGTTGATGTTGACCAGGTAACTGCGGTGCGCCCGCCAGAACATCCCTGGATCCAGGCTCGACTGCAACTCCTCGATCGTTTTGTAGTTCGTCTGGCCCTCTACCGTCGTCGTAACTACCGTGATCAGCCCGTCTTCGATGGTCGCGAACACCAGGTCCGCAGCATCCACAATCAGATTTCGCCCACCCGCCTTCACCAGCAGCTTGGAACGTGGACCTGCTGCCACCCCTCCGCCCGGCGCCGGCGCGGCCGGTCCTTCGGGGTCCGCATCCAACAGATTCCGCTTCACGCGCTCGACCGTCAGCGACAGCCGGTCTCTCTCCACCGGCTTCAGGAGGTAGTCCAGCGCCTCCAGCCGGAAGGCCTCCAGCGCATACTGCTCGTACGCAGTACACAGTACAAACGCGGGCAGCGGCGTCTTCTCCCGCTTGAGCTGATTGATGACCCCCAACCCGTCCAAACCCGGCATGTTCACGTCCAGAAATACGAGGTCGGGCTCCAATTCCTCAATCCGCTCCACCGCCTCCACCCCATTCGCCGCCGTCGCCACCACCTCGATCTCAGGGAACTCTTTCAGCAGGAACGCCAGTTCGTCAAGCGCCGGAGCTTCATCGTCCACCAGCACCGTCGGAATCGTGACATTCGCGCGAACCGCCATACGAAAGGTAGAATAACAGGAGGATATGGTTGTTTCCGCCCGATCTTCCCTCCTTTCAGGAAACCAACCAGGGAGACCACGCAGTTGTCCACTACACCGAATGTGAAAATCGCGCCCGCCGAAGGCAAGTTGGGTGTCTTGATCCCCGGCATTGGCGCTGTTTCCACCACTTTCATCGCCGGCGTCCATGCCATCCTCCAAGGCCTTGCCAAGCCCGTTGGTTCGCTCACCCAGATGGCCACCATCCGCCTCGGTAAGCGCACCGAGAACCGCAGCCCCTATATCCGGGATTTCGTTCCCCTGGCCGGCCTCGATCAGCTTGTCTTCGGTGGCTGGGATATCTACGAAGACACCGCCTACGAGGCTGCTCTGAACGCCCAGGTGCTCGAAAAATCGCTCCTGGAACAGGTGCGCGAACCCCTGCAGGCCATCCAGCCCATGAAGGCGGTCTTCGACCACGACTACGTGAAGCGCATCGACGGCCCCAACATCAAGCGCGAGGGCACCAAGTACGACAAGGCTCTTGCCCTCATGGACGATATCCGCGCCTTCCGCGATCGTCACCAAACCTCACGCGACATCATGATCTGGTGTGGTTCCACCGAGGCCTACTCTACTCCTACCGAGGCCCACCAAACCGTCGCCGCTTTCGAAAACGCGATGAAGCGCAACGACCCTGCCATCGCCCCCAGTCAGATCTATGCCTATGCCGCGCTGATGTCAGACATCCCCTTCGCGAACGGAGCGCCAAACCTCACCCACGACATCCCCGCCTTGCTTGCTCTCGCCCGCGATCGCGGCCTCCCTGTCTGCGGTAAGGATTTCAAGACCGGCCAGACGTTCATGAAGACCCTGCTCGCTCCCGGCTTCAAAGCCCGAATGCTGGGCATGACCGGTTGGTTCTCCACCAACATCCTCGGCAACCGCGACGGCGAAGTCCTGGACGAACCTGCCAACTTCAAGACCAAAGAAGAAACCAAGCTCTCCGTCCTCGATACCATCCTTCAACCCCAGCTATATCCCGACCTCTACAAGGACCTCTACCACGCCGTTCGCATCAACTATTACCCGCCCCGCGGCGACGCCAAGGAAGGCTGGGACAATATCGACATCTTCGGTTGGCTGGGCTACCCCATGCAGATCAAGGTCGACTTCCTCTGCCGCGACTCCATCCTCGCTGCGCCTCTCGTCCTCGATCTCGTCCTCTTCCTCGATCTCGCCCGCCGCGCCGGTATGCGCGGCATCCAGGAATGGCTCAGCTTCTATTTCAAGGCCCCCATGCACGCCCCGGAGGTCTACCCCGAACACGACATCTTCATCCAGTTGATGAAGCTCAAGAACACGCTCCGCTGGATGCAGGGTGAGGATCTCATCACCCACCTCGGCTTGGAGTATTACGACTGATTTTCGAAGCGCCTCCGTCCCGCGCTTCGGATCTGCTCATACAGGAGAACTGAACGACAGATCATGCGGATTCTTGTCATCGGCGGTACCTTATTTACCGGCAAACACCTTGTCGCTGCTCTTACTAAAAGCGGCCACGAAGTCGCCGTCCTGCACCGGCGGCCGGATCACGACCTCGGCAAAAAGGTCGAGAATCTCCAGGCCGACCGGAATGACGTGCGGCAGGTTCAGGCCGTCCTCGGCGCCCGGTCCTTCGACGTCGTCTATGACCTCGTCTACGACTGGCAGCGCGGCACCCCCGCCTCCGTCATTGAAGCCACGGCCAAGATGCTCACCGGCCGCACCGGGCGTTATGTCTTCATGTCCAGTGTCGCTGCCTACGGCGACGGCCTGAACCATCACGAAGGCGATGCCCTGGCCCCGGATGATCATCCCGACAGTTACGCCCGCAACAAAGCCCA
Source organism: uncultured Solibacteraceae bacterium (assembly GCA_964460395.1). GTDB lineage: Bacteria > Acidobacteriota > Terriglobia > Bryobacterales > Bryobacteraceae > CAYWQS01. The sequence continues at coordinate 45,128 of CAYWQS010000028.1, read as the reverse complement.
AAGCGAACGAGCCCTCTTCCGGCTGTTCCACCGCCACGGCACTCCCATTACCACCGTGCGGCCTCCATTTATCTACGGGCCCTGCAACCCCTTCTATCGCGAAGCCTACTTCTGGGATCGCGTTCGCGACAAGCGCCCTCTCATCCTTCCCGGCGACGGCCGCCGGCTCATGCAGTTCGTTTACGTCAAGGACCTTGTCGAAGCGCTTGTTCGCATTCCCGAAACCGCCAACGCCTTAGGCCAAGCCTTCAATGTCGCTAACGCCCGCCCCTTGACCCAAGCCGAAGTTGTCCAGGCCCTCGTCGAAGTCAGCGGCAAGGAATCCCGCGTGGTCCGACTGCCCCGCGAACGCATCCTCCGCGCCGGCGGCCACCCTATGGGCCCCCACTTCTACTTCGGCCAATTTTTCGACCTGCCCCCCATCACCACTGTCGTCGCCAAAGCCCAGCGCGTCCTCCGCTTCAAGCCGCGGCCATTTACGGATGGCCTCAAGGAAACCCACAAGTGGTACCTCCGCCATCACACCCGTCCCGAAGTCGACTACTCGTTCGAAGACCAGCTCCTCAACCTCTGCCAGGCTCAACTGGCCAGCTGACTCCGGATCACCTCTGTGGGCGGCTACAACCGCCGCCCCTTTTCGACCTTCCCATCTACTCCCTGAACCGCGCCGGCACTTCCATCCCTCTAGACCCGCACCTACATCCGCACCATGCCCCGGAATCCACGCGCCGCGTAGTACGATTCAGCCCCGTTGTGGTAGACAAATACCGCACCATACCGCCGGTCGCCGAACAGTGCTCCTCCCTTTTTCCGGATCGGCGCAGGCGTCCGCAACCAACTCGATGTCTTTCGGTCGAACTCGCCGAGTCTTTGCAGCGCCCGGTACTCATCCTCCGTCAAAATTTCCACGCCCAACGCCTTCGCCAACCCACACGCGCTTCCCACGGGCCGGTTCTGCTTTCTTGACGCGAACGCCTGCTCGTCGTAGCACAGGCTCCTGCGCCCCACCGGACTCTCCGCGGCACAGTCCGCAATCAGAAACTCCCCCGTAGCCGGATCCTGGCCCACCACGTCCGGCTCGCCTCCGGTCCGCTCCATTCCCACCAACGCCCGTAACTTCTCCCCGTTGAACTCGAGTCTCTCCCGCACTTCGCCCCATGCCACCCTTTCATGCCGCTGCATGTGGCTTTCGAACCTCTTCCGCAGCACCTCCAGAAGCCTCTCGTGCTCCGCTTCCAAACCGTGCCTCTGTCCTGACATCGCAACCCTCCCTACAACAGCCGCGCCGCTGCCGGCCGCCTCAACCTCTCCGCCAGCCGTTCTTCCCTCTTCCTCAAGGGCTCACTGTCCTCCAAGGCCCGCGCTGCCCGCGTCATCTCCAGCGCCATCGCGTAATTCTTCTCGCGCCGCTCGAAATGCATCGCCAGGCGTTCGTACGCTCCTGCCCTCCACGGATTCCTCACCCCTGCCAGCTCAGTCCACATGCTTACCGCCGCCTCGAGCCGGCCCAACTTCCGCTCCATCTCCCCCAACTGCCACAGCGTTTCCCACAACAGATTCTCGGGCAGGTTCCGGCGCACCGCTTCGCGCATTAACGCCGCCGCCTCCTCCAGGCGGTCCTGCCTCTTCAGCCATCGAGCCAGCCCCACCATTTCTGCCGCGTTCTTCAACCCGCCCGGCTCCCGGAACGCAAACGGCACCACGCCCGTCAGGCATGCAAGCGACAGAATGTCCAGCGCATTGTGTTCGAATACAGGCTCCAGCGGCCCCGCATCGCCCCGCCTCAGCCATTCGAAATACAGGTTCGGAATCAGCGCTCCGTCCGGGTCCCCCTGCCGTTCCACCCCCAGAACTCGCGCTTCCAACTCTTTCAAACGGCAACTCTCCAGCGCCAGGCGCCACAACCGCCGCGCCGAATACAGCAGATCTACGTGCGCCAGCCGCCCAAACGGTGGCCGCTGCCGCGCCAGGACATATCGCGCCTCCAGCAACGGCTGATCGAAGGCCTTTCCGTTGTATGTCACCAGGACCTCAAACCCCTCAAGCAACTCAGCCAGAGCCGCCAGCGCCGAGGCCTCCTCCCCGTGATCCCGCAAGAAATACTGCCGCAGTTCGAATCCGCGCTCCGAAATCCAGCCCACCCCCGTCAAAAAAGACAGCGTCCCGGTACCCCCGGCCAGCCCGGTCGTCTCCGTATCCAGGAACGCCCACTTGCTTGCCGGAGCCCGTACCGCCGCCTCTGCGTCCAGCACGGTCAGCAAATCGTCCGGCAACTCCGACAACGAACCCACATCCGCGTTCCCATGGCGGAAATGCGCCGGCCAGCAACGATCCATCTCCCAGTGTTTGCCCAGCGATGTCTCCACCTCGCGGCCCCGCTCCAGACCTCGCGCGGCCCGGCTGGCCGGCTTCGCGTACCGTGCGTCAATCCGCGCCAGCTTCCGCTTCAACTCCTCTAACTGCCGCGCAATCGGCTCCATCGCTTATTTCGCGTCCCGCCAGTTCGCGCCCCGTCCCACGTCTACTAATAGCGGCACTGCCAGCGTCTCCACCCGCTCCATGCGCTGCTTGGCCAGTGCTGCCAGTTCTTCTACCTCGTCTTTCGGACACTCGAAAACAAGTTCGTCGTGCACCTGCAGCAGCATTCGCGCTTGCATCCCCCGCTGGCGCAATTCTTCGTCGATTCGAATCATCGCCAGCTTGATCAGATCCGCCGCAGTTCCCTGCAGCGGGGTGTTCACCGCCGTCCTCTCTGCGAACGACCGCGCGTTCGGATTCTTCGAGGTAATGTCCGGAATCGGGCGCCGCCGGCCATGGAGCGTCAATGTATACCCGCGCTGCCTCACCTCCTGTACCGTCCGGTCAATCCACTCCTTTACCCCCGCATAACGGGCAAAGTACCCGCGGATGTATTGCTCCGCCTCCCCTTTCGGCACTCCCAATTGCGCCGCCAGCCCAAACGCGGTTTGCCCGTAAACAATCCCGAAATTGACTGCCTTGGCGTTCCGTCTCATCTCCGGAGTCACCATCAGCGGAGCCACCCCAAACACCTCTGCTGCCGTTCGCGTGTGAATGTCTTCGTTCTTTTGGAATGCCTCCACCAGGACAGGATCCCGCGAAAAATGCGCCAGCAATCGCAGCTCAATTTGCGAATAATCCGCCGCTACCAGCACCCACCCGGGCTCCGGCACGAACGCCGCCCGGATCTCCCGCCCCATTTCTGTCCGGATCGGGATGTTTTGCAAGTTCGGATTGGACGACGAGAGCCTCCCCGTTGCCGCTCCCGCCTGGTTAAACGTCGTGTGCACCCGTCCGTCCACCAGCAGCGCCGGAAGCGCGTCGATGTAGGTTCCCTTTAGCTTTGTCAGCTGCCGGTACTCCAGCACCTTCCCCGCCACGGGGTACTCCGCCGCCAGTGCCTCCAGCACATCCGCAGCCGTCGAATAGTTCTTTGTCTTCCCTGTCCGCCCCTGCGCCGGGAGTCCCATCTCCTCGAACAGGATCAGGCCCAGTTGCTGCGGAGAGTTGATGTTGAACGGCTTGCCCGCCAGCGCGTAGATCTCCTCCGTCAGCCGCCCGATCTCACTTTCCATCCGGGACGAAAGTCGCGCCAGTTCCTCCGTGTCCACACGGATCCCTGTTCGCTCCATCCGCGCCAGCACCGCCGCCAGCGGCAAATCGATTTCGTCGTAGATCTTCCGCAGCGCGCCCGTCACTAATGGCCGCAATTTCGCGGCCAGCCGGGGAAGCGCTTCCTCCTTCGCCATTGGCCGGTCCAGATACCGCGCCATCAGCGAATCCAGCGCCACCGCCCCCGGATCTGCCAGCGCCAGAAACCCATACAAAAGCACGTCCTCCACCCGCCGCCCGTCGTCCTCCGCCCCCTCCCGCAACATCGACTTCCAGTCGTAGACAATCCGTGCCTCCGCCGGCGTTTCCACCGGAGCCTCTTCCTCCGCCGGCCCGGCCTCTTCTCCCATTTCCTTCAGAAAACTGAAGAATTCCAGTTCCCGGTACAGATCTGCCAGAGCCTTCCGGTCCGGACCCCTCACCCGCAGCGCCTCCAAATCAAACTCGAGAGCCGCATCCTTCGCTATCGTGGCCAGCCGCTTGCTCAGCAGAATCTGCTCCGCGTGGTTCTGCAAACTCTCTCGCTGCCGCTTCGCCGTCACCTCCCCGGCTCTCGCAATCGCTTCCTCCACTGTCCCGAAGCGCTCCAGCAACGCCACTGCTCCCTTCTCTCCGATCCCCGGCGCTCCTGGAATGTTGTCCACAGTATCTCCGACCAGTGCGAGCAAATCCGCAATCTGGCCTGGTCCCACCCCTTTGAACTCCTTGACTTTCCCGGCATCGTACAGAGTGTCGTTTTTCATTGGGTCCAGCATCCATACCCGCTCGTCCACCAGTTGCAGCAGGTCCTTGTCGCTCGACACAATCCACACGTCCACACCACTCTCCGCCGTCCGCGCGCACACCGTTCCGATGACATCATCAGCTTCATACCCAGGGTGCTTGAGCACCGCTACTCCCATTGCCGCCAGCATCCGCTCCACCACCGGGATCTGCTCCAATAGCTCCGGCGGCGTCTCCGCCCGGTTTGCTTTGTAGTCCGCATATTGCTCGTCCCGGAACGTTGGCCCCTCACTCTCATAAACCGCTGCCAGATACTCAGGCTCATACTGCCGCAACAGCCTGCGGATCATGTTGTGGAATATGTACACAGCCTCGGTCGACGAACCCCGCGACGTCCGCATTGGCGGCGCATTCGACCGCTGTCGCGCGTGATACGCGCGAAAAATGAAGTTGAAGGCGTCCACCAGCAACAAACGGGGCCGGGCCATGATCCACCCATCATACCCCCTGCACCCTGCTCCGGTTTACGCTCTTCCTTCGCCTCTTTGGCTTCCGCCGTTGGCCCCCGCGAGTCAAACCCGACACAGATTCCGGTCTCCGTCTGTGTCTATTTCGCCACACGCCAGGTCCATCCATGTGATTGCTCTGCAAACACTTAATGAAACCGTGACTTTTCTCCCCGATCCGGGTAAGCTTTGATTTGCGCCCCATCGTTTAGAACAGTGTTGATGTACGAAACCACCCTCCGCCGGGCTGTTGAAACCTCGGGCGTGGGCCTCCATCATGGCGTGCCTGTCCGCCTGCGTCTCCTGCCCGCGCCACCCGCCACCGGCATTGTTTTCCGCCGCACCGACCTCGAAAACTTCGAAATCCCCGCCAGTTGGGAACACGTCCAGCGCGTCAGCTATGCCACCAGCCTCATGCGCCAGGGCGTCCTCATCTCCACCACCGAGCACCTGCTCAGCGTTTTCTACTCCATCGGCATCGACAACGTTTACGTTGAAATTGACAACCTGGAAGTCCCCATCCTCGACGGCAGCGGCCAGCCATTCATCGACCTCATCCGCCAGGCCGGGATTCGCACCTCGCGGCGCCAGCGCCGCTACCTCCGAATCGTTCGCCCCGTGGAACTCGAAGGCAATGGCAAGTTCATTCGCATTGAACCTGCCCCTACGTTCTGCCTTTCCTGTGAAATCTTCTTCCCCCACCCGCTGGTCGGCCGTCAGGATCTCTCTGTGGAAGTCACCTCCGAAGTCTACGAACGCGACATCGCTCCTGCCCGTACCTTCGGCTTCGAGCACGAACTTGGCCAGATGCGCCACATGGGCCTGATCCGTGGCGCCTCGCTCGACAACGCCATTTGTTTCACACCCGAAGGCGTCCTCAACCCGGGCGGCCTCCGTTTCCCAGACGAACCTTGCCGCCACAAGGCCCTCGATCTTATCGGCGACCTTGCCCTCATCGGCCGCCCGCTGCTGGGCCATGTCCGCGCCGAACGCGCCGGCCATGCCATGCACGTCGCTCTCGTCGCGAAGATCATGTCCGACCCCTCCCTCTACGAGATTGTCCGCGCCGGTGACCTAAACGCCCAGGCTCTCCCTGCTCTCGCCTCCTAGCCGCTCATGCGCCGTGCCCTCACTCTGCCCAACCTGCTGAGTGGGGCCCGCCTCCTTATCGCTCCCTGGGTCGCATGGACCATCTACGCACGCCAGTGGTCTCTTGCCCTTACACTGCTTTTCTTCACTGGGCTCTCCGATGCTATTGACGGCTTCCTTGCACGCCGCTTCCACCAGCATTCCGAACTCGGCGCCAAACTTGATCCTCTGGCTGATAAAGCTCTCCTCGTCTCCGTTTACATCGCCCTCGGCGCTGCCGGTGAACTCCCGTGGTGGCTGGTCATTCTCGTCTTTGCGCGCGACTTGCTGATCCTCGCCATGGCCGGCTACGCCCTGCTGCGCACTTCTATCCGCCATTTCCCGCCTTCCCGCTGGGGCAAGATCAGCACCTTCTGTCAATTGATGCTCGCGGGCAGTTGCACCCTCCGCCGCGCCTGGCCCGATTCGCCCCTTTCCGCACTCGTCCCACTATTGTTCACCCTCACTGTGATCTTCACCGTGGTGAGCGGGCTCCACTACACCTGGACCGGGTTCTCTCTCCTGCGCCGCAGAGCCTGAATCACCTATCGTTTGGTGGAGTTTTCCTCAAGAATCCTTTATTGACCTCATTCGGATTTGGAATTAGACCGATCCGATCTTTTCAGCTATCCTTCATTTCAGAATCTTGACGGCATGCTTACCGTGAGCCGTCTCGCTGCGGTGTCCGCACCGGTGCGCTGAACCCCGCGCGCCATGGCGCCTTCACTTTCGTACACGGTCTTGCCCGTGGATACGCTTCCCCCCGTGTTGTGGGAATGATTTCCCCCTGCCGGCCCTCATGTACCGCGCAGGCCCCGATCTTTGTCTCAATTCCCATTTCCACTTGAGGTAATTTCCATGCGAAGTTTTTCCTTGACGGCCCTCGTGTGCCTGCTCACGGCTGGTCTTTTCCCCCTGACGGGCCAAAACACGCCCGACGATGACCGTGCCTCCTTCACCATCGCCATGAACCAGGACACGTTCTTCGGCTTCTACCCCACCATCACAGGATCGTTCAAAATCAACGACAACTGGGATTGGACCACTTACGGCATTTTCTGGACCACCCCTTCTTTCGGCACCGGTGGCGGCAGCGGACTCTGGACAGAGTTCGGCGGTGGCGTCACATACAAGGCTTATGACGGCAAATTCACCTTCACTCCACAACTCGGTGTCCTCAACGGCAAGCTGCTTTCCAATGGCAGCTTCCCCATGGCGTTCGAAGGCATCGTGCCCAACATCACAGCAAATGTGAACACTGCGCGCTTCGAAAGCCAGCTTTACGCGGGCTTCTATACCGCGCTCCGTGAAGGAAAGGTGGCGAATGCAGGTGGGACGGGCCTCGTCCGCGCCGCCGTCCAAAACAACTTCACCCATTGGTGGCTGAATGGCGGCGTTAAACTTGCCCCTGTGGTCTCTGCCGGACTCCACTATGAGGCCCTCGATTTCCGCCCCAGTGGGTCCGGCTCCGGATCGGTGAATTCCGCCGGACTCTACAAGTGGCTGGGCCCCTACTTTCAGGCCAACCTTTCCTCGAAATTCTCTGTCCGCTTTACCTTCGGCGCCAATGTGATGGACCGCCCGGCCACTGACGGTAACGACTCTTTCTACAAACTCACTGCCACTTACTCGTTCCCATAGAATCCAAATCTTGCTCAGTGGGCCGCTATGCCCGGCGCGCCAGCCGCTCCAGATACCGGCCCACCGTCTCAATCCCCAACCATAGATTTTCTACCCGGAATTTCTCGTTTGGCGAATGTATGTTGTCATCGGGTAACCCGAACCCCATCATGACGCTGGGGATCCCCAGGTATTTGTCAAATAATCCAACAATTGGAATCGATCCGCCCGACCGCATATAGACAGTCTTTTTCCCGAATACTTCCTCCATCGACACCGCGGCGGCCTGGATAAACGGAGAATTGGGATTCACCAGCGACGGCGCCGCCGCGTGCAGCACCCGGTAGCTCACCTTCACTCCTTTCGGCGCCGCTGCGGCCACCGCCTTTTCGAGCAACGCCGCGCACTCAACCGGATCCTGGTCCGCCACCAGCCGCGCGCTCAGCTTGGCCACGGCCCGCGCCGGAATCACCGTCTTTGCTCCTTCTCCTGTGAATCCTCCGCGGATTCCATGCAACTCCAGCGTTGGCCGCGCCCAGGTCCGTTCGAACACTGTAAACTCCGGCTCCCCCGTCAACGCTGCCGCGCCAATCTCCTTCTCCCGGTACTCTTCTTCGTTGAATGGCAGCGATGCCCAAGCCTCCTTCTCCTTTTCGTCGGGGGGCGTTACTTTGTCGTAGAACCCTGGAATCAAAATCCGCCCTTCTCTGTCCTTCAACGCCGTTACGATTTCCGCAATTGCCATGAGGGGATTCGGAGCCACTCCGCCATACACCCCGGAATGCAGATCCTGCCGCGCCCCCTCCACCTCAATTTCTCCGTACACCAGTCCCCGCAATCCTGTGCAAATCGTCGGCAACCCCGGCGCGAACAACTCTGTGTCGCAGATCAGCGCCGCGTCCGCTTTCAACTCCGGCGGTTGCTCCGCCACATACGTGGCAATGCTCTCCCCGCCTGTCTCTTCCTCGCCCTCGCACAGCACCCGCACGTTCACCGGCAACCGCCCGTCCCGCGCCATCAGCCGCCGCAGCGCCTCCACCAGAATCCATACTTGCCCCTTGTCATCGCACGCCCCTCGAGCATACAGATTCCCGTTCCGGATCTCCGGCTCAAACGGGGGTGACACCCACTCGTTCTCCGGATCCACCGGCTGCACATCGTAATGTCCGTATAGCAAGAGCGTTGGCTGCCCCGGAGCACCCAGCCACTCCGCGTAGACCATCGGGTGCCCGCCCCTCTCAATCTCCCTTACGTTCTGCAGCCCCGCTTCCACCAATGCCTTCAGCAAGTACTGCGCCGCCCGGCGCACATCTTCTTTCCTTTCAGGCAGCGTGCTGATGCTGGGGATTCTCAAAAACTCGAACAGCCGCGCCAAAACCTCGTTCTTGAAGCCATCATCCAGTAGCATGAATCCAAGTCCTCAGCGGCTAGCTTACAGAATTCCCGCATCCAACAACTTCCCATGCCCACCAACCGCCTGGCCTACGAGAAGAGCCCCTACCTCCTCCAACACGCCCATAACCCCGTCGACTGGTATCCTTGGGGCCCCGATGCCTTCGCCAAAGCGCAGGCGGAAGACAAGCCCATCTTTCTCTCCGCCGGTTACTCCACCTGCCATTGGTGCCACGTCATGGAACGAGAGTCCTTCGAAAACGAAGCCATTGCCGCCCTGCTCAACCGGTACTTCGTCTCCGTGAAGCTAGACCGCGAAGAACGCCCTGACGTTGACCGCATCTACATGCTCTTTGTCCAGGCCACCACCGGTAGCGGCGGCTGGCCCATGTCCGTCTTCCTTACCCCCACCGGCGCCCCCTTCTTTGGCGGCACTTACTTCCCCCCCGATTCCCGCTACGGCCGCCCCGGCTTCGCATCGATCCTCGAACAAATCGCCGAAGCCTGGCGCTCCCGCCGCACCCAACTGCTGGAATCCAGCCGGAATATCCTTGACGAACTCCGTAAACACACCACAGTCGTCTCCAATGGAGCACGCCTCGATCCCTCCGCCCTGGACAGCGCTTTCTTCTACTACCGCCGCACTTTCGACAAACACTACGGAGGATTCGGGAACGCCCCCAAGTTCCCCCGTCCCGCTGTTCTCAATTTCCTCTTCCGCTACTCCGACTGGAAAGTTGAGGAAGAAGCTCTCCACATGGCCCTCACCACCCTTCGCGAGATGGCCCGCGGCGGCATGCACGACCACTTGGGCGGAGGCTTCCATCGGTACTCCGTTGACGAACGCTGGTTCGTTCCTCATTTCGAGAAGATGCTTTACGATCAGGCCCAACTCGCCATCAGCTACCTCGAAGCCTTTCAGATCACCTCCGATCCTCAATTCGCATCCACCGCTCGCGCCATCTTCGAATACGTCCTCCGCGACATGACCCACCCGCTCGGCGGCTTCTTCTCCGCCGAAGACGCCGACAGCATCCTCGACCCCGCCGAACCCCATGAAAAAGGCGAAGGCGCCTTTTACATATGGACCGCCGCCGAAATTCAGGAACTCCTTGGCCCCGAGCGCGCCGCCTGGGTTCTCCACCATTACGGCTGCCTGCCCCACGGCAATGTGGACCACGACCCTCACGGCGAATTCACCGGCCGCAACATCCTCTACCAAGCCCATTCATGGGAAGAAACCGCCCGTCAATTCTCCATCCCTAGCCCTGAGCCCGCTCTCGAGGAATGCAAGCGGATCCTCCTCGACGCCCGTAACCGGCGCCCCCGCCCCCACCTCGATGACAAGATCCTGAGCGGCTGGAACGCCCTCATGATCTCCGCCTTCGCCTTCGGCGCCCGTGTCCTCCACGAACCCCGCTACGCCGAGGCCGCCCGCCGCGCAACCGTATTCATTCTCGAAGCAATGACCGATGCCCAAACCGGCAACCTCTACCGCCGCTGGCGGCAGGACGAAGCCGCCATCGATGCCTTCCTCGACGACTATGCCGCATTCGTAAATGCCCTGATCGATCTCTACGAAGCCACCTTCGACGTGTCCCTGCTTGGCCATGCCCTCCAATACGCCCTCCGCATGATCGAACTCTTTGAAGACCGCGAACAAGGAGGCTTCTTCTCGTCCACCGCCTCCGGTGATCTCGTCCTCCGGCTCAAGGAAGACTATGACGGCGCCGAACCCGCCGGCAATTCCCTCGCCATCGGGGCACTCCTTCGCCTGGCCCAGTACACCGGCAAATCTGAGCTTGCCAATGTGGCTCACGAAGCTCTCGAAGCCTTTGCCCCGCGGCTGAACCAGCAGCCTCTGACACTGCCCCAAATGTGTTGCGCCTGGATGGCCACCCTCCGGCACCCTCGCCAACTCGTCCTCACCGGTACCGATGCCACTCCTTTCCTCGACGAACTCCGCCGGCACTTCCTTCCCAATCTCACCCTCATCCGTCTCGCCAACTCCGCCGACGAGCAAGCTTTCTCTGCCTGGGCCCCTTGGACCGCCTCCATGGTTCCATCAGCCCAAAATGCCGCCTACCTATGCGAAAACTTCGCCTGCCACCTGCCGGTCCATCGCCCCGAGGAACTCCGCGATCTTCTCCGCCCGGCTTCGGCCTGACAGGCGGGACAGATAGTTATTGACAAAAAGTACTTTGCAGTATAAAGTAGACTCGATGAGCCGCCCCACCGAGCCTGCCCGCCCCTTCTCCGTCCTCATCCTTGTCGTCTACATGCCCCGCTACCTCCGCGGCCACGAAGCCGACTTCGTCCCGCCCATCACCGGCATCCACCTCGCTGCGCTTACCCCGCCTCACGTCGATGTCCGGGTGATCCACCAGCAGGTCGAACCAATCGACTTCGATACGCCAGCCAACCTGGTCGCCCTCTCTTTCTTCACTGGATTTGCTCCCGAAGCCTATCGCCTGGCGCGCGGATTTCGCCGACGGGGCAAACTCGTCGTCGCCGGCGGGCCGCACGTCACCTTCAATTCTGAAGAGGCCCTCCAGCACTTCGACAGCATCGTTATCGGCGAAGCCGAGCCTGTCTGGCCCCAACTCATCGAAGACGCCGCGGGCGGCCGTCTCCGCCGCCGTTATGCCGCGCCGCCACAATCGCTCGAACGAATCCCGACGCCCCGATACGACCTTCTCCAAGGCAGGTTTTTCGTGCCCCGCGTTGTCCAAGCCACCCGCGGCTGCCCGTTCACATGCTCCTTTTGCACCGTCCCCAGCCTCAACCCAGGATTCCGTACCCGCCCTGTCGCTGACGTCATCCAGGACATTCAATACGACCGTTTCCCCCACTGGTGGCAGCGCAAAATCGTCTGGTTTTGGGACGACAACCTCACCGCAAACCGCCCTTACATCCGCGAACTTCTCCGTGCCATGGTGCCTCTGCGGAAATGGTGGCTCACCCAGGCCAGCCTCGACATCGGCAAGGACGATGCTCTCCTCCGTTTGATGCAGCGGTCAGGCTGCATTGGCATCTTCTTCGGGATCGAGTCCTTCGGGTCCGAGTCTCTGCGTGACGCCCACAAGCCGCAAAACCAGGCAGCCAACTACAAAGCGCGCATACGCACCCTCCACCGGCGTGGCATCTGCGTCATGGCCGGCTTTATCGCCGGCTTCGACGGCGACACGCCCGAAACCATCCGCGCCATGGCCCGCCAACTCTACGAAACGGGCGTCGACGTCCCCTTTCTCAGTATTCTGACACCCTACCCGGGCACTCCCGCCTTCGAAAAGCTTGCCCGGCAAGGCCGCATCCTTCCAAACCGCGGCTGGGAGTTCTACAACGGATACAACGTGGCGTTTCAACCCCGTGCCATGACCCCCGATCAACTCCTCGCCGCCCATCGCGCCCTGTGGCACGAAGCCTTCTCCCTCAAATACTCCGCGCTCCGGGTCCTCCGCGCCCTCTTCCGCCTCCGCCCCGGCGCATTTCTCATGTGCCTCTTCATGAACGCCTTTTACTGCCTCAAACGCCTCCGCGGTAACGCCCCCATCGCCTTCCAAGAGCCGTCAGCGGCTTCATGGAGGGCCGGTCTACTCCCGGATTCTCACTACGTTTCGGCTAAGCCCGCTCCCGCCCCAACTTCCTGCGCAGGAACGCCACGCACCCTGGAACTTGCGCCCGGCTCAAACCGTGCAACAGCAATGGCCCCTGATACCGGTAAGCCCGCAACAATCGCACGTATAAGTCGTAATCCAGCAATCCCTCCCCCGCCGCCTTGTGCCCCGCATCCCCGTCCCGGTCCAGATCCTTCGCATGCGCCAATGCGATGTCCTTCCCCACCAGCGCGAACGCCTCCTCCAGAATCTCCGTCATGCGCGGCAGTGCCCCGGCGTGAAAAATGTTCGCCGGGTCCATCGTGACTTTCAGGCTTGGAGACCCGACCTCGTCCAGTAAGCGCCGTGCCTTGACCGCGGAGTCCACAACGTTATTCACTTCCGGTTCGAACGCCAGCACTACCCGCGCCTGCCGCGCGATCTCCGTTGCCTCCCGCACGCACGCCACCATATCCCGCCAGGCCTCCGCCGTATTGTTGTCAGGGTGGCGCCTCCACATGCTGTTCGGGTCACGCGTCCCTGTGCAGATATGGATTGCAGATGTGCCCATTGGCGAGCACGCCTCAGCCAGCACCCGCAGCCGCCGCAACCCCGTCCGCCGGTGCTCCTCATCCGGATGGCACATGTTGAACGTGCCCTGCAAACTCGCGATCCGCAACTCGCGAGCCGCCGCGTCCCGCCGCATTCTCTCCGGTAACTCCGCCGGCATCCCATCCGGCATTTCCGGCAACCCCGCGCACCCCATGCTCATTTGCACACACTCCACCCCGTGCGCCTTCGCCTCGTCCAATCGTTCCTCCAGCGTCCCCGTCGTGTAAGTCGAACCCAGCAGGATTCCGATCTGCGGCCCCGCTTGTGCTTTTGCGCGTCTCGCCGCCGCAACACTGCCCGTTGCCGCCAAAAACCCTCGCCGGCTGACAAACCTCATCACCGTTCTCCTCTCGTTCTCGGTTACACCTTATGGCCCGATGCACACACCCGGTGCCATCGGCGCCTCACACCCAACCGAGGCCAGCCGCCGGGCTGCACTCTCCGGCAACAGCCTCCCCTTCGCAGCACAAAACCTCATCCCATCTAAATCACACAAAAGCTGATAGCGCTCGTCCACCAGGTGCCCCGTCTCCCGGTCCGGTACACGGATTCCACGGAACCGGAACAGCGGATGGTACACCACTACTGCATCAAACACCGCTTCTCGTAAGGGCGCCCGCAAGAAATCCAAGTCCCGCCGCTGCCCTCTGTGCAAATAGGTCAGCAAGAATGGCTCGGTCATCAGCGGCGCGGGCTGTGCTAGCGCCAACCTTGGCACGAAGGTGAGGATCTGCATCTCACCCAGCGCTTCATCCAGCACCGCCAGCCGTTCGTTGCGCTCCTTTACTTCTGTCAGCCTATTGAGCGGACCAAACAGCGCGCCGGGCTCCTTTCGCACCTGAACCAAAAACAGCAACACCGCGAGACCCGCCAGCAAGGCCGCCGGTATAGGCCGAACCCGCGCCACCCCCAAAAGCCGCAACGCCCCTAGTGCCGCAAACGGAATGAATGCAAAGAGGAATTCATAAAAATAGTTGTAATTTGCACCCGCCTGCGCTGCACTGATGAACGCCGTTCCAAACGAGCAGATTACATAGAGCAGCGCGAGTTGCCAACGCGGCCTCACTGCCAGCCTCGGAAATAACGGCCCCAGCCCGCACATGGCCAGCATCAGCAACGGTTGAAACGCAAGGTGGACCAGGATCACCAGCAGTCCAACCGGGTCGTACACGGGCCGGCCCAACGTCAAAATGTGCTCCAGCATTCGCGGCTCCAGCAACGCGAACGCCCCATAAACACCAACCGACCCCACCGCGCCAGCCCCGCCAAACGTCACCACGTCCCGCCACTTCCGCCGTAGCGCCAACCAGAGCAAACCCGCCCCTAGCGCCGCCACATAGGTTAGCTTCGCCTGCGTTGCGAGCCCGGCGCACAGCCCCGCCGCGGCCACATGGAACCGGAACCGCGCCAGCAACAGCCGTACTGCCACCAATCCCGCCAAAATTCCCGGAAAATCGCCCCGCAATTGCCCCGCCCACACGTACATGATGGGGGAAATGAATGCCAACCCCGCCGCCCACCAGCCCACCGCCCGCACCCGGACCAGCCTATGCGCCAACCCTGCGCATACCCATATACACAGAGCCAATGCGATCCACACCGGAATCCGCGGCCCCGCAAACGGGTTCTCGAAGGCCCATAGCCGCGCCGGCAGCCCCAGCATCATATACAGCAGCGGGCTGTAGAGCGAAGGCTGGTGCGGTGGCTTTGTCATGTCCCGGTAAATCTCGCCCGTTTGCACCCAATGCTGCACGTCATACAAAATGTAGCTGTCCGGATAACCCGCGTCATAATGTGCAAATTGCACCGGCACGCGGTGGCTTAAGAAAGAAATCAAACCCAACACGCAGAGCGCCGCCAGCAACGCTGCAGGCACACGATGCGCCAGCCTCGGATACCACGGCGCTGGCGGCTTTTGCAGCATCCGGGCAGTGTAACAGGCCTATGCCGCCCGCGATGCGCCGGCCAGATACTCGCGCACCGTCCGCAACCGCACCCCCCACTCCGCCGCCAGCTCCTGCCCCCGCACCGGCGTTCCACTCGTCGCCGAGAGGTGCTGAATTGCAAGGATATTGCCCAACGCCGGGTTGAACAACCCCAGCAGCTTCGACAACAACCCAAGCACCCACGCCGGCGTTGCATCTCGCCCTAACTTTTGCCCCACCCGCTCTTCGATCAACTCCGCTACCTGCTCGCTCGTCAGTGCCTCCGGTCCAGTAATCTCCAACGTGCGGTTATGCGCTTCTGGCCGCACCGCTGCCGCAACAACCAACTCCGCCACGTCCTCAATCGCGATATAGGGCTGGGCGGCCTTGCCTCGCACAATCCGGATCCGTCCCTTCGCCAGCGTCTCCTCCGCCTGCTTCAGCGCCTTCGCGGAGAATCCGCGCCGCAGCGTCGCCATCTCTTCCTCCGCCAGCGGCGCCGTATATCCCATCATCGGAATTGTCGTGTCCATGAACGCGGGGAACCGCAAGATCGTATACCCCAACCCGCTGGCCGCCAGTTGGCGCTCGTTCGCGCGCTTCGCCGCAAACAGCGGGACTCGTTCCACCCCCTCGCATTCGCAAATCGACACATACACAAACCGCTTCACCCAGCCCGCCTCCTGAGCCGCCGCAATCAGGTTCCGGTAGCCCGCCACGTCCACTTTCTGGATCGAATCCCCGGGCCTCGACGGCACGGCCGCGTTCGCTGTTGCGATGATGGTATGCACCTGGGGCAACGGACCTTTCGCCTCCCCCGGCCGCGTAATGTCACCCCGGTAGGCTTCACAGCCCAGCGCTTCGAATCGACGCACCGCCTCCTCGGACCGCACCATCACGCGCACGGGCTGCCCTGCCGAAAGGAGCTTGTTCACCACCCGGGAACCCAGTTGCCCTGTCGCACCAATCACGAGAAACATAGGATTTGGAGACAAATTCTGAAGTTTTCCAGATCACAATGTAGCCCCCTGCTGGCCGCTGTCGCAATCGCCGTCGCCGCCTGCCGTACGACTGCGCCGCCGCCCCCTGCCGCCCCGCTCCAGTGGCAAGCGCACGAAATCAGCCATGCTGTCCCCGGCTGCGGTGACCCGGCCAAACTCCTGCAGCCTTGCGCCACCTTTCGTGTGCGCTGGATCGAACCCATCGGTGACACCGCGCCCCTCCAATTCCTGCGCACGCAACTCCGCCGCCTCGCTGCCGCTGAAGATGCGCCCCGCGAACAAGCCGCCTTCCTCGAACGCTTCGCGTCTGCCCGCGGCGCTCACTCGGACGAGGAGTCCAATTGGTTCTTCCGCCGCGAACTCGAACTGGTCGAGCAACATGGCGGATTCCTCACCTTCTCTCTCCGAGAATCCCGCTACGAAGGGGCCGGAGAACCCATCTCCACCCTTCGCCTCGGCTGCTTCCGTGCCCCCGCCTATCTTCCGCTCTCCTGGCCCGAAATTGTCAGCGCCCAGAATCTGGCGTCCTTCCAGCAGGCCGTCGAGGCCCAACTGCGCGCTAACCGGAGGCTCCCGGCCGACCTCCCCCTCTCTTCCGCGGGTTACCTCCTCGATGAATACCGCGCCGCCCGCCCTGCCTCGTTCGGCATCCTCGCCCGCGGCCTGCGCCTCCGCTACGATCCTGGTGTCCTCACACCTCCGGAATGGGGCGAATTCGAACTCGTTCTCCCCTGGACCCGCCTGCAGCCCGTCTTTCCCCGGCGCCACCCACTTGCCCACTTGACCAGGCAATAATCGGGGCACCCGTCCCCTCTCGACGGGCCAATTCATCCCCGCCCGGCGGGGTGGGCAGATCCGCCGGCGCCCGTCATCCTGAAACTGCAGAGAGATCAGGACCTTCTGCAAGAAAGGAATTCGACCCATGATTCGCAAGTTCACGCTGGCACTGGCCTTGGCGATCGCCAGCTTCAGTCTGGCCGCGGCGCAGACTCCGCCTGCGCAGGAGAACGCCCCGAAGCACCAAACCACAGAAAAGCAAAAGAAGCACGAAAAGGTGAAAAAGGAGAAAACTCCACACCCCGACAAGAAACAGTAGTACCGTCCACCGCCGGCGGCGCGCGCCCGCCGCCGGCGTCCCTCCTGTCTGTCGGCCGGCTTCCAACTCCCTCGCTCGCCTCAGGGAGTTCAGTCGACGCTGATTCCTGTGATGCTAATGATGGGGACGTCCCACTGCCATGCCGGAGCCTTCCGAAAACCTGGCCATTCAACTCGCCACCGAGCCCCTCATGTCCCGTAAGCGCATCCTGTTGGTGGCTGTCGTCGGCTTCGGCTTGGTCGTGGGCCTGGTGGTGCTCGCCGGCTATCTTGGCTACCGTGGCTCCAATCGCATCCAGAACACCGCGCAGGAACTCGTGCGCGAGAGGTTCCTCGGCTCCGGAAGGGCCGCCGATATCGAAACCCTCATCGTCCAGGAATCGCAGGAACTCATCGATGAGCTTTCCTGGGTGCTCGGCCTGTGCTGCCTGCTGGCGGCTGGCACCGCCTGCCTTACCGTCTGGATCGTCCAGCGCGCTTTCGTCCGCCTGGAATGGCAGGCCGCGGAGCTCAATCGAGTCTCCTGGCATCTTCTCGATGGCCATGAAAAGGCTGCCCAGCGCTTTTCCCACGAGATGCACGACGAGCTCGGCCAGTCCCTCAGCGGCCTCCGCCGCATGCTTCAGGCAACCCCTGATGCCCAGTTCGCCTCCGTGCGCCAGGATTGCATCGCTATCGTAGACGAGGTCCTCCAAAGCGTCCGCAAACTATCCCAGGTCCTCCGCCCCGTGATTCTGGATGACTTCGGCCTCGATTCCGGACTCCGCTGGCTTTGCGAGCGCTTCTCCCAACGCACCGGCATCCCGGTTGAATACGGCTCCAACATCGAGTGCCGTCTCGATCCCACTACGGAAACCCACCTCTTTCGCATCACCCAGGAATCTTTGACCAACATCGCCCGCCACTCCGGAGCCACGCAGGCCAGCGTCAACCTGTCGGCCAATGGCAGCCAGGTGCGCCTCGAAATCTGCGACAACGGCGCCGGATTGTCTGCCTCCGCTGCGCAGCGCCGGCCCAGCCTGGGCGTGGTAGGCATGCGCGCTCGCGCCCGGCAATTAGGCGGTGAACTCACCATCGAAAACCAGAAAAACGGCGGACTGCGCGTGTGCGCTTCCGTCCCGCTCCGTCTCCGGGAGGCCCATGCAGAACAAGAAAGTCCGGGTTTTATTGGCTGACGATCACGCCATTCTCCGCAAAGGCGTCCGTATGATGATCAACTCGCAGCCCGACATGGAGGTCGTGGGTGAGGCCAAGACCGGACGCGAGGCCATCGAGGAAGCCCACCGCCTCCGCCCCGACGTCGTCATCATGGACGTCTCTATGCCGGAACTCAACGGCATCGAAGGCACCCGCCAGATCTGCGATGCGCTCCCTCTCACCAGGGTCATTGGCCTCAGCATGCACCGCGACTCAGTCTACGTCCGTGAGATCCTCCGCGCCGGCGCCCGCGGCTACCTCCTCAAGGACTCTGAAGACGACGACCTCCTCCGCGCCATCCGCTCGGTTGCCAAGGGCGAAGCCTTCATCAGCCCCGCGGTCGCCGATGCCGTCCTCACCGACTACCGGCGCCACGTCTCCAACCCCGTCGACCTCCTGACAGGCCGCGAACGCGAGATCCTCGCCCTCATCGCCGAAGGAAAGACCAACAAAGAAATCGCCAACACTCTCCGCCTCAGCGTTTACACTGTCGAGTCTCACCGCAGCAGCGTTATGGAGAAGCTCAACCTCCATAACACCGGCGACATCGTCCGCTTCGCCCTCCGCAACGGCTTGGTCAGCTAGCCGCCTTGCCGTACCCAAGGACGCGCCCATGATCGGTCCAACGAATCGTCTGGCCGGCGAACGCCAGGTTGCCGGCAACCGCTTGTTGCAGGATAACTGGCTTGCGTTCATCAACCACAGTGTGCTGCAGTTCTCATGAATCAGATCGTGCCTGGAGTCGTCTCGCGGCAACCCGTACGTCCGGGAACTACAAGCCAAAGCGCCCCAGCCACCTCACCGCCGCCCCTTCACGTACTCCGCGACCCGGTCCACCCGTTCCACCCAAACCCCGTTGTTCGCCTCGCCCGCCCACTTCAGAAACTGGTCCAACGCTTCGGCTTCCGTCGTCTGGCGCCCCGGCGCGCCAATGTCATGGCCCGCGAATACCACCCACCCCCGCTGCTGTGAGGCTTGTTCCACCAGCGTCCGCATCTGCGCGAAGCTCAACCCGTCGGAATCGATGCCCAGCACCTGCGCGAAGTCGAAAAATTCCGGATCGTTCGCTGCTTCGTCCCGGAAACCGCGCCCCGCCAGGAACAGCCGCGCCACGAGCGGCACGTAGCTCTGCGCCCCGGTTCCGCGCCCCACAAATTTCGCCCCACACGGATACGCGAAGGTGGCCGGCCGCACTCCCAGCAGCCGCTCGATCTCCTTGCTGGCTGCCGCCAGATCATCCTCCATCCGCGCCAATGTGAACTCCTCCAGCGCGTTCTTCCGTGACCACGAGAAATTCCCGGAACAAGGGTGGCTCGTCGAATGGTTGCCGATCTCGTGCCCGTCCTTCACCGCCTGCCGCCACAGCGGCAGCTCTTTTTCGAGCGCCCGCGGGTTCACATAGAATGTCACTCGCGCCTTATGCTTCGCCAGAAGAGGTAGCCCCACATTCACCTGGCTCGCCCGCGCATCGTCAAACGAAAAGCTGACGGCCACGCGCTTCCCCTCGGGCCACGCGAACTGGGCCGGTGCCGGCAGGCACCATGCCACCATCAGGCCAACTACCAGGCTTCGCATGGCCTGATCCTATCGCACCGGATTGGGCGCAATGGGATCCGGGCCCGCCCACAGATCCATCGAGTTCAACTCGGTCCGCCCGCTTGCCTTCAGGTACAGGAACAACTGCATCCGGTAAGCCGTGTAGTGGCACAGCACCAGCGATACGGCCCATGCACCTCGGCTCGCCTTGCGCCCGAATAACTCCAACTCGCCGCGCAAGTACTCCGGCGTGCATGGAGCCAGCAGTTGCTCGAACAGCTGCGGCTGGGCCGCCACCGCCTCCTGCACCTGCGCCACGCTCAACTCCCGTGCGGCCGCCTCTCCGGTCCTCCACGCGCTAGTCCACTCAGCTTGGTCGAACACCTCCGCCGTCACGGCCCGCAAATGGATCGGCGGCATCACCACCAGGTACTGCAACAGTTCCAGCAGACTCCGCTGCCCCGGCGTCGGCCGGTAATCCAGCGCGCCGGGCTCCACCTTCGACATCAGATGCAGCAGCAGCCGCACCTCGTGGCGAAGCAGCGCGATCAGTTCTTCTTTGGCGAGGACCATGGCGCTTTTCCATTGTCCGACGCGGGACGGGCCGCGCGCTCCTTGGCGAGATCGGCCTCGAAGCTCGCCTTCTGGTTTGCCAGCCACGCGCGGTAGCCTGCGGGATCCACAAACGCCCGCGCGCCCTCGCTGGCCGCCCGGGCCCGCTTTTCCTCGAAGCCAAATGCCTCTGCATGGGCTTGCAGAAAAATGTCTGGCTGCAATGCCTCTAACTTCGCGAAGGCCTTCCGGTAGTCCTCGAAAATGCCAGGATACGAGGGGCGCCGCAGCAGACGCGTCCCCGGATTCCGCGCCAGACTCCCCGGGAACACCACGAAGTACTTCGTGCCATTCTCCTCAATCGTCGTCGTGAACGTCGTGCAGCCCTGCGTGTGTCCCGGCGTGTGCAGCGCTCTCAACGTGATGCCGCCCAACTCAATCGTGTCGTTGTCCCGCAGCACCCGCTCCACCTCAACCGGAGGGAAATGAAAGAACGAACGGTCGGCAAACAGGAAATCCGTCCGTCCGCCGTTCGCCAGCAGTTCCGCATCCCGCCCCATCGCCGCCACGCGGGCGCCGCTGCTCTTCTTCAGCGCTGCCATGGTGCCCACGTGATCGATATGCGCCTGCGTTGTCAGCAGCCACCGGATGTCCTCCACGCGGAAACCCAGCTTGCGGATGGAGGCTTCAATCAGACCGGCCGATTCGGGCATCCCCCCGTCAATGAGCAGGTGGCCCGCCGGTGTCGCAATCAGATAGACGCACAGCCCTTTTGTCCCCACCGAGTAAATGGGCCCCGCAATGCGCAGCGGCTCCGCCGGTTCGTACCAGTGCCGGATCTCCGGCGAGACATTGGGCGGCGCCTGCCCGTACCCTGCTAGCGGCGCACTCAACGCCCCCATCAGCAATAACCAGAACATCCGGCTATGGTAGCGCGAAGCCCTATTGCTCCTGCGCGAGCAAAGTAACGAACAGGTCGTCCATCGGGTGTGCGCTCGTGTTCGCCAGAATGACGTCGTAGAGGACCGGAGCCACTACCGGGACGCTCATCACAAATCCGGTGTGATTGTAGTTGGCGGGTGCGGTCCACACGAACTCGCGCTCCTGCGGACCCTCTTCAAACCAGATCGTGCTGTCGGCGAGCAGCGCGCCCCCTGCTACCGGCGTCGCGAATAACACCCGGGCCCGCAGACCCGCCACCCCCTTCGCCAATCGGCCTATGTGCAGGTGAAGCCGGTCGTAAGCTCCCACGGGGAGGGACGGCAACAGCCGCAATTCCGCGCCGGCTGCGAGCGTCAGGCTCGCGCCCAGGACCTTCTGCATCGCCGCTCTTTCCATAACAGGCAGGACAGAAGCCATGATGAGCACCTCCGGCCAGAAGCATAGGGCCGCCGCGGCCAGGATGCAAGGCCACGGATTGAGCAAACCCTGCTATCCCACCTCGGCCGGATATCGAGGCAATTTCAGAAACAGCAGGGCTGACCCCAGCGTTGCCGCCGCCAGGCCGCCCAACAGCGACGCATAGGATCCAGTCATGTCGAAGGCCCGCCCCATAATCACAGGGCCAATCGCCCCAGCAATTGCATAGGCCGTCCACGTAAAACCGTACAACGTGGAAAACGAACGCAAACCGAAGTAACGTGTCAGCAGATAGGGTGTGACATCCGCCTCCCCGCCCAATCCAAAGCCGATTAGCGCCGCCGCCAGTATCCCCGCTCCTGCGCTGTGGGCGTTTGCCAGCAGCGCAATCCCGCACGCCATGAGGACCGCCAATCCAAAGCCCACCCTTGGTCCAAAGAAACGGTCGAGCAGGAATCCGGTGCCGAGCCGCCCGCAAAAGCTCGCCAGCCCCAGCACCGACGCGGCCATCGCCGCACTTCCTGCACCCACTCCCCGGTCGGTCAATAGCGGCGAGAGATGTGTGATCGCCCCGTTCACGCTGATGGAGCCCAGAAACAGCGTTCCCACGATCACCCAGAACGAGGCCGACTGCAGGCCGGCCTTTACGGTCGCGCCCTCTCTTTGTTCTAGCGCCGTGGCGCTTACCGTGCGCGGCCGCTCCCGCACAAACAGGGCCGTCAGCGGGATACCCGCCGCCAGTACCACCGCCCCCAGGCAGAAGTAAGCCTTCCGCCAGCCGTAAACATCAATCAGCCATTGCGCCAAGGTAGGAAAGACCATCGCCCCCGTCCCCGTTCCCGCCATTACGAGCGCCAGCGCGAGTCCTCGCCGCCGGTCGAACCACGTCGACACCGCGCGCGAGTAGCCCATTTGCGTCGTGCCGTTCCCCACCACCCCCATCACCACAAACGTTGCGTAAAAATGGGCGAGACTTGCGGTCATCAGACCGAGCGAAGCAAACGCCAGGCCGAACACCGTCATGCACGGCAGGATGATGCGCCTTGGCCCGTAGCGGTCCAGCAGGTGCCCAAGCACTGGTGAGCACAAGGCCACCGTTAACGCTGCCAGACCGAAGCCGGCCGAAGCCGCTTCCCGGCTCCACCGGAACTCCTCCGTCACGGGCTTCAGGAAGATGCTGAACGTAAACACCAACAGTGAGCCGAAGCTCACCATGACGCCAAAATAGGCGGCCAGCACCACGCGCCATGCCGCCCCCGGCATTGCCTCCTCAGTCCCGCGTATAGCCGTGCGCGGCAGTGCGTTTCCCTCCTTGGCGGTGTGCTTCCTCCGATAACGCGTGGACGCCAGTCGCATCGATCCAGCGGTTGTAGAAATTGAACAAAGCGCACACTGTGATGGCGAAGTAGATCGCTTCGTCGTCCCAGCCCGCCTCGTACAAGGGCGCCATATCCGTTGCCGTGATCTCGGGCGACGCGTGGTTCACCTTGTCCACAAACCGGAACAACGCCTTGTGCTTCTCATCGAGCGCTGAAGTCTCTGGATCGCTCAGCACGCTCTCCACCAGTCCTGCGTCGCCCAGCAATTCCGCCGCGACCGCGGCGTGCGACTTCAGTCAAAACGGGCACTGATTGCGCGACGAGGTATACGCCGCAATCAGCTCCCGCATACCGGGGCTGATCGGTGCAGGGCCCCGCAGGATTTCCTGCGTGAACCTCGCCAGGTGCTGCGTCGCCTGCGGCAGATACGCGAACAGATGCCAGATCTGCGGGTACTCCGCGCCTGCCTCCCGCATCATGCGGATGCTATCTGCGAAAGAACTGGGCTTGGGATGGTTCTCCACCCCCGGCAGAAACATGGGTTTCATCGAAGAGGGCCGGTCTGACATAACTTCTCTAGAAAAGCAGCTTAAGTCCGAATTGCATCAGCCGCGGAGAGCCCGCGCTTAGGATTCTCCCAAAATTGGGCGAAGCGATATCATTCTCTGGCAGCCCGAAATTGGCTGCATTCGCCACGTTGAAGCACTCCGCCCGGAACTGCAGGCGCGCCCGCTCCCGCAGCGGGATCGTTTTCAGCAGCGACACGTCTACGTTTGCAATTCCTGGCCCGCGCACCGTATTGCGCCCCGCGCTGCCGAATCGGCCTGCTTCCTTCTGCGGGTCCAGTCGCCGGAAAGCCGCCCGGCTCATCCACTGCTCCACCGTCCGCGGTCCCGTATTCGGATTGGCCACTGCATCGGGCCGGCTTGAGAAGAATCCCGTGATCTGCGGGGCGCTTCCCTGCAGCGAAACGTTCGCGCTGTCGTACACCGTGAACGGTGTACCCGATGCGAAGTTCGCGATGGTGTTCAGTTGCCATCCGCCCAGCAGCCCACGCACTGCCGCACCTGCGCCCGGCGGAGCCGGGATCTCATAGCTCCCGCTGAACACAAACCTGTGCCGGGCGTCGAACAGCGATAGCCCCCGCTCCGCCTTGAGGTTGAACGGATCCTGCGCCAGGTCGTTCTCGCCGCCCACCAGCCGCGGCGCCGACCCCGCGACATTGAAGCTCGACACGTAGTCCAGCGTCTTTGACAGTGTGTACGAACCTAGGAACGCAAGCCCTCCGCGGAAGCGGCGCGACAGCGCCGTTTGGAATGCGTGATACGTCGAATTCGTCTGATTCGAGATCAAACCCACGGAGGCGAAATCGCACGGTCCATCCTCACCCCGGCAATTCGCATACGCCCGGCGCCGGTCTGCGTTGTTCGCGGTAGCCCCCGGCCCGAACAACGCTGGATTAGCCTCCAGCATTCTCGGCAGCCGTGTCCCCTTGTTGCCGATGTACCGCGCGTCCAGCAGCAAACCCCACTCCAGAGCCTGTTGCAACGCAAAATTCCAATTCTGCGAATACGGCGGCCGCATGCCGTTTTCCACCGTCAACACCGTGGCCGGCTGCGGGAACGAATCCGCACCAAACGGATTTCGCCCGTTCCAGGGATCCGCATATTGAATAGGCGCCCCCAGTTGCCGGGCCTGCGTCCACGGCAACGCGCTCAACGGCGCCTGCAGCGGTCCGCCCACCCCATTGGTGAACGAGTCGAAGAACACGCCATACGCTGCGCGCACCGATGTCCTTCCCGCTCCGCTCGGGTCCCATGCCAACCCAATCCGCGGCATCACACCTTTGCGATACACCGGAGCGATGCCGCGTGGCACCCCAGGGTCGCCCGGAAACAGAAGCCCCCGAGGCGCATTCGGCTGAACTGCTGATTGCATCCCCGGCGCCCAGGCGTTCATCCGGTCACGGATGTCCACAAACGGCGTGCTCACCTCGTAGCGTGCGCCATAGTTGATGGTGAGCTGCGGTGTCACCCGCCACTCGTCCTGCCCGTACACCGCTGTCTCCATGTTCCTCAAGCCCCGGCCCATATCGCCGCCGCCCTGGAAAAACACCACCGGGAAGCCCACCAGGAAACTCGCGAATGAATCACTGATTGGAAAAGGCGCGAACACGAAGAATCCGTTCGACGCGATTCCCTGCATCATGTTGATCTGCGTCCGCCGGAAACTCCCGCCCACCTTCAGGCTGTGGCGCCCTCGCACGTGAGACAGCGAATCGTAAACTTCGTACGTGTTCTGCGCGGTGACGCGGGGCCCTGTAATGGGATTCCCCACGCTGGCATATCCGCTCACGATGAAGAACGGAGGGCCCTGCGCCGCCGCCAGCGAACTGTCGTAGTTGAAGCCCAGCTCTCGCGGCGAGGTCCGGTTCACTGGGCTGTTCGTATAGAACACGTTGCGGAAGAAACCCGCGCGGAAGGTGTTCACCGTCCGCCCGCCAAACAGGTGCGTCTCTGTCGCCGTAGCTTGTGTCGTATTCAATTCTTCAGCCACCGGAAAACCCGGGACATCAGCCCCCACGATCGATAGGGGGTTCTCGTTATCCGCCGCCGACCGGTTGTAGTGCAGCGCCAGTTGATCCCGGTCATTGAAGATGTGATCGAACCGCAGTCCTCCCTGGTCCGACCGGTTCTTTACCTTTTGCGTGGTCAGGAAAATGTTGGTCCCGGCGTTGGCCCGCGGATAGTAGTCCAGAATCCGCCTGGAAAGTCCGCTGATCGCCGGTCCTGGCAATTGGTTCCCCGGAAACGGCTGCCCTGTGAAGTAGTTGATCAGCGGGAGCGGCTGGCCCGATTGCGGATCCCTCAACTCCGAGAAGTCCCCTTGCCGCTGCCGGTCGCTCGGCACTGTTGCGTTGCGGGTCACTCCTTGCCGGTTCCGGAACCCCTCGTAATAGCCGAACAGGAAATCACGGTTCTTCCGCAACGCCCCGCCCATCGTGGCCCCGAATTGGTTCTGCTTCAGCGGCTCCACTTCCTCTGAAAAGAAATTACGCGCATCCAAGGCATCGTTCCGCAAGAACTCGTAGACGGACCCGTGTAACTCGTTGCCGCCCGATCGCGTCACCACCGTCGTCGTCGCTCCGCCAGTGCCCCCGTACTCTGGTGGCGCCGTCAGTGTCAGAATGCGAAATTCCTGAATGGCGTCCACCGGCGTCCGCAACGCAAACCCTCCATCCACCCGGTTCACGTTGGAGACTCCGTCCAGCAGGTAGTTGTTGGTCTCCGGGCGCTGCCCGTTCACCGCGTACGCCTGCCCGGCCCGCAACGGTCCTCCCGCCACGGCCATCCCCGCTGTCAGCGGGGCCACGCCCGGTTGCAGCAATCCCAACTGAGTAAAATTCCTTCCGTTCAGCGGCAGGTCCACCAGTTCGCGCCCCGTCACCACGTTGCCAATCACATTTGAGCCCGTGTCCACCAGTTCCGCTGCATCTGTGACGGTCAGCACTTCGCGCCCGCCGCTGATCCGCAAAGTTACGTCGATCCGCACCGTTTGGCTGACGTTCAGCACGATCCCCTGCCGTATGGACTCCTCCAACTTCGGCGCGGAAACGGTTAGGTCATATTCTCCGGCCGGCAACGGGAGCCAGTAAGCGCCCTCCGGGTTCACTGGCTGTGTCCGGACGGCGCCCGTTTGCCGGTTCACGGCCTTCACCACCGCCGTTGCCACCGCCGCGCCCGAAGGATCGGTTACCCGGCCCTCCAGCACCGCTCGCGTGTCTTGGGCCGCGGCCAGGGCCGCGCATACAACTACCGCCAGGAAATACTTCAAGTGACTTGCCCCTGTTGACGTTCCTGCAGCTTACCCGGCTTTTCGTATCCAGACAATAAAGTGAAAATATTAGAGAATTTCGTTATTCCGCATCCGAATCCTTCCGGTGCGATAATCCCTTCCAGACCCCTCCATGACCCGTTTGCTTCTGGTTTTCCTGCTGTTCCTTCCGGCCCGCGCCGATTGGCCCCAGTTCCGTGGCCCGGCTGGAAACGGCCACTCTCCCGCACGCGGCCTCCCGCTCCACTGGAGCGAATCGGAGAATGTTACCTGGAAAACGCCCATCCCCCACCGCGGCTGGTCCTCTCCCGTCGTCTACGGCGAGCAGGTCTGGCTCACCACCGCGACCGCCGATGGCCGCGAACTCTTCGTGCTCTGCCTTCACCGCGGCACCGGCAAAGTCATGCTCCACCGCAAGCTCTTCGATGTCGCAGAACCGCAGTACGTCCACCCGTTCAACACTCACGCCTCACCCACGCCCGTGATTGAAGAACGCCGCGTGTAC
Organism: uncultured Solibacteraceae bacterium; assembly: GCA_964460395.1. Taxonomy (GTDB): domain Bacteria; phylum Acidobacteriota; class Terriglobia; order Bryobacterales; family Bryobacteraceae; genus CAYWQS01. The sequence goes on along the minus strand of CAYWQS010000028.1, from coordinate 17,598 downwards.
ATCACTTTTGGGGCCGCCGGCACCGCGTGCCTCGACACCCGCACCTTCCGCGTCCTCTGGGAGCGGCGCGACATCCAGTGCAACCACTTCCGCGGCGCGGGATCGTCTCCCATCCTTTTCCGCCACCTGCTTCTGATGCACTTCGATGGCAGCGACCGCCAGTTCGTCATCGCTCTCGACAAGCGCACTGGCAGGACTGTCTGGCAAACCAACCGCTCCATCGACTTTCAGGACCTCGATGAGAATGGCCGCCCCGCCGCCGAGGGCGATATGCGCAAGGCCTTCGCCACGCCTCACGTCGAGCGCATTAACGGCCGCTGGGAGATGATCAGCCTCGGCGCCAAAGCTGCCTACTCCTACGACCCCCTCACCGGCCGCGAACTCTGGCGCGTCGAAGAACGAGCCCAGCACTCCGCCAGCACCCGCCCGGTCCTCGGCCACGGCCTCATTTTCTTTCCCACCGGTTTCGCCGCCGGCCAGTTGTTCGCCGTTCGAGCCGGAGGCTCAGGCCTCCTCACTGACGCCCACATTGCCTGGAAGGTCAAACGCGGCGTGCCCAACAAGCCCTCCCTCCTGCTGGTGGACGATCTGATCTATATGGTCAACGACTCCGGCATCGCCACTTGCATCGAAGCCAAAACCGGCGAGGTGGTCTGGCAGCAGCGCGTGGGCGGCGAGTACTCCGCCTCACCGATTTACGCCGCCGGCCGGCTTTGGTTCTTCAGCGAAGATGGCAAAACCATCGTTCTGCGGCCCGGCCGCGCTTTCGAAAAACTCGCTGAAAATCAACTCGGCGATGGCTTTCTCGCCTCCCCCGCCATAGCCGGGGAAGCCTTCTTCCTCCGCTCCCGGACCCACCTCTACCGGATCGAAGCCAAATAACGGAATACAATCTCCCCAGATGCTCCTCCGCTGTTGCTTCTCACTGTTCCTTTACTGCGCGTGCGCTTCCGCCGCCGATCTCATCCTCCACAATGGCCGCATCCTTACCGCCGATGCGAAGTTCAGCATCGTGGAAGCTGTCGCGATCGGGCAGGGCCGCTTCCTCGACAGCGGATCGGGCGCCGCGATCCTGGCCCGCCACCGCGGACCTCAAACCCGTGTCGTCGACCTGCGGGGCCGCACTGTTCTCCCTGGCCTCATTGATGCCCACGTCCACGTCCTATCTGCCGCCCTCAGCGAATTCCGCCGCCCCCTTCCGCCGCTGGACAGTATCGCCTCCATTCAGGCCTTTATCCGCGACAAAGCCCGCACCACGCCCAAGGGTGAGTGGATCGTTGTGCCCCGCACTCTTCCCCCCCGCCTGAAAGAGATGCGATTTCCCACCCGCGCCGATCTTGACGTCACCACCGATCATCCTGTCGCCTTCGATGGCAGCTACGTCTGGGGCGCCAACTCCCTGGCCCTCCGCCTCAGCGGCATCACCCGCCATACGCTAAACCCGCCCGGCGGCGAAATCGTCAAGGGTCCCGATGGCGAACCCAACGGCATCCTTCGCAATGCCGCCCGCCTCCTCAAAGGCGTCCCCTCCGAAGCCTCATCCACCCGCCAGGAACAGCTCGACGCCATGGAAAAGATGCTCCGCATCTACGCCGCCGCGGGCCTCACCGCCGTTGGCGACCGTGCCGTCACCGCCGCCGATTACTCTCTTTATCAGGAACTCCAGCGCACCCGCCGCCTGCCCATTCGTGTAGCCCTCACCTGGCGCATCGAAGCCAGCCGCCCCCTGCCCCAACTCATCCATGAAATCCGGGAGACTCCATGGACCACCAACTACGGCAACGAGCGCCTCAAGTTCACCACCTTCAAAATCACCCTCGACGGCGGCCAGTCTGTCGGCACCGCCTACCAGCGCATGCCTTACGGTCCCTTCGGTCGCCAACTCTACGGCCAGACCGATCCCGATGCCCGCGGCACCCTCTTTGTGGAGCCTGAAAAGCTCTTCCAGCTTCTCTCCGCCGCCCGCGACCGTGGCTGGCAGTTGACGGCGCACGCTCAAGGCGGCGGAGCCATCGACGCTCTCCTCGACGCCTTCGAGCGCCTGGACCGCATCCATCCCATCGCGCCCACCCGCTCCCACGTCATGCACGGCAGCTTTCAGAGCGAGGAATCCCTCGCCCGTATGGCCCGCCTCGGCATCACCATGGACTATCAGCCCGGATGGCTCCACCTCGACGCTCCCGCTCTGGAGCGCGTCTTCGGCTTAGGTAACATGCGCTGGTTCTCACCCAGCTTCGCCTACCATCAGCACAACATCCCCTTCGCCGCCGGCAGCGATCACATGATCGGCCACGACAAGGACCGGGCCGTAAACCCCTTCAACCCGTTCCTCAACATATGGATGATGGTGACCCGCCGCGCCACTAACGGACGCGTATATTACCCCGAGGAACGCATCACCCGGGAACAGGCCATCCGCTCCTACACCTCTGGCGCCGCCTACATTCAGTTCAGTGAAACGCGCCGCGGCACAATTGAACCCGGCAAGCTCGCCGACTTCGTCCTCATCGACCGCGACATCTTGACTTGCCCCGAGGACGACATCCGCCTCATCCAGCCCTTGGCCACCTTCGTCGAAGGCGAACTCGTCGCCGGCGCCCTGCCCGCCCGCTAGTTCAAAAAGTACGTCCGGTACAGCGTGTCCCGCTGCTTCGGCGTGAACCCCGCGTCCCGGATGATCCGCCGCAACTCCTCTTCAGTTGCTTTGTTGCGTGCCCCCGCCGCCGACACCACGTTCTCTTCGATCATGATCGAGCCCACGTCGTTGCCGCCGAACCGCAGCCCCACCTGGCACGTCTTTAGCCCCTGCGTAACCCACGACGACTGTACGTTCAGCACGTTCTCCAGATACAGTCGCGAAATCGCCAGCGTCTTCAAATACTCAACCCCCGTCGCCTCTTCCTTCACAAACCGCCCCAGCGACGTGTTCTCCCGCTGGAACGACCACGGGATGAATGCCGTAAATCCGCCTGTGTCCTCCTGGATCTGCCTCACAACCTCCAGATGATGCACCCGCTGCTCCAGCGTCTCCCCGCAGCCGAACATCATCGTCGCCGTCGTGCGCATCCCCAACTCGTGGGCTGTCCGGTGCACATCCACCCACTCCTGCGCTGAACACTTCAGCCGGCTGATCCGGTGCCTCACCTCGTCGTGCAGAATCTCCGCTCCGCCGCCAGGAATCGAATCCAGCCCGGCATCCCGCAGCCGCGCAATCGTGTCCCGTAAAGAAATACCGCTCACCTGCGCAATATTCTGGATCTCCGGCGAACTGAAACAGTGCAGCCAGATTTGCTGCCCGAACTTCTTCTTGATTGCCCGCAGCAGATTCTCATACCACTCGATCTTTAATTCCGGATGCAGCCCGCCCTGCATCAGCACGCCCGTCCCGCCCAAATCGATGGTTTCCTGGATCTTCTGGAAGATTACTTCGTGCCCATGCACGTAGCCTTCCTTGTGCCCCATGGGCCGGTAAAAGGCGCAAAAACTGCAATATTCGGTGCAGAAATTCGTGTAATTGATGTTGCGGTCGATGATATAGGTGACCACACCCTCCGGATGCAGCTTGCGGCGCAATGCATCCGCTGCCATCCCAATCCCGATCAGATCGTCACTGCGGAAAAGATCAACGGCCTCCTGCGGCTTCATCATATGCCCTCTCGACGTTCAGCACTCTTTCGGGGTCCAGCAGCGCCGCTTGCCGGAGATACTCTTCCAGACCGGCAATGTCCTCCGGTCCCAGCCGGAAAACAATGTGGCGGGTCAAATACTGCTGCACCAGATACTCCGGAAATCCGCGCCGGATCCCCTCCTCTTCTATGATGCGGTCCAGGTCGCCCAAGCCGTACAGGCACGATCCGACGAGATCCTCTTCTACTTCGCGCGTCAGCGAACCCGGGTGCCCCGCCCACACCGCGAACACCATGGGCAGTTCGCTCAGGTCCACCCACTCCTCGCCCAAATCCAGACAGGCGTATCCCAACTCCGACGGATCCAGGCTCAATGCAGCGTCACCTATCACTAACGCCGCGTCCGCTGTTTCCAGCATCCCGGTTACATCCGGGCGCATCGGCACCAGCAGAGGATCCACGTCATACCGCCGCTTCAGGACGATCCTCGCCAACTGCACCGACGTCCGTGAACCCACGTCCACCGCCAGTGTCCGGATTTGCTGGAACGGCACGCGCGCAATCAGCAGGATGCTCCGAACCGGGCCGTGGCATGCCACCCCCAAAGACGGGATGTAATCCAGTCCCAGCCGCCCTACCTCGTACACCGGCACCAATCCCACGTCTGCTTCCCCGTGTGCCACACGGTCCGCGCAAATGCTCGGGATCGCGAATGAAAGGTCAAATGCGCCGCGCTGCGGGCCATTCAGCGCACCCCAGACCAGGGGCACGGAATTCAAATAGCTCACGGCGCAAACACGCGGTTTCGGGTGGGGTGTCGCTCGGGAAGCCAAACCTCAGTTTAGCACCCGCCACCCCACTGATTTCATAGGCTTAGACAACCGCGTAGCAGTTCAGTTGATCCTGGTTTCGAAGATAGAGCCGGCCCCCGCACACCACCGGATGCGCCCAGCTTGGTTTCCCCTTATCCTCAATCCGGAATCGGCCGTGCTCCCGGTAGCCCTCGGGCGTGGCCTCCGCTAATCCCACCGTCTGCCCTTCACCCAGTAAATACAGCATCCCGTCGGCATACGTCAGCGAACCCTTGCCCACGCTCCGGTCCTTCCACGCCACCCGCCCCGTCGCCATCTCCTGGCACGTTAGGATTGCATTGGAAAAACCGTACAGATAGCCGTTCACGGCAACGACGCCCCCGTGGTGGTTCATCATTTCGCGGTTGAACCAGACTTCCTTTGCAGTTAACGCCCCGCCTGCCGCGCTCAATTCCACCACACCCCCACCGGTCCCGTAGGCCGAGGTGTAGAACACTTTGTTGCCTTCGATTACCGGCGTCGTGCAGTTCGCCACGTTGTTGCACGCCCGCTCGTACTTCCAGAGCAGCTTGCCGTCCGACAGCCGCACGCCAACGCCAGCCTGCGCTGTCATCGTCGTCACGTACTTGACGCCCTCGTGCTCGCCCGCAATCAACGAAGAGTAATGCGCGTTGTCCGACAACTCCCTCGCGCGCCATATCTCTCTCCCGCTTGCTGGATCCAACGCCACAACCCCAGCTCCTGAGCCCCCCGGCGTCACCAGCAGCTTCCCCTCTTCCAGCAGCGGCGACTCGCTCAGCAGCCAGTTCGGATTTCTCCCCCCATAATCCTTCAGAATGTGCTTCCGCCACACGGCCTTCCCGCTCCCCGCCTCGTGGCACACCAACAACCCCTCCTCGCTCAACGCATACAAAAGGTCCCCCGCCACCGTGGGCGTTCCCCGCGGGCCATCCCCCCGGTCGTTGCCCCCCATCGGCCCCATCGGCGCCGTCCACAAACTCTTGCCGCCGTCTCGCGCCAGGCAGTGCAACTGCGACTCCCGGCCCGTCCCGCCCTGCAGGTAGATACGGTCTCCGGCAATCGCCAGCGAACCGTAGCCTACCCCCAGGCCCCCTGCCGACCACAAGAGTTTGGGTCCCCCCGCCGGCCACTGCTTCAGCAATCCAGTCTCCGTGGATTTGCCGTCCCGCCTCGGGCCCCGCCACTGCGGCCAGTTCGACGTCGCGGCGCCCCGCAAGACTGGCTTTGCGCTCCATAAACCGCCGGCCAGCGCCGGTAACACTGCTCTTCTTGTTAGCATCCCGGGTTCTTTCCCTCTGCCCGCTATCCTATCAGTGCATGCCGACTCAAACCGCCGTGGTCGCCGGCGCTACCGGCCTCATCGGCCGGTACCTGCTCAATGTCCTCGCTGAGGATGCCTACTACGACCGCGTCCTCGCGCTCTCCCGGCGTCCCCTTCTGTTCGACGCACCCAAAGTCAAAAACGTCCTGGTCGACTATGACGATCTCACCCCGGAGGACCTCTCTGGGGCCACGCACCTCTTCTGCTGCCTCGGCACTACCATGCGCAAAGCCGGATCCCCCGCTGCCTTCCGTCAGGTCGACTACCAGTACGCATTCAATTTCGCCCGCGCCGGTCACGCCGCCGGCGCCCGCCGTCTCCTCCTCGTCTCCAGCGTGGGCGCTTCACCACGCTCCGGTTCTTTTTACCTTCGGGTCAAAGGCGAATTGGAACAGGCCCTTGCCGCCCTTCCCTTCGACGACCACTACTTTTTCCGCCCCAGCATCCTGCTCGGCAAACGCGAAGAATCCCGCCCCGGCGAGGAATTCGGCGCCCGCCTCGCCCGCGCCTTCGAGCGGCTGATGCTCGGCGGCCTCTCCATCTATCGCCCCATGCCTGCCGGCTTGCTTGCCTCCGCCCTCGCCGCTGCCGGAGAACGCGGCCCCCGCGGCCGCCATGTCTTCCACTACCGCGACATCCTCCAACTTGCCGGGTCCAGCGCCTGACCAACCCTGGAAAAGCAAAACGGGCCGGAGCAACTCGCTCCGGCCCGCCTGTTTGAATCCCTCAGCTGTGCTTCCCGGTCAGGCTGCCTTGGCTGCCCTCTTGCTCTCCGGAAGCTTCGCCACCACCAGGTTCTTGGCAAACCCGATCTTCTCCAACAGCTTGATCTGCATCCAGGTCAGGTCGAACTCGTACCACGCCAGCCCGTGCCGCGCCGATTTCGGATGCGCGTGGTGTGTGTTGTGCCACCCCTCCCCGAAAGTCAGCAGCGCCACCCACCAGTTGTTCCGTGATTGGTCCCGTGTTTCAAACCACCGGTAACCCCACATGTGCGAAGCCGAATTGACCAGCCACGTTGCGTGCAGCCCTACGACCACCCTCGTGCACAAGCCCCACAACAACATCGACAACCCGCCGAAACCCAACAAAATCAGTCCCAAAACTACCAACGGCAGATAGTGGTAGGTGTTCAGCCAGCGGTAGAACGGGTCTTTGCCCAGGTCCGGTGCGTACTTCGTCATCTCCCAGGTACGGTTGTGCGCTGCCTCGCCGAAGATCATCCACCCCATGTGCGACCACCACGGCCCATCCACCGGGCTGTGCGGATCGCCCTCTTGATCCGACTTCTGATGGTGCACCCGGTGCGTCGCAACCCAGAAAATCGGCCCGCCTTCCAGTGTCATCGTCCCGCATACCGCCAGGAAATACTCAAACCAACGGGGTACCTGGTAGCTTCGGTGCGTCAACAGCCGGTGGTAGCCCATCCCAATCCCACAGCCGATGCACAGCCAGTACAAGCCGGCCGCCACGGCCACAGACTTCCAGTCGAAATAGAACAAGGAAACCACCGCCCCCACATGGAAGAGGGCGAAGGCTGTCAGGGTGATCCAGTTGATGTTCTCAAACCGGTAAGGCGAGGCTTTGGGGGCAGTCGTTTGATTCACGCGTAGTCCTGTTGTGGGGATTCCCAGTTGAAACTCAGTTGCTGGTCTTCTTGGTATTGTAGCGAGGGCCGGGACTTCCGGCAAACGCTTTATCCTCAAGGATGTTTCACGCGAAGCCCCCGACTCGGGAATCTACCCTCATGAACCGGATTTCATCTGGACTAGGTGCTTCCCCTGTCTGTCTCCCCGGGTTCCCCCTTAACGCCTCTCCCCGTCTCTTTTTCCGGGCACTCTTTTGCTCTCCCTGTGTAATGATGTGGCTTGGACTGCCATCTTCCGAATGAATGCTGAACTGATGTCTGCTGAGACCATCAAGAAAATCGAAAGATAGGAACCTCGGTCGAGTGGTTTTGCGATTATTCGAAACAGGAGTCCAGTTTTTGGGGAGTGGCAGCAAAGAGCTAACAGCCTGGAACAAGCCCGGAAGGGACATTTTGACCCACGTGGCCTCCCCTCCGGGACGTCCTGTCAAGTTGCCTAGCTTCGCTGTCCATTGGTTTGCACCATGGAAACCTTGTATAGTTTCGATAAGTAATAGAAAAGAAATAGATTTTCCGGAATGCCCGGGATTGGCAGCAGACTTGCTGCATGAGTATTGAGATGGACTCGATAGCCCGGAGGGTGCGTCTTTACCAGGTATTCATCCTCCTGCTCGGTGCTGGCATCGCGGCAAGGCAGATGGTCGTGTGGCAACACGACTCCCTCGTCTTGTTCCTCTTCTTTCTCGCCTGCTCAGTCGCCTGTGCTTGGCTGAGAATCGGACTCCCCACCACCGAAGGCGTTGTCTCCATCGGCTTCGTTTTTGTCCTGGCTGGCCTTGTTCGCCTCGACCTTATCCAGGTTTCCATCCTTGCTGTCGCTTCCACCGTCGTCTCCTTCCTGCGCCACGCCCGCCGCCCCTTCGATTGGTGGAATCTCGCTTTCTTGAGCGCCGTCAGCCTTTTGGGTGTCCAGGCCGGCTATGCCGTCTACCACCGCGTGGCGGAAATCACCGGCGCCGACTATGGCGTCGTCTCGGGCTTGCCTCTGGCCGCCGCCACCATGTTCCTCGTCACGGCCTTCCCCCAGGCCACGACGGAAGCCCTTTCGCAGAAGGTGCCGCTCCGCCGAGTCTGGCAGGAGAAATACCTCTGGACGATGCCCTACTATCTGGCCGGTGCAGCCATCGCCATCATCGTCCTTGTGCTGAGCCGGTTCCCTTGGTGGGAATCGGTCCTCATCGTCGTGCCCCTCCTGTTCCTCGTCTACCGCGCGTTTTCTCTCCAACTGGAAAAACTCGCCCGGGAAAAACAACATGCTGAGGAATTGAACTCCCTCCAGTTGGGCATGATCGAAGCCCTTGCTCTTGCCGTCGAATCCCGCAGCATGGGCACCCGGGACCACCTGCACCGCGTCATGGTGTATGTCATGGGTGTCGGCCGCGAAATGGGCCTCAGCGACGACGAACTCAAGGCCCTGCGCGTTGCCGCCGTTCTCCACGACATCGGCAAACTCGCCGTGCCTGATCACATCATCTCCAAGCCCGGCCGCCTCACCCCGGAAGAATACGACCGCCTGAAAATCCATACCATCGTCGGAGCCGAGATCGTCGAACGCGCCGGCTTCCCCTACCCGGTAGCCCCCATCGTCCGCGCCCATCACGAACGCTGGGATGGCACGGGCTATCCGCAAAATCTCAAGGGCGAGGAGATCCCCATCGGCGCCCGCATCCTGGCTGCCGTCGACTGCCTCGACGCGCTCAATTCCGACCGTCACTACCGGCGGGCTCTACCCCTGGATCAGGCCCTCGAAATCGTCGTCTCTGAGTCCGGACGCAGCTACGATCCACGCGTGGTCTCCGTCCTCCAGCGCATGTACAAAGACCTGGAGAACGAAGCCCGCGCCACCCAGAATCAATGGAAGGACGCTCCCGACCTCAGCGCCACCGTCCGGCAAGCCGAGGAGGCGGTTGGCCTCACCGCCGAGCCGGCTCCCGCTCCCTCCACCTTCCTCGACTCCATCGCCGAAGCCCGCCGCGAAGAGCAAGTCCTGTTCGAACTCAATCAGATCATCGGCAACTCGCTCAACCTGCGCGAAACCATCACCAATCTCGCCCAGCGCCTCACCGGCATCGTCCCGCATGACACCCTGGTGCTCTATGTCCTCCGTGGCGAGAAGCTCGAAGCCGAACAAGTGGCCGGCGAGTTGATCAGCGTCTTTCAGGGCCTCAAGATGCCGCTCGGCCAGGGCCTCAGCGGATGGGTCGCCGATGTCCGCAAACCGGTCATTAACGGGAACCCCGCAGTCGAACCCGTCAGTCCTGTCATGGTCAAACGGCTCGACAAGCTCAAGTCCGCTCTCGCCCTTCCCCTCGACAGCGGCCGCGGCCTTGCCGGCGTCCTTACGCTCTTCAGCGCACAACCCGACGCTTTCACTCGCGACCATCTGCGCCTGCTGAGCTCCATCGCTCCCCGCCTGGCTTCGTTCGTGGAAAACGCGCTGCGCTTCCACCAGGCCGAAAACCTCGCCAGCCACGACTTCCTCACCGGGCTCCCCAACGCCGGATCGCTCTCCGCACACCTGCACAGCGAAATCTCCCGCTGCCAGCGCAATAGCTCTTCCCTCGTCGTTCTCCTCTGCGATCTCGACGGCTTCAAGCAGGTCAACGACCGTTTCGGCCATCTCAACGGCAACAAAGTGCTTCAGGCCGTCGCCCGCGGCCTCAAGGAACATTGCCGCGAATACGACTTCGTTGCGCGCATGGGCGGCGATGAATTCGTCATCGTTCTGCCCGGCCTCAGCCCGGAAGCCGTGCAGGCCCGCGAAAGCCGCTTCGCCGAAATCGTCGTGCAAATCGGCCGCAACCTCTTTGGCGAAGAAGTCATTTCACTCTCCATTGGCGAAGCCTACTTCCCCACCGACGGATCCACCCCCGAAGAACTGCTGGCCCGCGCCGACGCCCGGATGTATCGCCACAAGAGCGTTCAGAAAGCCAACCGGCTCATGACCGCCCACGATTGGTATGAGCCCGGCGAAACCGCCCGCTCCGCCCAGGCCGGCAGCGGCAGCCCGCGCTAACCCCTCGCCAGCCTCATGGCATGGAGATCAGCCGGCATCGAGACTGGCCTGACACTCGAGCTGGTGAAATTCTGAAGTCTGCTCCCGCCCTCCCCTGCGAGGCCCGCTTCCCCCGTTGTACCTTACCTTTTAGGGTGTCCGGCGCCGATCCCGGTCCCACTCGCTGCCAAGAGCTCATTCCCGTCTATGCTCCCTCTGTCGCGCCGCACTACCGCCGCCCTCTCACTCCCGCTTGTCTCCCTCATCGGGATCTCGCTCGCCCAGAATCCTCCTGAATCCGCCCTCTCCCCGGATAAGCGCTTCACGAAACGCGTCATCGTTTCCGGCCTCAGCAACCCCTGGGAACTCGCCTGGGGCCCCGACAATCATCTCTGGGTGACCGAACGTACTGGAAAGCGCATCACCCGCATTGACCCCGCCACTGGCGCCCGCGCTACTGCCATCACCCTCAAAGACGCGGCCGCCCCCGGTGGCCAGGATGGCGTTCTCGGGATGGCCCTGCACCCTCAGCTCCTCAAGGGCACTGGCAACGATTACGTCTACGTCGCCTACACCACCATCGACCGCAGCCAGCGCCCCGATCCGGACGTGACGGATCCCGCCAGCCCCTACCGCCACCTCTACATGCGGGTTGTCCGCCTCACCTACAACCCCAAGACCCGCACTCTCTCGAACCCCACACCCATCCTCACCGGCCTCCCCGCCGGCGACGATCACAACGGCGGGCGCCTCAAATTCGGTCCTGGCGACAAGCTATACCTCACCCTCGGCGACCAGGGCCACAACCAGTTCGGCAATTTCTGCCTGCCTATCGAGTCCCAGCGTCTTCCCACCGCCGCCGAAATCGCCGCCCGCGACTACTCCGCCTACGCCGGCAAAATTCTGCGCTTCAACCTCGACGGTTCCATCCCTGCCGACAACCCAAGCATTGGTGGCGTCGTGAGCCACGTCTTCACCTACGGCCACCGCAATCCCCAGGGCCTCACTTTCGCGCCCGACGGCACGCCCTACGAATCCGAACACGGCCCCAAGAGCGACGATGAAGTCAACGTCTTACACCCCGGAGCGAATTACGGCTGGCCTCACGTCGCTGGCTTCAAGGACAACAAAGCCTATGTCTACGCCCGCTGGGCCGAAGCCGCCACGCCCTGCCGCCAGTTGGAGTACAACGACTTCACCATCCCCCCCGTCGTTCCCCAACAACTCGAGTCCGATTTCACCGAACCATTCCACGATCCACTCGCCACGCTCTTCACCGTCCCCAGCGGCTTCAACTTCGAAAGCCCCGCCTGCAAAGGCTTCGAATTCATCTGCTGGCCCACGGTCGGCATCGCCAGCCTCGAATACTACGAATCCGGGCCGGATGGCATCCCCGGATGGGACCGGGCTCTTCTCGTCAGTTCCCTCAAGCGTGGGTCGCTGTACGTAATCCCTCTTCAGCCCGGCGGCCAGTCCACCACCGGACGCATTTACCGCTACTTCCGCGCGGAGAACCGCTATCGCGATGTCGAGATCGGCCCCGACCGGCGCACCATTTACCTCGCCACCGACTCCACCGGCGTCGCCGAATCCCTCGATGGCCGCGTCACCTCCGCCATGCAGGACAAAGGCGCCATCCTGGCCTTTACCTACGCCGGGGAAGGCCCGGAGGATCCGCCTCTCCTCTCAAAGGCATCCCACGCCGCGGAGGAACCCTCAACCGCGCGCGCGGCTGGCGCGCCGCCCCAGTTCACATCCGCCCAGGCCGCTGCCGGAAAGAAAACTTACCAGACGCGCTGCGCTGTCTGCCACGGCACCACTCTCACCAATGGCGCCTACGGCACTCCCCTCGCCGGCGACTACTTCCAAAAGAAGTGGTCCGGCCGCACCGTCCGCGCCCTCTATGACAAGTCCCGCGCCATGCCCCCCTCGGCTCCCGCCTCGCTTCCCAGTTCCGCCTACGCCGATGTCGTCGCCTACATCCTCCAGGCCAACGGGGCCCAGCCCGGCGCGGCCCCTCTGCAGCCGGCAGGCGAATTCCTCGACCGCATGACCATCCGCTAGCCGGGCGCTCCTGTCCGCGTCGCACCTCCGCCAGTCCACGCAGGATCAGACGGCCCTTCGCTCGCGGCCCGAACACAATCCAGGGGCGGTGGTAGATCGCGTTCAAGGCGAATAGTGCCTGGTGGTGCAACCCCCCAGTTTCAGGGACGCTCCACTCTGCCACCGCAGACAACAAAATGGGGTTCTCCAGGAATTCACCTCCCGCCGCGCGTTTGTCCCCTGTTCCAGCTCCCCGTACTCGATCCGCCCCTGACCCTCCTGCCCTTTCGTCCCCACGTCCTTCACCATCCGCCGGATCAGCCCCATCGACCTCGCCAGCCAGCCCCGTCGAAGTCACCACTGACCCGTTTGTCCCCCTGTAGGTCACCGTCGCCACCGTCAGACGGATCCGCTGCCGCGCGCCTGGTCTGGCTCGGCCATGGCTGCCCCAACTGGCGCACAACCCCTTGACAACGGTTGACCAGGTTGGCAACTTGGCCGTTACGCCGCCTTCACCGTCAGCTTCACGCCGACTCGCTTCTGGAGTACCTGGAGAATTGCGAAGAAATTGGCCGTGCTGGGATTGCCACTCGGACCCAGCATGCGATGCAGGCTCTTGCTCGGCTTCTGAAGATCCGCGGCCAACTGCTCGAAGCCGATGGTGGCATTGATGACGTCGCGCAATACCGCTTTGCCCGTGGCCTCGTCGCCGCCCAGATACGCATTCATTGCTTCCGTCAACAGCGCCTTGCGGAACCCGGCGTCCCGCTGCGCGCGCTCGTAAACCGTCTCCCGAAACGCCTTGGTCAATGCCATTTGATTACTCCTTGCCACTCTTGCGCCGCCTGTACTCGGTCCACGCCCCCTGCGCGGCGGCGATGGCGGCGCGCTGCCGCTTTTTCGAACTGCACCCAGCAGGATCACGACCCGCTCGCCGTCCTTGCCGAAGTAGATCCGGTATCCCGGCCCGAAGTCGATCTTGAGCTCGTACACGCCGCCACCAACGCCTTCCACATTCGAGAAGTTCCCGTGGCCGAGCCGCGTCAGCGCCACCGCCACCCGCGCCGCTGCAGCCGCGTTCAGGCCCTCGAACCAGCGCGCGAACGGCGACCAGCTCAATGCGTCCAGGAACTCCCGAATGTCAATATCCCGCACATCAGAATGGTAACACATACGTTACCATACTTAACCGTCACACTGACCCGGTCCCTGGTTGCCGCTCACCGTGACGGCTAAATGCCATGAACCGTCACATGAACAGCAGCGGCGATCCGTTCGAGATCTGGATTCCGGACGGCGGCTTCGAGATCCAGCGCAGGATGGTCAAGGCGTCGGATGGCGGCTCCGTGGTCGCGGAGTGCCTGGGGCCGAGGTGGTCGAGCGACGACCTGATGCTAGACCGGCCACTACACCGCCAGCCCTGCCTGCACCGCATCCTGGCCGATTGCAGCCACGACCAGATCGTCAAGATGGCGAGCCTGTACGGACGGCTGATCGCCACAGTCTCCCGCTCGCCCGCCTGTCACTCCGCCAATCAGTAGCCTGTGAGCGGCGCGGCTTGCAGCAGTCGATTACAGCAGCCGCTGTGTCGCAGTCGGCGCCGCCAAGGCGTTCGTCTTCTTCGTCAAGCGCCGTTCCGGCGTCGCTCTGCGGCGCTGTTCGGTTCAAATCGGTGCTGCTCCGCTCGTTGACTAGCCGGCTGCGTCGAACACCACTCGCGCATGCGTCACATCTACCAGTGCATGCTGGCCAACCTTGTCGGGGTGCTTTGCGAAGGACTTTATCAGCACCACGAAGTACCGCAGATCAAGGTAGCCCATCGGTGACCAATCGAAGAGATCCACGAGTGTAAGTTCGATCTCATTCGCATGAATGGGGCCCTTCAAGAAATCCCAGCATCCCTCACTCGGGCTACTCGGCACTCGCAGATTCACTTGCAGAAATGGCAGTTCGTCGCCTCCCCCGGAGGCCGGTACAACATGAAATGCGCTTCCGAAGACCGAATCCCTATGCACCAGTTCAAGACGGTCAGCCACGAGCGCGTTGAATAACGGCTGCTTCAGAGTCCTGAAGGAATACACCTGACCTGCCCCCGTTTTTTCTACCAATCGTAACTAGAGAAACCTCCGGCATTTTATCTCGTCATGCTGTCCTCGCGGACAGCGGGGATGGGGGTGTGGGGCAAGGGGATGGCGTTTGAATCCCCTTGCCCCACATCAGCCCTGTAGAATCACCGCGCGGCAGCTGCCGTGCGGCAAACTCTTCCGGCGATAGATATCCCAGCGAGCTGTGCGGCCTCTCGCTGTTATACTCCTTCCTCCAGGTCTCGATCTTGGCCCTCGCGTCGGCCAGTGTCAGGAACCAGTTCGCGTTCAGGCATTCGTCCCGAAACCGCCCGTTGAAGCTCTCCACGTGGCCGTTCTGCATCGGCCGGCCCGGCTCGATGAATACCAGCCGGATCTGCCGCTCCTCACACCAGCTCAAGAAGTGGCGCGACGTAAACTCCGGCCCGTTGTCGCACCGGATCGCCAGCGGCTTGCAGCGCTCGGCGATCACCCGGTCCAGCGCTCTCGTCACGCGCTGTGATCCAAGACAACTATCTACCTCAATGGCCGGGCACTCGCGCGTGTAACTGTCCACGATCGTCAGCGCCCGGAAGCTCCGGCCCGTCGCCAGCGAGTCCATGACGAAGTCGATCGCCCATTCCTGGTTCGCCGCCGTGAACGTCTCTGCCGGCGGCGCTATTCGTTGCAACCTCTTGCGTTTCAGCCGCCGCACAGCCAGGTGCTCCTGACGGTACAGCCGGTAGACCCGCTTCGCATTCGCCGGCCAGCCGCGGCGCGCCAGCAGCGCACCCAGCCGCCGGTAGCCGTAGCGCGGCTTTTGCTTGGCCAGTTCAATTATGGCCACTCGCAGCCCCGCGTTGCGGTCTTGCCGGGGCTCGTAGCGGTAGGTGGTGCGATCCAGTTCCAGCAGCTTGCAGGCCTGGCGCTCGCTCAGCCCATGCTCGGCCATCACGAGCGCCACATCGCGCCGTTGCTCTACAAGCTCCATCCGTTTTTTCGGATCACCGTCTGCAGCGCGTCTTTGTCCAACGACAATTCGGCGACCAGTTTCTTCAATCGCGCGTTCTCCTGCTCCAGATCGCGCAAACGCCGGGCTTCGTTCACTTCCAGCCCGCCGTACTTCGATTTCCAGGCGTACAGCGTGGCCTCGCTCACCCCAAGCTCGCGCGTCAGTTCCTTCGCCTTCCGCCCCGCCTCCATCTGCTTGACGGCGCCAATGACCTGCTCTTCCGTGTATCGGCTCTTCTTCATCTCTTCCTGCTCCTTCTATTCCCGGAGCTTCTATAGTTTTACCTGGTAGAGATTTCGGGGAGCAGGTCATCGTCGGAGGTAGAGATGTCAGATTGGCTGCGCCAAGAAGTCAACAAATATTTGTCGATGGAAGCTAATTCCGTTGTGATTACAGGGATTGGCCCCAAGCATCCGCCGAGTGTGCCGGCAGTTCAGGCTCTCCGAAACGAGCTTCTTGAAGCGGTCAGAAATCCAGCTTTTCTGCCTGACCGAGACGCGATCAATTCGCTGTTGAATACGGGGCAGGATCGGACAAGCTTGCAGTCTGGAATCGAAAGCCTTCTGAAAAAGGCGACTGGCATTCGCGCGGAACTGTATGCGGCTTTGATTGAGCACTATTGATCTACGGTGGCGGGCGGCTGCAAGAGCGATGCCAAGTCAATTGCGGAAGGGTATGTTGGCGGGTAGCGTTTGCCGCCTTCCCAGGTCGAGGCGAAAGCAGCCGCCTGCTCCCTCCAGTCCATCAATCTAAGGATGTGCCGCAAATGGTGCTCAGAAATCGTGTGGTGTCCTACTTCCATGGGCATCAATAGCGCCTCTTGGATCTGGGGAGCCAGCAACGTGAGGTTCATGATCTGCGTGACCCGCGCCCGCGTCACGAAACCCAGGCGGGCCAGGTCGGCGTAGTCGCGAACCTCGCCTCGGTTGATCATCTCCTGGAACTTGATCGCCAGCGCCATCAGGCGCGTGATTCGGGGAATGCGCGGCGGCGCCGGAGCCGCAGTCTTCTTCGGCCTGCCCGCCGCCTGGCGCGCCGGCCACTTGAGCGGGATCTCGTCTTCGCAGCGGTCCTTCACTTTGTCGCTCCTTTGCAGAACTCCCGGATGCCGTTCGAGTTGTAGGTGACCTTCACCTTGTCGCCGCGGGCGTCGTAGCCGACCCGTTCGATCAATTGGCGCAGCAGCGCCGCCTGCTGCTGGATCGTCATGGTCTTCCAGACCTCGTCAAACGTTGCCATCCGCTGGCGCACCATCTGGCCATCGAACCGCAGCCGTTCGCCGCGCTCCACCAAGGCGCGAAGTTGTTCTGCTTTCGCCTCTCCCGACGAAACGGTCTCGCGGAGCGCGGCCTCCCGGCCGGGGTCCAGGTTCTTCGCCCGCACGAGCTGCGACTTGGCGTTCCTGATACGGACATTGAGGGCCTTCAACTCCTCCCGATGCCGGCCCAGTTCTTCGGTCAACCGCTGGCGCGCCGCCCGGGCGATCGCTTCCACGACCTCGGGCTGCGCGGCAAACCGCCGCACGCTCTCGATGACCGCCTCCTCGACCACTGGCGCGGATACGGCACGCGTCGTGCACCCGTCACCGTTCCGCTGCATGGTGCGGAGGCAGACGTAGTATCGGTACCGCCGGTTCTTGCTCGACGAGTAGCTCGGTGACATGGCCGAACCGCAGCATGCGCAGTAGAGCAGGCCGCGTAGCAGGGCCTCCAATTTGGGCCCGTGCCCGCGGCCGGGATTCCGCGTGTTCTCCTTCAGCTTCTGCTGGACCAGGTCAAAGGTATTGTCGTCGATGATCCGGGGGTGGGCGGCGGCTACGACCTCGTCGGCGGCGCGGATCCGCGCGGCGTAGAGCGGGTTCGCCAGCATCGTGTAGATGTGGCACTTCCGCAGGGGATGGCCGCCGAACGTCTTGCCGTCCTTGGTTGCCCACTGTTTGTTGCGCCAGCCCAGGTTCTCGCATTTCGCCACGATGCCATGGACGGAGTGGCCTCCCAGGTACCACTCGAAGACCTGGCGCGCGCGGGCCGCCTCTTCCTCGTTGACGGCCAGGCAGC
>CAYWQS010000027.1:0-58515 GCA_964460395.1 uncultured Solibacteraceae bacterium | reverse complement strand
ACCGGTACCGCGTCGACTGCCCTGTCTGCTGATCGATCGGACCTATTACCTTTGACCCCAGCCGGTCCTCCCATTCCAACGGCCGCCCCGCAAACCACACCCGTAGCTTCTCCTGCTTCGGATACAACTTCCCCTGCCCGTCCACCAGCACCGAATACTCGCCCAACAACTCCCCCGTCACGTCATAAAAATACACCCGCCGGGACCCGTCCGCCGGACCCAGCGCCTCCACCCGTTCGTTCCCCGCGCTGTACGTGAGTTCCAGATTCCCTCCTGTGCGGTCTATTTCCGGCATGCCATCAGGGCTGTTCCCAGTGGCAATCCAGTCGCCTGCATGGAAATTCTTTGCAAATCGGATGAGGCGGTCCCGCACTTTGCGCAGCCGCGATACAATTCGGCTGTTGTGAGATCCCAACGATTTCGGACAGTTCCTAGACGCGTGCTTGCCTGGATGAGCCTTGGGCTGCTGCTGACCGGTTGTGGCAGGATTTCTCAGCAGACTAAAGCCGCCGAAGTTCCCCGTTTCGGGGTGTTCGAGGGGGCACTCGAACACAAGCGCAGTTATCCCGATCCCTATCGTGACGTGACGCTGGAGGTCCGCTATGTGCGCCCGGACCAGACGGAGATACGGTTCTGGGGTTTCTACGATGGCAATGCGTTGTGGCGCTTTCGGGCCTACGCGGACCAGCCGGGGACCTGGAAGTATGAAGCGCGGATGTCGGATGGCAGCGCAGAAACCCGGGGCGAATTCCATGTCGTCGAGGAAGGCGGGCTGCCGGGCATGGTGGTGGTCCATCGGCCGAATCCGATGTGGTTCGGCTATGCGGGCGGGAAGCCTCTGCTGGTTCGCGGATTGCATGTGGGCGACCGCTTCTTCGCCGCCAATTGGCCGCCGGCGGAGCGGAAGCGCTTTTTGGATTGGTTCCAGAACAACGGCTACAACTTTCTTTCCATCGCCAGCCATTTCCTCAACCGCGACGATGAAGGACGCGGCCGCGGCTGGGACACCCCTAAGCTGTGGCCCCTGAATGCGGGAGAGTATCGGCGGATGGAAGGCATCCTGGACGATCTGGCGCAACGGCGCGTCGTGGTGTGGGCCTTTGCCGGGTTTTTCGGACAGAAATCGAACTATCCCAGGGATCAGCAGGACCAGGAACTCTATATTCGCTACACGTTGGCGCGTTTGGCTCCGTCGTGGAATCTGCTATGGAACGTGGCCGGGCCGGAGCCCAATCTGGCGGGCGAAGAGCGGTGGATGAGCGATGAAGAGGTGACGCGGCTGGGCCGCCTGATTGCCTCGCTTGACCCGTGGAAGCACCCCATCAGCGTGCATAATCGCACCGGGGATGATCCGTTTCGTGACAGCGACTGGACGACGTACGGCGTGCTTCAGGGGCCGAAGACGCCCTTTTTGGACAAGTTGAGCGAGGGTTTACTGGAAAGCCATCATCCCTCGAAGCCGCTGCTGGCACAGGAAACCCTGTGGTCGAGAAATATGTACCATCTCCGCAGCCTCAAACGGGACTACACCGACAAGGAGATTCGACAGAACAATTGGGTGATCCAGATGAGCGCCGCCGGGCTAGTGTTTGCGGATAACGACGGGAACTCCTCCACGGGGTTCACGGGCACCCTCGATCCGAAAGATGCGCATCCCACGCGGCACGAAATCCTTCGCAGAGCCTGGGACTTTATGGAATCGGTGCCCTTTGCGGAGATGCGGCCCGCACAGGAACTCGTGAGTACCGGGTACGCGCTGGCGAGCGATGCGAATCTGCTTTGCTACTTGCCGGAAGGAGGTTCGGTGCGGCTGCGTGGCGCCTGGGCCAGGGAGGGCAACAAGCCTCTCCAGGGCGAGTGGGTGAACGCGAGGAAACCCACGGAGCGGCAGCCGGCCAAGCGCCGAACGGATGGCGTCTTCGTCGCTCCCGACAACGAGGACTGGCTGCTCTATCTCTCCAGGTAACCGGCCGGAGCTTGTCCAGATCTTGTTGAAGATTGAGAAGGCGGTCTGGCGCCGGGGCCGGTTATATCCGCGCCAGGGTTGGCCAGAGCGTCCCGCTTCCCCGCTTCCGCCGGTTAGCTGTGCGCGAAGCTGAGCACTTGCGGCCGCACCAGATTTTCCCAGTCGTCGGTGTTCATCCGGACGACATCGCGGTGTGTGCCCGCGTTGAAGCAGATCATTTCTTCGGCCATCAGCAGGCCCTCGGCCCACACCGGCAGGTCGTAGATCGCCCCGTTCCCTAAGGGGGGCATCGCCCCGAGTTCACACTCCGGGAAAAGCTGGGCGATTTCGTCCTCGGTGGCCAGGCGCAGTACGCGGCTGCCGAACGCAGCGCGGAGTTCCTCCAGGTCGATCTGGTGATCGGCCGGCAGCACGGCCATGGCGTAGCCTTCTTCGTAATGCACCACCACGGTCTTCGCGAAGCAGCGTGGCGGCACGTGGTCGGAATCGGCCACCTCCAGCGCGGTAAAAGCCTGCGCATGCTTGTCGTGCTGGTACCAATACTGCTTCTGCTTCAACAGCGAGATCACTTTCTGAGGAGTGGTCATAGAAGCACCTCGTTCGCCCCTACACTATCGCCAAATGAGGCGGAAGGGAAGGCGAACAAAACGGCGCGATACTGAAATTGATGCGTGTTCTTTGGCTGGTCTGGGGGCTTGCGGCGGGGCTGGCGCTGCGGGCAGAAGTGGCGCCGGCGCAGGCGGCGGCCATCGAGCGGCTCGTTCTCGAGCAGATGGCGAACGAGGGAATTCCCGCCGTGAGCGCCGCCGTGGCGATACAGGGCAGTCCTGTCTGGACGGCAGCCTACGGTTTTGCCGACGTGGAAAACGCCGTCCCCGCGCGGCCGGAATCGGTGTTCCGCCTGGCGTCCGTCTCGAAGCCGCTGACCGCGTTGATCCTGATGTCGCTCTATGACGAAGGCAAACTGGACTTGGATGCTCCTGTCGAACGCTACGTCCCCGAATTCCCGGAGAAGCCCTGGCCTGTCACGCTCCGGCAGTTGCTGGCCCACCAGGGCGGCATCCGCCACTACCAGGGCGACGAGATCCAGAGTACCCGCCACTATTCCGGGGTCCGGCAAGGCCTGGCCATGTTCGCCGCTGACCCGCTCGCATACGAACCCGGCACCCGGACGCAATACTCCAGCTACGGTTACAACCTGGCGGGCGCGGCAGCGGAGGGAGCAAGCGGTCAGACATTCGAGAGCCTGCTACGCGAGCGGGTGCTGAACCCGGCCGGCGTCTCATCGATCCAGCCTGACCACGTGTACCGCCTGATTCCATACCGCGTCCGCGGATACCGCCGCTCGGCAGAGGGCGTCCTGATGAATTGCGGGCTGACCGACACGAGCAACAAGCTTCCGGGCGGCGGCTTGTCCGGAACTGCCGCCGCGCTGGTGCAAGTGGGCAACGCCCTGCTTGAAGGCCGCCTCCTCAAAGAAGAGACGGTCCGGCTGATGAGTGTTCCCGTGCGGCGGAAGGACGGGTCCACGGGCAGCTACGGATTAGGCTGGGGACTGAACCGGGCCGCCGGGCAGCTTTACCTGGAGCACAGCGGGGGGATTCAGGGGAGCAGTACCCACTGGATTGTGATGCCTTCGCGGCGGATCGTCATCGCCTTGTTGGCGAACCTGGAAGGCGCGCAGGTCACCAGCCTGGCCCGCTCTCTGCTTGGAGTTTTGCTGGAGCCCCAGCCATGAGGCGGCTCGCTTTCGTGTTTGCCCTGTGTTCCGCTACGTTTGGGGCCACGCTCTCTCCCGCGACGTTGCGCGACTTCGATGCGTACATGAAGTCGGTGGACGCGCAGATGGCGCAGAATCCTCCTTTGTGGGTAACGAAAGACGCCGAGCGGCAACGATCCGCGCGTGATGGGGAAATCCCCTCCGGATACGCCCAAGGAACGGAGCCCCGCGAGGTGACCGACGGGCTGATTCACGATTGGTTTGGCGCTGTGTTCCTTCCCGGCGCTCAGAGGCAGCAGGTGGTGCGCATTCTGACCGCGCACGACAGGCACGCCGCTATCTATGCGCCGGAGGTGCTGTCCGCCCGGTTGACAGGCGAGTCCAACGGCGTGCAGCGCACGACACTGCGGTTGCGCAAGAAGAAGGTGATCACGGTAGTATTGGAAGCCGATTTCGAGGTGCGCGTTTCGGAGCCTGCGGCCGGCCGCACGTTAATCGGCATCCGCTCCACACGCATTGCCGAGGTGGAGGATCCCGGCGAGAAAGACGAGCGAGTCAAGCTGCCAGATACAGGCCACGGATTCCTCTGGCGGTTGCACTCCTGGTACACCGTTGAACAAGTCAGCGGCGGGGTGTGGGTGGAACTGCGCTCGGTATCACTGACCCGCGACGTTCCCTTCGGGTTAGGGCGGGTCATCGGCCCGATGGTGTACTCGCTCCCCAAAGAATCCCTCGAATTCACTCTGGAGCGGACGCGCGCGGCGGTTCAGGCGAAACGATAGGCTTCGTCCAGCAGTTCGATGACATGGGCCACGCGCTGGCCCCGGCCATATTTCTCGACGCCGGCGCGAAGCTGCAGCATGCAGCCAGGGTTGGCCGTGGCGATCACGTCCGCCCCCGTGCCGGTAGCCAGCGGGATCTTCTTCGCGATCAGGTCGTTCGCCATTTCGTCCTGCACCACGTTATAAATGCCCGCGCTGCCGCAGCAGTGGTCCGCCAGGGGCATCTCCTTCAGCACCAGGCCCGGGATGGCCCGTAACAGCTCTCTGGGGGCATTGCGGATCTTTTGCCCGTGCAGCAGGTGGCACGAGTCCTGGTAGGTGACGGTCACGGCCAGCGGGCCTGGTTTGGCCCGCAATCCGGCCGTGGCCAGAAACTCGTTAATGTCGCGCATGAGGCCCACGAATTGGCGCGCCTTCTCCGCATATGCTGCATCGTGTTCCAGAAGTTCGTGGTACTCCTTGAGCGTCGATCCGCAACCGGCGGTGTTGGTGATTATCGCGTCGAACGGTTCGCTCAAGCAGGCGTCGATGTTGCGGCGGGCCAGGGCGCGGGCTTCGTCACGCCGTCCTGCGTGCGCGTGCAGAGCGCCGCAACAGCCCTGATTTGCCGGCAGCACCACCTCGCAGCCGTTCTTCTGCAAGACCCGCACAGTGGCCTCGTTGAGCCGCGCAAAAGCCACGTTTGCGATGCAGCCGGACAGGAGCGCGACCCGGTAGCGCCGCTCCCCTTCGGCGGGGAAGACGCGCCCGATGTTGTCGAAAAAGAAGGGAACGTCCACCGACGGCGCCAAGTGCTCGATGCGGCCCAGTTTCCCGAACAGCTTCAGAATGCCGCTGCCTTGTACGAGAGTTCTGAGCCCGGTGGACTGATAGAGGTAAAGCAGAGCGCCGGCCACTTTCAGCCATCCGCGGGAAACCAGGATGCGTCCGAACACAAAGTCGCTGACGGTTCGTTCCAGCCAGGGCTTTTCCACTTGGGCGTGGAGTTCGGCGCGCGCGGCCTCGATCATGCGGCCGTAGGGCACGCCTGACGGACAAGCAGATTCGCAGGCCCGGCAGGCCAGGCACAAATCCAAGTGCCGCACATAGGATTCGGTGACCGGCGCCTGACCGGTGGCAACCTGGACCATTTGGTAGATGCGGCCGCGCGGGGAGTCCATCTCAATCCCCAATTCGCGGTAGGTTGGGCAAGCGTTGAGGCAAAGCCCACAGTGAATGCACTTGTCCAGGTCCGCCGCAGCGGGCGCGTCGGGATGCCGGCCTGGAAGCACGGGCGGGAAGGCGACGGGCGGGTGTTCAAAGCTTTCCATACAGTCTCCCCGGATTGAGCAGGCCTTGGGGATCAAAAACTTCTTTCAGGCGCCGCATGAGGGCGAAACCGGGATCCGTGCCCGGCCAGAGATCGGAAGTGGCGCGGACCGCCGCGGGCGCGTATTCGATGACGCGGGACCAGGGCCGGCTCGTGGCGGCGGCCAACCAGGCCCGGGCGTCTTCGAGGGAAGGGAAGGCCAGGCAGGCAACCCCAGACCCCGCGCGCGCCACCAGCGGCGCCGCAGTGGACTCGAGCAAGGCGCCCAACTCCGGCAGCGGCCACCCGGCCCGGACCACCACGGTGGCTGGAGCCAGTTCCAGGCGGCGGGGCACGAACTCACGAACCGCGTTCCAGAGTTCTGCCTCGCGCGCTCCTTCGATGCGCTCAGCGTCTTCCAGTTCCTTCCGGTAGCGCGCCAGGACGCTCTCGGGCCCCTCCGCCCGCACCAGCACGCAGAAGGCATCCAAGCCGCAAAAAGCGGCCGCCGACGGATTCAACAGGTCAATCGCCGCGGGCTGCAAGGGACCACGCAGCACCTTGTCGCGCCAATCCACCGCCTGCTGCGCCTGCGGATGGGAGGCCACCAGAGTGAAACTTGCCTCCGGGGCGGGCGCCAGCTTGAAGTTTGCGGAGGTGATTACTGCCAGGGTGCCGAAACTGCCGATGAGCAGCTTCTGCACATCCAGGCCGGCCACGTTTTTGACCACCATTCCGCCGCTCTGGCACAAGTGTCCGTCCAGGGTGGCATATTCCATGCCAATCACCAGATCGCGCGCCGAACCATACAGGCGGCGGCGCGGGCCGCTGCCGTTGGTAGCCAGCACGCCGCCCACGGTTGCCTGGGCCGCATGGGGCGGATCCAAAGGCACGCACAATCCCTGGGCGGCGGTGATTTCTTCCAGGCGGCGCCAGGGCAAACCTGCGCCAACGCTCAGAGTGAGATCCCGCGGTTCGAACTCCAGCACCTGGTCGAGTCCACGGGTGGACAATTGCGCAGCGGCCTCGGGCAGGGGACCGCCCATCGCTCGCTTCGAGCCATTCCCTTCCACGAAGATGCGCTCGCCCCGGTCTGCGGCCTGGTGCAGTGCTTCCGCGAAATCGCGTGCGGATGCCGGGATGGTTCCTACCATGGCAGACACCACCTTA
Source organism: uncultured Solibacteraceae bacterium (assembly GCA_964460395.1). GTDB lineage: Bacteria > Acidobacteriota > Terriglobia > Bryobacterales > Bryobacteraceae > CAYWQS01. Next base: position 51,589 of record CAYWQS010000027.1, on the reverse strand, counting down.
TCGAAAACGGGCCGTCCGCCGGAAGGCCCGCACGCTGCGTTGTGCGAGACTGCAGAGGAGGATCGCACATGGGATCACGACGCATTTTTCTTGGGACCATGGCCGCCACTGTTGCCGTGCCTTCGAAGGTTCTGGGCGCGAACAACCGGGTCAGGTTGGGGCTGATTGGCGCGGGCGACCGGGGCCTTCAATTGATGCGCGAAGCGCTGGCTCAACCCGATGTCGAGTTCCTGGGCGTTGCCGACGTCTACACGCGGCGGCTGGAGCAGGCGCGCGCCATCGCTCCGCAGGCCAAGACCTATCTCGATCACCGCTATCTGCTGGACGACCGCAATATCGACGCTGTCCTCGTCGCCACGCCGCAACATCTGCACTGCCGCCACTTCGTGGATACGCTCGCCGCCGGCAAGCACATTTACCAGGAAAAGACCATGGCCTTCACCGTCGAGCACGCCAAGCAGATGCGCGACGCTTACCGCCAGGCTCCGGGCCGAGTGGTGTCCATCGGGCACCAAAGTTGTTCTTCCGGGTTGATGCAGGATGCCATGGCAATGCTGGCTGGCAAGCCGATGGGCAAGATCACCGCCATCCACATGTCGATGTACCGCAACACGCCGCACGGCCGGCCGCAGTGGTCGCGGCCGGTCACCCCGGACGTGACGCAGGAAAACGTGATGTGGAAGCAGTTTCTCGGCGATGCGCCTCCGCGCGAGTTTGACGGCAACCGGTTCATCAACTGGCGGTTCTTCTGGGACTACTCCGGCGGCAACGTTTACGAGAACATGTGCCACCAACTGGCCTTCTGGTACAAGGCGATGAAGCTGGCCATTCCGAGCGCGGTCACCATGACCGGCGGCGTCTACCTGTGGAAAGACGGGCGCGAGGTGCCCGACACGATGTGCGTCACGCTGGAACAACCAGAGGAGATGCTCATCACTTGGCACTCCGGCTTCGGCAACGATCACCTCGGCTCCACGGAAGACGTGTTGGGAACCGACGGCACGATTTCCAAGGGCCAACACATCCGCTGGACCCCGCAGAAGGTGAACGTGCGCGACCAGCCCGAATCGGCTGGCCGCACGCCTACGCCGCCCCAGGCCCACATGGCGAATTTCCTGGCCTGCATCCGGCAGGGCGGCGAACCCAATTGTCCCTTCGAAGTAGGCTACCGGACCTCCATCGCCTGCCGGATGGCGGTTGAAAGTTACCGCCAGAAACGGACGATCCGCTGGGATGCCGGACGCGAAGAACTGGCTTGACAGGATTCGCGGCGGGGATCCACGCGCGCTGCCCCAAGCCGCCACGCTCGTGGAAAACCGCGCCCCCGGCTACCGGGATCTGCTGCGTGAACTCTACCCCCACACCGGACGGGCCTTCGTCGTCGGAATCACCGGTCCGCCGGGGGCAGGCAAAAGTACGCTTACCAGCGCCTTGCTCGAAGAGTTGCGCCGCGACCAGCGCCGTGTAGCCGTTGTGGCCGTGGACCCCAGCAGCCCGTTCAGCGGCGGCGCCATTCTTGGCGACCGCATCCGCATGGCTCACCACTCGCTCGATCCCGGGGTCTTCATCCGTTCGATGGCTTCGCGCGGCGCACTGGGCGGTCTGGCCCCGGCCACTTTCGACCTTTGCCTGCTGCTCGACGCGGCGGGCTTTGACGTTGTGCTGCTGGAAACCGTGGGGGTGGGCCAGGACGAAGTGGAGGTGGCCCGAGTGGCTGATGCCGTCGTGGTGGTGCTCGCTCCCGGCATGGGCGACGATGTGCAGGCCATCAAGGCGGGTGTGCTGGAGATCGCGGATGTCTTCGCCCTCAATAAGGCCGACACCGAGGGGATCGAACGCCTGGAACGCGAGATGAGCGCTGCCCTGGAAATGGCTGACCGGACCCGCCCTTTATTGCGCGTGTCCGCGACTCGAAAGGAAGGTGTTGCCGCGCTGCTGCAAGCCGTCGAACAATGCCGCCGCCGGGGCGACGCTGTGACCCGCTGGAGCTGGCGCCTCTCCGCCCTTTTTCGTGAAGCGTGGGAACAAAGATTGTCTGCGCCGCTTCTGCGCCAGGCGGCGGAGCGGGTCGCGTCGGGCCAGGCAGACCCTTACACTGTCATAGAGGAGTGGCTGGCCGGCCTGCCGCCCGCCAAGCCCTCATCCTGAAGGAGCAAATCAACTTGACGCCCAAGATCGGCATCATCGGGGGCAGCGGGCTATATGCCATGCCCGGCTTCACCCACCAGCAGGAAGTGCGGGTCGCCACACCGTTCGGCGATCCTTCTGACGCTTACGTGGTGGGCGAGCTGGAAGACAAGCCTGTCGCATTCCTGACGCGCCATGGCCGCGGCCATCGAATCTCTCCCTCTGAACTCAACTTTCGCGCCAATATTTACGGCATGAAGAAACTTGGCGTGGAGTGGATCATCTCGCTCAGCGCCGTAGGTTCGTTGAAGGAAGAGCACAAGCCGCTCGATTTCGTCATCCCTGACCAGTTTGTGGACCGCACGCGCGGACGGGTGTCCACCTTCTTCGGGGACGGGCTGGTGGCGCACATCGCCTTTGCCGACCCGGTGTGCAACCTGCTGGCCAAGCTGCTCCACCAGGCCTGCCATGAAGCCGGTGTTCCCTCCAAACTGGGTGGCACATACCTTTGCATGGAAGGTCCGGCTTTTTCCACCAAAGCCGAATCGAACCTTTACCGATCTTGGGGCATGGATGTCATCGGGATGACCAATCTGCAGGAAGCCAAGCTCGCACGCGAAGCGGAGCTCTGCTATGCCACCATTGCGATGGTCACGGATTTCGATTGCTGGCACCCCGAACACGACGCAGTCACCGTGAACGACATCATTCAGAATCTGACGCACAACGCCGAGAACGCCGCCAAAGTGGTACGCTCCGCAGTCCGGCTGCTCAGTCTGGGCGAGCGGAGCTGTCCATGCAGCCGGGCGCTGGAGACTGCGCTCATCACGGACAAGCAAGCCGTGCCGCCGCCGACCTACGAAAAGCTGGAGCTGCTGGTTGGGAAGTATTTCTCCAGGTAAGCTGGCCACGGATCTTCTCGAGGCCTGTCTGGGTGGCGCGGCGGAGCCCGCGGGCGCCCTCGACACGCTTCTCGATTGGGCTGTCTGTGAGGACGAAGGGCTGGCCGGCGCCGCCAGCCAGGCGCTCTTCGGCACCCTGGCGGAGGGTTTGGCCGACCGGTTTGAACCCGCGCTCTGCAGTGCCTACGCCAGTCTGTTTTCGCGCGTCCTGGCCCGAGTTCTGCCCGGCTGGGAACCTGCCTCGCTCCGCCGCCGCTACGATGAAGTCCGCGCCGTCCGCCCTGTAGAAGGCGACCCCGAGGATGTGTACGTGCTCTCCCGTGTCACCCTGGGGGCTGATGTTGCCGTCACCAGTATTGTGCTCGACGGCGCCAGGCGGCGATTTCCCACCTCCAACCTCTGGCTCGCAGGACCCGCCAAGAGTTGGGAACTGTTTGAGCGCAGCCTGCGCCTTCGCCATCTGCCTGTCGAGTACGGGCGCCGCGGTTCGCTGTCCAGCCGCGTGAGTGTCTACGGCTCGTTGCAGGAAGTGCTCGGCCGGGAAACCGCGATCGTGCTCGATCCTGATTCCCGCCTCAGCCAGCTTGGATTGCTGCCCATCTGTGACGCATCGCGCCACTTTCTGTTCGAAAGCAGGGCTTTTGGCGGCGAGTCGGATGCGGCCCTGCCCGAACTCGCGCGCCAATGGGTGAACCTCACATTGGGTGTGCCCGATGCCGAACCCTGGCTCCACCCCAAATTTGAGTACGATTTCTCCCGGGAAAGCGTCATAACAGTGAACCTTGGAGTCGGCGAAAACCCATCCAAACGCGTAGAGGATCCCTTTGAGGAGGAGCTGCTGAAGATGCTGGCCGCAACTGGCGCCACCGTGATGGTGGACGTGGGCGCTCCGGGCAGCGAAGAGGAATCGCGGGTGCGGCGGGCGATGGACAAAGCCGGAGAATGCGGCGGCGTGCTGGCCGAGCACCGCGGACCCTTCGCGTCCTTCGCGGCCATGATCGCCGCCTCTCGACTCTATGTGGGGTACGATTCGGCCGGGCAGCATGTTGCGGCTGCGCTGGGGGTGCCGTTGATCAGCGTCTTCGCCGGTTACCCGAGCCTTCGCATGATGCAGCGTTGGAGCCCTCGCGGGCATGGCCCCGGCGCGATTATTCCTGTCAAGCCTGGCGAGTCCTGGAAGGTTACGCTGGCCGAGGTGGGCGCCGCGGTGCAACGGCTGATTGCAGGAGACCCATGCTGATGCGGCGCTGCTGGCTTCTGTTCTTCTTGAGTTCATTCGCCATGGCCCAGCGCGGACCGCTGCCGGCGGGGCAGGCGGCCGAGGGATGGATCCGCCTCTTCGACGGCGAGACTCTTTACGGATGGACCAACGAGGGCGGTGTGGTCCACCGCATCGCGGAGGGCGTGCTCACTTTGGAACCGGGCACGGGCTGGCTCCGCAGCTTCGTTCCCTTCGGCGACTTCGAAATGCACCTGGAGTACCAGGCCGGCGGCCCAGTGGATTCCGGCGTGTTCCTCCGGCTACCTCCGAGTGGCCCCCCCACCGAGGCCGGACTCGAGATTCAACTGGCAGGCGGCGATGCCGCCGAGTGGCCGCCCGGAAGCATCATGAGCATTGCGCGGGCGCGCCGGGGCCGAGTCCGCACCGCGGGCGAATGGCTGGCGCTGGACATCACCGTGCGCGGCAGTTCGGTCATTGTTCGCCGGGATGGCCGGGAAGTGGCGAACGCCCGCGTCTTCCGCCTGCCGGCTGGCCATATCGGCCTGCAGGCCCCGGCCGGCGGCGAGATCTCCATTCGCGATTTGCGGATCAGGCCCACCGGGCTTGCGCCTTTGCTGAATGGCCGGGACCTTCGCGGGTGGAGGGCCGTCGATCCGCCGCGCCGCACGCAGCCGCCCGCTGAATGGTCGGTGCGGGAAGGCATGCTGCACGTCCAGAAAGGACCAGGCCAACTGGAAACAGAGAAGGCCTGGGACGATTTCATCCTGCAGGCCGAACTACGAATGAATACGGTTCCGCCCGCGCCGCCGGGCAATAGCGGCATCTTTTTCCGCGGCGACCCTGGCGTTTTCTGGTCCGGCTACGAAGCCCAGATCCGGAACGAATTCCAATCGGATCCAAGAAAAGTCGTGGATTTCGGGACGGGCGGACTCTACGGCCGACAGCCAGCCCGCGCCATCGTGGCCTTGGACGCGGAATGGTTCACGATGACCCTCGTGGCTGCCGGACGCCGCATCGCGGTCTGGGTGAACGGCTATCAGGTGACGGAATACCAGGACGACGGCCCGGAAGGCACGGTTGTCCGGGAAGGCAAAGCGCGGCTTGCGCGGGGCACGATCAGCCTGCAGGCCCACGATTCGGGCACGAATCTGGACGTACGCCAGTTCCAACTGGCGCCCTTGCCGCGGCTGGCCGGCAACTAAGCGCAGCGCGCGGGGTAGTAGAATGACACCTGGGCATACCATGGGAACAACCCCTTCCGTTCGTACTTCCCTTCCTGCCTTGCTGCTGGGCGTCGCCTCCGCCCTGCTTGGGTTCTCACTTTTTCAAAGGGGGCAGCAGGTTGCGCAGGAATGGTCCGCAATCAGCACCGCGTACGCCGGGTTTGGTGTGGCATGGATTCTTGGAGGCGCGACTATGATGATCGGTGGAGTCTGGGTGCTCCTCTCCCTTGGCAGGCACCGGATTCCTCTTTGGGCAGGCGCTTTAGGGTCGGTTCTGGCGGGAGCCAGCGTTGTCATCGGAGTGCTCACTTACGTGGTTCCTTGCACAGGGCCGGCGTGAAGAAACAGCAATCTCGCCTCCGGCGGAGGCGTAGTTATTTTGGGTCTGCTGATGGCCAGCCAAGCAAAGCGCTTATCCCGGGATGTTCCCGGCCAGTAATGCGCGGGTTTACGGCTATCAAGCAGGTCTGGAGCCCGGGGCTGGTTTCTTCAGCCACTTCAGCATGCGCAGTACGTTGCTCTTTCCCGGCACGATCCGGTACTCCACTTCGTCCATCACTGTGCGGATAATGCGGAGGCCCAATCCTCCGGAGCGCCGCTCCCGGATCAGTTCCTCGACGGTCTTCGGACGGACAGCCGCCGCGTCGAAGGCTTCGCCCCCGTGCACGATTTCGAGAGTCAATTTGAGGTCGTCCAGCAGCGCCCTTACGGTCACCTGGTGGGTGGGATCCTCTTTGTGCGCGTGCTCGATCACGTTGGCACAGGCTTCGTCGACGGCCAGCGCGATGAAGGCCGTCTGGTTTTCGTCAAACCCGGCGCGCTCCCCGATCTTCGAGATGAAATCGCGGATGATCGAGAGGTTTTCTGTGGAAGAAGGAACTTCCAAGGCAAAGGTTTTCTCGAACGACTCCACGGCGTCAGGCTCCTTGCGGCGGTGTGCCGCCGAACTTGCGGATCGATTCCTCAACCGTGTCCGTGATATCGAACAGGGCAGGGAAGCCCAGCACGTCGAACACCTGGTACACCTTGGGTGCGATGGCGGCCAACTTCAGATCGCCACCCTGCTCGCGCAGTTCTTCCAGGAAACTCATGAATACGCCCAACCCCGCGGAAGAGATGTAGGTCAATCCCGAGCAGTCGGCCACCAGACGGACACGCCCTGCCGCCACCTCCTCCTGAATGGCCGATTCGAATTGGGGCGCGGTATGGGCGTCCAGAAAGCCCACCAGTGAGAGAACCCGAACCCCCTGGTCGTCACGGTTCTGGATCTGGAAATTGGACACTCGGTCAGCTCCTTTTCAATACAGTTATTCAGGCTACCGCACCCGTGGCGGGTTCCCTCTTCAGCACCAACAACGTCAGATCGTCGTGCGGGCGAGCCGCACCCTGGAACGCCCGGACATCGGCCAGGATGGATTCCGCAATGCCGGCAGCCGTGCGCTGGCAGTGGGCCAGCAAAACGGATTTCAGGCGCTCCTCCCCGTACTGCTCGTCCTGGACATTCATGCATTCGGTCAAACCATCCGAGTAGGAGACGAAAATGTCCCCTGGATTCAACCTCTGTTCATCCACCTGCAAGACGCTTTGAAACAGCGCGTCCGGTGCCAGTCCGAGTCCCAGCCCGGACGGTTGCAGGAACATTGCGGCGCCGTCGCGGCACAGGAGCGGCGGGTTGTGCCCGGCGCGGGCGTGCAACAGCCGCCCGCTGGCGGGTTCCAGCAGCGCCAGAGAGATCGTGACAAACGAACGGCGGCGGCTCCAGGCCCGCCAGTGCCGGTTCAACCGCGTCAGAATCGTAGGCAGACTTGCCGGCTCTTCCTGAGCCGCGGCCAGCATGCCCTTGGTCATGGTCATGTAGAGAGCCGCCGACACGCCTTTGCCGGACACGTCGGCGACGCAGAGTCCTGTTTCACCCGTGGGAAACGAGAGGAAATCGTAGAGGTCCCCGCCAACCTCGAGCGCGGGATGGCAATGCGCCGCCAGCGAATAGCCGGGGATGGCGGGCGCGGCGGCGGGCAGCATGTTCTGTTGCGCCTGGCGCGCGACGTCGAAATCGGCCCGCAGCCGGTCTCCTTCGGAGCGCGCACTCCACTGTTGCTCCTGGGTGATGGCGGCCTGCAGAGCGCTCTCGTCGACCTCTTCGCCCTTCCACCCCAAAAGCAGGCAGACGGCGGCGGCGCCCAGCCAGATCAAGAAAGTCTGCCACCCCGTGTCCCGCAGGGTTTCATCCGGGCATGAGTTGAGGGCCAGCGCGATGTAGAGGGCCACGCCGCTCACGGGCGCGACCCAGGCCGCCAGTAATCCCCAAACCCGGTAGAGCACGGCAGTACCCAAGAGCGCGGTACAGGCCAGCAGGAAGCTGATGTGCAAAGCTTCCCGGTAGACCAGAGCGAACAGCATCCAAAGGATGGCGCCCAAGATCGCGGCGACCACGAGACTCAACCAGCGCAGCGTCTTTCTGCCGGCTGCCCAGGGATAGAGGAAGCCAGCGGGCAGGAGCCAGACCCAGTAGCTTGCCGGATCGAAGAGCGTGGCAGGCGGAGCCCGGTTCAGCAGGCGTTCCGCCAGGTTCAAATCCGCCGCTTCGGTAACCATCCCGAGGGCCGCGGGCAAGTAGAGGAGCGCGATGAGGATGGGGCCAGCCACCATACCGGCGGCGAAGTCGCGGCCCACCGGCCGCGCCAGAAGTCGGCCCCGCGCCAGCAGCCGCACCCCGATCCACGCCCGGCCGTGGGCCGCAGGCATCACGGCATATCCGGCCGCCAGCACGAGCCCGCCAAGGAGAATCGGCAGGCATTCAGAGATCACGACGCTCGTGTAAGCGCCCAGGAAACTGCCCGCTTCCCTACCTAGATTGGAGGCCACCTGCTCCTGGAATCTGCCCGTCAGAATCCGTAGCAGCAGGAAGAAAGCTCCTGTCCAGACGCTGGCCAGCGCAATCCGCAGATGCAGGGCATGCCTCGTGAAGGCTGAGAAAAAGCCATACAGGATCAATCCCGCGACACACCAGAACGCCACGCCGCTGACCGTGGCAACAACGCCACGCCACCGCCGTGCCGAACCATCCAGCGAGTCCAGCAGCGTCTCGGAAACTTGCAGGCTGTGCTGGGCTAAAACCACACGGCCCCCACGGATCAAGACTTCAAACCGGGCAAGCAATCCAGGCTGTCCGGGGTCGGGCCAGTCCCACACGGTCCGGAGTCCCGACTGGGTTCGCGAGCCTTCTACTGTCTTCACGTACTGAGAAGCGTTTGAGCCCGCAAACTCTGCGAGTACCTGACTGGCGAGTGCCGGGTCGTCGAGGTCTTCCCGGCCGGGTCTTTGCTGATTCCGGAATCTCAACGTCAGGGGGCGGCCATCCTGGGTAAAAGTGATCGACACGGTTTCGGCGCCGCGGTTCCGGTAACCATGGACCTCCAGGGAGAGGGGAGAAAACTGGGCGGCGACGGGAGAATTCAGCTTAGCCCGGACAACCGCAATCCGGCGGCTGGACGCAGCGACGTAGCCGAACCGCCAGCCGTCGGTGGGCAGCCCGTAGTGCTGCAACAACGCCAGCGCGCCGGCATGCGCTTCCTGCTGAGACATGGACGGGAGACCCTGGCGGAAGAGATGGTCGTACTGCGGCATCCAGGACCGGAGCGCCACCATGGCCAACGCCGCCAGCCCGCCGAGGATTACGATCCTCCTCATGCCGCGCTCTCCGCCTGCTGGGGCTCGGTCCCCTCGAGCGTCAGCACGACAGCCGTCAGATCGTCCGCCGAGGCCAGTTCCGAAGAATCTGCTTGCCTGGCAGCCGCCAGCAAAGTTCGGTGCAAGTCGTGCGCCGAGGCGTGTTGTGACTGCTGGGCGGCGCGGCGCAACACCTCCGGCGGCGTCTCGCCCGTGCCCTGTTCCAGCAGGCGCGCCACACCGTCGGTCAGCACCACCAAAGAATCTCCGGATGCCATCCTGGCCCGCAGCCCTTGGCCGTCGGGGGAGAGCTCCACGACGGTGCCATCGCGCCGAAGCAAATGCATCACCGGCCAGTCACCCAGCCGCGCCACACTGCATTCCTGCTGCCCGGGATCCACGATGGCGAGCGCGACACTGGTCTTGCCGGAGGACCGGACCAGCATCGCACCTAGCATACGCTCCAGCCCCTCGAGTACCTTGTGCGGCTCAATCTTTTGCCCTACGCTGGAGGTCCGGTAGAGCAGGTACCCTTTGGTGAGGGCGATGGTCAGAGCGGAGGCCAGCCCGTCGTTCCCGCCCTCCCCCACCACGACTGCCATCCGCCCGCCGCTCAGGGGAAGGAAATCGAAGAAATCGCCGCTGACTTCTCGGGCGGGTGTGCACGAAGCCGCAATGGACAATCCCGGACAGACCGGCGGAGTCTCGGGCATCAGACGGTGCTGGGCTTCGCGTGCCGCGGAGAGCGCTGCTTGCAGCGCCATCCGCTCCTCCAGGTACGCCGCGTGCCGGGGACGAACTTCTTGATCCGGAACCATCCGGCCAAACCAAGTCCCCAGATTTACCAGGAAGGCCGGCGCTGCTCCCAGCAGGATGAGCGCCCACTGGTGCTCCCGCCAATAGTTGGACACGGCTGCAAGGTCGCCTACCATGCTGAGCCAACTCATCGCTGTCACCGAGACGAGACAGGCCAAGAAATCGAGGGCCAGAAACGGAGCCAGCACGGCGGCCGCCAGCAGGATTGCGTCCACCAGATAGCGCCACCAGCCGAGTTGCGGTCCTTCAAAAAGGCTGGACCCCACGATGGCGGCCACCACCATGCCAGCCCGCAGCCAGAAGCGCGATTGCACATGCCGCCGCAAGAATGTCATCGGCAGCAGCAACCCGGCCGCACAAGTGTAAAACGCACCGACCGGAATCGAATAACCCAGCAAGAAAAGCGGGAAACGGCCGAACTGCATGGGCATGTAGGAGTCCGGCACCCGCGGCATATCACCAGGAAGCAGATAGCTGATCACCCGCCAGAGGAAGTAACACCAGATCCCAATCGCCAGGCCTCCTGCCACCGACCGGCCGGTGTTCCGGCTAAAGACCCTTCCCGTGAGCAGGGCGTCCAGAGAAGTCATCTTGCCAGGGAAGCCTTCGCGGATCTCCCCTTCACCCGCGCCGTAAGCCACGCCTGCGCACAACCCCTGCAAGAGGAAGAACGCCACCACGGAGTAAGACACGAGCAGAAGCAGATCCGGGGCTTGCGTTGCAATGTCAGCCAGCGGTGCGCCCGCAATGGCATCGCCGAAGAACAGCAGGATGCCTGGCACGGACAGCAGCCCGGCCAGCAGCAACGTCCGGCGGTGCGACACCTCCCGGTCAGCGCTGCGCTTGGCATAACGCCAGCCGGCATAGCCCAGCGCCACAAGGCCGAAAATCAGCCGCAGGACCGTCAGCAGTGATTCCCACCCTTCGCGGGGAGCGATGGCCTGCTGCCGGTAGGTTTCCGAGAACTCCACCTGCGTTTCCAGCCGCAGCATCCGGCGGCCTTGAACTTCGCCGGTCAGCACATACTCCATATCGGGGAAGCGGGGATTGCGCGCCCGCCAGGTAAACCGGTACCCGCTGCCGCCCGAGACCTCCTCAGTACGCTCAACATCCGGCGCGCCGATGCGTTCGGCCTGCTCATCTCCGAGCCAGGACTCGAAAGCCTGTTCCGCCAGGGCAAGCGCCTCGGTTTGGGGGATTAATTCGTCGCGCAGCGCCAGTCCTCTGCCGCCCGCCCTCCAACCCACCAGGCGCCCGCGCGGATCCACGCGAGCCCTCACCCACTGATCCGCCGTTGGAGAAAGCAAAGTGATCCGGAATTCAGCCGGACTCAGCAGTGGGGTGGGTCGCGGACGCCCTGTAGCCGGCCCTTTGCCCGGAGGCGGTCCTTTCCGTTCTCCGCCCATGGGGCGGCGGCTGGCCAGGTAGCGGCCCAGCGTCTGGTTGTGTTCGAAGCTGATGAACTCGCGCCAGCCTTCGGCGTTCAAGCCCAGTTCCGCCGCCTTCGACGAAGCTTGCCGGACCAGGTCCTCTCTCGTAATGGTGACCTGCAGGCGCCGTGTTCTCTCGTCGGTACGCTGCAAGTAAAACGAAGCAAGCAACAGCCATGGAGCGCCCAGAAGGGCGAGGGCCCAGAACCAGCGCGGTGCGCGGCTCGGTGAGCCAGGGCCAGTAAAGGGGGCCAGCAAGCGGGTCAACATCGCTCAGTCCGCCAGGCGCTTCACCACCATCATGGTGATGTCGTCGAATTGCGGCGCGCCTTGCACGAATTCATCGATGGAAGCCAGCAGGCGCTCCGCGATTTCGGAGGCGGGAAGCGCCGCGAATGCCCGCAGTTCCTCGATCATGCGCTCCATTCCGAACTCATCGCCGCCGGCGCGGCATGCATCCGGCACCCCGTCAGAATAGAGCAGCAGGAGATCGCCCGGCTCCATTGTGAACCCGTGCACTTCATACTCCCGTTTCGGAAACAGTCCGATTGGCAGGCCGGTGGGCTTCAGAAATTCCACTGCCCCGGAGGCACGCAGCAGCACGCCTTCGTTGTGCCCTCCGTTCAGGTACTCCGCGGCGCCACTGTTCGGGTCGTAGCGTACCATGATGCCGGTAGCGTATTTGTTGGCCGGTGTCGAGGCGTACAGCAGATCATTGGTGCGCGCACCCACCGCCGCCAGCGTGGAATCGGCAACCAGAAGGGCCCGCAAGGTGGCTTGAATGTTGGCCATCAACAGAGACGCTGAGATTCCTTTGCCCGAGATGTCCACAACGACGAAGAACTGATCGCCGTTGCCAAAGGGCAATACGTCATAGTAATCGCCGCCAACCGCCCTCGCCTGCCGGTTGCGCGCCGCCATGTCGGTGTGCGGGAGCGCTGGCAGAGCCTTCGGAAACAAGTCGCGCTGAATGGCGGCTGCGAGGTTGAGCTCCTTTTCCAACTGTTGCCGCTCGAACGCCTCGCGGAAGTTCCAGCAGTTCTCGAAGGCAACCGCCGCTTGCGCGACCATTCCGCCGATGAACTCCAGGTCGGAGTTCGAGTAGGGGGTCTGGCTCATTCGTGGCCCCAACGCGACGCACCCCACCGTGCTTTCATTCGACCGGATAGGCAGCAGAGTCAGCCCGTTGTGCTGCTTGGGTTCCGGCTCATCGCCCAGCAGGGCCCGGATGGTTTCCGTGTCCAGCGGATCGAGGCCCTTCAGCCGTTCCACGGCCGGCTGGCCTTCCTTCCAGGTAACCAAGCCATGGCGCAACACACCAAACCGCCCGCTGATGCTGAGCATCAGCATCTGCGCTACCGATTCGGGTTCGGTGGTGGCGGCCAGGCCGCGGCCCAAATCCAGCAGCGCGCGCAATTCCTGGTTGCTGCGAATGACTTCCGCATGCGCTTGCGCATTCGAGATGCTGGTGGCGGCCAGCCCCAGAAGCGCCTGAAGGAATTCCTGTTCGCCCTCGTCCAGTTCTCCGCGCGCTGGCCTGCCCAACCAAACGTGGCCCACCGGGGCATCCTCAGGACCGATGGGCGCGTCCAGGGCGAAGCCCAAACTGCTGGCCTGTTCCGGATCAAAGCGGTTGCCCGGCTTCAGACGGGGCACGCCCCGCACGCTGGCGACGCGCAATCCCCCGTCCTCCCGCACCGCGACCATGGCCCGTGTCACCAGCAGCCGGCCCATCACCGTCCGCAGAAGGTGGTTGAGCTGGTCCTCGAGGCGGAGAGATGAACTGAGGATTCGCGCCGACTCCAACAACGACTCCAGCCGGGACGTGTCGAGGCGCGAATCCATGCCCTGTTATCTTAAACGACCCGGCCCGGGCGGCGGCGTTGCTGGTACCCCGAACGCCAGCGCTCTCAATGTCCGGCAGAACCCCGGCGAGGAATCTTCCCGAGCACGAATAGTCCCAGAGCCAGGAGGCTCATCGTCGATGGCTCAGGGATTTTGTCCGGCGGTTCATCCGCCGTCAAGACAGCCAGAATATCGAAGTCGCCGCTGGAGTATCCGGTACCCTGTCCAAGAAACAGGCCGAACCTGGCCGGCTGCCCGAAGGCGTCCTGCTCAGATTGGAGTACGGTGATGAAGTTGGCTAAACCCGGAAATTCGTCGCCGTACCCTATCTTGGTGGTCACCTGCTTTCCCTGGCGCTCAATGAGAAACCAGGCTTTGTAAGGAAAAATGTAGCTCCAGTTCCCATCCAACTGCTCATCGTACGCCCAAGACTCTATGCGTCCGAGGCCAGACAGGCCAATGCTGGCAAATGGCGAACCGGCCAATGGGGGCCAATCGAAGTACACCGCCAACCCGAGGACCGCCGGTTCGGGCAAGGCGTAGCGCCTGGCGACGGTCAAGGCAATGAAGTCGCCGGAGTAAGCATTCGAGGTCACAAGGCGGGCGAAGCCAGGGTCCTGCGACGTCTGACCATACAGTGTTGCGTACCCCGTATTCGTTGTGAAGTCAATTGCGTATCCAGAATCGGTGAGCGCCGTCAGCCCAGCGGGCATTGTCGGGTCATCGAACTCGAACAGGATAATGCCGCCCTGCACTGTGACGGAGCAGAGCAGTGCTAGAACAACAGATACAATTTGGGCTCTTCTTGGAGTCATACAACCTCCAACGGCCAGGATTTTGAGATGTCTTTTTCTGCAATTCAAGGGGGGGGGCTGACGGCATTCGTACCGGGACTGTTGGTACCCGGCCAAACTGGCGCACAAGGCTGCCCCCGCCTCGCAGCGCTTGGCGATAGAATCGTTGCCGTTAAGGAGATCTGCTTCTATGAAACGAATGGCTGGAGCATCCCGGCGGGGTTTTGTGGGCGGGGCGCTGGCGGCGCCCGCGCTACTGCGGGCGCAAGACGCCCCCGGGCGCATGAAAGTGGCGGTGATCGGTGTCGGCAACCGGGGCTCGTATCTGCTGCGACGCGCCTTGGAACTGGAAGGCCTGGACATCGTCGCCATCTGTGATCTAGACGAAACCCGGGCTAACGAGGCGATTGCCGGCGCCAAAGCCAAGGGCCATCAGCCTGCCTTGTTCACCGACTACCGGAAGATGCTGGAACAGCGAAAGGAGATCGAAGCCGTCATTGTGGCCACACCGGTCGATGCGCATCTCGCCCCGGCGCTGGCAGTGCTCGAGGCGGGAAAACACATCTATGCGGAAAAGCCTGTGGCCGGCACGGTGCAGGACTGCGACGTGATCGTGAAGGCCGCCTCCACCGCCAAAGGAATTTATCAGGCGGGTTTCCAGTTGCGCCACGATCCCAACCGCAATGCCGCCATGAAATTCATTCAAGGGGGAGGCATCGGCCGTGTGATCTACGCCCAGGGCTACCGCCATACGGGCGACCTGCCGCGCGAAATCAGTTGGCTTTTCGACCGGCGCAAGTCCGGCGACAACATTGTCGAGCAAGCTTGTCACATTCTCGACCTTTTCTTCTGGGCCATTGGCAAGCCTCCGCTGCGCGCGGCCGGCTTCGGCGGCATCAATCTTTATAACGATCAGCCCCCCGGACGCACGGTGATGGACAATTATTCGGTCATGTACGAGTTCCCAGACAATGTGCGGGTGACTTTCAGCCATATTTATTTCGACCCGCCGGGCTTCTCCGGGATCCGCGAACGCGTTTTCGGCAGTGAAGGCGCTGTCGATCTGGCGGCTGCCAAGTGGGTCCGCATTGGCGAGAAAGGGGAGATTCCCTTCGAAGTGCCCGCACGGCCTCCCGGGGGTGATCCCGCTACCTTGCTTAGCCTGAAGGCTTTCTTCGACAACGCGCGCGAGAGGAAAGCTCCCCTGAACAACGCCGAAACGGCGCGGCTGTCCACCATGATGGCCATCCTGGGGCGCACGGCGATCTACCAGAAACGCGTTGTCGAATGGTCGGAGATCGCGGTGTAGCCCTCCTGCTGTAGCCCTCTCACCCTGGAAGTATGCCCGCTGCGGTGCGCGGCATATGTTGGCGCAGCTTATTGCCGCCGAAGAAGTCGTGCGATGAGATGCGCGCTTCTCGGTGTTCTGCCCCTCGCCAGTCTCCTGTGCGGGCAAACACCCCAGGTTCTCTTCAGTTCGGTGTTTGGCGGGTACGGCCAGTCTGCGGCTCAGGCAGTGTCGCTGGATGCCGAGGGCAGCATTTTCGTCGCGGGATACACTGAGGCGGCGGACTTTCCAGTCACCCCAGGTGGCAGCGTGCCCGCTGGCGGCGTGGACGCGGTGGTGATGAAGCTCGCTCCCGGCGGATCCCAAGTGCTGTGGGCGATGTTCCTAGGGGGGCGGGCCGAGGATCGTGCTCTTGCCGCCGCTCCGGATCACGCAGGCGGCGTTTGGGTGGCCGGCTTCACCACCAGCCCCGACTTCCCCGTCACTTACGGCCAAAGCCGGACACTCCGCGGTGGCCGGGACGCCTTTATTGCCCGTTTTTCCGCCACCGGCGCGCTGATCTTTTGCCGCCTCCTGGGCGGTGGAGGATCGGACACCGCCTATGCCCTGGCCTCACAGCCAGTTGGAGTTTGGGTGGCAGGCGTCACCGATTCGAGTGACTTCCCGACGCTGCTTCCCTATCAGGCACTCAGGAAAGGTGGACAGGAAGGCTTCTTTGCCCGTTTCAGCCCTATGGGCGAAATGCAGTCTTCGTCCTACTTCGGGGGGAGTGCGGACGACGTGCCGCGGGCGGCGAGTCTGGCGGCGGATGGCTCGCTAATCCTGGCGGGCGGTACCGATTCCCCCGATCTCCCCTTCGATTCAGGGTTTCGGCGCACGCTTTCTGGCGAACAGGACGGGTTCGTTTCGCGAATTCACCCCAGTGGCCAATCTCTGCTGGCAGGAACTTATGTCGGCGGCTCCGGCGGATCCTGGAGTTCGCAGGAAACCGTGCTTGGGGTTGCCGCTGGACCGCTGGGTTGCATTTGGGTGAGCGGCGGCACGCCGTCCCCCGACTTCGCTGGCGCGCAGCCAGCGGCCGGCGCGGCAACGGACACCCTGGATGGATATGTGGTGCAATTTGATCCCGCGCTCACACGGGTCGAGCGCCTGTTCCGGCTGGTTGGCAGCCAGCGGGAGGCTGTCACGGCGGTGGTGGTGGATGCGTACGGGACGCTTTTCGCTACCGGCTACACCACTTCGCCGGACCTGCCCGTTAAGTTGGCGCTGCAACCCGCTTCCGGGGGTTCGAGGGACGCGATTCTGCTGCGCTGGCCGCTCGGCGCCCCAGCGCCAGATCTGATCAGTTTCTGGGGCGGGCGGGGGGCGGACACTGGTCAGGCATTGGCCACCGCGAACGGTCAAGCCGTGCTCGCCGGGGTTGCCGAGTCAAGTAATTTCCCGCTCCAGTCGCCGCTCCAGTCGATTGCTGGAAGCGCGGGCAAGATGTTCGTCACCCTGGTGGGCTCGGCGGGTCTGGCTGGGGATGGCCTTCGCCTCGGCGAAGTATGGCCCAATGCCGGTACGGGGGGCGCTCAGGCATTTGTGTTCTCCGCGGAGTCACCTCAAGGTCCCGCACAACTTCAGCACCTCACACTCCACATCGGCGCCTCCTCCGCATTCGCCGAGGCCTGCACGGTCCGGTACCAGCCCATAGAGAATATTTTCCGGCTCGGGGATTCCACGGGAAGCTTCGGCGCCGCCGTGCGACCGGGAACTCAGGACACCGCATTCAATGGCGTTTGCCGGCTTCTGGGACAATCCTCCTCAGCTGCCTTTCAAGGCACCAGGCTGCAGGCGGGCGCCGCGCTGGTTTTCTCGCCAGCCTTTGCCGGGTCCAAGAACGTCTACCTTTCCGCCGCGGCCGGCTCCGCGGTTGGCCCAGCGCAGAAAGGAACATGGGAGGTGCCTGCGGCCAATTCGCCTCCTGCGGTCGTCGGCCTTTCCACACCGGTCAGTCCGGGTCCTGGCGGACTCTTTCAACTGCAGGTGGCAGACGCGCAAGGCCCGGCCGACGTGCGCCTCATTTACACTTGGTGGGCAGCACCCGGGGCAACGGGGCCCCAGTGCCTTGCTTGCATCGATGCGGCCAACCAGTGGCTCTACCTGCTGAATAACGATAGTTCCGGTTGGCTGTCAGGCCGCCCGGGATCCGGTGACGTGCTCGAAAACGCAGTTTGCAGGCTGCTGGCGGCCTCCAGTTCCACGGAAACAACCGGTTCCGCGGTAATGGCCCGCTTCGATGTCCGGTTTAAGAGCGCCCTCAACGGTCCTGTCAAGATCCTCACGCAAGCCACCGACAGTTCGGGAAGCGCGCCGCTCTTCCGCGAATCGGGGGCCTATACAATCTCTGCGCCAGCCCAGGAGTTCGGGGTGGATGCAGCGCAAATCAGCGGCTCCGGCCACATTCGAACGTTTCGATTCGGCGCCCGGCACCCTAGCGGTCCCTCCTCGATCCGCCAGATCGTGTTTTCCGTCTCTTCAGGCACGACGCTCGCCAATGCCTGTTCCGTCCGTCACGTGGCTTCCAGTGGGCAGCTGCAGCTTGCAACGCCGGAGGGTATTTTCAGCCTGAGTGTCCGACCAGGCACGCCCGATACAGCTACTAACGGACTCTGTACCCTGTATGGGGCTGGCAGCAGGATTCTTCCGTCCGCGGACCGGCTGGAAGTAGATGCTCTCATCCTGTTTCACCCGCTATTTGCAGGCAAGAGAAAACTGCTGCTCAGCGCGGAGGCGGAAACTGCCACGCCACTGACAGAGGTGGGTGAATGGCTTGTCCCCTCCACTAACAGCGCGCCGTATCTGCTTCCACCTGCCATTGCCTCTCAGGCGGATGGGACTACGCTCCTGCGGTTGACTGCGATTGATGCGCAGGGAGCGCAAGATCCGGTGCAACTCTATGGGCTGGTGGGAGCGTCTCTGACACTGCAGCGAGTCTGCCTGTTTGCTGTTGACCTGTCCTGGAAGGCGCTTTATCTGCTGAGAGACGACGCCAGCGCCTGGGATGCCGCATGGATCGGGCAGGATGTTTCTCTGGAGAACAGCCAGTGCCGAATCCCAGCCGCCCGGGCCACACTGTCCAAAGCCGGGTTCCAAGTAGATGCGGCAATCGCGGTGCATTGGAAGTCTGGAACTTCCATCCCATTGAGCCTCTTTGGTAACGCGGTCGATCTTCAGGCGAACAGCGGCTGGGTGGAACTCAGCCCGTTCTCTTTGAGCCAATGATTGAAAAAACAAACCCCCACCTCCGCGCCATAGCGGAGATGGGGGCCGAGAGACGAGATTTCAAGCGTGCGGGAAAGCTATCCGCGCCGGGGCCGCTCGTCGTAATACTCTTCGGGGATAACAACGGGCACGGTCTTCTTCCGCGCCGGCTCGTCCATGTAGTCCTCGGGGATCACGACCGGGACGGTCTTCTTGCGCGCCGGCTCATCCATGTAGTCCTCGGGGATCACGACCGGGACGGTCTTCTTGCGCGCCGGCTCATCCATGTAGTCTTCGGGGATCACGACCGGCACGGTCTTCTTGCGGGCGGGTTCGTCCATGTAGTCCTCGGGGATCACGACCGGGACAGTCTTCTTGCGGGCGGGTTCATCCATGTAATCTTCAGGGATGGGCACCGGAACAGTTTGGGGAGTAGTAGACCCGATGATCGAAAAAGAAGCTGTGGCCTGACCCCCATTCTGGGCGGCGGCAGGAACGGCGGCAAGGCTCAGAGTTGCGATCAGAGCCATCAGTGCAAGGGCGAGAAGAGAGTTCTTTAACATTCGGGCTACCTCGGCGGACAAGTCGCTTAAGACGTTCACCTAAAAGAGTGGTTAGGTGTTCAACCCGATGCTAAAAAGGAAAAGGACTGACAACTCCTCAGATAATTCTGATTAAATACTTAGGATATCTACCCTAGGAAGTACTCCCAGGGGGAGTCGCGAGCGATAGGATGTTCCTACAACCTTGGAGTGGTGGTTAACTTTAGGTAACAGACTCTACTCAAAAGACCTGCCATTGAAGTTAATGGGGAGCGCGAGGCTCTAATGGTTCCTCTGTGCCTGCTAGTACTCCGCGGCGGCGCATGGAAGGGCTCTCCAGTCGCAAGTCGTTGCAGACCTCTTCGATCATTTCGAGCGTCGCCGAGCGCCGCTCTAGCGCGAAACAGGTCAAGAGCAGGTTGTCGCACACCGCATTAATCAAGCGGGGGATGCCCTGGCTGCGGTAGTGGATCTCGCGCAGGACATCCTGGCTGAACACCTGCTGTTCATCCATTCCAGCCTTCTTCAGGCGGGATTCAATGTAGGCGGCAGTGTCTTCGAAACGGAAGGGCGCCAGACTGCATCGCAGGACGATGCGTTGTTTAAGTTGCCGCAGGTTTGGCGCATCGAGTTTGCGGTCCAGTTCCGGCTGACCAGCGAGGACGATCTGCAGCAACTTCCCGAGCTTGGGATTCTCCAGGTTTCCGAGCAAACGGATTTCCTCGAGCACGTCCCACTCCAGGTTCTGCGCCTCATCCACGATCAGCACCGTGGTACGGTTCTGTGTCGCCTGCTGGACCAGCAGATGGTTCAAAGCGAAGAGAACTTCCGTCTTCGATTTGTGGGCGCAGCGGAGGTCGAGATCGTAGGCGATCATCTCAAAGAACTGCTCGACGGTTACCCGGGAGTTGAAGATGAAGGCGAATTCGATGTACTGGGCTTCGAGGTAATCCCGGAGGCACTCGAGCATGGTGGTCTTCCCCGTACCCACTTCTCCCGTGAGAACGATGAAGCCTTTCCGGCTGTGAACGCCATAGATGAGATTCGCCAGCGCCTCTTCGTGCTGCGTGCTGCGATAGAGAAACGCGGGGTCCGGGCTCAAGTTGAAAGGACTTTCCCGAAACCCGAAGTAGGCGTTATACATGACTGAACTCAAATTCCAAGCAGGAGTACAGCTTGGCCTCCGACAGTACTAGTGAGTGTAGCACGCCAGCCCGGCATTTCCCCTAGGGAAAGCCGCTCAGTCTTCCAGAAAATCCAACTGCACCCAGCCGGGCAGGGAGGCAGGCCTCCCGCGGAGGAAGACGATCCGGCGAGTCTTGGGGAAGGGAAGCCCGGTCCGAATTGCGGAGCTATAGAGCGGGTGGGTTCGAAGGGCCTGTCTTAGGGGTTCCATGGACCCAGGCGCGAGAAGAGTCTTAGTGAGGTAACCGCCTGCCCAACCCAGGCAAACGAGGCAGGACTGGGGCAGGTCTCTAACCTGCTCCAGACGCCTGGTCAGGGCTTCCACCGTTCTTTCCACATCGGCCAGCCCGGCAGTCCGGACATATTCCCTTTGTTGCGCCAGCAGCGCCCCGCTGAGTCCATTCATGGCCTGGCAGAATGCGGCGGGAGCCACAGGAGCGCGCATGCGCAGCATCTTCAGGGTGGAGGGGCTCCGCATCGAGGCCGGGACCTGCCAGACACCCTGGAAGGCAGTGCCCGGCGCCGCCATTTCCGCCAGCAAAGGGGTGCTTTCTTCCGCTCGCCGGGCCTCGATTGCCCGCCCTGGGCTGGCCTTCCAGCCGCCTTCGAGTTTGCCGCCCCGCTCAATCAAGGTGGAAGTGCGCAGCAGGTAGACTTTGGTGCATTCGCCCTGGACGGGATCGGAGTCGGCCAGGGAAAGGGAGCGGATTCGCTGGCCTCCATCCCCTGCCAACGCCTGTTCCAACAAGGCGCCTGGGTGGCGCACCATCCGGTCGCCCTGAATCCGGGCCGACCACTGCTCTGCGGCGGTCTCCTTCCATTCAGAGGCGAGCCAGGCAGTCCGTAAAACCCCTTTGAGAGCGCTGGCCGGCAGGAAGAAGCCGCGTGCGGAGGAGGCGAACGTGGGGATGAAGAGGTTTTCGGCTCGTTCGCGCTGGTGAACGGCCGCCAGTGAAGGATCCTCCAAGGGGATCCGCCGGAGGGCGTAGTTTTGGGCGTAGCCCCCCCAGGACGCGAAATCGAGTTTTTCGGCCCGCCGGATCTGCGAAAGGTAGGAATCCAGGCGTGATCCTTTCGCCAGCAGCTTGAAGATCCGCCGCTGGTCCAGCACATTCACCTGGTCCTTCCACACCATGTAGTCGATGGGGGCCAGTTTTTCGCCCTGTCCGACCAGGAGCGGTGTCAGGACGGTGGCACGGTAATGGTTCATCCGGCGCTCCTGGCGGCAACGGGGTAGGGAATGGGCACTGCCACGGCGTATCCGGCGCGCCAGACGGCATGCGGGCATTCCGGCGGCGCCACGTTCAGCACCTGGCCGGTGGGTTCCCGTTCGCTGATCACCACGCTGCCCTCACGCACGAGGCGGGCCTCCAACTTGAGAGGGCCGGCGAGTGCCGGGCTTTCCAGCCTGCCGCGCCGGGCAGTCAGCGAATAATCGCCTGCGGCCCAATGAACCTGGTCGGACGAAGCTGGAGAGAACAGGGAGAGCAGCCACCACGCCCGGCGTTCTCCGGCCGGGGGCGCGCCCAGTTCCGGCGGGGTAATCAACAGGTCCGGCAGGACACCGGGCTGGAACTCCGGCTGACGGGCCCGGCCAAACCCGATGGAGCGGAGCCCGCCAAAACCGGAATCGGCCAGGAGCCGGAAGGCCGCCCGGAGTTTGGGTTCCCACACTGCGTAGGCGATGGGGTTGGCGAAGGCGGCGACGCACCATAAGCCTGAACCCGGTGCGAACTGGAGGCATGCCGTGGGGTAGGCTTCCGTGGAGGCGCCCGTCAAGCGGTCCACTGGCGCGCTGGCACGCCGGACGAGGCGGAAAGGACCAGTAGGCTGATGGGCGGCGGCTGGCAGCAGGCACCCGCTATGGCCGTCAAGTTCGTAATCCTCATCGCGCAGGCCCTCACCACGCAGTACCTTGTTGATTGCGAACAAGGGGACGAACCGCGCGCCATGCCAGCGGGTGCGTTTGCCGCTTTCGCCGCCCGGAGGCCAGAGACCTGCCGGGGGCGGTGCAAAGAGCGTGCCTCGCTGGGTGGGGAAACAAGAGCTGAAGCGCACGGCGGGCGTGGATCCGGGCTGGGCGGTAGCCGCCAGCCATTCTTCGAGCTGGCCGAGTTGCCGGAACACGTGGCAGACCGCGGAGTAGAGCGTATCGCTGTGCAGCACGCTATCGGCCGCTTCGCGGGTTCCCGTAGCCGGGCCAACCCGCCAGGGCGTGGTGGGCCGCAGGCGAATGAGCAATGCCGTGGTCATCGTGGCGCCGTCCTGGCCTTACGCGAGCTTGCCGGCGAAATCCGGGGCGTTTACCGCGGCGAGCAACTCGGCGGTGCCGCCGGCTTTGTCCACCAAACGAACTGCCTCGCCACCGGTTGCGTACCAATTCCGATCCCGCCAGAGCAAGGAAAAGTCACTGAACCTGACCCGGCCGGAACCGCGAGAACCGCCTCCGCCGAGGGCATCATCCTCCAGCAAACGCAATGCCTCTACCAGCTTTGCCACGAGTTCGCGGTCTTCCTCACAGAGGATGTCGAGCACGAACCGCACGCGGAAGCGGGCGCCCGCCGGAACGCGCTCCAGCGTTCGAGCGTTGGCCTGGCAGGTCACGCGGTCCACGGCGTTTTCGCTCTTTACTTCGGTGAGTTCATCGTCGAGGTTTTCGCGCATTTGCGGCGAGATGCTGTCCATGTCCAGCGGTGCATCATAGACGGTGAGCCTGGCCGGCGTGGCCAGCCGGGTCTCCAAGGCTTCGCCCGAGACGCGGTCCATGCGGCCCGGATTCCGGCCGAACAACAGGCAAACTTCGTCGCCGGGTTCATCGCTCTGGTGGATGCGCACTTCCTGCCCGCGCCGGCGCGAAAGATAGACAAGCGTTTCCGGGGTCACCAGACCAGCAGCCTGTTCCAAGAGGGAGCGTAACTTGCCCCGCAGGGATGAACCGGGGATGTACGGGCGTCCGAAGGCGTCCTTCACCACGGGGTTGTCGGCCCCGCCCAGATCGAGCGATCCCTTCCCTGCGCCGATGTGGAGGCCCGTTTCGCAGTGCAGGAAGCCGTCCAGCAACAATTTGCCGATAAGGCGCAGCTTGGTGTCGGCGGTATGAGAACTCATTGTTCAGTCTCCCGGTCTCGTCACTACTCGTTATAGGCCACGATGGCCTCGAAGAGGTCGCGGAAGCGCTCGTAACCGCGGGCCTCGTTGCGGCGGGTCACCTGCAGCAGCAGCCGTTCGAGCGTGTCCAGGCTGCGCAACTGGTGGCGGGCGATGGTGTAGGCCAGCCGTGCCCGCAGCATCACGAACTGATGCTGCCGCTCGGTTTCCGTGGCGCGGCAGGCGCGGCGAACTGCGGAGTACAACCGCCGCAGTTGGCTGCGGGTGCCGGAATCCATATCGCGCATGCGGGCCACCACGGCATGGGCCTGGTTATCGAGGTAGAGGCTGTCGGCCACCAGCTTATCGAGGTCGATTTCGGGCGGACCCTCAGGCCGGCCGCTCTCACGGCCGCCAGGGCGCCCTCCGCCGGGCCGGCCTGCATCACGGGGACCACCCCGGCGATCGCCGCCTTTTTCATTCCGCTCCCCGCCCCGTTCCGGACGTTCGCCGCGCGGACCTCTGGGTTCGCGGCGTTCGCCCCGGGCTTCGGGTGGGCGCTCGGCCTTGCCGCCAGAGCGCTCTTCCCGCTTGGGTGGAGCGGCAGGGGCTTCGGGGGGAGCGGCGGGCGTTTCCTCCGCCACCGGGGCGGAGGCTGCAACCGCCTCGGCCTCAGCCGGGGATGCGGACACCTCTTCGGGTTGCGGGGTGGCGTTTTCCTGATCGCTCATGACGTTTCGCTCTCCTGTGCCAGACGGGCCCACTCAAGGGCCACCCTTCCGGCGGGTTTCAGCCGAATCTGGGCCTGGTTTCTGCCGAGGAACTCGGTAAAGAGATTTTGACGGGCCTTTTGAAACTCGCGCCGCCGCGCCTGGGCCTCCAGGACGCGGCTGAGGCGGCGGTAGAAGCGCCACGGGCGGCCCTGCCGTTCCACCCTCTGCCGGGCGCCTCTCCCTGGCAACGCCTGGTCGGTTTCCCGATAAAAGACGGCCAGTTCGCTCAAGAATTGCGGCGTACAGCCGAATTCCTCCACCAGGCGCACCATCGTCTGGCGCAATTCACCGGCTTCGGCCAGTTCCTTCCAATCCACCAGCCGGCCGAACAGATGGATCCGGTCGCGGCCCTCGGCCTTCGCGATACCCAGCAGGCGGCCCGCCTCCGCATAGACATCAGCCAGCGGGGTATCCGGGCTCGGCGCGAGGGCGATGGCCATCGAAATGGACTTGCCCTCCGGCCCGGGAAATTCCTTGAGATACTCGCTGACCGAACGGTGGAACAACCGCTGAATTTCGCGGGCAAACGGGATCAGACTATCCCAGGCTCCGAACACGGCGAAGTCGTCGCCGCCCGTATAGAGCACGGACACCTTTTGCCAGAACTCGCCCTGAGTGCAGAGGACCTGGATTTCGCCGGCAAAGAATTGCCGGTAAAAGACGGCACACTGCAGGTGATCGTGAACACTCTGCGCGCCCGCCAAGCGGGACGAGAAGCGGTCGGCATCGCCGCGCAAGACGCCCCATTTGGGCAGTCCCACGGCGCGGCGTCCCAACTCTGCGGGCGAGGCCGGTTCCGTGCCGGATTCGGTGGGAGCGCTGTGCACAGCCAGGGGTAGAGGATCACCGCCCGGCGCCAGCAAACCAGGCGATTCGGGCGCCCACAGAGCACCCTTTTCCCCCGACATGGCGCGGTAAAGCTCTCGCCAGGGCCCGTCGCCGGGTAAGGCGTCTTCAGGGGTGTAAGGTGCGAAGATATCCTGAGGCTCGAGAGCGTTGAGGCCGCGCCACCGCTGCATGGCGGCGTCCAGCCGTTTGCGGACATCGGGCCAGGCTCCCACCTCTTCGGTGCTGGCCCAGGCCAGCCGGACACGGCCCGCGGTGGCCTGTTGCAAGCTTCGCGTCGCGCCAACCAGGAAATCGTTCGCAGCGGTCAGCGATTCTTCCGTTAACAGCACCAGGAACTGCCCGCCACCACTTGAACCCAGCAAGGTGGGTGCGAGGCCGAGGTGGGAAAGCAGGGCACGCGGGATGGCTTCCCCAGCAAGGCTCAAGAACAGACAACGGCCTGCGAAAGTGTCCCAATCGCAAACGCTTTCCGTAAGAAACGAATCGATACCCTGCAGTTTGCCCTGAAGAAAGACCTGCACGAAAACCGCCTCAGGCGTGAATCAAACTCTGACTCTAACACACTGCGCCCGCGGAGCGGCTTGCTGTCAGACGAGTCGTGGCAGAGCCGCGAAGCGGGCTCAGGAGCCGGTTCTGGGCCGGTAACCGGGACGCGCGGAGACGCGAAGTTTCCGGGTAGGATCGGACACGATCTCAACCGCAATCTTGCGGAATCCCTCATTCGGATTGGGCTGGGGATAGTAGGTCACGGTGTAGCTGTTGCCCAGGTCTTCCCGGATTGCTTCGAACGCTTCCACCTGTTTCTGCCAGGTGCGGGCAAAGAAGCTCTTGCCGCCGGTCCGCGAGGCCAGGCGCCGGAAGACGCCGGTGGAAATGGGGTCGCGGCTGGTGTCGCTGGTGGAGATGACATAAATGGGGATGCCCTCGTCTTCGGCGACGGCGCGGACATCGTCGGGCGCCACCATGGACGCCGAATCCGGCCCATTGGAGAAGACGATCACTACCTTGCGCCCCGGAATCTTGGCCGCATCCCGCAGCGTAAGGAGGAGGGAATTGTAGAGCGCCGCCTCATCGCCGGCCACCGCCTTCCTGAGCCCTTGCAGCACTTCGCCACGGTCGCGGGATACGGAGGCGACGCGGGTGAGGTTGCGGCTGAAGGTGTAGACGGCGACGGAATCGGCGCGGTCGAGGCCGCGGATAAAGTCGGCGATGGCGTCGGAGGCGTAGACAAAGCCGCGGTACATGTAGTTGCTCGTGTCAAACAGCACGAACACGTTGGTGCCGACAAAGGCGTCGGTAGAAATCCCTCCCCGCTCCGGGTCACCCGGACCGGAGACTATGGCGCGTGTCGAGCCATCCTCGAGGATCTGCACCGGCGGCCGGTTGCCTTCGGCGAAGGTGCTGACTTTCTGGGGAATCCCGTCTTCGAGGATGCGGAAGTCGCTGGGCCTCAGCCCGTTGACATACCGGCCCTTGTTGTCGGTCACGGTGAAACTGAGCACCACCATGTCGACTTTCACGCGGAACGTGGGGGCCGGTTCCTGCGCGAACGAGGAATTCACCAGCAGGGCAGCGCCGCCCGTGGGAAGGGCGATGAGCGCTAACCCCGCCAGCCAACGTTTCATGTCCATCAGCATCGTCTCGTCTCCCGTTCGGTATTATTCCTGGCTGGCCAGCTCCTGCAGCGGCTGCCGTTTGCGGTTTTCCGCGCGCAGATCATCGGCGATCACACGCATGGACCGCAGCAGCGCGGGCCAGTCCTCCAGGTGGGTGGCGAAGATTTGCTCAATCGTCTTCTGTGTCCACTCGGGAATCAAGAGATTGAGCCGCGAAGGCGGCACGGCCATTTCGTCGGCGAGCGCCGCGAAGAAAAGGTTGTTGGACTCCCAGCTCTCGGCGAGAATGCGGCTGGAGTAGCCCATGAGGGTGGGGAAGGTGCGAAGCTTCAGCAACTGAGGCTTGAGAGAACTGGCCAGTGTGGGTTTGGGAGTTCCGAACAGGTTGGACACCGCGCGTTCATTGCAGTGCGCCGGATCGGCTTCCGCTACGGCGCGGATCTCCTGGGCCAGCCCGCCTGGCAGGTCGAGTCCGGCGGCCATGGCTTCCAGGCCCATGTGATAGAACTCCGCGGGAGTGACCTCCTCGATGGCCGATTTCAAATCGGCGTGAGTCAAGGCTGCTGCGACGCGCTGTACGCGTGCCGGCGGCGCCAGACGCTCCAGGCTATCAAGCGCACTTTCCCGCAGGCCCGGATTCAAAACGCTTTCCACAAGCCACGCCTCGCCCAACTGCATCTGGAGCGAAATCCAGCGCAACTGTGCGGGTGTGGCATTCCACCAGCGGGGCAATTTGGCGCTGACGAGCATTTGGGGCACCAGGTCGCCCCAGATCAGGGCCTGCTCGCGGGTGGGAATCAGGAAGTTCTGTTCGGCCTCGGCCAGGGCATAGGGCAATCCGGCCAGCGAGCCCACCAGACGGCCACCCGCACTTGAAGGCCAGCCGGTGCCAAGCACTTCGGTCGTCTTCCAGGTCTGGTTGGCGCCCTGCATGCCGATAAAGTCATGGCTGCGGGCAAACAGCGGGTTGGTCAGCAGTACCTGGGCGCCCGGAGGAGCGTAGTGGACATATAGCAAGCCCACCAGGGTGTCCCGCAACAGGGGCGCCAGCAAGCCGCGCGCCTCCCGCAACTTCTCCGGCTGCCCGGCAGCCCGGTCGATGACCGCCCGGAAGTTGAGTTTCCTCTGCGCGTCAATATGCTTCTCGGTCCAGTAGCCAAAGGAGAAGCTGGTGCGTTCCTGAGAAGTCAGGGAGGACTTGGGAAGGTTAAGGTCGGAAACACGCGTGGCGAGGCGATTGAGCAGGGCGGAGTTGAGCCGTTCGCCCTTGGATACGCTCTCCAGGTGATCGGCCAGGTCGAACAACACCTTCAGTGAAACCAACCGCTGCGCTTCGAAGATGCGGTTCATTTCGCCCAGCAGCAGGCTTTGCGATTCCCCGTCTGTGGGACCGACCGCCCCGGCCAGCAATTCCATCACGCGGTCCTGCGGGTTTACGTTCTCCGGGGCGCCCGTAGCCTTGAGCAACAGGCCGAGGCCCTGGCGGCCTGCGTCAAACAGATCCCGGTCGTTGGACACTTTGTCGAAAGCGCCCAGCAGAGAGGCGAGCACGCCATCGGCGTCACGCTCGGGAATCAGGCCGTGGCGGACGAAGATTTGCCAGAGAGCGCTGAGGGACTGCGCGAGTCCAGCGGAATCCGAACGCTGCAGGGGATCACGGGTTTTGTTAATGAGCTCCGCCACCTGAAGGAACTTCAAGATCGTAGCGTCGGCCAGGGGCGTTTCGTTCAACAGCGGGTACTGCGCTCCAAAGGTTCGCCAACTGCGGATCAGCGTTTCAACCGTCGCCGCCTCCAGAGGTTTGGGGCGATCGCGGTCGAGGTCGCTTAGCGCCAGGAAGATCTTCAGGGGTTCGTTCTCCACCGCTTTGCGGGAGAGGCCGAAAAGCGCTTCGATCAGTTCGTCCGGTTCTTTCCAGCCGCTGGCTGCTTTGGTGAGTTTGCCATCGTATTTTCCGTTCGGGTGCTCGACGAAAAGACGCTTCCAAACGTCGAGGCTGCCGGGAATGTGTGGCTGGCCATTCACCACGCGCAGCCGCGCCGTGAGCAGCATCAGGTCGGTGTTGGCGCGAAAGACAGGCCGCGCAGGGCCAGGGCTGGTGACGCGGCCACGCAGAGCGCTGTAAAACCGCTTCATCCGGTTCGGCTCGGTCAGATAATCCAGCGTGGGGCCCTGAATGCGCATCAGCGAGTCGAAGTAGCTGGCCATCCAGCCGTCGTCTTTCATCACCAGCCGTTCGATGAAGGCGGCTCCCTGATCCGGAGGCACGCCCACCAACTCAGCCCATGCCGCGGCGGAACGTGCGCCGCCAGGCACCGTGGCCTTGCCGTCCCGCAAGCGGAACATGCCGCCGAAGAAATCGAACACGTGCGCAAAGGCCCGGATGCGGGGCGCCGGCATGGACTGCCGGATCGCGTCGGCGGTGGCTGGATCCAGCTTCGCTACGCCCAGGTACAGGCGGCAGAGCGCCGGGTCGGCCAGGAAGGCATCGATGAACTCGCCGGAACTTCTCTCCTTGGAGGAGAGCCAATAGTCGGCGGAGTAAAGAACGGCCACGCGTGTGGGCCGGAAGTCGTAGACGAAGGGACGGCTGGTGCGGAGGGCCTCTTCCAATTCCGCCAGGGGAAAGCCCGAGTCCATGGTGAGGAAGGCGCGGGTGGCGTTGACGGTCTCCAGGACAACATCTCCGCCGCAGGCGCCCCGCATGCGGAAGCCGAGGATGCGGAGCAATTCGCCCGTTTGCGCCGAGTCGCAGTTCTCAATCCGGATGTGCTGATCCTGACCGGAAAAGCGCGCCAGTTCACGAGCCTGGCCGAGATAGCGGATCACGAGCTTGAGGTATTCCGTGGGTTCAAGGGACTCGCTGCCGCTTACCGCCTGGTAACCATTGGTGACGACATTGCGCGCGAGCGCCAGCAGCACCTGGTCGTTGCTGAGATCGGGGGAGAGGGCGGCCATTCGCGAGAAACTGCGCAGCGGGCCAGGGATCTCGACCTCGGCTGAGGGCCGTCCGGCCGGGGATGCCTGGGAGGGAAGGTTTGGCGCCGGGAGTCCCGCCTCCGCGAGGCGCCTTTGTGCGGCTGCGGGTTCGCCGGCAAGCAGATCCAACTGGGCGAGCCGCCGCGCGGCATCGCGGCGGAGTTTCTCGTCCGGGTTCGCAGCCAATACGCGGGCATATGCGTCTCGGGCGCGAGGATCCCGGTGCGTGTCCAGGAACTGCGCGTATTCCGCGAGGACGTTCGCATCGCGGGGGAATTGTTTGACGGCCTGTTCCAGCAGACGCCCTGCCTCAGCCGTGGCGCCGCTCAACTTCATTTGCCTCGCTTGCCCAGCCGGGCTCTGCCCGACAACCACTTGGCCTGTGGATCCAACCAACAACGCCAAAAACAGGAAACCCATCCCTTGATGCTTCACCGTCGCCTCCTATCCTGAGGGCCCAGGGCCGACGACTTCCCAGCCGCTTGGTTTCCGAATGTAACATACCGGAAGCCCGGTTGCCTGCCCGGACAAACTCCTCCCCGTCCTCGTCTGGAGGTCACGCCCATGCCGTTTGTGGATGCGGAGAGGGGCGGCCGGATTCAACGAATCAGGCCATCCGGCGGAAGGCAGGGCGCAAAGACTATCCTCGGGATGGAGGCATTCGATGCGCTGGCTTGCTGTTGGCCTGTTGTTCTTTTCGTCTCTGAGCGCGGCGGAACACACCATTGCCGTCGTGGGGCTGGTCCATTCTCATGTCTGGGGCCACCTGGGCAAGATGGTGGAAGGCCGGCCCGCCCGCCTGGTGGGCGTCGCAGAGACCATTCCCGACCTGGTGGAAAATGCCAGGCAGCGGGGCGTCGATGCCAGCCTCGTGTTTGCGGATTGGAAGGCGATGATCGACAAAACCCGGCCGGAGATGGTTTGGGCCTTCGTTGAAAACAACCGGCACCGGGAGATTGTTGAATTTTGCGCGCCCCGGAAGATTCATGTCCTGTTCGAGAAGCCTCTGGCCTCGACCCATCGGGACGCGCTGGCGATCCGGGACCTGGCCCGCCGGCATGGCATCTATGTGCTCAGCAACTACCAGATGGCCTGGTGGGCTTCAAACTACACCGCCAAGGAGTTCATTGACTCTGGCGCCCTGGGCCAGGTCTGGCGCGTGCGCGGGGTAGTTGGACACGGAGGCCCGGGTGCGCCGACGGGCCTGAACAAGTACTTTTTCGACTGGCTCACGGACCCGGTCAAAAACGGAGCGGGGGCGCTCGTGGACTTCGGATGCTACAACGCACTGTGGAGTCTTTGGATTTTGGGACGGCCTACCAGTGTGTACGCAGTCACCCATCAGCTACGCCCTGGCGAGTTTCCGAAAGTAGAGGACAATTCGGCGATGATTCTCAACTATCCCCGGGGCGTGGCATTGCTGGAAGGCAGTTGGGATCTGCCGCGGAGCTTCCAGGATTTGGAGGTTTTCGGGCTGAACGGCAGCGTCTACGCCGTGAATGGCAGGGTAGAGCACCGGCCGAAGAACAGCCGGGCGCCAGCCCAGGAATTGCCATTGCAAAAACTCTCTCCGGAGCGAGCCGAGCCAATCGCGCATATGATCTGGTGCATTGAGAACAAGAAGGAACCGGAGGGGCTGGTGGGGCTGGATCTGAATGTCGAGGTTGTCGAGATTCTCGACGCGGCGAAGGAGTCGGTGAAGACAGGGCGGGCGGTCCAACTCAATAAGTGAGCCGAACCGCCCGGTTGAGCCATTATTTTGCGATACGCAGAATCTCCGAAGCCACGCGCAGGAAGGCTTCGTTCATTTCCGCGACGGTGTTGGCGTAGACGTATAGACCCTCCATCAAGCCGCTATCGTAAATGGGGCTTCGAGGATCGTTGCTCAGCCGGAGCAGCAATTCGTCGTCCACGTCGCCCAGTCCGATCGTGAAGATGATCGGCTTGAGGCTCATATCGGTGCGGATTTTGTATCCGACCGAATCGGTGGCATTGACCGAAGCCCATTGAACGCTGCGGACGCTGTCTGGCCTAATCATCCCCGCGTATGGGTGGCCGGAGGGAAACTTCACCAGCGCGGTTTTGTAGCCGTTCGCAATTTCGTTGTTGAAGAGATCCTTGTTGGGGATGAAGCGCACGTCGCGGCGGACGCGGCTGGAACTGCCTAAGAACGCGCATGCGGAATTCGCGCTGATGAGCCCGCTGGATTCGCTCAGACTGCCGCCCACGACCTTGAAGAGCCCTTGGGTGTCGCCGGTGATGGCAGGGGTTGCGCTTCCGCCTCCCGCAATCACGCCCTGCAGAGAGATTGTTGGCGTCCAGTTCGGATTCCATGGATCGTTCGTGTATTGGGGGCTACTGGCGCCGTTGTTGCGGTGATAGTAGTCGCCTTGGGCATCGCGGCAGGAACTGGGCTCCATGCCGTTGCAAGTGCTGCTGGTGCTGGTGCAACCGGTCGTGGAAGCGCCGATGCCACTCGTGTAGCCGCTATAGCCGTAGCGGGTGTCCCTTACAAGGCGGGTGCTGAAGTCGGCGGCGACTGCCGTGGGAACGCCATCCGTGAAGAACACGATGATGTTCAGCGCGCCGGGCTCGTTGATGTTCAGCAGCCGGTTATACGCATGTTGCAGAGCCACCGAGGAAGCGGTCCATCCTGCGCACGTCACCGAGTCAATGCGGGAATACACAGTGGGGGAGCCGGTTTTGAAGTTCAGTGTTGGTTCCAGGACTGGAAACACGTGACTGGAAAATTGGAGAACGCCGATGCGATCGCGTCCTTCCGCAAACATATCCACAAAGTTCTTGGAAGCCTGCTTCATGGTGGAGCAGGGCGTGCCGGCCATGGAACCGGAACGGTCCAGGATGAGAATCAGGTTGACGTCGCGGCGGGACGCCTTGCCTTCGGCGGCCAACGGACGCCGTGTGTAGCCGATGAGCCGCAGAAAGTACTGGGGCACGTCCACCTGGGTGGTGACAGTGACGGTCCTTGTTTTAAAGCCGGTCTCCTCCACACGCACGTCCAACTGACGATTGGTGGTGCCCCAGGTGTTGTTCACGAAGTTGGCGTTGAAAAAGTCGATGGCGCGCTGGCGCGCGCTGGCTTCCTGTTCACCAATGCTCAAGCCGACATTCAGGCTGCGTGCCGCGGCGATGGCCGAGGCGTCGGAAGCGGCCTGCATGCTGGCCTTGACGACATAGAACACAGCCGTGTCGATAGCCAGGCCGACAATCGGCAGCATGATGAGCAGGCAGATTGCCGTCAGCAAAACGATGATCCCGCGCTCCCGGGCGCGGCGGCGCATTGGTCGCGCTCTAGAACAAAGCTCGCGCATACAGATCCTCCGCAGTGGGCCAAGGCCCGAAGTTAAAAGCCGCTCCTTTGAAAAAGCCTTCGGTGACGAACGCATATTCATTCGCGCCCATTGTCAGCAGGCTTCCGAATTCTCCCGCCCGCGCCGAGGATTCCGTAATGTAGTTGCTGACGTTGCCCTTCGCGTCCAGCAGTGAATCCAGCGGCATGCCGAAGTTGCTCTGCCGGAGTGAACGGTTGCCCACGTACACGCGCTGGGTCACCACATACATTCCGCGGTTTGTGCAGGAAGAGCCGGAAAGGCTGGCCGCCGCGCACATGCCGTCGGTCACCAGAGTGACCTTGCTGAACATCATCAACCCTTGCCCCGTGTTGTCCTTGGTGAACTTGGTGCCTTGCGCCAGCCGCACGAGAATGTCTTTGTTGGATTCCAGGGTGAAATCCACCTGCCGGGTGTACATTAGCCCTGCGTCGCGCACGATCTGCCAGATGGAAATGTGGCGGGTGAGGTTGAAGCCGATCCCCACAGCTCCGATCAGCAGAGGGAAGATCAGGGCGGAAACAATGGCCATTTCCAGCATCGCGTGGCCGCGCTGCCCCCGCAGGCGCGAACCGCCTTGGCGTCTTCTTATCGGCATGGCTTAGGTCTTCCTCCCGGCAAGCCTTCCATACGGGCCGTCGAACGCGTGGTGATGTTCATGGGCTCGGCGCTCCGCCATAACGGGCAGATCCACCGGTATTGGAAATTTTCGATCGACACTTCGACGATGTTGCCGGGCGAATTGTCCGCCGTTGGCGACAGCGTGTCCGGCAGATAATATTCGATTTTGACCTTGTCGTCCAACTGTTCCGGCCGGAGCATGCCGGCGGCCGCGTACAGAACTTTCGCCTTGATCGATTCGTCCTGGCAGGTGGAAGGCGTCAGCGTCTGATAGGTGACCGCATAGCGCGCACCTTCACGCACCGCGTGCTGCATTGTGGCCCGCAGGAACACGGCCATGGCGAAATCGATCGTCGCGAAGATCACCGCGAAGAACGGAAGGCACATGAAAGCGAATTCGATAATCGTGTTGCCCAGTTCCGATCGCCACCGGCGGCGGCGATGCATAGAGTGGTGCCTCATCTCTGGACTCTCCCCACGTTTCCAGATTGCGGCGAACGGTGGCTATGGGCGATTAGTAGAAGTTTTCATGTGTGGGGCGGGAAATGCCCTACTGGTGCTCAGCGGTTCCCCTTAGGCTTGTCGTGGCAGCAGGTGGTTCCGCCGCCAAAGGAGCCATCCGCCGCACGCCGCCAAACCGGCAGCCATCCATTGCGTCCAGGTCAGCGCCAGACCGAAGGGAAGCGCCTGCTGATGATCACGGAAGAACTCCACGGCCAGGCGGGCCAGCGAATAGAGCAACAGGTATGCTCCCAGCACGCGCCCCGGTGGTTGCGGCCGCCGGCTCATGTGCCAGAGAACGGTGGCCACACCGGCGGTGGCGAAAGATTCGTAGAGCTGGGTAGGATGCAGAGGCACGTTCAAGGGAACACCCACCAGTTCGTGGGCATCCGGGCTGGTAAACGTGACAGCCCATGGACGTTCACAGCGGGCGCCCCAACAGCAGCCGGCCGCAAAGCAGCCGAGCCGGCCGAGCGCGTGGCCCACCGCGAGTCCGGGGGCCAGCACGTCGGCTACCGGCAGCCAGCCCATGCCCTGCCGCCGCAAGTAAATCCAGGCGAACAGGAGTGCGGCAAAGAACCCTCCGTGAAACACCCCGGCCGAGAGCAGAGTGTCCAGCGAGAACAAACGGTTCGGATAGGCCAGGTAGTAATCGTAGTCGAGCACAAACATGAGCAGCTTGGCGCCCAGCAGACCGGCCAGGGCGCAGTATATGGCCAAGTTGCCCACCCGCTCGGCGTCGAGTCCACGTCGGCGTGCCAGGTGAGTCGTAACGCTTAATCCAGCCAGGAAGCCGAGCGCGACCAGGACACCGTAGGTAGGCAGGTAGAAGCTGCCGATCTCAAGCAATTTCGGAAACATCGGTTATACGGACCGCCGGGCCAGGATCAGGAATCCCTGGTGGGCCTCCTCCCATCGTTCCACGTTGAAGCCCTGGCAGAGCAACAGGTTCGCATATTCGGCCGGCGCAGGGTCGTAGTATGCAGGCAACTCGCGAGCAGTGGGGGATGCCGCGCCGAGAAAAGCTGCCAGCCGGCCGCCGGCGCGCAACCAGCCCAGCAGCCGCGTGGCGGCCGTCTCAGGAGGGGTCCACCAATTGAGCAGCGCGTGCGCAAAGATGCCGTCGAACGGAGCGGCGGGTTCCCATAAGGACAGGTCAGCGGCGATGAACCGGCAGTCCGGAGCGGCGATGCGGGCCTGTTCCAGCAAGTGAGGCAATGCGTCCACTCCGGTCACCTCGGCGCCCGCGGCTGCCAAACGCGCGGACCAATGGCCCATGCCGCAGCCGGCGTCGAGAATCCGCTCGCCGGTTGCCGGGGCCATCCACTCGATCAGGGATTCACCGCTTGCAGAAGACACCAGCCCGCCTCACATCTGGTACAGCATGACGTACACCATGACGCCGGTGACGCTCACGTAGAGCCACAGGGGCAGGGTGATGCGCGCCAGTTTGCGGTGACGCTCGAACTTGCCCTTCCAGGCCCGGTAAATAGTGATGATGGCCATGGGCGCAACAAAGATGGCCAGCACAGTGTGGCTGATGAGGACGGTGAAATAGATGGTGCGAACGGGGCCCGTTTTTGCGAATTTCACTGAGCCCACGTTGAAGTGGTAGACCAGGTAGCTGGCCAGAAAGAGCACCGAGGTTGCAAAGGCG
The DNA here is from genome assembly GCA_964460395.1 of uncultured Solibacteraceae bacterium. Lineage (GTDB taxonomy): Bacteria > Acidobacteriota > Terriglobia > Bryobacterales > Bryobacteraceae > CAYWQS01. The sequence continues at coordinate 15,867 of CAYWQS010000027.1, read as the reverse complement.
GCAGTCATCATGCGCCGGTGGGCCTGAATGTCACCGCGGCGGATGAAGAAATAGCCCCAGCACAGCAAGACGGCGCAGGTGGTGTTCAGCAGGGCGTTGAGAGTGGGCAGGTCGCGGAGTTCCATGATTTCAGAGTCAGAGCAGTTCTTTGGTCAATTTCTGGATGTCTTCCACCACCTGCGGGATGGTTCGAGCGTCGCTGGAATCGTAGTAGCCGCGGATGCGTGCCTTGCGGTCCACCAGGACGAAACGGGTGCTGTGGTCGAGGGTGGGCGTTTGTACCTGATTCAGATGGAAGGTGTCGTCGCTTAGCACATTGAGTTGCGCCACAGTTCCGGTGAGGAAGTGCCAGCGGCGCGGATCGGCCTTGAAGCGCCTGGCGTACATTTTCAACTCCTGTGGCGTGTCGTGTTTGGGGTCGATCGTAATGCTGAGCAGGCGCACGCCTTCCAGCCCCTCGGTTTGATCCTGGATTTGCTTGAACTGGGAGTTCATGCGCGGGCAGGGCCCGTTGCAGGTGGTAAAGAAAAAGCAGGCCAGCCAAATGCGTTCGGCCAGTTCGTGGCTGGAAAAGGGTTTGCCATCCTGATCGATCAGTTCGAAGTCCGGCACCGTGCCGTAAATGGGCAGGCTGGAGCGCAAAGTGCAGCCGCTGGCAGCGGCCAGCGCCGCCAGCAAAGCCCGGCGGCTGGGACCGATCGGTTTCATCGGGTTTCGCCTCGCGGGTTGCGCTCCACCGCATAGACAGCGAGGGCCAGCAGCAGCAGGCCGCCGCCCACCGTGACGGTCCAACTGAGGCCGAGCGCCGTTCTGGCGGCGGCTTGGCTCCAGGGAGTCAACGCCGCCTCCAGGAGCGCCAGCGGGTGGCGAAGGGGGTTCCATTGCATGATGGCGCGGATCCACGGCTGCGCCTGTCCAGCCGGGAACAGCGCGCCCGAGAGCATCCACAGCGGCATCAACACCACATTCATCAGAGCATGAAAGCCCTGGGGCGTGCGGCTGCGCCAAGCCATCCAAAAACCCAGGCCGGTGAGCGCGAATCCGCTGGCCAGCAGCGCTCCAAACACGGCTGCGGGATTCCATCCCGCACTTGGCGGCTTGAGTGGCAGCAGCACGAGCAAAAACAGCACGCCCTGCAACGCCGCCATCGTGGCTCCACCCGCCACCTTGCCGACGACAAACGCGCATCGGGGCGCCGGGCTGGCCAGCACAGACTGCAGCAGTCCTTCGCGCCGCTCGTCAATGACGGACATGCAGGAGAACACGGCAGTGAACATCGTGCTCAGCAGCACCGCGCCGGGAAAGAAAAAAGTCAGGTTGCTGAAGCCCGCACCGATCACCATCCAGAACAGCATGGGGGTGGCGGCGAAGCCCAATACGCGGCTGCGTTCCCGCCAGAAGTGGGTGAGTTCTCGCCGCCAGATGGCAACTGCAGCCGACCAGAACAGGCTCCAGCCTTCAGACATCCCAGGCTTCTCCCGTAGCCCGCAGGTAAACGTCCTCGAGCGTGGGTTTGTGAATGCCCGCAGACTCGGCCAGGCCAGGAAAGGCTTCGAAAGCTTGAGCCAGGAATCGGGGTCCTTCGGGAACCTCGACTCGCCATTGCCCATCCCGTTCCATCCAGTTGCCCGGGAAACGCTCGCGGAGGCGCGCCGCATTCTCCTGAGACACGCCCTGGAACACCACCACGTCGCCGCCTACCTCCGCCTTGAGGCGCTCGGGTTCGCCGAGCAGAACGGCGCGGCCCTCATGTAACAGTAGAACGCGGCTGGCTGCGTCAGCTTCGTCCAACAGATGCGTGGTGAACAGCGTGGTAAGCCCTTCTTCGCGGCGCAGGCGCTCCAGCAACTCCAGAAGCTCCCGCCGTGCCCGCGGGTCCAACCCCGTGGACGCTTCGTCCAATAGCAGCAGTTGCGGCCTGTGCAGCAGGGCTTTAGCGATCTCCACGCGGCGCCGCATGCCTCCGGAGAGGGTGCGGGCCAGGTCCTGCCGCCTCTCGCGCAGGGCGAAGCGGTCCAACGCCTCTTCCGCCCGGCGCCGCCGTTCGCCGCCTCGCAAACCATAGAGCGCCGCCTGCAGCAGCAGGTTTTCTTCCACAGTCAGCCGGAGATCCAACGAGGAGGACTGAAAGACGACACCGAGGCAACGCCGCGCGGCCCGCGGGGCCGCAGCCAGACTATGGCCGCCGATCAGGACCGTCCCCTCTATCAATGGCAGCAACGTGGCGAGAATTTGAAATAGCGTGGACTTGCCTGAACCGTTCGGGCCCAGAACGCCGAAAAGTTCACCTGGCGCGACGGAAAAGTCGACCCCGCGAAGCGCTTCCCGCGCACCATAGCGGAATCGCAGTCCCCGGATGTCCAGCATGATGGAAAGCTACAGACCGCCGATCCTGCTGTCGAGAATGAGCGCCAGGTAAAGGAGCGGCAAGTAGACCACCGAAGCCTTGAGCACGCCGCGGGCGTTCTGCACTGTGCGCTCCCGCGCCACGCGCACCGCTGCCCGAAGGAACAATCCTCCCAGAGCTACCGCCGCAGCCAGATACCAAGGCCCGTTCATATCCAAAAACCCCGGCAGGAGGCTGGCGGGAATCAACAGCAAGGCGAAGCCCAGAATGTGCCGGGAGGTGGACACCCCGTCAGGTTCCACTACGGGCAGCATTCGAATGCCGGCGCGCCCGTAATCCTCGCGGTACATCCACGCGATCGAATAGAAATGCGGGAACTGCCAGATGAATATGATGGCGAAAAGGATCCACGCTTCCACCATCAGTTCGCCGCGGGCGGCGGCAAAGCCGATCAGCGGCGGCATGGCGCCGGGGAACGCGCCCACCGTAGTGCTCCACCAGGTGCGCTGCTTCATGGGGGTGTACAGCAGCAGATAGCTGGCTACGGTAAGAAAGCCAAGCCAGGCAGTGAGTGCGTTCACTTTGGAGGCGAGTGCCCATTCCCCGAGTACGATCAACCCCAGACCGAAAAGAAACGCCGGCCGCGCGCCCACCCGCCCAGCGGGAATTGGACGGTTTTGGGTACGGCGCATGCGCCCGTCGGCATCGCGTTCGTACCACTGGTTCAAGGTGGCCGTTCCGGAAGCCAAGAGCGCCGTGCCTAACAGCGTGTGCAAAAGCACCCAGACGTCCACGGCCCCCCGCTGGCCAAAGTAGTAGCCAATGCCGGTGCTCATCAAGATCAGCCACGTGATGCGCGGCTTGGTCAACGCCAGATAATCTTTCATCCGTTCCGGCTGCTCCCTGCGAATTCCCGTACCGCGGCCACCGGGCGCACAGTGACCACATCTCTGAAAATCTGCGCCGACAGCACACAACTCAACGCCAAAAGCACGCTGCCCACCACCACGTGCGTTACCGTCAAAGCCACCATCCATCCGTGTCCGGCCACTTTGGCGAAATAGGCGCCGGCCCCAAGCAGCAACTGCACCAGCAGCACTGAAATCAACGCCCCTGCCCACCGACGGAGGGTACGGTTCGCCCCTTCCAGCGTCAGCAGGAACGATCCAGCCATCAACACGATCACCGCCGCCACGAACGCGCCTGTGATGTGCGGCACCACTGAAAGGACTTGGTGGCGGTAAGCCGTGCCCAAGCCGATCTGCAAGAAAATGGTGGCCGGGGCTACCCACGCAAGGGAACGGAGCGGCGGCCAACCCGCGTCCTCGACACGGACGCCGCCCGCCACGCGCGGTTTTCCCTCAACCGCCGCCACCGCGAGCGCCGCAAACAGGGCGTGGCTCGCCATGGCATGCGCAATCCCGCCTGCCTGTTTCAGGGCCGGCAACTCGCTGAGCCCACCAAGCCCGACCGCCAGTAGTGTGGTAAGCGCGAGCACGGATGACAGCAACCCGGCCCGCCTCCGCAGCAACATTGCCACCAGAAGCGAGGGCAGGGCCACGGTTGTGCCTGCAATCCTATGAAAAAGTGAGACTTTTTCCGCGGCGCTGACCCCAATGGCGCCCTCGGCCGCCAGAGCGAGCACGCTCCCGGCCGCGGTCCACGCCAACGGGGTGAGCCACTGCGGATACATACATTTAGAAGATGATGGCCCAGGTGGAAGCGGATGCAGCTTCCATGGCTTTTATTCTAGCGCCACAAGAATTTTTCCGCACTCTCCGTATTTAGTTATCCGGAAGCTGAGGTACAGTCAGGAACGAGGAACACGGTCTGATGAACCGACGGCAACTGTTGGGGGCGCCCGTGGCCGCGCCTGCGATTTTGCGGGCCCGCGCGGCCAGCCGCCCGAATATTCTCTACATCCACTCCCACGATACGGGGCGCTACATCCAGCCTTACGGATACGCGGTCCCCACCCCGCACCTGCAGCAGTTTGCGGGGGAAGGATTGGTGTTCCGGCAGGCGTTCGACGCCGCCCCAACCTGTTCGCCCAGCCGGGCTGCCCTGCTCACCGGCATGGCGCCGCACAGTTGTGGGATGTACGGTCTGGCGCACCGGGGTTTCCGCTTGAACGACTCCTCCCGGCATCTGGCCAGCCACTTGAAGGCACAAGGCTACCTGACAGCCTTGAGCGGAGTTCAACACGAGGCGCTGGCGGACGAGGTGCCCGCTCTCGGCTACAGCCGCATCCTGACGAAGGCCAACCGTGGGCCGGAGGTCGCCCGAGCCGCCGCGGACTTCCTGACCAGCCGTCCTACACAGCCTTTCTTTCTCGCTGCAGGCTTCTTCGAGACGCATCGGGAGTTCTACCCACCCACAGCGCGTGAAGACGCGAGGTATACACGCCCTCCATCGCCCATCCCCGACACGCCGGAGACCCGAGCCGACATGGCGGGCTTTCTGGCTTCGGCCCGCGTGCTAGACGACTCCATGGGCCAGATCTTCGATGCGCTGCGCAAAGCGGGGCTGGCCAGTGACACGATTGTGATCTGCACCACCGATCATGGCCCGGCGTTTCCCCACATGAAATGCAACCTCACCGCCCATGGCATGGGCGTGATGCTCATGCTGCGCGGGCCCGGCATCGGCGCAGGGCAGGTGAGCGATGCCCTGGTCTCGCAGATCGACATTTTCCCCACCCTTTGTGACCTGGCAGGCTTGCCCAAGCCGGGCTGGCTCCAGGGAGTCTCGCTGCAGCCGCTCGTGCGAGGTGAAAAGGCGGCGGTGCGGGACGAACTGTACGGCGAAGTCTCCTACCACGGCACTTACGAACCCATGCGCTGCGTCCGGACTCTGGGCTACAACTACGTGCGGCGCTTCGATGAGCGCGGCCGGCCGAACCTGCCCAATTGTGACGACGGCCCCAGCAAGGCGTATCTGCTCGAACAGGGCTGGCGCCACCAGTCCTTGGCCCGGGAAGAGCTCTTCGATCTCACGTTTGACCCAGAGGAGCGGCGCAATCTCGCCGCTGATCCGGCCCGCCGGCAGGTGCTCGACGACATGCGCGCCCGCCTGCAGCGTTGGATGGAGCGCACCGGGGATCCCCTCCTCACCGGGCCGGTGCCCGCACCTAAAGGCGCGCGCGTGAATGATGCGGACGGCACCTCGCCGCGCGAAACGCCGCGCATCGTGGATTAGTCGCGCGCCGCGGCGTCAATCAGCCCGGACATCAGCCGTACTGCGAAGCGCTCGCTCGCTCCCGCATCCCGCCAACTCGAGTACGTGCGGAAGTCCACCGCGTGGCGCGCAGCCATCCAAAGCTTCCGCCGCGCCTTTCCAGCTTGGCGCCAGCCATCGGACATCTGCCCGGCCGTGGCATCCAGGTATTCATTCCAGCCCCTCATTGGCTCTTCCAGGGCGGGCACGAGAGATTGGTCCCGATAGGCCCGCGACCACATGTCGACCGTGCGGGCGTAGTAATTGTAGAGGGCTTGCAGCATTCGCTCCGTCCGCGCCTTGGGTTCTTCGCCGGCGGGCGGGCTCCAGGCTGGTGGTGGATTCCTCTCTAGCCATTTCCCACTGCAAGCCTGGAGTAAAGCCGCCTCGTCGCGAAAATGCCGGTACACAGTGAGGCGCTCCACGCCCGCGAGTTCCGCCACGTCCTTGATCGTAGTGCAGGCAGGCCCCTTGGTCCCGTGCAGCGAGATTGCCGCTTCAACGATCCGGGCTCGCGTCTGCCCGGCGCTCTCCGCGCGCTTCTGCAACCGGTAGGGTCTGGCCATACGCAAATGTTAAATAAACACAAGTGTACACCGAAATCTTGACGGAGGCGCGCACGTTTGATATCAATAAACAAGCACGTTCACTGAAAAGGAAACTGTATGACCACTCTGAAACCATTCATCGTTGAACCTGGCGGGGGGCTGGATGCCCCGCTGTCCCGCCTGGGGACGGTGCACAAAGTGCCGTCCTATGTCACCGCCGGCCACCTGGCAATCGTGGAGCACACGCTGCCGCCGAAGTCGCTGGCGGCGCCAGTACATCGCCATTCGCGCGAGGATGAACTTTCCATCGTGATCGAGGGAAGGATGGGGGCTTTGCTGGGGGATGAAGCCGTGGAGGCTGCCGCCGGCGTCTATGTCTGGAAACCGCGTGATCAGTGGCATACCTTCTGGAACGCAAGTTCCACGGAGAACCTGCGGTTCATCGAACTCCTGCTGCCCGGCGGCTTTGAAAACTACTTTGCCCGCCTGTCCCCCATGCTGCAGGCCGCGGGAGGGGCGAAGCCCGAAGCCATCCTGGCGCTGGCCGGGGAGTTCGGCATCGAGTTCGATTTCGAGAGCATCCCGAGGGTGTGCGAACGGTTCGGGCTCACCTTCGCCTAGTCGCCAGATAGCGCAATGGCGGCACGCGCAGTGATATACCAAAATATGCTCTCCCCATGGCAGTCCGGCTGAAAGACATCGCGCGCGACCTGGGTGTTTCCGTGGTGACGGTCTCCAAAGTTCTGCGCAACCACTCCGACATCAGCGAGGCCACGCGCCGCCGTGTGCTCAAGCGGATTCAGGAACTCAACTACCGGCCCAACCTGGCCGCCCGGGCGCTGATTACCGGCCGCACCTTCACCGCAGGACTGGTGGTGCCGGACCTCGTGCATCCGTTCTTTGGGCAGGTGGCTAAGGCGCTGGCCGGCGCGTTGCGCCGCCGCGGATACGCCCTGATCATCTCCTCCAGCGAAGACGACCCCAAGATCGAGCGCAGCGAAATCGAGAGTATGCTGGCCCGCCGCGTCGACGGCCTGGTGTTGGCATCCTCCGACACCAAGGAGGACCCGGCCGCCCTCATCGAAGAGCAGAACGTGCCCTACGTGCTGATCGATCGCCGCTTTGCCGGGCGGGTGGCGCACTTTGTCGGGGTGGACGACGAAGCAGTCGGCCTGATGGCCACGGCGCACCTGATTGAACAGGGTTGCCGCCGGATCGCGCACATTCGCGGTCCCGCCGTGAGCACCTCCACCGGCCGTTTCGAGGGATATAAACGCGCCTTGGCCGCCGCCAGACTGCCCCTGCGCCAGGAATATGTCGTTCCCGTGGGATCCTCGGGCGACGATCGCGGGGAACCCGGCGGCTACCATGCGATGCAGAAACTGCTGGCTCTGCGCCAGCGGCCCGACGGTGTGTTCTGCTACAACGATCCCGTGGCGCTCGGGGCGCTGCGCGCCATCCTCGAATCAGAACTGCGCATTCCGGAGGACGTGGCCGTCATCGGCTGCGGCAACGCCCAATTCAGCGACCTCCTGCGCGTCCCGCTCTCCACCATCGACCAGGACAGCGAGCGCCTGGGCCAGATTGCCGCCGACACGCTTCTGACGGCGATTGAAGCCAAAGAAAGGCCGCGTCCGAAGGCCGTCCTGCTGTCCCCGCATCTGGTGGAGCGGGCCTCCAGCCTCCGCCGCCGCACCAAATAGACCCGCCGCCTTCCCGCACGTTTGTTAACTCAAATCAACGCGACTCTGCCCTGATTCGTCTCCGGAACCGTGGTCTGGCCGCTGGCGTGAAATGCACATATTAGGGCCAGAGTGCAAATAACAAAATATTTCACAATATAACTTCTAGTTTCAACTGTTCTCATGCTCATTAAAAAATTACGTGAGGTCTTCTAAGAGAAGATAACTCTTCTGCCGTGAGTGTATCAGCGGAACAATTGAGGCGTCAAAAAAACTCGCATCACAAAAGACTTGGAACACAGCGTTGTTCGAACACCAGAAAGCCTGTGAAACCTCAGAATCCATGGTCTTCAGCAGGGGCGAGGGCTAATGTGGACAGTAGTGGCGTACGCACACTTGCGCACGCGCTATTCTGCATTTCAGTTCTTAGAGTCCCTGCTTCTTTTCCAAATCCATGTTCCGGCTTTCTGGTCCGTGCCTTGCATTGGTTTGCATGGCGAAAATCCAGGGAAAAGCCTTGGCATTGACAATGACCACACCATTTGGTACTTTGTTTCCGGCAGAAGTTCTCACAAATCGTCACAAAAAAGCCTTCGCAGTCAGGTTAGCCGAGAGAGAAAAGTTAGCTTATTTCCATGTGTGGCGCTGCTATTCGCCACGCCGGTGCTTCACGATGCGAGCTGCGGGTTCGGCAGGTGCGGCAGCGAAAGCGGTGCGCGGCTGCTCCCCCCGATGCCCGTTCCCAAGGAGTTCTCATGCTACCTAAGGGCCTATTGATGGGGCTGTTGGTGTTTGTTGCCACGTCTAACTGCCGCTTGTCGGCGCAGTCATGCACGGCGCAGATTAACTGCGGGGCTTGCAATTCTGGAGGATTCGTTATAGATTGCAAATGCCCGATTATAACGAACTTCCCAACCACCGCGTGCTGTTGCCAAGCCAATGGTTGTTCGGTGTGCAGTAGGCAGACTTGTGCTGACTGGACCTGTCTATCCCAGAATCGTCAGGCGCCGCTGAAGCAGAACGTAGTACGTCGTGCTGGAATAAGCCCTCATGAGGGGGGAACTGTTGCCGTTCCGCTCGTTTTGGCTGGCTTCCCAAGCAAGGTTGCCTCATTCCAGCAAGAGCAAAGAGACTTCGCGGTCCAGGAATACCGCGACTCCAGGGGGATTTTGGTATCGACTCTAATCAAGCATTCGGAAGACAATATCGCGGTGTTGGAGCAGACAATAACGAACCATAGTGAATATCCGCTGTCGACCATTGCTCTGAACTATAGCCTCACCTTGGCGTCGGGAGTTCAATTTGCGTTGTCGATAAATATGGACACGTTCATCGGAGGCGCCTGGCTGGCTCCCGGCAAAACCTGGAATCATACAGTCTTGGTCGACCAGAAGATCCCCAGCGCTCTTCGCAACGCTGAATTGACCGTCCAATTGTTGAAGTTGATTGGCCAACCGGTAATTGCCGAGTCTCGAGCCGTCGCGGCTTCCTACGAGGATAAGTGGCTGAGGGACTTGGATTTGATTCGCAAAGTGCGCGCTGTGCTTGAGCAAAGCCAGGCCGAAGAGGCTGCGATCAGGCAGATCAAGGAACTGCTGGAGAAGGCACGGGAGGAACGAGCCTGTGCCGATGCAGCCGATTATATCTCTTATTACATTCGGGAACCTGGCAAATTCCTGATGCTGCGGGATTTCGTCCAACGAGCCTTGCGGTTGAATTGAGCGCCAGCAGAGAGAGCCGCCGCCCATTGCGGCCGCTCTCTCCTCTTGCGTTGGCCGATGCAGGCATCAAGTAGAATTGCCTCTGTCGCGATGGCATCCTTCATCCTTCATCTTCGCAATCCGCGCATCCGGGTCGATCGGACTTGCCCATTCGTGGTTGGACGCCTTCTTCTTCCGCCGCCGGTCCAGCCGATGAGAGTTCATCTGGTTGTCGTTCTTGGCCATTTGGTGAAAATGACGGTTTCGAACTGTTGCGTGGGACAGTCCTTCGGCTGCGGGGGAGTTCCACGAGAAGGCGGCAAAGCGTACTAGTGGGGCTGAGTCTTGAAAGGTTACAGTTGGCCGGCCTCAGTCACCGCGTGTTCAAATTCGTCCAGTTTGTCGACGAAAAAATGGTCTTTTGATTCGATCCAGACCAGCCGTTTCGGTTCCCACAGCCGGTCAAACAGCGCCTGCAATTGTTTGCGAGGACCGTGCTCGTCGTGTGTGCTGTGGACGAATACGCGGTAAACGCGGCACTGCTCGGCCATCCAGAATGTCCGGTACACGGTGGGAAAGCCCGCCACCAGAACCCGCCGCGCCAGCGCTCCATCCGGATGGCAGGCCACCTTTAACGCCACGCGCGAGCCAAAACTGAATCCGGCCAGCAAGAAGGGCAAGCCCGGATACCGGCCCCGCAGTTCCTTGAGACATGCCAGCGCATCCAGCGTCTCTCCCTTGCCGTGATCGTGTTCGCCCTCGCTCAGGTTCACTCCTCGGAAGTTGAAGCGCAGCACCGCGCAGCCGGCTTTGCGCAATCCGCGAGCCAGCCGGTGGACCACTTTGTTATGCATCGTGCCGCCATGCAGCGGATGGGGGTGGCACACCAGGGCAGCGGCAGTGGGCTCGCTGTGCCCGGGCTCCTCCAGCATGGCTTCCAGGCGGCCCGCCGGCCCGGATATGAAAAACGATTCGATGCGGCGGCCCATCGCGCAGCTCAGTTCGACCGGTAGTTGGTGAACTGCATGTCGATGCCGAAGTCATGCCCGCGCACGGCCGCAATCACTTCCTGCAGCGTGTCGCGGTCCCGGCCGCTCACCCGCACCAGGTCGCCCTGTATCGAGGCCTGCACCTTCTTCTTCGTGTCCTTGATGAACTTGACGATCTCGCGTGCCTTCTCGATGGGAATTCCATTCTGCAAGGTGACTTCCCTGCGCACGGTGGAACCGGCCGCCGACTGGATCGAGCCATAGGTCAGCGCCTTCAGCGGCACCTTGCGCTTTACCAGCTTGCCCTCCAGGATCTCAATCACTGCCTTCAGTTTGAATTCGTCGGAGGAATGCAGCATGATCTTGCGCTCTTTTTCGTTGAGGAGGATCTCGCTCTTTGTATCCTTCAGGTCGTAGCGGGTCTGGACTTCCTTGATGGCCTGCTGAACGGCGTTGAGCACCTCGGGCATTTCCACTTCTGAAACGATGTCAAATGAATTATCAGGCATGGCGGTAGACTCCTCGCTCAATGGCCCAGGGCGATGAGCACTTTCTGCGTAATCTCTTCCACGAGCGCGGGCAGACTGCGGTCCAGGGCCAGCGTTACCGCGGCTTTGACACGCTCGGGGTCTAGCTCCGGCGCGCGCAGTGAAACCTGCGCGGCAGTGGCAGGCGGTTCGGGTGGCGCGGGCGCTATAGTCTCCTGAAACAGGCCCCGGGCAAACTGCGCCTGGTCGATCAACGGGCGGATGGTTTCCAACACCACCGAGGCCTCGAACGGCTTTTTCAGAATCGCGTCGCTCCCCGCGCGCCGCGCCTCTTCTTCATCCACCGGTTCCAACAACCCGGCGATCAGAATGACGGCAGCATGCCGGTGGCGCTCGCTCTGTTTGATGGCCCGGCAAAGTTCGTATCCGGACTTGAGGGGCAGAAAGACATCGGCGAGCACCAAATCCGGCCGCACGTCATCCAGGCGGGCCAGCGCGGCCTCGCCATCGGTGACCGTCACCACCTCGTAGCCTTCCTCCCGGAGGATGCGCTCGCCCATACGCTGAGCATGCGGGCTATCGTCGGCCAGCAGGACGCGGCAATTGGTTTTTTCGGCCAAGCTCGTGTCTACTTCTTCTTGTCGTTTTTCTTCTTTTTGTCGTTCTTTGTCGCCTTGGTGTTTTTAGGCGCGTCGGCCGGCGGAGCCGCCGCGGCAGGCTGTTCCTCCGTGCCGGCAGGCTTGGCTTCACCTGTTTGGGGCTGATTCAGGCGGGCGTCGGGTTGCGTGTCCAGCGCCGAGGTGGCCCCCGTGGGGCCTGTCGAGATGGTGACGTCGGTGACGCCACCTCCTGCTCCGGCGCCCGGAATGGGCACGCTGACCGGAATCGTGGGCCGCAGCGAGGTCATGGTAGGTTCGCCGGACTTAGCGGCGCGGGTGACATCCGGGCTCTTGCTGAAAGCGCCCCAGAACTTGCTCATCATGCCCCGCTCTTCAATGTTCTCCAACTCATACTTCATGCGGGCGTAGGCTACCGGGTCCGCCTCCGGAATCTCGGCCTCCATATCCCGTAGCCGCTTCTTGGCCTCTTCGACCGAAGCGCTCAAAGGATACTCCCGCACCACCTTTTGATAAGCCGCCACAGACCGGTCGCGGAAGCGCGGCCCCATGCGCTGGTAGCTCTCACCCAGCTTCATCAGCGCGAGATCAGAATTGCTAAAAAGCGGGTACTGGTCCGTGACGTTTTGCAGCCGGTTCGCCGCAGCCGGAAAACTGCCCTTGTGATGGTAGAACGAACCCACGCGAAACTCCGATTCGCCGATGACTTCCTGAATCTGGCGCAATCGCTGCGCGGCCATCGGAGCGAACCGGCTGTTCGGGAACTGCGTGAGCAGGTTGCGGCATTCCTCCTCGGCGCGCATGGCGTGCATCGGATCGCGGTCGGGCTTCTCCAATTGCCGGAAATGGATATCGCAAATCTTCATCTGCGCCTCCGACGATTCTTCCAGCGTCGGATAGAACAGGATGAAGTCCTTGTACTCGGCCTCCGCCTGCGCCCATCCGTTGGAGCCGCCCTCGCGCATCCAACTGTCAGCGATCGCCAGCTTGGCCTTTGCCAGGTACTCGCTGGTGTCGTAGGTGTTCATCAGCGTGTTGAGGGTGAGGCGGGCGATCTCGTAACGGCCCTTTTCGATGTCGTTGATCGCTTTGTCGAAAAGCACTTTATCGGGCTGCTGCGTGTCCTTCGTGATGGGGTTTTCGTATTTCTTCCGGCGGCAGCCGGCGCCCACGATCAACGCCATCACCAGGACGGCCAGCAAAGCGCCGCGCAGGTTCTTTTGTGCCATCCAATCCATGCTCTTTCCTGATTCTCCAGTGGGTTGCCCGCCCTGACTCACGCCAGACGGGCCACCGCCATTGAGGCGGCCTGCCGGAGCGCCACGACCGCCGCGGCCGCATCCGGGGCGCCGAAGACGCAAGAACCGGCAACAATCCAGTCCACACCTGCTTCGGCCACCTTTCCTACATTATCCAACGCCACGCCGCCATCCATCTCGATGGCGAAATCGAGCCCGGCCCGTTCCCGCCAAGCCCGCAGCGCGCGTGCCTTTTCCAGCACCCCGGGGATCAACTTCTGGCCGCCAAATCCCGGGTTCACGCTCATCAGCAGAACGTAATCCACAATGTCCAGAACGTGCTCGAGCGTCGCAATGGGGGTTGCCGGATTCAGGACTACCCCGGCCCGGGCTCCTTCGCTCTGAATCATGCGCAGAGTCCGGTCCAGGTGGGGGCTGACTTCTTGGTGGACCGACACGCAATCAGCGCCCGCCTCGATGAAGATCGGCGCATACCGGTCCGGATCCGTGATCATCAGATGCACGTCCAGCGTCATTCGAGTGGCCTTGCGCACCGACGCTACAACGGGCGGCCCCACCGAGAGATTGGGCACGAAGTGGCCATCCATTACATCGATATGCAGAATGCTGGCCCCGGCCTTCTCCACTTCCGATATCTGTTCGCCTAAACGCGCGAAATCGGCGGCAAGGATCGAAGGCAGGATCTCTATCATGCGGGAAATACTCCCTCAGGCTATCACGGCGGCCCAGAAACCGTCCCCCGGTTCCCGGCCCGGCCAGCGTTCCATGGTGCGTAGGACGCGCCCCGGCGCCACGGCGGATACAACCTGTTCGTTTTCTTCCGGCTCAAGAGAACAGGTGGCGTACACCAGCCGTCCGCCCTCACGCAGACAGCGCAAGGCGTTCGTCAGAATCGCCTTTTGCCGTTCGGCGCAGCGCGGCAGGTCTTCCGGCTGCAGGCGCCAGCGAATTTCCGGGTTGCGCCCCAGCGTGCCGGTTCCGGAGCATGGCGCGTCCACCAGAATCCGGTCGAACACGGCGCCAAAGGGCAAACCTTGCGCGGCGTCCGCCTGCACGCGCGGCACGCCTTCGACCAGGAATTCGCGCAAGCGCCGTCCGCTCGCATCGCATGCCACCACACGGGCCCCGGATTCCAGCGCCTGCGCCGTTTTGTTGCCGGGAGCGGCGCAGACGTCAAGCAACCGGTGTTCGGGCGAGAGCTCCAGCAGAGGCACCAACGCCTGCGCGCCCACGTCCTGCCGCCGGTACGGCCCCGGGTCGCCGTCAGGCGCCTGCCAAGCGCCCGGGACGTCCTTGCTGGCCTGCCAGTGGGCGGGCACGGGATTGCCCGGCGGCACGCGTACCCATGTCTCGGATGGCCGGAGCATGGCCAGTCCCGCGCAGCGCGCCGCTTCCTCACCCATCCGCGCTACCCAGCGTTCCATCAGCCAGGCGGGCAGGGAACACTCCAACGACAGGTCTGGCCATGTCTTGGGCCGCCCGGGCACGCGCCGCAAAACAGCGTTGGCAAAGCCGCCGGCCCCGCGTTTCAGCTTCTTCACCAGTTCGACGGTTTCGTTCACTGCGGCGTGGACCGGCACCCGCGTCAGAAACCGCATCTGGTAAACGCCCAAACGAAGCGCCAGCGCCACCTCCGCCGGCTGAATCGCGGAAATGGGCCGGCCGGCCGCTTTCTCGATCAGCCAATCCAACTGTCTACGCCGGCGAAGCACACCGAAAGTAAGTTCGGTGGCCAGTGCGGTGTCGCGCGGTTCGAGTTGACGGGCGTGCCGCCGCAGCGCTTGGTCGGCCTGCCCGCCCCGTTCCGTCTCTCTCAGCGCCTCCAGCGCAACCCGTCTCGCATTCTGCATGGTGTGGTGGGGTGAAGCCCCCCCCTTATAATAGGGATTTGGAACTGGAAAAGACGATCCTGCGGCGCGTGGGCGAGGCCATTGGCCGCTTCCGCATGATTCGCGAGGGCGACCGCGTGGCGGTGGCGTTCTCGGGCGGGAAAGACAGTTTCACGCTGCTGGAAAGTCTGTTGAAGCTGCGCGACCGCGCGCCTGTCCATTTCACCGTCTGCGCCTTCACCATCGAGCAAGGAAAATTCCTCGCGCCCATTCAGCCGTTTGGCGATTACCTGCAGCGGAAAGGCATCGATTGGACTTACCGCGAAGACGCTCCATCGCTCCGGCTCCTGGAGGAACAACCTGGCCACGGGTGCGACCTCTGCAGCCGATTCCGCCGCCGTGCTGTCTATGAGATCGCCCGGGAGTTGGGCGCCAATGTGATCGCCTTCGGCCATACCGCCGACGATTTCTGCGAGGCTTTTCTCCGCAACGCCATGTTCACCGGGAAACTGGCCGCGCTGCCGCCCGTCACGTGGTCGAGCAAGCGGGAGTTCCGGCTGATCCGTCCTCTGCTGTATGTCACCGAGGACCTCACCACGGCCTTTGCAGGCGCCTCGAAGGCGCCCGTGGTGCCCTGCGGCTGCTCGCAGAAGACCGGGACCGTGCGCCGCTCGATCCGCGACATTTTCGCGGACCTCGAGCGCGACTATCCGCACCTGAAGCAAACGCTGCTGACCGCCATGGGCAATCTGCACACTGCCCGCCTGCTGGACCTGCGCCACCTCAACCTGGATGAGAACAGCGATGAGGAAGCCAGCCCGGCATTGCCTGTCCTCGGCCAGGAGGAATCGTTCATCGAATCGTAACAGCGAGGCCGTTGACCCCCATATCAGTCTCTCTGAGATAATTCAAAGCGGTCTGCCTGCCGGAGGGCAGATCCCGTGGATCCGGACCAGATCTTTATGAGGCTTATCCCCCGAGAAGAGAAGTTCTTCACGCACTTCAGCGAACAGACGAATCTGATCGTCCGCGCCGCCCAATTGCTCCATGCTTCCAGCCGGAAAGGCAACTCGGCGCTGGTTGACACCGCCGAGGAGTTGCGCAAGATCGAAAACCAGGGCGACGAGATCCTGCACGAAATCTACAAAAAACTAAACCAGACTTTCATTACGCCGCTCGATCCGGAAGACAT
>CAYWQS010000026.1:0-60543 GCA_964460395.1 uncultured Solibacteraceae bacterium | reverse complement strand
CGGGGAAAAGATTTGGCTCCTCAGGTAGGACTCGAACCTACAACCCTTCGGTTAACAGCCGAATGCTCTACCATTGAGCTACTGAGGAGCAGCGGGTACCCTTTATTTTAGTCGAAGTGGCTGTGATCGTGTCAAACCAATGACGGCTGACGAGGGTGGGCTACACTGGCGGGGTATCCGCCATCATGTTGCGCTTCGTTATCCGCCTTCTTGTCCGGGTGCTCTACCGCTTTGAGGTCCGGGGCGACATGCCCAGCGGCAAGCAGTTGCTGGTGATCGGCAACCATCAAAGCTTTCTCGATGCGGCTCTGCTCTGGACGATCCTGCCGCAGAACTCCATTTACATCGTGCATACCCAGGTTCTGCGTCAGTGGATCTTCCGCGTGCTGTTGCGCAAGGCGGACCACCTCGTGATCGACACCACAAATCCCTTCGCCATGAAAGGCGCGGTGGAGCTCATTGAGGGCGGCCGTCCTGTGGTGGTTTTCCCCGAGGGCCGCGTTACGGTTACCGGGAATCTGATGAAGGTTTACGACGGCCCGGCATTCCTTGCTGCCAAGAGCGGAGCCACACTGGCAACGTTTTGGATGGACGGCGCCCATCTCGCCAGAGGCTTCAGCCGATTACAGGGCATCTTTCCACTTCGATGGTGTCCCAAGGTGACTCTTACCTGGATGCCGCCCCAACGCCTGCCCATGCCGGAAGCACCCACGGGCAAGCTGAGGCGCCGCCTGGCCGGCGAGGAAATGCGCCGGATTCTTCAGCGGGCGCGTGTGGCCGCCAGGCCCCGCCGTACCCTCGCCCAGGCATTCTTGAGCGCGGTGGAACAGCATGGGCGCACACGCCAGATGGTCGAAGACGCCAGCGGAACGCAAATGAGCTACGGCACCTTGCTAAAGGCCAGCCTGGCGCTGGGCCGGCTGGCAGGCAAACAAACGGCGGAAAGAGAGAACGTAGGCGTGCTCCTCCCAAACGCCGCCGGTGCGGTTGCGCTGGTGTTTGGGCTGCTCATCGGCCGCCGTGTGCCCGCCATGCTGAACTTCACCGCAGGTGTTGAGGCCCTGAACAGCGCCATTCGCGCGGCGCGGATCCGAGTGGTGTTCACTTCCCGCGTGTTCGTGGAACGGGCCCGCCTGCAGCACGTGATCGAAAAGCTCGAGGGTGTGCGGGTCCAGTATCTCGAAGACCTGAGATCGCAGCTCACCGCCGCAGACAAACTGTGGCTCATCGGTTACGCGCTCCGCAGCCCACGCTCCGTCCTGCGTCCGGCGGACTCCTCCGAACCAGCCGCCATCCTTTTCACCTCAGGCAGTGAGGGTAAACCAAAGGGCGTGGTGCTCAGCCACGATTCGATCTTGTCCAACATTGAACAGGGCCTCGCCATTTTCGATGTGAATCCGGCTGACCGCTTTATGTCGGCCCTACCTATTTTTCATTCGTTTGGCCTGACAGTGGGCGTCTTTCTTCCTCTCACCCAAGGCATGCCGGTCTTCCTTTATCCCACTCCCTTGCATTACGCCATCATCCCCGAACTGGTTTACGACCGGGACTGTACCGTGGTAGCGGGAACGACGACGTTTCTCAAACACTACGCCAAGCGAGCGCACCCCTACGATTTCCGGCGCGTGCGCATTCTCATCTCAGGCGCCGAGAAGCTCACCGAAGAGGTTCGGCAACTCTACCTGGAGAAATTCGGGCAGCGTATTATCGAAGGCTATGGCGCGACGGAGTGCTCTCCGATCATTGCTGCAAACAGCCCATTCCGGTATAAAACCGGCACCGTGGGTGAACTCCTGCCCGGCATTGAACACCGGCTGGAACCTGTCGAAGGCATTGAGGAGGGCGGTTTGCTTCATGTGCATGGACCCAATGTGATGCTGGGCTATCTGCGCGACAGCAATCCCGGAGTGATTGAGGCGCCTGCATCGCCGTTCGGGCCGCGCTGGTATGCCACTGGTGATCTGGCGGTGCTGGATGATGAGGGGTTTCTGCGATTGCTCGGCCGGGTGAGGCGATTTGCGAAGATCGCCGGCGAAATGGTCTCATTGGAGACCGCTGAACGCGTGGCGGAACTCGCGTCGCCCGCCGCGATGCATGCTGCGGTGGCGCGCCCGGATCCGGCTCGCGGTGAGATGATCATCCTGGCCACTCAAGATAAACTTCTGCGCAGAGATCAACTGGTCGAGGCCGCGCGTGGAGCCAACTTGCCGGAACTGGCAGTGCCCCGCCGCATCATCCACCTGGACCGGATCCCTCTTCTCGGCAACGGTAAAAAGGATTATCCAGGGGTTCGGCAAATCGTGGAGGAACTAATTGCAAGCGGCAACTGAAACGCTTCCCTACTCGCGCCGGGAACAAAGGGCCTGGTACCTCTACGACTTCGCCAACTCCGCCTTTTCCAGCACAGTCGTCACGCTCTTTCTTGGCCCGTATTTGACGGAACTCGCCAAGGCAGGCGCGGATGCCTCCGGTTTTATCTATCCGCTGGGTCTCCGCGTCGACGCACGCTCCTATTGGAGCTACCTGGTTTCGCTCTCGGTCATCAGCCAGGTGGTGGTGCTTCCAATGGTGGGTGCGCTGGCCGACTACAGCGCCCGCAAGAAGCAATTTTTGGGACTGTGCACGTGGGTGGGCGCCGGCGCCACCATCGCGATGTATTGGTTGGAAGGTGCGCGATACCTGATGGGAGGGGCGCTGTTTCTTGTCGCCAACCTTGCCTTCGGCGCGGCGATCGTCCTTTACAACGCTTTCCTGCCGGAGATCGCGCCCGAAGAAGAACGGGATGCGGTGTCTTCCAAAGGCTGGGGCATCGGCTACCTCGGCGGAGGGTTGCTGCTCGCGCTCAACCTGCTGCTCTACCAGAATGCTCAGGATCTCGGTCTTACTGAAGCTCACGCCGTGCGCATCAGCCTTTGCTCAGCCGGTGTCTGGTGGGCCCTTTTTGCAATCTTTCCCATGACCCGGCTGCGGCAGCGCGCAGCAGTGCGGCATTTGGAACACGGTCAGCATCTCTTCTCAGTGGGGTTTTTGCAGTTGATTCACACCGTCCGCAGTCTGTTTCACCTGCCCATGACGCTTACATTTCTCGTTGCCTACCTGCTGTACAACGATGCCATCCAGGCGGTGATTGCCCTCTCGGGGCAATACGGAGCGGACTACCTGCACATCCCCATGGGCCAACTCACCCTAGCCATCCTGATGGTGCAGTTTGTCGCCTTTTTGGGCGCGGTGCTATTCAATTACGTTGCGAAATGGCTCACCGCCAAGCGTGCCGTGCTTCTTGCATTGGTAATCTGGACCGGCCTGATGTTTGCGATGTTTGCCGTAAAGACCACGGTTGGGTTCTTTGTTGCTGCCGCCGTGGTGGCGATTGTCATGGGCGGCAGCCAAGCGCTGAGCCGGTCCCTATTCTCTCTCATGATTCCTAAGGGCAGGGAAGCCGAGTACTTCAGCCTCTACGAAATCAGCGACAAGGGCACGAGTTGGCTGGCGCCATTGCTTTTCGGGCTCACCTTGCAATTCACAGGCAGCTACCAGTGGGCTATCCTCTCGCTGATCGTCTTCTTTATCGCCGGTTTCGTGGTGCTTTGGCGCGTCGATGTAGCGCGAGCCGCGCGGGAAGCCGGCAATGCCTCCGTGCCCGGTGCCTAAGCCCGGGGGCTCGCTTCCTGGTCCTTGTACTGAAGTTGATAGAGCTTCCAGTAGATGCCCCGGGCAGCCAGCAATTGCTGGTGCGTACCTTGTTCGCGGAGTTTGCCCTTGTGCATGACCAGGATGCGGTCAGCGCGCTGCACCGTGGAGAGCCGGTGCGCAATGATCAGCGAGGTCCGGCCTGCCACCATGTGATCCAAGGCCTCACGCACTTTCTGCTCCGTCTCCGTATCCACGCTCGAAGTGGCCTCATCCAGGATCAGGAAATCGGGATCGTGCGCCAGGGCCCGCGCAAAGCTGATGAGTTGTTTCTGCCCGGTTGAGAGTCCTGCTCCTCGCTCACGTACCTCGTGCAGAAAACCCCCGGGCAGCGATTGCACGAAGTCGGAGAGATTCACCTGCTCTGCGGCGTCACGTAAGCCACCGTCGCCGATCGCCTCAGTGCCCAGGCGGATGTTCTCCGCGAGTGTCCCGGTAAACAGTGTCGGGTCTTGGAGCACAATGGCGAAGTGCCGCCGGAGTTCCGCCAAATTCAGTTCCCGGATATCCGTGCCACCCAGCCGGATGGATCCTCGTTGGATGTCGTAAAAACGCAGCAGCAGGTTCGTGAGCGTTGTCTTGCCAGCGCCGGTGTGTCCCACCACCGCAATGGTTTCTCCTGGTTCAATCCGAAAGCTGACATCACGCAAAACCCAGTCTTCGTCGTTGTAGGCGAACCAGACGCCGTCGAATTCGATGGCGGCAGGGCCCGTGGGAAAGGGCTTCGCCTCCTTTGGGTTGTTCACGCGCACGGGCTCATCCAACAACTGGAAGATCCGCTCGGCTGCCGCCAGTGCGGATTGCATGATGTTGTACTTTTCGCTCAGATCCTGGATCGGCCGGAAAATGCGCATACCGTACTGGAAGAAAGCCACCACCACGCCCAGCGTCAAGGCGCCTTCCCGTACCTGCCAGCCCCCACGCATCAGGATGGCTACGAGCGAGAGCGTGGAGAGAAACTCCACGGCGGGATAGAACCAGCCGTAGGCTTGAATGGCGCCGCGGTAGGCTTCCAGGTGCTGGCGGTTGACAGCCTCAAAGTCGCGCGCGGCGCGCTCTTCGCGATTGAACAGTTGCAGCACGGTCATCCCGCTAACGTGCTCTTGCAGGAATGCGTTGATGCGTGCAACGGCTATCCGGATCAACCGGTTCGACGCCTGCACGGCTCGGCGGAAAAGAACGGTGACTCCGAACACTAAAGGCAAGACAGCCAGCATGAGCAGAGCCAGTTCCGAATTCAATCGGAACATGGCCAGGAAGATGGCTGTCAACACGAGAACGTCACCCATCACCGTTACAATGCCGGAGGCGAACATCTCGTTCAGGGCATCCACGTCCGTCGTGACGCGAGTCACCAGCCGGCCCACGGGATTGCGGTCAAAATACGCGATGTCCAGCTGTTGCAGGTGTCCGTAGAGCCGCCGTCTCAGGTCAAACATTGCGCGCTGGCCAGTGCGCTGCATCAGGTACTGTTCGGAGAACTCGAACAGCAATGCCAGAGCAATGGCAGTCAGATACCAGAGGGCAATCGTCCTCAAGCCATCGGAAGCCCCGGCAGGCAGCCACTGCTCCAACCATGCGATGCTCTCCCCGTGGCCAGGCGCCAGGTACTTGTCGATGGCCACTTTAGTGAGCAGCGGAGACACCACTTGAAGGGCGGAGTTGCCCAACAGACACACCAGTGCGGCAAGCACTGCCGGCCAATAGGGCACCACCAAGGCCAATAGTCGGCGGAGCAACCGGGGGTCATAACTCTGCTTTGAGAGCTGCTCTTCCACTTCTTGTTCAGTGTAGCCTGCGCTCTTTGTTACAGTGAAAAAGCAGCCTGCCTGCATGGATGAACGGAGCGATCGTTGTTGATAAACCGGCGGGTTGGACTTCTCACGATGTCGTCAACCGCCTGCGCCGATTGGCGGGTACCAAGAAAATCGGGCACCTCGGCACCCTGGACCCCTTAGCCACCGGTGTCCTCCCCCTCTTGTTAAACCGAGCTACCAGGCTGGCCCAGTATTTCACCCGCAACGACAAAGTCTACGAAGGTGTAGTTCGTTTCGGCTGGTCCACGGATACCTACGACGCCGACGGGTCCCCCACCAGCCCGGTCACACACCCAATGCTTTCCGGGGCCGACATAGAACGTGCGCTCGAATGCTTTCGGGGCACTTTCGAGCAGAAGCCTCCCGCGATCTCTGCCAAAAAAGTACAGGGCCGGCCTGCCTATCAGGCAGCACGCCGGAATCTCACCGTAGAACTGCCGCCTGTCCGCGTCACCGTGTACGAGCTGAAGATCCTGTCTGCGGAGGAGAACGCAGTGCGAATTCGCGTGCACTGCACTGCAGGAACGTATCTCCGCTCGTTGGCGCATGATGCCGGACAGATTCTAGGCTGCGGCGCATTTCTCGAAAGTCTTCGGAGGATACAATCCGGCCCATTCCATCTCGATCAGGCCCGCACGCTGGAGGAGTTGGGAGAACTCGCCGCCGAGCACCGCCTACACGAGGCTTTGGTGCCGGCTGCCCAACTCCTGCCGGAGTTTCCCTGCGAAACCGTCGATCAGATCACGGAAACCCAAATCCGTCAGGGGCGCGATTTTCGCGTCTCTCCATTCCGGACCCGCGGTGACGCGCGCTTCATAAAAGCGCTGAATCATGCCGGCGAGTTGGTAGCGATTGGGGAGGTTCGCCTGCCAAACGTTTACCACCCGGTCCTTGTACTCTAGGAACTTTTCGATGGCTTGTTCGTGCGGCGTTTGGCCGCCCAGCCTTCTTTGACGACTTGGCGGGCCCGGCCGAGGGCTAACGAATCCGCGGGCACTCTGTCTGTAATCACACTGCCTGCTGCGATGTAGGATCCAGGCTCGATATCGACCGGCGCCACCAAAGTGGCGTTACTGCCGATAAATGCCCGCTCGCCGATCGTAGTGGGATATTTCTGCTCTCCGTCGTAGTTGCAAGTGATCGTGCCCGCCCCAATATTGACTTTGGCTCCGATGGTGGCGTCACCCAGATAGGCCAGATGGTTCGCCTTGGCTCCGGGGCCTAGTTTCGACTTCTTCAACTCGACAAAATTACCCACGCGCGCGTTGGGTCCAATCTCAACCTCAGGCCGTAACCGGGCATAGGGTCCGACCTGAGCTTCGCTCGCCAACTTCGACTTGTCGATGAAGGTGAATGGCAGCACTTGCGCCCCGTCTTCGAGCTGTGTATCCCGGAGAATCGAACAAGCCCCCACTTCGCACCGCTCACCCAGTACCGTTCTGCCTAGCAGCTGCGCAAACGGCCCGATCATGGAATCCGGGCCCACGTGCACGTCCGCATCCACCACGCATGACTCCGGCTGCAGCACGGTCACTCCGTTCAGCATGAGTTCATGAACCTTTCGGGTGCGCAGAATCCGATCCACCGCCGCCAATTCCACGCGAGTGTTAATGCCCAGCAGTTCGTGAGAATCTTCCACAAGAAAGGGCAGGACACGCTCACCGGCTTCGTTCAACAACTCCACAACATCCGTGAGGTAGATTTCACCTGATGCTGGATTCGGCTGCAGCCGCCGCAGGAGCGGCCACACCTTGGCAGCCTCCATGCAGTAAATGCCCGAGTTGATCTCCCGCACCGCCAACTGCTCCTCGTTCGCTGCCCGTTGCTCCACGATGGCCGCCACACGGCCATCCGGCCCGCGGATAATCCGGCCATAACCCGTGGGGTTGTCCAACTCGGTGGTCATTACGGTGACGGCCGCACCGCCGCGCGCGTGTTCATCCAGCAACCTTTCGAGAGTCCTGCCTGATAGAAGGGGACAGTCGCCGTAGAGCACGAGCAGTTGCCCCTCCGCCAATTCCGGTACGCCGTCGCAAACCAGCAAGGCGTGGCCCGTACCAAGCTGTTCGGCTTGCAGCCGGAACTGAATGCCATATTGGGCGACGGCGTGCCGTACCTGTTCGGCCTGGTGGCCCACCACTGCCACAATGCGTTGAGGCTCCACACATCCGAGCGCAGCTCGAACCACATGCTCTATTAAGCAAAGTCCACCAGCTTGGTGCAGAACCTTTGCGCGCTTGGATTTCATCCTTGTGCCCAATCCTGCGGCGAGTATGACGGCCGAAGTGTTGGAGTTCATTTGAGTCCTTTCCGGCTTGCAGCGGCCGCTTGCGACAACCGGAGGCGGCGGCCCTTCTTGGCGAGTTCTATCGCGATGTCTGCAATACGCTCCGGCGAATGCCGGATCTTGGCGCCGGCTTCGAGCAACGGCAATTCCACTACCCGGACACCCATTCCCTTTAACTCCGGCAAATCGTTGCGTACTGGCAACGCGCGGGCCCGGGCATAACTGCGAAGCAAGGACGGTGCTACCGTCTCGTTGTTGAGCACCGCGAAGTCCACCAGCCTCCGCCCCGCATGAGCGTGAATTGCGGCTATGTGATCGGATGCGCTCATCCCCACCGTTTCTCCGGGCTGCCACATGAGGTTCACGAAACATGCCTTCAGGGCGCTCGAGCGGGCGATCGCCGCCGGGATTCCTCGCACCAGCAGATTCGGGATGATGCTCGTGAACAGCGACCCCGGACCCAAGGTGATCAGGTCGGCGTCTCGCAATGCCTCTAAAGCTCCCGGCAGCGGATGGCATACACCGGGCTTCAATTCGATCCGGCGGATCGGCACGACACTGCGGCTGATTCGCGTCTCGCCTTCCACGACGCTGCCATCCTCAAGCGTGGCCTTTAAAGAGACATTGGCCGCTGTGGAAGGGAAAATGCGGCCGGCGACGGCGAGCACGTCTGAACTCACCTCTACCGCCTTCGCGAAATCTCCCGTTAACTGTGTGAGCGCGGCCAGGAACAGGTTCCCGAAACTGTGGCCCCGCAGGCCCCGCCCAGTCTCGAACCGGTACTGAAACAGTCGAGCGAGCAGGGCCTCGTCCTCGGCAAGCGCGGCCAGACAGTTACGGATGTCTCCCGGCGGCAGCACATCCATCTCACGGCGGAGACGTCCCGACGAGCCGCCATCGTCCGTCACGGTGACAATGGCGGTGAGTTCCACTAGCGGCGGCGTCGGGGCCACCCGCGGACTGGAAAAGACTGCATGCCGCTTGAGCCCCTTCAGCAACGTGGACAGGCCGGTGCCTCCCCCAATGGAGACGATCCGTAATGGCTCTGCCAAGCGGCTTTTTATCGAGGTCAGCTGCGGATAGATTCGGGCCGGCAAGGGATTCAGGCGGACTCAGCCCGCTCTGCCACCAGCAGTTCCCGGATTGCGGCATGCTGCAGCAGCGGATGGAAGTCGCTGTCACTACGGGCCTGCGCCCTAGTGCTGGGATCTAGTTCCAGCGCTTTTCGCAAGGAGGCCACCGCCGACTCGACGTCGTTCGACAACCCCGCCGCCAGCGCATGCGCGTAATAGATGTGCGGCGCCTTCGCATCCAAGGTGAGCGCCTTTTCCAGATGTTTCAGCGCCTCGACCGGCCTGCGGTCGTTCATTAAGCCGACTCCATAGGTATAGTAGTCGTCCGCTGTCTTCAGCACCGGCTCCGGCTGCGCGATGCGTTTGTCGCACATCCGCATGTACATTAACGCTGTTTCATTGACGGAGATTTTCGGGCCCTGTGCAGCTTTTTCCAGCAGAGGCCTTGCACTCCTGAAGTCTCCGCTGTTGAAGAGCTTCATGGCTTGGGCGAACAGATCGGCCTGACCCTTCGCGTCCGGACGCGCCTCCGCTGTCGCCTTGTTTTCCCCGGCTTTGCTTGATTTCTTCATTCTCGGTGGTAAGCGGCTTCCTCGTTCCCCATGCAAAGGTGCACAGAGATCCTTACTTACCTAGCAAATCAGCTAGCAGGGGCGCAACCGGTCCCCTACTTCAGTGGCGCTGGGTCTGCTTCTCCTCTTTCCACTCCCGCCCATGCGCGCGGCGTGGCGGCCCAGGGTGGAGATCTTCTTCCTCCATCACATGCCCGCAATCCCGGCAACGGACATAGGCCACCCCATCCCGGCGGCCAATCGTCTCTATCTGTTGATGCAAACAAACCGTCAGCATACCGCGAAATGACTCTATTTTAAGCAGTTGTTGGTTACTGTCAAGGTGTTCTTCGAACGCAGTCGCACTCCAGGCTCCATGGCCTTGACTTGGCCCCTCATCTGAGAAGTCCAGTACGAAGCTCAAAAAGAAATAGTACTCATCCCCATAAAATTCCATTCACGGTCTTGCGCCCGCACTCAATGCTGAAAGCAAGTATGAGACTAACCAAGACAATACTGTTTCTGCTCTTGCAGGTCAGTGTTGGCGCGGCAACCCTAGATTTTGTTTGCACGACGAACAACACGGGCGTTTGCTCGACCAACATTGCCCCTTACTTTTCGGTGGACTTGAACGATCTCGGAGGAAACCAGGTCGAACTCATCTTCTTCAACAACATGCCATCCGGCACTACCGGACGGATCAAGACTGCCTTCATTGACGAGGGCGCCACGGACTGGTTTTCCAGTTTTATCGTGGTTCCAACCCCCGGCACCAGCTTCTCAACCAGCCTCGGCGGCAATCTGCCCGGCGGAGCACCGTTTTCGTTTTCGTCCGATCACCAAGCGGACAAGGTTGGCGCGGCGGCAAACGGTGTTGACCGTCTTGAAACGCTGAACTTGGTGGGTACGCTGAACGCCGGCCGCTCATATCAGCAACTCATCGACAGCCTGACCGGTTCTCCGTCCGATACGGCCGGCCTCCGCGTAGGCTTGCACATTATCTCCATTGGTTTGAACGGGCGTGACTTCAGTGATTCGCTGATTTCCTTCCGCCCGGGCGATGGCTCCCAGGTTCCGGAACCCACCACTTTCGCACTGGCAGGCGCAGCTCTCGCAGCATTAGGGCTGTACCGGCGACTCACCACCTAACGACACGGTTTCGATAGGACACCACGCCGTCAAGTATGAAGACGTGGAGCGCATGGCCCAGGGCCGAAACAACGTCGGCTCTGGGCCTGTTCACATAGGAAGAGGCAACCTGCCGCGCGGACCATCTCGATATGGGGCAGTCTTATCATCGGAGGATAGATGCCTTCCTTGGTGGTAGAGACTGGCCAGGAATCCCGCGACTGGCTGGAGGCTATCCCCGCCGTCTCCTCCGTGTTTCTCGTGCACCTACAGGCGGAGAATTCCCGTCCGTACCTTGGACGCACCGCGAATCTTCGACGCCGTCTACTCCGTCTCTTCGCCCCACCTGCCGGCTCACGCCGGTTCCTGAATCTCCAGGGGCTGGCGCGGCGGATCGAATGTTATTTCACCGCTTCCCGTCTCGGCGCGTCTTTGATCTTCTACCAGCTTTCCCGTGAACACTATCCTGACGACTATGCGCGCCTGAATCGCCTGCGTCCCAGCCACTGGGTGAAGGTCTTGCTGGGCAATCCTTTCCCCCGCTCGACGGTGACCACCCAACTCAGCGCGTCTCAAGCTGTGCACTACGGCCCGTTTCGTACCCGGGCGGCGGCGGAACGATTTGAGCAAGAGATGCTCGATCTCTTTCAAGTCCGGCGTTGCACCGAGGATCTGGAGCCCTCGCCCGAGCACCCCGGCTGCATTTACGGCGAGATGTTCCGGTGTTGCCGCCCGTGCCAGCAGGTGGTCAGCATTGATGAGTACCAAAATGAGGTTCAGAGGCTGGTGTCGTTCCTCACTTCCGGCGGTGACCAGTTGCTCGAATCGCTGGCCGCAGGGCGCGACCGACTCAGCGAACAGATGGAGTTCGAAGCCGCCCGGCGGCAGCACGAAAGGTATCAGCGCGTGGAGCAAGTGTTGCGGCTACGCGACGGTCTCGTGGCAGACCTGGAGCGGCTCTGCGGCGTCGCAGTGCTGCCCAGCCTGGAGGCTGGTTGTGTAGAACTGCGGTTCTTTCTTCGAGGCCAATGGCTGCCGCAAGTTGACTTTCGAATTGCGGCTACAGGTGGCGCCTCATCCCTCGACCACCGCCTGCGCGGAGTTGTTTCCGCACTGCCTGAGTCCAAGTCTGCCGTTCAAACCCGCTCCGACCACGTCTCGTTGCTCGCCCGATGGTATTACTCCTCCTGGCGTGATGGGGAATGGATACCGTTCGCCACGCTTAGGGATCTCCCCTACCGCAAACTGGTTCGCGCCATATCGCGTGTGGCCGCGAAGGCCCACACCTCGCTGTTCGAGTGAGCCTCCGCTGGCAATGTTAGCCTCGAATTGTGAGTTTCTCTGATAGTTTTTTCTCCCGTCATTTCCAGATCACTGTGCAAGACCTGGATTCGTGGCTGGAAGAGGCGCTTTCGCGCGGCGGCGATTACGCTGATCTCTATTTCGAGTATGTCGAAACGACCTCCCTGAGCATGGACGAGAGCATTGTGAAGTCTGCCACGCAGGGCGTCACGATGGGCGTGGGTGTCCGAGTGCTGGCGGGTGAACGTACCGGATACGCTTACACAGATGATCTGACTGGCGTCCGCATTCGCAAAGCGGCCTACACTGCCGCCTGCATCGCTGCCGGACCCTCAAGCGTCCCGAAAATAGGCCTCGAACCGGCGCCCAAGCACGACCTTTATCCAGTTCCCTCTCCTGCCGCCCACTCCTCCCTCGCGGAACGAATCGCCTTGATTCAGCGCGCCGATATGGCCGCCCGCCACGAGGACCCGAGGGTCTTTCAAGTGGCCGCCAGCTTCTCAGACCAACTTCGCCACGTGTTGATCGCCTCCAGTGATGGACGATTGGTTTGGGACATCCAACCCATGGCCCGCCTCAATGTGTCGGCGCTGGTCCGGCAGAGGGCCGGCCAGCCTCAGCGTGGCTATTCCGGTGGCGGAGGCCGTGTGGGCCTCGATCATTTCACCGGAGGCTCATCGCCTGAGGCCTACGCCCGAGAAGCCGTCCGGCAAGCCCTCGTACAACTCGATGCCGTCGACGCTCCTGCAGGAGAAACGACCGTCGTACTCGGACCCGGCTGGCCTGGTGTCCTGCTGCATGAAGCCGTTGGACATGGCCTGGAGGCCGATTTCAATCGCAAGGGCGTCTCAGCTTTCTCGGGCCGCATCGGAGAGCAGGTGGCGAGTCCTCTTTGCACCGTAATCGACGAAGGGGTCATCGGCAGCCGGCGTGGATCCCTCAATGTCGACGACGAGGGTATGCCCACCCAGCGCACCGTTCTCATCGAGAACGGTGTTCTTCGTGGCTACCTGCAGGATCGGCTGTCCAGCCGGTTGATGCGCGCCGCATCTACAGGGAACGGCCGTCGTGAGAGCTACCAGCACTATCCTATGCCCCGCATGACCAACACGTACATGCTGGCCGGGGACAGCGAACCGGAAGAGATCATCCGTTCCGTGGCTCGCGGACTTTACTGCGCTAATTTCGGGGGCGGGCAGGTGGATATCACTAGCGGCAATTTCGTTTTCTCCGCGGTCGAAAGTTACCTCATCGAGAACGGCCGGCTCACGCGGCCCGTCCGTGGCGCATCGCTGATCGGGAACGGCCCCGAGGCATTGCGATACGTCAGCATGGTAGGCAATGACCTTCAGCTCGATCAAGGCATCGGCATTTGCGGCAAGGAAGGACAGAGCGTTCCGGTCGGTGTCGGCATCCCCACCATCAAGCTCGAACGCATGACCGTGGGAGGGACTGCCGCTTGAACTCCCACGAAGAACTGGAATCGCTCGCCCGCCAGTCAGTGCAATTGGCAATGGCCAAAGGAGCCACGGGCGCCGAGGCCACACTCGTAGAAGGCGACGAATTCGAGGTGACCGTCCGCATGGGGCAGGTGGAAATCCTCAAGGAGGCTGGCGCCCGTGGTGCGGGCCTGCGAGTTCTCTTCGGCCTGCGCGCGGGCTCGGCATACACTTCCGACCTTACGCCCTCCGGCCTGCGCCGCATGGCTGAATCCGCCGTGGCGCTCGCGCAATTGGCCACCGAGGATCCTTTCGCTGGTCTTCCCGATGAACGCGAACTCGGCCGCCTGGAAGGAGATCTCTCCCTGTATTCGCCGTCTGTGCCGGCGGTGCCCGCCGCAGAACGCATCGAACTCGCACGCCGCGTGGAAGCTGCGGCCCTTGGTGCCGACCCCCGCATCAACAACAGTGAAGGCGGAAGCTACTCCTCCTACACAGGATGGCGCGCCTTCGCCAATTCGCTCGGTTTCTGTGGCAGCTATCAAACCTCGTCCTGCTCGCTGAGCGCGGTCCCCGTCGTTCGCGAAAACGGCCAACTCGAGCGTGATTATTGGAGCCATTCGGCGCGCTCGTTCGAAGCTCTTGAGTCACCCGAAAGCGTGGGCCGGCAGGCGGCTGAACGTGTCCTGCGCCGGCTGGGCGGCCGGAAGTTGCCCACCGGCAAGGCCCCGGTTTTGCTTGAACCACGCATCGCCCGCTCCCTGCTAGGCCATCTATTCTCCGCCATCGCGGGAGAAAGCATCTACCACGAGTCGTCCTTCCTTGCCGGGCAGCTGGGGCAAGTGATTGGTTCCTCCTGCCTCACTGTGATCGACGACTCCACCTTGCCGGGTTTATTTGGGACCTCTCCCTTCGATGATGAGGGCGCCCGCGCCCGCCGCACTGTAGTCGCCGAGAAAGGGCGCCTCGCCAGCTATCTGCTGAACTCCTATGCTGCCCGCAAGCTGGGGCTCGCACCAACCGGCAGTGCCTCCCGCGGCCTCACGGGAAACGCCGCCACAGGAACCGGCAATTTCTACCTTCTGCCCGGCTCCCGTTCCCCTCAGGAAATAGTGGCCAGTATCCGCTCCGGGTTCTTCGTCACCGAACTGTTAGGCAGTGGTGTCAACATAGTCAATGGAGACTACTCGCGCGGCGCCGCAGGCCTATGGATTGAAAACGGCCAGTTTGCCTACCCGGTGCGGGAAGTCACCATTTCCGGCAATCTGCGCCGGATGTTGGAACAGATTGTGGAAGTTGGCAACGATCTCGAGTTCCGCTCAGCGTTCGCTTCGCCAACGATCTGGATTGAGGAAATGACAATCAGTGGTGGTTCTCATGAGCAGAAGTAACCCACGCCGGTCTGAAAAAGGTGCAGGATTGGTCTCCGTCCTCATGGCGGCAGTGCTGGTTTTGCTCCTGGCCGGGCTCATTTTCTTTTACGCATTCCGTGGCACGCCGCCCGGTCCCCCGGAACTTACACCGGAGGCAAAAGCCTACGTGCGCAGTCTGGCTCTCTCTGGTGTGGAGATGAACGCCAAAGAGAACATGATGAACGCCATGCTGGTGGAAATCACCGGCAACATCGCCAACAATGGCAACCGCACGTTGCGCCTGGTGGAGATCAACTGCGTCTTCTACGACGCTTATGGACAAGTCATCCATCGCGAGCGTGTGCCCATTGTCCGGCCAAAGGGCGGATCCCTGGCGCCCGGCGCTTCGCGGCCTTTCCGTTTGGCTTTCGATTCCTTGCCTCCCGGCTGGAATCAGGCGATGCCACAACTTGTCATCGCCCACATCGACTTCGAAGGGTGACCCTCAAGCATGGCCCGGATTCTCTTGGTGGAAGACGACCGCGATCAGCGCGAATTGCGCCGCATGCTGCTGCAGCACTTCGGGCACGATGTCGATGGTTGCACCATGCCGATCGAAGCCGAGGCCGCCTGCGCCACGCAGAAGCCCGATGTTGTCGTCATGGATTTGCGGCTTCCTAATGCCAAGGATGGCCTTAGTTTGGTGCGCGCTCTCCGGGCCCGCCACCCGCAACTTCCGATCATCGTTGTCACCGGTTGGGCTGACGACCTGGAGGGCACGCCGGAGCGCGACTCAGTTCAAGCTGTTCTCCGAAAGCCGGTCCAGAGCGGGGAATTGGTCAAACTGATCTCGCAGTTTGTCGTGAAATCGCTGGCGCTGCTCATGCTCTTGTGTGGCTCAATCCAGGCACAAGTACTGAAATTCCCTTTTGAATGGGCGGGCGACGGGGAGGCTGTCGCCTCCCTGACGCTCGCTGCTCCGGATTCCGATTGGAGCGTTGCCGGCCGGGAAGGTTCGGTTGCCGAGATTCGGGTCGGCAGCGGCGCCCCTCACCATATCGTGGTCGCGTCAGGGAGCCTGCCTGTGGAACACCGGGTGTTTCTAGGCCCGCTCGCGGCCGGCCGCCACACGCTCATTGTGGACCGGCTCACAGGTGGCAGGCTTACCGCTGTTCGTCCCTCGGTTGCACGGCTCGATCCTCAAGCGCCCGCCGGTTTGGCGGTGCTGCATGCGCCGGTTCTTTTCGCACGCACAAATACGATAGGCGCCTACAGCGACATCCCGTTGTTCGCCTACGCTACCACTGGAGTGGAAGGCGGGCAGCGCTGGTTTGAATACACCATCGTCTTCTCCAACGAAGACGGTGGCACCTCGACGCGTAATCTCATGGCGCGCTGGGGCCGCGCAGCCGACATCGAATACGTCTACAAGGTCTGGCTCGACCAGCGCGGCGCCCGCGTCCGCACCCAGATCCAGACCACGGGCCACAAGGATGTGCCTTACGATGGTCCCTTCGAAAGCCAGCACCCTCTGCTCGTTCCAGTCACCCAAAACAATATGGTGGATCCTGCGATTCCCGCAAAACAGTCCGCATGGCGCTTCCAATTTGCTCCGGATCTGGTGGACCTGAGCGGTGGCTCCCGCGAACTCACCATGGACGCGCGCCCCTGGTCCTATCAGGTGGTTGCGGCCGAACTGCTTCGCGAGGGTAAGATCCGTCCACCACTCACGCATCGACAGGAAGACATTGCGGATCCGCGGAACTACATGGTGGTGGAATACCGGGCCACCCTTCGCAATGCGGGCCTTCAAGTGCTCATTCGCCGGCGCGGCGAACGAAACTGGTACGCCAGTGCTCTTGGCATTCCTGAGAATTTCATCGAGCGTAACGGCTGGGTACGAACGGCCCTCGAACTGCCGCCGGGCACTCGCCGTTTCCATTTGGCCGAAATCGCTTTCCAATGTTTGCTTTTACGCGACAACCGGGTGCGCCCCGCCCCGATCAGCGGGGAGTGCCGGATCGAAGCGATTGGCAAACTGTTCCTGATGCAGGCAGATGCCACTCCTGGACCCGCGCTGCAGTTCGACGGTTTCGACACTATTTCCAGGCTGCCCCTGACCACTGGCGGCATGCGCTCTTTTTCGTTCGAGTGACTTCTCCAGTCTCTTCATTACGTGCCCGGCTTGCTACTGAAGGCAAGCTCAGCCTCGCCATCCGCGTCATTCCCAGGGCTGCAAGAACGGAATGGGCCGGTGAACTCACCGATGGCTCCTACAAAGTCCGGTTGCATGCTCTTCCAGAGAAAGGCCGGGCCAACGAAGAACTCATCCGTTTCCTGGCCAGCGAGTTCTCGTTGCCCAAGTCCCACGTCGAACTCGTCGCGGGTCAAACCAGTCAGCACAAGCAGGTGCGTCTCCTCTCCCTCCATTCGCGATAAGGTGTCGCAAGAGGCTTCGCTCTCAACAGTCCTCAGCCGGAGGTGATCATGCTGCTCTCCCGCCGCGCCTTGCTCCAGGCTGCCGCGCTGCCTACCGCTGCGCAGGCCACGGTAGCGCCCTGGTACCGCCGCGCGTATCGATGGGGCCAGACCAACATCACTGAACAGGATCCAGCACGCTACGACATCGACTGGTGGCGCGGTTACTGGAAACGCACCGCTGTCCAGGCCGTCATCATTAACGCAGGAGGCATCGTCGCCTACTACCCCAGCCGCTTCCCGCTCCACTACCGCGCACAGTTTCTCAACAACCGCGATCTCCTTGGTGAACTCACTACAGCCGCGCACGCCGACGGCCTTTGGGTCATGGCCCGCATGGACTCGAATCGTGCAGCCAGCGAATTCTTTCAGGAGCATCCCTCCTGGTTTGCCAGGGACCGCCAGGGCGAGCCAGTCCGGGCTGCCGACAAGTACATCGCCTGCATTCACAGCCCTTACTACGAGGAGTACTTACCCGGAATTCTGCGCGAAATAGGAGAAAGCGCCCATCCCGACGGGTTCACCGACAATAGTTGGGCTGGTTTGGGCCGCGATACCATCTGCTACTGCGAATGGTGCCGCCGAAAATTCGAAGCTACCCAGGGCACTCCTTTGCCCGACAAGCCGGATTGGGACGATCTTGCTTACCGCGCCTGGATTCTATGGAATTACGCGCGCAGGCTCGAAATCTGGGACCTCAACAACCGGGTCACTCGGGAGGTAGGAGGCAAGGACTGCATCTGGTCCGGAATGTGCAGCGGTTCCGTCACCACCCAAGCTCGCTCCTTCCGCGATCTCCGTGAAATCGCCCGGCGCGCTTCCATCCTCATGCTCGATCATCAACGCCGCGACGATGACACCGGCTTCCAGCAGAACGGTGACACAGGCAAGCGTGTGCACGAACTCATGGGGTGGGACCGTTTGGCGCCAGAAAGCATGGCGCTCTATTTGAATGGCCCGGGGTATTACCGCGTTGCCAGCAAGCCTCCCGCCGAAGCGCGCCATTGGATGTTGGCTGGGCTCGCAGGCGGCATCCAACCTTGGTGGCATCATATCGGCGCCTATCATGAAGACCGCCGCATGTACCGCACCGCCGTGCCCGTCATGCAGTGGGCGAAGGAGAACGAATCACTGCTTCACAACCGGCAGCCTGTCGCGTCCGTCGGCTTGGTCTGGTCGCAGCGTAATACTGATTTCTTCGGCCGCGATGATGCTGCCTATCGTGTCGATGCCCCATACACCGGCTTCATGCATGCCCTCGTCCGTGCTCGCATCCCTTATCTGCCTGTGCACGCCGACAACATTACGGCCGCTGCAACCCGGTTTTCGGTTCTCATCTTGCCCAATCTCGGGGCCCTGTCCCATAGCCAGTGCGACGCCATCCGGCGCTTTGCCGAGCAGGGTGGATCCATCATTGCCACCGGGGTTACCTCGCTGTACGACGAGTGGGGCACGCCGCGCGCTGGCTTTGCGCTGGCTGATCTGTTCGCGGCTCAGGTTCCCACTGCGCCCGGCCCGCTGCCGCCGCGCGAACCCATCCGCCCAACCCCGAGCCTCCACACTTATCTCCGCCTTCACCCTGAACTCCGCGCACAGGTCGATGGACCGCATGCGCCCGGCGAACCGGCCATCCAGGCTGTCCGGCATCCGGTGCTCAGCGGATTTGACGAGACCGATCTGATCCCGTTCGGCGCAACCTTAACTCCGCTGCAAGTTGATGCGCGTGCAACGGTCCCTCTCACCTACGTACCGCCGTTTCCCACGTACCCGCCCGAAACCGCCTGGATGCGGGAACCTGTCACCAACATCCCCGGGCTTATCCTTTCATCTCATGGCAAAGCCCACGTTGCATATATGCCTGCACCGCTCGATGCCCGCTACTATTACGAGCACCTTCCGGACCACGCCAATCTCCTGGCTAACCTAGTCCGTTGGGCCGCCGGCGAGTCGATCCCGTTGCATGTGGATGGGCCGGGATTACTCGATTGCCACCTGTACACACAGGGCTCAGCATGGATAATCCATTTGCTCAACCTCACCAGCGCAGCTACCTGGCGCGCCCCTCTCGAGGAACTCATCCCCGTCGGCCCGTTAAGAGTGAAAGTCAGATTGCCGCCCGGCGTCCGGCTCTCACAAGTCGAGGCTCGCGTCCAGAGGTGGACTCGCCCTCTCAGCACAGCAAACCAGACAGTCACGTTCGAAGTTCGTTCTGTGCTGGACCATGAAATGCTCGTCCTTCGCTAGTTGTAGCCTTCGTCCCGGCCAGGACGCCTGGTTTGTCTGCTCACAACCTTTCACACCGTTCGTCTATGCTCAGGGAGAATGAAAGCGCTGCGAACGTTCGCCTTGACCCTTTTGCTTCTGGCCTCGCCCGCCGTTGCTCAAACCCGCCTCCTCCGGTTCCGGGACATCCACGATAACCTTGTTGTCTTCACATACGGCGGTGATCTGTGGAAGGCGCCCTCATCCGGCGGTGCTGCCGTCCGGCTCACCGCCCACTCCGGCCTGGAACTCTTTCCGAAATTTTCTCCCGACGGCAGGTTCATCGCCTTCACCGGGCAATACGATGGCGACGAGCAGGTTTATGTCATCCCGGCCGAAGGTGGCGCGCCTCGCCAACTCACTTTCTACCCTGCGAGGGGGCCACTGCCGGCTCGATGGGGCTACGACAACCAGGTGATGGGCTGGACCCCGGATGGCAACTCGGTTCTCTTCCGTTCACTGCGCGACGGATGGTCCGTCGCACAATCGCGCCTGTACAAGGTCGCGGTGCAAGGGGGCCTGCCCGAGCCTTTGCCGATGCCGACGGCTGGCGCCGCTGATTACTCCCCGGATGGAAAGAAGCTCCTCTATTCGCCCTTGTTCCGCGACTTCCGCACTTGGAAGCGGTATGAGGGCGGGTGGGCGCAGGATCTGTTTGTCTTCGACCTAGCCACCAAGGCAACTGAACCGGTAGACAACAGCAAACGGACTGAACGGGATCCCATGTGGATCGGCTCCAGGCTCTACTACACGTCCGACCGCACGGGAACCCTGAACCTCTATGAGTACGATCCGGCCTCGAAACGCGCCCGTGCTCTCACCCAATACAAAGATTGGGACGTCCGCTGGGCCAGCGGTTCCCCGTCTGGTCAGATCGTGTTTGAACGCAACGGCGAACTTGAGGTGCTCGATCTCAGCAAGGGCGGTGGGCCGCGTTCTATCTCGATTCAAGTACCCACCGATGGCCTTGCCACTCGCCCGTCCCAGATCGACGCCGGTTCCCAAATCAGCACTATGGCCCTCAGCCCTAAAGGTGAACGCGCGCTGTTCGTTGCCCGCGGCGATATCTTCACGGCGCCCGTCGAGAAGGGCGTCCCTCGCAACCTGACCCGGTCCTCGGGGGCGCACGACAAGGCCCCCGACTGGTCTCCAGACGGCCGCCACATCGCCTTCCTCTCGGACATGAGCGGCGAAGAAGAGCTTTACATGGTGCCGCAGGACGGCTCCGCCAGGCCCACCGCGCTAACCTCCGGCGGGCGGGCGATGCGTTACAGTCCCCGCTGGTCGCCCGACTCGAAGAGAATTGCTTTTGCCGACAAGGACGGCAAACTCTTCGTCGTTACCGTGGCAGATAAGTCGGTCGTCGAGGTTGCCGACGATCCCCGCGGACAAATCCGCGATTACACATGGTCGCCGGATAGTTCATTCCTTGCCTTCAGCATGGCCGACACGCCCACTGCCCGCTCCATCTTCATTTGGAGCGCCGCTGAGAATCGCTCCCGGCGTGTTACCAGCGAAGTGTTCAATGAAACCTCGCCTGCCTGGGACCCCGACGGCAACTACCTCTTCTACCTGAGCACCCGGGAGTTCCAACCTTTGATTAGCGGCGTTGAATTCAACTTCGCCACCACCCGCGACACCTCGGTGTTTGCACTTGCCCTGCGCAAGGACGTGAAGCACCCGTTCCCGCCCGAAAGCGATGAGGTCACCATCGAAGGCGAGAAGAAATCGGAGTCCCAAAAGAAGGACGGCGCATGGCTCAAGATCGATTTCGAAGGAATTGACAGCCGCGTCGCGGCGTCACCGGTGGCAGCGGCCAACTTGGGTGGACTCGAGGCGGTCAAAGGACATCTGCTTTACACTCGTTCCGCCAACTTCTACTACGGCCGCGAGGCGGAGTCTCGTCCCGCGCTCGTTTTGTTCTCCCTCAAAGACCGCAAGGAAAACGTTCTCTTCGAGAACACAGGCGGCTGGACGCTCTCCTTCGACGGCACTAAAGTCCTCGTCCGCCAAGGAGGAACCTTCCGCTTGCTTGACGTGAAGCCTGGCGCTGCTCAGTCCGCCAAGACCGTACCCACTACCGGGCTGTTGATTGACCGTGTGCCGTTGCAGGAATGGATGCAGATCTTCCACGAAGTCTGGCGGCGGTACCGCGACTTTTTTTACGTTCCGAATATGCACGGGTACGATTGGGAGGCGCTGCGCCGCCAGTATCTGCCTCAACTGGAGTACCTCGGCCATCGGTCCGATCTCAACTACGTCATTGGTGAGATGATCTCCGAACTCAACGTCGGCCACGCCTACATCGATGGCGGCGATGCCCCGTTGCCGCCCCGTCCCCAGGTGGCTCTGCCCGGCGCGCGGTTCATCTTCGACGCTGCGGCTAACCGGTTCAAAATTAGCCAAATCTTCCGCGGCCACAACGAGGAGGCCGCCTACCGTTCGCCGCTCACCGAAGTCGGAGTTGATGCGCGTGCCGGCGATTATCTTCTGGCCATTGATGGCGAAGAATTGACTCCGGCCACCAATCCGTACCGTCTGTTACGGGGCAAAGCAAACCGGGCCGTCCGCTTGACATTGAACGCCGCCCCCGATTTCCAAGGCGCTCGTGACGTTGTGTTCCAGCCGATTTCGGATGAAACGAACCTAAATTATCTTGAAATGGCATTAACCAATCGCGATCGTGTCGAGAAAGCCACTGACGGCAGGGTCGGCTATATTCACATTCCTGACATGGGGGCCAACGGCATCCGCGAGTTTATCAAGTGGTACTATCCGCAACTCCGGAAGGAAGGCATGGTGGTGGACATGCGTGGCAATGGTGGCGGTAACGTCTCTCGGATGCTCATCGAACGCTTCCGCCGGACCCTCCTGGGCGTCAACTTCTCCCGCACCAGCGACGAGCCTTCCACATACCCCGACGGGCTGTTCCATGGCCATCTCGTTTGTCTGCTGAATGAAACCTCCGCCAGCGACGGAGATATCTTCCCGGCGATGTTCAAGCGGGCAGGACTTGGACCTCTGATCGGCAAGCGCAGCTGGGGCGGTGTCGTCGGCATCACCAATCGCGGCACGCTCATTGATGGCGGCGTCGTCAATGTCCCTGAGTTTGGGCTCGCCAGTCCGGAAGGCCAGTGGGTAATCGAGGGCATCGGCGTCGAACCGGATATTCCTGTCGAAAACGATCCCAAGAGTGTGATTGAGGGCCGTGACCCGCAGCTCGAACGGGGTATTGCCGAAGTGCTCAAAGCCATTCAGTCCAATCCCAAGCGCTTGCCCGCGCGTCCTCCGGCTCCTGTAAAGACAAAGTAAGCCGGAGTAAATCAGCATGGCGGTGCCACGCTACACGAAGGTGATATGCTGCTGCCGCCATGCAGCGCCGCACTTTTCTTGCCACCGCTTCGGCCTCAGCGGCTCAGTCCCGGCCTGCCGCCACTTCGCGTCCGCCGGCCGATTTCCGCTATGCACCTCTGCAAGGACAAGCTACCTTCTGCTTCCCCGACGATCCGCATAAAAGCCTCGTCGGCGAACATGGCGACCTCCGTTACGGCTTTGACCGGCGCCAGGGCATCCACTACTTCCCGTTCATCGTCGAATTCACGCTCCGCGGGATGGAACCGGATCGGGTCCATGCGCAGCGCCTTGAATCACCCGCTGTCCCCGTTGTGCGCACCCGTCTCGAACGCCCTGAAGCGTTCATCGACCTCACCTGCTACGCCACGCAATTCCCAGCGGAAGGACGTGTCGACAACGTGCTTCTTGAGGTCACACCCCGATCTGGTGGGCGGCGCATCGTCGCGCCCATGCTGCGCGTTCGAACTCGGCGCACGCTCAAGATCCAAGTCGAAGCAGGGCGGTCCTTCGTCACCGCTGGCGACGCTGCATCTCCTTTTCTCCTGGCCGACTGCCCGCTCCGTCTTGCCGAACAAGGTGATGGGTATGCCCTCTACGCGCCCGAAGCCTTCGCCTCGGCCCAGTCCCCCGTAAGACGCTTCTTCCGCTTTCCCCTCGCAGGGCAACCAGCCGCCGCCGTGGAACCCGGACTCGCCCGCCACCCTGAACTTCTGGAATCTGCCCTGTCCTTCTGGCGGACTTGGCAACCTTTCCAGTCGGGGGTCGGCTTCCAGTTGCCTCGCATTTACCAGGACTTCCTCACCGCGTGTACCCGGAACATTCTGCAGGCGCGCGAGTTGATCCAGGGCAAGCTGACTTTCCAGGTTGGCGCCACCACCTACCGTGGCCTTTGGGTCGTCGATGGCAACTTCATTCTCGAAGCAGCCCGCTACCTTGGGTACCATGACGAAGCACGACAGGGCCTGGAAACGACATGGGACATGCAGCGCCCTGACGGCTCAGTGGTTGCGGCAGTGGAAACCGCGCACTGGAAGGACACGGCCATCGCCATGTTCTCCCTGGTGCGCCAAGCCGAACTTGGCCAGGACTGGTCATACTTTCGCGCCAAGCAGCGCGACATACTGCGCGGCGTTGCGTTCCTCGGGCAGCTACGCCAGCAGGCGCGCGATGAGGGAAGTGTCAATGGCCGCTACGGGCTGCTGGCGCGCGGCTTCGGGGATGGCGGAATCGGTGGCGGCCTGCGCGATGAATTCACCAATACGCTCTGGGCCCTCGCCGGACTCCGCGCTGTCTCTGATGCCGCAGCCCGAGAACGAATCGCGGGTTTCGAGCCCGCAGCGCAACTGTATCAGGATCTCCGGACGTCCTTCTTCGAAGCTGCGCGCCATCAGATGCGCCGTCACCCGCAGGGATTCGAGTTCCTGCCAATGATTCTGAAAGAGGATCCGGCCTGGAGCCACCCGGACGAGCTCTCTCGCCCGCCTCTGCAACAGGGTCAGTGGGCTCTTGCCCAAGCCCTCTACCCCGGACTGGTCTTTGAACCTTCCCACCCCGTCGTGCGCGGCTACGTCAACCTGATGCGTGCCTGTGTCCGCGAAGACGTCCCCGCCGGCACTGGCTGGCTGCCGCACGACGGTCTCTGGAATTACGAGGCTGGCTTCGCCGCGCATGCCTGCCTATGGGCTGGCGCCAGCCGGTTTGCTCTCGACACGTTCCGAGGCTTTCTCAATCACGCCACTTCGTTGTTTTGCTGGCGAGAGGAACAGCCGGTTCGTGGGGCGCTCACCGGCGGCTATGTCGGCGATATGCCCCACAATTGGGCCAGCGCCGAATGCGTGTTGTTCCTCCGGCATATGCTGGCTCTCGAAGACGGATCTGCGCTGCGGCTCCTCGAGGGTATCGACCAGGCGGAACTCGCTCCGCGCGAAACTTTCGCCGTCACCAAAACTCCAACCCGGTTCGGCTGCCTGACCTTGCACCTGTCTCCCGAACGTGGTTCCTGGATCCTGCATTTTCAGCGCGATCGGGGCCCTGCGCCGGCCTCCGTCCGGCTACCGGCGACACTTGGCAGCTACCGGTTGGCCGCTGTGAAAGGCGCTGGCTCCAGGCAAACCGGCAGCCAAATTGAAATCGATCCCGCCGCTTCCGATTGGACGGCTCTCTGGCGGGCATAGCTGTCATCGCGGCGCCGGCTGGAAGATTCGGCTGGCGAACTCACGCAGATGGTGCCGCCAAGTCTGCCACTCGTGCGAGGTACCCTTGACCTCATAAAATTCACACCGGA
Source organism: uncultured Solibacteraceae bacterium (assembly GCA_964460395.1). Lineage (GTDB taxonomy): Bacteria > Acidobacteriota > Terriglobia > Bryobacterales > Bryobacteraceae > CAYWQS01. The sequence continues at coordinate 35,526 of CAYWQS010000026.1, read as the reverse complement.
CCCCAGCCTCCGTCAGCCGCTTGTGCGCCGCCGTTGCTGCCTGATACGCCCGCTCCTCTGCTGTTCCTGCGCCCAGCCAAAAGAGCCGCACACGCCGGTTAAACGCGGCTGCATCTGCAAATGCTCCGCCATAAGCCGCTTTCAAATCGTCACTCAGCCGCACCGAGGCGCTGAACGATCCGATCCAGGCGAACCGGTCCAGGTTGGCCAGGGTAATCGCCAGCGTCTGCCCGCCGCCCATCGACAATCCCGCCATCGCGCGATGCTCGCGCTCCTGCTTCGTGCGGTATGACGCGTCGATCATCGGGATCAACTCGTCCAGCACCAGATCGCCGAACCGGTTCGGCTCCGTTGTGCCGGGCGCGAAGGCGTAGCCGCGTTCCATCACCACAATCATTGGCTGCGCCTTTCTCTCTGCCAGCAGGTTGTCCAGGATGAACTGTACCCGCCCCTGCGCCTGCCATCCACGCTCGTCCTCACCCGACCCATGCTGCAAATAAAGCACCGGATACCGTTCCCTTACGTTTTGGTCATAGCCTGGCGGCGTGTAAACGTATGCCCGCCGCCACGACTGCGTCAACTTGGAAAAGTACCAGCGGATTCTCACCTCGCCCCGCGGCACGTCCTCGGCCAGATAGAAATCTTCTCCTTTCGCCGGTATCTCGATGCCGCTCGTCTGCCTTGCCCATCCGAAAAACGTCTCGCTGCCCGGATCGTTCGCGATTGCTCCATCCACCAGAAACCAGTAGTAGTGGAACCCGGGAACAGCCGGTGGTGTCGTTACAGTCCACGTGCCGTCGTCCATCCGCTGCATCTCCATTGGCCCCCGCCCCAATCCGTTGTCATTGCCTCCGGGCTGCAACTCCACTTTTCTCGCGCCCGGCGCCTTGTACCGGAAGGTCACTCGCCCATCCTCATGCACTTGCGGGTACGCCGCACCCGGCACGTTGGTCGACGCTGGTACGCCGTTGCCGGGCTGCGCGGCACACAGCCCGACAAACACGGGGAGAATCAAGCAACACTGCACTCGCATTGGGTCCTCGCTTCGCCACCCAGTAAACCAAATTTGGGAACCTGTTAAGCCGAAAGCTCAGGTCCATATTCAGGCAGACGGGTCCGAAGTCCGGAATGTCTAGCCTCACTTCAGCACCCTCGTCAGTCCGTAGCTGTCGATGTTGCCCTTCGCCACGTGGTCGAGATCGCTGGGGGCGCGCTGGCCGCGCAAATCGGCCGCGGTCCTGACCCCCTGCCTAGGTCGGCCCCCGCCCCAGCGCCTGGATGTCGATGGTGTGCCGGAAGGGATCATCCTGCGCCCGCAACGCAAAAATTTCGCGAGCGTGTTTCTCAAGAACCGCCGCTTCATCTTTGCGTTTCAACTTTCTGAGAACATGTCCTTGCAGCAGCATCAGCCTCCCCACGAAGATGTGTTCTGGCCCTAGTAGCATTTCGGCTCCCGCAATCATCGGCGGCAGCATTCCAGAGGCCTCCCTGTATTCAGAGGCCTGGATGAGCAAGAAGGCTAAGCTGTGTCGATACTTCAATAAAAAGAAGCGGTTACAAGGTGTCCTTCGCTCATAGCTCGATACGGCTTCATTCTGTGAAGCCACTGCTTCCTGCCAGCGACCCATGCCTGATAGCGCACTTGCCCGCAAGTTCCAGAAGTGACTCTCCAACACGGCTTGTTCGACCCGCTCCCTTGCGGAAACTCTCAGGGCCGCGTCGGACTCCTCGAGGGCCTCCTTCCAACGGTGCTGCAGCAAAAGGAGTTCAACTACAAGCTGTTGCCGCCTCATCTTCGCCGCGGGGGGCGGGCCGCTGGATTCCGGCCAGAGTTGTCCAAGCCGTTCCAATATCTTTCCCGCCTTGGAGATCTGGCCGCCATTGATATAGAGCTGGCCGAGTTGCCGGAGAGGCTCCTCCAGTTGAGGATGCTGGGGACCAAACGTCTTCTCCAGGATGGCCAGGGCTCTTCGGTGGTGCCGTTCCGCCTCTCTCATCATCCCCAGCCCTTCCATCACCCTTCCTAAGCCTGTTTCGATCCGAGCATGACTTGGATTTTCCGCTGCAAGCTGCTGAGCCGCCAGGCCTTTCGTTTCCATGAGCGCCGTCTCGGCCTCACGGTACCTGCCCTGTGCGATGAGAGACTCGGCTTCTTCGCAACGCACTTTCCAGTGTTCCGCTTGGGTTGCCAGGACGAATCCGGCCAGCCCCCACGCCGCGAGATTTATCCAGCCCATTGGAGTGATCCCCGGCTCCCACTCTGCGGCCCGATCTCTGATTGTTGGAACTCAACAATCTGACACGCTGCCGGTGTTGCACAATGTCGCATCCGGCCTGGAGGTGGCGGCCTCACCTTGCGCCGCCCGCCGCCCGCTAAACTGACAGTGTGACTGTCTAGCCGCCACCTCACTCAAGGTGAACCGGAACCTTATGCCAAATCAAACTATTCTGACCTCTTTCGGGCGGCTCAACCGCCCTGCCTTTACCGCGCTATTGCTCGCGCTGGCGCTGTGTATCTCCCAGGCCGTTTTGCCCGCGCAACCCATGAACGAAAACGCATTACTCCAACCTTGGACTGGCCCTTACGGCGGTGTTCCTCCATTCGACAAAGTCAAGATTGCGGACTTTGAACCCGCCCTCGAGAAGGCCATGGCTGAACAGCAGCGGGCAATCTCTGCGATCACGCGCCACCGCGCCCGCCCCACATTCGAGAACATCATCGTTCCCCTGGAACGTTCCGGCGCATTGCTCGATCGCGTCTCCACCGTCTACGGGGTTTGGGCTTCCACGCTTTCTACCCCCGAGTTCCGCAACATTCAGCAGAAAATGGCGCCGAAACTGGCTGCCCACCGCGATTCCATCTTTCAGAACGCTGAACTTTTCCAGCGCATCGAAGCTGTCTATAACGCCCCAGAGAAAGCCCGCTTGACACCCGAACAGCAGCGCCTTGTTTGGGACTACTACACCGACTTCGTGCGCGCCGGCGCCAAACTATCCCCCGAGCAGAAGAAGAAAATTGCTGAAATCAATCAACGCCTCGCCTCTCTTTACACAAGGTTCAGCAATAACTTGTTGCACGACGAAGAGCATTACGTCCTCTTTCTGAAGAAGGATCAACTTGGAGGTCTGCCCCCCGAATTTATTGCGGCTGCCGCCGAAGCCGCCAAGGAACGCAATCGGCCTGAAGAATACGCCATCGTCAACACGCGTTCCTCCATCGATCCATTCCTGTCCTATTCCACCGAGCGCGCTCTGCGCGAGAAGGTGTGGCGCACCTTTTACAGCCGCGGTGACAACAACGACGAGTACGACAATAAGAAGCTCATAACGGAAATTCTTAAGCTCCGGGCGGAGCGGACCAGACTGCAGGGCTACCCGACCTTTGCCCACCGCGCCCTGGAAAAACAAGTCGCTAAGACACCGGAAGCAGCCCTCGGCCTGCTCATGAAGGTTTGGCCTGCGGCTACCGCCCGCGTACGCGAAGAGGTGGCCGACATGCAGGCTCTGGCGGATAAGGAAGGCGCCAACATCAAGATCGAGCCATGGGACTACCGCTTCTACGCCGAGAAAGTCCGCAAGGCCAAGTACGACCTCGACTCTAACGAAGTGAAGCAGTATCTCCAGTTGGAAAAGCTGCGGGAGGGCATGTTTTGGGCAGCTACTCGCCTGTTTGGTTACGAGTTTGCTCCGGCCAAAGACGTTCCCGTCTATCATCCCGACGTGCGGGTTTGGGAGGTGACGAAAGGCGGCAAGCATCTCGGTCTGTTCTACTTCGACCCGTACGCCCGCACCGGGAAGCGCTCCGGCGCGTGGATGAACAATTATCGAGAGCAACAACGAATGGAGGGGGCGGTCACGCCCATCGTCTCCAATAACTCCAATTTCGTGAAAGGCCGCCCGGGTGAACCGGTGCTCATCTCCTGGGATGATGCCACCACTCTCTTCCACGAATTCGGCCATGCCATGCACGGGCTCAGCTCCGATGTCACCTATCCATCTCTCTCCGGTACCAGCGTCGCCCGCGATTACGTCGAACTGCCCTCACAGATCTACGAACAGTGGCTGGCGACACCGGAACTCCTGGCGGAATTCGCCCGCCATTATCAGACCGGCCGCGCCTTGCCGCAGGAATTACTCGACAAGATCAACAAGGCTTCCAAATTCAATCAGGGTTTCCTTACGACGGAGTACCTTGCCAGCGCCCTGGTGGACATGAAACTCCATTCCCTGGCCAATCCTGGCGATCTCGATCCCGACAAGTTCGAAAAGGAAACGCTCGCAGAACTCAAGATGCCCAATGAACTTCCTATGCGCCACCGCACGCCGCAGTTTTCCCACATCTTTTCAAGCGAAGGCTACGCCGCCGGTTATTACAGCTACCTATGGGCCGACGCCCTGACCGCCGATGCTTGGGAAGCCTTCCTGGAATCGAAGGGCCCGTACGACCGCGATGTCGCGCAGCGCTTCTTCGACTATGTGCTCTCCAAGGGCAACACTCTCGATCCCACGGAGGCCTACCGCAAGTTCCGCGGCCGTGACATGGATACCAACGCCCTTATGCGCAAACGCGGATTCCCCGTGCAATAATTGCGGGGAATCTGCTGTCCGCGTCAAGGAGAACGCGATGCCACGACTCCTCACCCGCCGCGGCGCGCTTGGCGCCGCGGGATTGCCGCTAATCCGGCCGGTTTTGGGCCGGGCTTCCCTAAGCCCCAAGCAACGTGTTGATCGGGCACTCGCGGGCCAGCAACTGGACCGCCCGCCCATTTCGCTTTGGCACCATTTCCACCTCGAGAAAGAAGGCCCGGCCCGACACGCGGAGCAGACCCTGCGCTTCCACCGGGAGTACTCCACTGACCTCGTCAAGGTCATGAGTGACTTCCCATACCCAAAGCCCACGGGGCCTTGGTGGAACCTCCGCGAGGAAAAATCTCCCTTTGCCCCGCAACTCGAGGCTTTGCGCCTGATTCGCGACGGCCTGAAAGATTCCGCCCATTTTGTTGAGACCATCTTCAATCCGTGGAATGTCGCTGAGAAACTCTCGTCAAAGGAAGCTGTGCTTCAAATGAAGCGCGAGAACCCCTCGCGCCTGCTCCAAGTGCTTTCCACCATCGCCCGGTCCGAAGCTAATCACGCTCGCCTTGCCATAGAAGCTGGAGCTTCAGGCATCTTTCTTGCCATCGCCAACGCCGAAGCCTCAGTCCTCTCGCGCCAGGATTACCTCAAGTTCAGCGCTCCCTTTGACCGCCTGATCCTCGAGGCGGTCTCTTCTGCGCCGCTCAACATCCTTCACATTCACGGCGCGCAGGTCCATCTCGACCTCTTCTATTCTGGCTGGCCCGCCACGGTTCTCAATTATTCCGTCAAAACCACCGGCGTACCACTGGCTAACACGCGCCTCGCTTACTCGGGCGTGCTCGCCGGCGGCATCGACGAAACCTCCTACCGTACCGCCACTGTCGAACAACTCACGATCCAGTCCCGGCGCGCTCGTCAGGAGGCCGGCGCCCGTTTCCTCCTTACGCCTGGCTGCTCAGTCCCCGATGACGCCACTCCTGCTGAACTGAGGCGCCTTGCCCAGGTTTTCGCTTGACTTCTTCGCAGAACCAGAACCACTTTAATTCCATTTGCACCGCTGGTTTTTTCGGTGCTGCCCTTTTGGCCCTCACGATTGGCTTTGGGGTCTCCTTCTCCGGCCTCCAGGTGCTCAACACGCTTTTTGTCCGGCCCTTGAGCATTCCCGCGCCAGGCGAGTTGGTCCAACTTCAACACAGCGCTTCAGGTCTGCTACCCCACGACTTGTCTTACTCGTCCTTCAGTGCCTGCCATCAGAATGCTTCGGCGTTCTCATCCCTGCTGGCTCACCTGGATGCCCAGGTCCAACTTCACGAAGACCCCGGCCGGCAGATTCATGTGCGCTTCGTCACTGACAACTACTTCGCTGAACTCGGCGCTCGGCCTCTCCTGGGACGCCTCTTGCAGCCCCGCATGGATGACAAAAGTGCGCAAACTCCCATCGCCGTTCTCAGTTATGGCCTCTGGAACTCAGAACTCCATGCCGATCGGGCGGTTGCGGACCAAACTATCCTTGTCAACCGCACGCCGGTGCAAATCGTTGGCGTCGCTCCAGCGGATTTTTGTGGCTTGCGGCCGGCGCGTGTCGAACTTTGGCTACCCCTCGCCCACTATGAGGTTCTGGTGCCGGGTGGGTCTCTGAACAACCCCCAGACCCGGGTCCAAGCGTTTGCGCGGTTAGCCACGGGAGTCACCCCCGAAGCCGCCGCGGCCAGTCTAAGGGCAGACAACCCGGATGCGCATTTTGCCCTTGCCCCCGCCGGCCATGCCCTCCAGCTTAGCCGCCGTCATCTGCCCGCGCTCGCTGGAGGCTTAGCCCTCATCCTTTTCATCCTTGTCTCCGCCGGCTGCAACTTCGGCGCTCTGCACGTGGCTTGTCGCTTTTCGGCCTCCAACACGCGCTCTAGTGCGCCGGTATTCCGTTTCTCGATCAGGGTCTTGCCAACCTGCCTGCTGGCGGGCGCAGCGGGGCTTCTCCTCAGCATTCCGGGAGGGCGACTGCTCCTGCAGTTCCTTGGTTTTGATGGCGCCCTGCAATCGGCCCTCGATTGGCGCATTATCGTCCTGGCCGCTGTCCTGTGCTTCTTGCTGGCAGTATTCTCGGCCGTTGCCCACGCGTTCCGCACGGTCCTCGTGGTCGCACAGTTGGCCGGCGCCTGCGGTTTGCTCATCGTCGCCGTTTATTCTGCATTTAGTTTCTACCGGGTCCGCTCCCAAGGCCCAGGCTTTGACTACGAACTTGCAGTGGTTGCTGAACCGATCTCTTCTTCTTCATCCGCCAACGAAGAGCGTCTCCTCGTCCTCAAGCAACGTGCGCTGGCCGTCCCAGGAATCCGATCGGCTGCGCTTTGCGGCATTGCGCCGCTTCGCCGCCCGGCCTCGACGGAAGACTCGGGCGCCCCGCATGCATCCACCTCAGCCTATGCGAACGTAGTCGAGCCCGAATACTTCGATGCTCTGCGTATCCCGATCGTCTCCGGTCGTAACTTTCATCCTGGTGACGCGGACGCAGTGATCCTCAGCGAATCCATGGCCCGTAATCTCTTCACCAACCGAAGCCCGCTTGGACAACGTTACGGGTCCGGCGCAATCATAATCGGAATTGCTGGCGACATCCGGACCACACCACTTGGCCGTGCAGCCAAGGACCAGGTTTACTACCCCTACAAACCGGGCAACTCACGTATGCCCGCCGGTGCTCTTGTGATTCGTACGGCCTTCCGGCCTGCGGCGCTGTTACCATCACTGCGCAATGTGCTCGCACCATCCGGCGATCCCCCCGTTCGCCTCACTCATCTCCTCCAGCCGTTCGAAGCCGAAATCACCCATGCCCGCCAATCGGTGTTCCTGATTTCTCTTGGCGCTGCGCTGGCGGTCATGTTGAGTGCGAGCGGTGTTCTGGGGCTATGGGCCCTAAGAAATCGTCCTCAGTCCCGTGGTGCGTAACCTTTTTCCCCTTTCTCTGCGTTTCAAATAATAGTTGTCCGCGGAAAGGATTCACATGTTGTTACGTGCGTGCCTCGTTACGGTTGTCTTTTCACTTCTGGCCTGCGCCCAAGGCCGGCGAGGACCCATGTTCGATTCTGGAGGCTTCGGCAATCCGCCCCTCGCCGCGAACGACGCCGAACGCCGCATCCTTGAGGTTGCCGAAAACGTTGAGCGCCACTTGAACGTGCCTCAAGAAGATGGCCGCATCATCCGCCTGCTCACGGAATCTGTCAATGCCAAGTCGGCTGTCGAATTCGGCACCTCCACCGGGTACTCTGGGCTCTGGTTCGCCCTTGCATTGCGCAAGACAGGCGGCAAACTCACCACCTTCGAATACGATCCTGGCCGAGCTGCCACCGCGCGTGCCAATTTCGAGAAGGCTGGTGTTGCTGATCTGATCACCGTCATTGTTGGCGATGCGCACCAAACCGCTCGCAAACTCCAGGGCCCTCTGGACATCGTCTTCATTGACGCCGATAAACCGGGCTACCTCGACTACCTGAACATCGTTCTCCCTCTGCTCCGGCCCGGCGGCCTGATCCTTGCCCACAACATCAGCCGGAGCGGCGATAACCCCGAGTACATGGAAGCGGTCACCCAGAACCCCAACTTGGAAACAGTCCGCATGAACCGCGAAATGGCGGTCACCCTCAAGAAGAGATAGCCAAGCTCCCCACCCGCACGGCTCCCGTTTTATGATTCCTTCAGCGACTCATCAGCGAAGGGAGCCACCGCTATGCCCAAGAAAATCGCCATGATTGGCGCCGGCAGCATTGTCTTTTGCCGTACCTTGCTCAACGATATCCTCGCCACGCCCGCCCTCGCAGATTCCGAAATTGCCCTCATGTCGCGTACGGAGCCAAAACTCCGAGCCATGGAGCAGTTCGCCCAACGCATGATCCGCGAAAACGGCTTGTCTGCGAACCTCTGGGCCACCCTCGACCGTGAGGAAGCCATCCGCGACGCCGACTTTGTGGTCGTCATGGTTCAAGTTGGCGGCGTGGAGGCCTTCGAACTCGACTATAAGATCCCTCTTAAGTACGGCATCGACCAATGCATCGCGGATTCTCTCGGCCCCGGCGGCATTTTTCGGGGGCTGCGTTCCATCCCATTACTTGTCCAAATCGCCCGTGACATGGAACGCCTCGCCAAGCCCGGATCGATCATGCTTCAGTATGCAAACCCCATGGCTGCCAACTGCCTCGCTCTGGGCCAAGCCTCGCGGATTTCTTTCGTAGGGCTCTGTCACGGCGTCCAAACCACTCTCGATCTCATCGCTCGCTACTGCGGCGTTCCGAAAGAGGAGATCACTTACACCTGCGGCGGCATCAACCACATGGATTGGTTCCTGCGGCTGGAGCACAAGGGCCGTGACCTTTACCCCATACTCCGCGAGGTCTTTGAGAAACCCGAGTTCTACCGTAACGAAAAGGTCCGTGGCGAAGTCTTCCGCCACTTCGGCTACTTCATGACCGAATCCACCGGCCACCTCAGCGAATATGTGCCCTGGTTCCGCAAATCCAAAGCTGCCCTTGATACTTACTGCGACGAACCCAGCTTTGGCGGCGAAACCGGTGCTTACTATTCCTGGTGCCGCACCGTCGCCGATTACTACGCCACCCACGACCCCCTGCAGTTTGAAAGCCCCGCTCTCGAACCGCGAAGCGTCGAGTACTGCTCCTGGATCATGGAAGCAGTCACCACGGGCCGGCCATTCCGATTCATGGGGAACGTCCGCAACGACAGTTACATCACCAATCTGCCGGCCGGCTGTTGCGTCGAAGTGCCTACCTTTGCAGACGATGCCGGTCTCCATCCTACCTACATTGGAAAACTGCCGCCTCAGTGTGCTGCCCTGTGCATGACCAACATCAACGTGCAGATCCTCGCCGCCGAGGCAGCTCTTCACTCCGATCCTGAACTGGTCGTGCAAGCCGCCGCTCTTGATCCGCTTTCCGCTGCGGTTTGCACGCTCGATGAAATCCGCCGGATGTGCACTGAAATGCTCGAAGCCCAGCGCGGGTGGCTGCCCGGCTTTGAAGGAAAAGCCATCACGCCCAAGCCCACTATCTCCATTCCGCCCGATTGCGTCGCCGTGGATGTTCCTCTCGACCCTGCCCTCGCCATCGGGAAACGCTTTGGCACCTTGATCGCCAATACGGAGAAGGCCTAATGTCCGTTTCCCGCCGCTCACTCCTTGCCGCTCCGCTGGTCCTCTCAGCGCGTGCCCGCGGCGCGAACGACCGCATCCGGCTGGGCGTCATCGGCGCTGGGAACCGCAGCGGTCTTCTGATCGACCAGCTCCCCGAGGGCGCTGAAGTTATCGCAATCGCCGACTGCTACCTCAAGAAGGCCGAAGACCAAGCCGCCAAACGCCATGCCCGCTGGCGCATCCACCAGGACTATCGCCACCTTCTGGACGACAAGGAAATTGACGCTGTCATCATTGGCGCCACGGATCACGCCCGGGCTCTCCTGTGCATCCACTCCTGCCAGGCTGGCAAGGATGTATATGCCGAGAAGCCGCTCACCCTTTACGTCGCGGAAGGGCGCGCGATTGTCCGTGCCGCTGAACGGCATCAGCGCATCTTCCAGGTTGGCTCCCAGCAGCGCTCCATGGCTATGAACCAGATCGCTTGCGAGTTCGTTCGCAAGGGCGGTCTCGGTGGCTTGCACTTCGTCCAGGGCTGCAATTATCCGTCTGCCCGGCACTGGGCGCCCCAGCCCGAACAACCCGTGCCCACCGGCATGGACTGGAATCTCTGGCTCGGACAATCCCCCGCGCGCCCCTACCACGAGCATCTCTATCAACGCTGGATGAGCTGGTACGATTTCTCGGGCGGCGAAATGACCAACTGGGGCGCCCATGGCCTGGACCAGATACAGGCGGCTCTCGGCATGGATCACACCGGCCCCGTTGAGTTCCTCCCCCTCACCAACTCTTCCCCCGGCGCCGTCGGTTTTCGTTACGCCAACGGCGTTCTTGTCCGCCTCGAACTGCCCATGGGCGATCTCAACGGTGGCGCTGTCTTCGTTGGAAAACGAGGCCGCCTGGAAATTGTGCGCAATGGCTTCCGCTTCGATCCTCCCGCACTTCAGCAGGAGGTTGAGTTGCCCCCACGCGAAGAAGTTGTGAAATGGGACCGCGCCCAGTGGCAGGCGAAGTATCACATGCAGGACTGGCTTGACGCCATTCGGACACGCCGTCCGCCTCTCGCGCCTCCTGAGATCGGCCACCGTTCCATCACCATCGCTCATTTGGCGAACCTGGCCCGCGAACTCAACCGGCCGCTTCGCTGGAATCCCACCACCGAAACCATCGAAGGCGATCCTGACGCGGCTGCTCTCCTCGTCCGCCCGCGCCGTCCGGGCTTTGAACTTCCATGAACGTGCGGGGCTGCCGTGGTCGTGCGGAGGAGCGCGTCCGCCTTAGTCGACTCGCAGCAGTGGCCAGGCGCCGTGAGGGGTCACCACCTCACGGCCGGCTCGGGCAGAAAAAGTGAGGCCAGAGCCGGCCACCAGATCGCGGACGGTTGACGAAACCAGAACCTCCCCGGGAGCAGCTTGCTTGAGCGCGAGAGCAGCAATGTCGATGGCCAGCCCCTGTATCGATTGGTCGGACCGCAGGTCACATTCCCCTGTGTGCACTGCAGCCCGGACTACGCGCCCGGTTCGGCGGAAGAACTCTGAGATCGCTGCAGCGCAGCGGATGGCACGGGCTGGGCCGTCGAAGATGGCCAAGCCGCAGTCTTGCATCTCGACGACCCGGCCGCCAAACCATCCGATCTCACGGCGGATCTCCGCGCACGCCGTCTCATCCAAAGCATCAAGAGTGAAACGGAGTACCGTTGCCAGCACTCGCTGAGGCGCTGAACCCGGGCGGAGTGCCCGCACCATGTTTTCGATTTCATCCAGGATCTCGTCCTGCTGACCCACAAATGGCAAGTGATCCTCGCCCGGTAACTCGATGAATCGTGCGCCGGGGATGAGGGAGGCAGCGAAGCGCCCCTCTTCGACTCTTAGGCAGCGGTCGCCGGTGCGATGCAAGACTACCGTGGGCACACGCACCAGCGGCAACACGGCGCGCACATCGATTTCACTGTTCATTCGCGTAAGAGCTGCGGCTGCTCCAGGACTGGCGCCCATGCGCAAGTAGGTGGCCCACCAGCGGCGGAAAGTCGGGTCCGTGATGCGGCTGGGAGCGCGCGATTCCAGGCCGACCGGCCCGCCCCAATTCCTCTGGATCTCGTCCAGGTACTCCTCCCACTCTTCGCGTGATGGCCCCCACGGATAGGTTTCATCGCGCAACCGTTTGGCGTAAGTTCCGATCATCACCAGCGCCGTGGTTCGTTCGGGATAGGTTGCTGCGAAGAGCGCCGACATCGGCCCTCCTTCCGAGACTCCGAGAATCACTGCCTGCTGCGAACCTGCGGCATCCATCACGGCGTGCAAATCCTCCATGCGCTGCTCGAGCGTCGGTAATTCGTTCAAGGGCACACGATCCGACAGTCCTGTTCCTCGCTTGTCGAACAGAATCAGCCGGGAAAATGAAGCGAGCCGCCGCAGAAAGCGGGCGAAGGCAGGCTCTTGCCAGAAATACTCCAGGTGCGAAACCCAGCCCATGACGAATACAAGGTCGATAGGCCCTTCGCCCACCACTTGGTACGCGAGGTTCACTTCACCGGATTTCGTATATCTTGTCTCTGGAGGCGCCTCCCCGGCCATAGCTGCCAACTCGCCATGAGTCGTAACCTCTGCAACAAAACGGTACCCAGTACGTGCCACTGTTTCGATGAATTTACGGTTACGGCTCTCGTCCAGCAACCGCCGAAGCACCGAAATGTTTTGGGTTAAGTTCGCTGTCTCCACTGCTGTATCGGGCCAAAGCTGGTTCATTAATTGGTCTTTAGTTAGTACGTGCCCCGCATTCTCCACCAGGAGCAAAAGAAGGTCAAAGACCTTAGGTGTCAACGGGATTGGCCGCCCGTTTCGGAACAATCGGCGCTCGGGGCCATCCAGTGCGAAAGGTCCGAATTGGTAAATGACTCGAGTTCCTGGATTTGGCATAAGGATGGGCTCGACGCAGCGGCCTTAGTGGACTTTGAGGTAAATTTTAGCCCGGATTGAGTTCTTTTTGAGCCTCGGGTTCTCATACTGCTTCCCATGTGGACTCGACTGATTGTACTTGTCCTCGCCATGTGGGCCAGCTTACCGCTGGTCCAGGGCGCAACCTTGTTTACTGCCTCCGGGCCGGATACGGCTTCTGTCCTTCCGGCCTTGGATGCCTTTCGTGCCAGTCTCGGAGTACTGAATCCCAATCAGCCGGTGGAGTTCAACGGCGGACGGAGAGAAATCAACTGGGACGCCGTACCGCCTGCTGCATCCGCACCGAATCCCTTTCCGGGCAACTTCTTCAACGGAAGCACGCCGGGACGGGCCCGTGGCGTTATTTTCAGCACACCCGGTACCGGGTTCGTGGTTTCCGTTCCTGCGGCTGGCGATCCCTTCTCGTTCTTCAGCCCACAGAAAATCTTCGAATCGGAGGCCAGCTTCGTCACCGACACGGTCTTCCGTTCGCCTGCCAATCAGGTAACACCGGCTACTACGGCGGGTTTTGGAGTCATCTTCCTGGATGTGGATACCTCCGATGCCGCGTCCTTGGAGTTTTTCGATACTACCGGCGCGCTATTGGGCAAGTACTTTGCTCCTCCTGCCTCGGGGGACAATACCTTTTCCTTCGTGGGCGTGTCGTTCCAATCGCCGGTGGTGGCCCGTGTACGAATTACCAGCGGCACGATTGCGGATGCTGTGAAAATGGATGATTTCATTTACGGCGAGCCGGCCCCGGTGCCTGAACCAGGCACAGCCTTTACGTTAAGCGCGGGGGCGGCACTGCTTTTGCTGATTGGGTACTCCCGGCGGGTCCGCCGGTAGCGAAACCGTTCGCCACAGGCAACGCGGGTAGAATTGCCTGTGGCGAATGAAATACCGGTTCGGAAACTTTTGTTTCGACGCGCGGCAGCGCCTGCTGTTTCGCGAGGGCGATTTGGTTGCGCTGCCCCCGAAGGCATTGGACACTTTGCAAGCATTGCTGGAACGGCATGGCCAGGTGGTGGAGAAAGCCGAACTCATGCGGCTGGTTTGGCCCGACACCGTAGTAGAGGATGTCGGCTTGGCGCGCAACATCTCTCTGGTACGCAAGGCTTTGGGCGACGATTCCGACGAGGCGCCCATTATTGAGACAATTCCGAAGCGCGGCTACCGGTTTGTGGCGCCTGTGGAAGTAGTGGAGGGCGAGGCGGTTGAGCGTCCGGCAGGGTTGCGAGGAAGGCGATGGCGCTGGTGGGCGTGGGCCGCCGCGGCAGCAGCGGCCCTTGGTTTGCTCTATTTCGAGTTCTATGTGCCTTCGCCATTTCTTCCTAGGGGACAGGCCGGCGTTGCTGTAGTGCCCTTCGAATGCATCTGTCCTGGGATGAATGGGGTAGGTTTTATCGAGGGACTGAACCAGGCGCTGGTGGCGGCGCTGACGAAGGCCCCGGGTGTTCAGGTAGTTTCGCCAGCGACAGTTGGCCGCTACCGTAGCGCCCACATTCCCATGCCAATGATGGGTCGCCTTTTGGGGATCGACGTTCTGGTGGAGGGCGTGGTCCAGCGGACGGACGGGCGGTTGCGCACAACTGTGCAACTGATTGACGTCCGCACCGGCCGCCTGATCTGGGCAGAGACCTACGACCACCCGGACCAGGAGTTGGCATTAGCGCAACGGGCGGTCAGCGAAGCCGCCGTGGAAGCCATCCGGCAGCGTTTAACTTCCGATTCGCATTGATTCAAAAGGCCTTAAGGACTTACGAAGGGATTCGGAAGGATTTCTGAAGCCACAATCAAGCGCTCCTGGCGCATGCTTTAGCTGCTATGACAGCTTTCACACTCCTGCGTTGGACAGCGCGCCTGGCGGGCTTGCTGGTGGTTGCCGTGTTTCTTGCTTTCTTGGTCGGGGAAGGCCCCCCTCCTCTTCTGCAAATGACCTGGAAGCAAAACACCTTGCTGGGCGCTTTGTTCGTGATGGCGGCCGGATTCCTGGTGGCTTGGCAATTTCCGCGCACGGGCGGATGGATGTCGGTCGGTGGGTGGCTGTGCTTTGGGATGATGGAGCGCCGGTTTTTGGAGCAACCCTATCTTTGGGTTCCGTTGGCTATAGCAGGACTGAACCTGCTGACCGGTTGGTGGGCCTCAAAAGGATCCCGCCCAGTCCATGCGGGCCGGTGGGGCACGATCTCCTTCCTTGTGCTGGCCGTTGTACTGGCGTTGTTGGCGAATGAGGCATTCGGAATGCCCCCGGCCTTTGCCGAGGAGCCGGTGAGCCGGGAGGGATTAGCCGGCCAATGGGAGGCTGTTTTGACCGTCGGCGGAGGCGTTGCGGTCCGCCCGGAGATTCGCGCAGTCTGGCGGATCCATCCCGACGGCACCGTAACTGGAACTCTGGGAAGTTCAGCGCTATTGGAAGCCCGATTAAAGCCAAATCGCACGCGACTCGGCCGCTGGTTGAGACTACGCACAGACTGGATCGTCATAGGCCGGCTGTCCCCCCGATTCGAGGTGCCCGGCTATTCGGCAGGCAACCGGTTTACCGCCCCAATGGACTTCCGCGAAGGCCGTTTGTCGGGCTCCCTGTTCCTCAGGAATCCGGGCCCGTTTCGCCCAATCGGTTTGGAACTACGGAGGGTAGGGCAATGAGAATCCTGTTGGTGTTGCCCGCCGCCGAAAAGGTCCGAGTCACAGCCGAAAGGCCTGATGTTCCACGGCGAGCCATGCTGAGATTCAGCGTCTTGCCGCTGACGATGGTGGCGGCATGGACTCCGCCCGAACACGAAGTCAGGCTGGTGGACGAGAATGTCGAGCCGCTTGACCTTGAGGCGGCTGTGGAACTGGTCGGAATCAGCTTCATGACGGCAGTGGCTCCGCGCGCCTACGAAATCGCGCGTCACTTCCAGAGTCGTGGTATCCCCGTAGTGGGCGGGGGATACCACCCGACTCTGATGCCGGAGGAGACGGCGCGGCATTTGGACGCCGTAGTCGTCGGGCCAGCCGAGGGCGCGTGGCCACAGGTTTTGAAGGACCTCGCGGCGGGGCAGCTAAGAAAGTTCTACCGGGGGTCCGATCTAGGCGGCTGTTCCTACTCCGCCCCGATCCCGCGGCGCGACTTGCTGGAGTGCACCGGCAAATACTACGCCACCATCCATGCCGTACAGACGGCCCGGGGCTGCAATCACAGTTGCCGCTACTGTTCGATCGCCGCCTTTCATGGACGCTACTGCTATCGCCCCGTGGCTGAGGTGATCGAAGAACTACGAACGATTCCCCGCGATTTCCTGATTGTGGATGACAATATCGTGGCCAACCGCGAGCGGGCGCTGGAGCTGTTCCGGGCCATGAAACCGCTGGGTAAGCGGTGGGTGGCGCAGTCCTCTCTGGAAGTGGCAGATGATGCCGGACTGCTGTTGGCCATGCGGGAGGCGGGTTGCCGCGGTCTGTTTGTGGGCCTGGAAAGTCTCAACCAACAGGACCTGGCGGGCATGGGGAAGGAATTCAACAATACCACGCGCTACCGGGAGCGCTTGCGGACTCTGCGGCGAGCAGGCATCGGAGTTGTAGGCAGCATGATTGTTGGGTTGGACGGGGATGGCCCGGGTGTGTTCGAACGCTGGCTAACATTTCTGCAGCACAACGCTATCGACGTAGCGCAGGTCAATATCCTTACGCCCCTCCCGGGGACGCGTTTGTTCGAAGAAATGGATCGCGCGGGCCGCATCACGGACCGCGATTGGAGCCACTACGACTTCCGCCACGTGGTGATGCGCCCCGCCAGGATGACCACGGAAGAACTCCAGGCCGGTGCGGACTGGCTGTATGCCCAGTTTTACCGTCTGGACCGTGTGCTGATTCGTTTCTTCCGCACGCTGTGGACCTGCGGTGTGGCGCCTGCCGTGCTATCTCTGCGCCTTGGCTTGACCTACCGCTATGACAACCGAAGAGAAGGCATCCGCGGCTGGAATCCGGCATACAATGAGAGCGCTCATGCGAACCGCACTGTTCCTCGCCCTGCTCGCGCTGCCCCTTGCGGCTCAGACGCGAGTCTGGTTGGATGCCGATACGGCAAATGAAATCGACGATCTCTACGCGCTGACACGGGCCCTGACCGCTCCAGAGTTGCGGCCCGTTGCCCTTTCTTCGGCGCAATGGAAGCAGTCGCCGCTGGCGGATGGAAACACCCTGGAGCAGAGCCAACTGCTGAATGAAGCGCTGCTGGGCCTGCTCGGCAAAAGCGACCTTCCGCATCCGCGTGGCTCTCTGGTGCCCGTCTACTGGTGGGGCCGCGACCGCGTCGCGTATTCAGGTGCGGCGTACCACCTAATGCTGGAGGCACGCAAAACGCCACCCGGCGAGAAGCTCACTGTTGTGGCCCTGGGTGCTCTCACCAATGTGGCCAGTGCGCTGATGATGGACCCCTCCATCGCAGGCAAGTTGAGTCTTTACTGGTTGGGCGCCGAGGTGCGCGACGGTGTCTGGAATAAGAACGAATTCAACTGCTTGAACGATATTCACGCCCTGAACGAAGTTTTGAACGCCTCCGGCTTGGAACTGTTCGTCATGCCGGCCAACGTGGCCCGGGCGTTGACCTTCGATTACGCAGACACCGCCGCACGATTGCGAGGAAAAGGCAGACTGGCGGAGTTCCTGCTGCGGCGATGGGATCAACATGGACCCGGCGCCGCGCGCTGGATCATGTGGGATCTCGCCGGCGTGCAGTGGCTCCTGGAGCCAAAGCAAGTACAGAGCCGTATGATGCGCGTGCCGCCGGAGAACGGGCAGCGTGAGGTCCGCGTCGCCACGGCAATTGACGCCGATGCGATGCGCGCCTCCTTTTGGGCTGCCCTGGAACGGATTCGGTAGTTCCCTGCGAGGCCGTGCATCTCAACACACGGGGTTTGCGCCCTCTCTTAAACTTTACTAACCTGTAGGCATATCCCCTGGGAGGGTTTATGAAAAAGCTTGCTCTGTCGATGTGCCTGCTGGCTGCTTCCGCGCTGGCGGGCGAGTGGACTGGCTACATCTCTGATTCCAAGTGCGGTGCTGCGCATGCCGACGGCAGCGCCGGCTCGATCGCCTGCGTCAAGGGCTGTGTAAAAGGTGGCCAGAAGCCCGTCTTCGTCGTTGACGGGAAGGTGATCAAGATCGCCAACCCCGACAAGGTCGGTGAGGCTCATCTGGGCGCCAAAGTGAAGATTGGCGGCGAATTGAAGGGTGAAGAATTGACCATCGCCAGCATTGAAGCGGCGAAGTAAGCGCTTCAATAGAGACAAATGGGCCACGGGGCTATCAGCCTCCGTGGCCCGAACCGTTTTACTGCAGTTTGCCGCGCCCTTCCACTCGCCAGACGTGCTCCACCAGACCCCCGCGCACCCCGTAGATTTGCTCCTGCAAGTTGACCGACACGCAAACGTGGTTCATCAGCACCTGCACGCGCTCTCCAACATGAAATCGCCGTTCGCAGGCTGACAGATCCACGTAACCGTGTTCTTCATTCAGCTTGTGCAGGTGCGCACCTTCCGCGCCAAGCACTTCGCCGAAGTAGGCGTCCTCTCCTGTCGAGAGTTTGTCGGAACTCAGTGTCTTTGAGCCGCAATCGAGAATCATGCGGTTCTGTTGAACGCTGACCACCGTCGCCAGAATCGTCGCGGCGCAATCTTCGGCACGGCAGTAGCCGCCGTAGAGGCAGTTACGGTCGTTGAAGATGTACGTGCCTGGGCGGATCTCGTTCAAACCAGGCAGGGAGTGGGATTCGTAGAGCAAAGGCGTAGAGCCGCCGCTGACGATTTCTGGTTCGAGGCCAGCCCGCTGCAGGTCGTCCAGCATCAGGCTAAGCGTCGTGCGCAAGGCGGCAAGAGCCTCCTCATTCCCGGCCACACTCTTGATATGCCCGGGATAAAAGGCAACACCGCGCCAGCAAAGCCCGCGCAGCATTTGGATGCCGCGGATCAGTTCAATGAGCGCGGGGCCGGGCGGTACGCCGACTCGTCCCAGCCCGACGTCCACTTCAGCCAACACGCCGATCTCAAGACCGGCGGACGCGGCAGCCTCTGCGATGGGCTTGGCTGCTTCCAGGCTGTCCAATGCCACGGTGGCCTCTGCATGGCGAGCCAACTGCAGTAAGCGAGCGACTTTGGGGCCACCCACCACCGGGTAAGCCACCAGCAAATCCGGGGTGCCTGAGGCCAGCATCACTTCTCCCTCGGTGGTCTTGGCGACGCTCAGGCCAGCGGCGCCCAACGCAAGCTGTTGGCGGGCGAGCGCGGGGATCTTGTGGGTCTTTGTGTGGGGACGGAGACGTAAATGATGCTCACGCGCATAATCGGCGGCCCGCGCCAGGTTGGCCTCCATAATGTCGAGGTCGATCAATAGCGCGGGCGTATCCAAGTCATGAACGGTCATGAAGTCGGGGGTACTCCTTAGGGTTTCTTGCCCGGTTCGGCAAATCGCAAGTGCACTCGAGGCGGGGCCTTACGGTAGACCAGTTCCCAGTGCTTCGGCTTGTGTTTGCCCTCGAACAGGAAGTAAAGGTAACCCGTTACCGGCTCACTGATTTCCCCCTCGGGCAACACCTTCTGCTTCAGTACATCCAGCAGCGGGTTGTCTTTCTTGAGCTTTTCGTCTTCGGTAATTGTGGCGGTGGCAGTTGTGGCGTCGGCAGTGGAGGAGCCTACCATCGGTGGGTCCTGGCCCGGCAGCGTAGGTGGCGGCCCGCCCCGGGTGCCGGGGATCCCGGGCACACCAAAGGGCACACGGCGCCTCTGCGACATCACTTGACCTTGAGTGGCGGTACCCGTGCCCACAACCAGGATAGAACTGCCCGCCACTTGCGTAGGCTCCATGGGGCGCGAACTCTGGCCGTCTTTGTCGCTGCGCAGTAGAAAGTCTTCCCGGCGGATGTCAATCTTCTCGCCGTTCTTCGGCTGAACCTTCACTTCCACCAGAACGAGGCCCATTTCGGGATCGTGCCCCAGCAGCGCCTTCACCTGCGCGGGATCGGAGTAGATCTTGGCCTCCAAGGCAACCTTGGGATCCTGGGCCTGCCCCTCAACGGGAGGTTGGGGTTTGTCCGCTGCCAGCAGACTGAGCGCCGCGAACACGCAAAGAAACGAATGTCGCATCGCCTCGGGCCTCCTTTAGAGCGCTTGCGCGGCCGCATTGGCCGACGCCCACGCCCATTGAAAATTGTAGCCGCCCAGCCAACCGGTGACGTCTACTACTTCTCCGACGAAAAACAGGCCGGGCACGTTGCGGGCTTCCAGCGTTTGGGAGGACAGGGCTTTGGTGTCCACGCCGCCCCCAGTGACTTCCGCCTTCTCAAACCCTTCCGTTTCAATCGGCGTAAGGGTCCACCGGTGGACCAGTGCGTTGGCGCGGCGAGGCGACAGCACCGTCTGGGTCAGGCCATTCTGCTCCAGCCAGAGGCGCGCGAAACGGTCCGGCAGACTCTCCAGGATCGCCCGGCGCAGTGCACTCGGGTCTAGCTGCGTAAGGTCGCGTCCAGGCAGCAGATCGAATTGCAGCGGCTTGCCGGGCTTCCAGTACGACGAAATCTGGAGCACGGCGGGGCCGCTCAGTCCCCTGTGCGTAAAGAGCATCTTCTCGCGGAACCGGGCGCTGGCGAAACGCGCCTCCACCTCGACGGAGACGCCGGCCAGTGGACACCAGACATTCCGGTCAGCAGGGGACAACGTGAGGGGAACCAGCGCCGGGTAAGGCTCGAGCACCGGAATTGCAAACTGCCGGGCGAGGCGATAACCGAAATCGGTGGCGCCCAGTTTCGGAATGGACAAACCGCCAGTGGCGACCACGATCGCCGTACTCTCGTATTCCGCTGTCCCGGAGGTGACGTGAAAACGGGTGGATCGCCTTACGGCGGTTATTTTTTGATTTAGGCGAATGTCCACGTGGCCAGCAGCGCATTCATCTAGCAGCAGGTCCAGAATCTGCCGCGAGGAATCGTCACAGAAAAGCTGCCCCAGGGTTTTTTCGCGATAGTGGATGCCATGCCGTTCCACCAGGGCGAGGAAATCACGTGGTGTGTACCGCGCCAGCGCGGATTTCGCGAAATGGGGATTGCAGGATAGAAAGTTCTCGGGTTTCACTATCCGGTTGGTGAAATTGCAGCGGCCGCCGCCGGAGATGAGAATCTTCTTTCCTGGCCGGTCTTGATGTTCTAACAACAGAACGCGGCGGCCGCGTTGGCCCGCCCGGGCTGCGCAAAACAAACCGGCGGCGCCCGCTCCTAATACAATCGCGTCGTAGATCAAATCCCCATGATAGGATGCGGCTGCAATGAGATACGCAGGTCTGAAAGCAGCTACTCTGGCCCTGTTGGTCTGCGCGGTGACGGCCGCGGCCGGGCGCACTACGGTCGTTCTGGATGGCGATTGGCAACTGGCCGACAGCGTGACGGCCTCCCCTTTGCCAGGAGCTTTTCCGCACCGAGTGGCGGTGCCGGGGTTGGCCAATATGGCCACGCCACCGCTGGTGGACATCGACAGATTTGACAGCCGCGAGTTCATCGCCGCCTCAATCCGGGAGAAGAAACTGCCACCCGAAGCGGCTGTGCGCACGGCCGGCGTTTCCCGCCAGCAGCGGAATTACCTCTGGTACCGGCGCACGTTTTCATTGCCTGCCGTCCGCAGCCACGCGATTCTCCAGATCAACAAGGCCCAGTGGGGCTCGTCCGTCTGGGTGAACGGGCAGCCGGCGGGTGAGTACCTGGGCTGTTTCAGTGCCGGTTACTTCGATGTCTCCAGCCTCGTGCGATCGGGCGAAAACGAATTGTTGGTGCGCATCGGGGCGCATCCGAATGTCCTGCCCGACTGGGCGCCTGCAGGCACGGATTTTGAAAAATACAAGTGGACTCCAGGCATCTACGACAGCATTAGCCTCCATCTGATAGACAACCCGGGGATTGAGTCGATTCAAGTTGCACCCCGCATCGTAGCCAGCGAGGCGCTCGTGGAAGTGATCGTGGTGAACCGCGACAGCCGCGCGGTTTCCACTTGGCTGGAATTGTCCGGATGGGAGTGGAAAGGGCGCCCGGTGACCCGTCAACGTGTCCGCGTCTCGCTGCAGCCCAACGAGCGAAAAGCTGTGCGGGCGGTTCTGCGCCTCCCAAACGCCAAGCTCTGGACGCCAGAGGCGCCTCACCTTTATGAAGTGCGGGCCGAAACGGCTGGAGATTCCCTTACTGCGCGCTTTGGCATGCGAGAGTTTCGTTTTGACACGCCCACGAAGCGAGCGATGCTGAACGGTAAAATCTACTTCCTGCGCGGCTCCAACATTACGCTGCACCGGTTTTTCGAAGATCCCGAATGCAAGAACCGGCCGTGGGACGAAAAATGGGTGCGCCGCTTGCTGACCGAGTTGCCGAAGAAGATGAACTGGAACTCTTTCCGCCTTTGCATCGGCCCCGTGCCACAGATGTGGCTGGATATTGCGGACGAGACGGGCCTGTTATTACAGCACGAGTTCTTCATCTGGAACGGCCGGGGGAATTTTCCGCCCTATTCCGAGCAGGAGCTGGTCAAGCAGTACTCCGACTGGATGCGCGACAGTTGGAACCATCCGAGCGTCGCCATCTGGGACGCGTCCAATGAAACTGATTCCGAACTGCTCCGCGATGTCGTGGTGCCGAAAGTGCGCCAACTCGATCTGTCCAATCGCCCCTGGGATAACGGTTACTCGACGCCTACCGCCCCCGACGATCCGGTGGAAGACCACCCTTATCTTTTCAGTCGTATTTACAGCGGGCGCGAGTTCTCGATGACTGAACTTGAACAGATGACCGGGGCCAAGACTACGAATGCCGGCCATCCCTCCGCACACGCAACCTTCGTGAATGAATACGGCTGGTTATGGTTAAACCGCGACGGTTCGCCCACGCTGCTCACGCAAAACGTGTGGGACAAGATCCTGCCGGGCGCCGATGGTCCGGCGCGGCTCAAAGAATACGCATACCTGCTGGCGGGGCTCACTGAGTTCTGGCGGGCGCACCGCAATTTCGCCGGGGTGCTGCACTTCACCTGGTTGACCTGCAGCTATCCGGGAGTGAAGACCTCCGATCATTGGCGCGACGTGGCCACGCTGACCTTGGATCCGAACTTTGAAGAGTGGATGGGCGAAGCATTCAAGCCGCTCGGCGTTTACATTAACTTCTGGCAGCCTGTCGTGAAGCAGGGCGTGCGGCGGCGCTACGCCATCATGATGGTGAATGATGAGGACAAGCCGGCGAAGGGCACATTGTCGCTGACGTTCGACCGCGACGGCCAGGCACGGGCCTCCGCGCGCCTGGACTTTGATCTGCCGCCGCTCGGCGCCCACACTTACGAACTGCCCCTCGAAGCGCCGCGCGAGGCGGGACAATACGTGTTGAAAGCCGCGGCCCTGCGCAACGGCTCTCCGCCCACGCTCAGCCGCCGCCGTCTGCGGGTGGAATAAGAAAGAGAGGAACTTTCGTGCGCCGGGTAAATGCCTATGCCCGCAAAACCGGCGCGAATGCCGCGGCCAGCGCGCACCTGGATATCGCGCGATTCTTCCAATGGCGGCTGGAATTCACCTCGCCGTGGCTTCACGCGGCCGCCGCCGCCGTACTAGCCCTCGCCGCCTATTGCAATTCGTTGCCGGGAGGATTTCACCTGGATGACTGGGTGATGCTTGAGGATGAGCAGATCCGAGGCGCCGGACCTGTCGGGCGGGTCTTTCGGCTTGAACAAACACGTCCACTGACATACCTCACGTTTCGCTGGAATTTTTCAATCTCAGAGACTGATCCCTGGCCCTATCACGCGGCCAATGTGGCTCTGCATACCGGAAATTCTGCACTGCTGCTCTTCGTTGCCCGTTGTGCATTGCCTCCTGCGGCCGCTTTCGGGGCCGCAGCGATATTCGCGGTTCACCCCATTCACAGCGAAGCAGTAAACTACGTCTTCCAAAGGGCTACCCTCCTGGCCACGTTTTTCGCCCTTCTGACGGTGTTGTTGTACTTTCACGGAAAGTGGCTGCCGAGCGCGGTTGCTTTCGGTCTATCCCTCCTGGCGAAAGAGGAAACCATTGCTCTGCCAGTCTGGCTCCTTCTGCATGCCCTCATGCTGCGTAAAGAACGCCCCATCCGATGGGGATACTTCGCAGCGATGTTCTGCTTGAGCAGTGTCGCCGCCGCAAGAATTTGGTATGCGCTCAGCGTCACCCCGGATCCCAACATGGGTTATGGCATGGAGGGAATGACAGCTATTACCTACCTGCTGACTCAGACAAGAGTCGTCTGGACCTATATTGCTCTGTTTTTCTGGCCTGCCGGCCTCAATCTGGACCACGATGTAGAACTGTCGCAGAGCCTGACGACTCCTTGGACTACACTGCCCGCGGCGTTGGCCCTGGTGGTGGTGGTTCTCGTATTCTCGAGGCAAACTTTGCATGGGAGGCGGGGGCCTGCCGTTTGGCTGCTGGGCTTTTTTGTATTGCTGGCGCCCAGTTCCAGCTTGGTTCCAGTCGCCGATGTGATGTTTGAACACAGGACTTACTTTCCCCTCACGTGCTTCGTGGTGGGATTAGGCTGGCTCTGGGGGAAGTTCTCCCGGCCTATCTTCTGGATGAGCGCCGCCGTCGTGCTGCCGGTACTGCTGTGGGTGACCATCGCCAGAAACCGGACTTGGAAGGACGAGGAGTCCCTGTGGACCGATGCGACCGCCAAGTCACCGAGGAAAGCGCGCCCGTACGTTCACCTGGCGCGGGCTGTTTCCGCAAGGCAACCGGACCGCAGTGTGGAACTCCTCCAGAAAGCTCTGGCCATTGATCCCAAGAATGCTGACGCACACAGCCACCTGGGGATGATCCGGCTGCTGAACCGGCAGCCGGCCGAGGCAATCAGGCATTACCGGCAGGCGATCGCGTCGGCTGGCGAGACGGCAGTCATCTGGAACAACATGGGTTTGGCCCACGCAGCATTGGGCCTCTCCCGGGATGCTGTAGCCGACTACCGATCAGCCCTAAGGTTAGATCCCTGTTTAGCCGGTGCCAGGCTAAACCTGATCGCACTCCTGGCCGCAACAGGAGAGAAGAAAGAAGCTCTCCTGGCAAGCCAGGCCCCGCCGGTTTGCCGCTTGTCTCCTTCCGACGCGCTCGAGTTAGAGACTCTTCGGCGCCGTCTGTATTGATGGATGCCTTATCCGAGTCCATGAGGAGCGGATACGTTAGAATCATGGCCGGCCGATGAAGCGAATCCTCTGCGTCCTTTCTCTCCCCGCGGCCCTCGCCGCCGCCGACCTCTTCAATGAGGACTTTTCCCGCTATCCCGCCGGGCTCCTGTCACAGCCGGTCGGGCAGTTGAATGCGGCCATTCAGGAGTATCACTACCTGCCGCACCGCGGAGTACCAACTTCGCCGTGGGCCAATGCCATCATTCATCACGATGGCTGGCTGGTGAGCGACGAAGACGGTCAGGCTTACCTGGAGCAGCACCTGGTGACCGTCAACGACCGGCCCGGATGGTGGCAACCGCTCTTCATCACCGGCGATCCCGCTTGGCATTCCTACACAGTGGAAGCCGAAGTGCGTCCCCTCAGTTTTCAGGATCAGGCTGGCCTCGTCTTCCGCTACCGCACGAACCGCCATTTCTACGCCTTTGCCTTGCGCAACGGAAAGGAGGCCGTCCTGCGGTTGCGCCTGCCGATCGATCAGACTTTGCGGCAGGGAAACTGGCGCGAATTGGGCGCGGTTCCTTTCGAATACACCACGGCCCGCTATTACAAACTGCGGGTGGAGAACGACGGGCCGCGGATGCGCGCCTTCATCGACGGCAAACTGGTAATCGAAGCCAGCGACAACGAATCGCTGGCGGGAAAGATTGGCCTTACAGCCACCGTGCCCGCCCGCTTCCGGCAGGTGAGGGTAACGGCGCCGGACGGAGTGGTCAAAGACATCCGTGCGGCCATCCGCCTCCGCGAAACACAATTAGAGACTCTCCGCGCCGCCAATCCACGTCCCAAGCTTTGGAAGAAATTCGCCACCCCGGGTTTCGGCGTGGGACGCAACGTCCGCTTTGGCGATCTCGATGGGGAGGGCCAGATTGACATGCTGCTGGCGCAGAACATCCCGCGCGTTCGCGGGGACGCCTTTGACCAAATCTCATGTCTCACCGCCGTGACCCTGGACGGGCGCATTCTCTGGCAGAAGGGCAAACCCGATCCCCGCAACGGCCTGCTGACCAACGACACGCCCTTCCAGATCCACGACCTCGACGGGGACGGAAAGGCCGAGGTGGTGCTGGTGCGCGATTTCCAACTTCAAGTGTTGGATGGCCGCACAGGCGAAACGAAACGATCCGTCTCGATGCCCGCCATGGACCCCTCGCTCCAGGAGCGGCCCTACGAAGTCAACCCCGGTGACTCCATTGCGTTTCTCAACCTGTCCGGCCGCCAGGAGCCGTCAGAAATCCTGGTGAAGGACCGGTACCGTCACTCCTGGATTTATGATCGTCAACTGAAGCTGTTGTGGCGCGGAGAAGGACAAACCGGACACTATCCCTATCCACTCGATATTGACGGAGATGGACGCGAGGAATTCGCCCTGGGCTACACGCTCTGGAGCCCTGAGGGCCGCCGCCTGTGGTCGCACGATTCCGAGTATAAGGACCATGCCGATGGGATTTTCATCGGCAACCTCACTGCAGATCCCAAGGCCGAACCCCGCGTCTACTCCTGCGGCTCCGACGAAGGATTCCTGCTCTGGGATATCCGGGGCCGCTTATTGAAACACCTGCACATTGGTCATGCGCAGAGCCCAAGCATTGGCAAATACCGCATGGACGTGCCCGGCCTGCAACTCATGACCATCAACTTCTGGCGCAATCCGGGCATCATCAGTCTGTTCGACGCGGACGGGAATCTGCTCGGCCAGGATGAGCCGATTCACTCCGGCAGTCCGCTGCTGCCCGTGAACTGGCGCGGCGACGGGCAGGAATTCGCCATGCTTTCTCCACACCCCACCGAAGGCGGGCTGATCGACGGCCTGTTCCAGCGCGTGGTACTGCTGCCCGATGACGGCCATCCGAACCTCGCCTATGCGGTCTTGAACCTGACAGGTGACGAGCGGGACGAAATCGTGGTGTGGGACACGCAGGAAGTGTGGATCTATACCCAGGACCGTCCCTTCGAGGGCCTGCGCATCTACACGCCCCGCCGGAGCCCGGAGTACAACGAGTCGAACTACCGCACCACCGTGTCGCTGCCCGGCTGGAAGCCGGCGCGGTAAAGGAGGACGAGGCAACTCGCTACCCTTCGCGCCAGTGCAACTCCGCGTCCGACCGCCGGACATAATTGGCGTCGAGTTCGCCGGGGTCGCGGAGTTCTCCAGCGCCCAGGCGGCCAAGGGCGGCGGCCAGCGCGCGTGGCGCGGCGTGCAATGACCGTCCTGCCAGTGCAGGCGCGAAGATCTCCACCTGCGGCGTGATCAATTCCGCGTCGGGGGGCAGGGAAGCCAGCCAGGCTGGCAGTGCGATCACCGCCTCCTCCGCCAGTTCTGCCAAGCCATCGTCGAAAAGCCCGCCGTAAATTTCCCCGCGGCGCGCATCGTAAAAGGGTGCGCGTACCGCTTCCTTGCCAAAGCTGGCCACCGCGCGGAGGTTGGAAATCGCGGCTGCCTTAGCGCCGGCGGCCTCGGCCAGACCCTTCACCGCGGCCAGACCCACCCTGACTCCGGTAAACGATCCGGGTCCGGCGCCCGCCACATAGCCTGTAACGGATTCGTGCCGCCACCCGTGGCGCTGCATCAGCCGGTGCAATTGGGGAAACAGAACATGCCCGAAGCCATCAGGCGAATGCAGCGGCGCTTCCTCCACGGTTTGACCGTCCTCGAGCAGCGCAAGACTGCCGTATTCCCCGGATGTGTCGAGCGCAACAATGCGGCTACGCATCAGGGCGCCTTCTTCCGCACCGGCACCACCAAGTCGAGCGAATAAAGCTTGCCCGGCGCGTTGAGACCGAGCACGCGCAGGTTCATCACACCTGATTCCTGCGTCAGCACCGCAGGCGGAATGCGGAGTGTGCCGCGTGCCCCGTGCCCGAGCATGCGCGGACCCTGGCCGTCGCGCACCACTTCGCCCATCAGCAGATACATCATGCGGCGCGTACCGGGCGTCTGTTTCTTCAGCTTGATCTCAAAGGCCGTCTCAGCACCCACGCTCCACGGATCGGTAATCGCAGGGCTTACCAGTTCATAGGGAATGAGGCGCGGATCGGCTTCGATCTCCTGCATCAGATTGCGGCGCGATTCGAACTTGTAGCTGCGCAGCATGCCTTCCTTGCGGCCGTCGCGCGAAAGGTGTAGCACCCAGTCGTGCTCGTTGCCCGGCGGCGCGGCAGTGAAGACATCGCCTTTCCAATCCTTCTTCTCCTTGATGGTTTCGCCGGTGGCCGGGTTCATCCAGTAGACCTGATAGCTGTGCTTTTCCACGGTCAGTTCCACGCTGCCTGCCGGTTTGTCGATATAGGCGATGTACTCGACGCCGGGCAGAGCCACCGCGCGGCAGTTTTCAACATCGAAATAAGGCTCAAGCTCCCAATAGCGCGTCCGGCTCATGAACTCGAACCACACGGTCATGGCGCGTGTGCCGGGCGAGTCGAAATACTTGGGGTCCACCGGGATCTTCCGCCCGCCATAGCTGCCGGTGTTGCCGAAAACCGGATACTGCCCGTTCATTGTGGCATTCCACAGTCTCCGGCGGAAGGTTTGGAAGTCGACGTGGTGTGGGTGCGTGCGGCCCGCCCCCGAATCTTCGTAACCAAACTCGGCGTTTACTTGCGGGGCAGGGAACATCTGGTGCTCAATGGCGCCCAACTCGTCCACCGAAGATTGGTAAAGCAGGTGATCCATCCAGCCGTCGCCGGCCAACGGTGAGGATGTCGCGACGGTGTGCGCCGTGCGCGGATGGTTGTATGGGTCAAGAGCCTTCACGCGATTGCCCACCTCCCGCAGCAGCGCTTTACCGTTGGTGTACTCCTCAAACTCCTGCACCAGTTGCCATGTGACATTCATGGCCGCGTAGCGGGCGACCACGTATTTCAAGTAGCGCTCGCGCTGTGCGGGTTCGGGAAACTGTTTGATCAGCGCGTTTTCGTCTCCGGCCAGAATCAGGTCCGCAATAATGCCCTTCCGGTTCATCGCCAGGACGCGCCGGTCAAGCTCCCGGAAGAAATCGGTATCGGGCTCATCCGCGCTCCGGTATGCGCTCCGGCCGTCCCACTCTGACGCCACCAAGCCTCGGATGTGCGTGAATTTCTGTCTGGCTCGGGCCTCGAGGTACTGTTCGAACACGGGCCCGGGCAGATAGGCGAAACGATAGCTGGTGTCGCCCATATACAGGTGCGGTTTAATGGCGGCCGGGTGGATCCAGTGGTGCACGTTGGCCGGCCGTATGAAGCCCAATTCTGCCGATTCTGTAGCGGTGATGCTGCCGGATTTCTGGTCGAACTCGGGGAGGTTGCCGCTCAACCGGAAGGTCCACGGCCCCGGATCGGTGGGCGTAAAGCGAATCACCATCCGCCTTCCTCCGTCCCAAAATGCAGGCATACGATAAGTCCGGAAATCCGGGCTGCGCACTTCTGCCCACAAATCCACCGAGACGTAAGGTTGCGGGTGCTTCTGCGCCGACGTCTCGCCCAGCTCCAGCACGATGTCGCAAGGGGTCCAGACCGGCGTGGGCCCGCAAGGCTGCTGCGCAAAGCTGGCGAATGACAACCCTAGCATCGCCAGGCCAATCGTTCGCATGTCACCAGTGTACGCTGGAGAAATTATGCGGATTCCCTGGTTCGCGCTCCCGTTCTGCCTCTGTCTCACTGCGGCGCCGCCCATCGCCGAAAAAACTGCCAGCCTCGGCCGCCTGGATGGTTATTTCCCGCTGTACTGGGACCCTGCGCAAGGCAAGATGTGGCTCGAAATCCCGCGCTTCGGTCAGGAATTCCTCTACGTCAGTTCGCTGCCCGCGGGCATCGGCTCGAACGACATCGGGCTGGACCGCGGCCAATTGGGACGCACGCGCCTGGTCCGGTTCGAGCGCTCCGGTCCCCGCGTCCTGCTGGTGCAAACCAATACTTCATTCCGTGCGAATTCTCCCAACGAAGCGGAACGCCGCGCTGTCCGGGACTCGTTCGCCGAATCCGTGGAATGGGGTTTCGAAGTGGCGGCCGAAACCGGTGAGCGCGTGCTGGTGGACGCCACCACTTTCTTCCTGCGGGACGCGCACGGCGTCACCGAACGCCTGCGCCGGGCCCGCCAGGGTGAGTTCCGCGTGGACAGCACGCGTTCGGCTTTCTACCTTCCGCGGACCAGGAACTTCCCAAAGAACACCGAAGTCGAGGTGACGATCACCTTTACTGGAGGCCCCGCCGGTGAATGGCTGGACAGCGTCTCTCCCAGTGCTGACGCGTTCACCGTCCGCCAGCACCACAGCTTCGTCCAACTCCCGCCCCCCGGATTCCGCCCTCGGGCCTACGATCCCCGCGCCGGCTATTTCCCACTCACGTTCGCCGACTACGCCACACCCATCGATCAGCCCCTCCAGCAGCGGCTGATCCGGCGGCACCGCCTGGAGAAAAGAGATCCTGCCGCCGTCAGTGAACCGGTGCGGCCCATCGTCTACTACCTTGATCCCGGGGCGCCCGAACCCGTGCGATCAGCGCTCCTGGACGGCGCCCGCTGGTGGAACGAAGCCTTCGAGGCCGCGGGCTTCCGCAACGCCTTTCGCGTGGAAATGCTGCCCGAGGATGCCGACCCCATGGATGTCCGCTACAACGTTATCCAGTGGGTGCACCGCTCGACCCGGGGCTGGTCTTACGGAGCCAGCGTCGTCGACCCGCGCACTGGGGAGATCCTTAAGGGCCACGTCACGCTCGGTTCCTTGCGCGTCCGCCAGGACTACCTGATCGCGGCAGCCTTCCTCGCACCTTATGCTGGCGAGGCAAATCCAGAGATGATGGAGATGCCCCTGCAGCGCCTGCGGCAGCTCTCCGCCCACGAGGTGGGCCACACCCTGGGCTTGGGGCATAACTACATTGCCAGCGCCCTGGCGGATGCCAGTGTGATGGACTACCCGCACCCTAAGATCACGCTTGGTCCCGATGGCGCGCCCAGCCTCCGCAACGCCTACCCCACCGGCATCGGAGCGTGGGACAAGGTATCCATCGCCTACGGCTACTCGCAGTTTGCACCCGGCGTCGATGAGCGCGAGGCGTTGAACCGAATACTGGAGGAGGCGGCGAGCCGCAATCTGGTCTACCTCTCCGACCAGGACGGCCGCCCCGAGTCCAGCGCCGAACCCCAAACGCACCTCTGGGATAACGGGGCCGATGCCGTGACCGAACTGGAACGCATGATGCAAGTGCGCGCCGCCGCCTTGGCCCGATTCGGTGAGCACAACATCCCGCCCGGCGCGCCCCTGGCGTTGCTGGAAGATGCCCTGGTGCCGCTCTAC
This sequence comes from uncultured Solibacteraceae bacterium, assembly GCA_964460395.1. GTDB lineage: Bacteria > Acidobacteriota > Terriglobia > Bryobacterales > Bryobacteraceae > CAYWQS01. The sequence goes on along the minus strand of CAYWQS010000026.1, from coordinate 4,400 downwards.
TTCGGGCATCGCTACCAGTTGGAAGCCGCCGTGAAGGCTCTGGGGGGACTGAGATACCGCTATGCCCTGCGCGGTGACGGCCAAACGCCCACCGCATTCATCCCGGCCGCCGAGCAGTGGCGCGCGCTCGATGCCGTCCTGGCCACAGTCCGCCCGGATGCCGTCCGCTTGCCGGAAAAACTGCTGTCCCTCATCCCCCCGCGGCCCGCCGGCATGGAACGCTCCCGCGAACTCCTTCGCGGGCGCACCGGCCTGACGCTGGACCCGCTTGCCGCCGCCGAGACTCTGGCCGCGATGGTGGCCCGTCTGGTGCTGCATCCGGAGCGGCTGAACCGCATCGCAGTCCATTTCGCGCGCGAATCCAGTCAGCCATCTTTGCCTAGAGTGCTGGATCGCATCCTCGCGGCCACCTGGCGTGCCGCCCGGGTTGCCGGACCCGCTGCTCCCTACCAGCGCGCAGTCGATACCGCTTTCCTGCGGCAATGGTTGAGCCTCGTCCATGACGCTCGCGCCTCCAGCGAAGTGCAGGCCGCGGCATTCGACAAACTGGCTGCTCTGCGCGGCTACTCGCCCCCTCCCTCAGCGGATGAAGCCACCAGGAACCACTATGGCTGGATGCGGCGCCAGGTGGATCTTTTCTCCAAGGACTCCCGGCCCCCGGCTCTACCGCCTGCAGCCCCCGCCGAGCCTCCAGGCATGCCGATCGGAATGGATGAACCGGTCTGCTCCCAGCCCACCGCCGCCAGCGGGCGATAGCGGGTCTTATATGCAGGAGTCTGCATATTTGACTTTTTGGTAACTTTTCGCTTTGCGCTTGCATCTCTCGGGTTGTAGCCGGTTGTCGGCTTTGCGCTTTGCGCTCTTCCCCAGTCTGGTCCCGGAGATCCACCCTCTTGTCCTTACCTATTGGCAGGTGTGCCTTCATTTTCTGCCTGGCTGCGTCAGGAAGTCTTGCTCAGCAGGCCATCATCAACATGCCTTCGGCCGACATTACGCCGAAAGGCCAAATGTTTGTCATGCACGAGACCCAGTGGCGGCTCAGGAATCCCGGAAGCTTCTGGTACGGCACGAACTTCTTTACCTACGGAACTGGCAAGAACACCGAATTGGCCGTGACGTGGTACAACGCCGGGACACCCGCCGTAGCCAACCAAAACGTCGGGTTCGGCTTCAAGTCGGCCATCCCCTTAGGCCGGGACGCGAGCGAGAAGAAGCTCACAGTCGGCTCGATGGGGCTCGTGAATTATCGCGGCATGGGAGTCGGCAACTTCACCTACAGCCACTACAGCTTCCGCCTGCCGAAGGCGAAGACCCGCTTGACGATGGGCGGATGGTTTGGCACCAGACAGCTTTTCAAACGCAACACCGGGAACTTTCTGGGCGGCATAGAACACCCATTGAGCAAGAAAGTAATACTGCTCACGGAATGGTTTACGGGGACGCACGACCTGGGCTTCGCCATTCCCGGAGTGCTGTACCATCCCACTCCCAACCAGATCATTGTGGTGGGATACAAGTTCGCCAACGACCCTCGCAACGGCAAGAATGGACTGGTACTCGAGTACGGGTTCTTCTTTGGGGGCAAGGAAAAATTGCGTCATTAAGGCCCGGCGGCGGCACAGCCGCCGCCGGTTAGCCCGTTCATGCCGGGCGAACCACGCAAGCGGCTAGAGCCTCCTGCACTGGTCCTCTTTGTCACCCGCCCGGTTGCCGCCGCCCAGGGGCGCCGGCACATTCTCTTTGCACTGCATGTTCTGCCGGATTGTGTTGTTAGTCAGCGAGGCGCCTCCAGTATTCTTGAACAATTGGAGATCGCCGCGGATGAAGACGCCATCCACAGCCAGAAACCCGGAGTTCTCCACGTACTGAAGATTGCCCCTGATCTGCGTGCCTGATTGCACGGTGCTGGCCTGGTAGGCATATTTGATCTGCAGGTTGCCGCCAACTGTCACGCTGGGACCGGCAATGCGCACATACGCGCCGCCGTCTTCGCTCTGAACGTTGCCGTTAATGAAGGTCCGGCCGGAGATGGTGATGCCCCCGTTGCGCAGGACCTTCACGTTGCCGTTCAGGAATGCGTCGGTCAGTGTGCACACCGCACCCTCCGGCACAATGACGTTGTCGTGCGACCCGGTCACAGTGCCGTTGCAGATGGTGTCATCGGCCAGCAGTCCTCCTGGCAAGGTCAGAAACAGGGAAAGGGCAAGAGATGCCGTCAGTCTACTCATGGTGTTTTCCTTTCTGGTAACGGCGGTTTGAAAACCAGCCGCTCCGTAGAAAAAGGGGCGGCATCATGAGAGTTTGATAGATCGAAAAGTTTTCCGGAATCGGGCGGCAATTGTTACCGGAAGTCCGCAGCCACCTACAGTGAGATCTCCGCCCCGATCGTGTGAGCCGGGACGCGCCAGCTCTGCGAGCCCGCGGCTGCCAGCAGCCGTTCCACGGGCTCGTCCAGCGGTTCCTTGCTGAGGTGGAACGTCCTGTGGTGCAGCGGCAGAATGTGCTCGGCGCGGGCATCGTTCACCATGTGCCAGGCCTGTTCCGGCGAACAATGGTTGCGGATCCAGGGGTTGTAGGCGCCGATCGGCATCAGCGCAAGATCAGCGCCGCGCACGGCACGAAAATCGTCAGTGATGGCGGTATCTCCGGCGAATACCACACGGTGCCGCCCTACCTGAATCAGGTACCCGTTATACCCTCGCCACGTGTCGGTGCGCATGCGCGCGCCCCAGTGGCGGACCCGCAGCCCGGTGATGGCAGCCGGGCCGACGCGCACGGTTTCCCCCCAGCCGATCGCGTGCACCTGGGCATACCGGTCCACACGAAGCAGATCCGTGGTTGCCCGGGCAGTCACGACTTCAGGCCGCCGCGCCTCCAGCGCCCGCAGCGAGGGAATGTCGAAATGGTCCATGTGCGCGTGCGACAGCAGCACCAGGTCGATGCGTGGCAACTCCTGCACGGCCAGCGCCGGCTCGACAATCCGCTTCAATCCGATGGTGAGCGGCCCGAAGTTAATGCCCACGCGCATACTGAACACGGGGTCGGTGAGGATGTGGAACCCGTCCAGGCTGAGCAAAACCGTGGCGTGGCCCAGCCAGGCGGCGTGCAAGCCTTGCTGCGGCCAACCTGCAGGCTTCGGCTTGCGCGGCGCGGGGTCCACCGGCTGACCCAATTCGCGTGCATACTGCTGCCAAAAGGACGGAGCAGCCCGGTAAAGCAATCCGGCGCCTACGCCCGCTGCGCCCAGTCCCACACCGCCCAGCCAAAGCCGCCGCGTCGGCCGGGCCCGCCGCTGTGCTTCAGTAGCCACCGAAACGCTCCTCCCGCCATGGATCCCCGTTCATGTGATACCCGTTGCGCTCCCAAAAGCCGGCGCGGTCGTGTTCCATAAACTCACAACCGGCCAGCCACTTGGCCGATTTCCAGGCATACAATCGCGGGATGATCAGCCGGACCGGTCCGCCGTGCTCGGCGCTCAACGGCTGCCCGTCGTGGTGGGTGGCCACTAGTGCATCTTCGGCAAGGAACATCTCCATCGGAATATTGGTGGTCCACCCGTGGTCGTGCGCGTGGGCCAGGACGAAACGGGCGCGTGCGTCCAGGCCGCCGGCCCACTCTACCAGGGTCCGCGTCGACACGCCCGCCCAGAGATTGCCTAACCGGCTCCAGCGGGTGACGCAATGGAAGTCGCTGAAAACGCGCACACGCGGCAAGGCGGCAAACTCGGCTTCGCTCAAACGGCCCGGCCGCCGCACCAAACCCGAAAACTCGATCTCCCAGGCCGCAGGCGCCTTGACCGGTGGCCCCGAGGCATCCAGCACCGGCCATTTTCGTGTCCGCGACTGACCGGGCGGGATCCGCTGCCCGCGCCGCGTATCCGGCGATACAATCACTCCCTCCGGCAACCCCTCCGGCCTCGGAATCTCCACGCTCTGATACTTCTCAGCTTCAAAATCGACCATATGCTGCGGCAGCCGCCTGTGTGGCGTCTGGAAACCTATAACGCTTCTCCTATTATCTGATGCGCACACGTGCACAAAGGATCAACCCGAAGTAGTCGACACGCCCTGCACGCGCTTCAATGGGGCCGCGATCAGATGATCGCGGAAAGATGACTGGATCTGCGTCTTGATGTCAGTCGCGTTGAGCTTCAATGGGGCCGCGATCAGATGATCGCGGAAAGCATGCCAACCGTGACGCTGACGTGGCAGGACGGCATGCTTCAATGGGGCCGCGATCAGATGATCGCGGAAAGACAAAATTCCTTAAGTTTTGTCACGAAGAGGATACGCTTCAATGGGGCCGCGATCAGATGATCGCGGAAAGGCCGCGAACGGAGATCGGGTCCGTCAACAGGGAGTTCAGCTTCAATGGGGCCGCGATCAGATGATCGCGGAAAG
>CAYWQS010000025.1:0-62482 GCA_964460395.1 uncultured Solibacteraceae bacterium | reverse complement strand
CTTCAAAATGTTAGCCGCATCCAGCGAGCCCTCGGCCGAGCCCGCCCCCACCAGCGTGTGCAACTCGTCGATGAAGATGATGGCGTTTTGATTGTCCATCAACTCCTTCATGATGGTTTTCAGCCTTTCTTCGAATTGGCCGCGATACTTCGTGCCGGCCACGATCAGGGAAAGGTCGAGCGCCAGGATGCGTTTGTCAGAAAGGAAACTCGGCACATCGCCGTCCGCGATGCGCTGGGCCAGCCCCTCGACGATGGCTGTCTTGCCCACCCCGGGCTCTCCTATGAGCACTGGGTTGTTCTTCGTGCGGCGGCAAAGGATCTGGACCACCCGCTCGAGTTCGTAATCGCGCCCAATCAGCGGGTCGAGCTGCCCGTCGGAAGCCGACTGCGTCAAATCGCGGCTGAACTCGGAGAGGAGGGAACTCTCTTTGGGCCGTGCGCTCGTGGTTTTCTCCGAAGTAGCGCGGGCGATCTCCTCGCGCACCTGTGTCAGCCGCAACCCGCGCTCGTGCAGGATCTCCGCGGCGAAGCACTTCTCCTCGCGCAGCAGGCCGAGCAACAGATGTTCGGTGCCGATGTGCTTATGGTTCAGCCGCTCGGCTTCCTCCGCGGCGTAAGCCAGCACGCGCTTGCACTCGTGGCTAAGAGGCAGGTCCACAGAGGTGGATACCTTCTCGCGCACGGTGGTCTGGGCCTCAATCTGCTTTCGGATGGATTCAATGTTGGCCTGGGAACGGAGAAACCGGTTGGCCAGCGCCTTGTCTTCTCTCAGCAGGCCGAGCAGCAAGTGCTCGGTCTCGATGTAGGGGCTGCCGAACTGGCTGGCCTCGTATCGCGCAAAGAAGATCACTCTGCGAGCTTTTTCTGTGTAGCGTTCGAACATGCGATTTCGCCTCTTGAAGCCCCCGAACCGGACTGGGGCCGGCCGGCCTCCCTGCCGGCCTGACCGCGACCGGCTGCAGTCTGCGCCCCGCTTTGCGCGGCGCGTCTGACTTAATTCTAAGATGCGGAGCGGCAGCGTGGAGAGGCAGGCGGGTTGCGCCGGACGGAAAAGCCCCCGGATCAGCGCTCTTTCAACACACCCGCGTGCAGTTCCAGCCGCCTCGGCGCACGCCGGGCAAAGTCCAGGTTGTGCGTCACATACAGGGTCGTCAAACGGTGGGCCTGATGTAATTCGCACAGCAGGTCCATGATGCGCGCGCCCGTTTTTTCATCCAGACTGCCGGTGGGTTCGTCGGCCAGCAACAGTCGTGGCCGGGTAACCAGCGCGCGGGCGAGCGCGACTCGCTGTTGTTCCCCACCCGACAACTCGCCGGAACGGTGATGCCCTCGGGCATCCAGCCCAACCTCTCTCAAACGCTCTTGAGCCGGCTCCGCGGCGGCGGCGCGGGAAGTTCCCCGGATGAGCAAAGGCATCATGACGTTTTCCAGGGCCGTGAACTCGGGGAGCAGCGTGTTGATTTGCCAGACAAAACCGAAATCCCGATTGCGGATCTCCGCCGCGGCGGCTTCGTCGGAACCCGGCACGGGCCGGCCATCCAGAACGATCTCGCCCGCCGTCGGAGCGTCCAGTAAACCCAACAGATGCAGCAGAGTGGACTTGCCCGCGCCGGATTCTCCAGTCAGCGCAACCATTCCGCCGACCTGAAGCGCGAGGTGCAGGTCTTTGAAGATGGTCAACTCCGCATCGCCGGAGCGGTAGCGCTTAGTGAGGCCGCGCGCCTCCAGCAGCGGAGTTGCTTCGCCATTCGTCTGGGGCATAGGATGCAGAGCAAAGCCATGAAGACCGGCCCGCTCCTTCTTATTGTCGGCTGCCTTACGCCCTGTTGGGCAGCGGCGCCCCAGCCGGTGATTCCCCTCAAGGTGACCGACCGGTTCCTCCCCGCTCCTTACGAAAGCCAGCGGATAGAAGGCGTGCTGGGAGAGCGCATGCGTGTCAACCTCGAGAAGCGCCTGTTGCGCATCGAAGAGGACGCACTGCTGGCGGGATTTCGCCAGCGGCCGGGGAACCATCCCTGGATCGGCGAACATATTGGCAAATACCTGCACGCCGCAGTGAACACCTGGCGCTACACCCGTCACCCGGCCCTCAAGACGCAGATGGACCGAATGGCCCTGGAACTCATCAAGACCCAGAAACCCGACGGGTACCTGGGTACCTATGCGGATGCCGAGCGCTGGACCAGCTGGGACGTTTGGGTGCACAAGTACAACCTCATCGGCTTGATGGCCTGGTACGAACTGAGCGGAGACGGACGAGCCCTGGACGCCTGCAAGAAGATGGGTGATCTGCTGCACAAAACGTTCGTCGAGGACGGCCGGGATATTATCGCTTCTTCGACGCACGTCGGAATGGCGGCCACCAGCGCGCTGGAGGGGATTGTGACGCTTTACCGCTACTCCGGCGATCCCAAGCACCTCGCGCTGGCGGAGCATATCGTACGGAGTTGGGAGCAGCCCAACGGCCCGAAAATCATGTCCTCGCTGCTGGGCCCCAAGCCCAACGTCTACCGCACCGGCAATGCCAAAGCTTACGAGATGATGAGTGACCTTGTGGGCTTGATCGAACTCTACCGGGTTACCGGGAAACCTGAGTACTTGAAAGTGGCCATGAATGCCCAACAGGACATCTCACTGCGCCGTACGTATCTCACTGGCACAGTCAGCACGCACGAACACTTTCAGGACGATTTCGTTCTGCCGGGTGAGCCCGCCAACGATGTGGGCGAAGGCTGCGCCACCGTGACATGGCTGCAGCTGAACTGGCAATTGCTGAGGATTACCGGGGAGGCCCGGTTTGCTGAAGAACTCGAGCGGACCGTGTTCAACCAGCTTATCGCGGCGCAGGACAGCCAAACCGGCGACATTTGCTACTTCACGCCGATGAACGGCCGGAAACGGGTTCGAACGGACATCAATTGCTGCCGTTCCTCGGAGCCGCGGGGGATTTCCATGATTCCCCAACTCGCCTGGGGCACCGTGGGTGACTCCCTTGCCGTGCTGATCTACGCTCCCGGCGAAGTGAAAGCCAATGGTTGGGAGGTGAGAGCCGGTACGAGGTTCCCCGAAGAAGGCACGATTGAATTGAGCGTCCGCCACGCCGTAGCTGAACCGCGGACACTGATGCTGCGTGTTCCGGGTTGGGCGCGGGATTTTCTGGTAGATGGCCGCCGTGCCCGGGCTGAGGCGGGGTTCGTCACCTTGCGCCGGGATTGGTCAGCGGGCCAGAAAGTACGCGTTCAGATTGGCATGACGCCACGCTGGGCGCCAGGTGGGCTCTCCTATCCTGGTCATGTCGCCGCGGTCTACGGGCCAAGAGTGTATGCACTGGACCGCGAGGCCAACCCCAACGTCCCATACCTGCAACGCGTCACGGTAGGCAAGGCGCCTCGCCTCGCCATGGGGGAGGGACGGCTCAAGGTACAGGGCCAGGCCCTGAACGCAACCGGAGGCTTGGACCCGGTTGAACTCACCCTGGTGCCCTTTGCTGACGCCCGAGAGTACCGCATCTGGTTGAATACCCGCCCGCCCTCCCGTCAGTTGCCAGTTTCGCTAGCCTTGGGCGCGCGGGAATTACTTTCGTCCCGCGACGAAGAGTTCCATGGAGTTCTCGCGGACGAGGAGTACAGCAATGAGCGCAGGACCCGCCCACGGCGCGAGAGGCAGGATGAAGGCTTCGACTCCTTCGGAATTCAGTTCGAAACGGCGACGGCGGTCCGGCGCTTGCGGTTCCACCAGGGCAGCGTGTTACCGCAAGGCGGCTGGTTCGACCCCGCGGCGGGAAAACCCGTGATCGAAGTGCAGCGCAACCCCGGCGGCGCCTGGGAACCGGTGGCGCGTCTTGACTCTTACCCCAACCAAGCCTCCGAGGTGAAGCGCGGCGCCGTGTATGAGGCGGCATTCCCGGAACCAATCACAGTTCGCGCAATCCGGGTCCGGGGCAAACGCGGAGGGGCCTTTACCTCCTGCACCGAGTTGGAACTGCTGCCTTGATCCGGCTGTCCGATTCCGGGAACAGGCGAACACTTTCCGCCGTATACTCAGGAGACTGACCAACACGGAGGCCCCATGGCGTTTGGCGATCAAATTAAGAGTTTCCTCAAAAAGCAGTTCATTGACGTCATCCACTACACAGAACCGGAAGACGGCATCCTGGCTGCACGCTACCCGATGCAGGACATGGAAATCCAGAACGGCGCGAAACTGACGGTGCGCGAATCGCAGGCCGCCATGTTCGTGAACGAAGGCCGTTGCGCCGATGTGTTTGGTCCCGGGCTGTACACATTAAATACTCAGACTCTGCCCCTGCTGACCAACTTGATGAACTGGGACAAGATGTTCCAGTCGCCCTTCAAAAGCGATGTTTATTTCTTTTCCACGCGCCTTCAGACGGCGCAACGCTGGGGCACCGCCCAACCTGTCACCATCCGGGATAAAGACTTTGGCGCCATCCGGTTACGCGGCTATGGCATCTATTCCTGGCACATCGAAAACCCCAAAGTTTTTCACACGCGGCTCAGCGGCACCCGAGACATCTACCGCACCGCCGACATCGAGCCGCAATTGCGGCAAACCATCATCGGGCGGATGAGCGACGCTTTCGCCGAAAGCCAGATCCCCTTCTTAGATATGGCAGCCAACCTGGTGGAAGTGGGCGACCGCATCCGACAGGCGCTCATCCCAGTCTTCCAGGAGATGGGCATTGCGTTGGATCAATTCGTGGTCGAGAACCTCTCGCTGCCTGAGGAACTGCAGAAGCGGCTCGACGAACGGATCGGCATGAACATGATTGGCAACATGCAGCAGTACACGCAGTTCCAGGCCGCCCAATCGCTGCCCATCGCAGCCGCCAATGAGGGCGGCGGCTTGGCTGGCATTGGCGCGGGTCTGGGAGCGGGCGTTGGACTGGCTCAGGCCATGACGGGCGCCATCTCCGGAGCGCTGAATCCTCAACAGCCTCCTCAGGCGCCTCCACCGGCCGCTGCACCTCCCGCCGGTACTCCGCCACCAACTCCTTCTGCCGCGCCCATTGCAGGCGCTGCCGCGGGAGTGGCCGCCGGAGCTGCCGCTGCCGGCGCCGCTGCTGAGACGAAATTTTGCTTCAACTGCGGGGCAAAAATCCCGCGACCAGCGAAATTCTGCTCGGAGTGCGGCACCCCGCAAGGCTGATTCCAGGTACGATACGCAAGATGTTGGACGGCCAGGAATGGGTGGTGGAGGCCTACGGCTGCGATCCCGCCGCGTTGCGGGAACTCGCAAAATTGCAGGCGCTATTTGAGGAACTCATTGCCGATCTGGCCCTGCACCCCGTCGAGTCTCCTATATGGCATCAGTTTCCCGGGCCAGGCGGCATCACGGGACTTGCACTTCTGGCGGAGTCGCACCTGGCTTGCCATACCTTCCCCGAACACGGCACGCTCTGCCTCAACGTGTTTTGCTGCCGGCCGCGCAAGCGGTGGGATTTTGAGACCCGCCTCCAGGGTTTGTTCCGGGCTTCGTCGGTCGTCACCAGGTTGATTGAGCGTGCCTACCATGACCACTAACTCGCTGCTGTGTCCTTCCTGCGGGGCTCCGGCGGCCTTTGCCTGGCGCTTTGCCGTGCAGACCGCGTGTCCCTACTGCCGCGCTGTCCTGATCCGGCACGACGTCAATGTGGAAATGATTGGCGAGGCGGCTGAACTTCCGGCCAGCGCTTCCCCCATCCAGCTTGGAACGGAAGGCCGGTTCGAGAACCGGAACTTCCGGGTGATCGGATGCATCCGCTACGAGGCCGAAAACGCGGAGTGGAACGAATGGCATCTGGCCTTCTTCGACTCCCGCCAGCCGGAGAACGGATGGCTCAGCGATGCGCAGGCGCAGTATGCCGTGTCATTCCTTGTCCGGCCAAAGTCTCCGTTGCCCACCTTCACGGAACTGCCGCGTGGGGCGACGCTCGATTTGGACGGCGTCCGGTATACCGTCACGCACCGGACGCTGGCTCGCTACGTCGGCTTTCAAGGGGAACTTCCGTTCACAACTGCCGGGCGGGAAGAGTCGCTGTTTCTGGACCTGCGCACGGCCGATGCCCGGTTCGGGACTATCGATTACTCGGAGGATCCTCCGCTGCTGTTCCTCGGGCGGCAAATACCGTTTGATGAACTTCATCTGGTAGGCTTGCGGGAGTTTGAGGGCTGGTGATGGCGCAGGCTCTGCACTGTCCCAATTGCGGCGCGAACGTCGAGATCCGCGGCATGCGGCATACCAGGAGTGTCGTGTGCGTACAGTGCCTCAGCGTGCTGGATGCCACGTCGCCGTCGCTGGACATCCTGCAGCGTTTCGATGAGCGGATGCGCGTTCAGCCGCTTATCCCCATGGGCTGGCGCGGCAAATGGCACGGTTCCACCTGGGAGGCGATCGGCTTCCAGGTACGCACGATCAGGGTAGACGGGGTACCTTACTCCTGGCATGAGTATCTGCTGTTCAACCCATACAAAGGATTCCGGTACCTGACTTACTACAACGGCCACTGGAACGACGTGGTCCCCGCACATGGACTGCCCGTCGCCCGGACTGCGCAAGGGCGCAAGGCTGCTGAATACGCCGGCACGCTTTTCCGGCACTTCCAGCAAGCTGAGGCTGAAACCACCTTTGTCATGGGAGAGTTTCCTTGGCGCGTTCAAGTGGGCGAGCGGGTGAACTGCAACGATTACGTAGCCCCTCCGCAGATCCTCTCCTCGGAGGAGAGCAGCGATGAGGTGAACTGGTCCATCGGCAGCTATGTCGAGGGGAGTGAGATCTGGAGCCACTTCCGGCTGCCCGGGCAGCCCCCCCGGAAGGAGGGCGTCTTCGCAAACCAACCCTCGCCATACAAAGGCCGGGTGGCGGTAGCCTGGAAGCGCTTCCTTGTGCTGGCGGCGGCTTGGTTGGTGCTGGTCCTGTTCTTCGGCATTGCCAGCCAGAACCGGGAGGTGTTCCGTCAGAGATACCGCTTTGCCCAAAACACACCCGGCGAGCAAAGTTTTGTTACTCCGGTCTTCACGCTGACGGGACGCACAAGCAATGTCGAAGTGCAGGTAGATACGGACCTTTACAACAATTGGGCTTACTTCAACTTTGCGCTCATCAATGAACAGACCGGTCAAGGGTTCGATTTCGGGCGCGACGTAGGATTCTTCACCGGACGGGATTCCGACGGCACATGGACCGAAGGCCAACAACGGGATTCCGTGATCGTGCCGCGTGTCCCTCCCGGACGCTACTACCTGCGGATTGAACCGGAGATGGATGCCGAGGCCTCTGCTCAGTCAACGGCAGGAATGAGCATGTCCTATGAAGTGGTGGTGCGCCGTGACGTGCCCACCTCGTTCTGGCTGTGGGTGGCTCTCCCGCTGTTGTTGATTCCTCCCATAACCATATCGCTCCGGTCTGCCTCCTTCGAGGGACAACGCTGGGCCGAAAGCGATTACGCACCGCAAGGAGGAGATGACGATTGAAACTGCTATCGCCTTATCTGTACTACGGGTTGGTGGTGCTGGGGTTGTCGGGCGGGGCCCAGTGGCTGGGCTATTCGCCCTCGCGGGTCACCGAAGTCAAGAATGTCCCGAAGTCCGTGCGGGAGAACCCTGGCGTCTACCGCTCACACTATGGCTGGCTGCCGCGTTGGTTTGGAGGGAAATAGGAATGGATCTACAATTTCACCTGGGCTCGCTGATCAATGCCGTGGTTTATGCGGTATTGGGCGTCCTGATTCTCATTATCTCGTTTCTGGTTTGGGACAAATCGACGCCCTATAACCTCTGGAAGGAAATTGTCGAAGAGCAAAACACGGCGCTAGCGATCTTCGCTGGAATGATGGCGTTGGGAATTGCCATCATCGTGGCCGCTGCCGTGCACTAGGCGCATGGCGGCCGTCTTATTCCTCAGCGTCTTCCTGATCGCGGCCTGCGGGCTCATTTATGAGCTGATCGCCGGGACGCTGGCCAGCTATTTGCTCGGCGACAGCGTCCTGCAGTTTTCCACCATTATTGGCAGCTACCTTTTTGCAATGGGCGTGGGCAGTTGGCTGTCGCGGTTCATCGACCGTGGGCTCGTATCCCGGTTCATCACGATCGAACTGCTGGTGGGCCTGCTGGGTGGCTTCTCCTCCACCGTGCTGTTTCTCTCCTTCCCGCACGTGGCGAATTTCCGCCTGCTGCTGTACGCCATGGTTCTGATGATCGGCATTTTGGTGGGGCTCGAAATCCCGCTCCTGATGCGAATACTCCGCGAGCGGTTCCAATTCAAAGAGCTGGTGGCGAACGTGCTGACGTTCGACTACCTCGGCGCCCTGGGCGCATCGCTGGTCTTCCCCCTCCTGCTCGTACCTCGTTTGGGACTGGTCCGCAGCGCCCTGCTATTCGGACTCATTAATGCCGGAGTCGCCTTATGGAGCACGTTCTTTTTTCGTAACCATCTGGGCCGCGTGATTCCCCAACGGATCGCCTGTAGTCTGGTGGTGGCTGCGCTCGCCGGGGGGTTCGCGTTTGCTGAGCGAATCACGGATACCGCTGATGCTGCACTCTATGCCGATGACGTGATTCTGGCCAGGACGACGCCGTACCAGCGGCTGGTCGTGACGAAATGGAAGGACGATTACCGCCTCTATCTGAATTCCCACCTGCAATTCAGTTCCCGCGATGAATACCGGTATCACGAAAGCCTGGTTCATCCGGGATTGGCCTCCGTCCCGCAACCGCGCCGGACGCTGGTGTTGGGCGGGGGTGACGGTTTGGCCGTGCGAGAAATTCTGAAGTACCCCGCAGTCGAGTCCGTCGTGCTGGTGGATCTGGACCCGGAGATGACCCGGCAGTTCCGCGACCACCCGCTGCTCCGGAGTCTCAATGACAGTGCTCTGCATTCGCCAAAGGTGAAGGTGGTAAACTCCGACGCATTCCCGTGGCTCGAACAGAACCGCGATCTTTTCGATTTTGTTGTAGTAGACTTTCCCGACCCGAACAACTACTCGCTGGGCAAGCTCTACACCACCGCGTTCTATCGTCTGTTGAAACGGCACGTCAGCCAGCAAGGCGTTGTGGTGGTGCAGTCCACTTCGCCGATGTTTGCCCGACAGTCGTTCTGGTGCATCGTGGAAACCATGCGGGCCGCCGGCCTGAATCCTTACCCCTATCACGCCTATGTTCCCTCCTTCGGGGAGTGGGGTTTCGTTCTGGGAGCGCATAGCGCTTGGGCGCCGCCGGACCGATTGCCCGCCGGATTGCGCTTCCTCACGGCAGCGAACCTCCCGGCGCTGTTTGCTTTCCCGCCTGACATGGGTCCGGTGGAGGCCGAGCCGAACCGGCTGAACGATCAGGTGCTGGTCCGCTACTACGACAAAGGGTGGCGGGCGATTGTCCGCTGATGCTCACTCGACGCCAGTTGGCTCCGGCGCTGGTTGGGCTGTCCGTGAAAGCGGAACGGCGCTTAGAGGGTGGCTTCGTCTTTGAGTCGCAGGACCGTGGACATCGCTTGCGCGATCGTGCCCCGGCGCCCGTTCCACGCGAGAAGCTGCGTGTTCCAGTTGTCATTGTGGGCGGGGGGATTGCGGGACTATCCGCCGCCTGGTGGCTCCACCGGAACGGCTTCCGCGATTTCGTCCTGCTGGAGATGGAGTACGAGGCGGGCGGCAATGCGCGCTCTGGCGAGAACGAAATCTCGGCTTATCCTTGGTCGGCGCACTACTTGCCCATTCCTGGGGAAAACGCTTTGTTGGTCCGGGAACTGTGCCGCGACTTGGGCCTGCTCTCTCCGGAGGGTCGATGGGACGAGCGCTGGCTGTGTCATGCTCCGCAAGAGCGCCTGTTTATCCATGGCCGGTGGCAGGAGGGTCTGGAACCACACCTGGGCATGACCCGCGAAGATGCGCGCCAGTTCGAACGTTTTTTTCGCCGAATGGAGGAATTTCGGGGCACGGGCGAGTTTCGAACTCCCATGGAAAATGGCCTGTGCAGGGCCTTCCATCTGGACCGCTTGACGATGGGCGATTGGATGCGAAGCGAAGGGTTCTTTTCGTCTCCGCTCCGCTGGCTCGTGGATTACTCCTGCCGGGATGATTATGGGACCGTCGCGGAAGAAATTTCGGCGTGGGCGGGAATCCATTACTTCGCTTCCCGTCCCGAACACGAGCAGGGGCCGCTGACCTGGCCGGAAGGAAACGGTTGGATTGTGCGGCGCCTTCTCACCCGGTTTGCGGACCGTATTCGGACGGGGGCGATGGTGCATGGCATTCGCAGGGCAGGGAACCGCTGGCAGGTATTCGCGGGCTCTGCGGCATGGGAGTGTGAGGCAGTGATCTTTGCAGCCCCTACATTCTTGGCTTCCTGGCTCGTGGATCCGCCCCCACCGAACTGGCCGTTTGACACCTGCCCCTGGCTGATAGCCAACCTAACGCTGGACCGCCTCCCGGCCAACAAGGGCGCCGATCCCGCCTGGGAAAATATTCTCTACCACTCTGCCGGGCTCGGGTACGTAGATGCTACGCATCAGACCCTGCGCACGCACAAGGCCCATGCCGTCTGGACCTACTACCATGCCCTGGCCTCCGGGCGCGGAGCCGATCAGCGGCGAATCCTGCTGGGCGGCGACTGGCGCTGGTGGACCGAATGGATCCTCGCCGATCTCGAGAAAGCCCACCCGGACATCCGGGCTTGCGTTCGCCGGGTGGACATCTTTCGCAACGGGCACGCCATGCCGAAGCCCCGGCCTGGGTTTCTTAGGTCCGCGGAACGCCTGCGCCGCGTTCGGATCGATTCCACGTTGATTTACGCCAACTCTGACCTGAGCGGCCTGTCGCTGTTCGAAGAGGCACAGTGGCGGGGCGTCGAAGCGGCCCGGCGCGTACTTCGCTTGGCAGGCGGGCGGCGGTAAATGGTCCCGCCGTTTTCTGTTGACAGCTCTACGTCAGGAACATGCCGTCAATCGGAACCCCGTAACCGTTTGCCAGGCGGTTGGTTTCGTTCGCAAGCCCAGTCACCGCCAGGAGTTCGCCGAGCATCTCGGGCGTCATGCCCTTGGCGCGAGCTCCGGCCGTATGCGAATGGATGCAGTAGGGGCAATTGTTAGTGGCGCTGACGGCAATGTAGATCAGCTCTTTCGTCAGTGGATCGAGTGCGCCCGCCCCCATGACCTGCTTTACCTGGCTCCAGATCCGCTCGAGCGTCGGGGGGTGGTTGGCCAGCGCTTTCCAGAAATTGTTCACGTCCTCCACGCCACGGGTCTGCTTGATGTCGTCAAACACGGCCCGGACTTCAGGCGGCGCTTCGGCGTACTCAATGAGTCGGACGGTCGCCATAGATTTACCCTTGAATCAGCGCGAAGGCTTTGCGCATGGCCTGCACTGTCGCCGCCAGCGCTAGTTCGGGCGCGAGGCTGCGCAGTGCCGCATTGAAAGGTTCGCAGCGCACTGGCGCGTCGCATCCCAGTTTGTTCAGCGTGTTGAGGAAAGCCGCAGTGTTGATTACACCCGTCGAGCACGGCAGTTCCCGGCGCGAGTCCACCTGCTGCTCAACAGGAATCCCCGCGGGAGCGTCATTGAGATCCACGGATACGATGTCGCGGTTGCTGAGTGTCTCGAGGTCGGCGACCGTCTCGCCCGCCGTATACCAGTGCCAGGTATCCAGCACAAAGCCGACGTTTGGCTTGCCAATTTCAGCAATCAACTCCTTCATTTCTTTCATGGAGTGGACAAACGCATAACGGCGGGAACTCCACAGTGTCTTCGGACCCACGTACTCAAGCCCCAGGCGGCAACCATGGCCTTCGAGCACGGCGGCGGCTTCCCGCAGCCTGGCGGCATGCTGCTTGAAATTCTCCAAGTACGTCAGCGAATCGTGCGCGGGAGAAATCCAGGTGGTGACCCGCGTGGCCCCGGCGCTCCGCAGCGCGGCCACCCGGCGCGGAAACTCCTTCAACGTGCTCCGGAACTCTTCGTCGCTCTTGCGAAACTCCACAGTGAGACCAGACGTGCCCCATTGCAGGTTCTTGGCTTTCAGTTGACCCACCAGCTCCTGCAACGCCCCCGTCTCGAGAGAGGCCAGGTAACCGGAATCGGCGTCCACTGCCTGATAGCCATGCCGGGCGGCATGCTCAATCGCCTCTAACTGGTTCGCCTTGACACCGATCGACCCTGCGGAAAGATGGATGAGCATCCGTGTCGTACCTGCTTGCGTGACAGCAGGCATAATGCTGGAGGCGCCAAGAGTGGCATGAAACTCGCGCCGGTTGATTTGCATGGATCAATCTCCCAGGCAGAGTGTATCGCGGCGGGGGGCGGAGGCGGAAATTGGGTTCGTTTCGTCATATCCTGGGGGGAACCTGCTGGAAGGGCTACTCTGGCAATGAAATTCACCGTGGAAGCCGCCGTCGAGCGGGTGGCCGATCCCTCAACGCCCATCGTCTGGCTGGATCCCAGCCTGCCGGAAGAGGTTTGGGCCCAACTGCCACCTGCATTGGAGCGGCGCGGCTTCCGGGTTCTGGAAGTCGATGCCTCCGGCCCGATACAGACTCTCCCGCAACTGGTTCACCGCCTGGCCCAAATGGCCGGTCTTGCCAGCGGCGCCAATCCTTCTCCCGACCTCTACCGCACGCTACTCGCCAGCCTCGGCTCGAAGAACCCCCCGGGAAGCGTCCTCCTCTGGCGCGATCCCTCGTTCGTTCGTCAGCAGAGCGAAAGCGGGTTTGAGGATTTTATCGACAGCCTGGAACTGTTGCATGAGACGGGGACAGGGGAACTCACAGTGGCCCCCAAGCTGGTTCTTCTTGACTAACGTGATTCTGTAGCAATCACTTAGCAAGATTTACATCTCATCCTATATACAAACATCCCAGTAAAAGTTAGGCTAGTATTTGCTATGTTAGCGGACGCTAATAGCGCCGCCTCGGTATCCTCCGTGCGGCAGAGGCTGTCCAGTACCGAGCGCCGTGAGGCTATCGTGACGGCGGCCATGGACCTGTTTGCCCAAAGAGGGTTTCGGGGCACCACCACGCGTGAACTTGCAGCGCAGGTTGGGGTTTCGGAACCTGTTCTCTATCAACACTTTCCCTCAAAGAGCGACCTATACACCGCCATGGTGGACCGCATGGTCAGCGATTTGGCCAAGGGCGCCGAAGACTACGAATCACGCTTCGACGAAAGCGTCGATGAGACGGTCTACTTCCAGTGGTTGGGGGAAAAGATTCTCGAGCTGTACATCGATGGGAGCCGGTTTGTAAGGCTGCTTCTGTACAGTGCGCTCGAGGGGCACGAACTTGCTGAACTTTGGCACAAGCGTGCCACCCAGCACTTTGGGTGCGTTGTGGAGAAGTACTTGACGGCGCGTGCCAAACGGCAGGGGTACTACGTCGAGGACGTCCGGCTCACGGCACGGGCATTCATATCCATGGTGGCCCATTTCGGGCTGATCTGGGGCATTTTCAACCCGCAAGAGTTCAACTACGACCGTAAAGAGGTGGTCCGGCAGTTTGTCGGCATCTATGTCAACGGGATCCGGCACCAGGCGGCGCCCGGCGGGCAGTAGTAAGGGATCACACAAAATGCATATGGCACTTAGGATCTACACAGTCCTGATCTTCTTGTTCATAGGTGGCTGTTCCAAGCAGCAGGAAACGGTGCAGGCCGCTCCGAAACCCCAGGAACCTCTCGCGGTGAAAGTCGCGCTTGCTGAGCAGAGAACCGTGCAGCGGTCGATCATGGTGACCGGATCCCTGGTGGCCGATGAATCCACCACGGTGAGTTCGGAAGTGCCGGGCCGTGTTGCCAAGATTTACGTTGACTTTGGGCAGCCCGTAACCAAGGGACAAGTCGTGGCAGAGTTGGACACGCAGGAACTGCAACTCCAGTATGAGCGGGTGAGGGGAGCACTGGCCCAGGCGCTGGCTCGTGTCGGTCTGGACTTGAGCCGCGAGGAAGCGACACCAGAGACCACGCCGATGATCCGGCAGGCGCAGGCGCAACTGGAGGATGCCAAGTCGAAGTTCGAAAATGCGGCCCGGCTGGTGAAGACCGGCGACGTGTCGCAGGAACGGTACAACGAACTGGAAAAGGCCTATATTGCGCGGCAGGCGGCGCTGGAGGCTGCCAAGGACGACTTGCGCACGCAGATGGCTCTGATTCAGTCCCTCCGCGCCGACGTAAAGCTCGCGGCCAAACGGCTGCGTGACGCCCGGGTGGTGGCGCCGTTCGATGGCGCCGTGAGTGAAAAGCACGTGTCGCCCGGTCAATACATCAAGGAGAACGTGCCGATCCTGACTGTCGTGAAGACCTCTCCGTTGCGGCTGCGCGTGCAGGTTCCTGAGTCTGCGGTTGCGGAGGTTCGGGTCGGCACTTCGTTGACGTTCACTACGGAGGCGGTGCCCGGCGTGGAGTTTCAGGCCGTGGTGCGGGAGTTGAACCCATCGCTCGATAGCCGCGCGAGGTCGCTGACGGCGGAGGCCCGGCTGCAAACCAACGACGGCCGCCTGCGGCCCGGTTCGTTCGTTCAGGTGCGCCTGATTACCGACCGCGATTACCCCGTGGTCGCAGTCCCGCGCGATGC
This sequence comes from uncultured Solibacteraceae bacterium, assembly GCA_964460395.1. Lineage (GTDB taxonomy): Bacteria > Acidobacteriota > Terriglobia > Bryobacterales > Bryobacteraceae > CAYWQS01. The sequence continues at coordinate 47,934 of CAYWQS010000025.1, read as the reverse complement.
GGTGTACACCATCGCGGGCCTGAACAAGTTCTTTACCATCGATGGCGGGAAAGCGAAGGAACATCGCATCCCAGAGATTCTGGGTTCGAACGGCTGGGTGGAAATGCCGGCGGGCACGATCCCGGCCGGCGCCACTGTAGCAGTCAGCAACGTGCCGTTGTTGACAGACGGAGCGCCCGTCAGCGTGTCCGGCCGGAGCTAACGGCGCACAGGGAGATCTGGCATGCAAAAACTCGCGGAGATCTGTATCCGGCGGCCTGTATTCGCCACCATGCTGATCGTGGCGTTGGTGGTGGTGGGGCTGAATTCCTACCGGCAACTTGGCGTAGATTATTTTCCCAAGGTCGAGTTTCCCATCGTCAATGTGACCACCACGCTGCGGGGCGCTTCACCTGAAGAGATCGAATCCCAGGTGACGAAGCCGCTGGAAGAGGCGCTGAACACCATCAGCGGCATCGACGATCTGAACAGTTCGTCCGCCGAAGGAATTTCGTTGATCAGCATCCAGTTCGTGCTGGAGAAGGATCCGGAAATTGCCGCGCAGGAGGTCCGCGACAAAATCTCCACTGTGCTGGCGCAGCTGCCGAAGGACGCTGACGCCCCCGTGGTCGAAAAACTGGCTACGGACGCCTCGCCGGTCATTAACGTTGTCCTTTCAGCCAACCGGGATCTGCGTGAAATCACAAAGATCGCTGACGACCGGCTGAAGAAGAACATCGAGTCTTTGACCGGTGTTGGCCAGGTGCGTTTCGTTGGTGACCGCAAGCGGCAAATCCAGGTGATTCTGGATCCCGAGAAATTGCAGGCCTACAACTTAAATGTTGAACAGGTCCGCGGCGGGCTGGCGGCACAAAACATTGAAGTGCCGGGCGGCCGCATCGACCAGGGCAACCGGGAGCTTTCGCTGCGGACAATGGGCCGGGTCGAGCACCCCCTGGACTTCGCCCGCGTAGTCGTAGGCCAGTTCGACGGCACGCCCATTCGAATTTCCGACATTGCGAAGGTCGAAGACGGCTATGAGGAGCCGCGCTCATTGGCCCGGCTGGATGGCAAACCGGCAGTTGTGCTTGCCGTCCGCAAACAGGCTGGCACGAATACCCTCGACGTGATCGCCCGGGTCAAGGAGCGAATCGAGGAGTTGAAGCCCTCCCTTCCGCCCGACATTGAAATCTCCTACACCCGTGACCAGTCCGGATTCATCAACGCGGCTTTTCACGCCGTGCAGGAGCACTTGATTCTGGGTGGCATCTTTGCGGCGATCGTAGTTCTGGTATTTATCCGGAGCTGGCGTTCTACTTTGATCGCCGCCGTCGCCATTCCGACGTCGATCATCTCCACATACACGCTCATGCAGTACATGGGCTTTACGCTCAACCAGATCACCATGCTGGCGCTGACGCTGATGGTGGGCATTGTGATTGACGACGCCATTGTCGTGCTGGAAAACATTTTCCGCCAGATGGAAGAAAAGGGCATGCCGCCGATGCAGGCCGCGGTGCACGGTACGCGCGAGATCGGCCTCGCGGTCATGGCCACGACGCTTTCGCTGGTCATTATCTTCATCCCGATCGCACTGATGCCAGGCATCGTGGGCAAGTTCATGTCCAGCTTCGGCTACACTGCCGCATTCGCCATCATGGTTTCACTTCTGGTCAGCTTTACGCTCACCCCCATGCTCTGCTCACGGTTCCTGAAAGTAGATGCAAACCCGGCGCACAAAAAGAGCAAGGAAGGGATGTTCCACAAGCTGCTGGCGATGCCCTACCTCCGGATGCTGGAGTGGTCGATGAGCCATCGCTGGGTGATCGTCGTCGTGTCAATCCTGGTCATCGCCAGCGCGGGGCCGATGACCTCGCGCATGGGCATCGACTTTCTGCCCGTAGAGGACCAAGGCGAGTTCGAGATCTCGGTGCGCATGCCGATTGGCTCATCCCTGCAGGGCACGGACGAGGTGATGCGCAAGATTGAGGAGGATCTGAAGGCCCTCCCCGGGGTCCGCAGTCTGCAGACCAGCATCGGCGCGGATATCCAAAAAAAGGTAGACCGCGGCATCGTTCTCGTGACGCTTGTGGATGTGACAAAGCGGAAGTTCAGCCAAAAGCAGTTGATGGAACAGACACGGGAACTGCTGGCGAAATACAAGAACGATTTGCTGGTGAGCGTCCAAAACCCGTCGTTGATTCAGGGCGGTGTCGACCGTGATTTTCAGTACTCCATTCAGGGCCCGGATCTTCGACGTCTGGAGGACTACGCCAACCGCCTGATCGCGAAACTCCGCACGGTGCCCGGCACCACCGACCTCGAGTTGACATACGAAGGTGGCAAGCCAGAGGTGAGGGTAAATATCAACCGCGACAAAGCGGCGGACTTGCACGTAAACGTGGCCCAGATAGCCAACGCCATGCGCGTGCTGGTGGGAGGCGACAATCAGGTGACAACCTACAAAGAGGGCGATGACCGCTACGACGTGGAATTGCGCGTGAGTCCTGAGTTCCGGAATTCACCCCGCGCGCTCGAACGCCTGTACGTCCCCTCTTCGGTCCTCGGGAACGTTCCGCTGTCCAACGTAGCCTCCCTCGAAACGGGCACCGGCCCGTCGCAGATCGACCGTTGGAACCGGCAACGCCGGGTACTAATTCAAGGCAATCTCTCCAAGGGGTTGGCCCTGAACGATCTGTTGATTCTCGTAAACCGGGAAATGGATGCGATGAACATGCCGCCGGAATACCAGCACGGCGCTATCGGCAAATCGAAGGAATTGGGTCGAGCAATGCAGAATTACATCATTGCGTTCTTCCTTTCGCTGGTATTTATGTACATGATTCTGGCGGCCAATTATGAGAGCTTTATTGATCCCGTAACCATATTGCTCTCCCTTCCTTTGTCGGTGCCGTTTGCTCTCCTGGCTCTGTTCCTGGCCGGGGAGAACTTCTCGATCATCTACACGTCCCTCGGGATTTTGGTCCTGTTCGGCATCGTGAAGAAGAACTCGATTCTGCAGATCGATCACATCAAGGGGCTCCGCCGGGAAGGCATGCCCCGGCTGCAGGCCATCTACCAGGGATGCGAGGACCGGCTGCGGCCGATTCTGATGACCACACTGGCGTTGGTTGCCGGTATGATTCCGCTGGCATTAGGAACCGGCGCCGGCGCCGGCACGCGCCGTACGGTGGCCATCGTCGTGATTGGAGGCCAGTCGCTGGCGCTCCTGCTCACGCTGCTCGTCACCCCGGTGGTCTATTCGCTCTTTGACGATCTGGCAAACCTCCCGCTATTCCGCAGGATCTTCCGCATCGCCGGCGCCGACAGACCGCAGGTGAGGGCCGCGGGCGGGGAAAGTCAAGCTCCGGCAGGGGATTAATCGCAACCATGAACCGTTTTCTTGCAGTATTTTTGTCGCTTGTTGTGTGTGCAGCCGGGCAACAGGAACTGCCGGCTGTGGAAGACGAAGTCCGGGTGGGCGTTACGGCTACCCGCCGCCTGACGTTGGAAGAAGCACTCCAGGCAGCGCTGGAGAACAACCTGGAGATCGAGGTGGAACGGACTGCCGTGCTCACGGCGCGGCAGGCGCTGCGCGGCGCGAAGGGGGCCTTTGATTCAATTCTTCGTTACACTCCGGGCCTGGAGACCCGAGCCACACCGCAAGCGAATACGCTGTTCGCGGCTGACGGCAAGCTTTCCGAGCGCTTCCTGAACAACAATTTCTCGTTCCGGCAGGCGACGCCGCTGTCCGGGTTGAGTTTTAACGTCGATTTCCTCAATGGCCGCAACAACACGAACAACCCGTTCAGCGCGTTGAACCCTTTCTTCCAATCCAGCCTGAATCTCGGCTTCTCGCTGCCGCTGCTGCGGAACCGGGAACTGGACTTCCAGCGTGCGGAGATCCGCATCCGGCAGAAGAACCTGGAACGTTCCACGCTGGACTTTGAAACGCGCGTGATTGACGTAATGGCTCGCACGATTGAAGCCTATTGGGAGGTGGTAAGCGCCCTGGAGGCGGCGCGCGTCGCCCGTGATGGGGTGAACCTGGCACGCGAACAGCTTGATCGCAGCCGCCGCCAAGTGGATGCGGGCACGTTGGCGCCAGTGGAATTATCCGCGTCCGAGGCCGAACTGCAACGCCGCCGGGATTCTTATGTGGCCGCCGTTGGAGCGATTACCATCGCTGAGAACGCGCTGAAGCAACTCATGGCGCCAAATCGCGAAAATGCGTTGTGGGGAGAACGCATTCTGCCTGTCTCAGCGCCGGCTGCCGATGCGGCGACGCCTGCTCTGCCCGAGAGCGTTTCCTCCGCTCTGGCAAGACGCCCTGAATTGCGGTCGCTTGAACTAAGTGCTGAAGCCGCAAAAGTTCAAACGAAACTCGCCAAGACCCAGACGAAGCCGCAAGTCAATTTAGTGGGCGGCTACTCATTGTTCGGCCTGGCAGGTACGCAGGTGATTCAGACCGGAGGTTTCGGCCAGGTCTTTCAAACCTTTGGCACTCGTCTCAATGAGCTTTCGGCGATCGCCGGATTGCCCCTATTGCCGCCCGTCAATGCGGGCGGCGGCGTGCCGCCCAATTTCATCGGCGGTTACGGCCAGGATTTGAGCAACCTGTTTGGCGGGACATTCAAATCCGTACAGGCCGGAGTGCAGATTGAGTGGAATCCGCGCAACAACGCGGCCGAGGCCCAACTGGCGCAAGCTCAATTGCAGGAGCGGCGCTTGGAGATTTCGCGCCGGCAACTGGAGCAAGTCATTGAAGCCCAGGTTCGCGCCACCATCCAAGGCATCTTTACTGCCCATCAGCGTATTGAGGCGGCGCGGGCTTCCGAGAAAGCGGCTCGCGAAAAACTCGATAGCGAGGTCCGGCTGTTCCAAACCGGCGAAAGCACAAACTTCCTGGTTCTGACTCGCCAGAACGAACTCTTGGATTCCCGGCGCCGCGTGGTGGATGCCCTGCTACTGCTCAACCGCACCCTCACGCGGTACGACCAGGCGGTGGGGGGATTGCTGGAGAAGAATGGGATTCGCATCGATCCCGTTCACTGAAGCGGAACTCCACAGCCCGTCCACGCCTTTTTCACAATGCAAGTTGCTGATCCGTGGGCTGCGCAGGATTCGTCTTGCGCGCGGCGCCGCTCTCCGCTAGTTTGGAATGCGTCTCCCCGATGGCGACTGTGCAGCACGATCCCGCGTTCGAACGAGGACTGCCCGCCAACCCGTTTGCCGAACGGATGGTTTTGGGTTCGGTCCTGCTGAACGACGCCACGTTTCTTACGGTGTCTTCGGTGCTGTCTCCGGAAGACTTCTCGCTCGAAAAGCACCGGAAGATCTTCCGCCGCATGCTCGATCTGCACGGCGAGGGCCAGCGCATCGACCGCGTCACATTGGCCAATGCGTTGATGAAGCACGGCGAACTCGAATCGGTGGACGGCATCGCCTACCTGATCTCGCTCGACGAGGGTCTGCCCGAGCTTCATCATCTCGAGGACTACGTCAATATCGTCAAGGAAAAGGCGATTCTCCGGCGGATCATCGAAACCTCTCAGCAGACCATCCAGAACTGCATGCTGGGCGAGATGAATTCTCAGGATGTCATCGGCGTGGCGGAAGAGCAGTTGCTCACTTTGGGCCAGGCCAACATCCGGAACACGCTGATCAGCGCGGCGGAAGTAATCGAGGGTACGGAGGGCGGGATCAACTCCCTCCTCGACCCCGCACGCCGGGTGCACGGCACCTCCACGGGATTCGAGCGCTTCGATGAAATGACGGGGGGACTACGAGGCGGCGAACTCATTATCCTGGCCGCCCGCCCCGCCATGGGCAAGACAGCGTTGGCCCTCAACATCGGTCTGCACATTGCCACCCGCCGGGAGAATCCGCAGACGGTGGCCGTTTTCTCGCTGGAAATGTCGAAGGAGTCGCTGCTAACACGGTTGATCTGTTCGCTGGCCCGTGTCGATCAGCAAAAGTACCGTCTCGGATTTCTGGAAGAGGACGACATTGCGAGGCTCAGCCAGGCGGCGCACCGCCTGTACGAAGCGCCGCTTTTCCTTGACGACAATTCGAACACCACTCTGCTGGAAATGAATGCCAAATTGCGCAAACTCAAGCAGCAGCACGGGCTCGGCCTCGTAATTGTCGACTATCTGCAACTCATGCCGGCGCCCAGTCTCGGCCGCAACTCCAATCGCGTGCTGGAGGTGGGCGCGCTTTCACGTGGTTTGAAGTTGATGTCGAAGGAACTTGACGTCCCCTTCCTGGTGCTTTCTCAGTTGAGCCGCGCACCGGAGCAGCGGGTGGGGGATTTCCGTCCTCAGTTGAGCGACCTGCGCGAATCTGGCTCCATCGAACAGGACGCGGACCTTGTGATGTTCATCTTCCGCCCCGAGGTCTACCACAAGGAACGGGAAGATCTTCGCGGTGTGGCGGAACTGATCGTGGCCAAGCAAAGAAACGGTCCGACCGGCAAGGTGCCGTTGGTCTTTTTGCATGCGTACACGCGCTTCGAGTCGCGAATGGATGAGGACTACGCTCCAGCGGAATAGCCGCCCGCCGGATTGTCCGCGTGCTGTTCGCAACACCGCCGCGTCACTTCGTGGCGGTAGCGGAACATGCGCGCCAACTGATTCTTGGCAAGCCATCCTGCCAGCAGGTCGGCCAGAGGTCCTCCGGGCAGGCTGAACAGAATGCGGTCCACAAGGCGCGTGCGTCCCTGGCCCAGGTCGTGGAACTCGTGCCGGTGCCGCCAGGCGCGGAATGGTCCTTCCAGCTGCGTATCCTCAAACAAGCGGTTGGCCTCATAGGCTGTATGCACTGCGACCCACCTGCGCCTGAAGGGTCCGAGGGGCACCTCCAGTACCACGCGCGCGCCTTCGCGGATGCCTCCCTCGCGGGATAGCACTTTGGCTGGCTGCCAAGGCGGAGTCAGCAGTTCGAGCGCCGCAGGCTCCTCATGAAAAGCAAACACCCGCTCAACCGGAGCCTGTATCTCTGAGCTGTACTGAAACTCCAACATGCGCTGCTAAGCTTATTAGTTCATTCGATGTTGCTGGAACTCGAAGCGATCCAGAAGCGGTTTGGGGGCGTCACGGCTCTCCGCGCGGGCCATTTGCAGGTCGGGGCGGGCGAAGTCCATCTGTTGCTGGGCGAAAACGGCGCGGGCAAATCCACGCTGATGCGCGTTGTGGCCGGCATGGTCAAACCGGACAGCGGAGTGATGCGCTGGGCCGGACGGACAACCCACTTTTCCCGGCCCGTCGATGCCCAAATCGCAGGAATCGCCATGGTGCACCAGGAAAGCCTGCTGGCGCCTCATCTCACCGTGGCAGAGAACATCTTTTTGGGCCGTGAACCGCGCGGCCTGCTGGGCACGGTGAACCGCCAGGAAGTTCTGCGGCGGGCCCGGCGGCTGATCGAGGAGCACAGGTTTCCGCTGCAGGCCGAAGCGCGCGTGGAGCGCCTTAGCCCGGCCGGACGGCAGTTGGTGGAAATCTGCCGGGCCATTGCCCACAATGCGCGCCTGCTGATCTTTGATGAGCCTACGTCTTCGCTGTCGGAGGGTGAGACGCAGGAGGTGTTCCGCCTGGTACGCACTCTCAAGCAGAGTGGTGCGGCGGTGATTTACATCACCCACCGTATGGAAGAACTGCGCGCACTCGGCGATCGCGTTACGGTTCTGCGGGATGGAGAAACCGTCTTCCACGGCGCCATGGGCGAAGTGAGCACCGATGAATTGATCCGTTACATGGTGGGCCGTTCTTTTGAGGCCATCTACCATCGCGACCCGTTGCCCGCCGGGGAGGCTTTGCTCAGAGTACGCAATCTCACGCGCCCCGGCTCATTCGAAGATGTCAGCTTTGACGTGCGGGCAGGGGAGATCGTGGGACTGGCCGGGCTGATGGGCGCGGGCCGCACCGAGCTTTGCAGTGCGCTGTTTGGGGTGGCGCCGGCTCACGCCGGCGAGATCCACGTCGGTGGCGTGCCGGCGTACATCCAATCGCCGCGCGATGCCGTTAAGGCGGGCCTTGCCTTGATTCCGGAAGATCGAGGCCGGGCCGGGCTGGCCACCGCACTGCCGGTGAAGCACAACCTGACGCTGGCGTCGTTGGCCCGTTTCTGCAGCACTGGCGTGGTGCGGCGCGGCGCCGAACTCGACGCCGTCCGCCGCCAGGTTTCCCGCTTCCAACTCAAATGCGGCTCACCGGAACAGCGATCCGGGACTTTGAGCGGCGGCAATCAGCAGAAAGTAGTCGTGGCCAAGTGGGGGCTGCGGGAACCCAGGGTGTTCCTCTTCGATGAGCCAACGCGCGGCATTGACATCGGAGCAAAAGCCGAGGTGTTTCACCTGATGGACGAGCTGGCCCGTTCCGGGGCGGCTATTCTCATGGTGAGTTCCGAGTTGCCGGAGCTGACGCAAGTGGCCGATCGCATCCTCATCATGCGGCGCGGCCGGCTGGTGGCGGAAAAACCCCGGGACGCCACGCAGGAGGAGATCATGCGCCACGCGGCGCTGGAGTAACTCATGGTGCAGCGTTTCCTGCCCTTTTTTACGTTAGTGTTGCTCTTCATTGTTCTGGCGCTGGTGTCCCCGCCGTTTCTCACCGCCACCAACCTGGCCACCGTCATCCGCCAGACGGCAGTGATCAACATCATGGCGCTGGGCATGACGATGATCATCATCGCGGGTGGCATCGATCTTTCAGTCGGCTCAATGATGGCTCTCGCCAGCCTGTTGGGCGCCATGGCAATGGAGCGCGGCCAGCCGATTGGAGCGGGAATCGCCATCGGACTGGCCGCCGGGTTGGTTTGCGGATTCGCCAACGGCTGGATGATCACCCGCCTCGGCATCAGCCCGTTCATCGTCACGCTTGGCACGCTGGGCATCTATCGCGGATTGGCGCTCATGATTTCGGGCGGACTGCCGGTGCACGGTCTCCCGCGAGCCTTCGCATTCCTGGGCGAGGGTTCCATCGCCGGGGTGCCTACCGTGCTGATCATCCTGCTGGTGTGTGGCCTGGCGGTGCACGGATTGCTGGAACATACCCGTATGGGGCGCTACGCCTTCGCTATCGGAAGCAACCCGGAGGCGGCTTTCTACTCCGGGGTACCTGTCGCCTTCCACACGACTGCCATCTACGCGGCCGGAGGCCTGCTCACCGGCTTGGCCGGCATGATCGAATCGAGCCGCCTGATGACCGGCCAGCCAACGGCGGGCCAGGGGTACGAACTCCAAGCCATTGCGGCGGTGGTGATCGGCGGCGGCAGCCTCCGGGGCGGGGAAGGCGGCGTTTTGGGCACTCTCGTGGGCGCCTTTATCATGGGCCTGCTGGCCAACGGCAGCGATCTTTTGGGTATCTCGCCCTATTTGCAGCAGGCGCTCATTGGGGCCGTGATCATTCTGGCCGTGTGGTTGGATGAGATCCGGAAGCGCAAGCTGTCATCATAGAGAGGCAATGCGTCGAATCTACACGGCGGCCGACATACCCGAACAGGGGGAAATGCCGGTGCCGCCTGGCGCCATCTTCACGGATGCGGCCCGGGAACTGGTAGCTCAGCGGGGCGTTACCGTACGGGAAGTCGAGTCCGGCAACCTCCCTGGACCGGCGCCGGAGCACATTCTCGCCCTAGGCTCCGATCACGGCGGATTTGCCATGAAGGAAGCGTTGAAGCCGTTGCTTGGCGAACTCGGCTGGCACATCCGGGATGTGGGGGTGCACGAGGAAAAGCCGGCCGACTACCCCGACCTGGCGCACGCCGTCGCCTGCCTGGTGGCCGGGGGCGAAGCGGCGTTGGGCATCGTGGTGGATGGAGCCGGAATTGGCTCCGCCATGGCCGCAAACAAGGTGCCAGGGATTCGCGCGGCCCTATGCTATGATAAGGCTTCAGCGCGCAACAGCCGGGAACATAATCACGCGAATGTGTTAACACTCGGCGGCCGTCTGTTAACCCTCACGCAGGCTGAGGAAGTCGTTCGAACTTGGTTGTCGACGCCCTTTGGCGGCGGCCGCCATCAGGCGCGGATCGACAAGATTGCGGAATTGGAGCGCCGCTACTCGCCTTGGACTCCCGGGAAATCGAGCAACTCGTAACCACAGTGACCGAAGCGATGGTGCGCAAGCATGCGCGACCAGAGCCGGGTGTATCGCGGGCTGGTGTGGCGGCATTGATCGACCACACTATTCTGCGGCCCGATGCCACCGAAGCCGACGTCCGCCAGGTTTGCAAAGAAGCCCGAAAATACCGGTTTGCCAGCGTGTGCACAAATGCAGCCTGGACGCCGCTGGTCACCGCGGAACTTGCCGGGTCGGGCGTGCCTCCCTGTGCCGTCGTGGGGTTTCCGTTGGGTGCGGCGCCGACAGCCGCGAAGATGTTTGAGACGGAACTGGCCATTCGAGCGGGCGCCCGCGAAATCGACATGGTGATTCCTGTAGGATCGTTGAAGGGCGGCGATTGGGAGAGCGTACACCGCGACATTGGCGGCGTTTTGCAGGTCTGCCGTGCCGGTGGAGCGCTCCTGAAAGTGATCATCGAAACCTGTCTTCTCGACGAGCGCGAAAAGGCCATCGCCTGTGCCATCGCCTCCCTCGCTGGCGCGGACTTCGTGAAAACTTCCACCGGGTTCAGCAAAGCGGGTGCGCAGGCTGCGGATGTAGCGCTGATGAGGAAAGTGGTGGGTTCCCGGATGGGGGTGAAAGCTTCCGGTGGCATCCGGACCCTCAAGGATTTGCTGGCCATGGTTAGCGCCGGCGCTTCGCGCATCGGCGCCAGCGCCAGCGTGGCCATCGTCGAATCAGTGAACTAAAGCCTGTTCATGCTACCGCCGCGTTCCACTACCGTCCGTTTCCGGGAGCGTGCCGAGCTCCTTGATTTTCTTCTCGAGGTGGCGAGCCTCACCTCGGAGACGCTCGATCTCGAGCGTTTGCTGGAAAGCGTAGCCAGCATTGTGCAGCAGGTGATCCCGCACGATCTGTTCGCCATCCTGCTCTATACCGAGCGTCTGAAGGGCTTGCGAATCCGGTACGCCCGGGGCCACCGCGACGAGGTGGTGGCCAATCTGGTTGTGCCCTTGGGCGAGGGGATTACGGGCGTTGCCGCCCAGACCCGCCAACCGCAATTGGTGGCTGACGTTCACGCGGATCAGCGCTATCTCAACGCGCTCGATGCGGTGCGCAGCGAACTTGCGGTGCCCATGGTAGCCCGGCAACGCCTGGTGGGCGTCATTGATCTGCAATCGGTGCAGCCCGGCGCGTTTTCCGCACAGGACCGCGCTCTCCTCCAGTTGATCGCCTCCCGCGTGGGCGCGGCCATCGACAATGCGCGCCTGTACAGGCGCGTCGAACGCCAAAGCCGCATCCAACGCACTCTGAGCCTGCTGAGCCAGGAGTTTTCTTCCATCCTCAAGCAGGAAAAACTGCTGGACAAGATAGCCCGCTCGGTGCGCACCCTCATCCCCTACGACGCCTTTATGATTTTGCGGGTCGACGAGGAAGCTGGAATGTTGCGCAACGTATTTAGCGCCCGCTACGACAAACGCGAACAGGCCGAAGCCATGGCGCTGGGCAAGGGCATCACTGGAGCCGCGGCGGAATTGAGGCAGCCGGTGCTGGTCCGCGACACCCAGGCCGACCCGCGCTACATCGAATGGCATCCCGGCATTCGGAGTGAACTCGCCGTGCCGCTGATCGTGAAAGACCGCGTTATCGGTGTCATGGACCTGGAGAGCGAGCGGGTGGGGTCGTTCAACGATGGGCACGTCCAGGTGCTTTCGCTTATTGCGCCCCAGATCGCCATCTCCCTGGAGAACGCACGCCTTTACGAAGAGCTTGCGGCCCGCGAAAACGCGATCCAAAAGGATCTGGCGGCCGCTTCTAAACTGCAAAAGATCCTGATGCCATCTGAGGCTCCGCCGGTCCGTGGCATCACCATAGGGATCCAATGGCGTCCCGCCCGCCTGGTGAGCGGCGATCTGTTCGACTTTTTCGAATTCGACGACGACCACATGATGCTGGCGTTTGGCGACTCGAGCGGCAAGGGCGCCGCTGCAGCCCTTTATGGCGCTCTCTTCAGCGGTCTTTTGCGCAGCGCGGCGCCCCGCCGCCGCAGCCCTGCCTCATTGTTGCGCCATCTCAATGAAACCTTGATGGAGCGCCAGGTGCCCGCCCGGTATGTCACATTGCTGGTAATGCTCTGGCAGTCGCGCGAGCGGCAGTTCACCATCGCCAATGCCGGAGGTACTCCGCCGCTCGTGTGCCGGAACGGCCGGACCTTTTCGCCCGAGGTTTCCGGTGTTCCGGTGGGGTTGTTGGAAAACATCGAATACGAAGAGACTGTGCTCGAGGCCGAACCCGGCGATGTCATTGTGCTCTATTCCGACGGGTTGCAGGATCAGCAGTCACCGGAAGGCGAGGAGTACGGCCTGGCCCGTCTGCCGTGGCTGCTGGCCAACGTGGCCCATCTCCCGGCGCAACAGATCGCGGATAAGATCCTCGAAGATGCGGACCATTTCCGGGGCCTCACACCCATGCACGACGACCAGACCATTGTCGTGCTGAAAGTCGATTGAACCACGCATGCTGAACCCGTTTGTCTTCCGAGAAGGAGTGTTGTTCTGCGATGAGGCCGAACTGGCCCTGATAGCCGATGCGGTTGGTACACCCTGTTATGTTTACTCCGCCAGTGCCATCCTGGACCGATACCACGCTTTCACCAGGCCGTTGGAAGGTTTGCCCCACCGCATCTGTTACGCGGTCAAAGCGAACGGTAATCTCAGTCTGCTGCGCTTGCTCGCCCAGGCCGGCGCCGGATTCGACATCGTCTCAGGCGGCGAACTTCACCGCGTGCTGGCCGCTGGCGGCGACCCAAGCACTGTTGTGTTCTCCGGTGTGGGCAAGACCCGCGAGGAAATCGAGTTCGCTCTGGAAAGTGGGATTCTGGCTTTCAACTGTGAATCCGAAACGGAGGTTGCTCTCATCAGTTCCCTCGCCCTCCGCTTAGGCTGTACCGCATCGGTTGCTTTGCGCGTGAATCCGGATGTGGACGCCGCCACACACCCGTACATCTCCACGGGGTTGAAGGAACACAAGTTCGGCATCGCGATCCAAGACGTGGAGCAGGTGTATGAACGCATGCGCGGACTGCCGGGCATCGAGTTGGAAGGTGTGAGTTGCCACATCGGATCGCAACTGCTCGATCTGGGCCCGGTTCTGGAAGCTGCCGAACGGCTTCTACAACTCGTGGACCGTTTGCGCGCCCGTGGCTTGCCCATCCGCCACCTCGATCTGGGCGGTGGAGTTGGCGTGCCCTACCGGGAACAGGATCCACGGCCTGACCTGGCGGGCTTCCTCACCGAGGTGCGCCGCCTGCTGGAGGGACGTCAACTTCAACTGATTCTAGAGCCCGGCCGCTTTCTGGTGGCGGAGGCCGGCGCTCTGCTGAGCCGCGTGCTCTACCGGAAAACCAGCGGGGCGAAGGAATTCGTTATTGTCGACGCGTCCATGACCGAGTTGATCCGGCCCGCACTTTACGACGCCTACCACCAGGTCCTGCCGCTGCGCCAGGCCCAGCGGGGCGAGATCGTCGCGGATGTGGTCGGACCGGTCTGCGAAAGCTCAGACTTTCTGGCGCTCGACCGGCGCATGGCCAACGTGTTGCCGGGAGACCTGGTGGCCGTCATGACCGCAGGCGCCTACGGCATGGTGGCAGCCTCGAATTACAATGCGCGTCCGCGTCCTGCGGAGGTGTTGGTGGAAAAAGATGCCTGGCGTCTGATCCGCCGGCGCGAAACCGTCGAAGACCTGTTGGCTCCGGAACGCTTGGGGTAGCGCTGTCTCCGTCAGGCTGGCGGCCTACTCGCTGCCACTCTCTTTCTTTTCGTCCGATCCCTTCTTGTTTTCCTCCAGCTTGAGGTTGACGATGGCATCCAGCCGCTGGTCGAAAACGCTGAGCGTCCGCTTGCTGCTTTGCATGCCCTTGAATTCGGCACGCAACTCGTAATCAATACTGGTGCTCAGGTTGTTGAAGATGTATTTGCCATCGTCCTTGGTGATGTAGGAAAGCACCTGGAGCGTCTTCAGGTTCTTCAGCTTGACGATTGCTCCGGCGGCGGGCCCCTCATCCGGCATCGTAACCACCCCGGTGACATTGCGGATGGTGGGATCCCGCGGCTTCGTCTTCTTCTGATTCGTCCATTGAGCCGGGGCCGCCAGGGCACAGGCCAGCAGAACTGCGGTTAAGGCAAAAGTGCGGTTCACCAGAGGCCTCCTGATCCTATTGTGACAGTGGTTGAAGCGAAAAATACAAGTCAGCCCGCTCGTCGCCGTAGATCTCCACTGTTCTCTGTTGAGATGTGAACCCTTTGGCCTGTACGGTCAATCGGTAACGGGCCTGGCCGGCAGGCACCCTGACTGCAAACTCACCTCGTCCGTCGGAGCGGGCCATCCAGGTCTTTGCTTTGCGCTTGGCGCCAGCGGGGGGCTCCAACTGGACCGTAATCTCCGCACCCGGCAGCGCGAAACCAGGTTCTCGGAAAACTGTACCGGCGATCAGCGCGTAGGAGTCTCCTTGCAGAAATTTGACCCCAAAACCGGCTGCCACCAGACTCAGCAGATTTCGCCGGCTAGCGCCAATCCTCGTCTTCGTCGTCCTGGTCTTCCTCATCCTCTTCGTCGAAGTCGTCGTCTTCATCCTCATCTTCGTCGAAGTCGTCGTCTTCGTCGTCGTATCCGCTGCCCTCGTCGTCAATCTCCAGCTCTAGGGGGTCAATACCGGTGACGATAAGGTGCGTGCCGCACTCCTCGCAGATGAGGGGCTCGCCTTCATCCAGTTCGTCTTCTTCGACGTCAATCACGGCATCGCATTTGGGACAGTTGATCATAGCAGCGGTCCTCTCTTTTCCTCAGCCTAGGCTGTACCTTCCGGATTTTCTCCGACTCCCGCTCCGGGCGCAAGATGTTTTCTCGGCCGGGTGCCTCTCCAACTCACCGAAGAAGCTCAGCCCGCTCCTTCTCGCGCGCCGCTTCCTCCTCGAGCGCTTGGTTGTGGCGCGCCAGATCAGCCGGAGCGACCCGCACAAGCGTCTGCTCCATGTCGGTCCACGTGGAAATCATATATTCCAGGTGAAGCCCCGCCAAATGAATGATCCAGGCGTCGGTCACCTCCCGGCCCCGCTCCCTGGCCAGAAGCACCAAATCCGGGTGGCCCAGGGCTAGTACGATCTCCCGTTTTTCGTCATCGCTCGTCAGGTAGTACTTGACGTCGACCGCATCAGCGTGCCGGATCGAAATCGCATTTTGATGCCAGCGGAACTCGGCGTTCCAACGGCGTCCAAACGGGTCGGTCACTGCAAAGTGGCGGAAATTCTCCAGCATTTCAACCTCATCCTAGCGCATCGGGTGTAGGGGCTAGCAAGACAACGGCCCGCCAGGGGCAACGCCTGGCGGGCCGGAAGTTTCAGATGGTGCCGTATCAGGCCTGCAGTCCGTTATGACGCACCAGCGACAGGAACTCGTCCCGCGTGTCTTTCCGGCTGCGCATTTCGCCCAGCATGGCGCTGGAGATCGTCCCCGAATGCTGTTTTTCCACGCCGCGCATCATCATGCAGAAATGGCGGGCCTCCAGAATCACGCCAACGCCTTTGGGTTGCAGCACCTGCTGGACCGTCTCGGCGATCTGCTGGGTCAGCCGCTCCTGCACCTGCAGGCGCCGGGCGAACATGTCGACGATTCGAGGGATCTTGCTCAACCCGATCACTTTTCCGTTGGGGATGTAAGCCACATGAGCCTTGCCGTAGAACGGAAGCAGGTGATGCTCGCAAAGCGAGAAGAACTCAATGTCCTTCACCAGCACCATGCCGTCGGACTTTTCTTTGAACAGCGCTCCGTTGATGATCTCTTCAAGGTTCACTTCATATCCTGAAGTGAGGAATTTTAAGGCCTTTTCCGCGCGCTTGGGGGTGGCCAGCAAGCCCTCGCGCTCGGGATTCTCGCCGAGTTGCTTCAATACCTCTGCCATGTGAGCGGCAATCGCACCTTCACTGCGCTGAGGCTTCATGACTTTCACCAGCGCTTTAGCATTCTTCATGACGTATGAACCTTTCGTTGCGGCGCAGCCGCATCCCTGCTTCGGCTATTAGCGGCGTCTCCAAGCCCTGTGGCAGGCGCGACCTCCTCAAAGATGTTGTTTTTCGTCTCCCAGATTCTTACCTTTTCCACTTGGGCAGGCACGCCCGGAAACGCAAGAGTCCAAGCAGCCGCGAGGCGAGCGGCGATGACGGCAGCCAAATTTTCGGTGGTCGGCACAAGGGCGTGAAATTCAGGCACGTCCACGTTCAAGTTGCGGTGGTTGAGATCCCGTAGCACGGAGTCCTGCACGAACCGGTCGAGCAGCGCGACACTGAGGGCGCGCCCCTGCTCCGGTTCGACTCGGCAAGCGAGGAACACCTCCAGCACATAATTGTGCCCGTGGCCATAGGGATTGTTACATTTCCCAAAGGCATCGCGGTTTTCCTGGGGGGACAGCAGAGGTGTGTCGAGACGATGGGCGGAGCTGAAGCGGTATCTACGAACCAGCCTCACCTGCGGCATCGCCTAGCGTCCCTCGTATTCCACGTAGAGGTCTTCGGTCTCGTACAGACGCACCCCGCGCAACCGCGCCGGAGTATTGGCGAACTCTCCATCGAGCCGCCGCCAGATTTCCACGGCGAGATTTTCCGCAGTAGGCACGATTTCATCGAACGGAGGCACTTCCCGGTTCAGATGTCGGTGATCCATTGGCTCAATCACCTGGCGTTCCAGCACTCGTTTCACCTGCTTCAAATCCACAATCATGCCGGTGACGGGGTCGGGAGTGCCTTCCAAGGTGACTTCGAGCACGTAGTTGTGGCCATGTCCGTGCGGGTGCGCATCTTCGCCGTACAACGCCTGGTTCTGTGCGTCGTTCCAATCAGCATTCCTGCATGAATGCGAGGCGGAAAATTCAACGCGTCTGGTAATGAGCATGGCTGTCGCCTTACAGGTAGGAGATGCTAAAACCCTGCCGCCCGATACAATTATAAGTGGAAACAAGATGAATCAGGAACTGTTGTCCAAGCGCCTTCAACTGCTTGCCGTCGTGCTGGTTGCCGCTCTGGCTTGGCCCGTGTGGGATGCGCTGCGGGAACGGAACGTCGCCGTGGGGGACAAAGCCCCGAACTTCCGGATCCGCACCGATAAGGGACGCGAGATGACGCGGTCGGATTTCGGCGGCAAGGTGCTGGTGCTGAACTTCTGGGCCACCTGGTGCCCGCCGTGTATTGACGAACTGCCCTCGCTGGAAACCATGGCCCGGCAAATGGCGCCCAAGGGGGTAGTGGTGTTGGGCGTCAGCGTCGACACCAATGAGCAGGCCTACACTCAGTTTCTCAAGGCGGCCCGTGTGAGCTTTGAAACCGCCCGCGATCCGGATGCCGCCATCAGCGCGGAATACGGGACCTTCAAGTATCCGGAAACTTATATCATCGACCGCAACGGCAAAGTGGTGCAGAAGCATATTGGCCCTCGCGACTGGATGAGCGCCGACATTCTGCGCGGCATCGAGGCTCTGCTTTAGGCTTCCCCGCGGTGTAGCATGGGATCGCGAGGAAGCGCGTCATGCCGAATTCGTTAACCGCCTCCGCAAAACGCGAACTCATTTCGATCGTGGGCGCGCGCGGATATCTGGACCGCCCGGAGGATCTTCGCCTGTACGAATACGACGGCGGCGTGGACAAAGCGCTGCCGGAACTCGTGCTGTTCCCCCGATCAACTGCCGAAGTTTCGCGGATCATGCGAATCGCCAGCGCTGAGCGGGTGCCCGTGGTGGGCCGCGGTGCGGGCACCGGGCTGAGCGGCGGGTCGATTCCCCGGCAGGGGGGCATCGTGGTGGGTTTCGCCCGCATGAACCGCATCCTCGAGATCGACTACGCCAACGAGCGCGCCGTGGTGGAGCCGGGCGTAGTGAATCTTGATCTTACGGTTGCCGTCCAGAGCGAAGGCTACTTTTACGCGCCGGATCCTTCCAGTCAAAAGGCCTGCACTATTGGCGGAAACGTGGCGGAGAACGCGGGTGGACCACACACGCTGGCCTACGGGGTCACCACGAACCACACGCTGGGTCTCGAGATCGTTCTCGCCGATGGCGAGGTGGTGCGCACCGGAGCGGCATGGCCGGATTCGCCCGGTTACGACCTCACGGGCCTGCTCACAGGCAGTGAGGGCACGATGGCTCTGGTTACCAAGATCGTTGTGCGCCTCATGCGCAGGCCCGAGGCAGTAAAGACTCTGCTTGCTATCTACGACTCGGTGGACGACTGCGGCACGACGGTGAGCGAGATCACCGCGCGCGGCATCACGCCCGCAGCGCTCGAAATGCTCGATGGCACATTGCTGCGCATGGTAGAAGAAGCCACGCACGCCGGCTACCCTCTCGACTCCCGAGGCGTGCTGCTGATCGAGCTGGAAGGACTCCGGGAAGCCGTCGAATACCAGGCCGGGCGCATTGCCGAAGCATGCCAGGCCTCCCGCGCGCGTTCTCTCCGCGAAGCCAAGAGCGAAGAGGAGCGCCAACTCCTCTGGAAAGGCCGCAAGAACGCCTTCGGCGCCATTGGCCGCGTCAGCCCCTTCTACTATGTGCACGACGGAGTTGTGCCCCGCACCCAAATCGCACCCACGCTGCGACGGATCGACGAAATCGGCGGCCGTCACGAACTCACCATCGGCAACATCTTCCACGCCGGTGACGGCAACCTTCATCCGATAATTCTGTTCGATGCCCGCAAGCCCGGCGATGTGCAGAAAGCTCAGCGCGCCGGCTTCGACATCCTCGAGCATTGTGTTGCCGTGGGCGGCTCCATCACCGGCGAACACGGAATTGGCATGGAGAAAATCGAAATCCTGCCGAAGCAGTTCCGCGAGGAAACCCTCGCCCTGATGCGCGGCATCCGCAGCTCGTTCGATCCGAACGGGCTGCTGAACCCTGGCAAAATGCTTCCCACCGGCCGCACCTGCATGGAGATCCGGCAGAAACCGCTCACTCCGGCCAACACTTTATAGACATTCAAACTCCAGGGTGTGCTGGAACGGCGTCATCCCACAGAGATACACATTGACCCCCTCTACCCTCGGTTCGGCGCCCCGAACCTCCACATACCGGTGCGCGCCTATTCCCGGTCCGAACCGCAGCGCACTGTCGCCCACCCGGTACTCCGCGTGTCCGGAGGGCAATAGAAACACATCGCGGAAGCGCGAATCCTCCCTTGCGTTCATCACTCTGCCGCCGCCGCGCAGGCCGACCTCCACGGACAGCGGCACTCCGTTTGTCCCTGCCGAGCCGAGCTCCAGCGCAAAGCCCCTGCCCGTTTCACGGATCAGCGCCGATTGCCTCAGTTCCATTACTTCGCTCTGGCGGCGCTTGGCTCGAAATTCTCCCCACCGGCCGGCCGCCACCTGCTCCGGCGGATCCAGCGGTTGATAATAGGGTCCGCGTAACTCCTGCTCCAGACGCCAGCCGCGGGGAATCCTCTCCCAAGTTTGCGGAACGAACTGGCCCTTGCCAAAAAACGCGCTGGCGAACCGCACCGCCTGCACGACGCACTGCCCATGACGCAGCGAGAAGAATCGGCTCCGACCTGACAGGGACAACGTGGCGCTCCGGGACCCGCGCCGGATGCGTACCACTCCGCTGGTGCGGAACGTCTTTTCGTAGTTGTCCGGCAGCGGCTGCGCTGCGGGCAGCGGCTTTTGCAACTCCGGCCAGGCCATCAGTTGGGGCAGGGAAATCGCGCGTGGCTCGATCATGTCCAATACGCTGCGATACTGTCCGTTCCCTTCCGTGGTCGCCAGGTACCGCAGGGCGAACCAATAACGGGTCATGTCTCCGCGTGCATTCAAATCCTGCCGCCGTGAGATGTCAGTGACCACTTCCCCGTCCGGATGCAGCAGGTAAAGCATCGCGTCCAGGTTGCTCCGTACAGGGTCCAGCAGGTCCCGACGGCGCAGCTTTGCCGCCATTACGACGAATGCCTTGTCTGTCACGGGGTTGTAAATCGCCGTGCTGCGTTCATCGAACTGCCCGTCGTCATCGATGTCGATGCCCTCCGCCAGCCACTGATCTATGCGGCGAACGATCCGCGGATCGGGCATCAGTTCATTAAGTTGCGCCAGCGCTTCGCAAACCACCCAGCGATGGTTTGGCGTGTGGATGCCGCCAGCGATAAGCGCCCCCGCGGCACGGCGAAGAAACGGCTCGATCCACGAATAGAGCTCCGGGGCTCCGTTCCGGCTCGCCAGCAGGGCGCCGTTGGCGGCAGGATGCACAACAAAGCCCAGATCGGGTGTGGAATGGAAATTCGTCGTGAGCAGGTCGATCGTGCCGTCTTCGTGCTGCTGATTCCTCAAATGGGCGGCCGCCAGCCGGATCCTTTCCGCCACGTCGCCTGTCCGGAAATGGCGGGAACCTGGACACAAATAGGCTGCGGCCGCCGCCTCGAAAATCCCCGCTGCGCCATGCGGGTTCCACAGCCCGTCCGGATCGGACAATCCTCCCACGTAGCGGCTCGATGGATTGGTCTCCTGCCTCTTGAGAAGCACTTCCAGCGCCTCATCATGCCTCCGGATTACTTCTGCAGGAATGCCCTCAGCCATCGTACTTCCCGCCGCCGGCAATACCGCGGCCTGCATCCACGTTCGTCTTGTGATTCGCACAGCGGCATTGTATCCCCTCGCCCGCCAGCAGTCCCGCGGGTCGGGGTCGTATAATCGGCCCCGATGCGCACCTTCGCGATTCTGTCTGTCTCGTTATCCGCCGGGCTGATCTTGTCCGCCCAGGACCCCGCCAAGGCGGGCCTCGACGCTGCCCGGCTTCGCATGATTCCCGAACGCATCCAATCCTTCGTCGACAACGGCGCCATCTCCGGTGCGGTGACCTTAGTGCAACGCAACGGAGTCCTCGCCGCTCTGGATGCCGTCGGCTACCGCGACCTGGAAGCCAAGGATCCCATGCGGCCCACAACCATCTTCCAGATCATGTCCATGACCAAGCCCTTTACCGGCGCCGCCATCATGATGCTGGCCGAGGAAGGTAAATTGCGCCTCCTGGATCCCGTGGAGAAACACTTGCCTGAGTTCCATGGCCAGATGGTGGTGGAATCCCGCACCTCCGACGGACGGGTGATCCTCAAGAAGCCCTCTCGCCCCATCACTATCCGTGACCTCATGGCTCACACTTCCGGTCTGGTCGCCAATCCGCCGCCCTCCCTCGGCGAACTTCTGGGCAACATGGACCGCACGCTTGCAGAAGCCGTCGCGATTTATGGCCAGACTCCCCTTGAGTTCGAACCCGGCTCCCGATGGATGTACTCCAACCCAGGCATTGCCACGCTCGGCCGCATTGTCGAAGTCCTCTCCGGCATGACATACGAGCAATTCCTGGAAAAGCGGATTTTCCAGCCCCTTGGTATGGCCGACAGCCACATCTTCCTGCCCAAGGAGAAGCGCGGCCGCCTTGCTCCGGTCTACCGCAAGCAGGACGGCCGGCTCACCAGGGCCACGTTCGGTATCCTCGCCGGTGACCCCATGCGATTCCGCGAGGGCGCCAAATACAGCGGCCCGGAATACGCCATGTATTCCACCGCGCCTGACCTCGCCCGTTTCTACCAGATGCTGCTGGATCGTGGCGCCTTTCAGGGCAAGCGCATCCTCTCCCCCTGGGCGGTCGAACAGATGGCCGCGCTCCAGACCGGCGACTTGGCCGCTGGGCACAATCCCGGCACGGGGTTCGGCCTCACTGTTGAAGTCACCCGTCACTCCGACGCCAACCTCTATGGCTGGCCAGCCGGTTCGTTTGGCCACGGCGGCGCCTTCGGCACTCACGGCCTCATCGACCGCAAGAACGGTATCGTCACGGTCTTCCTCATCCAACTCTCCGGCGATGCCCGCGCCATCCGCGACCCCTTCTACCAGATCGTCGCCGCCTCGGTGCTGGAATAGACAAAGCGTGAACGGCAGCATCGTCGCCTCTTGACATTATTTGTTGCAACAAGTATTGTTGTAACAGATATGAAGAAGTCCCGCCCAGAACAGGAAGCCTTCGTTGCCATCCTCCGCGCCGCGGAGCGGCTCTCGCAGGACGCCGCTGCCCTGTTGAAACCGCACGGCATTACCCCTGTGCAGTACAACGTGCTGCGGATCCTGCGGGGAGCCCGGCCCGAAGGCCTCAATTGCGGGCAGATTGCCGAGAGGATGATCAGCCGCGAGCCGGACATGACGCGTCTGCTGGACCGCATGGCCGGCCGGGGCTGGCTGGAGCGTGAACGGCAGGAGGCCGACCGCCGGGTGGTGCTGGTGTTAATCACCCAGGAAGGATTGGACCTGCTGGCGCGTCTCGACGAACCGGTCTACGAACTGCACAAGCGCCAGTTCGCCCGGCTTCCGCACGGCATGCTTTCGCAACTGATGACGTACCTGGTGCTGGTGGGTATTCCCGAGAAAGAGAGGGCTTGAGATGCTCAAGATTCGCAAGGCAGAAGAACGCGGGCGGACCCGCACCGGCTGGCTGGACGGCCGTCACACTTTTTCCTTTAACCGCTATTACGACCCCGACTGGATGGGCTTCGGGCCGCTCCGCGTGATCAACGACGACCTCGTTGCGCCTTCCGGGGGGTTCCCCACCCACCCGCACCAGGACATGGAAATCCTTACCTGGGTGTTGGAAGGGACCATCGCGCACAAGGATTCCACTGGGGCCACCGGTGAGATCCGTCCCGGCGACCTGCAAAAAATGTCGGCCGGGACCGGCATCTTCCACAGTGAGTTCAACCCCTCTGACAAGGAAGGACTCCGCCTGCTCCAGATCTGGATTGAACCGGAAAAAAATGGCCTGCCGCCAACCTACGAAGACCGGCATTTCCCGCTGGAGCAGCGCTTGAACAAGTTGCTCTTGATCGCCGCCGAAAACGGGCGCGATGGGGCTGTGCCCATCTATCAGAAGGCAGACCTGTATACCGCGGTCCTCGATGAGGGCGCGGCAGTGGAGCACCGCTCAGCGGAGGGCCGCCGCCACTGGGTCCAGGTAGCCAAGGGCGCTGTGGAGGTCAACGGTACTCTGCTGAAGCAGGGTGACGGCGCTGCGCTGACCGGCGAAACCCAGCTTCGTATTCACGCCGCCTCTCCGGCTGAGATCATGTTGTTCGACATGGCCTGAACCCGGCTGCTACGGTCGTAGGATGCGGGAGCTCTGGGACTTCACCTTGCGGCACGGCGATTTGCTGTTAGCCGCCGTGGTGTTTCTTGAGCAGATCGGCCTTCCCTTGCCGGCCACGCCTGTCCTGCTGGTGGCAGGCGCGCTGGCCGGCATGGGTTCCTCCTCGTTCGGTAAGTCCTTATTAGTTGCTGTGTTAGCCTGCCTGGCGGCTGATTTCGTCTGGTATGAACTCGGCCGCCGCCGCGGCGACCGAGTGCTAGGACTGCTCTGCCGCCTCTCTCTCGAGCCAGACACCTGCGTGCGCAAGACCTCTCAGTCTTTCGAACGTTGGGGCCCGTTCACGCTCCTGTTCGCCAAATGGGTGCCTGGTTTGAACACCGTGGCGCCTCCTCTCGCCGGAAGTGCCGGTCTATCCCGCCTGCGTTTCCTTTCTTGCGACGGCATGGGCGCCCTGCTTTGGGCCGGCCCGCTGCTCGGATTGGGCTTCCTGTTCCGCCATCAGGCGGAGCAAGTGCTGGAAGGCATCTCGCAATTCGGCGTGCTGGTGCTCTGTCTCCTGCTACTGGCCTTGGCGGGATGGCTTCTCTGGAAGTGGATCCAGCGGCAAAGGGTGTTGCGACGGTTATCGTTGCCACGGATTTCCGCGTCCGCACTCGCCAGAGAACTGGAGGGGCCGGACAAGCCGGTGGTTGTCGATTTGCGCCCCGCCCGAGAAGTCCGCCGAAGCGGTGGCCGCATCCCCACCGCGGTGTTGCTCCGAACCAGCGAAGTCGAGAAGCACCTCCGCGACCTGCCCCGTGGCGCCCATCTCGTATTCTACTGCAGTTGACCCGACGAGGCGTCCAGCGCCAGTTTGGCGCTCAAGTTCAGAAACCTAGGATTCCAATGGGTTTCTCCGCTGGAGGGCGGCTTTGAAGCCTGGGTGGAGCAGGGCCTGCCCGTCGAGCCACTACCCCCCGATTGACGCGGGAGTCATGGGCAATCGCCGGTGGCGAACGCCGGTTGCGGCGAAGAGCGCGGCGCCAATCGCCGGGGCCGTGAGCGTGATTGGCGACTCACCCGCGCCTGCAGGCTCCACCTCCCGCCGGTCGACCAAACGAACGTCCATCGCCGGCAAATCGCGGAACCGGGGCACCCGGTACTGGGACAGCCGCCGGGTTCGTTGTTTTTCTCCGTCAAACAAAAGCTGCTCCCACAGTGCCCCACCCATTCCCTGAATCAATGCACCGGTCATCTGGTTCAACAAGTTATCAGGGTTCAACGCGGCGCCAAAGTCTCCGGTTGCCACCATCCGCACTACGCGGGGTCCAGTCGCAGCCGCCTCCAACTCAACAAACAGCGCCAGCCGTGCGTCCTTTTCCAGGTTGCAACTCAACCCGAAGCCCCGCCCGTTCCCCTGTCTGGACTTCCCCCATCCGAACCGTTCGGCGGTACGCTCCAGCACTTCCCGCAGGCGAACGTCGGTGATGTTGCGCAGCCGGAACTCGAGCGGATCCATCTTCAACTCCGCTGCCCATTCCTCCATGTGAGTTTCCCGCGCGAAGTTATTGGCCACGGCTGCCAGCGAACGGTAGCTGCCTTGGCGAATAAACCATTTCGTGCGGTAGAAACCTACCCAGTGCTGTGGGATTTCGTACTGCGGGCGGATTCCGGCCGCTCCGGCATTGTAGTTCGCAAAGCGCATGCCTGTGAACTTGCCTGCGCCATCCACCGCGCTCTCCACCTCCAGCAGCCCGGCTGGCCGGGAATAACTGCAGGTGAACTCCTCCTCTCTCGACCACTGCAACTTCACTGCTGCACCGGCCGAACGGGCCAGCAGTGCGGCCTCGACCTCGCACTCGCCTCGTTGCTTGCCGCCAAAACCGCCGCCGGAATCGTGCACCACGATGCGAACGCTTCGTTCCGGGAGTCCCAGAGCCTTGGCCACCTCCTGCCGGACCAGGAACGGCGCCTGCACGCCGCAATCCACTGTCATCACGCCATCGCGCCATTCAGCCAGGGCGGCACGCGGCTCCATCGGCACGTGGGCAATCGGGGTTACCCAGTATTCTGATCTCAAACGCTTGGCGCCTGCCGCCAGACCGGCTGCGGAATCACCCTGGCGCAGCAATGGCGGGTACCGTGCATCCTTATCCTCCACCGGTTCCACTGCCGTTTGCCGGAACCGGGCCGCCCATTCTCCGATGGCCGGTAGAGGCTCGCTCTTCCACTCGGCCCGGATCAGTCGGGCTGCCTCGCGGGCAGTCCGCGCATCAGTGGACAGCGCGGCCAGCAAATTCCCCTCCCGTACCACCTTGACTCCGGGCAACCGGCTCGCCGCCTCACCATCAAAATTCACCAGCGCCCCATGGACGGCTGGATTCCGCACCACCACGGCGTGCAGCATCCCCTCCCGCTTCAGATCGCTGGGGTAACGAAGGCGGCCGGTGACTACATCCGTTCCACCGGCTTTCGGCGCGCTCTGTCCCAGCGCCTTCCAGTCCCGAGGCAGCGTGAGCGCTTCGCCTCCAGCAGTCCGCTTGGCGCGCACTGCCGCCGCCGCAGCACGTAGCACCGGCACTGTTTGCGGCGTTGTCAGGCTGGCCCACGTCCCGCCATCATCGGGACAAAGTGCGGTATCACCCATGACCAGGGAAACGCGCTCCACCGGAACGCGCAGCTCTTCTGCCACAGCCTGCGCCAGCAAGGTGCGCGAGCCCTGGCCCATCTCCATCTTTCCGGTAAATGCTCGCACGTGACCGTTATCCGCGATCTGAATCCGTGCGGGCAGAACCTGGTCCTGGGCCCTCACGCTGACCAAATAGAGAATCCCGCTGCCCAGCGTTTCGAGAAACCGGCGCCGATCCGGCGCCAACTCCTCCAGCAGTTCGCACACCTCGTACCGTTCCGGTTCGAGTTCCCGCTCGAAACGGCGCTTGTAAGCGGAGCGGGGATCGTCAGCCACGGCGCCCCTCCTTTTGCATGCGCGCGCTTGCCAAACGGACTGCCTGGACAATGCGCGGATAGGTCCCGCACCGGCAGATGTGCCCGTCCAGGGCCTGGCGGATCTCGGCTTCGGTGGCCTTGGGCTTCGTTTCAAGAAGCGCTGCGGCGCCCATGATCAACCCAGGCGTACAAAACCCGCATTGGAAGGCCTGCGTCTCCAGGAACGCCTCCTGGACAGGATTCAGCCGTCCGTTCCTGGCCAGCCCCTCGATGGTGGTGACGCGCTTGCCGGAGGCCAGCCGGGCAGGCGTGATGCACGCCTTCACCGCGCGTCCTTCCAGCAGCACCGTGCAAGCGCCACATTGCCCTTCCCCGCAACCGTACTTAGCGCCCGTCAGATCCCACGGGCCGCGCAACAGTTCCAGCAGGGACTCGCCGGGAGCGGCGTCCGCCTTTTTCGGCTCTCCATTGATGACAATCGTGATCTCTGGCATAGTGTTGTGCCCGGCGCACGGACCCTGATACAAATGAGTACCGCGGGAGGCCTCATGTCAAGTCAATCATCGCAGAGCGCAGACAGGCGCAACTTCTTGCGCGGCGCCGCTGCTGGTGTCCTGATCCTCAAGCCGGCGACGGTCTTTGGCTCCCAGGCCAATTCCACGGTGGAAATTGGTCTGGTGGGTTGCGGCGGCCGCGGCAACTGGATCACGCCGTTCTTCCAGGAGTTCGCCGGCGCCAGGCTGGTGGCCGTGGCCGACGTGGTGAAAAAGAACCTCTCGGAAACGGCGGAGAAATTCAACGTCGATTCTTCGCGGTCCTACTACGGGCCCGATGCTTATAAGCAACTGGCGCAGTCGAAGGTTGACGCCGTCGTCATCGAGACACCCACATTGTTCCATCCCGAACAGGCCGACAGCGCTATCGCCGCGGGCAAGCACGTATTCTGCGCCAAACCAGTCGCGGTGGATGTGCCCGGCTGCAAAAGCATTCTCGAAAGCGGAAAAAAGGCCGCGGCGAAAAACCTCAGCTTTCTGGTCGACTTCCAAACTCGCGCGCAGCCCGTCTTCCAGGAAGTCGCCGCGCGGATCCACCGGGGCGACCTGGGTAAGCCCGCCTTTTCTCAGGTGTTTTACTACGCCGGCCGCCCCTCCCCGGATAAAGGCAACGACCAGATGGACCCGGGCCTGCGGCGCGTGATGAATTTCTACATGGACAAGGTGCTCGGCGGCGATATCATCGTCGAACAAAACATTCACGTTATCGATATGGCGAACTGGTACATGCAGGGACACCCGGTGAAAGCCTTTGGAACAGGCGGGCGTACCGACTGGTCCGGCACCAGGTATGACGCCGGCGACGCCTGGGACCATTTCCAGGTCACCTTCTGGTACCCCAACGGCGTGGACGCTTGCTTCAGTTCGAATCAGCTCACCAACAGCTTCGCCGATCTCTGCGTGCGTGTCTTCGGCATCAAAGGCTGCGCCGACACGCACTACAACGGTCTCGTCCGCATCACGGGGGAGAATGCCTGGCTAGGCGCCGAGCGGGACGACACTTTCCGCTCCGGAGCAATCAACAACGCGAAAGCCTTCATTCAGGCCATCCGCGAAGGCAAGCCGGTAAACAACGTCGAGGAGTCGGTGAATTCGAATCTCACCGCAATTCTCGGCCGTACCGCCGCTTACCAGCAGCGTGTGGTGACCTGGGACGAAATGATGAAATCCACTGAGAAGTGGCAGGCCAATCTAAAACTCGCATGGTAAACCGCCGTCAGTTTCTTACCGCTTCAGCCTTGGCCCCGGCGCTGCTGCGCGGGGCGCCGACCTGGAAGTTCGGCGTCATGGATTCTACGCTCGGCATGGCGGCCAAGCCGGAAGCCGTGGCCGAGGCATCGCGCCTGGGTTTCCAGGGCCTGCAAGTCACCTTGGGCCGCGCCCCCAAGAACACGCCCATGCCGCTGGCCGTAAACGAAACGCAAAAGGCCTACCTCGCGGAATCTAAACGGCATGGCGTAGCCCTGGTGTCCACCTGCCTGGACAGCCTGCACGACCATTGTCTGCACAGCGACCCTTACGCCAAGCAGCGTGTCGCCGAGGGCCTTCAAATTACGAAAAACCTCGGCGCCAAGATCATGCTGATCCCGTTCTTTGGACGGTGCGAGCTCAAACTCGTGGGCGACGTGGAAAAAGTCACCAAGGCCATCAGCGAAATGATTACATCGGCCGAGATGGCCGGCGTTGTGCTCGGCTTCGAAAACACCCTACCCGCCGGGCAGAACATCCGGGTACACGACGAAATCAATTCGCCGATGCTGAAGATCTACTACGATGTGGGCAACGCCAGAAACCTGATCAACGTCGATCCCGCGGCGGAGCTCAAGCTCTACGGGCGGCAACGCCTGTGCCAGATCCACCTCAAGGACAAAGGCTATCTAGGGGAAGGCCGCGTGGACTTCCCCGCCGTGGCCAGCGCCATCTCGGAAATCGGGTATAAGGACTGGTTCGTTCTGGAAACCTCGTCGCCCTCGCGCGATATCGAAGCCGACCAGAAACGGAACCTCAACTACCTGCGTTCCCTGTAACGGTCAGCTCGCCGGCTCAATTTTCTCCACTTTCAGGATCTTCGTCTTTTCAAACAGCACGCCTGTCACGCGGACCTTCTGGGCAGCGAACTTCTCCGGCGTCGCCTGGTCACTGAGAACCAGCATTTGGTTGTCCGCAGTCAAGAGTGCGTACTTGAACCGGCCGCTCTTGACGCAGTCCCGCACGCATTTCGCGTAACCGGCTGGCTGCACGCCCATGTGTCCGTGGTCGGCGCCGCACATGGTGTCTGTGATGACACCCGTATAGGTCTTGCCCGTCTGCGAACCCACTAAGAGGGCGGCGGCGGGAACTATCAACAGCAGTAGTTTCCTCATGGTTGCGTTTCTCCTTGCGATCTGGAAATCAATTGCAGCCCTCGGGGCCGGTTGAGCCGGAACCAAATGACGTCGTATTGCTCCGCCTTCAACTCCCTCTTGAGCTGAAAAACAAACTCCCGTTCGGGCGTCACCACGCCGAACGCACGAGGCCCTGCGCTGGAAACCAGCAGCAGGTCACTGTCGCGCCACGTCCGCGAGGCGCCAGGTTTCGCGCTCGCAAACACGAGCCCCCAGGCGTACAGCAGCAGCTCGCCCTGCGCGCCCTCGAATTTGGCTGGCGACTTTGCCGGCACGCGCCACAACGGCGTGCCCTCTCCGTAGGCGATGCGAGCCACCAGACGGCTGTCCATGCGGTCCCGCAGGTGCGCGTATAGAGCCCGCGTGTCCACGGGGCCCTCGAGGCGGAAGTCGAATACCTCATC
This sequence comes from uncultured Solibacteraceae bacterium, assembly GCA_964460395.1. Lineage (GTDB taxonomy): Bacteria > Acidobacteriota > Terriglobia > Bryobacterales > Bryobacteraceae > CAYWQS01. The sequence continues at coordinate 18,468 of CAYWQS010000025.1, read as the reverse complement.
GCTTCCCGCCAGCCACTTACGATCCCGGTAGCCGCGCAACACCACGCGCTTCTCGTACAGTTCAAGCCGCTGCGCGTCTTCATAAGTCCACTCGATGGGCCTCTGACGCCGCCCCTTGCCGCACAGCCCCTCGTACACAATGCGTTCGGGTTCAAAGCGCAGCCGCCCGCCGCAATCCACGGCCAGGCGCTTATGCCGCACCGGATACTCGAGCGGCTCCGCGCTCACAATCATGGCGCAACTCAGGAAGAGACACGCTTGCGCAATCCGAAGTCCCATCGCCACACCTCATAAATCGCTGGATAAACCAGCAGTTCGAGCACAAAGGAAGTCAGCACGCCGCCGATCACCGGCGCTGCAATCCGCTTCATGACGTCAGCGCCAGTCCCGTTCGACCACAGGATGGGCGACAGCCCAATGAACGTCGTTGCTACAGTCATGAACTTAGGCCGGATCCGCCGCACTGCGCCCTCCACAATCGCTTCGCGCAGTTCCGCGAGGTTCCCCAAACGGCCTTCCCGTTTCGCCTTCTCGTAGGCAAGGTCGAGGTACAGCAGCATGAACACCCCCGTCTCGGCGTCTACGCCCAGCAGTGCCACCAGCCCTACCCACACCCCAACGCTCATGTTGTAGTCGAGCAGGTACAGGAGCCACACGGCGCCAATCGCGGAAAATGGCACGGCCAGCAGTACGATGGCCGTCTTTACCCCCGACCGCGTGTTCAGATACAACAGCAGCACGATCAACGCGAGCGTAATGGGCACCACCAAACGCAGGCGTTCATTCGCCCGCTCCATGGCTTCAAACTGGCCGGACCACTGCAGCGAATAGCCGGCAGGCAATGCGAAGGAAGATGCTACCAGGCGCCGCCCCTCCTCCACGAAGCTGCCCACGTCGCGCTCGCCGATATCGACAAACACATAGCTCGTCAGCAGCCCGTCCTCGTTGCGGTACATCGACGGGCCGCTTTCCACACGGATCTCCGCCAGTTGCTTCAAGGGAATCTGGCGGCCGTCGCCCGCCGCTACCAGCACATTTTCCAGCGCGTCGCGGGTCGAACGGAAATCACGCGCATACCTTAGATTCACGGGGTAACGCGCCCGGCCCTCCACCGTGACCGTCAGGTTTTCTCCTCCGATGGCGCCGCTGATGGCCATTTGCGCGGAATCGATTGTTAACCCATACCGCGCCAGTGCCTCGCGGTTCCAAACGAAGTCGAGGAAATATCCGCCGGCCGCTCGTTCGCTAAACACGCTCCGCGCCCCAGGCACCTGCATCAGCAGTGGTTCCAACGCCCGGCCCAACCGGTCGAGTTCCCGGTAGTCCGACCCGCTGATCTTGAGCCCCACCGGCGTGCGGATGCCCGTCGCCAACATTTCGATGCGTGCTTTGATGGGCATCGTCCATGCGTTGGATACACCTGGTATCTGCAAGGCCTGGTTCATTTCCTCCACCAATTGCTCCTGGGTGATGTGGTCCGGCGTGATCCGGCGCAGCACCTCCCGCAGCCACTCCGGCGTCCACCGCCAATCCGTCCACCAGGTCTCTCTCCGCCGCCATTCCCGTTCCGGCTTGAGCAGGATGACGGTTTCAAACATCGACAGCGGCGCGGGATCGGTCGAAGTGTCTGCGCGCCCCGCTTTGCCGAAGACCCGCACGACCTCGGGGAACTTGATCAGGATCCGGTCCTGCACCTGCAACAGCCGCTCGGCCTCGCTGATCGAAAGGCCCGGGACCGTAGTGGGCATATACAGGAGCGAGCCTTCGTTGAGCGGCGGCATGAATTCGCTGCCCAACTTCTTGTACACGGGCCACGTCAGCGCTACCAGGCCGATCGCGGACAGAATCACGGCATAGCGGAACCGGAGCGTCCAGCGGCACACCGGCTCATACATCCTCACAAGCACCCGGCTGATGGGATGCCTCTCCTCACTCCGGATCTTCCCGATCAGCACCGCCGACGCGGCGCGCGCCAGCCAGCGGGGCCGGAACTGAAACTGCCCCACGTGGGTAAACATCATCCGGAGGGCCGGATCCAGCGTGATGGTGAGAAAGGCGGCCACTACCATCGCCAGGTTCTTGGTGTAAGCCAGGGGCTTGAACAGCCGGCCCTCCTGCGCCTCCAGCACCAGGACCGGCAAAAACGAGACGGCAATCACCAGCAGCGAATAAAAGCTGGGTCCGCCCACTTCCTTCACAGCCTCCACCACGACTCGCCTGTAATCTCCCACCCTGCCGTTTCGCTCCCACTCTTCAAGCTTCTTGTGTGTCTGTTCCACCAGCACAATCGAAGCGTCCACCAGTTCCCCTACGGCGATGGCGATTCCCCCAAGCGACATGATGTTCGACGTGATGCCCATCGCTTTGATGGGGATGAACGAGATCAGGAAGGCCAGCGGAAGAGTCAGGATCGGGATCAGTGCGCTGGGGATGTGCCAGAGAAATAGAAGAATAATGCCGGATACCACCAGCAGTTCTTCGATGAGCGTTTCCTTGACGTTGTCGATGGCTTGGAGAATCAAGTCCGAGCGGTCGTAGGTGGTCACCACCTCGATTCCCTCCGGCAGGCCCTTCTTCAACTCCTCCAGCCGCTTCTTCACCCGTTCGATGACATCCAGAGCATTTTCGCCCTGCCGCATGACGATAATGCCACCCACCACATCGCCCTGCCCGTCCAGGTCGGCCACGCCCCGGCGCAGGTCGGGCCCCAGGGTCACCGTGCCCACGTCGGACACGCGAATGGGCACTCCGTTGGCGCTGGCCGCCACGGCGATACGTTCAAGATCCTCTTTCGAACGCGCGTAGCCCCGTCCGCGCACCATGTATTCCGCGCCGCCGAACTCCAGCAGCCGTCCGCCCACGTCGCGGTTGCTTTGGCGAATGGCCGCGCTTACTTGCTCCAGCGAGAGGTTGTACGCCCGGAGCCGGTTCGGATCCAACTGCACCTGATATTGCCGTGTGAATCCGCCCACCGCGGCCACTTCGGCCACCCCAGGAACGGCCTGCAACTGAAAGCGCAGATACCAGTCCTGCAGCGAGCGCAACTGCGCCAGATCCTGCTTGCCGGTCCGGTCCACCAGCGCATACTGGAAAACCCAGCCCAGCCCCGTGGCATCCGGACCCAACTCCGTCCGCACGCCCTGCGGCAATCGCGGCAGCACGGCCGACAGATACTCGAGCACCCTCGATCGCGCCCAGTAGATGTCCGTGCCATCCTCGAAGATCACGTAGACGTAAGAGGCCCCGAAATCCGACAGGCCGCGCACCGTCCGCACCTTGGGCGCGCCCAGGAGCGAAGTCACAATCGGGTAAGTCACTTGGTCTTCGATGATGTCCGGACTCTGCTCCCACCGGGTATAGACAATCACTTGCGTGTCGCTGAGGTCCGGAATGGCGTCCAGCGGGGTGCTCAGCATGCTCCACCACCCGAAGAACGCCAGCACGGCCACCGAAAGCACTACCAGCCAGCGGTTGGCGGCGGAAAACTCGATGATGCGGTCAATCATGCGCGTGGCGCTCCCCGGCCGCCGCGGCCGGCTGCTTCATCTGAGTCTCGCTGTCCAACAGGAAGGCGCCTGACAGGGCGATTTTCTCGCCAGGCCTCAGGCCGCTCACAATCTCCACCATCCCTCCGGCGCGCGCTCCGGTCCTCACCTGCCGGGGCCGGAAGTGGCCTCCGTCGTCCGTCACGAACACGGTTTGCCGCAGCCCCGTGTCGATCACCGCATCCTCGGGTACGGCCAGGCGCGAACCGCCACCCTGCCGGAACTCGATAGTCACGAACATTTCCGGTTTGAGGAAATAGTCCTGGTTTGCAGTTTCCAGCCTCACCCGCAATGTGCGGGTCTGCGCTTCCACGCGCGGCTCGATATAGGTCACTTGGGCGTTGAAGCGGCGCCCGGGTCCCGTTAGCGGTTCCACGGTGGCTGCGAGTCCCTCCGTCATGCCGTCCGCATCGGCCTCCGGCACCTCCGCCACGATCCACACGCGGCGCAGGTCGGCCAGCGTGTACAGCTCGGCGTCTGGTTCCACGCGCTGGTTGGGAAACGCTTTTCGCTCCTGAATGAACCCCGTCTCCGGCGCCCGCAGCGTCATCGTGCGCCGCGGGGTCTGCGACATCATCAGTTCAACAATCTCTTGCGCGCTCATGCCCCAATGACGTTCGAGCCGAAGCCGCGCCGACTCCACTAGCGACTGGGAGTGCTGGTGCATCGACGGCATGTCGGACTTCTCCATCTCGCGTTGAGCCTTCAGCGCCAGCAGCAACTCCTGCTGGCTGGCCAGCAACTCGGGGCTGTAGATGGTCACCATCGGTTCGCCTTTGCGTACCAGTTGCCCCGTGAAATCGGCTTGCACCTGCTCAATCCATCCACCGGTGCGCGAAACGACACGGACGATCCGCGTCTCATCCACTGCCACCCGGCCCGGTACGCGCAATGGCCGGTCGAACATGGCGCGCCCCACTGGGCCCACACGGACCCCGATCCAAGCCTGCTTTTCCGCCGGTACGTAAATCGAAGATTCAGGCGATTCGTACACAGGCTCCAATTCGTGCCCGGTTTCCGGATTCAAGCCCGGCTTATCGCTGCGGTATTCAGGCTGGTGCGGATCACGGTAGTAGAGAATCCGTCCCTGCGGTTTCCCGGCCTGCGCCGGAGCCGGTTCATCCGGCACCAGTTTCATCCCGCAAATGCCGCAGTCGCCCGGACGGTCGCTGCGAAAGTTCGGGTGCATGGGGCAGTGATACCCGGCGGGCTTCGCGGCCTGGCCCACTTTCGGCTTGCCCTCGAACCAGTGCCCGGAGTGACGGCCCGCGAAGAACACGCCTGCCAGCACCGCCAGACCCAGCAAAACTAAGACTACCCGCCGCATCGCATTATTCCTCCACCAGTTCGAGGCCCGTGGCCTCCTCGATGCGAAGCAAGGCGAGGTGATAGTTCATCATCTCTTCGTGGTAGGCGGATTCGAACTCCAACAGCGTGGTCAGGTTGTTCAACAGCGTGAGAAAGTCCACTTGGCCCGTTTCGTATGCCGGGATGGAAGCCTCCACCGTGAGCGCAGCCTGTGGCATCAACGTCGTCGTGTACATCCGCATCAGCCGCCAGGAAGTTTCACTCAGCAGCCAGTCGTCTTTTAGCCGGAATAGCATCGTGTTGCCTGTGGTCTGGTAGCTGCGCCGCGCCTGGTCCAGCGCGTAACTCTGCTCCGCCACCGCCGCACGCTGCCGGCTCCGCGTGAAGAACGGAAGGTTGAACTCCACGCGCGCCTGGTACATGTCTGGCATCCGGCCCATAGTGAAGTAACCGCCGGAGATCTTATAGTCCGGCGTGCCTTCCTTCCGGGCCAGGTTGAGGGCCAGTTCGGTGCGTTCCACCAGGGTCCGCTCGCGAGCCAGCACAGGAGAGTGGGCCTGCGCCTGCTCGTAGATGCGCTCAAGCGTTAGCATCACCTCGCGCGGTTCTATGTCCGGCGGCTTCGGCACCGGCGTCTCCAGCGCACGCGCCAGCAGCGAATTGATTTCCGCCTCGCGCGCGCGGATCTCCTGCCGGAAGCGCAGCGCCTTGGTTTCCAGCAGAGCCAGTTGCGTCTGCGCCCGCAGAATATCGGCCTGGGCAGCCTGCCCGGTCTGGTACCGGATCTGGCTCACTCTCAGCATCCGCTCCAGCAACTGCCGGTTCCGGTCCAATAGATCGATCTGCGCGTAGTTGTGGTGCAGTCTGTGCCAGGCCATCTTCACCCGCGAAACCACGCTCAACTGTGTTTGCCAGTACTCGCGTTCGGCTGCCGAGGCCTCCTTCCAGGCGATCTCCCGGCGCAGGCGCCGTTTGCCTGGCCCTGGCAATTGCTGCGACGCCATAAATCCGATGTTCGAGACCGGCTCAGTTCCCAGTCCCTGGCCTGGCAAGGGGCCTCCATTGCTTGTATAGCCGAGCTCCAACATCGGGTCGGGCAGGGAAGCCGCTTGCGCTGGCCGCTGCCTGGCCGACTCGAGCTTCTTCTGGGCGGCGAGGACCTCCGGGTTGCGCCGTAGAGCCTCCTCCAAAAGGCCTGGCAGCGCGCTGGGCGGCTGCGTCTGGCCATACACAGGCCACAGGCCGAGTAAAGCCAATACCCAATTGGCTCGCATATTCCTCTCCTTCCGGTAAACACCAAGGCTACAGCGATCGATGATGAAATTGCGGAAGAAGGTAAATCAGCAGCGAAGTGGAAGTGGAGGAGGGGCAGGCTTGGGTGGTACGCCGCGCGCGGAGGCCGTGGCAATGCAGGCTGCCGCCAGTGCCGGCTCGCACGGGGGCACGTCTCCGCCCAGGAGGGCGCCCTCGGCGGCACCGGCTGACTGGCTGTCCTTTTCCGCCGTGAGTGCCGCTGCGTCGGAGGGCTGCCATTTGCACTCCGGCGGTTGCTCGTCACCGCACGGGGCAGCGGGTTGTGGACGGGGACAACAGTCGTGCGCGGGAGCCGCCGGCGATTCCTGCGCGACTGGGGCGCAGTTGCGGCATGGCGCACCCGTCAGCGAAAGGCTGAGGGCGGCCACTGCCAGCCATCTGCACCAAAACCTGGCCATCTCTTCCTTCTTAGACTATCCGCCACACTGTTGGTTTCACGCAAGCACGTATTTCCACGCCTCATCCGGAGAGCGAGGGCCATCTGCTAAAGTAAGCCCACAGAGTCAGAGGTTTCCTCCATGTCGCATTCCCTTTCCCGCCGCACCCTGCTCAGCGCGCTTTCTGCCGCTCCCTTCCTGCACGCCACCGACAAGGCGGGCGCCAAGCGCCCGGTGGTGGGCGAAGGCGCCTATCGTTACGAAGTCATTCACGATTGGGGTGAACTGCCCCGCACCATCCGCTATGGCAACACGCATGGAGTGGTTGTCGACAGCCAGGGGCACGTGTACATCCACCACACGGTGCATTCCACCAGCGAAAGTGAAGACACCATGGTGGTGTTTGATTCCAAGGGGAAGTTCGTTCGGTCCTGGGGCGCCGAATTCAAGGGCGGGGCGCACGGTCTCTCTCTGCGCAAGGAAGGCCGCCAGGAGTTCCTGTACCTGTGCGACACCCGCCGCAACCTGTTCCTGAAGACCACCTTGCAGGGCGAAACCGTTCTGCGGATCGAGTATCCGCAGGAATCGCCCGCATACGCCGTGGCGGCCGGCGAACAGAGAAAGAGGTATAGCCCCACCAACGTGGCCCTAGCCCCGAACGGCGATATTTACATCGCCGACGGCTACGGGTCCAGCTACATCAACCAATACAACGCAAGTGGACAATTCATCCGCACTTTCGGCGGCAAGGGCAAAGAGCAGGGCCAACTGGACTGTCCGCATGGACTTGTGCTGGACACACGCGGACCCGAACCCGTACTGCTGGTCGCTGATCGGACCAACCGCCGCCTCCAGACCTTTTCGCTGGACGGCCGGTCTCTTGGACTCTCCGGGCAGGGAGAAGTGAAGTTGCCCTGCCACTTCGACATCCACCGCGAAAAGAGCGGCCGCCGGCTTCTTCTGGTGCCCGACCTGGAGGCCCGGGTTTCTTTGCTCGATGAGAACAACAAAGCGATTGTCCACCTGGGCGACGACCCATCGGGCAAGTGGGGCGAGCTGCGCAAGAAGGCGCGGGAGGAGTTCATCCCCGGTAAGTTCATCTGCCCGCACTCCGCCTGCTTCGACAAGGACGGCAACATCTTCGTGGTCGAGTGGGTGGAGGTTGGCCGGGTGACGAAACTCCGCCGGGTGGCTTAACGGAGAGAGCCTATGAGCACAGCTGTAACGGTTCGCCCCGCCAATGCTGCCGACGCCGAATTCCTGGTCCGGGGCAACGCGGAGATGGCTCTGGAAACCGAGGGTATCTCCCTGGACCTCGACCGCTTGCGCGACGGGGTGCACGCTGTTCTCGAAGATCCAGCCCGGGGGCGTTACCTCGTGGCCGAATTCCACGGCAGGCGCGCCGGCCAGATGATGATCACATATGAGTGGTCCGACTGGCGCAACGGTAATTTCTGGTGGATCCAATCGGTCTACGTCGAACGCGCCGCACGCCGGCAGGGCGTGTTCACGGCCCTTTACCGCTTTGCCGAAAGCTCCGCCCGGCAGGATTCCAACGTTTGCGGCTTGCGCCTTTATGTCGAGCGCCACAATGAGCCAGCTCAGGCTACCTATGCCAAGCTCGGCATGAGACCGACTGTTTATTCGATGTTTGAGGTGGATTTCGTCATGGGCAGCCACCACGATTAAGGATTCCGTGGCAATCTCCAACAATGGCTGCTGAATAATTCAACGGCCAGCTAACTTCAATGAATTAAATAAGATCCGTGTGGTATCCACTCGGCCTGCGTGCGGCTTGTTGATATTTTCAACAGGCGAGAAAACCTCTCAGATTCCGCATGTGTTTGAATCGGATAGATTTGTCTGATTGGCCCCCGGATTGCCCTATTCTTGGTGCCGGAACTGCCGGCAGGAGAAATACAATGGCGGTCCTTTTGTTAGTGGTTACCTTCGCGGTATTCATCATCATCGATATGGTGCTCAATCGCAAAAAGGCGATTGCGATTGCCACCGAACCCGAAACTGGCGTACACGGAGCTGAGGCCGTGGTCAGTGGATTCCATCTTCCCAATCACTTGCGCTACCATCCGGGCCACACCTGGCTGTCTCAGGAACGCAAGAACGTGAACCGTGTTGGCGGCGACGAGTTGGCGGCCGTATTTGCCGGTCCGATCGAGCGCGTCGAACTGCCCCGTCCCGGCACCTGGGTTCGGCAGGGGCAAAAGGCCATCGCGCTCTTCCGCGACGGCCGCAAGATGGAGCTGGTTTCTCCAGTCGAGGGAGAAGTAGTTGAAGTCAATGAAGAACTGGTGAACAACCCAAGTCTGTTCGCCGACGACCCCTACGGCCGCGGCTGGTTCATGACGGTCTACGCGCACGACGAAGAAGCCCCCTCCCGCAATCTGCTGCCCATTAACCTGTTGAAGGGCTGGATGCGCGATGCCGCCGACCGGTTCTACGCCCTGCAGCCTCAACTGGCCGGTGTGACGGCCGCCGATGGCGGACGCCCTGTTAAGGACGCGACTGCCAATATGGATCCCGCTGCCTGGGAGACTGCCGCCCGCGAGCTGTTCCTGAATTAGTCCACAGCGCTGTGGAAATTTTGTACAATCAGACCTGGAAATATGATATATCTTCAGATAGGCGGACTCTAGGAGACTGAGATGGCCAAGGCAATCCTCTTCGACAGCACCCGGTGCGTTGGATGCCGTGAATGTGAATCGGCATGCTCGGCGCGCTGGGAACTGCCCTACAACGACAAAATCGCAGCGCAGGAGAAGATTTCGGCGCAGAAGCTCACCACTATCCAGACGCACGGCGAGCGGTTCTCGCGGCGTCTGTGCATGCACTGCATCGATCCGGCCTGTGTTTCGGTTTGTCCGGTAGGGGCGCTGCAGAAGAACGCCGCTGGTCCGGTCACTTATGACGAGCGCAAGTGCATGGGGTGCCGGTACTGCATGGTCGCCTGCCCCTTCGAGGTGCCCACCTACGAGTGGAACTCGCTGGCGCCCATCGTGCGGAAATGCGACATGTGCGCGGACCGCACACTCAAGGGCGGCATTACCCGCTGCTCTGAGGCATGTCCGGCAGAAGCGACCATCAGCGGAGACCGCGACGAGTTGATCGCGGAGGCCCGCAAGCGGATCGCCGAAAGCCCTGGAGATTATCATCCGAAGATCTACGGTCTGGACGAAGTGGGCGGCACCTCGGTGCTGATGCTCTCGGCGGTTCCTTTTGAGGAACTGGGCATGCGGACCGATCTGCCCACGCGCCGGCTGCCCGAGTACACCTGGGCGGTCCTGAAGTACATTCCGGATATCACCATCACGGGTTCCGTACTGCTGGGGGGCGTCTACTGGATTACCCACCGCCGCGAAGAAGTAGCCGCGGCGGAAGGCCGTGGGAAGGAGGGCCGCTGAAATGACGGTCTTGGGCGTCAGGTTGACCTTCTGGCGGGCAGCATTTGCCGTCATTATGGCCGCGGGGCTATATGTTACCTACCTGCGGTTCTTCCATGGACTGGGCGTTTCCACCAACATGAACGACCAGTTCCCCTGGGGCATCTGGATCGGCTTCGACGTCCTCTGCGGCGTTGGGCTGGCGGCGGGTGGTTTCACACTGGCCGCCATCGTGCACATCTTCCACATCCACCGCTACGAACCTATTGTGCGGCCCGCCATCCTGACTGCATTTTTGGGCTACCTGCTGGTGGTGGTGGGGCTCATCTTTGACCTCGGCAAGCCCTGGAATCTCTGGCATCCCATCATCATGTGGAATCCGCGCTCGGTGATGTTCGAGGTTGCCTGGTGCGTGACGCTTTACAGCACGGTGTTGTTCCTCGAGTTTCTGCCAATGGTATTCGAGCGGTTCCGGCTGGAGCGGGCGCGCCGCATCCTCCGCGCCGTCATGATCCCCATCGTGGTGGCAGGCGTGTTGCTGTCCACTCTGCACCAGAGCTCGCTCGGCACCATGTTTCTGATCGTGCCGCAGAAGATGCACGCGCTTTGGTATTCGCCGCTGCTCCCGCTGCTGTTTTACATCTCAGCGATAGCGGTGGGGCTGGCCATGACCATTTTCGAATCGTGGCATAGCTCCCGGGCGTTCGGCCGCGCGTTGGAGTTTTCGCTGGTCCAGCGCCTGGGCCGGATCTTGGCCGTCGTGATCGCCGTCTACCTGACCATCCGCCTGCTGGATCTTCGGCACCGGGGCGCGTTCACCACGCTGTCCGAACCAGGCGCCGAGCGCTGGCTGTTCGGTCTCGAGATGGTGCTGATGGCCGTGCCGATGCTTCTGTTGTTCCGCGAACGGACGCGGCAGAATCCTTTTGCCATGTATTTCACCGCAGTCGTCTTCCTGTTCGGATTCGTGGTGAACCGCCTGAATGTCACCATTACTTCGATGGAGCGGAGCGCAGGCGGCGTGTACATACCGAAATGGACCGAGGTGGTGATCACGCTGACTCTCGTGGCGGCTGGTTTCGCAGCGTTCCGCTTGGCCGCCCAGTACTTGCCGGTGTTCGAAGAGGAATCGCACGGCGCAGCCCAGACCGCGGCTCCGCGCCAGGGCGATCTGAGAGTGCCCGTACTGGCACGAGGCGATTGATGGTTCAATGACCCTGTCCCCGGATATCCGGCTGCCGCGATTCGGCCTGGCAGCCAAGCTGGCTGCCTGCCTGGTGGGCGGGGTTCTGGTCTGTTTTCTCCTGTTCGGCTGGTTTCATCAGCGCCTCGAGCAACGCCATCTCGAGGCGCTGGTGAGTTTAAGCGCGCAGCGCATCTCTGACATCGTGGCCTCCGGCGCCTGGAGTGCCATGCTCCACAACGACCGTGAACGGCTCTACACGCTCATCCGTGACATTGGCCGCGAGCCCGGCATCCGCCGCCTGCGGATTATCAACGAAGACGGCTTGGTGCAGCACTCGACCGAGGGCGGGGAAGTGGGCTCCATGGTCGACAAGTCCGCCGAGGCCTGCTACGCCTGCCACGCCCAGGAGCAGCCGCTCACCCGCCTGGAGCGCAAGGACCGCGTCCGCATCTTCCGCAATCCTGACGGAGAACGAACGCTGGCCATCATCCGGCCCATCGAAAACCATCCGGAGTGCTCTAACGCGGCTTGCCACGCCCATCCTCCGTCCCGCCGCATCCTCGGCGTGATCGACGTCCATCTCACTTTGGGCGCGGTGGACGCGCAACTCGCCGAGCACCGTACGCAGATGGCCGCCTTCATCACCGCCGCGGCGCTGGTTGGCTGCCTGTTGAGCGTTTTGTTTGTCGTCTGGTTTGTCCACCGGCCCGTGCGGGAACTCATGGGCGGCATTATCGCCATGGCCCGCGGCCGCCGGGGCATCCGTCTGGCCGTCAAGGCCAAGGATGAATGGGGGCTGCTGGCGGGAGCATTCAATATGATGTCGGAAGAGGTGGACCAGGCCCACGAGGAAGTCACCGGTTGGGCCCGTACCCTCGAGGATCGCGTGCGCGAGAAAACGGCTGAACTGGAAAAGGCCCACAAGACCCTCGTCCACTCCGAGAAAATGGCGTCTCTGGGCAAACTGGCTGCCACAGTCGCACATGAGGTGAATAACCCGCTGTTCGGCATGCTGACCTACGCGCGGCTGACCATGAAGGACTTGGCCAAAGATCCATTCGATCCCGCTGCTCGCGCGCGGATGGAATCGAACCTGCAAATCATCGAGCGGGAAAGCCGGCGCTGCGGAGAACTGATGAAGAACCTGTTAGCTTTCTCGCGGCAGGCGCCGCCCAAACGCAGCGCCACGCAGGTGAATGCTGTCGCCGAACGGGCCTTGGCCCTGGTAGCGCACCAGTGTGAGCTGGCTCAGATTGAACTGCGGCGCAATCTGGATCCGGATTTGCCTGAGATCTCTGCTGATCCGGCGCAATTACAGCAGGTTCTGGTGGTGCTGCTGGTGAATGCCACCGAGGCGCTGGGCCGCAACGGCTGGATCGAGATCAGCAGCCGCCGGCTGCCCGGGGATGCGGGCGTGGAGGTCTGTGTGCGGGACTCGGGCCCGGGCATTCCGCCCGAACTGGCCGAGAAAATCTTCGAGCCTTTCTTCAGTACAAAAGACGACCAGCACCGCACTGGGTTGGGCCTAGCCGTCGCCAGGGGCATCGTCGAAAGGCACGGCGGCGTTTTGGGCGTAGAATCCCGTCCCGGCGAGGGCGCCCGGTTCTGTCTCCAATTGCCATTGGTGGCTCCTCCTGAACCTGCCACGCTGGTCCAAGGAAGGAACGATGAATCCGAATAGCCTCTTGATTGTCGACGACGACCCTGTTGTGCGCGACTCGCTCGGCAAGTGGTTCGAGAGTGAAGGTTTCACCGTGACGGTGGCACCCTCTGCGCCCGCGGCGCTGGAACTGCTCGCATCGCAGCGCTTCCCGCTGGCTCTGGTGGATATCAAGATGCCAGGTGTCGACGGCATCCAGTTACAGGCCCGCCTGCGCGAGATCGACCCGGACATGCCGGTGATCATTATGACGGGCTACGCCGCCGTCGAAACCGCCGTACAGGCCCTGAAGAACGGCGCCTACGACTACATCACCAAGCCGTTCGACCCGGATGAACTCGTGCATCTGGTCCGAAAGGCCATCGAGCACCGCAGCGTGGTCCGACAGGTGGAACATCTGCGGGAAACCGTACAGGAACTCAGCCCGGGTTCCAGCCTCATCGGCCAAAGCCCGGCCATGAAGCGGGTTGCAGAACTCATCGAGACGGTGGCGCCCACTGATGCCACGGTACTCATCACCGGCGAGAGCGGCACAGGAAAGGAAGTGGTGGCGCGCGCGATTCATACGCTCAGCCCCCGGCGCCACAATCCGCTGGTGGTGATCCACTGCGGCGCGCTCACCGAAACCTTGCTGGAAAGCGAGCTCTTTGGCCACGAAAAAGGGGCCTTCACTGGCGCCCAAAGCCGCAAGAAGGGCAAATTTGAAGTCGCCGAAGGCGGCACGGTTTTCCTCGACGAGATTAGCGACATCAGCCTGCGGACCCAGACTGACCTGTTGCGTGTCCTGCAACAAAAGGAAATCGTGCGTGTCGGCGACCATCACCCGGTAAAGGTGGATTTCCGGGCCATCGCCGCCACCAATAAACGCCTGGAAACGCTCGTCCAGCAGGGTACCTTCCGGCCCGACCTTTACTACCGGCTGAACGTGTTTGCCATCGAACTTCCGGCGCTCCGCGACCGCCGCGAAGACATCCCACTGCTTGCCGGGTTTTTCCTGGAGCGGTTTGCCAAGCAGATGAACCGTCCAACGCCCCGGCTTTCGGGCGCCGCCATGGACCTGCTGATGAACTTCGACTGGCCCGGCAACGTGCGCGAGCTGGAGAACTCTTTGGAGCGGGCTATGTTGATGAACCGGGACAACGAACTGCGGCCGGAGGATTTCCCGTTTCAAACGCGGCAGCCGGATTTCCCGGTGGGCGGCGGGCGCCGCCTCGAAGATGTCGAGAAAGCGCACATTGAGCGGGTGCTGGAGGAGACCGCCTGGAATCTTTCACGAGCTGCGCGGGTGCTGGATATCGACCGCACCACGCTCTACAACAAGATCAAGCGCTACAACCTGCGCACCGCGCCCCAGAAGGTGTAAGGCGGAGGGTGGCGGGGCATGCGGCGCGCCGTCCATCTCGTGGGCGTGGGCCAGCCCGGCGGCCGGGGACTGCCCCCGCTGGAATGGCTGGACCGTTGCGCGCTTGAGCTCGCCCGCTTATTGGGTATCTCCTGCCGCGTCCGGACAGATTTTGTCGACGCCAGCCCCGCTTACGACCCGCACCGGCAACAATACAATTCCTCCGCGCTGCTCGCGCTGCTCGCCCAGTTGGACGCCCCGGCCGTGGTTGGGGTCACCCAATTTGACCTCTTCGTGCCGATCCTGACGTTCGTCTTTGGCGAAGCACAATTGTCGGGCCGGGCTGCGGTCGTTTCTGCGCACCGGTTGGAGGAGACCTTTTACGGCCTGCCGGGCAACGCCCGGGTGCTGCAGGACCGGCTGCTGAAAGAGGTGCTGCACGAATGGGGGCACACCCAAGGGCTTCGGCACTGCGACGTTTGGGAGTGCGTCATGTCCTCTTCGCACGCCGTGGCGCGAATTGACTCTAAACAGGCGGCCTTCTGCCCAGCTTGCGCGGCACTTTTGGAGGGGGGTTAACGGGCGCTCCGGCTCCGCGATTGCCGTTCACGAATCTTGTCGTATACCCACTGCACGAGCGCCGTGGGCGCGCACGCGATGGCGGCCAGCAGAATGCCCACGCTGGCCACGACAACGAAGAACTGCCAGGGCAGATAGTGGAAGACTTCCCAAACGGAGGACATGAGCGCTACCGTTTATTGGATGGTGGCAGCGGCCCGAACGTATCAAGTTTGCAGCGATCAGGATCGAGTCTCTGCCGGGTACAGCATGAGATAATGTAAGCATGCCGGCGTAGCTCAGCAGGTAGAGCGTCTGATTTGTAATCAGATGGTCGCAGGTTCGATTCCTGTCGCCGGCTCCAGCCCCTTCCTTACTGGCCCACCCGAAAGCTTGCGGCAAGAAGATCGCCTGCCTGAGGAATAGAAGCGTTCAGAAAGGTGATTGTGTTTCCGTTCAGCAGGAAGTCGACGCCCGCGCGTTGCAGGATGCCGTTCCGGAAGAGATGCAGACTCGAGGCCGGCGCCGGAGTTTGCGGAAGCACGAACACGGTGTTTGTTCCATTGATGGCCCCGGCCGGAGTTTCGTGGTCGTAAAACTGGGGCAGGACGGCGGCACTGTCCGCGCAGGGCGCCGTGGTGCCATCAGCTCGCACGCAATGGGTGGACGGTCCGGAAACCGACACCATCTCGCCGTTGGCATCAATCATCGCGACCCGCGAGAAACTATAGTTGGCGCCCTTGACAGGCCGCTCGTTCAACGCCTCGGGCAACCCACCTACGTCCACGATGTTAATCACGCCTACGGGTGCGCCCTGCGTTGTGCCCGGCGCTGTCTCAATCCGTACGGCGTGCGCCCTGAGCGGCCCGCTGCTCGGCGGGACGGCCCAGAATTCCGTGAATTGAGTGTACCGGTCGGTATTGAATCGGACCACGTAGTAGGCGCCACGAGAGGCATTCGTGGTTGGCACCAGGCGAATGCGCAAACTTCCGCCCACAACCGGGACCGTGACGGAATTGGCGGGAATGCTGGTGGCATCGGCCGCGACGAAGGAGCGCCAACTGATGGTAGCGGTGCCGTTGAACGGCTGACCGTCGGCCCGAAGGAGTACATCGTCAATTAGAGTCAAGGGCGGCGAGGCGGTTAACGGTCCGCTTGCCAACAACAGCCAAAGAGAGGCGAGGATCGGAAGGAGTCTGCGAAGGGAACTCATGAGCGGCCAGTCCTTTGAACGGATTTCGGCGGCCGGCGATGGGCGGCGCCGGACCGACACTAAGGACCTCAGCAACGCGCAGAGCCTCGCGCTGTACGCCCTCCTCCGATCTAAGTGGCCAGGAATGAAGAAATTGGGGCTAATTCGATTTCTCGAATTCGCTTGTCACGGCTCACTGCAATTGGCCGCCGGCGGTGATTCGCTCCGCGTTGACATAAGGCTGCAGCGCCTCTGGCAGGATGACTGATCCATCAGCCTGCTGGTAGTTTTCCACCAGAGCCACCCAAGTGCGCCCGACAGCCAAACCGCTGCCGTTGAGCGTGTGGGCGAATTCGCTCTTTCCCTTGGCCCGGCAACGGATGGCGGCCCGGCGGGCCTGGAACGATTCGAAATTTGAGCATGATGAGATTTCGCGGAAAGAGTTTTGCCCCGGCATCCAAACTTCAAGATCGTATGTCTTGGCAGAGGAGAAGCCCATGTCGGCAGTGCACAGCACCACTCTGCGGTAAGGCAAGCCCAGCCGTTCCAGAACGTGCTCGGCGCTTTCGGTGAGATGCTCGAGCTCCGCGTAGCTCTGATCGGGGCGCGTGAAGTTCACCAGCTCCACCTTATTGAACTGGTGCTGGCGGATGATGCCGCGCACGTCGCGCCCGTAGCTGCCCGCCTCGCTGCGGAAGCATGGAGTGTAAGCGCAGTAACGGATGGGCAGTGCGTCGCCGTCGAGGGTTTCGTCGCGGTGGATATTGGTTACCGGGACTTCGGCGGTGGGCGCAAGCCAGAAGTCGAACCGTTCGCACTTAAACAGATCCTCGGCGAACTTGGGCAACTGCCCGGTGCCGAACAGGCTTGCTGAGTTCACAAGGAAGGGCGGCAGCACTTCGGTGTAGCCATGCTCGCGGGTATGAAGATCGAGCATGAAGTTGATGAGTGCCCGCTCCAGGCGGGCGCCGGCGCCAAAGTAGATGGCGAACCGCGCCCCCGTTACCTTGGCGGCGCGCTCGAAATCCAGCACGCCCAGCCTCGGCCCGAGATCCCAGTGAGCCTGGGGCTCGAAATCGAACGCACGCGGCTGGCCCCAGCGCTTCACTTCCACGTTGTCGTCTGAACTGTTGCCAGTGGGCACAGTCTCGTGTGGAACATTGGGTACCCCTGCCAGGAACTGCCGGAACTCCTCGTCGGTGGCCTTCACCTGGTCTTCGAGTGCGGCAATTCGATCACCGATCGCGCGTACTTCCGCCTGGGCGGATGTGGTGTCCTGGCCGGATTTCTTCAGCTTTCCGATCTCTTGGCTGGCCGCGTTGCGCTGCGCCTTCAGTTGTTCAGACTCAGTGAGAGCGGCGCGCCGCCGGGCATCGATGGCGCGGAATTCATCCGTATCCAAAACAAACCCGCGGCTGGCCAAACGCCCCGCGATAGCGTCGAGATTGGCTCGAAAAGTACCTAAATCATGCATATGGAAAGGGATGCGGCCTCAATGAGGTCACAGACCCCAGATTACGCGCCCGGCTGGAAGAAGACAACTTGCCATGGTGCGCAGCCCTTGCACGGCGGCACGGCGCGATGGGCAGAGTTTGCACTCCCGCGGCGTGGGCCCAAAAGGATAAGTCACGCCTTTTCAATGGATACCCGTCTTCATCGGGTTGGCAACCGGCTTGCCCCTCTCCTGGCGGGGCGACAACGCCCAATGGAAGGAAGGCACTATGAAACATTTCGCATCTAGAACACTGGCGTTCGCGTTTGCGGCCTGCGTGGCGCTCGCGCAAGGCCAATCCGGGAATGGGAGCGCAGGGCCCGTGGGGCCGCCAGCGGCTGGCGCACAGCCGTGCGCCAGTTGCGCTCTTGATCTAACAAAAACTCAGGTAGTGGAAGGCACCATCACCTCGGTGGACATCGGATACGGTGTGCAATATCCGTCAATCGTTATCGGAAAGACCGTCATCCGATTGGCGCCAGTCTGGTATCTGCTGGAAAACGACTTCGAAATTGCGCCTGGCGATGCCGTCCGAGTCACTGCAGCGCCATCGACAGGGGCAGCCGGAGAATTTCTGCACGCCCTTGAGATCGTGAAAACCGCCAGCGGAGCCAAGATCGTGCTGCGCGACAGCAGCGGGCTGCCGCTGTGGCTGGGCGCGGCGCGCCGGGGGGGAAACCCGCAAGCGCCGCGGAGCGGAGGAGGCTGCGTGGACCCTTCGTCAGCCCGCACTGCCCAAGGGACGGTCGAAGAAGTAACGCTCGGGGTGGGCATCCAGCATCCCCGTTTGCTGTTCCGCACCGCCGAGCGCCTCCTGGTCATTCAGCTCGGGCCCGCCCGGCTTTTGCTCGACAGCGGCTTCGAGATCCGGGCAGGAATGACCCTGACGGTCCAATACGCTGCATCAGCCTGCAACGAGGAGTATGTGGCGCTGAAACTCACCAACGCCGCCGGGCAGACGGTGGTGCTACGGAACGCCAACGGTTTCCCCGCCTAGCACGATTGACGGCAAACTTCAACAATTGGTTCGTTCGCTGGCAGGGCCCGTAATCCGTCCGTAAGGGATTTCGGAGTGCAGGTGAGAGTGCGAGAGAGA
>CAYWQS010000024.1:0-67607 GCA_964460395.1 uncultured Solibacteraceae bacterium | reverse complement strand
GCTACCTGCTGCTGAAAAAGCACCGCAGCCGCAAGCAGTGCCAACCCCTCGCGGCACGTTTCCTCAAGGCCGTGCAGCAATTGCGCGAGTCCGGACTCGCGCAATTGACTGCCTTGGGCGAAACACTATACACCTGGCGCAACGAAATCGGGTTGATGTGGCGCTTCACCCGGAACAACAGCATGACCGAAGGCTTCCACACCAAAATGGAACTGATCAACCGGCAGGCCTACGGCTTCCGCAACTTCAAAAACTACAGAATGCGAGTCAAGGTCCTATGTGCGTAAACTGTCTTGGGAGCCGGGGTGTCCCCCGTTTTTGGCGTAGAGCCAACATTTGGTCGGGCCGCCGGGATTTGAACCCGGGACCTCTTGCACCCCAAGCAAGCGCGCTAGCCAGGCTGCGCCACGGCCCGAATCTCTTCCATTCTCGCACGACCGCCGGTTGCCTACCACGAAATCCGGTTGGGGTTGATTTTGTGGGGTGCGGAGACGCCCCGTTGAGGTTGGGCGGGGAGGGGCGCCTCCGCGGGCGGTGGAGCCTTTATTATGCCTGATGTAACTTTGCCGCCGCAAGCCTTGCTTGCGCCCTTTTCATCGCGTTCAGGGCCCGGGCAACGTCCAGATCCGGGGTGGGATGGCTGAGGCGTTCTTCGGCCCGGTGCAGCGCCTCCTCAGCGCGCTTCACGTCCACCTCGTCGCCTGCCTCCGCCACCATGGCCAACACGCGCACCTGCTCTGGCAGCACTTCCACGAAACCGCCGCTGATGGCGATTGACTTCCGCCTTCCGTCCGGCAGCGTGTAAATCAATGGTCCGGAACCGAGTTCCGACAGTAGAGGGGCGTGGCTGGGCAGGATGCCCAAGGCTCCGTTGGCTCCCGGAACCTCCACCAGCAAAACCGTTTCCTTGAGCAGCGGGCGGTCCGGTGTGACTACTTCCAGCAGCAGGGAGGCCGCCATATCAGCTCGCCTTTCGAATCTGCTCGGCCCGCTCCAGAACGTCCTCGATGCCGCCCTGCATATAGAAGGCCTGCTCGGGCACGTCGTCATGCTTGCCATCGCAGATTTCCCGGAAGCCCCGGATGGTGTCCTCGAGCTTCACATACTTGCCGGCGAACCCAGTGAACTGCTCAGCCACATGGAAGGGCTGAGAAAGGAACCGCTGGATCTTGCGGGCGCGGCTCACGGTCAGCTTGTCCTCTTCGGACAGTTCGTCGATGCCGAGAATGGCGATGATGTCCTGCAAGTCCTTGTAGCGTTGGAGGATAGCCTTCACACGCTGAGCCGTCGAGTAGTGGTCGTCGCCCACCACCAGCGGATCGAGAATGCGCGAGGTGGAGGCCAGCGGATCCACGGCCGGGTAGATGCCCATGGCCGCGATATCGCGCGAGAGGTTGGTGGTGGCGTCCAGGTGGGCGAAGGTCGTGGCAGGGGCGGGGTCGGTGTAGTCGTCGGCCGGCACGTAAATGGCCTGCACCGACGTAATGGACCCCTTCTTGGTGGACGTAATGCGCTCCTGCAACTCGCCCATCTCGGTGGCCAGGTTGGGCTGGTAACCAACGGCCGAAGGCATGCGGCCCAGCAGCGCGGACACTTCCGAACCAGCCTGGGTGAACCGGAAGATGTTGTCGATGAATAGCAGCACGTCCTGGCCTTCCTGGTCGCGGAAATATTCCGCCACGGTCAGGCCGGTCAAACCCACGCGCAGGCGGGCGCCGGGCGGTTCCGTCATCTGGCCGTAGATCAGAGCGACCTTCGACTTCGTCCAGTCGGTCGGGTCCACGATGCCGGACTCCTGCATTTCCAGCCAAAGGTCGTTGCCCTCACGGGTGCGCTCGCCCACGCCCGAAAACACCGACACGCCGCCGTGTTTCATGGCGATGTTGTTGATCAATTCCATGATGACGACGGTCTTGCCCACGCCCGCTCCGCCGAACAGGCCAATCTTGCCACCGCGCAGGTAAGGCTCGATCAGATCAATCACCTTGATGCCGGTTTCGAACATCTGCAACGAGGTGGACTGCTCCTCGAAGGAAGGCGCGGGCCGGTGGATGGGCAGGCGCATCTCGGTCACCACGGGGCCTTGCTCGTCCACGGGCTGGCCAAGCACGTTCAGTACGCGGCCCAGCGTCTGCTTGCCGACTGGTACCGTAATCGGCGCACCCGTAGAGACCGCTTTCATGCCGCGCACCAGGCCGTCGGTGGGCTGGAGAGCCACACAGCGCACGCGCCCTTCGCCCAGGTGCTGCGCCACTTCGACCGTCACCTCCATAGGCGCGGGCACTTCGAAGCCGTCACTGACGATCTTCACGGCCGTATAGATGAGGGGAAGGTTGCCCTCGGGGAATTGCACGTCGACGGCCGGGCCGGCCACCTGGATCACCTTGCCGATGACTTCACTCTGCGTAGCGGTGGACATGATCTCTCAATCCTTATTCGAGGGCCGAGGCCCCACTGACAACTTCGATGATTTCGCGCGTAATCGACGCCTGGCGGACGCGGTTCATATAGAGCGTCAGCTTGTCGATCACTTCCGTGGCATTGGACGTGGCCGAGTCCATGGCGGTCATGCGCGCCGCATGCTCCGCCGCAGTGGATTCCAGAAACGACTCCATCACCTGGAGCACCACGAAATCGGGCAGCAGACTGGCCAGAAACTGCTTTGGATCCTGTTCATAGATATACTCGCGTGCTGCTGCTTGGGCCGGAAGGGCGATGGGCAGCAGGCGCTTCAAGGTCACCTTTTGCGACAGCACGCTCTTGAACTCGTTAAAGAGCAGGTAAACCGCGTCCACCTCGCCTCCGGTGAACCGCGCGCTTAACGTCGCCGCGAGGGCCTTCGCTTCCGGCAAGGAAGCTGTTTGGGAAATCCCCGTCATCTCCCCGCTGACCGTCACCGGACGCCGCACAAAGTGATCACGCCCCTTGCGGCCGATCAACTCCAGTTGTACGGCCTGCCCGGCAGCCTTGCGCTCGTCGACAAACGCCTGCGCGGCCTTGATGAGATTCGAATTGAACGCTCCGGCCAGCCCGCGGTCCGCGGTCACCAGAACAAGTTGCACCTTTTGTTCAGGACGCTGGGCGAGTAACGGATGCAGGGCTTCTTCCTGCGCGGCGGCTCCCGCGGCGGCGGCTACGTTGCCGAGGATCTCACGCGCCACGCGGGCGAAGGGACGAGAGTTCAGTACCCGCTCCTGCGCTTTTCGCAGGCGCGCCGCAGCCACCATCTTCATGGCTTTGGTGATCTGCTGGGTATTCTTGACCGAGCGGATGCGCCGGCGTATGTCAATCAGGCTCGGCATGTCGCGGCTCCGCCTACTTCCCCGCCGCGAGCTTGTGTTCGTCAGCGAAGCGCTGCTTGAACTCGGTGAGGAGTTTGTTCAGGCGGTCGCGCATCGCGTCGTCCAGCGCGCCTTGCCGCTCAATGTCGTCGAACAACGAGGCGTCGTTGTTCTCCACGTAGCGGTAAAGTTCCTTCTCGAAGGGACGGCACTGCTCCACGGGAATGTCGTCCAGCCAGCCGTTCGTGCCGGCATAAAGCGTGACAATCTGCCGGCCCACGGGCAGGGGCTGATACTGTTCCTGCTTGAGGATCTCCATCAACCTCCGGCCGCGATTCAGCTGGGCCTGAGACGCTTTGTCGAGATCGGACCCAAACTGGGCGAAAGCCGCCAAAGCGCGGTATTGCGCAAGGTCGAGACGGAGCGAGCCCGCCACCTGCTTCATGGCTTTGATTTGCGCGTTGCCGCCCACGCGGCTCACCGATATGCCCACGTCCACGGCCGGCCGGAAGTTCGAGTTGAAGAGATCGCTCTGCAAAAAGATCTGGCCGTCAGTAATGGAGATGACGTTGGTTGGAATGTACGCCGACACGTCACCGGCTTGCGTCTCGATAAAGGGCAGCGCCGTCAGCGAGCCACCGCCCAGAGCGTCGCTCATCTTGGCCGCGCGCTCCAGCAAACGGGAGTGCAGGTAGAATACGTCGCCCGGATAAGCTTCGCGTCCGGGGGGACGGCGAAGCAACAGAGAGATCTCACGGTAAGCCGCGGCATGCTTCGACAAGTCGTCGTAAATGCAGAGTGCATGGCCTCCGCTATCCCGGAAGAATTCGCCCATGGCGCACCCGGTGTAAGGGGCAATGTACTGCATCGGGGCAGGATCAGAAGCCGTGGCGGCGACGATGATGGTGTATTCCATCGCCCCGTAGTTTTCCAGCGTTTGCACCACTTGCGCCACCGTCGAGCGCTTTTGCCCGATGGCGACGTAAATGCAAATCACGCCCTTGCCCTTTTGGTTGATGATCGTGTCGAGTGCGATTGCCGTTTTCCCGGTCTGGCGGTCGCCGATAATCAGCTCGCGCTGTCCGCGACCGATCGGAATCATGGCGTCGATTGCCTTAATGCCGGTCTGCAGAGGCTCCTTCACCGGTTTGCGGTCGATGACGCCCGGCGCCAGCCGTTCCAAAGGCAGGAAGGAAGTGGTTTCCACCGGACCCTTGCCGTCGATGGGCTGCCCAAGGGCGTTCACCACGCGGCCCACCAGCGCTTGGCCAACCGGCACCGACATGATGCGGCCCGTGCGCCGCACCTGGTCGCCTTCCTTAATCTCCGCGTAGTCCCCAAGCAGCACGGCGCCCACTTCGTCTTCTTCGAGGTTCTGGGCGATGCCGGAAACGCCGTGCGGGAACTCGATCAGTTCGCCAGCCATCACGTTATCCAGGCCGTGGATACGGGCGATGCCGTCGCCCACCGAAACCACGTAGCCGGTTTCGGCCACCTGAATCACGCTCTCGTAATTCTCAATCTCCTCGCGCAGCACCCGCGCGATTTCGTCTGCCCGAATATGAGCCATGGCTAGCTTCGAACCTTTCGCATTAACTCAATCCCCATTCCGTCGGGAGAGAACTCAACCGGCGGAGGACATGCGCCGCTCCAGAGCGGCCATCTTGCCAAGAATCGATCCGTCGTACACTTTGGCGCCAAGCCGCGCACTGACCCCACCCAACAAGGCCGGATCTACCCGGAATTCACACCGCACTGTGCGCCCCGCCAACCTCGACAGCGCTCCCGTCAACTGCTCCTTCTGCTCGCCGCTCAGAGGCATTGCAGAAGCGACCTCCGCACGAGTCAGACCCGCACGCTCATCCAAAAGGGTCTGATAGGCCTCCCGCATCTCCCCCAGCAAAGCCAGACGGCGGCGCTTGACGGCCACTCCGAGAAACCGTTGCACCGCCTGGCTAAGTTTCAGAGTGGTGCATAAGCGGCCGATGACTTTCTCTTTGGCCGCAGGCGCCAGCGCCGGAGACAGCAGAATGCTGCGCAACTCAGCCGACTCGCCAAGCGCTTGCTCGAAGGCGGCAAGTTGTGCGGGCACGTCCTCTGGAATTACCCCCGCCGCAGGCTTTTCCGCCACTTCCAGGAGCGCTCTCGCGTATTGCTTTGCCACCGCACGCGACATACCGTTCTACTGCGCCCTTTCATTCAGCCGCTGGCTGAATTCGTCGACCAGCCCCGCCTGCAGGGCGGGGTTCATGCGCTCAGAAACTTTGCGGCGGGCCAGGTCCAGCGCCAGTTCTGATGCGGTGCGCGCGAGTTCCTGGCGTGCAGCATGCAGTGCCGCAGCAATTTCGACTTCCGCGCCGTGCTCAATCTTGGCGATAGCAGCCTTGGTCTCTTCTTCCACCCGGCGCGCCTCCGCTTCCATTTCGCGCTCTGCACGCTGCCTCATGGCCGTCAGGTCACTTTCCAGTTGGGCTAACCGCGCGTCCGCCTCGCGAACCTTCCCGGCGGCCTCGCCCGCTTGCTTCGAAGCGCGGTCCAGTGCCTGCAGGATCTCTCTCTGCTGGCTTCGAAAGGCCGGAAACATAAACTTCACCACCAGGTAGCCTATACCTGCCGCAAGAATGGCGAAGTTGATCCATTTGTAGGTGGTGAGGGAGCCGTGTCCGGCGTCGGATGCCAGTGCCGGAGAAGAGGTCAGCACGAACGAAAGAAAAACCGTCCACTGCCGGCTCATTGCGCCCGGCCTCCAGCCAGCACCAGGCTGGCGATCCGGTCGGCCAGTTGATCGCTCTCCGCCGCCAAGCCTGCCCGGGCTTGTTCGGTCTCGCGAGCCAACGCCTCCCGCGCCGCAGCAATCCGTTCCTGCGCGTGGGTCCGGGCTTCGTCTACTAGCGCTGCTTGGCGCTGCGCCATTTCCTTCCGCCGGCTTTCCTCCCAACGAAACAGTTCCGCGCGGGCATCCGCAACCGCGGCATTGTAGCTGTGCAGTTTTTCCGCTACCAGCGCCAAAGCCTGTTCTGAAGATTCCACCGTGCCCAACGTCTTTTTGCGGCGCTCTTCCAGCACGCGTTCCAGAGGTTGGACCAGCACTTTCTTCAAGTACCAATGGAGAAGGATGACGGCAAGAAAAGTGGGAATCGCGCGCAGCAGGATGCCAGGCAGCGGCGACAAGATCTGGTCCATCGAGAGTCCTTCGTGGTGGGCTGGGCGGGCGGGCAGAGGTGCCGGAAACCCAAGTTCAAGGCTAACATGCGGGTTCAGATTAGGTCAATTCAGTCTGGAATCCGGCCCCCTGAACCATCTTCCGATGGGATGGCGATTAAATCGATTGTGGTAGCGGCTAGATCTTCTTCTCCGTAATGCCGGAACTCATGTGCAATGGGCAGCGAGGCGAGCGCTTCCCGTGTGCCGGGCCGCACAGCCCGGGCTTGAAACACAACTCGCAATCCAGCATGTTCTGCCAATTGTAGAAAATCGCAGGCACGTAATCGGTTCTGGTAGTTCAGACTGTTGTTCCAAAGCCTCCATTGCTTGTCCGAGAAACGCAGGAAGTTGACGTAGGAGATTGTCTTGTCGAAGTGAGCGTAGTGATCGTTGCAGGCGACACAGTGAACGGCCAAGCCTCCGGGCCGGAGTATGCGCCGATTCTCTCGGAACAGTTCACCAATGACAAACCCGGGTACATGCTCCAGCACGCTGTTGGAAAAAACCATATCCACGCTGCCAGCAGGCAGTCCCGTGGTGGCTGCATTACCTGGAGCCCTGTAGTGGATCCGCGCAGCCTCCAGCAGACGGTCAAACTCTCTCATTTGTAGAAGTTTGACGTACCGGCTCTGTACCTCTTCGATGGGCACATGGCCAATCTCAGCAATCAAGCCCAGATGCGTTTCCAGTCGGCGCAGCATCCGGAAGGTTTTGTCTTCATCCATGTGGCGGACCAGGTCGAAAGTGTAGATCTCTTTCGCCCCTGCGAGGTGGAAGGCAACGGGCAGGGTTGGATACCATCCAGAGCCGATCTCCATGAGCACTTGTCCGGAGACCCGCGCGTTCACCTGGTCCAGGTACTTGAGCATGCCCGCCCAATCGCCGGCCAACTTGCGGTCCACGTTGCGTTCGAAATCCCGCAGGTCTCCCAGCGTGGTTTGCAGACGGTCATTCACCCATACCCCACCAGGGATACCAGACAAGACTTTCTGGATGATACCCTTGACCCGCCAATCCATGCGTCCTGATCAGCATAGCGAACCAGGCGCATCAACAATGAGATTGGGTTGACACCGTCCGGAGGAGACTTCACAATCGGGGCGTGAAAACGGTAAGCGTACGGCTGTCGGGCTGGCTGGTTTCGGTGGTTGTCGCCTGTCCAATCCTGCTCGCAGTCCTCCTTCTTGCCGCCGGCGCAGCGAACGCGCAACAGGCCTGCGTTGAGTGCTCAAGCGGCTGTCCCATGGAGAGTGCGGCCGAGTTCTACGACTGGGGGAGCTATGTGTGCGCGTGCCCCTCATCGGCCGGCTGCGTCGGCAGCGGACTCTGCAACCGATGTTATTACGGCATTATGGCTTCCTGCTGCGACTGTTGGAATGGATGCGGAAGCTACTACCAAACGACTTTCGACGATTTCTGTGGTTGCAAGGATGCATCCGCCTGAACGCGAGTTGGGAGACGTAGTATGAAATGCGCCTCAGCGTGGCCTCGGAGCAAGGGGTGGCTGCCCGTTCTCTGTCTCCTCGCCGGTTTACTGACTCCCCGAGCAGGGGATTGTCAACAAGTCGTCTTGGAGGGAGTCAAGCTCGTCACAATGGCGGCGGCGTCTGGTCTGAACGCCGGCAAGGCCACTGCGCAGGGCGAAATCGTTGCTATTTCAATCCAGGACCGCAGGCTCTATTGGCTGACGGACGGAACGGCTGCGCGAGCGATGAACATCGATGGCATGCCGGAGGCGCGCTTGGCGATACGCCCTCCTGATCTGCTCCCGGATGTGTGCCCGGGGCCGCTCGGGCATGTTTTTGTGCCCGCGGTCTGGCATCAGCCAGGGAATGGAGGCGGGAGGCGGTTTTTCAGCGGCGCTTTCGCCTTCTTCCCCGGCAGCGGCTACTCGCACACGGTGGTCTTTGATCCGTCCGTGGAGGTGCGCCGGTTAGCCGTTGGCTCAACCGGAGACATTTACGCGGCCGGCCTGGACGCGGCTTACTTTCGGGGGATCTCCCGCGAATGCAAGATGGTACATAAGTTCACTGAGGAGGGCCGGAGGAGCGCCGCATTCTCGGATTGTCCGCCCAAGATCACTGAGGGGTTCCGCTCCGATCTCCGCGCCCAGTATTCGCGGCTGAAACAAGATGCCGACCACGCGCATATTTGGTTTCGCGACGACAGGGTTGTGCATGTGTTGCCCGCTTCCCGATTGCTTCGAACTTTCCGCACCAGCGGGGAGTTAATCAGTGAAATCGCTTTGAACCCACCTTGGGATGAGGAGGTGGTCATTCAGAAGCCCTTCCCATTGCCCGTCCCGGTCTCCGAACGGAGAATCTTTCAAATTTTCCCTCTCCCTCATGGGCGGCACCTGGTGTATTGGCTTGCAATCGCCGGACCGTACCGGCGGGGATACCTTGCTGTGCATGGAGCCGATGGCCAGGCGCTCACCGGAGCGACCGTCATGCCGAAATGGGGCCCTGTCGCCGTGGATCGTCAAGGCGAGGTCTTCTTTGTGCGACCCTCCAGTGCAGGCGTGCCGGACGTTGAATTGGTGAAGGCCAGGATTGCCGTCCGCTAGCCGGGTGCCCCGTCTTCGGCGCAACGGAAACGTGAGGCAGGGCGATGATCCCAGGAGGACAGGATGCTTCCGGGCGTGCCGCGCCGGCTGTTAGCAACGCCAGGTTTCCGGCTATACTTGGGTTAGCCGCATGGAGCCACGGATCCGGGTGCTCGTCGCCAAGCCAGGCCTCGACGGTCACGACCGGGGAGCGAAAATCATCGCCCGGTCGTTGCGCGATGCCGGCATGGAGGTGATCTACACGGGTCTGCGGCAAACGCCCGAGATGATCGTGCAGGCGGCGCTCCAGGAAGACGTACAGGTGATTGGCTTGTCCATCCTCTCCGGCGCGCACATGGCGATCGTTCCTCGCGTTCTCGAACTCATGCGGGAAAGGAAGATGGACGGCGTGTGCGTCGTCCTTGGCGGCACCATCCCTGACGAAGATGCCGTCCAACTGAAAAACCAGGGAGTGGCGGCGGTGTTTCAACCGGGCGCGGCGCTCGAAGAGATCGCCTCATTCATCCGTAGCGCGGTACAGGCTCGCGCCTGACTGCGCAAATACAGGAAACCCACCGCCTCCCGCAAAACAATTTGTTAGGATTTTGTTCAACATGCAAGACCGCTTCAAGATCGCGGTTTTCGTCGATTACGACAACATCGAAATCGGCGTGAAATCTACTCTGCGCAGAGAGTTCGACGTTTCGCTCGTGCTCGATGCCCTCAAGGAACGCGGCGATATCGTCGCCAAATTCGCGTACGCCAATTGGAGCCGGCAGGAGGGCGCCACGCGCCAGATGGCCGAGAACGCTGTGCAAATGGTGCAGCGCATCCCTTCGCCCCGCGGCGATAAGAACGGCGCAGACATCAACCTCGCGCTCGACGCCCTGGAAATGGCCTTCACGCACGACCACGTGAACGCCTTCGCCATCGTCAGCGGCGACTCGGACTTCATTCCCCTGGTCAACAAGCTGAAGGAGTACGGCAAGACCGTATACGTGGTGGGTGGACGCGCGTTCACTTCCACAATCCTGCAGCAGAATTGCCACGAATTCGTGAGCTTCGAGGCGCTGCTGAACGTCGATCCCTCAGCGCTGCCTCCTCCTCAAGAACGTCCGCGGGAGCGCGAACGGGAGCGGGACCGAGACCGCCGCTTCGGCCGCGACCGCGACCGGGACCGCGGCGCGCCCTCCCCGGCCATGGAAGGCGAGAAGAGGAAGGAATTGCCTCCCGCCGTGCGGCCGGCCGCTCTAGACCTTGCCCTTTCCATGCCGCTCGTGGAGCGCGCCCTCCAGGTGCTCGAGCGCCGCAACGTGCAGCCGCAGCTTGGCCTGCTGAAGTCGACCATGCTGCAGCTGGACTCCACCTTCAACGAAAGCGCCTACGGAGCGCGCAGCTTCTCCGACTTCGTCGAGAAGCTGAAGCGGGCCGACCTTGTGCACGTACGCGGCACCGGCGGCCGCTACTTTATCGAACGCAAGTTCAGCGCCCGTTCCGACAAGCCCATGCCGCGCCCGGAAGAGGCGCTGCCCATGCTGCGCGACACCCTGGAAACCCACCGGCTCGAGTTCGAAGAGGGTGGGCGTTCGGCCGACGAACTTTTTGCTTGGATGCAGGAAGAGCACCCGAACTTCGACCACAAGAATTACGGCTTCCAGGAGTTCGCCGAGTTCCTGAATTTCGCCCAGGACAAGACCGTGGTCCGCATGGAACCCCGTGAGGACGCCCTGATGGTCTTCATGGGCGCGGAATTCTACCCGCCCGCGCTACCCCACAAGGAAGTGACCGAAGAAGACCTGCTCACCGAGCACGACTTCAAGCAGCCGATCGTCAAGGGCCAGCCCACGGCCACCGGCGAAATCCCTGTCATCGAGGAAGAGCCGCCCAAGAAGCGCCGGGCCCCAGCCCGGAAAAAGGCTGCGGGCGACAAGCCGCGCCGCTCCTCCACCACAACCCGCCGCAAGAAGGCGTAAAGTGGCGGAATGATCGATCGCATCTTTCCCGAGGGGTCGCCCAAGCCGCGCGGCCCCTATTCCCCCGCCGTCCGCTGCGGTGATTTCGTCTTCGTCTCCGGCCAGGGGCCCATCGACCCGGCCAGCGACAAAATGCGGTACGGCACCGTGCAGGAAGAAACCCGCCAGGTGCTGATGAACATCCAGCGCATCCTGGCCGCGGCGGGCTGTTCCCTCACCGACGTGGTGAAATGCTCTGTCTTCCTCAAGGACGTGCGTGACTTCGCCGCGATGAACTCCGTTTATGCCGAATTCTTCGGCGAGCAGCGCCCCGCGCGCACCACCGTTCAGGCTCTGCTGCCCGATCCGGAGATGAAGGTGGAAATCGACTGTGTCGCCTACCGGCCTCAAAAACCCTAAGCGGCCTGTGTTCCCAGTGGGGCTTAAGGCTCCGGGCGGATATCGATCAGCCAGAAGAACAGGTCGTTCGTGCAGACCGTGGCGCGGATGGTCATGCCCTCCTTGAGCTTGGCGAACTCCTGCTCGCCCGGCACCGGAAAATCCATGGTCATGGCGTCCATCCAGCCTTCGATCTTTTCGTGCTCAATGGAGGCCACGCGGTCTGCCGGACGCAGCCGCAACACCTTACCCCGCATCGGATAAGTTTTCTGTGGCTCGCCGTAATCAAACCGGCCCTTCTCAGCTTTCTTCGCGCAGGCCAGCGCGAAGAGAGGTGTGAATAAAATGGCGCGGCGCCGCATGGTTTTCTCCTACCGGTACGCTGGCACGCCGGTCACGCGCTCGCCAATCACCAGCGTGTGAATATGATCGGTGCCTTCGTAGGTCTTGACGCTTTCCAGGTTGCACATGTGCCGCATGATCGGATAGTCGTCGATGATCCCGTTGCCGCCCAGCAAATCGCGCGACAAACGGGCGCATTCCAGCGCAATCGCTACGTTGTTCCGCTTCAGCATCGAGATGCCCGCGAAGTCCAGTTTGCCCTGATCTTTCAGCCGCCCGCAGTGCAGCGCCAGCAATTGCGCTTTGGTGATTTCCGAGGCCATCCAGGCGAGTTTTTCCTGCACCAGTTGGTGGCTCGCGATTGGGCGGTTGTCGAACTGCTTCCGGTCGAGAGAATACTGGCGGGCGGTTTCGAAACAGTCCATCGCGCAACCCAGCACGCCCCAACCGATGCCGAACCGCGCTTGAGACAGGCAGCCCAGCGCAGCTTTCAAACCGATGGCTTCCGGCAGCCGGTTGGACTCGGGGATGCGGCAGTTTTGGAACGACAGCGAACTGGTGACCGACGCACGCATCGACAGCTTACCGTGGATGTCGGAGGTGGAGTAACCAGGTGTGCCTTTCTCCACCAGGAATCCGCGAATCCCCTCCTCGGTCCGCGCCCAGACCACGGCCAGGTCTGCCACCGTGCCATTCGTGATCCAGGTCTTCTCGCCGTTCAGCACCCAGGAGTCGCCCTCCCGCCGCGCCGTGGTTGTCATGCCGCCGGGGTTGGAACCAAAGCCGGGTTCGGTCAGCCCGAAGCAGCCGATTCTGCGGCCGGCCGCGAGTTCCGGCAGCCACTTGCGCTTCTGATCCTCGGTTCCGTAGGTGAAGACCGGGTACATCACCAGCGCGCCCTGCACGCTGACGAAACTCCGTAACCCGGAGTCGCCACGTTCCAATTCCTGCATGATCAG
The DNA here is from genome assembly GCA_964460395.1 of uncultured Solibacteraceae bacterium. Lineage (GTDB taxonomy): Bacteria > Acidobacteriota > Terriglobia > Bryobacterales > Bryobacteraceae > CAYWQS01. The sequence goes on along the minus strand of CAYWQS010000024.1, from coordinate 54,925 downwards.
CCCGTACTCGACGTTGCTCATTCCGGCGCAGCCGTAACCTTCCAGGTTGGCGCCAAAGAAACCCAGCTCGCCCATGACCGGAATGGTTTCCGCCGGAAAGCGGCCTTCGTTGTAACAATCCTTGATGACGGGCATGATGTGCTCGTCGACAAACTGGCGCGCGGTCTGCCGGACCAGCTTTTCTTCGTCGCTCAACACGGAGTCGATGTGGAGAAGATCCACGCCACGGAAGGGGGGCATACACCTCCATCCTATTCCGCGGCAAGACAAGACGGGAGACAACCGGCCCCCGCCGCCTACTAAGTCAACATGACAACCGGCCGATGGTGGGGGCTCTTGCTCTGCGCCGCCGCGCTGGCGCAAGATCCGGCGCGCGACGCTTACCGTCATTTGCACGAGCGCCGCCTGGATGATGCGGTGCGCGGCTTTCAGGAAGCGTTGCGCACCAGCCCGTCCAACCCAGCGCTGCACAAGGACTTGGCCTACACCCTCTTGAGAACGGGAGAACGGGCCGAAGCCCTCGAGCATTTCGAAAACGCCGCCCGGCTGGACCCAGGCGACGAGCAGACCCGCTTGGAGGCCGCCTTCCTCTGCTATGAACTCAAACGTGAGCGTGATGCGCGCGTGGCGTTCGAAAAGCTGCAGACCAGCCCGAACGACCAGGTGGCCGCCACGGCACGCCAGGCCTTCGAAAACATCGACCGGCCACTGCGCGAGGGCATCGCTCGTTGGCAGGCGGCGCTCGAAGCAGAGCCGGGCCAGTGGTCTGCCCACGAAGAACTGGCTCGCCTGGCGGCGCGCCGCAACGACCTGCCCTTGGCTGAACGACATTATCGCGAGGCCTTTCGCCTTAAGCCCGATAAGAAGGATCTGCTCTGGGAACTCGTCCTGGTGTTGCGCGCTGCCGGTGAGGAACAACAAGCCGCCGCGGCGCTGGTCGCGCTCCGCTTCGGCGCTGAACCGCGGCTGGCTGAGCGCGCCCGGGCTCTGTTGCCTGCACGCCACCCCTACCCCTACGAATTCCGGGACGCCGTGTCGCTAGACCCTACCAACGCGCCCCTCCACCGCGAGCTGGTGTACCTGCTGCAGGCCATGGGCCTCCATGACGAGGCGACCCGGGAACTGGCCATCCTCGAAGCGCGCCACCCCGTTCGTCCGGCTGTCTCTGACGCTCGCCTGATGGGGTTCCGCAGCCTCGAAAAGAGCTACCTCAAAGACGCGCTCCGCTATCTGCGCGTGGCACAGGAAGAACATCCCGCCGACGCCGAGGTGGCCTATCGCCTTGGGCTGACCCTCAACCTTCTGGGGCAGGACGATGAGGCGCTCGAGTGGCTGGGGCGCGCCGCCAGGCTTGGCAGCAGCGATGCCCGCCGGTCCTATCGCGCTCTCCGGGCCAGCACAGCGCGCTTCCGCGTCAGCGCATGGACGCTGCCCATGTACTCCAGCCGTTGGGCGACGCTGTTCGTCTACTCCCAAGTCAAAACCGAGTGGAAGCTGGGTCCGGTCCGGCCCTACTTGTCGCTACGGGCCAACGGCGATGTCCGCGGCGAAGTGCAAGGAGCCTGGGGCCCGCTTCACCTCTCGGAGAACGCGTTGATCACTGCGGGCGGCCTTGGCTTTCCCTTGACGCACGGGTTCTACCTCTGGGGCGAAGCCGGACAAGCCTTTAGCAGGCTGGGCAGCCGCCCCGACTTCCGGGGTGGCCTGTCTTTCCTGCGCCTCGCCCGTTTGCCTGCCCGCGCCTTTGTTGAGAACTCGGCCGACGCCGTATTTGTCAGCCGCTTTCACAATAACTTGCTTGTCTACTCCCAGAACCGCATCGGCTGGACTTTGTTCCGCTCCGAAAAGGGTGCGCTGCTGGAGGCCTACGGCAATCTGAATCTCACCACCGACACCCGGCGCGAGGCTTGGGCCAACTTTGTCGAAGCCGGGCCAGGGATCAAACTCCGCTGGCCCGGTCTGCCCCCTGGATTCTTCCTCCGGACCGACTTGGTTCGAGGTGTCTACACCCTGCCCAGCGGCGGGTTGCTTCCGCCGAACTTCTGGGATCTCCGCATCGGAGCCTGGTATGCCGTTACTCGTTAGTGCTCTGCTGTTCTTGGGGGGCTGGAAGGCGGCCCTCGATTCGCGTGGCCCTGCTGTAGCGCAAGTCGAAGTCCGGGAAGGCGCGGCCGGCGGGCGGGACACCGGGCGAAAGGTGTCCGTCCGGAGTGTCGTGGACGTTCACGGCCCTAAGCTTGAAATCGTTTGGCAGCAAGACGAAGAGGTCCCGGTTTTCGAGTTGCGCGCCGGCGCCCGTGTCTACACCAGGGAGAAGCGCACAGGCGCGCCTCTGCTCGCGGGATGGCAGGAGAGCGGCAAGGCCGTGCTCTGGCTGGCTGCCAGCGCGGGGAAGCGAGGTTCGGAGCGTTTCCCTTTCCTTCCGCACGCGGCGGCCGACTTAGGAGTGCAGCCGGTGCTCGAATCGCGCGCCCTTTGGGCCTTCTTTGATGCCTCCTACCGCCGCCGCGCCGATCCCCAATACCTCGCGCGGCGGTGGCGCGCCGGTGGGATTGGCGCCCTCCACATCGCCGCCTGGCAATTTTGGGAACCGCACGATAGTCAGGATTACTGGCTGCATCAACTCATCGATGCCTGCCACCGCGAAGCCATTCAGGTCTACGCGTGGTTGGAGTTCCCGCACGTCAGCGAACGCTTCTGGAACGATCACCCTGGCTGGCGTGAGAAGACCGCCACTGGACAGGATGCCCATCTGGACTGGCGGAAACTGATGGACCTGACCAACCCGGATTGCGCGAAGGCAGTGGGCGCGGGCCTCAGGCACTTGGTGGAACGGTTCGATTGGGACGGCATCAACTTGGCCGAACTCTATTTCGAGTCGCTCGAAGGGGCAGCAAACCCAGCTCGATTCACGCCGTTTGCGCCTTCGGCCCAAGCGGCCCTTCGTCGCAGAACTGGCTTGGATCCGCTGCTTGCCCTCCGCGACCCCGGGCATCTCCCGGCTTTGCTGTCCGCCCGTGCAGACCTGGCTGCGGAGTTGCAATCCTACTGGCTGGACCGGCTGGCGGAGTTACGCCGCGACCGCTCGCACTTGCACCTGGTGCTCACCCACATCGACGACCGCTTCGACACCACCATGCGCGACAAGCTGGGCGCCGACGCCGCCCGGCTTCTCCCAAAGGCCGAAGCCGCGGGCGCCACCTTTCTGATCGAGGATCCCGCCACCGTGTGGCACCTGGGCTCCGAACGTTACGCCGAGATCGCCCGACGCTATGCCCCGCTGGCCAAACGGCCCCGCAGCCTCGCCATCGACCTCAACATCGTGGAGCGCTACCAGGACGTCTATCCCACAAAGCAGCAGGTGGGTGTGGAGTTCCTGCAACTGGTCCGGCAGGCCGCGCAGAGCTTCCACCGTGTCGCGCTTTACTTCGAAAATTCCATCGCCCGTCCGGACTGGCGGTTGCTCGCAGCCGCGGCCAGCACAGCCAAACTGATTAGCGCGGCGCCACACCAGGTAGTGGTGGAGGCGCCACACGGTGGCGTTCTGCAATGGCCCTACCCGGCAACGCCTGCTGGATTCCTGCTGAACGGCAAGCCATGGCCGGCATATCGAGGGGGCGCGGTGATCCTGCCGCCGGGACGATCAGTAGTCCAACCCGCGGAACAACGCGCGGCTCTGCGCATCGGCGACTTCAACGGGCATCTCCGGCGGGTATCGGTGGGAAAGGATGGGCGCTTGCGCGTGGAATATGAAAGTGAGGCGCGCGCCATTGTGATCCTGGAGAACACCGCCGGATCGCCTGAAGTGCTCTACTTGCCACCCGGCGCGAACAGCACCACGTTGCCGCCGCGGGAACAAACCAACTAGTTCACCCGGATTTCTTCACCGGGGCGAAGCCCATTCAGCACGGCCACATGAACTCCGTTGGTGATGCCGGTGGCCACTTCGCGGCGTTCGAAACCCTTGGCGCCCTTCACGTAAACGAAGGTCTTGCCCTCCTGCGCTTCCAGCGCTGATGCCGGCGCCACCACCACGTTTTCTGCCTTCTCCAGGACGACGTCTGCCGAGGCCGACAGATCCGGAATCATCTTCGGATCCGGGTTGGCGACTTCCACGCTGATCGGGATGCTGCGGATGAAATACTGATCCCGGAAACTGCGCGTAGCCAGCGCCCCGATGGAAAACACTTTTCCGGTATAGCCTGTGCCCGGGTAGGCGTCCAGACCGATCTTCGCCGGCTGCCCGATTCGCAACAGGCTGCTTTCCGCCTGATTGATGGTGCCGGTTACCTGCATACTCGCCAGATCCACAATGCGCAGCACCGGCTGGCCAGCATTCACTGAGTCGCCTTGCTGGATTTGCTGCCGTTCGCCGCCAGGGCGGTTGACGCTCTCATACACCACCATGCCGCCCATCGGGGCCAGGATGGTCAGCCTCTCCACGTCCCGGGTCGACCGGTCGACTCGGATCTTCTGCATTTGCAAGTTGATTTGCGCAATTCTCATCTCCGCACGCTGCGACGCTTCCTTCTGCTTCAAATCCGCCAATAGCTCTTTGTAGCGGGCGTCCAGCTCCTCGACCGACAGCTTCAGCAGTTCCCGATCGATGTCGGTCCGGATTTCGGCCGCCTTCAAGTCCAATTGCGCCTTGTCCAGTTCCGACTTCGCCACCCGGAGGTTCTGCTGCAAGTTTTCCATGTCCAACGCTTGCTGCACTTTGAGCTTCTTCAGATCGTTCTCACGGTCGCGAAGCGTTGCCAGTTCGTCGTCGATCCGGTCCTTGATGCTCTGTGAATCAAACTCCACCACGAGCTCGCCCTTCTTCACAATGGATCCGGAGGGCGCCATCTTGAGGATGTTCATTCCCCGATCGCCGCCTCTCAACTGAGGAACCACCACCATCGTGTAATTCAAGGCGGTGGTGACCCCACTGACACGCACCCTCTGCTCCACCGAGCCCAACTGAACAGTGGCCGTCTTGGTCACAACCGGGGCTGACTTCTGCGCCGCCCGTTGCGCCGCTTGACGGCTCTGCCACTGCATAAAGATCAGAATGCCTGCGCCCAAGCCCAGTAAGGCTAAATATAGCGGAAGCCGGGAGGTACGCCGCACCGGGGGCGGTGCGGATGCATCAGGCGCCGGGGTTGGCGAGGGATTAGTCAATGCGGACATAGATCGGCTCTCTATCTACAGACGATGCGACTGACAAAAAGGCGCAGCCGTTCCCGGAATTGGTTACCCCGCCGGGACAGGAGAATGCCGGGCTTGCTCAAACGCCCAAGCGCTTGCAATAATTTCTTCAAGAGTAGTATATTTAGGTATCCACCCCAATTCGTCCTGAATCATTTTAGAATCAGCCACTAAGGCGGCTGGATCTCCTTCGCGGACGTCTCCGTACACAAAGGGCACTGACCTGCCAGTCACCCGCTCCGCCGCCCGGATGACTTCTAGCACCGTGAAACCTTTCCCTGTACCACAATTGTAGTATTTACTTTTGCCACCGTTGAGTAAGTGGTTGAGGGCCGCCAGGTGAGCGTTGGCCAAATCACTGACATGGATATAGTCCCGGATACAAGTTCCATCGGGAGTCGGATACCGGTTCCCAAACACCGTGAGCGGCTGCCCGCTCCGAATAGCTCGTAGAATCAATGGGATCAGATGGGTTTCCGGCTCGTGCTCCTCGCCGATGCCAAACCGCGGTTCCGCCCCGCACGCGTTAAAATATCGCAAAGCAATGTAGCGAAGCGAACCGCATTGGTTCAGCCACTGCAGAACCATCTCGATCATCAGTTTTGATTCCCCATACGGGTTTACTGGCCTTTTCGGGGCGTCCTCCGGAATAGGAACAGTGTCCGGTGTGCCGTAAACCGCCGCCGTGGAAGAGAAGACGATTCGTCTCACCTCGGCCTCGCGCATAGCCTCCAGCAAGTTCAACGACCCGCCCACGTTGTTGTGGAAGTACCGTTCAGGTTCCCGGACCGACTCCCCGACTGCGATGAAGGCGGCAAAGTGAATCACTGCATCGAACCGTCCGGCGGCAAACACACGGCGAAGACCCTCGCGGTCGTGCAAGCTGACACGAACCAGGAGGTCTGCAGGCACGTTATGTGCATAGCCCTTCGACAGGTCGTCCAACACGGTGACGTCGTGGCCGGCTTGCAGAAGGAAGTGCACAGTATGGGAGCCGATATAGCCAGCTCCGCCGGTGACCAGGATACGGGACATATGAAATAAGGGTTGAACCGGGTGGTCCAACCCTCTTGAAATTAGCAGACAGTCCGCCCTTGGCGGGACGATGGATGAGGTTTACTTGAGCGCGGCTTCAACAGCCGCCGCCAGTTCCGGGGATTCCGGGGCTACCCCAGGCTCAAACCGGGCAATGACTTTGCCGTCCTTGCCGACCAGGAACTTGGTGAAGTTCCACTTGACGTCCCCGCCCTTGGCGGACGTCAGGTAGCTGTAAAGCGGGGTAATGTCAGAGCCCTTCACAGAAACCTTGGACATCATCGGGAACGTCACGTTGTAATTGCGGGTGCAGAACGTCTTGATCTCAGCGTCGGTACCCGGCTCCTGCGCGCCGAAGTTATTGGCGGGCACACCGACTACCACCAACCCGCGATCCTTGTACTTCTGATAGAGCGATTCGAGGCCGCTGTACTGCGGCGTGTAACCGCACTTACTGGCCACATTAACGAAAAGAACAGCCTTACCCTGGAACGAGGACAAAGCAATGGGCTTGCCATCGATGCTGTTCATGGTGAATTCATGCACAGAGTTGGCGGCGATAGCTGACATAACGGTGATTGTGAGCAGACTAAGAGTTTTGGCGATCAACTTCATACCGGAGAGGATGAGGCCGCCTGGCGAAAGGATGTAAAAAGCCCAGAGGGGGTAACGGGATGATCAGGGTGGAAACGGAAGACCGGATACGCATACTGACGCTGGCCTGGCCGGAGCGCCGCAACGCGTTGTCGGAGAATATGATGCGGGCGCTCATCGGCGCTCTTCGGGAAATCGGCGAGGCGAAACACATCGCTTCGGTGATCCTCGCGGCCGATGGGCCCGTATTTTGCTCCGGCCATGACCTCACCGAGCTGCGCGCTCCGACACTTGAGCGCGCCAGGGCTGTTTTCGACCTCTGCACGGCACTGATGGAGACCGTACAGGCCATTCCGCAGCCCGTTATCGCCCAAGTACAAGGTCTGGCCACCGCGGCCGGTTGCCAGTTGGTCGCCGCCTGCGATCTGGCAGTGGCCTCCACCGATGCAGGCTTCGCCACACCAGGCGTCAAGATCGGCCTGTTCTGCACGACGCCGATGGTCGCCCTCACGCGCTCCATCGGCCGCAAGCGCGCCATGGAGATGTTGCTGACTGGGCGAGTCGTGCCCGCCCAGGAGGCCGAAGAATGGGGCCTGGTGAACCGGGTCGTCTCCCCCGGACAACTCGCTGCCACCGCCCGGGAGCTGGCCCACCGGATCGCCACGGCCAGCTCTCTGACCGTTTCCATCGGCAAACAAGCGTTCTACACCCAGATCGACCTCGACCAGCCGAAGGCTTACGCATACGCCAAGGAAGTGATGTCCCTGAATGCCTTGGCCGCCGACGCCGCCGAAGGCATTGGCTGCTTTCTTGAAAAGCGCCCGCCAGTATTTCAGGGCCGCAGTTGATCGGCGCGGCAGTAAAGCCGGACGCCGCGCGAACCGCCGCAGCAGAGATAGTCTTCCTGCCACGGACCCAGGAATTCCGGGCGGAACACGGCCAACTCCTGGTTATAGGGCCCCAGACCGTCGGCGATCACAGCTGGTTTCGGACCCCGCAGAAGCACGGCACGATTCCGCTCTGACCAAGCCGGAAATGTCGCACGGCTGCTGGTCAGGTGGCGATCCGCCAGTACGCCGGTCAAGGGCTGAGAGTCGAGGTAAGGCGTGCCAGCGGCCAATCCAGTGAAGACGAAGATTTCGGGCCGGTAACCCCAAACCAACAGCGTCTTGCCTGGCAATCCTAACCGTTCCAGCGCTGCGGCCGCCTGCCGGCTGTCGCGCTCCATGGCGATATCGGACCACTCTGCCTCACTATGGGTCCAGAGTTGGACATATCGCGGGCCAAAGCGCACGAGGGGAACCAGAAGCAGCAGCCCCATCAGCGCAACGCGGTGCGCCGGAAGCCGGGAAAGCCCTGCTGTTGCCAACAACACCAGCGGCGGCAGGAGATGGAAGTAATACCGCGGAAAGAAGCGGAATCCAAGCCAGGCTCCCACGAGCGCCAGGACAACCGCGCCCGCCCAAGGCCAGCGATTCTGAGCCTTTCGCAAACCCAACGCTCCAGCCACCAGAATGGCGGCGTGAAACCCCGCCCAGTTCAGCGTGCGCCGCAACCCTTCCAGCCAGGGATGCGCCAGAAATGTGTCACGGGAATACGCCGCGCCCCACACCCAAACCTGCTGCCAGTAGGCCTCCAACGCTCCTTGCCACGCCAGCCAGGCAGCGGTGGCGGCCACAGGCAGCAGAAACCCTGCGGCCAGCCGTGGCAATCCACGCGGAACGAATAGAGCGGCTGCTGCGGCAATTAGCAGCGCTTTCGTATTCAACAGAAGAGCGCAGCCTGCTGCCAGGCCCGCCAGCATGGGTTGTCCCGTTACGGCGAGCGCCAAAGCGGCGAAATGCAGCGGCACAGCGAGCAGGTCCGGCGTCAGCGCGATTACGGTGGCAGGAAAATCGAACGTGAAGAAGAACGCTGTCAGCACTGCCGCAAACTCCCCGCCGTACCCCCACGTCCGGCGCGCCGCCCATGCGGCCACGGCAGCCGTCACACATACGAACGCCACACCCGCCCAGCGCAACAGCAGCTCGCTCTCCGCGCCCCACGTTGCAAAGAATCCGGCGAATCCGGGCGGTTTATCGAACCAAAGATCGCGGTACAGCATGCGGCCTTTCAGCCACTGTTGTGCCGCCGCCATCGGGTAGGCCTCTTCCACCCAAAGGATGCCGGTATGGCTCAGCCGCAACATCGCCATGGCCAGCACCGCCAACGCTGTCGCCCACGTCCTCACCGAATCGAGCGTAGCAGGCCGCAAGGAATTGTAGGCTGTGAAAGGTGCCTGTGTTTACGACCAGCGAAGACGCGGCCGGGCAGCGGCTCGACCACTTCCTTTCGCGCGTGATGCCCGAGTTCAGCCGCGCCCGCCTGCAGAGCTGGGTCGATGACGGGAAGGTGTCGGTGAATGGATCGGTGGCAGCCAAGGCATCAATGAAACTGCGTGCCGGCGACGTGGTATCCGTGACCCCCGCACCTGTGCCGCCTCTGAGGGCCGAACCCGAAGCGATTCCGCTCCGGATTCTTTACGAGGATGAAAATGTCATCGCCATCGACAAACCGGCTGGCCTGGTGGTGCACGCCGGCGCAGGCCAAAGCTCGGGCACGCTGGTGAACGCCTTGCTCCACCGCTTTGCCAGCCTCTCGCGCCTCGGCGGCGAATTACGCCCCGGCATCGTTCATCGCTTGGACAAAGGCACCAGCGGCGTCCTTCTGGTGGCGAAGACCGACGCGGCCCACCAGCAGTTGGCCCGGCAATTCCAGCAACGCACGATAGAGAAGGTCTATCTGGCCATGGTGGAAGGTTCTCCCAGCGAGGAGCAAGGATCCATTGATAAGCCCATCACCCGCGACCCCGTGCGCCGCACTCGCATGACAGCCCGCCTTGGCGCCGGCCGCAGTGCCCACACCACATGGCGTGTGTTGGAGCGGTTGCCCGGTTACACCCTGCTCGAGGTGCGCATCGGTACTGGCCGCACTCACCAGATCCGCGTCCATCTTGCCTCTCTCGGCCATCCGGTGGCCGGCGATACGCTTTACGGGGCCCGCCGCCAGAGTTCGCTGAGCCGCCCGTGGCTGCACGCTCTCCGCATTGCGTTCACCGCTCCGGTTTCCGGAGAACGCCTCAGCATCGAAGCGCCGTTGCCGGAAGAGCTTGAGGCTTGGAAGAAGTGCCTCCTACAATAAGGGCAGGGCGACACCCATGAATCGAAGAGCCATGCTCGGTCTCCTGGCCGGTGGACCTTTCGGGTCCCTCGGTCTTGCGCAACAACTCGTCGAGCGGGCCGACGATGAACAGACCATCCGGCTGGATGTCACGCGCGTCAACCTCCTCTTCACGGTCTCGGACCGCAAGGGCCGCTTTGTCACGAACCTGACCAAGGACGACTTCGAAGTGTGGGAGGGCAAGAAGCAGCAGCGGATCCTCGAGTTTGCGGCCGAATCCGACTTGCCTCTGCGCATCGCGCTGCTGGTGGACACCTCCAACTCCATCAAAGACCGCTTTAAGTTCGAACTCGAGGCCGCGGCGCACTTCCTGGAGAGCGTCATCCGCAAGGGGCGCGACCTGGCCGTGGTCTACAGCTTCGATACCCAGCATGAACTGGTGCAGGACTTCACCGACGACACCGAACTGCTGGGCAAGAAACTCCGGACACTGCGGCCGGGGGGCGGTACGGCTCTGTACGACGCCATTTACGAAGCGTGCAGTAACAAGCTGATGATGGATCAGCCGCGCCACAAGTTCAGGCGCGCCATGGTCATCATCGGTGACGGCGACGACAACGCCAGCAAGTATTCCCGCGAACAGGCACTCGAGATGGCCCATCGCGCCGATGTTTCGATCTATAGCATCTCCACCAACATCACCCGCCAGGAAACCGATGGAGACAAGATCCTGAAGTACCTGGCGCGGGAGACCGGCGGGCAGAGCTTCTTCCCGTTCAAAGCTCAAGATCTGGCCCAGGATTTCGAGAACATCGCCAATGAACTCCGGAGCCAGTACAGCCTGCTGTTCCGGCCCGAGCCCCTGAGGACCGACGGACTCTACCACGAGGTGGATGTGCGGCTGCGCACCGGCAGCCGCAACATGATCGTGCGGGCGCGCAAAGGTTACTACGCGCCCCGCATGTAGCCCCGACGGTTAAAACTGCAGCCTTAAGCCCCCGGTAGCCCAGGTGCGCGGCGTGCGGAAGCCGTCTTCGAAATACCGCTGGTTCAGCAGATTCTCGACCCTCGCGAAAAACCGCAGTGTGACGCGATCGCTCACCGGCAACAGGTAACTGGCGCTGGCATCCAGCCTTCGCGGTCCCGGGAAAGTATACGGGCGGTTGCCGCTCACCACGAAGAACACGCCCGAAATGTAGTCACTGGCCGCCAGGAAATCCGCCGTCACCTGAACGCGTTTGCCGATCTGCTGAGTAGCTACCGCGCTGAAGTGATGCGGGAAGACGCGGATGGCGCTTAACACTCCCCCTAGCAGAAAGGGATTGCGCTCGTCAGCGTTCGTGTAAGTGTACTGGCCCTGCACCAGCATCGACCGCCAAGGCCGGGCCTCGCCGCTCAACTCGAGCCCTCGCGCCAGCCCACCCCCCACGTTCACATACCCGCCGAAGCGGCCGAACGGATCGTTCCGCAAGCTGGCAAACCCGATCACCTGCTGCAGACGGGTGTAGAAGTACGTCGCGCTGACGCGGTAGCGGGCGTTGCCGAAATACTGGTCAATGCCCGTGTCGAAGGCGATGGTCCGTTCCGGCGCCAGGCGCGGATCGCCCAAGGCGCTGAAGGCGCCCAGGAAAAAAGACGCGCCGAACCGCTCGTAGAGCGCAGGGACGCGGTACCCATTGCCCACATGCGCCCGGAACTTCGTGGACGATTTCGGCAACAGGTACGCCAGGGAAGCATCTCCCGTTAGCGCGCTTGCGGGCTTTGTCAGCGCGATGGCTTCATAGCGCGGCGCCCCGCCCGCGAACTCCGGCCGCTCCAGCCGGAAGCTCTGCATCCGGCCGCTGAGGAACAATTGCAGCCGGTCGCCGATCCACTTCATCTGGTCCTGGACGAAGACGGCGTGACTGGTTTGCGCGGCGGCCGTGCGCGCGTTCACCCGCTGGCCGGGAGTTGGGTTTTCGTCGCGGGACCAGTTCTCATACCATTCGCGTTCAAACTCGTAGCCCGCCGTCAGGAGGTTGCTCCGCGACAAGGCCGCATCCACGCGGCTCTGGACCGTGTCGATGCGGGCGTCGAACGTACTGGAAGAGTTCCACTGCGGCTGGAAGCCCGCGCCTGCCGCACCGTTGCGATTGTCCCGCGCCGTGGTCAGCGCGTGGTAGTTCACCCGGTAGCTCATGCGCGGGGTCCATTGGTGACTCCACTGCAGCAGTGTGGACCAGAATTGCCCTTCACGCCGCGAATCCGGATCGTAAAGGTTCGGCGCGAAGGTCGCGTTGCCCCACACTACAGGGGCTCCTCGGTCGGCGCCCCGCACAGCCTCGGCGGGCAGGGCGATGGCCGGCACGAAGAGGCTCGCGGGCAGGTTCGCCGCCGGGGCGGCAAACGGGCTCGAGTTGACCCCAATGGTGCTCAGCGTCCCCAGCACGCGTCCGGAAAGAGCCGTCCGGCTTGTGGGCCGGTACTGCAGAAATCCTTGCGCCGAGCTGTTGCGCACGTTCTCCACTCCGTCGATGCCGCCATTGACGTTAAGGTGCGACAGGCCAGCGCTGTACTGCAGCCGGTCCTCTTTCCAACCGCCGGCGATGCGCGCAGCACCCCGGAAAAGGCCCAGACCTCCTCCCTCCCCGCCGATCTCGCCGCGCGTCCTCCCTCCGCCGTTGTCGGTTACCAGGTTCACGACGCCGCCAATCGCGTTCGTTCCGTACAGCGACGAACCGGAACCGCGCAGAACCTCGATGCGCTCCTCGCCCACCATCATCAGGTCGCCGATGTAGGACGCCGCGTCCCCCTGCACCGCCGCCGCGTCACGGAACCTCACGCCGTCCACCAGCACTGCGGTGTCTGCCGCCCGCAGACCCCGCGCCTGGATCCTGGTAAACGAACCTGGGCCGCCTAACTGTTGAACCCGTAACCCGGGCAGCATCCGGATAGCTTCCGTGAGGCTGAACTCGGCGCGCCGGTCGAGTTCGCTGCGGTCCACCACGTCCATGGCTTTGGTCGATTGTTCGGCCGCCAGCGCAGTGGCCGAAGCCGTCACCACCACGCGCGTCGACAGTTGCGCTACCGCCAGCACCAGATCGAGCGTCTTTTCCTCTCCTGCTGCCAGACGCACCTGCGTAGGACTGCCCTGGTCCAATCCGGCGGTGCGGGCCTCCACCAGGTACTCGCCCGGACTGAGAGGCTCCAGCCGCCACTGGCCCTGCCCATCGCACTGAGTCACGCGGAGCGTGGCGGAATCCCGGCTGTACAGCCGGACGCTGGCCGCCGGCACAACACCGCCGTCGGGGTCCAATACTCTGCCGCTCAGAACAGCGGCACTGCGTGCCTGCCCCCATAGAGCGGCGGAAAGAAGAATGAATAAAGTGGTTGTGCGAACCTGTCGCATGCGCTCCTCCCTCGAGAGCTGCTGGAATTTCGCGGCCTTTCTGCAGGCCGGAGCGGCGGCAGGTCTTCGGACTCACGGGCAGATCCTCCCATGGAAGGAGGTGTTCTACTCGCCGCGGCTTCCCACGCCGACAGGACGGCGCAGTGCCTTCGGGCGGCTTTCGTTCCCGTTCACCGCTGCGGGGCAGTCCCGGATTCTCACCGGGTTCCCTATTGCGCGGCCGGTGCTTCCCACCGGCCGACCGCACGCATTCCCGATCATACGGTCCGAATTGGGCTTCTGTCAAAGTGAACGGAACGGCCTTAATTTTCTCTGGCACCAAAACTCGGATATCTCTTTCGCCGTTCGGGGTTTCTGGGCGGTCTCGCCAGACGGATCAAAGCGGACGAATCGGCCGATGGTGGCAGCCTGAGGGTGCTTGCACGCTCTGCCTCTCCCAGATTGAGGGCAAACAGCGAATGAGCGTCCGATGTTCTCTCCCGGCGTAACGAGGAATGACCGATGGGAATTCGGCCAGCGAATTGGCCGCGAGGTCTAGCACCTACCCTTGAATCGACGGACCACTGGCCGAGCCTGAACACCCGTTTCGCGGATGGTTCCGGCTTATCGCGTCATTTCGCGGGCGCCTATAATTGAGTCATGGCCATGCTCAGAGATGCCCGCATCACCAAGACCGCCGGTGTCTGCGGTGGCAAAGCTTGCATCGCTGGCCACCGCGTCCGCGTGCTCGACATTGTTGCGTGGCATGAGCACCAAGGGATGACTCCAGACGAGATCGTTTCCCACGTTCCCTCTCTTACACTTGCCGACGTCCACGCCGCTCTGGCTTACTACTTCGACCACCTGCAAGAGATCCAGCACGAGATGCAGGAGGAGAAGACTGCCGCGCAAGAGTTTCGCCGCCAAAATCCTTCTCTATTGGAAACAAAGCTGCGTCAAGAACATTTAGAAGAAGCCTCCTGACTGGTGCCTATTCGGTTCCACCTTGACGAACACATCTCTGCCCATGTAGCAGCCGGGCTGCGCAGGCGAGGCGTTGACGTTACAACCAGTGTAGAGGCGAGCATGAGCGGGGCCTCTGACCTTGCCCAACTTCAATTTGCGGCGGCTTCAAGCCGGGTCCTGGTCACTCATGATGCCGATTTCCTCCGGCTGCACACGGAGGGAGTACCGCACGCAGGGATTGCGTATTGCCATCAACAATCGAAACCGGTCGGCGATCTGCTGCGACGTTTGATATCGATGCATAATCTCTTGGAGCCGGAAGAGATGGCCGGCAGAGTCGAGTTCTTGTAACAAGCTTGATAAGGGGCGAAAAGCTCGTGGCCGTGGACGCTCTCCAACTCCAGCGCAGTTGACGGCCCACTCTCCCTGCCCTTCCGCCGCAAAGCCAGTAGACTGGTGGTTTCGTGATCGAGCGCGGACACCGGTTTGGCCCGTATGAGATCAGCTCACCCCTGGGCGAAGGCGGCATGGGGGAGGTGTACCGTGCCCGCGATACGCGCCTCGACCGCAGCGTCGCTATCAAAGTCTTCAAGCAGGCCTTCACGGAACGCTTTGAACGCGAAGCCCGCGCCATTTCGGCCCTTAATCACCCTCACATATGCACGCTCCACGACATCGGGCGTGAGGGCGATACCCGCTTCCTGGTCATGGAACTCATTGAGGGCGAGCCGCTTGCCGGGCCCATGCCTGTCGAGCAGGCTCTCCACTACGCGCTCCAGATCCTGGATGCGCTCCAGGTGGCCCACCGCGCAGGCATCATCCACCGCGACCTGAAACCGGCCAACATTCTCCGCACCAAGGCAGGCGTGAAGCTGCTCGATTTCGGCCTCGCCAAGCGGTCGTTGCCGGACAGCACCCCCACCGGCGCTACGCTGACCATGCACGCTTCCTCCGAGCAGCTCATCAGCGGCACGCTGCAGTACATGGCCCCGGAACAGCTTGAGGGGCGCGAAGCCGACGCCCGCACCGACATCTTCGCGTTTGGCTGTGTGCTCTACGAAATGCTCACCGGGCACAAAGTGTTCCCGGGCGATTCCGCCGCGAGCGTGATCGCAGCCGTGATGAGCACGGAACCGCGGCCGGTGAGCGATGTGGGCGAAACCGCCGGGCTCGCCCTGGAATTGGTGATCCGCCGCTGCCTCGAACGCCGCCCCGAGGACCGCTGGCAGACCGTGCAGGACCTGCAAGCTGCACTGCGGCTACTCACTCTACAAGCCGGTGTCCACCTCAGCGCACCCTCCCCCCCGGCGCGCTTGCCCCGCTGGCTGCTCGCAGCGCTCCCCGTCCTATTCGTTGCAGGGGCCGTTACCGGATGGCTGATCCGTTCCCGCCAGCCGGCCCGGAAGGCGACGGCCGACTACGCCCTGCATCCTCTGACCCTGCCCGAGGGCTCCACCTTTGCCCCCGCCTGGTCCCCTGACGGCAGGTTCCTCTTCTATGCGGCCCTGCGCAACGGCAACCTCGACATCTATCGCCGGGCCACCGACCGCGGAGAGGAGACGCAGATTACCAGCAGCCCCGCGAACGAAACCGACCCTGCAGTGTCACCAGATGGCCGAATGGTGGCGCTCTCGTCCGACCAGGATGGCGGCGGCATCTTCCTGGCGCCTTCCGATGGTGGCGTCCCCGCGCGGATTACCAGCTTTGGCGCACACCCTGTCTGGTCGCCCGACGGAAAACAGATCGCCTTCGACTGGAGCGGCGCCGTTTACTTAGTAGCCCCTTCTGGAGGCGAACCCAGGCAGATCCTGGCCGCCACCGGCGACGTCCGCCCCTACATGGTCTGGGCCGCCGGCGGCGCCCGCATGCTCCTCTGGCATCGGGTGAAGAGCGACATTGTCGCTTTCGACATTCAGTCCCGGCAGATCGAACCATTGGGCCTGGTCCCTCCAGGCTACGAGGTGAGCGGTATCAGTCTGGGCAGCGACGGAAAGACCCTGGCCTTCAGCTCCGGCCCCATGGGTGGCAATAAGGACCTTTACCGTGTCGATCTGGATCCCGAAACCTTGCGGCCGCAAGACCGTCCGCAGCGTGTGACTCTGCCGCTCACAGATGATGCCGAGGTGCGCCTGAACCCTGACGGTATCCACATCGCCTTTGTGGTTCGCGACATCCAGCGGCATCTCTATGCTCTGCCCCTGGATCCCAAAACGGGGCGCGTCTCCGGAGCCCCGCAACAAATTACCACTGCCGGGCAGCGGAACTACTACCCCGCCGTCAGCCCCGATGGCCAGGTTCTGGTCTGGACCTCCCAAAGCGGCGACAACGGCATGCTCTACTTCCGCCGCTTCGACGCGCCGGACGTTCACAAGCTCACCCAGGATTGGGAAACCGGCGCCCGCGAGGTGCTGGCCGCCTTCTCGCCTGATTCTCAACAGATCGCCTATGCCTCCACCTCCGGTGGTCCGTTCCGGATCTGGCGGATGCCCTCTCTGCAAAGTGTGAGCCTTCTTATAACGGAAAGCGAAGTGCAGTATCGTGACACCTGGCCCACCTGGTCGGCTGACGGCAAACAGATAGCCTTCCACTCGAACCGGGGCGGCAATTTCGACATTTGGATCGTCAGCCCCGACGGCGCCAACCGCCGCCGCATCACCGATTGGCCCTCCAACGAGTTGCGGGCCCTGTTCGCGCCCGACGGCCGCACCCTGGGTTTCAACTCCGACCGCAGCGGCAACGGCGACATTTGGGGTGTGGACGTCACCACCGGCAAAATGCGGCCGCTGGTGGAGCATCCTGCCGACGAAGGGCCGTTCGCGTGGTCGCCCGACGGCACGCGTCTCTACTTTCTCTCGACACGAGGCGGACGGCAGGAGATCTGGATGCAAGCCGCCGAGGGCGCCCCCGCGGAGCGCGTGCTCGGCTCCACCCTGGATCTGGCGCTTTCCGACGACCCCAATTACGCCAAGTTCGCCATCGCGCCCGGACGCCTGATCGTGCCTCTCGAAGCCCGGCGGTCGCGGATCCAGGTGCTCGAGCGCCCCTAGGCTTCTTTCGCGAGACTTCCCGGCCCGGCTGGCACTATCCTGAGGAATACTTGTGTGCGCGAAATGCGTGCATTCCGCGCACAGCCTGTTATACTGTAAAGACTTTCACTACGCCGGCCGCGGCGAGGAGTTTTCCATGGACGATAAAGAGCGCCAGCGGGCCCTTAGCGCCACGCTCAGCCAAATCGAGAAACAGTTCGGCAAGGGGACCATTCAGCGCCTGGGTTCCCACGAAGCCATTGTGCCTGTCAGCGTCATCTCGACGGGCTCCGTGTCGCTGGATGCCGCGCTGGGCGTCGGCGGCTTGCCCAAAGGCCGGATTGTTGAGATCTTCGGCCCGGAAAGCTCCGGCAAAACCACGCTGGCCTTGCAGGCCGTCGCCTCAGCCCAGAAGAACGGCGGTATGGCCGCGTTTGTGGACGTTGAGCACGCGCTCGATCCAGTCTATGCCCGCAAGCTCGGCGTGGATGTCGACAATCTGCTGGTTTCCCAGCCCGACTACGCCGAACAGGCGCTCGAGATCACCAATGCCCTGATTCAGTCCAACGCCATCGACATTATCGTGGTGGACTCGGTCGCCGCCCTGGTGCCCAAAACCGAACTCGAAGGCGAAATGGGCGACAGCTTTGTTGGCGTACAAGCCCGCCTGATGTCTCAGGCCATGCGCAAGCTTACCGGCATCACTTCCCGCTCCAACACCTGCCTGATCTTCATCAACCAGATCCGCGAGAAGATCGGGGTGATGTTCGGCAACCCGGAAACCACCACCGGAGGCCGCGCGTTGAAGTTCTACTCTTCCGTGCGCCTGGACGTCCGCCGGATCGCCGCCATCAAGGATGGCGAGTCTGTGGTGGGCAACCGCACCAAGGTGAAGGTGGTAAAGAACAAGGTTGCGCCACCCTTCCGCGAAGCGGAGTTTGACATCATGTACGGCGAGGGCATTAGCCTGGTGGGCGATCTGCTCGACGTCGGCGTAGAGCAGAACATCGTCGAGAAAAGCGGCTCCTGGTACAGCTTTAATGGCGAGCGCATCGGTCAAGGGCGCGAGAACGCCAAGGCTTTTCTGAGGGATCATCCGGAAACCCTGGCGGTCGTCGACACGGAGGTGAGGCGGAAGCTTGGCCTTATCCGGGCCGAGCAGCCTGCCGCGGCGGGCAACGGGGAAGCCGAAGCGGCCCGTGCAGGACGCAAGTAACTTCGTCCGTTCCGGAACCGCTTAAGGCAGGAATTGATGCAGGTAGGCGCTGCATTGCAGCAGCGCCGACTGCCGGTCCTCCAGCGAGCCTTCGTAAGCGCGATCTTCCACTTCCACTGCTACGGCGCCACTGTACTTCACATCGTTCAGCGCCGAGAAGAAGTGGCCCCAATCCACCTCACCCAGGCCCGGCAGTTTGGGTGTGTGGTATTCCAAGGGAAACGCCAGTAATCCCACTTCGTTCAATCGGTGCAGGTCGAGACGCGCATCCTTGGCGTGGACGTGGAAAAGCTTCGAGGCGAACTCGCGGATCGGGGCGATGTAGTCCATCCGCTGCCACACCAGATGGGAGGGGTCGTAGTTCAACCCGAAGTTGTCGCTGGGAATGTCGTTGAACATGCGCCGCCAAATGGCCGGCGAAGTGGCGAGATTCTTCCCGCCCGGCCATTCATCCTTGGTGAATGACATCGGGCAGTTCTCGATTCCGACCTTCACGCCCTGGTCCTCGGCGTATTGGATGATCGGCTTCCAAGTCTTGAGGAAACGCGGCCAATTGTCGTCCACGGTTTTCGTTTGGTCGCGTCCCACAAATGTGTTCATCCGCCCCAGCCCCAACAGCGACGACGCCTTGATTACCTTCTTGATGTGGTTAGCGTAGGTTTTGGCCTCTTCCGTGTTCGGCGTCAGCGGATTTGGATAATAGCCCAGCGCACTGATCGAGACTCCGGCCGCCGCCATCGTCTCGTGAACGCGCGCCGCATCGGATTTCGTGAATCCCTCCACGTCGATGTGCGTCACGCCGGCGTAGCGGCGCTCGGCCTTGCCCTTCGGCCAGCACATCACCTCAATGCATTCATAGTCCGCCGAAGCGGCGAACTTCGCCACCTCTTCCAGCGGCAGTTCCGGGAGAATGGCGGTGACAAATCCAAGCTTCATCATGGTGCGTTAGTACCCCGCGGGTGCAGTTCCGGCCAAAGCCGGGTCGATGGGCGCCAGGCCCAATCGCCGGCGCGCCTCCTCCAGCATGGACGCGGTACGGGTGGCGCCGCAACGGGTCACTCCAACCGCCCGCACTTTCAACAGCGCGTCGAGGTCACGCACGCCGCCGGCGGCTTTCACCTGCACGTGCGGTGCGGCATGCTTCCGCATCAGTTTCAGGTCTTCAATGGTCGCTCCGGATGGCGCATAGCCCGTCGATGTTTTGACCCAATCTGCGTTCAATTCACTGCAAATCTCGCACAGCCGGATTTTGTGCTCGTCCTTCAGGTAGGCGTTCTCGAAGATGACCTTCACCTTCTGCCCCGCCTGATGAGCCGCATCCACCACCACCCGGATGTCTTCTCGTACATAGTCCCAGGCGCCGCTCAATACCTGGCTGATGTTCACCACCATGTCCAACTCCTCGCCCCCGTCCCGCAGCGCCTGCAAGGTTTCCGCAAGCTTGATCGCCGTGGTATGCCCGCCGTGCGGGAACCCGATCGTGGTGGACGCCCGAACGTTACTCCCCTTGAGCCGCTCCGCACAAGCCTTTAGCGCATAAGGCAGGATGCAGACGCTGGCGGCGTCGTACTTCAGCGCGAGATCGATGCCGCTTTCCAGCTCTTGCCAGGTGAGGGCAGGGTTCAACAGCGAATGGTCGATCATCTTGGCGACATCAAGGTATGTATAGTCCATGAGATCTCCTGTGGCTAAGCCACAGTCTACCACGCTCTTTCCTCACTCACTTCCCACCCTCAGATGACGCTCAAACCACCGTAACGCCTCCTCCCCGTCAATCCGGTGGGGGCCATTGAAGAACGTGATCCCGGCCAGTCCGGCGGCTCGATGCTCGTCGTAGTAACGGCGAACCTTGGCAAACTCGTAAGCCACCCATTCGTCCTCGCCCACCCCATCCCGGTGGCCGCGCTCTACCAGGAACGGTCGCGGAGCCATCAGTTGGGCAAGTTCTCCATGGCTCGCGACGTTGGCCAACCCCCACTCGAGAACGTCATACTCTTGCGTGTAAAGGTACGAGTAAGGCAGCGAAGGATCCACCAGCTTCCTGACCCACTCGTTGAAGTCCCCGGCACAGACCACCACGCGAAACCGGGAATCGAATACCGGCACCCTCAGAGCGGTCTTGCCTCCGTAACTCAGCCCGTAAAACCCCAACCGTGTGATGTCGATCTCCGGTCGGGTGGCCAACCAGTCCACGATCACCTGGTACTGTGCCCGGATCAGCGAGAACAGCGATAAGCCTAGCGGATTCGCCAACTTTACCAGGCGACGGAAATCGCCGCGGTAGGGATTCTGTGGCAGGAAGACAGCAAAGCCCTTTCGCACCAATACTTCTGCGTAATTCCTATAAGTGTCGAATGATCGACCGGCATCCTGTTGGAATAGATCCTGCGGCCTGCCTTCCAATCCGTGCTGTACGACAATAATAGGAAATCGGTCTGCGGCTGCTGCTCGGTCAGGCAGGAGTAAAACACCCGTGGCAACAAATTCCTTCCTGACACGCAAGGTCACATCCCACCCCACCCAACTTGCACCGCGATAGGTTTGCCGCAGCTGGGGTGCCGGGTCAGTATTTTCTGGTGGCAGCACTCCAAGCACCTCCTCACGAAAACGCTTTGCAGTTTCTTGCGGCTGGAAGGTCCGTGCTCTGGTCTTTTCCGCGGTGGGCAGTAACGCCAGCAACTCTGCTTGCCAAGGCTCCGGAGTGCGTACCCTGGGCGCGACTGACAGCGAGCCGGGCAGCGGCACCGCTCTGCGTTTGGGTGGAGGGATGAACCGCCCTGGCCCTTGCGGACCTAGATCCCTCACAAGCCCGAACACGTTTTCGTGCCAGGGCCTCAGGTCCAACCGGGACCAGTCCACCGGCCCGCCCTCCACATGGAGCCAGTCGAAACCGGGAAAGAGTGCAGCCGCGCACTCGGCCACCAGCGCCCCCTCGGCATCGGCCCAGATCCCTATTGGCAGGGGTGGCCGCCTGGCTACCAGCCATTCCAGCGCTCCGACGGCCACTTCCGTTTCCAGCCCCAGGGGATGCCGGGCGAATGGAAACCCGATCCGGTACAGGCGGTCCCGGCCGTTGGTGTCCAGTAGGGCTGGCATCGCGACCTCGAACCCGCGTTCCGCCAATGCTGCGGCTTGGCCGCCACGCGACAGCAGCAGCACCCGGCCGCGCGTCTGCCCGCGCGCCGCGAGGGATTCCTCGGCCGCGGCTGTAAACTTCGCAGGCTGTTGATAGCCAATGGCTTGTCGCAATGCCGCCCGATCCGGATTCAGCCCCTCCGCGTACCTGCCGCGTAATCGTTCCAGATAGCGCGCCATCCCCTCCAGGTCTTGACCCCTCAGTGCTGGACACAGCAGTGCCTGGACGATCAGGATGGCGACAGCTTGAAGACGCGGCGGCATATGTGGCCACGGAGGCCTTAAGTCATTCCTACCAGTTCCTCCCCCAAACCGCGTCAGAAAATTATTTGACAAAAGTGAAACGCTCGGATAGAACTAGCCTCACGCAGCATTACGGGGAGTTCCTCTCCGCCGGGGTGCAGTTTATCTCCAAGTTGAGGAGTCCGACCATGAGGGGTTCTTGGTCTGCCAGTGTGGCAATCGTTCTTCTTGCGCTCTGCGGTGCCGTATCGGCGCAAACTTTGGGTGACATTTCCGGCGAGGTTCGCGACCCGTCGGGGGCGGTGATCGCGGGAGCGAAGATCACCTTAACTAACGTCAAGACCAACGCCACGCGCACCACGGAGTCGAACGCCTCGGGCGCTTATGTCTTTCCTGCCTTGCAGCCCGGACTTTACTCCTTGCGGGCCGAAAAGGAAGGCTTTAA
Organism: uncultured Solibacteraceae bacterium; assembly: GCA_964460395.1. Lineage (GTDB taxonomy): Bacteria > Acidobacteriota > Terriglobia > Bryobacterales > Bryobacteraceae > CAYWQS01. The sequence continues at coordinate 32,549 of CAYWQS010000024.1, read as the reverse complement.
GAGTTACGTCCGCACGAATGTAGAAATCCAAGTCCAATTGAGTTCCCGCCTCGACATCGATCTGCAGGTTGGTTCGGTAAGCGAATCGATCGAGGTGAGCGCCCAGTCAGCGCTCCTACAAACGGAGAACGCGACGGTGGGAACGGTCATCGAGAACAAGCGCATCGTCGAACTGCCGCTCAACGGACGAAACGCGCTGCAACTTGTCGCGCTCGCGCCCAACGTCAGTTTTGGCTTCCCCTCCGCCGGACAGGCAGGTTCGAGGCAAGGCGGCATCAGAGCTGCCCAGTCGATCTCCGTGGGCGGCCAGCGGGCGCAATTCAACCGCTTCACGCTGGACGGCGTAGAAAACACCGATCCCAACTTCAACACTTTCGTGGTTCTGCCCTCCGTAGACGCCTTGCTCGAATTCAAGGTCCAGTCGGGAATCTATCCCGCCGAATTCGGCCGAGGAGCGACGCAGATCAACATCTCCACCAAGCCAGGAGCCAACGACTATCACGGCACTTTGTTCCACTTCTTGCGGAACGAGAAACTGGACGCGAAGAACTATGCGTTCACCACCGCCCGGCCACCGAAGGATCCATTCAAGTGGAACCAGTTCGGATTTACGCTCGGCGGTCCCGTTTCCATACCAAAGCTCTTCGATGGCCGGAACCGGCTCTTCTTCATGACGAACTATGAGTGGATTCGCCAGCGGCGCAACGTGCAGGCCGTGTACAGCCTGCCGTCCGCGGCAATGCAGGCCGGCAATTTCACGGACGTCGTTAACACTCCAAACACAGCACTCCGGACGCTGGGGATCTACGACCCACGCACCAGGGTGGTGGTGGACGGCGTCAACACTGCCCAACCCTTCCCTGGCAACATCATCCCTGCCTCGCGCATCACTGCCATCTCGAAGCAGCTCCTCGAGTTCTACCCGGAGCCCAACTTGCCCAATGCTGACCTCCGCAACAACAGGGTGCAGGCCCTGGGGCGGCCCATCAACCGCGATCAATTCGTGAGCCGGTACGATTGGGTAGAGAGTTCCAAGTCCCAGTGGTTCGGCCGCTATAGTTGGGGGGATGAGAATCAGGCTGATGAAGCGCTGCGCCTCAATGGCACGAAGATCGTCACCAACTTCAACCAGTACATGGTTTCGAATACCCGAGTGCTTTCGCCCTCCTTGGTGAATGAGGCCCGCTTTGGCTACACGCAGTTCTACAACACTAACGGAACGGAACTCGCTTTCGGCCGGGACGTGGTGAGTGAACTGAAGATCCCTGGACTGGCGGGTGGTCCCGCCGTTCAGTGGGGCATTCCCAACGTTTCGCTCCAGGGCGCGTACGCCGGTTTCGGCAACGACTCGGAAGGCCCTTACGAGAACAACAATTCCGCCATTCAATTCGTGAACAACCTGTCTCTCATCAAGGGTCGGCACTCCTTCAAGTTCGGCGGAGAGATCCGGCAGGACCGCTACAACCAGGTTGGAAACCAGTTTGCACGCGGCCAGTTCACATTCACCAACAACGCTACACGAAACCTCGCGCTTAGCGGCCGGACCGGCGACAATTTCGCAGACTTCCTGCTGGGCGAGACGTCCCAGGCGGAAGCTGCCGTGTCGATCGCCAATGCCAAGTTCCGGGCAACGGGCTTCGCTCTCTATGTGGACGACACCTGGAGGATCACTCCAACCTTGACGTTGAACCTTGGCCTCCGGTACGAATTGACTCCCCCGTGGGAGGACCAGACCGGGAATCTGTTTAATGGCATCGTGCCCTACGACGCCCATCTCACCCTGGCCAATGCGAACGTGACGGACCGGAGTCTCTTCCCGTTCTTTATGCGGCAAGGCGCATCCCGGCAAAACTGCTATGAGGGAATCAACCTTCGCTGGCCGGACATTCAGGTTCGCTGCGACGGATCCCTGGGCAACCGGCTGGTGGGCGTCGACAAGAACGATTTCGCACCGCGCTTTGGCTTGTCCTGGTCGCCGAACGCCAAGTGGGTCTTCCGTCTGGGCGCCGGAGCCTTCTACTCCCAGGACACCGGAAACCCGCGCTTCGACATGGCCCGGAATCTGGCGGGCCGCTTGCGCGACAATTCACGCACGGATTTTCCGAACCTCAACTGGAGCAATGCGCTCTCCTCCATCGCTGGCGGAGTGGCCAACGTCTTCCGGCCGTATACGTTCGCCAATCCCTATGACCGCCGAACCCCATACACGAACCAATTCATGTTCAACGTGCAACGGGAACTGGGTGGCAGCCTGGTGGCCGAGGTGGGCTATCTGGGTAATGTCAGTCAAAGGCTTGAGGCTCTGAGATCGGTCAATGAGGCCATCCCGGCAAACCCCGCGACGGACAGCCGCAGCATTCCTGACCGCTCACCATTCCCGAACTTTGGGCGAATTCAACTCGTGGACAATGGCGGGCAGGGCAACTACCACTCGCTGGGTGCAAAGCTCACCAAACGCTACAGCAACGGTCTGACGTATCTCATGAGCTACACCTATTCGAAGTCGATCGATACCGCAACCGCTATCCGGAATCAGGGCGGCGATACTCTGTTTCCGCAGAACAGCTATTGCCGAAGCTGCGAACGGGCCCGCTCCAGCCACGACACACGCCACCGCTATGTGACGTCGGCGCTCTGGGATCTGCCGTTTGGCAGGGGCCGTAAGCTCAACATCGACAACCCGGTTGCGAATGCCGTGGCGGGCGGCTGGCAAATGAGTTCGATTCTGACCTTGCAGACAGGATTTCCTGTTACGGTAACCAACGGGCAGGACACTTCGAATACGGGTGCATTCTTCGACCGGCCTGACGCTACCGGCCAGACCGCCTCGCTTCCCAGAGGACAACAGGATCCTGCCCGGTTCTTCAACACAGGTGCATTCGTGATCAATCAGCGCGGACGCCATGGCAACGTTGGACGGAACACACTCGACGCCCCCGGCATTATCGGCTGGGATTTCTCCATGCTGAAAAACTTCAGCCTGGGCGCCGAGCAGCGTTACCTGCAACTCCGGTTCGAATGGTTCAATTTCCCCAACCACCCGAATTGGGGTAATCCGAATACTAATGTCTCCTCCGGCGGCTTCGGCCAGATTACGGGTACCCGCACAAATATGCGCCAGCTTCAGGTAGCTGCAAAAATCAATTTCTGACGGCCGGCACGGCAGCCTGCCGGTCACGGCTATACTCGACCGAAGGGGCGAAAGTCATGAAAAATCGAGTCTGGGCCGGGGCCGCGCTGGCTGCCGGGAGTTTGGCCTTTCTCTGGGCACAAGGGCCTTCCGCAGCCTCCATCAAAGAGCGATTCCGCAAAATGTCCGCGGATTGGGAGGCAAAGGGGCTGTCGGAACCGTTCGTTGGTGTTCGTACCAGTCAGGGGATTGAATCGGGGCTCTTCGGCATCCGCTCGACCGGGGTGTCTACTCGTCCAGTCAAACAGGCGGCGGAGGCCTTTCTGGCTGCCTTGACTCCCGAGCAGCGCCAGAAAACTGCCTTCGACGTGAATGATGACGAGTGGCGGAAGTGGATGAACCAGCACTTCTACGTGCGACAGGGGGTGTCGTTCGCGGAGATGACTCCCAGCCAGCGCGACCTCGCGTTCAGTCTTCTCCGCGCCTCACTCAGCGCCAAGGGCCTCAAATTAAGCCGGGACATCATGCGCCTGGACCACACCCTGGGCGAGTTGAACAACAACAACTTCGTGGAATACGGCGAATGGCTTTACCACATAACGGTCATGGGTAAGCCGTCAGACAAAGAGCCCTGGGGCTGGCAGATCGACGGCCACCACCTGATCGTGAACTACTTCGTCCTCGGCGACCAGGTGGTGATGACGCCTTCCTTCTTTGGCTCGGAACCCGTCCGCGCCACTGCGGGGAAATACAAAGGCACCGAGATCCTACAAGACGAACAAAACAAAGGGCTTCAATTCGTGAACGGCCTGACGGCGGCGCAGCGCGCCAAGGCGATTCTGCGGACGGAGAAGACCGGTAACGTCAACGTGGGCGAAGCCTTCAAGGACAATGTTGTGCTCGACTATGCGGGCCTCCCCGCCAGCGAAATGACCCCTGCCCAGCGCGAACAACTGCTCGACCTGATCTGGGAATACGTCCGCAATACTCGCGAAGGCCACGCCAAGGTGAAAATGAGCGAGGTGCGCAAACACCTGGAGCGCACCCATTTTGCGTGGATCGGCCAGACGAGCCAGGACTCGGTCTTCTACTACCGCATCCATAGCCCAGTCATCCTGATCGAGTTCGACCACCAAACCCCGGCTGGCTTGCGCCATCTGTTGCCCAACAAGCCGAACCAGGAACACATCCACGTCGTCATTCGCACGCCCAACGGCAACGACTACGGCAAGGACTTGCTCCGCCAGCACTACGCCAAGCACCCTCACCCCCACTCCCATTGAAGTTGAAGGCGCACAAGGCCCGGAAAAGGATAAACCGGTCCGTGCTCCCCAAACACCTGAGGACCTTAGCCGGACAGTCCCGCCAGGGCTCTAAGGTTTTGTCCTGGGAGAACTCAGGCACTCTCTGGAGTGGGTTCTTTGGGTGGATTCGGTACATTTGCCCATAAAGGGAGTCGGGCTTAGGACAGTAACCAGCCCGGCCGGCCTAATTTGTTCCGTTTTGGAATTAGGTGTTCCACCACGATGGGAATCCGAGCAGTACGGCGTGCAGAAACGAATCAGCGGGCCCCGCGAGCGCTGGCCGGCCGTACTCCGGCCCCCATTGCGCCAGGCGCGGGGGCCCCGGCGGCCTCCTCAAATCGCCTGAATTCTTTGGGTTTAGCGTCTCAACCCCTACAGAAGATCGGGCCTTCCGCCGAAGAAAACGTTTTTGGCCCCCCGATTGCTCCTTCCTGGCTGCCGGACGAAACGCGGACGGCAAATCGAGTTGGCCAGCTACCGAGCCGAACGGTCCGCCACACAGAGACCGAAGGCGCCCACCCGCCGCAGAATGGCGGGGGCGGAGCTCGTGCCAGCCGCAAGAAGGAGATGGACATGGCTACTGCACGAGGGACAGCCTGCGCGCCGGCGCAATCCGGCCCGGCTCAAAAAGAAACAAAAAAAGAGCGGCGCGACCGCGTTGTTCTGGAGAACCTTCCGCTGGTCCGGGCGATTGCCGTGCGCGTGCACGAGAGCTTGCCTGTGCACGTGGAACTCGACGATCTGATCCACGCCGGCATTCTCGGTTTGTTTGATGCCGCCACGCGCTTCAACCCCGATAAGCAGGTGGCTTTCTCGAGCTACGCAAAACACCGGATCAAAGGGGCCATCCTCGACAGCCTGCGCCAGCTCGATTGGGCTTCCCGGGACATGCGCCGCCGGCATAAACAGGTGGAGCAGGTGACGCGCGATCTCTACGCTTTGCTGCAGCGGAATCCAACCGACGAGGAAATGGCTTCGCGCATGGGTGTGGATGTCGAACGGTGGCGCCAGATGGCCTTAGATCTGAATAAGGTGGGCCTCATCAGCGCTTCCTCCCGCCCAGCCGACCAGGACGACCTGCCCGCGCCCGACTTCCCAACGAACCCCGACTCGCACCCCGACACCATGTGTGCGCGGGAGCAACTCCGCGAAATGCTGGCCGGCGCCATGCAGACGCTGCCGGAACGCTACCGCAAGGTCGTCACACTCTACTACAGCAATGAGATGACGATGAAAGAGATCGGCGGGCTTCTGGGCATCAACGAAAGCCGCGTCTCCCAGATCCACAAATCCGCGCTCGAAAAGATGGCCGTGGCCCTGCAGTCCAGCGGCATCCATTCTGCGGCTGCGTTCTAGGCCAGAAGTTCCTTTACCACGCTGGCTTTTTCCACACCTGTCAGGCGCTGGTCCAGCCCCTGGTATTTGAAGGTGAAGCGCTCGTGGTGAATGCCGAACACCTGCAGCAGCGTCGCCTGCAGGTCGCGCACGTGCACCGGATCGCGGACGATGTTGTAGCTGAACTCGTCCGTTTCGCCATGCACCACGCCCCCCTTGATACCGCCGCCTGCCAGCCACAGGCTGAAGCACTTGGGATGGTGGTCGCGCCCGTAGTCCTTGTCAGTCAGCTTGCCCTGGGAGTAGATCGTGCGGCCGAACTCGCCGCCGAACACAACCAGGGTGTCATCCAGCATGCCTCGCTGTTTCAGATCCTGGACCAGCGCCCACGCGCCCTGATCGACGTCCTTGCACTGGGCAGGCAGGACCTCCGGCAAATTCCCGTGCACATCCCAGCCGCGGTGGTAGATCTGCGTGAATCGCACGCCCCGCTCTGCCAGCCGTCGGGCCATGAGGGCACAATAGGCAAATGTGCCGGGCTTCCGGGCATCCTCGCCATACAACTCGTAGGTGCTCTCGGGCTCCTTGGATAAGTCGGTGAGGTCCGGGACCGACTTCTGCATCCGGAACGCCATTTCGTACTGGGCTATGCGCACCTGAGTTTCCGGATCGCCGATCTGCGCATACTGCATCCGGTTCAACTCGCCCATGGCGTCCAGCATCCGCCGCCGCATCTCCACCGGCACTCCTTCCGGGTCCTTGATGTAGAGTACCGGGTCACCCATGGCACGCAGGGCCACGCCGGCGTACTGCGCCGAGAGAAAGCCTGCGCTCCACAAGCGCGCCGAAATCGCTTGCACGTTCGCCTTGGGGTGGGTGTGGCTGGCGTTCAGGACGACAAACGTAGGCAGGTCCTGGTTCATGCTGCCCAGACCATACGCGATCCAGGAACCGATGCAGGGTTTGCCCGGAATCATATTGCCGGTTTGGATGAAGGTGATGGCCGGCTCATGATTAATGGCCTCGGTGTGCATCGACCGGATAATGGCGATGTCGTCCACCATGCGGGCGGTGTAGGGCAGCAGTTCACTCACCCAGGCGCCGCTCTGCCCATGTTGGGCGAACTGGAATACCGAAGGCGCGACGGGAAAGCGGGACTGTTCCGATGTCATGGTGGTAAGGCGCTGACCCATCCGGATCGATTCCGGCAGATCCTTGTCAAACCACTCCCGCATCTTCGGCTTGTAGTCGAAGGTTTCCATCTGTGGCGGGGCGCCCACCATGTGCAGATAGATCGCCCGCTTCGCCTTGGGGGCAAAATGGGGCAGGCCCGGTAGTCCACCCACTGCGGCCCGCCCTTCTCCCCGGGCCTCTCCGCCCAAAAGGCTGGCCAACGCCAGCCCGCCCAGCCCGGTGGCGGTGCGGCTCAGCATCTGCCGCCGCGTTTCAATCCGCGCCGCTTCCAGAAACGGATCCCAGCTCATTTCGTCAAAGCCTCGTCGAGATTCATTACCTGGCTGGCTACCAGGGTCAGGGCCGCCAGTTCGGCGGCGTTCACATTGGCGTCCGGCCTGGAAGCCCCTGTTGCCACCAATTGCCGGGCGGCGTTCGGATTGGAGTCGTAGTAGCGCAGGTACTCGCGGTAAGACTGCTGCACCACCTCGCGCTCGGGCGGTTCAAATCCACGCGCCAGCAATCGTTCTGCAATGTAGTCGAAGCGCGCCGATGCCTCTTGACCTGCTGCCTTCATCGCGCGCTCCGCCAGGGCACGCGCCGCTTCAACAAACTGCACGTCATTCATCACTACCAGCGCCTGCAAAGGAGTGTTGGTCCGCTCGCGCCGCACCGTGCAAAGCTCGCGCGTTGGCGCATTGAAGATGTCCAGCGAGGCCGGGGGAGCGCTGCGTTTCCAGAACCAATAAAGACTGCGGCGGTAGAGCTTGTCTCCTTCGTCCGCCTGGTATTCGCGCGTGTTGGACGTGGGCATGGCCACCGCTTCCCAGACGCCGCCGGGCTGATAAGGCTTCACGCTCGGCCCGCCCAGCTTCGGGGCCAACAGGCCGCTGGCCGCCAGCGCAGCATCCCGAATAACTTCGCCATCCAGCCGGAACCGCGGGCCACGCGCCAGCAAACGGTTCTCCGGATCCGCCTTCAGCTTCTCAGGGGTGACTGCAGCCGATTGCCGGTACGCGGCGCTGGTCACCATCAGGCGGAACAGCTTCTTGACGTCCCACCCGCTCTCGCGGAATTCCACCGCCAGCCAGTCCAGCAGTTCCGGATGGGACGGCACCTCGCCCTGGGAACCGAAATCCTCGGCGGTACGTACCAATCCCTGCCCAAAGACTTCCTGCCAAAAACGGTTCACCACGACGCGGGCGGTAAGCGGATTGTCAGCGTCCATCAGCCACTGCGCCAGTCCCAACCGGTTGCGGGGAGACTCCTTCTTCATCGGCGGCAGCACGGCTGGCGTGGCGGGTTCCACTTTTTCCCGTGGCTGGTCGTACATGCCACGATGCAGAATGTGCGCGTGCGGTTTCTGGTCCATCCGCTCTTCCATGACATGAGTGAGGGGGCTGCGCCGGGCAATCAGGCTCCGTTCGCTGTCCAGCTTCAGCCGCTGCGCTGAGAGTTGCTGGTAGCGGGCGTCCAGGTTCACCAGATAATGGTCGAACAGCGCGTTCCTCTCCTCCGCGCTCAGTTCTGCTGCCTCCTTCGCGCGTGCCGCCTGCGCCAGCGGCCATGTGGAGATCCCGCGGACTTCTTCCGCGCTCAGAGCCCGGCGGAATACGCGGAAGTCCCCGATGGCCCCGGATCCAAAAAAGCGCTTGCCTTCGTTGCCCAGGCGCAACGGTTGGCCAGGATTGATGCTGCCCACGAGAGGGTCTGCCTTTCCTCCGCCGGAAATCATCGCCCGTTGCCCGTTCACATACAACGCCAGCCCCTGCTGATCGCGCGATCCGTCGTAGGTCACCGCCACGTGGTTCCAGGTGCCGGGCTTAGTTTGCACGAGGAACATGCCGCGGATACTGATCGACTTGCCGTCGTCACCCGTCAGTCGCAATCCCGGAACGCGCCCGCCGACATCCAGCACCCAGCCGCGCCCCTTCTCCTGCGGATTGCTCTGGCTCGCGATCACAAATCCCTCTTCGCCTTTCGGCATCAGGTACCACGCGGAAACCGTAAAGGGTACGTCAGCCTGAATCGCCGAAAGGTTGGGGAGTTCGATGGAAGCGTCCTTTTCAAAGTGGAATGCGGGGACCCCGGCAACGTTACTGGCGCCAACGGAAACGCCGCCCGGCAGCCGGAACGGTTGTGCGTTTCCGCTGTATACCATTTGCGGTTCCGGCCCCACTTCAATGCGGAACGCATGGTCATCGTCGCGCAACGGAAGCAGGATGCGCCGGCGCGCCGGCGTGCGCAACCAAGCCTCGAAACCAGGATTTTTCCCTGTTTCCATCCTTCGCATGGCGTCCAGCAGAAGCTGCCGCTCACGGTCCGTCTGCTCCCAGCGCACTCGGTCCTTGCCCTCAGGCACGGCAATCACCGGAGGCGTGTCGGCGATGTTTCCGTCCATCACCGGCTGGGTCGTGTTGCGGAAGAAAGCCGTGAGCGCGTAGAAATCCTTCTGGGTGATGGGATCGAACTTGTGATCGTGGCAGGTGGCGCAACCCACCGTCAGGCCCATCCATACCGCCCCCGTGGTGTCCACCCGGTCCTTCGCATAAATGGCGGCAAACTCCTCCTCAATCGCACCCGCCTCGTTGGTGCTGGGCGCACAGCGGTGAAAGCCCGTAGCCACCTGCTGGTCCAGAGTCCGGTTGGGCAGCAGATCGCCCGCCAATTGCTCGATGGTGAACTGATCGAACGGCATGTTCCGGTTGAACGCCTGGATGACCCAGTCCCGGTAAGGCCACATCTCCCGGTAGTTGTCGATGTGGATGCCGTGAGTGTCGGCGTAGCGCGCGGCGTCCAGCCAGTAGCGGGCACGGTGTTCCCCGTAATGCGGCGACGCCAGGTAGCGGTCCACCATTCGCTCATACGCGCCCGGAGCCGTGTCTTTCAGGTACGTCTCGATCTCTTCCGGTTTCGGCGGCAACCCGGTGAGGTCGAAGGCCACGCGGCGAATAAGCGTCCGCTTGGGCGCCTCTTCATTCGGCTGCAATCCGGCCTGTTCCATGCGCGCCAGCAGCAAACGGTCCACCGGGTTGCGCGGCCAGGAGGCGTTCTTGACAGAAGGCATCACCGGCCGCAACGGCTTGGCGTACGCCCAATGGTCTTGCCAAGGCGCGCCCTGTTCAATCCAACGCCGCAGAATTTCCTTCTGTTCGGCGGTTAAGACTTTGTGCGAGTAAGGCGGCGGCATGATGCGCGCCGGGCTCTTGTGATTCACGCGCTGCCATAGCTGGCTCTTCTCCGGATCGCCGGGTACGACTGGCTGGCCGGTCTTTCGCGCTTCGAACGCCCCGGCTTTCTGGTCCAGCCGCAGCCCAACCATGCGCGTCTCCGCATCCGGCCCGTGGCAGTGAAAGCAGGCGTCGCTCAGAATCGGGCGCACGTCCCGCTGAAAGTCGATCCGCTCGGGAACCGCACCCTGCAGCGGCAAGGCAAGCAACAGCACGGCTGAACGAATAGACACGATCGGAGTCCCTCCCCAGGGTTTGCCTGTATTCTATCGTTAACTTCGCCGACTTTTCAGCGCTTCCGCGCCGCCACCGGCCCGGAAGAACGTGCTAACATCCATCGCCATGCGACTCCTTCGAGCCATTTCTCTCGCCGTTCTGGGTTGCGCCCTGGCCTTCGGACAGGGCGCTGGAAAGAAAGACATAAAGGCCGCCGCCACGCAGGCTGCGGAGCTGGTAGACCTCAACAGCGCTCCGGCCGACAAGCTCAAGGCGCTGCCCGGCATCGGTGACGCCTACGCCGAGAAAATCATCAAAGGCAGGCCTTACCGGGGAAAGAATGAATTGGTCAGCAAGAAGATCATCCCCGAGTCCACCTACGAGAAGATCAAAGACCTGGTCATCGCGAAGCAGAAGTAAAAAAAGCGAGAGGGGCGGACCCGGAAGTCCGCCCCTCGCCGCGTTGGTCTGGTTAGACCCTGGTATTGGAACGTGATGGTCCCCTTCTCATCGGGGCTGCTCCGATCCTACCGTTTTCGAGCCTCGGGGGGCAACAGCAGCGGCTCCACTCGCGCCCAGTACCGGGAAAACCGTTTCAAATCGAGCGCTTGCCCAGGCGTCACCAGAGGTTCAGGCTCCTCGATCAGGACTGTCATCGCTCTCTGCAGCCGCTCGATCGCCTGCCTTGCCCGAGGGTCAGGTGTGGCCGTGGTGACCAGGATGTTCGCGTCTTGTTCGCGGCAGAAGGCCATCAACTCCTCTTCGTAGGCCCCTCGCCGGATCTCCACGTTCAATTCCAGCAGGCACTCGTAGACGAACACCAGCCGCTTGAGGCTGTAGTTGCCCACCGTCTGCGGGTCAAGCACATACACCGCCGGTTCGCTGCCGCTGGCCCGGACCCAATCCTGTTGCACCCACCGGACGGTCTTCACTGCCGGGCCGCCTGCGGGAACAAGCGCTCTGCCAGAGCGGGATAGCTGCCTTCAAACGGGCAACTCTTGCGCGCTGGGCAACCGGCGCAAAATCGCCCGCTCGTGTACTTCTCCAGGTTCTCGCGGTTGAAGAAGTAGGGCTTGTGGCTGAAAGTTGAAGCCACCCACTGCCAGGAGAGATTGTTGCTGGCCGGATCGCCGTCCAGCAGGTGGCGCAGAAACCAGCGGGCCCCCGCCTGCCACTGGATCCTCCGCCAATGCACGGCATAGGCCGCCACCCACATCCGCGCATGGTTATGCAGGTATCCTGTCTCGCTGAGTTGGCGGGCAAAAGCGTCCATGCATGCCAGCCCGGTCTCCCCTCGCTCAATCTCCTGCGGCAATTCGGGCGCGTAATCCCCTGCCTCCCAGCCCGTCTTGTAAGGCTCCTGATCCTGCCAGATCCCGTCGCCTAAACGCCGCCACACCCGTTGCCAGTAGTCGCGCCATGCAAGTTCCTGGATGAACTTGGCCGTCCGCTGCGGATCGCGTGCTTTCGCCAGCGCTGCCCGTCGTACTTCCGCCAGAGAAAGCACCCCGTGCCGGATGTACATCGACAGTCGCGTCACCGCTCCGTCCATGAAATTGCGCGAGCCGGCGTAGCGCTCCGGTTCAATCGCCGCCAGCGCCCGCTCCGCCGCCTGGCGGCCTCCGCGCGTGTCACTCACTTCCTGCCCCGCTTGGGGAAACTCCGCGCGGAGGTATTCCACCATCGCTTCGCGGCTGCCAAATGTCCGCCGCATGACGCTCATGACGCTTCCTTTCTCCTGTTGTCGCGGCAGCGGTCACTGCAGTAGCGGACCTGCTCCCAATCGCGCGCCCACTTCTTCCTCCACGGGAAGGGGCGCCCGCAGGTTTGGCACAGCTTGGAAGGCAGGTGCTGTTTCTTTACACCTTTCACAGGAAAACAGATGCCCGCGCACCGCTGGAGGGTGGAAAAGGCCCGTATACTGGCGCCATGGCCCGCCTCTTCGCTCTGGTTTCCCTGCTCATTTCGCTCGCTTGGACTCTAGCCGCACAGAGCAACCGCGGCTACTACCGTTTCCCGGCGCTGCACGGGAACACCGTCGTGTTTACAGCGGAAGGCGATTTGTGGCGGGTGCCCGTGGAGGGAGGTCTGGCCCAGCGGCTGACCTCTCATGCAGCCTCGGAATCGCAGGCGAAGTTCTCTCCTGACGGCAAAACCCTCGCGTTCAGCGCCAATTACGAGGGCGTCTCCGAGGTCTATACCATGCCCACCGAAGGAGGACTGCCCCAACGCCGCACCTTTGGTGGCGGCGCTCCGGCCGGTTGGACACCGGACGGCCGCCTGTTATTCGCCACGTCCCGTTTCTCCACCCTGCCCAGCCTGCAACTTTGCCTGCTGGACGCCAGGAACAGGATCGAGCGGATCCCACTGTCCGAAGCCGCGCAGGGCGCATACGACGCTGCGGGCAAAACCCTGTTTTTTACCCGCCTCCCCTTCCAGGGCAGCCACGCCCGGCGCTACAAGGGCGGCACGGCCCAAAAGCTGTGGAAATTCCAGGCAGGCGCGGAGGCGATTCCGCTCACCGCCAACTACGACGGCACCAGCAAGGACGCCATGCCCTGGCGTGGCCGCGTCTACTTTGCGTCTGACCGCGACGGCACGATGAACCTCTGGTCGATGGACGAGAGCGGAAAAGATCTGAAGCAGCACACGCGGCACGAGGGCTGGGACATCGACACGCCTTACCTGCACGAGGGACGCATCGTCTATCAATTCGGCGCCGACATCCACCTTTTCGACATCGCCTCGGGCCGAGACCGGAAGCTCGAGATCTTTCTGCCCTCCGACTTCGACCAGATGCGGGAGCGCTGGGTGAAGTCGCCGATGGACTTCCTGACGTCGGCGGTGCTCTCGCCCGACGGCGTGCACGTGGTGCTCACTTCGCGCGGGCGGGCGTTCGTCGCGCCGGCCAAAACCACGCAAGGGCGTCTGGTGGACGCCACCGGCCCCAAAGCCGCCCGAATCCGTTACGCCACACTCCTCCCCGACAAGAAGAATCTGCTTGCCCTCTCTACGGAAAGCGGCGAAGTCGAGATCTGGAAACTGCCTGCCAACGGCCTTGGCCCGGGAGAGCGTCTCACCACCGACGGAACGGTGTTGCGCTGGGGAGTAAACCCGTCCCCTGACGGCAAATGGGCCGCGCACAGCGACAAGAACAACCGCCTCTGGCTGCTCGACCTCACCACCAAGAGCCAAAAGAAAATTGACGAGACTCAATTCGGCGGCAACAGTTTCCCCGTTTACGATTACTCGGCCTGGTCCCCCGATAGCAGGTGGCTCGTATACGAAAAACCCGCCCCCAATGAGATGAGCCAGTTGTTTTTGTACAGCGTGGAAACGGGCGTCAGCACACCTTTAACTACGGACCGCTACAACAGCAACAACGCCGCCTGGAGTGCCGACGGCAAATTCCTGTATTTCCTCTCGGACCGCGCGCTGCGCACCCAGGTGAGTTCGCCCTGGGGTTCCCGCGCACCCGACCCGTATTTCAACAAGCCCTGGAAGATTTACGAGATTGCGCTCAAGAAGGACGCCCGTTCCCCATTCGAACCCGATAACGAGCTGACCCTCGCCGGCAAAAAGGAAGAAAAGAAGGACGAGAAGAAAGAGGAAGAGAAGACCAGCTCGAAAGACGCCAAGCCCGAGCCACCCAAGGTGGACATCGACCTCGACGGCATCCTGCAGCGCATCGAGGAGGTGCCTGTTCCGGCTGGCAATTACAATAATTTGACAGCCCCTTCCAAGCGCTTGTGCTGGACCACCCACGATCCCGCCGAGCCGTCCAAGACCACGCTCGACTGCCTCGAAGTGAACAATAAGGGTGACAAGCCCGAAACCGTCGCGGAGGGCGTCTCCAGCTATCAGCTCTCTCTCGACGGAAAGAAACTCCTGCTCCGCAAAGGCAGCGACCTGCATGTCTTCGATGCCTCCGTGAAAGACGCCAAGGCGCCCAAGGCGCTCACGGATTCCAAGGTTGACCTTTCCGGCTGGAACTTCCACGTCGTGCCTGCCGACGAGTTCCGCGAGGCATTCGTCGACGCCTGGCGGCTGCAGCGCGACTACTTCTATGCGCCGAACATGCACGGAGTGGACTGGCCGCGCATGCGCGACAAATATGGCGAATTGGTGGGGCGAGTCCGCGACCGCGCTGAGTTGAACGACCTCATCGCCCGCCTCATGAGTGAACTGTCGGCGCTGCACACCTTTGTGGTGGGCGGTGATCAGCGCCAGGCGCCTGACCAGATCCCGCTGGGTACCCTGGGCGCGGATCTGGATCGTGACGAGGGGGCAGGCGGCTGGGTAGTCCGGCGTATCTACCGGCACGATCCCGACCGGCCGGACCGCCGTTCCCCGCTGCTCCACCCGCAAGTGGCAATGCAGGAAGGCGACGTGATTCTATCCATCAACGGGCGCAGCACGCTCGAGGCCGTCCACCCCTACGAACTGCTCCGCAACCAGCAGCGTAAGCAAGTGCTGCTTCGCGTCAAGAGCGCCGGCAAACCCGAACCCCGCGACGTCATCGTCCGGCCCATCACGCCGCAACAGGACGCCGACCTGCGCTACCACGATTGGGAGCATACCCGTCGGATTGAGGTGGAGCGCGCTTCCAACGGCCGCATCGGATACATCCATCTGCGGGCGATGGGCGGCGGCGACATGGCGCAGTTCGCCGAGCATTTCTACCCCGTCTTCGACCGCCAGGGGCTGATCCTCGACGTACGCCACAACAACGGCGGCAATATCGATAGCTGGCTCCTGAGCAAGCTGGCCCGCAAAGCCTGGATGTATTGGAAGCCGCGTACCGGGCAGCCTACTTGGAACATGCAGTCTGCCTTCCGCGGCCACATGGTGGTGCTCTGCGACGCCAACACAGCCTCGGATGGCGAAGCTTTCGCGGAAGGGTTCCGGAGACTGGGCTTGGGTAAGGTGATCGGTGTTCGCACGTGGGGTGGGGAGATCTGGCTCACCGGCTCCAATGTCCTCGCCGACCGCGGGCTCGCATCCGCCGCCGAGATCGGCGTCTACGGGCCCGAGGGCAAGTGGCTCATCGAGGGCCACGGCGTGGAGCCCGACATCGTCGTGGACAACTTGCCTCACGCGACGTTCCAGGGCAAAGACGCCCAACTGGAGGCCGCGCTGAAATACCTCGAAGACCAGATCCGGATGAAACCCGTGCCCGTGCCTCCGCCGCCGCCTTACCCTGACAAGAGCTACCGCAAAGGCGCGGCGCCAAGCAATTAGGCCGCCGCGCCCCGCCTGCGCTGATTACGGCTCTTTGCTCTTCTCCGGGTCAAACAGCTGCTCGTAATCTTCCCAATATCGCGCCATGATTCGTGCCTTGCGGCGCAGTTGATCTGCCAGGTCCGGACCCAAAATGCGGATGTTCTCCTCCGCGCTCGTTTTCGTGGTGTGGATCAACTCGTCTTTGGTGGATTCGATAAGGTTGGCCAGAATAATGGCGTTGTCCATCTCGCGCCTCGCAGCATCTTTGATGGCGCGCCACTCGGTGATGTCGGTGAGGTGCTCCTGGAATTCAATCGGCCGCAGCAGCCGCCCGCCCTTCATGAAGTCCAACAGGTATTGATACTCCAGACCGTTTCGCCCATTGTCCACCAGGATCCCGAATGCCTGGATCCGCTTGTCCAGAAGTTCCAGTCGAGGCTTGACACTGGCTGCTGCATTCGCCGCAATCGTCCGCAGGTCTTCCCGAGCGCGCGTCAGATCGGCTTGCATCCGTACCAGGAGTTGGCCCGAAACCGCCATGCCTCCCAGTCCTTCGTACTGGCGCGTTCCCTGGATGTCGCCCAGGTCGCGGGCCCTCTCTTCCGTCCGCGCCTGGAACTGGAACTTGCGGTAGTAGCTCGTCTCCTCCCGCGTCAGCTTCTCAGGAAAGGGCACAAACGGACGGGTCAACCACCGTTGATGCACGGAGCCGATGTAAAACAGCGTGCCCCCGAAGTTCAAAATGTCTGCATCGCGCTGAACCCGGTGCAAGGCCATCCATGCATCCAGCAGCGCGCCAGCCCCGGCCTCGCCCACCCTTTCTGCAGCGATCGCCCGCAACAACTGCATCCGCGAAACGTCGTCCCGCGTCGGGTTCTTCTGGAACGCGTCGTAGATGCTCAAATACAAGTCGCTGTCGTGCTTGTCGCCAATCAGGTAGAACAGGCGCGGTGCTGGGCTTTTCGAGGCATGCTCCAACTCCTCCAGATACCGTACCGGCAACGGCAGCCCCTGCGCCGGATAGAACGGATAGAAATAGTCGAGCAGGAAACCCACCACCGCCTTGTACATGGTCGCCTTCGGACCTTCATAATTCGCCACCGCCATCCCGGGCCCGAGCTGCCCGGCGACGAGTTCCGGCGTCGCTTCCCGCACCCATTCGGCATCGATCTCCAGCGGACCGGGACGTGCGTCGCTTGCCCCTGCCTGCAGTGCTCCGAAGAAGTCACGGTACCGCTGGTACATCTTTCTTTCGCGGAACAGGTGGCTGCCGTTCGGCCCCTGATACAGGCCTCCGCTCCAGCTCATGCCGGAGCCGGAATCGTTCGTGTGCAGAGAAATGATCTCAATCTCCGGGCAGACCGCCAGCAGCTTGCGGATCGATTCGCGGTAGAGTGCCAGAACTTCCGGGTGATCGATCGACGGCGCAAAGCGCGGAACCCGGGAACGTAGGGGATGGTCAACTTGCGGACCGCGCCACAACGGGTGCGCCTCGTAGACCCGTTCCGGCAGGATTTGCGGTTCGAACGTTGTGTACGCTGCTTTCAAACCCAACTTGCGCAGCACCTCGCACCGCTGCCGCAGGATGCCCATCACGTTCTCGGCATAATCCTTCGGCAGGAATGGTTCCAGAGCCTGAGGGATCGAAACCTTCAAAAGCCCAACGTTGGAAACCGCCCACGCCGGGTAGGGATCGCCCGGCGTGTCCATCTGCCACATCGCCCACGGCAGGTCCTCCGCCGTGATGACAATGTGCGTCGCGCCGGACTGCTTCGCCCGCTTCGCAAAGCTCTCAAACGAGGCCAACGAATCCGAATACCGGCCGAAGATCACGGTCTTAAAGCGGGCGTTGGCCAAACCCGCGGCAGGAAGGGCGGCCAGCCACGCCGTCAGCAGAGCGCCCGCAAGCCGCCTCGAGAACGAATTCACCATGGCGAGATTCTATCCCGCCCGGGCACTCCGAGCGATTTCCACGATCGTTGCCGCGCGGTTCCGCCACTGGTGCTCTCGCAATATTGCCGCCCGCTGTGGTCGGGCGTCAGTGCTCTCCTCTAATGCCTTTGAGATTGCGCCTGAGAATTCATCCGCTGAATCGCACAGGTTGCAGAGTTCGCTGGCCCAGCTCAGTTCCGGCAGGCGTCTGGCCACCACCTGAATCCCCGCCGCCAGGTATTCGTATGCTTTGATCGGATCAGCGGCTCTCGTCAACGGGGTATCGAGGAACGGAATCAGCCCAACGTCAAAACTGGCCATTAACGCTGGAACCTGCTCATACGGCACTTCTCCCAACAGCCGCACGTTCTCGTGGCGCCGCAGCGCCTCTGCCTCCTGGCTTAACACCTTGCCCGCGAATGGAAGGTCGCAATCGCGGAACTCCTCCGCAATCCGGTGCAGAAGCGGATAGTCCAGCCAGTCTTCCAGCGCGCCAACGTAGCCGATCACCTTGCGTCTTGCGCCCGCCCGTTCCGCTCGCTGCACGCCAGTGAATGCATTGGCATCCACGCCATTCCTCACCAGCCACGACTTCCCGCGAATATTCGGGTGTCTGGCCAGATGATGCTCCATGAGGAATTGCGCAGAGAAGACCACGGCATCGGAGCGGTGGAAGGCATCGGGCTCGGCATCAGAAATTGCCGGAGCCATGTTGAGGAATCCTGGAAGAAGGTCGTGGCAATCGTAAACCAAAGGGCACTGCCAGTCCTTGCGTAAGGCCCTGGCGGCTTCCATCCAGAAGGGCAGGCCCACAAACAGAAACAAAGGCCTGTCCCTGACCAATGCCCGGACGAACCCTGCAATCCGGGATGACTCTTCAGCCGAGGGCAAACGGTGATGATAAACGGGCTGCCGGAGGAGTGGAACGTGCAGCTCGAATATGCCAGGCTCAATCCGCATCAACCGCGGCTTTAGCTTCCACCACAGCGGAGTCAGATACTCCCGGCCAAGATGCGGATTCAGGTAAACCACGTGGTAGCCGAGTGCCGAGAAAGCGCGGCTTAACTGTTGCGTCCGTTGGATGCGGAAGTGCCAGTCCGACATCGGAAAAACCAGCACCACCTTCGCCCCGCCGGCCCCAACTTCTTGCGGAGCCGCCTCGGGAAACTGCCAGCTTCTTGCGAAAGATTCCGGACAATGGGCGGGATTCAGCGGGAAATAATACCAGTTCAGGTAGAACGGCCGGACCAGTTCCTTCCAACCCGGCGTTCCCCGCTGCATTGATCTATCATGCCAGACCCGCGCTGTCCGCCCTAAGCGATCTTTTCCGCGATCGACTTCGCCTGCACGAACCAGAGCAGGTAGTCCGGACCACCGGCCTTCGAATCCGTCCCCGACATGTTGAAGCCGCCGAACGGATGGGCCCCCACCATGGCTCCCGTGCACTTCCGGTTGATATAAAGATTGCCCGCGAAAAACTCGCGCTTCGCCTTGGCGATCTTCTCCGGGTTCTTCGTGTAAACCGCGCCCGTCAGACCGTACTCGCTGTCGTTGGCCAGGGCCAGGGCATGGTCGAAGTCCCTGGCTTTGGTCACCGCAAGTACCGGGCCGAAGATCTCCTCCTGGAAAATGCGCGCCTTGGGACCGACATCGGCGATCACCGTGGGTTCGAGGAAGTAACCTTCCCCCTCCACTGGGCCGCCGCCCGCAAGCAACCGCCCTTCCTTTTTGCCCACCTCGATGTAGTCCAGAATCGTCTTCCGCGCGCGGTCGCTGATCACCGGCCCCATGTAATTGGCCGTGTCTTCCGCCGGTCCTACGCGGATCGCCCGCACCTTCTCCACCAGTTTGTCGAGGAACCTGTCGTACAGCTTCTCGCTGACGATGGCCCGCGAACAGGCCGAGCATTTCTGCCCCTGGTAGCCGAACGCCGACCACACCACGCCCTGCACCGCCGCCTCCAGATCTGCCTCTTCGTCTACGATGATGGCGTCTTTCCCGCCCATCTCGGCCACCACGCGCTTGATCCAGATCTGCCCGGGCTGCGTCTTCGCTGCCAGTTCGTTGATCCGCAAGCCCACTTCGCGCGAGCCCGTAAAGGAGATGAACCGGGTGCGGGGATGCTCCACCAGCACGTCGCCTACCTGCGCTCCACTGCCCACCAGAATGCTCCAGGCCTCGGGCGGGAAGCCCGCTTCCGCCAGTACCGTGCCGAATTGAGCGGCAATCGTCGGCGTTTCGCTCGACGGCTTGACCACCACGGTGTTGCCGGTCACCAGCGCGGCGGTCGTCATGCCCACCAGAATCGCCAGCGGAAAGTTCCACGGCGGAATGATCACGCCCACGCCCAGCGGCAGGTATACCATCTCGTCCCGTTCGCCCGGCAACTGCACCAGCGGATCCGGCGAGGCCAGCTTGAGCATCTGCAGCGCATAGTAGTCGCAGAAGTCAATGGCCTCGGAAACGTCTGCCTCGGCTTCCGGCCAGGTCTTTCCTGCCTCTGCCACCAGCCACGCGTCGAACTCCATCTTGCGGCGGCGCAGAATCGCCGCCGCTTTCCGCAGCATCTCGACGCGGGTTTCCACCGGCGTGGCCGCCCACGTGCTGAAATAGCCGTCGGCCGCGGCCACCGCCTCGCGCGCCAGATCCGCAGTCGCCTTGTGATGCCGGCCTACGGCCTCCGGCGGGCGCGACGGATTCACCGAAGTCAGAAAATCACCCGTACGGATCTCCCGGCCGCCAATGCGCAGCGCATACTCCTTCTGGAATTGCGCGCGCACCTGGGACAGCGCTTCCTGGGCGGCGGCCAGAATCTCCGGCCGGGAAAAATCCGCATAGGGCTCGTTGCGAAAATCGCCGAGCCGGATCGACATCAGCCCTCCACGATCTTGCGGCCGCGGTCCAGCATTTCAGCCGCCTCGTCGGCCATCTCCCGGCCCCGCTCGAAGATCTCGCGGCCTTTGTCCATGAGCTCCCGGCCACGGTCCGCAATCGCGTCCCGCCCGCTCGTCGTCGCCCGCGCAATTCTCCGCCGCGTCACGCGCCCGGAGGAAGGAGCATACAGCAGCGCGATCGTCGCGCCTACCGCCACCCCCGCTACAAACCATAAAGCCTTGCTCGTATTGTCTTCGGAGTACATTCTGAAAGCAGGCCTCCTTCGTGCCCATTCTATCCAACGTGCCTGGAGGAGGCCCGGACGTGGATCTTTTTCTGGAGGCTGTCATTCATGAACGACCCAAAACAACTGGCCCCGATCCCGCTGGAACTCACTGAACTGGATTGCATCACCCTCAAACCGCTCCTCGAGAGTAACGGCATTGAAGCCATGATCGGCGGGCCCACTGTCTACCCCAACCTGCCCTGGCAGTTGATGGTGCCCGAAACCCAGGTGGCCGACGCCCTCCGGGTCATCCGCGAGGCCCGCCAGGCCGGACCTTCCGCCGCCGATCAGGCCGAGGCGCTGGGCGAAGTCCAGGGCGACCGCCCTCCCGAAGCCTGACTCCAGCCCCCCCTTACCCCAGCTTCTTTTTCAGAAGCTCCGTGACCAGGCCAGGGTTCGCCTGGCCCCGGGTGGCCTTCATCGTCTGCCCGACAAAGAACTGAAGCACCGTCGTCTTGCCGCCGCGGTACTGCTCCACCTGTGCCGGATTCTTGGCAATAATGTCGTCCAGAATCCGCTCCAGCTCGCCCGTGTCCGAGATCGCCTTCAACCCCTCCCGTTCCACGATCGCCGCAGCCGTCTCGCCCGTCTCGAACATCTTGGCGAGCACATCCTTGGCCAGCTTGCCCGTCAACTCGCCCTTCGCCACCATCGCCACCAACAGGCCCAGGTTCTCCGCGCTCACCGGCGATTCCACGATGGACTTGCCTGCGGCTTTCAACAATCCCGCCAGATCGCCCGTCGTCCAGTTCGCCGCCAGTTTCGCATCGCCCGCCACTTCCGCCACAACCTCGAAATACTCCGCCAGCGGCCGCTCCGCGGTCAGCACCCCGGCGTCATATTCGCGCAAGCCCAGCACCTGTACGAACCGGCGCCGTTTGTCTCCCGGCAGTTCGGGCATCCCCGCGCGCAGCTCTTCCAGCCGCGCCGCGGGAATCTCCAGCGGCAGCAGGTCCGGCTCCGGAAAGTAACGGTAATCATGCGCTTCTTCCTTGCTGCGCATCGGCAGCGTTTCATCCAGCTCGGGGTTGTACAGCCGCGTCTCCTGCTGTACCGCGCCCCCGCTTTCCAGGACTGCCACCTGCCTCGCGATCTCGTATTCAAGCGCCTGCTTCAAGAACCGGAATGAATTGAGGTTCTTGATCTCTGCCTTGGTTCCAAACTTGGTCTCACCCTTCCGGCGCACACTCACGTTCGCGTCGCAGCGCAGGTGGCCCTTTTCCATATCGCACGTGGACACGCCCACATACTGCAGGGTCTGCTTCATCTCCGAAAGATACTCGTACGCTTCATCCGGACTCCGCAGGTCGGGCTCGCTCACGATCTCGATCAGCGGCGTCCCGCTGCGGTTCAAATCCACGTAGGTGTATTGATCGCTGTCCCGGTATCCGTCATGCACGCTCTTGCCCGCATCGTCCTCCATGTGCACGCGTGTGACGCCGATCCGCTTCGCTTCGCCGCCCGCTGCAATTTCCACCCAGCCGTGCTCGGCCAGAGGCCGGTCATACTGCGAAATCTGATACCCCTTCGGCAGATCCGGGTAGAAGTAGTTCTTCCGCGCGAATATGGACTTCGTGCGAACTTCGCAATGCAGCGCCAGTGCCGCCTGTACCGCCAGTTCCACTGCGCGCCGGTTGAGCACCGGCAAGGCGCCCGGCATGCCCAAACACACGGGGCAGACATTCGTGTTTGGTTCCGCGCCAAACCCGGTGGGACACGCGCAGAAGATCTTCGTACGAGTGGCCAACTGGCAATGTACCTCCAGCCCAATCACCGGCTCATACTTCGCCAATTGCTCCGGGGTCGCCAACGGCGGCGCGGCGGATGTCATAATTTCTCCATTTTAGGCCTATGCCCCGCTTCTTCCTCTTCCTCTGTCTTTGCCAGGCCCTCGCTGCTCAACCCGCCACCCTCCTCATCACCAACGCCCGCGTCTGGACGGCCAATCCCCGCCAACCCTGGGCCGAAGCCGTGGCCGTGCAGGGCAATCGCATCGCCGCCGTCGGAGCCAGCAAGGACCTCGCGCGCTTCCGCGGTCCTGCCACCGAATCCATCGACGCGCGCGGCCGTCTCCTCCTGCCCGGCTTCCACGACGCGCATATTCACTTCCTCTCGGGCTCCCTGCGTCTCACCGAAGTTGACCTGACTTCCGTCTGCACGCTGCCCGCCATGCAGGAGCGGATTCTGGCCTGGGCCGTCCGCCATCCTGAAGCCCCTTGGATCACCGGTGGCGGTTGGGAGTACACCTGCTTTCCCAACCACCGCCTGCCGCGCCGCGAAGACCTCGATGCCGTGGTAAAGGACCGCCCGGTATTTCTTCGCGCCTACGATGGACATACCGCCTGGGCCAACTCCAAGGCCCTCGAACTCGCTGGCCTTGGCAAAGATACCCCCTTCGACGGCTTCGGCGAGATCGTACGCGATCCGGACACGGGATTGCCCACCGGCGCTCTCAAGGAGGGCGCGATGAGCCTCGTCGGCCGTCTGCTGCCTCCGGTCACCCGCCAGCAGCGTCTCGCCGCTCTCGAGCAGGGCCTACGCCTCGCCGCCTCGCTCGGCATCACCAGTATGCTGAACGCTTCCGGCAGCCGCGAAGAAGTGTCGCTCTATGAGGAACTTCTCGCGCAGTCCAAACTCACGGCCCGCATGAATTTCGCTCTCTCCAACGGCCCCCGGTCCAACACTTGTGAACGCGACGTTGACCTTCTGAAGACGTGGCGCGGCCCCCTGCTTCGCGTGGACGCCGTCAAGTTCATGCTCGACGGCGTCATCGAATCGCACACTGCTGCCATGCTCGAGCCTTACTCGAACAATCCCGCTACCCGCGGCGACCTGGCGTGGCCGGAGGATCAGTACCGCCAGGCCGTACAAACCTGCGACGCCGCCGGCTTTCAACTCCTCACTCACGCCATCGGCGACCGCGCCGTCCGCGCCGCCCTCGATGCTTACCAGAACACACGCCGGGGCCGCGCCCGCATCGAACACATCGAAGTCGTCCACTTCGAAGACCTGCCGCGCTTCGCCCAACTCGGCGTC
Source organism: uncultured Solibacteraceae bacterium (assembly GCA_964460395.1). Taxonomy (GTDB): domain Bacteria; phylum Acidobacteriota; class Terriglobia; order Bryobacterales; family Bryobacteraceae; genus CAYWQS01. Next base: position 8,810 of record CAYWQS010000024.1, on the reverse strand, counting down.
ATTGCCTCGATGGAGCCCATCCACGCCGACCCTGCGACGGTCGCTGTCTGGTCCCAGGCTGTCGGCCCCGCCCGCCTGCGCAACGCCTTCGCCTGGCGCTCCTTGGCCCGGGCCGGCGCGCGCCTCGCTTTCTCCTCCGATTGGCCCGCCTCGATCTCCCTCGACCCCATCCGCGGCATCCACAACGCCGTTAACCGCCAGACCGTCGACGGCAAACCGGACGGAGGCTGGCTGCCGGAGCAGCGCGTGAGCCTGGAAACGGCTCTCCGCGCCTACACCATCGATGCCGCTTACGCCGCTTTCGAAGAAAACGTCAAGGGTTCCATCGAGCCAGGGAAACTCGCCGACCTCATCGTGCTGTCACAGGATCTGTTCGCCATCCCGCCCGCGCGGATCCACCTGACCCGGGTCGATCTCACCGTCTTTGACGGCCGCGTGCTCTACCGCCGCCCCGAATAGGCCTGGTAAAGCTCCGCCACCCGCGCCTCCTTCGCGTCCCCGGCGTGCACCACCACCCGGTAACGGAATCGCAGGCTCTTGCCTGGCTCGAGCGTCACGCTTCCGTCCCGCGTTTTGTCGCGGAAAAAATCGTGCTCGCCGAATTGGTTCGCGGCAAACAGCCCGTAATCGCGGCAATGCCAGTACGTCGGGTGTTTCGGGTTCCCCGGATGGTCGAAGATCGCCACGCCCACCTTGTCCCCTTCCAGTACGCCCGAGTAATCCATCCACGGCGAGGCCTTCCCCCAGGTGTCCTTCATCCTCGTTGCGCCCGCCGCGTTCAACAGCATGCCCGTCCCTTTCGTCTCGGTCAATTCATCCCGCAGCCGGATGGCGAAAAAGCCCTCCTTGGTGTCGCCGAACTTCACTTGCCGCAGCGCCGTGAATGTCACATCAAAATCCACCATCCGGTTCAGCGCGTCGCCATGAAAAACCATCGTGCGCGCCTCGGTCAGCAGCGGCTCCCCTTGCGGGCTCCGCCATTCGAACGTCGCCCGGATGCGCCCCTCGTTCTTCCCGCTTTTCACCTCTTCGATCTTCTGCAGCACGATTACGCCTCGCTTGGCCCGCACCTCCGGCTTGTCGCTCTTTTCGTTCACCCAGAAGTCATATCCGTTCACATCGCCGTGCGTGAACCAAAGCCCCCGGTGGTGCGGGTGGTCCCTTGTTTCGCCCTCCACTTGCTCCATGGGAAATGCGCGCGTAATGCGCTTCCCCGTCGCCGTGACCAGGGGATGCAGATACGGCTTCGGCGCCTCGCCCCCGGCGTAGAACACAGTGAACGGCTTGCCGCCCACTTCCACCTCAATCCGGTCGCCTTGCCGGGTGAGTTTCACCTCCCCCGCCGCCCCGGCCGCACACAGGGCCGCCATCGCCACCGCCACTACGACGCTTCTCATGCCCCCCAGTAAATCACACGCCACGACCACCAGCCTCCCTCCTTACCCCGGCCACTCCACCGGACGCCCCTCCCGGATCGATTGCGTCGCCAGCAGGGGCAGCAGCGTCGAAACGTATGCCGAGCGCGCATCGTTCAGCGGCTTCCGGTTCTCCCGCACGTTCTCTACAAACGCCGCCAGGGACAAATAAGTCGAGTCCTCCCCGGCGTTGGCCACCTCCAGCTTGCGTGGCGCCCGCTGCTCCCGGGGGTGGAACTCCGCCCGGATGAGGTCCACCGACCCCAGTGACCCGAACACCCGCTCCTGAATGCCCGTGAAACCCGGCGGATCGAAGTAGTGGTGGCTGAAATTCACGCGCGGTCCGTTCGAGTAATCCACCACCAGACTGTAGTTATCCATCACTGTCCGCCCAGGCGGCACGCCAATAAAAAGATTCGTGCCCCCGGAACCGTAAACCTTCCTCGGCAGCCCGCCAATCGCCCAGGTGAACAGGTCGAGGATATGGATCCCCTGGTCTACCACGATGTCCCCGCACATCTCCCGGTCGAAATACCAGGGAATGTCGCGCGGCAGATCACCTCCGTGCCGGATGCCGTGGCACATCAACACCTGCCCGATGCCGCCTTCATGGATGAACTTCATCGCCGCGGCCCGGTTCGGGTCGTGCCTCAACTGGAACCCCACCTGAAACACCTTCGGCGATTGCTCCGCCGCACGCACCACTGCCTCGCAATCTGCCTGCGAAAGAGCCAGCGGCTTCTCCGCATACAGGTGCTTGCCCTGCTCCAGGATCGCGATATCGAAATCCTTGTGTGTGGCGTCTGGCGTCGCCAGCACCACGGCGTCGATCTCCTTCTGCTCGTCCAGCATCTTGCGGAAGTCACCCCACTCGCGCGCCTGTCCCCCCGCTTGCGCCACCATGCCTGCCGCGGCTGCCGACCGTTCCGGCACGATATCGCATACCGCCACCACTTCCACGCCGGGTGCACGCAGCAATTGCTTGAGCAGGAACGAACCCCGGTTGCCCGTCCCCACCACTGCCACTTTCAGCCGCTCCGCCCTGTTCTGCGCCTTCAAAATCGCCGGCGCCGCCAGCATTGCCCGCCTTGTGATCGCATCACTCATTGCCCGCCTCCCGGTACAAAGCCCGCAGTTGCCGCAGCGCCGCTTCCACCAGTTTCTCGCCGGATCCCGCTGCACACCGCGCGCTCACGGGTTCGTAATTTCCCTCGTCGTAGGCCTTCCGGTCCGGCACATACCCCGGATTTGCGTTCGCCAGCGACACCACCCACGTCCTTTCAAACGGCGATCCCTGCTTGATCGCCAGCCCCAGTTCCACGAAGATCTCTCCGGGCAGCGCCACCACTGCCGCCTTCCGCCCGAAGGTGAGCACCTGCACCTCGGCAGGAATCGGTTTACCCTGCCTCCGGTCTACATCCAGGATCCGGAATGCTTTCACCTGATCGAGGAACGCCGGCTTGCCGCCCCGCCTCACTTCTTCCGCAATGCCCTGCGCCCACGCCAGCTCTTGGGCTGTATGTGGCGCAAGATCCAGCGCCACCGTTTCCACCGCGGCATCAATCCGTGCGGGTGGAGCCTCCACTGCCTTCCACAATGCCTTGAGCGCGGCGCCCGCCAGCACCGTCCCAATCCGCGCTGCCTCTCCGTGGCCCTTTTGCGGCGCTTTCGTCGACACGTCCAGGTGGTTCACGTTGCCCGAAGCGCCCATCGCGAACAGCGTCACATGCCCTGCCCCTCGCGCCCTCGCCAGCAGATCCGTCAGCGTGTAGGGGTAATCCGCCGAATACTCGGTCCCGCCCACCGTGTCCAGGTGCAGCGCGTAGTTCACCAGGGTTGCCACCGGCAGGCCTTTCTCCGCGCTCTCCACCGCCAGCACACCTACCTCGGCGTCCACCGGCCCCGCCACCCGCCGGATCGCCGGGTTCCGCTTCCCCGGATTCCACCCCACCGTCCCGTCCGCCATGTGGAATCGCCGGTTGAAAACGATCGACCGCTCTTCCTCGGACCCCAGCAACAGCCGCGCCGGCTGCAATTGCGCGGCCGCCTCCGCGGCCGCCTCTGCAATCCGGCCCGGCAACTCTTCCGCATACTTCCGGGCCAGCGCCAGTTGTTCCTCGCCCAGCATGTACCGGTCGTGGGTGCCAATCAGCACCGGACCCGTATGCGTGTGCGAGGCCGTCACCACGATCCGCTCCCGCGAAATACCCGTCTTTTGCGCAATCAGCGCCCGCGCCGCATCGCCCGCTTCCTGGGTCAGGTGAATCAGGTCGCAGCTCACCACTGCCGCCCGTCCGCCCTGCCCTTCCACTACCAGCGCTCGCGCCCACAACTCGTCATGGACCCCGGTAGCTCCGCGTGGCGAGTAATATCCTGCCAGGGGCATCCCCAACGGAGGCGTAATCTTCACGGCCGCCGCTCCAGCCCGCCACTCCGCCGCCAGCCATGGCGCCGCAAACAGGAACAGAAAAGCGCGTATCCTCACGCGCCGGAGTATATCAGCGGCGGCGCTAATCCGCGCGAAGCACGCGCGCCGGATCCATCCGCACGGCTGCCAGCACCGGAGGGACCGCCGCCGCCACAGCCACCAGCAGAATCACGGCAAGTGGCCAGATTTGCGTTGCCCAGTCCGTGCCTTTCACCGCGTGCAGCAGCGTCCGCACATGTTGCTCCGCCCATAAGCCGCCAGCCAGACCCGATGCCGCTCCCAATGCCACCATCACCAACGGCTCCGAGCTCACTCTCCATGCCACTCGGCCCCAGCGCGCTCCAAGCGCCATGCGAATTCCAATCTCCCGGCGCCTTTGGACCACTGCGTAATTCAAAACTCCAAAGAGCCCGGTACCCGCCAGGATCAGTGCCACCGCGGCAAAGAACAACGAAAGCGCTGCCAGCAAACGCTCTTTGACCAATTGCCCCTTTACCAGGGCGTCCTGCGTCTGGAACGACACCACCTTGAATCCGGGCCTTGCCTGCTCGACCACCGCCCGGACCAACCCCGCTACCTCCATCGGATTCTTGCCGCGCGTACGCACGATCAGCGCACCCCACTGCTTTTCCTGTGCCCGGTTCTCCGCGTCCACTGCTCGGAACGGGACATACATGGTCGGCCGTGGCGCCTCGCGGACGTTCTGATACTTGGCGTCCTTGACGAGGCCCAGAACTTCTATCTGCATTGGCCGGTCGCGAAACGGCGCCTGTTCAAACATCCGCCCCACCGGGTTGGCGCCGTCAAAGTACCGCCGGGCAAAGGACTCGTTGACAATGGCGGCGCCAGGGTACTTCTCGCCGGCCCGGAAGTCCCGCCCGGCCAGCAGTTCGATCCCCATGGTCTCCAGCCATCCGGGCGCAATCGGCAGCACATAGGGAAGCTGATTGTCCCAGTCCGCCTCGCCCACTCGCCGCACTCCGGTCGTCCAGACCGACTGGCTCATGAGTGGCCAGCCGCACGCCGCGGCGCTTTCCACTCCTGGTATGGCTCTTAGCCGCGCTTCCAGGTCTTCCCAATGCTCCGGCGGCGCTCCATTCTGAATGTTCACGTCGAACGCCAGCAACCGCTCCGTCCGGAACCCCGCAGGTTCATTCGTCAGCCGGAAGAACGAAGCGACGAACAATCCACCAAGAAACTGAACCAGCAGGCAAAGCGCTACTTGGCCTGCGATCAAGGCATTCATCAGGCGGCGCCGGTCACGCGGCTGTTGATCCCCCCGGATGCTCTCCATCGGACGCACCCCGGAAGCCTGCCACGCCGGGGCCAGACCGAACAACAGTGTCACCAGCGCCGTCAGTGCGCCCGCAAAACCGAGCACCCGGGCGTCCACCGGCAACGACAGCCGCACTGGATCGTCCGCGGAGTCAATCCAGCTCACCACCCATGGGGCGGACCACCACGCCAGCAACCCGCCCAATACAGCAGCCGCTAGCGCCACCAGCACGCTCTCCGCCAGTACGAGTTGTAGCAGCCTCCACCGGCCTGCTCCAATCGATACGCGCAACGCCATCTCGCGGCCCCGCGCCGCCGCCCGTGCCACCATCAGGTTCGCGGCGTTTCCGCATGCCAGCAACAGCAGCATGGCGGCCAGCGCCCCGAGGGTCCACAGCGGTTTGCGCGTGTCCCGTTGAAGGTAAGACACCCCACCCGGAGCGGGCGCCAGGTGCAAGGGCGCATTCACATACGACGCAATCCTTGCCGGCGATGGCCCTCGCCAGCGCTTCACGGTCTCCCGCCGCAAGCTCTGGAAGGTAGGGACAAGTTTCTCCTTCACGCTCTCCACGCTGGCGCCGCGCCGCACGCGCACCAGCGTGCGAAACCAGCCCCAGTCCGGGTCGTTGATGGCCCGCCTGTTCGCCATCATCGGCAAAAACAGGTCCACCGCCCGGCCTGTCTCCGTTCCGGTAAACCCCTGCGGCGCTACGCCAAGGATCGTGTATGCCTCCTGCTCCATTCGGAATGTACGCCCGGCAACTCCGGTATCCCGGCCGAACCGCCGCACCCAATAATCGTGCGAAATGACGGCTACGGGATGCCCGCCGGGAGTCACGTCGTCTGCCGGCGTCAGAAGCCGCCCCAGCACCGGACTTAACCCGAAGTCCTCGAACATCGTGCCCGACACATACTGGTACTGCGCCCGTTCCGCCTGGTCTCCAGGTCCATAGACAACCTCCCGCTGCCTGGCGGGAGAAACCGCGATCAGTTCGGCATCCTCCGCAACCGCCGCTCGCAACTCGCGGAAGATCGGGTACTCAAAAATATCCCCCTGTAGCTTTTTCCCGTTCTGGTCCAGCATTTCGTAGGTCAGTACGTAGAGACTGGACGGATCGCGGACCGGCAAGGGCCGCAATAGCATCGCATCAATCAACCGGAACGCCCCTACGCACGCCCCCATCGTCAGAGCCAGCGAGAGCACCGCTGCCCCGGTCACCGCTTTGTGCTTTTTGAGCAGCCGCCAGCCGAAAACAAAGTCCGACCGCATCGCCTCCAGCCACCCGGCCACCTTCGCATCCTGGCTTTCTTCACGCCGTTGCAGCATCGCGCCAAAAGCCCGCCGCGCCTCCTCTGGATCCCTGCCCGCCGCCACTGCGTCTTCGAGGTGCAGACGAAACTCCTCTTCAATTTCCGCCGCCACCCGTTCCCGCCGGAACACATTTTTGATTCGCGTCCATGCACCCATTGCCTAGGCCATCCTCAATACCCTGTTCACCGCTGCCGTGACTGCCTGCCAGCGCTCCTCCTCCGCCGCTAGCTGTTTCCTGCCGCCCGCTGTCAATTCGTAGATCCGCGCCCGCCGCCCGTTCTCCTTCGTCACCCAGGCCGCCTTCACCCAGCCCGCCTCCTCCATCCTGTGCAACGCCGGGTAGAGTGATCCCTCCTCCACGCGCAGCACCTCCTCCGAGATCTCCTGGATGGCCGTCATCAACGCGTAGCCGTGCAGCTTCGGCCTCCGCGAGAGCACCTTCAATACCAGCAGGTCCAGAGACCCCTGCAAAGCGTCGGTCTTTGGCATACTCAGCTATCTTAATACCAAGACGGCTGAGTGTCGCGGAGAATTTGCGCGTGCTGTGTAAACTTCTTCAGGGCCGCGTGCGCAGGCCGAGCCTCGCCGATTCTGCCCGCAACTGCTCGACTGTCTGGAACTGCACCGCTTGCAGACCCCCTGCCTCCGCCGCCTCAACGTTCACCGCCCGGTCGTCGACGAACAACGTCTCCTCTGGCGCCACCCCCATTTGCTCGCAAGTCAGACGGTAGATTTCCGGCATGGGCTTGACCAAACGGTGCTCACAGGAAAGCACGCAGCCGTCCAATTCGCCCAGCCATCGGAACTCCGCTCGCGCGTATGCGGCCATGTCATGGGGCATGTTCGAGAGCAGGCCCACCCGGTACCCCGCTGCCCTGAGCTTCGGGATCCAGCCCACCATGACCGGGTCCAGGCGGCTGTAGATCTCTACATCCATCCGCCGTAGCCGCTCCAGATTCCCGTTCACCATTTGCCGCTCAGGCCCCGCGACTTGCCTCCAGTACTCCTCCGGCTCCACCACCCCCTGGTCATACGGCAATCGCACCGCCGCGTACCGCCGCAGGAACTCAGCGCTTTCCATCCCCAGCCACCCCGCCATGACGCCCCATTCCTCAGGATGCGGCGCCCGGCACAGCACCTCCCCGTAATCCAACACCACCGCCTGAATCTCCGGCATTCTTCTATGCTCCCCCATCCCTGTTGCTCGCCGGGAAGTTGCTGGCATGCCGTTGGATGAAGTTGCCCTGTGGCGATCGCGCAATCGTGGAGACCGCGAATCTTCGGGCCGGCTGCCTCAATCTGATTCGGACCCGCTAAGACTATCCGGCAAATCGCTCCACTCGCTCTGCCATCCCGGCGCGGAAGGCCTCATCCAGCGGCGGACAGTGCCGGCACCCCGCCAGCAGTTCCGTTTCCACATCAGGCAAGCAACGCTGCAATCGCTCCAACAACGCCACTCCCGGAAAGCTCGCGTCCAGCTCCGAAGCCAGCACAAGGGTCCTGCATGTCACGCGCCGTAACTCCTCGTCAGTCAGCACCGGCGGTAGCCGGAGATCCAGTCGGTACGCCCGCAGTGCCTCCGCAAAATGGGCCTTCCACTGGGAATCTGGCGCCGTAAACATGGCGTTCATCGCCCTCTCCAGACGGCCCCGCGATGGAAACAGCCGGTATGCCAAGACAGGCCACCCGATCTCCCACAGTCCCGCCCACCACCCGCTGGCCACCACCCCCGCCGGCGACAGCAGCATCAGCCGCCGGATCCTCCGCGGCTCCACGGTCGCCGCCCGCAACCCAATGTAGCCGCCGTAACTCACCCCGATCACGTCCAGCGAGTTCAGACCTAGCCGCTCGCAAGCCTCCAATAACCACTCTCCATAGTCAGTGCCGCGCACGTCCACGCGCCGGTCCTCGCTCCAGACAGATTGCCCGACAATGTCCAACCCGAAGACCCGCCGCGTTTGCAGAAGACACCCCAACTGCCCCATCACATGGGCCGAACTCGTCAGCGCGCCGTGCAGCACCACCAGAGGTCTTGCCGCCGCAGGACCGCCTACCAGCGCATGGGTTCGCCCAAACCGCGTCTCCACCTCGACGTCCTCGACATTCACCGGTAACTTCGCCCGGAACCGTTCGCACCATGCCCTCACCCTCCGCTTCCGCTCTTCCGATACGAACAGCGCGCTGCGCATGACACCTCTTTCTCCCACCGTTACTCTATGGGAATCCCAGCCAGCCGGTAACAGCTTGGCGCGATTTTCCCCGCTGCAGGTTGATCATTTCCTTCCAACCATTTAGGAGAACTGCTGTCAGTTACAGGCTCTTCGGCGCCGCCGATTTCCTTGACTCGCCCTGCTATTCCTGGTTCCGGGACCACTCGCCC
>CAYWQS010000023.1:0-79306 GCA_964460395.1 uncultured Solibacteraceae bacterium | reverse complement strand
CGGGGGTAGGATTTGAACCTACGACCTTTGGGTTATGAGCCCAACGAGCTACCAGGCTGCTCCACCCCGCAATCAGATGGTAACAAGGGGCAGGAACAGCCTGCAACAAAGAGAGCGTTGCGGTTAACGCACGTAAGCGATGCAATCGACTTCGACGAGGACGTCCTTGGGCAGACGGGCGGCCTCGACGGTAGCGCGGGCGGGCGGGTCGTGCGGGAAGAAGCCGGCATAGACCTGATTGAAGGCGGCGAATTCGCCAAGGTCCTTGAGGTAGCAAGTGGTCTTCAGAATACAGTCCAGCCCGCTGCCCGCCGCCTCGAGCACGGCTTTCAGGTTCTCAAGCACCTGCATGGTTTGCTCGGCGACGCCGCCGGAGACCATCTGGCCCGTCTGCGGAATGAGCGGGATCTGGCCACTGCAATAGACGATGCCGTTGTGGACGACGGCTTGGGAATATGGCCCGATGGCCTGGGGCGCGCCGGGCGTTGCGATGATTTGCTTCATGCGGAGTTCCAATCCAGCGTGCCGGTGAGTTCGCGCACGCTTTCGATCTTTTGTTGTTTGAGGAAACGGTCGAGTTCGGCGGCGATGCGAAGAGGGGAGCGCGGATCCCAGAAGGTGGCGGTGCCCACTTGCACGGCGGAGGCGCCGGCAATCAGGAATTCAGCGGCGTCTACGCCGCTGCCAATGCCGCCTAATCCGATCACCGGGATGCGGACTGCCTTCGCGGCCTGAAAGACCAGGCGCAGAGCGATGGGCTTGATGGCGGGGCCGGAAAGCCCGCCGAAGCCCGCGCCCAAGCGCGGCTTGCGCGTTTTGGCGTCGATCGCCATCGCCAGGAATGTATTGACCAGCGAAAGCGCGTCGGCGCCTGCCTGTTGCGCCGCTTCGGCCAGCGGTTCGATGCGGGCGACGTTGGGGGAGAGTTTGACGATCAGCTTGCGGCGGGCGACGGCGCGCACGGCGCCCACAACCTCAGCCAGCAGCGAGGGGTCGCTGGAAAAGAACATGCCGCCCTTCTTGGTATTCGGGCACGAAACGTTCAATTCGTAGCCCGCCAAGCCCTCGTGGTCTTCGAGGACGCGCACCACTTCGACATAATCCTCGATCGCGTAGCCAAAGACGTTGGCGAAGACGGCGGTGCGCAACCTGGCCAGAGCGGGCAGTTTTTCCTGGACGAAGGCGCGGACCCCGATGTTCTGCAGGCCGATCGAGTTGATCATGCCGGCTTCGCTTTCCCAAATGCGGGGCGGAGGATTGCCCTCGATGGGTTCACGGGAAAGGCCCTTCACGACGAGGCCGCCCAGGCGGTTCAGATCGAGGATCTTCTCAAACTCGACGCCATAGGCGAACGTGCCGGAGGCGGCAATGACCGGCGATTGCAGCGGAATGCCGCAGATCTCCGTGCGCAGGCGCGGGGAGACAGGGTCACCGGACATCAAACGTTTAGTGTAACGTTCATGGCTTCGACGATGGGATAAGCGCCGAGAAAACGGAGCAGGCTCACGCAGGCGTAGGGCTGGCCGAGACGGAAGATGTTCTCCGGCGGGATGCCGAGCGCATCGGCCAGCAGGATGCGATGGGTGCCGCCGTGAGCTACGAGCGCAATTGTCTGGCCGGCATGGCGGGCACGCAGCTCCGCGGCCAAGGCCAGCACGCGGGTTTGCATTTGCGCGAAGCCTTCGCCACCCGGGAACTCGACGGTCGTGGGCGCCTCCATCCACTGGCGGTAGATGGCGGGAAACTCGCGGCTGATCTCGTCATAGGGGCGGCCTTCGAAGAGGCCGAAGTCGATCTCACGCAGGGCTTCAACCGGGATAACCGCAGGCGAAAGAGCCTGCGCCGTCTCCAGGGTCCGGCGGCGGGGGCTGGCGTAGACCGCGTCCAGGGGAATGCTGGCGAAGTATTGAGCCAGCCGGGCGGCTTGTTCGCGGCCACGCTCGGACAGGGCGACATCGAGTTTGCCGTAGCAGCGGCCTTGGATAGAGGCTTCCGGTTCGGCGTGGCGGACGAGCCAGAATCGGGTTTCTACCACCTGGCCACCGCCAGAAGAAGGACGAGGCTTTCCGACACAATGGTGGCGGCGCCGATGACATCGCCGGTCACGCCCCCGATGCGGCGGCGCGCCCAGAGCAACACAACGCCAGCGCAGACCGGGACAGGCAGACAGAGGAGCAAACCGCGCCACTGGCCCAGACCGAAGGCGGCGGCAAGCCCGGTGAGAGTGGCGAGCGCAATTTCCAGCCGCCCAACGTATCGCGAGACCGCGCCGGTTCCGGAAGGGCGGGCATAGGGTCCGCGCCAACTGAGACACACCGTGGCCCAGCGGCCGGCGCATGGCGCGAGCAGCAGCGGCCAGAGGGTATGCGTGGCGATCAACTCCTGCCACGCAGCAATACGAAGCAAGAGGACAAGCACAAGGGCGGTGGCGCCATAGGCGCCGATCTGATGGTCGCGCATGATGCGGAGGACGTCGTCGCGAGTGTGCCCGCCGCCGAAGCCGTCGGCCATGTCGGAAAGGCCGTCCAGATGGAGCGCTCCGGTAGCCAGGGCATCGAGGGCGGCGATGCAAACGGCGGCCGCCAGGGCAGGCACGGGGAGATGAGCCGCGGACCAATGGAGTCCGCCGAGCAAGAGGCCGATGAGGGGGAAGTAGCGGGCTCCACGCCCCACCTCCTCCGCTCCTCCGGTCCAGCGGACAGGCACGGGGACACGGGTAAGGAACGCGAGGGCAGTGGCGAACTCACGCATTCCGGGTGGTGCTGACGCCGGCGGACTCGAAGGTGGCCATGTCGCGGAAGGTGGCCACCGCGCCGCGGATCAGTCCGATGGCCAGGGCAGCGCCGGTGCCTTCGCCGAGCCGCATGCGGAGATCGAGCAGGGGCTGGTGTTTGAGAGCGGTGAGCAGAGCCTGATGGCCAGGCTCGACGGACAGGTGCGAGGGGAAGAGGTAGCCTGCACATTCTTCCTTGAGCCGGACAGCCAGCAAAGCAGCGGCAGAGGCGATGAAACCATCCACGACCACGACGAGTTTGCGGGAGGCCGCGCCGAGGCAGAAGCCGGCCATAGCGGCCACTTCAAGGCCGCCGACGCAGGCCAGGGCATCGAGAGGCCGGTGGAGACGGGCGCCGTGCAGTTTGAGCGCGCCCTCCACGACTTCCCGCTTGCGCTGGAACATGGCATCGGGGGCGCCGGAACCGCGGCCGACCGCCTGATCGGGCGCGAGCCCAGTAAGGGCGCACGTAAGGGCCGCGGCAGAGGTGGAATTCCCTATGCCCATTTCGCCGAAGCCCGCCATACGGATGCCGTGGTCAGCGGCTTCCAGCGCCACGGTAATGCCGGCCTCGATGGCCTGCACGGCTTCTTCGCCGGTCATCGCGGGCTCGCGGAGAAAGTTGCGGGTACCGGCCCGAATCTTGAGGACCTTAAGTTGGGCCGCGCGGGGCACCTCCCCGGCGACACCTACGTCAACGACATGGAGGCTGAGATTGGCGGCCCGGCAGAGGGCATTGATGGCCGCGCCGCCACTGATGAAGTTGCGAACCATTTGCGCGGTGACCTCGCGTGGGTAAGGACTGATGCCCTCCTCGGTAACGCCGTGATCGGCGGCGAAGACCACGATGCGGCCGGGGTCGATGTGCGGAGTCAGCGTCTGCTGAATGGCGACCACGCGGTTCGCGATTTCTTCCAGCCGGCCCAGGCTGTGCGGCGGCTTGGTGAGGTGCTGCTGGTGGGCGGCAGCGCGGACGCTCCAAAGCGTATCGGGGGGCGAAATGCGCCCCAAGGTTTCCTGAAAGAGGCTGCTCACGTTCTCCCTATTGTCTTAACATCCAGCGGACTTCGTCGATGACGATTTGCGGGTTTTCGAGGTGGATCCAGTGACCGCAGCCCTTCGCGGTCGTGTGGCGGCCCCGGGAGGAAAGGGAGGCGGTGCGAATGTGGGCTTCGAGGACGGGCGCTGGATTGTTCTCCGCCGAGATCACCGTCAGGGGCAGGTGACGGAGGGGAGAGGGGTCGAGAGGCACGGCGCAATTGGCGGGAAGCCGCTCGAGGTATTCGGCCATCGTGCGGAAACTGCGGGCCTGGCACCAGTGGGCGGCGATGGCCGGCCACCACTGGGGCGGGAGGCGGCGGAGCTGGCCGACAATGCGGTCCGGCACAACGGACCCGCGGCCGCTAGCGGCTTTCGAGATGAACTGGGGCAGGCGGCGGGAGCCCGAGAGCAACAGAGACAGGGCGGCCCGGACGACGCCGAGTTCAGCAAGCCAGGCGCCGCGGCGGGAAAGTTGGACGCCCTTGCGCAGTTTGAAGGCCTGGCCGGATTGGAGCGGGTGCCATTCGGCGGGTTCGAGCGGATCCACGAGAACGATTCCGGCGACTTTCTCCGGGAAGCGCGCGGCGAAGTGCTGGACCAGGAGGCCGCCGAAGGAATGGCCGACCAGCAGGACTGGCAGAGGAACACGCGCGGCTTCGAGGAGCGCGTTGGTCTCAGCGACGAGGGTGGCGATGGTGCGGGGCCGCGGGACAGCGGGACTCCACCCGAAACCGGCGCGGTCGTAAGCGTAGACACAGGCATGCGCAGCGAGGACTTCGTGGACCAAGCGCCAGTTCAGGCAACTGGCGGCGATGCCGGATTCGAGGAGGACGGAAGGGCCGGACCGGCCCAAGCGCCAGAGATGGAGGTTTGCTCCTCCGGCCGGGACAAGGGCGCCAGGTGGCGGGAAGCGGCGGCGGTCGCGCCACTGGCCCCACCGTTGATAGAGCCAACCGGCGATGGGGGGCGCCGCCAACCACGCGGCCGCTGTCAGCCAGGGGCTCAAGAGCAGCGCCTAGTGTTCGTTTTTCCCGACCAGGATGATGGAAAGCTGGGTGGCGCCGATTTTGGCGTGCAGCACCTGGTCGTGATCGTTGACAAGCTCGATGCCATCGGGCAGCGGGGCGTCCTCCTTCCAGAAGCTGAGAACGAGAGGATGCGGGGTGCGCGAGGCTTTGCGGCTGAGGTTCATGAGTTGGTCAAAACCGGGTTTGGCGGCAGGGTCAGTATCGGCAGCGAGGGGGCTGAGGATGAGAAAGTCGCGTTGGGGTTCGATGCCCTGATGGTCGCCGTTCATGGGGAAGAGGCCGTAGCGGAGAGTGTAAAGGCCGGGCTGGATGGTCTGGCCGCGGCGGTCAGCGTGGCGGGCGGGAAAGCGGGCAAGTCCGAGGAGAGCGCCCTGGGGCACGCTGGACCAAGTGGCATTTTGTTCCGGCGAGCCGCCCGCAGGTTCCTGCTTCGCGAGCCACAGTTCGCAAAGCACGCTGCCGTCGTCCTTGAGCACCTGAATGCCTTCGCTCGCCAGCGCGGCGGCAACAGCGGAGGCCTCGGCAGGTGGCGCCCCGGCGGATGCAGTCTTGTAATCGCCCAGCAAGGGGAGAATGCCGAGCAGGGTAAGTATCGTCAGTCGCTGCATTACTTTTAGGATGCAGCAAGGGCCGGGCGGGCGTCAGGGAGCGCGGCTCAGCGCTGGAGAAGAGGGAGCAGGACGCGGTCGAGTTCAGCATCGCTGATTTCGCGGATGGTTCCCTTTCCGAGCACCCAGCGTTCGGTGTGGGTGACAGTTTCGCCGCCGGCGACTTTGGTGACGGGGCCCAGGGTTTCGAGTTCGAGGAAGTCCTGGTTGGTGAAGGTTTCGAAGGAGCAGCCGAATTCGGGGTAGGTTTTTGAGGGATCGGCGTCGTAGCGCTTGACGAAGATGTCCCCATTCAGAAGGTAAGCGCCGATGGTGGTTTTGTTGAACGTGCCGAGTTTGGTGGGGACGGCGCGGCCGGGCACCTGGCGGAGGGTCATGTACTTCTTGGTGAACTTCCAGCGGTCATCGCTCAAGTCGGAGAAGGCCCACATGACGAGCGGGTTGGTGGGTTGAAGGTTTTCGGGGTGAGTGCCGCGGGGCGGGAATGGGTGCACGCCTATGCCACCGGGGGCCATCATGGTGGGGGCCCAGGCGGCGAACTCAACCGGCAGCGTGCCGGTGTAACGGAGACGGTGGATGAGGGTGACGCCGGTCCCCTGCGGGTCGAGGCGGATTTCGATTTGCTTTTCGATGCCTGTTTCTTTCTCGATGGGCTGGGTGGCGATGAGGACGCCGTCCCGGGTTTCGACACGCACAGGGCCGTTGTCGGGCGGGTAAGTGTAACGGATGTCCTCGGGACCGACCCACAGGCGATGGCCGCCACGGGTGACCCAGGCAGGCTCGCCGGACTTGCCGCGGCCCTCGGGCTGGACCCAAAAGAGGTTCTGGCCGCCCACGAAGCCGTAGCGCATGACGCGGGGACCGATGTCGGAGGTGACGATGAGTTCTACCTCACCGTTGGTGAGGCGGTAGCAGTTGGGCCAGCCTTCGAAGGCGGTTTTTTCAATGCGGACGGCGGCGGTAGAGGTCATGGCAAGAAGGAAGCAGCAGAGCAGGGCGCGCATCGATCCGCTATTGTTTCGCAGCAGGGCGGCGGGCGCAAGACAGGCCGGATTGTTTATGAAGACTCCGCGTTTCGTTCGAGCTTGTCGGGTTTCTGGTAACTCATTCTGCGACTCCCCGGAACCGGGGGGGCTTGGGGGCCGCAGCAGCGTTTGAATTTCAGTCCGGAGCCGCAGGGGCAGGGGGCGGAGCGGGGAATGGGTTCGTTTTGTAAGGCAGATTTTGCGGGGAGAGCTGGGGGTGGAGGTTCGGAGCGGCGGGATTCAGATTGGAGGATGAGCATCAGGCTGGCTTCGAGGCGGCGGATTTCGCGGAGGAATGACTGCTCGTAGCGGTGGAAGCGGTCGAGGAGTTTGGGGCCCTGGGCGTCGGCGAAGTGGACGCGGGCCTCGAGATCGGCCTGTTCGGGGAGGCTTGCGGGGGCGGGCAGTCCTTCAGCTTCGCAGAGGGCCTGCACCTGGCGGGCGAGGTGGCTCGCCTGAAGAGCGCGGACTCGTTCGAGCCGGAAGTGAGCGAGGGCGATTTGCTCGACAACGCGCCGGGAGACAGCGGAGGCGGGCCCCCAGGCGAGAGTGAAGTGGTGCAGGAAGCCCTCATACGCTTCGCGGTCGAGTGGCGTGAAGGAATCGACGGCGCTGAAGAGACCGTGGGACCGGCTGTTTTGGGAGGAACGGGCTTTGCCCTCCGGGGTGCGGGGGCCGGTGGAGAGTTGGGCGTTGGCCTGATTGGCGAGAATGCGGGCGGCAGTGGCCATGGGGAGGCTCCTTGGGGGATGGGGTGCGGAGAGTGTGAGGCGCCCCGGTATCCGTTGTAGCAGGGCCAGGCAAGGTAGGCGCGGGAGAGATGGGCGGTTGGGGTAAGGCGGGCCAGCGGGAAGCCGTGCCGGATGAGGGAGTTGGCGAGAGTGCGAAAAAAGCGGCGGGGCGCGTGACTGGAGCGGCGGCTTGGATTGCAGACCTTTCAGACGAGCGCCGCAGAGTTGGCGCAGCATCTTGGGTTGGCAGCAAATCGAGTGACACCGATCCTGACCTGCTCCCCGAAATCACTACCAGGTAAAACTGGAGAAGCTCCGAGAATGGAAGGAGCAGGTCACTGCTGCTCATGTCATGGCTGGTTCAAAAGTTGAGATGTATCCGGAACTGGTGGCCGCTACAGGCGCCGATTCCGCCAGCTCGGATGTCCAGTTGGATCCAGAGTGCGTTACACGCGTAGCGCAGCAGGTGTCAAACTCGTACCGCGCTTGGCGAACTGGCCTGGGAGGGCGGGTGGCAGACGCAATGTGGCGAGGAGCCTTGTATGGAGGACTCGCAGGCGCTTACGCTGGGGCAATGACCTTCCCGGCCGGTTGGGCGGGAGCAATCGTAGGATCTGTTACAGGCATGACGTGGGCGGGAGTGTGGGAAATCTTTGTCTACGATCCACTTGATTTTGTCTGGAGAGTGCAGGTTGCTAAAGAATTTAACGTTGAGGCTAGGGTGGACCGAGAGTGCAGATTAGCGCGGAGGGAACGACCATGACGAGGTTGTCGCGCCGCTGGAGGGTGTTTCTTGCTTGGCTCACTGGCCTTCTCGTCGTGTTTCTTGTCGACAGATTGTCGGGTAGAACAATTCCGAGAACCCCTTATGAGGTTGGAGTGATGGCGTTAAAAGGACTCACAACGGTTCTGTCTGTTGTATTGACTTTTCGTCTTATCGACTGGGTGGCGGGAAAGCGCCGTTCGGGCCGCGAGAAGTGAAGTGCTGAGGTGTAGATAGGTATACCGGGCGGCCAGATAGTAAGCGCTACGGCCTGACCCGTCCCGCTAAGAATTCCCGAGCAGTTTGCGCATGCGCGGCACTTTCTCAGTGCGAGAGGGGAAAAGGAGACTGAGGGCGGCGAGGGTCGTGGTTCCCGAGAGCGCGTGTCATGCAAAGCCGGAAGGGATTGTCAGAGCTCAACAAGCGCCGCTCAAGTGACACGCAGGGTCGGGCAAGCAGAATGACGTCGCAGCGGGGGCAGGTCAGGGGGAGTCGCTGACGGAGGGGTTGCGGCAGGCGACCCAAGCGGGCAATCCGTTGGGGTCGAGAGAGTTCCGAGCGGAGATCGAATCATTCGTGGCAGTTTGATGAGGATCAGCGGGGGGATGTGGGGATAGATGATTTGTGCATCGCCGATGGGGCGGGTCAGGCGGTCCCGTGATGTGCGGCGTTTGACTCCGGGGGCCGGGTTCCGTAGACTGCGGGCAATTGGAAGCAAGGGGGGCGCATGGCTGAGGTTTATGATTTCCCAGGCGAGTACTCGATGCAATTTGACGGTGTGGCGCCCAGCGAGAGCTGCGGGTATTTTGTGGCCTGGAGCTATTCCGAAGGCACACGGAACGCGAGTCTGCAGCAAGTCAGGATGACCCAGGGCGGAGCGGGCAGCGCGGAGGCGGAAGTTTGGTTGATGAGCGGCCGGGCCAGGGATCTCGTGATCCGGAAGCTGAACCGGGCGGGCGTGGCCCTGGAGGGCTGGAAGGTCCGCAACGCGAGGCCGCTGAAGGTGTCCGGCCGGACAGCGAGCAAGAACCAAGTGACGATTGAGAAGATCGAGATTACCCACGAGAAGATCTCGAGGATTCCGTAAAGCCTGGGGGGGGTGGCGCGGACGTCCGCGGGGACGCCGCGCCCAGAGAGGTTACAGCCGGGCTTCGCAGGAGCGAATGAGGCCGAAGGCCTGAAAGCGGTCGTTACCGGGACCGCAGTCGATGATGGGGAAGAGGTCGTTAGGGAGGCCGGTGCCAAAGATCCCGGTATCGGTGGTGAGGATGAGGATGTCGTCGCCATCGCCGCCGAGCAGGAGTGTCTGCAGGGTCTGAGAGTTCTGGAAGCGGCCTTTGAGAACCTGGGCCAGTTCATCAGAGCCCGCACCTCCATTGAGGGTAAGACCCGTAACCGTGCTGAAGGCCTCGGTTTCGAAGCGGAGAAAGTCGTTGCCTGCGCGGCCAAAGACCGAGCCCCGCTGGGTAACTGTGCTGCCGGGGGCGGAGACGATGGCATCGAGCTTGTCGTCAGAGGCGCCGGCGTCGAGCGACCAATTGAGCGCAACATCGGCTGGGCGGGTCTGGACGATTTTGTAGATGAGATCGTCGGCGGCAGGGGTGCCCCCGCCGCGGACATCCACGTCCAAGGAGGAGGCAGCGGAGGTGACTTCGAACTGCGTTTTGGGTGAAGTTCCGGCAAAGGCGACACGGAGGCGGTCCGAGGTATTCGACGAGATGACCTTGGTCTGCAATTCGGTAGGAGAACCGGCGTCGATCTGGAATGACGCTGCAGTTGCTTCCGATTCAAGCTCCAGTATCACTTTGCGGACCGCGCCCGTACCGGAGCGGACTTCCAGATTGGCGAGAGGGGTAGTGGCGCCGGGCAGGATTTCCCATTTGACGAGGGTTTCCGAATCGCCGTTGCCGGTATTGATCCGAATGTCGAAGCTGAATGGGGATTGGATGTCGAATTCGACCTTGTCGTTGCCCGCGCCAGTCGCCAGCGAAACGCCGAGAAGACCCTGGTAGGCCTGTCCGTCAGCGATGCCGGGGAATCCGAACAGGCGGGTCTCCCCACCACGGATCTCGACTTTGACGCTCTGGTTGGTGGACGGCGCCGTGATATTGAGGAAGCCGCCGGAGAGTTGGACGGCTGTTTGTGCGTGGGTAGCAGTGAGAGCCAGAAGGCCGGCGGCAAATGCAAGCGCCGCGCGGCGTGGCAATAACGAAGATGGCATTGGTTACGTGCTCCTTGGAATCGCTGTGGGGGCCGGAAGCGGCCCGGCTTTGCACTTCAAGGGGCGAGCAGCGGGCGTGAAAATATACACACCGAAAGATAGTGCCGGCGGAGTCAGCGGCGCAGGACGAAGAGTTCGGCGCCGTGGGGGGCGATTTCGGCTTCGAGCAAGTTGGCACGGCGGCCGAGGTCCCGCTGGCGCCAAGGGTCGCGCGCCTTGCGGGGGCCGGAGATGCCAAGGTCCTGCCAAGAGGCGGAGATCCTGCCGGGGGCGCTGGCAAGGTTGAAGAGTCCGACGGCAAGAGCGCCACCGGAGAGCGGCTTGGCGAGCACCAGTTCGTCCTCTGTCTTGCGGATGACCTGAGCCTGTTTGCCGAGGACGTCCTGATTGATCGCGATGATTTCGTGGTTGCAGAGCACGTTGAGGGTGAACTCGTCGAGCTTTTCCATGTCGCCGGAGAAGAAGAGGGGCGCGGCCATCAGGCTCCAAAGGGACATATAGCTGTACTGTTCGTGGTCGGTGAGAGGGGCCTTGCGCGGCTCTTCCTGCTTGTGGGCGTCTCCATACCAGCCGATGAGGATGTAATCGGGGTCGTTCCAGTGTCCGGGGCCCGCGTACTGGCTGAGAAGCATGTTCTTGAAGGCGATGGAATAGAAGCCGGGCAGGCGGGCGGCTTTTTCGAGGCCGAGGTCGCCGGTGGTGCGCCAGGAATGGCCGCCCACCTCGGCGGCCCATTTCCAGACCTCGTTCACGCCGTATTGGCAAAGGTTGAGCTGGATGCTGCGCGGCTGCTCCCGGAGGAGGCGGCCCATGAGTTCGTAGGGTTTACGGCTGTCGGCGACGGTAGGCTTAGGCACGATGCGGCCGTAGCCGCACCAGTCGTACTTGAGCAGGTCGTACCCCCATTCGGCGAAGGTCCGCGCGTCGATTTCCTCGTGCTGCCAGGCGCCTTCATATTTCTGGCAGGTGAAGGGCCCTGGAGAGGTGTAGATGCCCGCCTTCAGGCCCTTGGCGTGGATGTAGTCCGCAAGAGCCTTCATATCCGGGAAACGGGGATTGGTGCGGATGCGGCCGCCGGGGTCACGGGCCTGAGGGCCTGGTTTCTCCATCCAGCAATCGTCGATGGAGACGAACTCGTAGCCGAAATCGGCCATGCCGGAGGCAATCATGGCGTCCGCGGCGCGGCGGATGGTGGCGTCGGAGACGCGTTCGTAGTGCGTATACCAATGGTTCCAGCCCATCGGCGGAGTGAGAGCGAGGGTGCCGCCGACTTTCAGCCGGAATTCACGCGTGGAACGGCCCAGGCGGTTCCTGGCTTCGAGGCGGATGAGGTATTCGCCGGGTTGGGCGGGGGCCGTGCCGCGGAGGATGCCGGTCTGCGTATCGAGGAAGATGCCGCGCGGGAGGTTCCGGGCGGCAAATGCAATGGGGCGCTCTCCGGTGCAGGGGATGCGGTAGAGGAAGGGCTTGCCGGGGTGGACGCCGTAGACGAGCGGATTGTTGAGACGCGGGGCGGACGCGGGCCTGGGAGTGCGGAGTTCACCGTCCGCACTCAGGAGAAAGAGAGCGAAAACTGCCGGTAACATCATCAGCAGTATATAGCCAGGGGGAGGGTCCGGCACGGTGCGTATGGTTCGCGCCGGCGCGGGAGGCGCCGACAGGAGAGCCCCTAAAAACGGGTTTCACCCCTGTTTCTCTCTTTACATTTTTTCTCCGAGTTTATAGACTTATAGCGGGGACTAATAGATAGAACCCACGTCGAGGTGGTGCTTGATGAGATGGATTGATCAATACCGGGCCAAGTTGAGGAGCGCGGAGGAGGCGGTCCGCCTGGTGCGTAGCGGCGACCGGGTGTGGATTCATCCCGGGTGCGGCACGCCGGAGACGCTGGTGGAGGCGTTGACCGACCGCGCCCATGAACTTGAAAATGTGGAACTTGCGCACATGTTGACGCTTGGGCGGGCCCGCTACTGCCGCCCGGAGTTCCAGGGCAGTTTCCGGCACAATGGTCTGTTCCTGGGCGGGAACGTGCGCGAGGCTGTCTGCGCCGGGCGCGCTGATTATGTGCCCATCTTCCTGCACGAGATCGAGGATTTGATCACGTCGAACCAGCTTCCGCTGGACGTGGTTTTGTTGACGGTGAGCCCGCCCGATGCTCAGGGCTATTTCTCGCTGGGCGTAGGGGTGGATTGCAGCCTGACCGCCGCCGAGTGCGCCCGCGAGGTGATTGTGGAAGTGGACAGCCGGATGCCGCGCACGATGGGCGACACGTTCCTGCACGTTTCGCAAGTGAGCGCGATTGTGGAGACGGCCCGGCCGCTGGAGGAGATTCAATTTGAGGCGCCCAGCGGCATTCAGGAGCGGATTGCGGAAAACGTGGCGGGTTTGATCGAAGACGGGGCTTGCCTGCAACTGGGTATCGGCGGGATTCCGGATGCCGTGCTGTACCGCCTGAAGAATCACCGGGACCTTGGAATTCACAGCGAGATGGTGTCGGACGGGGTCATCGATCTGATCGAGGCGGGGGTGATCAACAACCGCCGCAAGCCGATACACCGCGGCAAGTCTCTGATTGGATTCGTGTTAGGCACCAGGCGGCTGTTTGAGTTTCTGCATGAGAGCGCGCTGTTCGAATTCGGCCGCACGCGTTATGTGAATGACCCGTTCCTGATTGCTCAGAACGATCGCATGGTGGCCATCAATTCCGCCTTGCAGGTGGACCTGACCGGCCAGGTGGTGGCGGATTCCCTCGGGACGAAGCCATACAGCGGCGTGGGCGGACAGGTGGACTTTGTGCGGGGGGCGGCCCGGTCGCGCGGGGGCAAACCGATCATTGCGCTGCCGGCCACCGCCAAGAACGATACGGTTTCCCGGATTGTCCCTGTGCTGGACCCGGGTTCCGGAGTGGTCACTTCGCGCGCCGACGTTCACTATGTAGTGACCGAGTTCGGCGTGGCTTATTTGCACGGGAAGAACCTGCGGCAAAGGGCGGAGGCGCTGATTTCCATTGCGCATCCTAAATTCCGTGCCGCACTGGAAGACTTCGCCGTGCGGGCGAACTACCTGCAGCCGAAACCGGCGGCAATTTCCTGAGGAGAGGGAGCGATGGCGGAGAAAGGCTACGTCACTATTGATCGCGAGGAGTGCAAGGGCTGCGGGCTCTGCGTGGAGGCCTGCATTCAGAAAGTGCTGGCCCTGGCGCCGGAGCTAAACCGTTTCGGTTATCACCCGGCCGTTTATCAAGGTCACGGGTGCAACGGCTGCGGGCTGTGCTTCTACGCCTGTCCGGAGCCCGGGGCGATCCGCGTGTTCAAGGCCGTGCAGACGGCTGCCTGAAGGGGGGGACCATGGCAAAGCAATTGATCAAGGGCAACGAGGCGATCGTCAAGAGCGCCGTGCTGGCAGGCTGCCGGGCATACTACGGCTATCCCATCACGCCGGCGAGCGAGATCGCCGAGGCGGCGGCTTACTACCTGCCGCGCGCCGGCGGCGTGTTTGTGCAGGCCGAAAGCGAAGTAGCGGCCATCAACATGGTTTACGGCAGCGCGGCGGCCGGGGTACGGGTGATGACCGCGTCGAGCGGCCCTGGCATCAGCCTGATGCAGGAAGGCCTCAGCTACCTGGCAGGGGCCGAATTGCCGTGCGTGGTGGCAGACATCACACGGGGCGGCCCAGGTTTGGGCAACATTGCGCCCGAGCAGAGCGACTACTTTCAGGTGGTGAAAAACGGAGGCCACGGCTGCTACCGCACGCTGGTGCTGGCGCCCGATTGCGCCCAGGAGATGGCGGATCTGACCGCCCTGGCCTTCGACCTGGCGGACGAATACCGCAATCCCGTGATGGTGATGGCTGACGGGTTCATCGGCCAGATGATGGAGCCCGTGGAGTTCGCCGGATGCGCCCGCCAGCCGGAGGATAAACCCTGGGCGGTTACCGGCACGGCGGCTACGCGGCAGAACCTCGTCTCCTCCATCCACCTGGAGCCCGACCGGTTGGAGCAGCACGTCCGGAAGCTGGAGGCGAAATACAAGCGGGCTGAGCGGGAGGCCGTCCGCTTTGAGCAGTTCCACACAGAGGGGGCAGAGGTGGTGCTGATGGGTTACGGCATTGTCGCCCGCATCCTCAAGTCGGTGGTGACCAAAGCCCGGGCCGAGGGCATGAAGGTGGGGCTGCTGCGGCCCATTACGCTGTACCCCTTCCCCTCGCAGGCCATCCGAAAACTGGCGAGGACGGCGCAGGTATTCGCCTGTGTCGAGATGAGCACGGGCCAGATGATCGAGGATGTCCGGCTGGCGCTCGAGGGCCAATGCCCGGTGGAGTTTTACGGGCGGATGGGCGGCAACGCGCCGTCCACGGAGGAGGTCTTCCGGTTTGTGAAAGAGATCGCCCGGCGCGCAATGCCGGTGTTGGTGGGCGAGGAGGTGCTTCATGGCTGACTTCCGTGTGGTGCAGGAACGCGCAGATTGTTTCTACGGCGAGTTTGAACGTAAGGGCGAGCTGAAGACACACACGCACTATTGCCCGGGCTGCGGCCATGGCATCGCCCACAAACTGATCGCGCAGGCGATTGACGAATTGAAGCTGCAGGACCGCGTGATCTTCGTGAGCCCCGTAGGATGCAGCGTCTTCGCTTACTACTACTTCGATGTGGGCAACGTGCAGGCCGCACACGGACGCGCTCCGGCGGTGGCCACGGGCGTCAAGCGCAGCCGTCCGGATTCCATTGTCATCAGCTACCAGGGGGACGGCGACCTGGCGGCAATCGGATCGGCGGAGATCCTGCACGCCGCCAACCGCGGAGAGCCCATTACCGTCTTTTTCATCAACAATTCGATTTACGGGATGACGGGCGGGCAGATGGCGCCCACCACGCTGATCGGCCAGCGCAGCACCACCAGTCCGCTGGGGCGCGACCCGTACAACGATGGCTATCCCCTGCGGGTTTGCGAGTTGCTTTCGACGCTGGAAGCGCCCGTTTACCTGGAGCGTGTGGCGCTTGGCAACAGCAAGCAGATTCTGGCGGCGGGACGGGCCATCCGGAAGGCGCTGGACATCCAGGCGCGCGGCCTCGGGTTTTCCCTGGTGGAGATCCTCTCTCCCTGCCCCACCATTTGGAAGCTGAAACCTACCGAAGCCCAGGCGCGCGTCCGCGAGGAACTCACCCGGCAGTTCCCGCCGGGCGTCTACAAGGACCGGACCAAGGAGGTGGCGCCGCGTCCGGCGCGGCCGGCCGCCCCGCCCGTGGAATCGCTGCCCGCCCTGCTCGATATCGACATCGCCGCCGATGAGAAGGTGGTGCGGCACTCCTCCCAACCAGTGGACTGGCAGATCAAGATCGCCGGCTTCGGCGGCCAGGGCGTGCTGATGCTGGGCGAGATCCTGGCGGAAGCCGGGCTGATCGAGAACCTCGAGGTTTCCTGGCTGCCGTCGTACGGCCCGGAGATGCGTTCCGGCACTTCCAACTGCCATGTGCGCCTATCGTCTACGCCGGTGGACTCGCCGATGATAGCCCAACCGAACGTTTTGCTGGCCCTGAACGAACCGTCGCTGGAAAAGTTCCACGATTCCGTCCAGCCGGGCGGGTGGGTGTTCTACAACGGCGATGCTCTGCCTGCCCGTGTCACTGCCCGTCCGGACCTGCACTATGCGGTGCTGCCATTCGCCAAACTCGCCGACCAGATCGGGGACGCGCGCGTGGGCAATGTGGTGATGCTGGGCGCCCTGCTGGAGGCAACGCAATTGCTGGAATCAGAAGCGGTAGACGCCGCTCTCCGCAAGCACGTGAAGACCGAGCGCTGGCTGGCGCTGGATCGCAAGGCGCTGGAAGTGGGCCACGGCGCGCTGAAGGAGGTTCTCTGCCATGAAGTCTGCTAAGCCGGACGTCAATACGGTTGTCTATTTCGATGGGCGCTTCGTACCCCTGGCGGAGGCCAAGGTCAGTATCCTGACGCACGCTCTGCACTACGGGACGGGTGTATTTGAAGGTATCCGCGCCTACTGGTCGCCGGAGCACCGGGATCTGTTCCTGTTGCGGGCGGAAGAACACTTTGCCCGGTGGAAGCGGAACTGCGGCATCCTGCGGATCCAGGTGCAGCCCACAGCCCGCGAACTCACACACCTGGCCCAGGAACTCTGCCGCCGCAACCGTTTCGAAACCAACGTGTACCTCCGTCCGCTGGCGTACAAGAGCGCGGAGCGGGTGGGAGTGAATCCCGACGACGAGGACGCCTTCAGCCTGATTGCGATTCCGTTCGGCGCCTATCTTGACAGCCGGAAGGGGCTGCACGCGGGCGTGGTGAGCTGGCGGCGCGTGGAAGACAACGCCATTCCGGGGCGCGCCAAGATCTGCGGCGCCTACGTCAACAGCGCCCTGGCAAGCGACGAGGCGCGCCGCAACGGATTCGACGAGGCCATCTTTCTGACCGAAAGCGGGCATGTGGCCGAGGGCGCCACGTGCAATCTCTTCATGGTGCGGGGCGGAAAGCTGGTGACGCCTCCCGCCACCGACAATATTCTGGAGGGCATCACACGGGCGTGCGTCATGGACCTGGCGCGCCGGGAACTGAAGATCGAAGTTGTGGAGCGCAGCATCGACCGTAGTGAACTTTACGTTTGTGACGAACTGTTCTTTACCGGCACGGCCGTGGAACTGGGACCGATTACAATGGTGGATCATCGGCCTGTCGGGACTGGGGAGTTGGGGCCGGTGAGTCTCCGCCTGAAAGAACTCTACGAACTGGCCACACGGGGCCACCTGGCGGCCTATCAGCACTGGTTGGAGCCGGTTTATCAACCCGCACACGCGGGCGTGTAAGGAGGGCAGGATGCGCATCTCGATTCTCGACACCTCGCTTCGCGATGGCGAGCAGGGACACCAGGTCTATTTCACCGTCGAGTCGAAGCAGCGGGTGTGCCAGAAGCTGGACGAGTTCGGCATCGACCTGATTGAGGCGGGTGCGCCCGGCTCGAACCCGAAGGATGCCCAGTTCTTCCGGGAAAGCCGGCACCTGACCTTGAGCCACGCCCGCCTGGTGGCCTTTGGATTCGTGCGGCACCGGTCGCATCCGGTGGCCGAGGATCCGCAGGTGCGCGCCTTGCTGGATTCCGAGGCGCGGGTGATTGCGGTGAGCGCCAACTGCCTGGAACTGCGGGAGGACCGGCAACTGATCGCCCGCGCCGCCGAGACAGTCGAGTATCTATACTCGCGCGGGCGCGAGGTCATCTTCGACGCCTCGCATTTCTTTGAGGCTTACGCGGCAGAGCCCGGCGATGCATTGCGTTTCTTGTCCGCCGCCAAAGAAGCGGGAGCGGAGGTGATCTGCCTCTGCGATACGCTCGGCCAGACCGATACTGTGCGCCTGGCCAACGTCTGCAGTGAAGTCCGTCGGGCAATTCCTGGCACTTTGGGGATTCACGCCCACAACGACATGGGCCTGGCGGTGGCGAATACGCTGGCCGCCGTACAGGAAGGCTTCACGCACGTGCAAGGCAGCGTGAACGGCTATGGTGAGGGCTGCGGACTGGCTGACTTGATCGCCGTCATTGCGACGCTGGAGCTCCGGCTAGGGCACGAGGCCGTGGGGCGGGAGCGCCTGGCCAAACTCGGCGAACTGTCGCGTTTCGTCGCGGAGGCTGGCGGGGCGCCGGAGCGGGCGGACCAGCCATGGGTAGGGCGAAGGGCACGGCTGTCCGGCCGTGGCTTAGGTCCGGAGACGGTGCTGTTCCGGGAAGGGGCGGCGCCCGACTTCACACCATTCCGTGTGCTGAGCATGGAGGTTTCCACGCGCATCGCCGGCCAGAACCGCACGCAGACGCAGGCGTCGGTCACCGTGGAGGTTCGCGGCGCGGCCCTGTCCGCTACTTGCGAAGCGGAAGGCCCGCTGAATGCGCTCGACCGGGCACTGCGCAAGTGCCTGGCTCCGGTCTGGCCGGAAATCGAGGAACTAAAGCTGCTGCAGTACAACCTGCGTGTCCTGGAGGAGCACCGGGGAACAGCCGCGCTCGGGCGGGTGACGCTGGAATGGAGCTGGCGGGAGCAGGTGTTCTGTACGGCTGGAGTGTCCGGCAATATCATCACGGCCAGTTGGGTTGCCATGCTGGATGCGGCGCAGGTAGTGGTGGGCAAACTCGAATCCCGTCAAGAGCCATCGCCCGCCGCGCACGACTGGGCAGTGTAGGCCGCGATTCTCAGCCCTGCGGTTTGGCGCCTGGGGCGGGCTGCTCCGTGCCCGCGTCGGCGGTCATTACTGTGAAGTCTTGCTTCGAACGCGTTTCCCGCGTGGAGGGGAGATCGGTCACCACAACCGTCACGCCGGGCGTGAGCAAATCGTACACGCGGCGGGCAAACTCCGGTGGCACCATGACACGGCGATAGATGTCTTCGCGCAGAATGGCGGCCACCTCGTCGGATAAGCCTACAGCCATCCAGCGCAGTTGAGGCTGGCCGGGCGCCAGGGGGCTCGGTTCGGTGGACTTCCCTTCGAGGACTGTGAACACCACGTCACCGAGTGGCTCCAGCGGCCTGCGAATGCTGACGCGGGCCCGGGCGATTTGAACTCCATTCCGGAAAACGTAGATGGTCCGGTCCGGGCGGCTGAGCAGCACGGTCACCGGGCCTTCCGGGGCTTTCTCCGGCTCCCAGACGAACTCGCCCGGCGCCAGCGGCTCGCCGGGTTCGCTCACTGGCGCGAGAAGACCCGGATACACCACCTCGTTGGGGAAAGCGTCGTAGTCGGAAATGATCACCGTTGTGCCTCGGTCCGTGGTCGAGAATATCTTGCGGGCGAACTCAAGGGGCAGCCGCACGCAGCCGTGCGAAGCCGGGTAGCCAGGCAGCGCACCCGCATGCAGGGCGATGCCCGACCAAGTGAGACGCTGCATATACGGCATGGGCGAGTGATAGATATTCGAAATGTGCCGCTCCTTCTTCTGCAGGATGGTGAAGACGCCAGTGGGCGTGCGATGGCCGCGCTTGCCTGTACTGACAGTGCTTACTCCGATGGCCACGCCGTTGCGATAGACATAGGCACGCTGCTCCGGCAGGCTGACCACCAGCACTGTGGGTCCGGCGGGGGAGGCGTCGGGCACCCAGAAGTACTCCCCGGGTTTCAGCACAGAAGGCAGGTTGCTGGGGACCCGGGCGATGGGCGTAAGAAGGGCGGCGGGCGGCGGCCCGGGGGGACGGCCGGGCGGCGGCGCAGGCCGGTCAGCCGTCCGGTTGCAGCCGGCGAGAAGCATCCATGCCAAGCCAAACGGAAGAAAGCGCATTGCCCAGTTCCTGCTAGACTGCCATCCATGGTGGCCCGCCGCCCCAAAGGCGGGCGGGCGTTCCCTCTATCTGAAGAGACGCACGCATGACCCGGCTCGTTTTCTTATTCGTCAGTCTCGGCATGGTTTGGGGGCAGAGCCGCCCACCACTGGTGCTGGTGCTCATCGGCCCGCCGGCGAGCGGCAAATCCACGCAGACAGAACTCCTGGTGAAACGGTACCCGATGCCGGTTATCTCCGACGTAGAGCTACGCAAGGAAGGGCGCGACGAGGCCGGCATGATTCGTGCCTTGGAACGGCGCCTGACCGAAGAGCACCAGCGGCGCGGTCTGGTGCTGGACGGCTACCCGGAGACCCGCAAGCAGGCCGAGGCGCTCAACCGGCTGCTGGAGTCGAAAGGTTTGCCGCGGCCGGTTATCGTTCAAATCGACGTTCGCGATGAAGTCGCCCGTGAGCGGGCGAAGAAGCAGGGCCTTGACCCCAAGCAATTTGAAGCTTTGCTGTCCCAATACAAGTTCCAACTCGCCACCGCGCAGGCCACCTACCCCGAGGCCGACATCTGGAAGATCAATGGCGAGAAACCACCGGAGGAAGTGCAGCAGACCATCCGCAGCCTGATTGCGGAGCGGCTGCAGTGAACGAGCGGGAGCTTTCGGTCAAGGCCATCGCGCTGGGCCTGTTCCTGGCCTTTGTCTTCGGTTCGGCCAATGCGTACTTGGGGATGAAGGCGGGGCAGACGGTGGCGGCCACCATCCCCGCTGCTGTCATCGCCATGGCACTATTCCGGCTGCCGGCGTTACGCGGCGGCATCCTTGAGCAGAACATTGCGCGCACCGCCGCCAGCGTGGGCGAGGCCCTGGTGGCCGGCGCCATCTTCACCATGCCTGCTTTTCTGCTGGTGGAGATCGACGGGCAAAGGTTATGGAGCAGCCTGCGTGAACACTACTGGGAAGCGACGCTGATTCTTCTGGCAGGCGGGCTGGCGGGCATTTTCTTCATCATCCTGCTGCGCCGGGCGCTGTGCGTGGAAGCCGGACTGCCGTTTCCGGAAAGCGTGGCCAGCTACGAGATCGTCAAAGCGGGACAAGACGCGGGCGACGCCCCGCGCCTGATTTTCGGCGGCATGGGCCTGGGCGCGCTGATTCAGATTCTGAAGAGTGAGAAAGGGGTACAGGTTTTCCGGGAGTTCACGGAAGGATTTCTGGCCTTCCCCGGCAGCGTAGTACGGCATTTCGATTTCAGCAAGCAGGCAATCGGGCAGGTGGCGCACCGGGGCGGCATCGTCTGGAGCACTCCGGCCCTCTCGCCGGCGCTGCTGGGCATCGGCTTCATCATTGGGCCGAAATACGCGTCCATCAACGTGGCCGGCGGAGTCTTGGCCTGGTGGGTATTGATTCCGCTGCTGTTGTTTTTTGATCCGGATTTGCCGGCGCGGCTCGGGGGGGCCTCCAATGATGTGGCGGCCTATACGCTCTGGTACAACGTCGTGCGGCCGATTGCGGTGGGCATGATGCTGGTGGGCGCAGCGAACACGATGTTTTCGATGCGCGGTTCCATTGCAGCGTCGCTGCGGGGCGCGCTGGCGGCCTCCCGGCGGGGTGCGCGTGCTTCGGTGGAAAGAACGGAGAAGGATCTGCCCATCAGCACGATCCTGGCCGCGCTGGCTGCCTTGCTGCTACCCGTCACATTCATTTACTGGAGATTCACCGGCAGCCTGGCCGCTGCGCTGGCCACAGCGGTGGTCATGGGCGGGGCCGGTTTCCTTCTCTCGGCGGTCGGAGGCTACCTGGTGGGCCTGGTGGGCAGTTCCAATCAACCCCTCTCCGGGCTCACGCTTTCCGCCCTCGTCCTGGCAGCGATGCTGATGCTGGCGATGGGCATGACCGGCGCGGCCGGCGTGGCGGCTGTCCTCGGCGTTGCGGCGGTGGTGGCCGTGGCTGTTTCTGTTTCGGGGTCGCTGATTCAAGATTTGAAAGCGGGCCACCTGCTAGGCGGCACTCCCTGGAAGATGCAGGTGGTCGAGATCGTGGCGGTGGTGCTGCTTTCGCTCTTCCTGATGCTGCCCATTCTGGCTTTGCATGAGGCGAACCTCGCCACGGGCGGCATCGGCGGAAGGGCGCTGCCAGCGCCGCAGGCCGGGCTGATGGCCCAGCTTTCCAAAGGCATGGTGAGTGGCGACATGGCCTGGGGGCTGCTGGCCATCGGAGCGGCCTTCGCCGTTGCACTGCTGCTATGCGGGGCGCGGGCCATGATGCTGATCGCCGTGGGCATGTACCTGCCCTTTGACACGAGTTCGGCGATTTTCACCGGAGGCGTGATCCAGTGGGCAGCCGCGCGCTACCTGGCAAGCCGGGAGGAAGAGCCGCGGAAACGCGCCGAGGAGGCGGGCACCCTGCTGGCCTCAGGCCTCATCGCCGGCGAGGCGATTACCGGCATTCTGCTGGCCGTCCTCTTCGTAGCGGGCGTTCAATCGCTGGGGCACTTCCCGCTTTACGAATCCTGGGGAGGTTGGCTTTCGCTGGCCGCGTTCGCGGGCCTGGCGTTCGTGCTCATCCGCATTCCGGCCTTGCGCCGCTGATCAATTCTGCTCGAGAAGCTGCTTCAGCATCCGGTGCACGTAGTCGTTTGGGCGCGTGGGCGCATTAGGATCATTGGTGGCGATGTTGGCCAGTTGCGGTTTCCACGGGTTGGCCTTTGCCCCGATGGCCTCCACGGCATTCAACGCCTGCATCGAGACGTAGGCGCCATTTTTGTCCGCGGGCGCCAGAGCCACCAGCGTTTCCATGGCTCGCTTGAGGTCCGATTCATCGCCGAAGCGGCCGAGCGCCTCGGCGGCGACAATTTTCACAGCAGGCGCAGGGTCGTTGAGAGCGCCCGCCAGTTCAGCCTTGCGGGCCTGCATCAGCAATCCGAGCGCGCCCCAGTAGCGCACGCCGCTATCAGCATCTTTCAAGCAGGCCTGCAGTTTGGGCACATCCGCCGGCCGGCGCATGGATGCCGTTTCCGCCGCAGCCAGGATCCGCTCTGCCGGATACCGCTTCGCATCCTGGCCCATGGTGTAGGGCGCATCTTTCCCGGCGCGGGAATGGATCTGATCTTCAGGGAGCAGCCCCACGTCGCGGATGCGCAGCGTGTGTTGGTTCAACGCCTGGTGCAGACGCCGCTGCACAGCCGCAAATTCGGGCCGCCCCGCCAGATTGTTCACCTCATCGGGATCGGACTGCAAGTCATATAACTCTTCAGGCTCTTTTTCTTTCCAGAACCGGGCCTGCGCCCCGTTCAGTTTGCCCTCGTCAAACAGCCGTTTCCACACCTGCGCCGTGGGCATTTCGAACATGTAGGCAATGTGCTGGCCGTAGATCTCGTGGGGGTTGTAGTTGCGGATGTAGATGAACCGGCCGTCACGGATGCTGCGCACGCAGTCGTAGCGCTCGTCCATGCGGCCGCGGAAGCCGTAGAGGTACGGTTGGGCGGGGGCTTCGTGCGCCCCAAGAAAGGCGTGCCCCTGCATGTGGGACGGCGGGCGCACGCCAGCCAGACTCAACACCGTGGGTGCGAGATCCACAAACCCGACCATGCGGCGTGTCGCCGTACCGGCCCGGTATTCTTTGGGCGCCAGCGGCTGGAACTTCTCTGGAATGTGGACGAGCAAGGGCACACGCAGACCCGAATCGTAAGGCCAGCGTTTGCAACGCGGCATGCCGGGGCCGTGGTCACCATAGAAGAAGACGATGGTATCGTTCAGCAGGCCATCGGACTCCAGTTCCTTCAGCACCTGTCCGGCCTGGCCGTCCATGGTAGTGATGTTGTCGTAATACTGGGCCCAGTCGCGCCGCACTTCGGGCGTATCCGGATGATAGGCCGGCACGCGCGCGCCCGCCGGGTCGTGCACGAGCGTGTGCGGACGGCGCCGGATCTGACTTTCGTGTGTGGTGGTGAAGTTGAATATCGAGAAAAAGGGCTGGTCCTTCCCGCGCTGCCGCCAGTGCGCTTTCGGGCTGGAGTCGTGCCACACGGCACTCTGGCTGCCTCCGGTGTAGTCGAGGTTGTAATCTTCTTTGTTGTTATTGGTTACGTGGTAGCCCGCCTGGCGGAGATAGCAGGGGTACATCAGCATCCCTTCCGGCAGGCGCGTCATGCTGCGCATATGCTCGGAGCCGGTGGACGGCGGGTACATCCCGCTGATGATGGCCGTGCGCGCCGGTGCGCATACTGGCGCGTTCGACCACGCGACGTCATAACGCAGCGACTGGGCGGCCAGCTTGTCCAGGACCGGCGTAGTGGCGTAACGGTCCCCGTAGCATCCCATCTGCGGTCCCATGTCTTCGCAAGTGATCCACAGAATGTTTGGCTTGGGCGCCTGGGCGCCCCGCACGAGAATCCCGGCGCTGGCAGCGCCGGCAAAGGCACGGCGGGTGATGGGCATAGCAGCCCTATTGATATCAGATCCCAGCTTACGGCAGCAGCCTGGCCAAATCGGGCAGATCGAAGTCCAGTAGTACGCCGGGCACGACGATCTCCGCGAGGTTCTGGTGGTCCGAATTCTGCGTGAAGGCGTACCAGCTTTCAGGGCCGTTTTCCGCGATGACTTTCTCTACCGGCGCCTCGAGCGCCGCCAGGAGTTTCGCGGTCACCGCGTGGTTGCCGCGGCCCCAGATGGTGATGCGCTTGGGGTCCACTGCCGGGGTGGCCGCGAGTTGGGACAGGACTCCGGTCAACTCGCCCACCAGGTTCCCCAGCAGCGTTCGCCCGTACAACCACTCGCGCGCTGCCGCCTGGTAGGCTCCGGTGTATCCGCCGCGCCCCGCGGGATATTGCGGCGGATCGAAGCGGCGCACCACATAACCCTCCTGCCGGTACTTCTCCAACTCAGCATCCGGAATCCCGATCGCCAGCAGGGCAGGTTGGGCACCGGGTTTGCCCTTCCGCGGCGTCTTCTTGACGGCAGGCACGTTCAGCCGCTTGCGCACAATATCGCGCAAATCCGCATCGGACCTGGCGCGCAGGGCGGCGCGTTGCGGATAGACCTTCGCCGCCAGCGCCCGGTTGAGCGTAAACACCGTCTGCGGCGAACGGGCTCCCGAAAGCACGCGCAGGTTGTCCTCAGGCTCTGGTTGCAGAGGCATTTCCGGAGGACTGTCCGTCACGCCGCGCAGGTACTTATCCAGAAACCGGTAGGTGCCTTCCCGCAGCGGCTGCCCCCAACCGTGTTCCGCGTCCACCTCCACCATCTCCACGCCGGGCAGATTGCGGGCAAGGTCATAGGTAGCGCGCGCGCCGGCAATCGGGAAGAAGTCCCGAATCGCGCTGGCGATCAGGAACGGCTTCGGCCCGCGGGCTCGGATGAAGTCGACGAAGTCGAGGCCTTCGGCCAGAAAGCCGGGGAACACCTGCTCGGCGTCCTGCGGCCCAGGCCCGGCCAGCAGTTCTTTCCAACGCGTCATGTAACAAGCAGAAACCACCGCCTTCAGCGCCGGCTCAAACACGCCAAGATAGGCCGCCTGCGTGCCGCCCCCGGAATTGCCCGCCACGCCAAGACGCGCGGGGTCCACTTCCGGCCGCGTCATCAGGTAATCCACGGCGCGGATTCCATCCCAGACGAAATAGCGGGCAATGGAGGTGCCGGTCAGCAGGCATTGCAGTCCCGCATGGATGTGCTCATTCACACCGGCGCCGAGGCGGGACTTGCCCGTCTTGGAATCCACGTACTCAAGGCGCTCGCCCTGGCCCACGGGATCGATGGCGAACACCACGTAGCCGCGCCGCGCCAGTGAGATCCACACATGCTGGTAGACCGCATAGGACTTTCCCACATCGCTGTGCCCGGCCGTGCCCAGCACTGCGGGAAACGGACCCCTGCCGGTGGTTGGCACGTAAAGATTCCCGGTCACCCAGAAGCCGGGCAGACTTTCGAAGACGATGTTTTCCACGCGGTAACCTGGACGCTCGAACGTTCTCGTAATGCGGGCCCGCAGCGGCGTGCGCTCTTCCGGCAAACCGCCAATGAGGCGCAGCATCTTCTCGCGGATCGCATCGGGCTGCGCCTGCAACAGCCCAGCCGCCATGAACAGAGCCAGGAGTTTGAGTGCCAGGAGTCTCATCGTGCGGTGATTCTATCCCATTGATAGAATCGCGGCATGCTTCGCAGGCGGTTCATGCAATCCAGCGCCACGGCCATGGCGGCTTCTTCTTATCAGCGGATCCTCGGCGCGAACGGCCGGGTGCGGCTGGGCCTGATCGGCGCGGGCGGGCGCGGCCAAGGAGTGATGGGCACGTTTCAGAAGACCGGGCAAGTGGACGTGACAGCCGTTTGCGACGTATTTGCGGAGCGCGTCGACCAGGCGCAGTCCAAGGCGCCGGGCGCCAAGGGCTTCAGCGATCATCGCAAGCTTCTCGAATCCAGCGAACTCGATGCCGTCCTCATCGCCACGCCGGACCACTGGCACGCGGAAACCACGATCGACGCCCTCCACGCAGGCAAGGACGTGTACGTCGAAAAGCCGCTCACGCTGACGATTGAAGAAGGGCCGGCCATTGTCAAGGCCGCGCGCGTGAACAACCGCATCTGCCAGGTGGGCATGCAGCAGCGTTCCGGGCAGATCTACCTGCAAGCCAAGGAAGAGTATTTCAAGACAAAAAAGCTGGGCAAGATCTCTCTGGCGCGCACCTGGTGGCACGGCAACGGCGCCCACCTGATGAAGGCGCCGCCGCGTATGGCCACGCAGCCCTCAAATCTCGACTGGGCGCGCTACCTGGGGAGAGTGAAATGGCGGGACTACGATCCGCAGCAATACTGGAATTTCCGTGCCTACCTGGAGTACGGCGGGGGCCAAATCACCGATCTGTTCACGCACTGGATCGACGTCGTCCACATGATGCTCGACGAAGACAACCCGACCGCCGCCGTGGCCTCCGGGGGCGTGTATCACTACCAGGATGGCCGCACCGCGCCCGACACCATCTGCTGTCTGCTGGAATACCCCACCGGCTGGACTGCCACGTTCGAGGCTACTCTTGCCCCCGGCATTACCGGTGCAGGCGTGGAGATCTGCGGCACCCAAGGCAAGCTTTTCATCACGCGCAGCCATTTCACCTTCACACCCGCGGGGCGGGGCGCTGAACCTGTGACCGTCAAGTCGCAGCGCGACCAGACCATCGACCACGTGGAGAATTTTCTGGCCTGCTGCCGCAGCCGCACTCTGCCGAACGGCGACGTGTACATTGGCCACCGCAGCGCCCAGGCTTCGCATCTCGGCAACATCGCTTATGTGCAAAAGCGCCGGATCAATTTCGATCCGGCGCGTGAGGAGATCCGGCCACTCTAGCCGCTAATCGCGATCACCTCCAGGTATTCGGATTCGAATCGTGTGTATCCGCAAGAGCAAAGATTGCAGGCTGTGAAGAGAACCAGCAGTTCTTTCCACAATGCCGCGCGCTCCGGCACCTCCAGGGAATCAAAAGCCCGGGCCATCAGACCGTAGTTCTTGCGAAAGAACTGGAGCACCGCCTTAGGAGGGAACGGGTATTCGAACGGGATGGACAGGCGAGTGGCGTGGAATCGTAGCACGCGGCCACCGAACCGCTGCCGCACGGCCTCTTCGCTGCCCCGCAACAGCGGGGAAGGCGTGCGGGAGGGGGGGCCACATGCCGCAAGGTACACTGCAGCATCTGGCCCGCCATCTATTCGCCCGAATTTCGAGCTTGATCCCAGGCAATGTATTTCTGTGCGATATTCATGCCAAGTTCCACGCCCGCTCGGTTGTCCATCTCAAAATGGATGCCGGCCCAGATGCGCGAATCTCCCGCTTCCTTGGCCAAAGCGCGGATAGATGCAGCACGATGGGGGAAAAGGTAAGCCAGCACTTCTGCGCGGGCGGCGGAAAAAGTTGAGTGGTTGGATGGGTACGATGGGTGCGCCGGCGCAGGGAACAGTGGAATCAGGCCGGGGTCCATCTGGGCCGGACGGGGATACCAGTAGGCGTATTTTGCGTCCTGGCTGGCGATGAAGGCATCGTATCCCGCGGCGCCAACCAAGGCATAAGCATGGGCGGCCCTGACGGCGTCCAATTTATCCTCCAAAACCCATTGGTTGAGTTGAAAGAACGCCCAAGGGAAGATTCCTTCCGGCGTTTGCCAGTAGAAGGCGCGGGCGTTGGTCATTAAATTAGCGCCCGTCAACCCACGTGGAAAGTTCTTCACCAGAGCGAGTTCGGCCTGCGCCTCAGCCGAGCTACAAGCTGGTGGTGCGGGAGGACGGAATTCCGACGGCGAGGAAAGCAGAATCGGCTTCCAGCTCGCGGCGGCCACATTGAGAGGGGTCGCGCCTGTCCAGTTGCAGGACCCGGAGGGCACGGAACCAGTCCAAGGCAAGTCGGACCCGTCGGCTTTTGCGCGGGCAATGGCTTCCTGGGCTACCCGCTGTCCCAGTGCGGCCCCTGCGAGGTAATCCGAGGGGGATTCCACTCCGGCGAAGAGCCGTGATTTGCCGGCTTCTTCGGCGAGGTGCTTGAAATGAGTGGCCTCCGACGGGGCCAGGTAGGCCAGCACCGCGGCAGCCGCCTCCGCGGCGGCGGCATAGTCGGAAGGGTACGAGAAGCCTGCAGGGACGGGCACGCGGGGCTGGATGCTGGGGTCAGCCTGAGACGGGCGCGGCCGTTGGTATTCCTGTTTGGCTTGCCACGCCAGCACAGTCGCGTCATGAATGGCCATCGCTACGTATGCGTAAGACCGGAAGGGGGAAGCCCCCAGCGGTTTTCCCGTGAGCTGCCGCTGTGCGACGATCTCCATCCAGCGATAAGCAGGCGGTCCTGCATCCCAATAACGGATCTGTTCTTCAAGAACAGGCGCGCTGCCTGACGATACTGCCTTGACCCAGGCGAGTTCGTCTTTCGAATCCGCAGCACCGGGCGGTGGCGGCACCCCATGATCCGCAACGGAGCGGACGATCCAGGTCTTTTGTGCTGCAACCAATGGATTCCCTGCTACGAAGGCGGCCACCAGGCCCATTCCCGCAAAGAACCTCGTGATAGATGTGTGTTTTCTGTCAATCATTGTTTTCCTCATTTCTGAAAGTCCGGCGTTTCTGGCGGAGGAATTACCCCGAGAATCCGTCCACTGCTTTCAATGAGGAGAGCGTCAAACGAGAGGGAATTTCGCAAGGAATCGCAAAAGAAGATTTGTAAACCTTGGGGCGTTATCGGGCCCGCCTGTCCTGCTGTGCTTGCGCGAGCTGGTGCTGCACAAAGGGATTCCGGGGCAGTCGCGTGCTCCAGTAGTCCCAAAGCCTCAGCCGTTGGGCTCCCAAGTCTGCAGCCCGGTCCTGGCGGTTCGTAATCCGGTAAAGGGCTCCGAGATCCCGGTAGATTCGAGACAAACCGTTGGCGTGGCGCAGGTCAGTGAGCGGTTGCGGGTTGGAGGCGAGCACTTTGGCGTGGAGTTCCTCATACACCTGGATCGCGCCCTCGGAATTCCCCGTGGCCGCATAGTGGTCAGCCAGCGCCCGCAAGGCCGCGTCCGGTTCCTCACCAAGTTCCACGTTGTCTGCAGGATGCAGTTTCTGCGCCTCAAGAACCGCAAACGCCTCTTTCACCCTGCGGGCGGCTTCCTCAATCCTGCTGAGCCGCCGCAGCGCGTAGGAAGATCCAGTGAGCAGCCAGACTTCATCCAGGCGCGCCTTTGGGTGCCCTTGCACTTCAGCCAGGATCTGCCGAGTTTCCTCATAGACAGCAAGAGCCGCCGCCGGATCGGAGTCCCGCAAGACGTCGCCCAGTTCGCGGCCAGCCATCGAAGCGTAGGAGCGGCTCGTGTAATCGTGCGCATCGCGGCGGGCCAGTTCTTTTGAGAGTGCGTAGGCGTTGCGCAGCAATGGGAGCGCCTGATCCGGCCGGCCCAGACTGATATTGTTCAACTCGCCGAGAATCAGCCCCTCTCTCCAGAGCGCACCAACCAAGGCGATGGTGCGGTTGTGGTTGTCTGCATCAGCCAGTTGTTCTGCCAGTGCCCGCGCTTCGCGGATGGCAGCCAAGGCTTTGTCGAAGTCGCCGGCAAACCGCGACGTATTGGCCAGCACGCCGAGACTTTGAGTCAATGGCCGGTTGGCCGGGTCCGCGCGGCAAAGTTCTACCGCGGCCTCCGCGAAGCGCGTGGCTTCCTCCAGCCGGTGAAGATTCTGATGAGTGAGCGCGAGGTTGGTGTAGATCCTGGCCATCGCCGGTGCGTCCGCGTTTCCTGTCCCGGACAATCCGCGAAGCGCCGCCAGCCGCGCCGCGGTCTGTTCGGCGAACTTGAGTGCGCCAGCCTTTCTTTCGCTGTTCATGGCCACGACCATGGAGTCGTTGGCCACCTCTGCGGCAGCCAGTAGAATTTCGGGACGGCTGGAAAAGGAGCGCTGTTCCAGCAGACCACCCAGAAGTTGTTCCGCCTTGATCAGGCTTTCTTTTGCTTTGGCTATTTGCCCCAGGTTGGGATGCCCCGGCACTCCCTGCACCCGCGCCACCTGCAAATACGCGCTGGCAATCTCATAGGTGAGTTCGCCTTCGTCGCGGGCGAAAAGCCGCCATCTCCGGCCAGGCGTCTCGGTGCCAAGGCGTTCCAAGTAGTTCAAAGAAACCGAGACGATGCGGGCGCGGGCCTTGGTGGCGCCCGGCAGGGTCCGAATGTCCCTGTCAAGCTCAAGGAGTTCCTTGGAGAGCAGGCGTACCTGCCCAAAGCGCCGCTGGGCCAGGTCGCGACCCTGCTCCGCCAGCCACCAGCCGGCTGATACGCCGACCAGCGCCAAGGCGAGCGCCGCCAGCGCAAACCAGTGGCGCCGGGCGAACTTTCGAGCAGTGTAGAGCGGGCTTGCCCGCAGCGCTGCAACGGGCCGGTGCTCCAGGAAGGCCTCCAAGTCGGCGATGAGCAGGTCCACCGAAGCGTACCGTTGCTCCCGGTTTTGACGCATGGCCTTCCCAATCACGGCCGCGAGTTCTTTCGGCAGCAGGCCCGCAGGCGGGCGCTCTCCTTCCCGAGGTGATCGTCCGGTCAGCAAGCGGTAGAGAACGGCGCCCAGAGAATAGATGTCGGCCGCCGTGGCGCCGCGTTCGCCAAGCAGTTGCTCGGGACTCGCGTATTCCGGCGTCATAATCCGCTCTATGGTCTGGGTTTCTTCAGAAGAATCGAGCATGCGAGCAATGCCAAAATCGAGCAACTTCGGGCGGCCGGCCCGGTCGATCAGAATATTGGAGGGCTTGATGTCGCAATGCACTACCAGGTTGCGGTGGGCGTAAGAGACTGCGCTGGCCACGTCGATCATGAGTTCCAGAATTCGGCGGGTATCGAGCCCGATCACGAACTCGTCGATCCTGGTGCCGTCAACAAATTCCATCACCAGGTAGGGCTGCCCGCCGGAATGCCCGGCATCGAGCAGGCGGGTGATGCCGGGGTGGCTGAGTGAGGCGAGAATCTGCCGCTCGCGCAGAAACCGCTCGCGGAAATAGGGAGTATCCACGCCGGCCCGCAGGAACTTGATCGCCACCTTCTGGTCGACTTCACCGTCGACCCGCTCGGCGAGATAAACAGCCCCCATCCCGCCGTTGCCGAGCAATGTTGCAAGCCGGAAGGGGCCGTAGCGCTCTCCTGCCTGTACAACCGGCTCGCGCAAGAAGAAATCTGCGGCCGCGGCGCCCACCAGCGCGGTGATAGGTTCTTCCTCGCCCTGGTCGAAGCGAAGCAGGCTCTCGACTTCAGACCGAACCTGGGCGCTGACGTTTCCGCGCCTGTACTCCTCTTCCCGCTGCTCCGGCGGGAGGCCGGAGAGTGCGTGAAACAGCGCTCTTACTTCGTCGTGCATCCCTAAACCCCTACCCAGCCAGCCATTTTGCTGTAAGTTTGGCTCCACCGCACCCGATATTTCACGATCCGGTCCTGAATCCACGGATCTTGCGCGGATATTCGCCTATCTCCAGATTGATGTTCGTCTGTTGTTTGCCTTCCATGCCATCTGCTGTCATCGAGTGCAGCGGAATCGACGGCTTGATTTGGCAGTGCGGGAAGGCAGAATTCGGTTTTGTAAACAGCTTCTCTGCTGTAGTCTGTGGAAATGGCTGA
Organism: uncultured Solibacteraceae bacterium; assembly: GCA_964460395.1. GTDB lineage: Bacteria > Acidobacteriota > Terriglobia > Bryobacterales > Bryobacteraceae > CAYWQS01. The sequence goes on along the minus strand of CAYWQS010000023.1, from coordinate 47,765 downwards.
CCTGGTGCAGAGCCTTTTCGCCAGGATCCAGCAGGAGGGCGGGGAGCCGGTCACGGTAGTCCAGCAGAGGCTGTACGCCACCCTGCGCAGAATCGCGGCCCGTCATCTCCGCAACGAACGTTCCGGCCATACGCTGCAACCGACCGCGCTGGTGCATGAAGCTTATCTGAAGCTATATGAGGGCCGGGGCCAGGCATTCGCCGGCGAGACCCACTTTCTGGCGGTAGCCTCGCGGGTAATGCGGCAGGTGCTGGTGGACCATGCCCGCGCCCGGGGGAGCAAGAAGCGGGCCCCTTCGCCAGAAAGGGCAGGCCCGGTGGACGTCAGCGTGGCAGTAAGGAGCGGAAGGGGCGTTGAACTCATTGATGTGGTGGCTCTAGACAAGGCGATCCAAGCCCTGGCCGGCGAGAACGAATGGCTGGCAACTCTCATCGATATGAAGTACTTCGGAGGAATGACGGCGGAGGAAATCGCTTCCACGGTTCCTGTTTCCGTCCATGTCGTACGACACGACTTGCGATTTGCCCAAGCCTGGTTGAGACGACGGTTAGCGGGCTGACGGCCCGCGCATGCTACTTCAGGCGGCCGGGTTCGGGCGTGGGGACATCCAACCGGAGCTCTTTCAGACGGCGGGTGCGCATGTCGCCCAGCCACGGTTCGGTGTATCGCTTTTCAAGATCGACAGTGGACACGGCGACGCTGCCGCGCTGCCTGGCCTCGCTCAGCCGCACGCCGTCCGGATCCATCACATAAGTAGGGTGGTCGTATCCGGAGGCCACCAGGAACACCTTGTTCTCGATTGCCCGCGCCTTTGCCAGGGTCTCGTCCCCACCCCAGATGGGCATCAGGATGATGTCCGCTCCTTGCGCGGCCAACGCGCGCGCCGGATCGGCGAAGAACACGTCATAGCAGATCATCAGGCCCACCGTGCCGAAATCGGTGCGGAACACAGGATAGCTGTCGCCGGGGGTGAGACCGCGCTCGAGTTCCTCGCGCGGCAGGTAGACTTTGCGGTACTTCCCGGCCAGGCGCCCCTCGCGGTCCAGCAGTACGGCCGTGTTATAAAGCACGCTGCCGTCGCGTTCATAAACTCCGGCGGCAATCCACGCCTTGCGCTGGCGCGCCACTTCGCCGAGGCGCGCAGTGGTAGGGCCCGGCACGGCTTCCGCGACATCCGCATAACTCTTGCCGGTACCCACCACGGTGATGCCCTCCGGAAGCAGGATCACGTCGGTCTGCGGCGGCACATCTTTTTCAATCAGTTCAATGAAACGCGCCACGCTTTCCTGCGCACTCTGTGTTCGATCCGGCTTCAGGTTGAGGGAGGCCACACGAACCGGCCTGGGCGCGGGGGGCTCGACGGGTGTGAACTCGACCTGCTTCCAGTTCACGTCGCCTCCCGGCGCGGCCACCAGGAAGAGTTGGATGAGCGCCTTGGCCGCATCCGGCGGAGCCGGCGCCCGGCCTTCCACGCGAATCCAACCGTCCTCCTGGCGCGACCAAGCGATGTAATCGGGCTGACCGACACGCTTACCAGTCGAGTTCCGCCAGTCCAGGCGCGCAGTGACTTGCCAGTTCTCCCGGGTCAACCCGGAAGCACGGTAGAGTGCGGTGAACCGGTACCACTGGCCCGCCTGCGCCGGCACTTCGCCCTCCCAACCTCCGTAGACAGCAGGATTGCCGCCGCCCTGAATCCGCAGCATCCCGCCCGAGCGGCTCAGCTTGGGCGCGTTTTCCGGACGGGGACTCCACGCGCGCCATTCCGGAGGCGTGGAACCCGCGGCGGCGGTTGCCGCCAGCACGAAACAAAGCGTAGCCCGCATAATGCGGGCATTATACGCGCAGATCGAGGAGAGTGGTGACTTCGGCGGCCAACGAACGGAAGGCCTCACTCCGCGTTTCGTCCTGAACCCGCGCGAGGAAAGCGGGTATCCAGGCGAGATGCTGGCGGCGGAACTCGTCGAGCGTTTCGTCTGGCACCTGCTCGGCCAGCAGCCGCGCATAGAACAGCAGCAGGAGACCGATATGATCCGCTGGTTCGTTCTCCGCGGCAGGCTCAACCTCGAATCGCCGGTACCAGGCCAGAGCCGATTGGTGTGCCGGTCCAAGCAGCAAAGCAACATCACCCTCTGCAGGTTCGTACACCGATTGCCAAGGAGGGCAAGGCGCGCCTAAGGGGTTGAGGAACAGGCGGGTGTGTTCCACCTCCAGTCCCTCTTCCGGGACGAGAAAGGCACGGCCGGCCGCCGCCAGACGGTCGGCCAATTCGTCGCGGGTTACCGGCGTGGATGGGCCGTCCACGGCTAGACCGCCTCGATATTCACGACGACATCCATGATGCAGGAAGAGCCGAGGAAGTTGCCGCGCTCGATCATCTCTTCCACGCTGAGGCCGCGCACCAAGTCGCCATCCCGCACCCCTTTGCGGCCCGCCTTGGTCAGCAGCCGCGAACGGTGGCCATAACCATGCGCCACCGACACCGCATCCGGCCGGACTGTTTGGGACAAATGGGCGGGCAGTTCGATTGAGCCGGCGCGCGAGCGGATGCGAACCATCTGGCCTTCTGCCACGCCGAGCTTCCTGGCGAGATCCGGGTGGATAATTGCCGCATTGGTGGGCATAATTTCGTTCAAAATGGCATTGTTTTGGGTGCTGTTGCGCTTGTGAATGCCTGGAATGAACGTCAGGTAGTAGTAAGGGTATTCGGCTGAAGGCTCTTCCCGCTTCGGATGCCACTTGGGCAGCGCTTCACCGCCGGCGCTGGCAAAAGCCGGAACGTAGATCTGGCATTTATTGTTGCCGTTAGGCGTCGGGAAGGTGGTGCGGGGCACGAAGTCGGCCTTCCGCTCGACAATGCCTTTTTGCGCGAAGTCGGCGAAGTTTTCGCCGAGCCCGGCCCGCTTCACCTGTTCATCCAGCAGTTCGGCGGCGGAGAAGAATGTGCCGTCGGGCTTCTTGAAGTAATCGGGGGTCAACCGCTTGCCAAGTTCAAGGGCCACGAATGCTTTGCCGCGGGTTTCAAACTGCGGCCGTGACACCGCCTGCCGGGCCAACGCCTGCGGGTACTTGGCGTTGTAGTCGCGGTTCATGATCCCGGATTCCTCAAGATACATCGTGCCGGGAAGCACGATGTCGGCCATGGACACGGTATCGGTGGGCAGGAAGTCGTAGACCACATTGAATTCGATCTGCCGCAGGACTTCTTCCATCTCAGGCGGATTCGGGAAGGCCAGCGCCGTGTAATCCACCCAGAACGACATCTTGATCAGGCCCGGGTTTCGCCGCAATATGCCGTCGGCCGCCAGGGAGAACAGCCCGAAGTTCAGGTTGTTTACGAGCGGCAGTTTGTCCCGCCCGTCGAACCGGATGCCGGTCTTGGGCGGATAGGCGGGCGGCGGGTAGACGGCATCCACGCCCGGCACGCTGAACGTGCGCGGGAAGTAGCGGCCGCCCGGCCGGTCGATAGAACCCGCCAGGATGTTCAGAATCATGATGGCGTGGACCAACTGCGATGCGTTCGAGTAATTGGCGCAAAGGGTCTTTTTATGCGCCGGGCAGATGCTGGCGCCGGAGGTGGCGAACTCCCGGGCCAAACGCGTGATATCCGCCGCCGGAACGCCGCTGATCCGCTCCGCCCATTGCGGTGTATATTCGGCGAAGTGCTGGCGGATCTGGGTTTCGAATTGCGAGAAGTTCGTGTACTGGTCGACGAATTCCTTGTTGTAAAGGTTTTCGCCGAGGATAACCTGGATCATGGCCAGCGCCACCGCCAGGTCCGTGCCCGGATTGATGTTGAAGTACTCGGTGGCCATGCGTGAGGTGGCTGCATAGGTGGGGCTGAAGTGCACTACCTTGGCCCCGTTGGACCGGGCATCCACGATCCCGTTGGCGTACACCAGTTTGTTCTTCGCCACCTGGTCCCAGCCGAACAGGAGAATGAACTTCGAGTTGGCGAAATCGTTGCACCAGGTTTTGGCTCCCATGGTGTGCAGCGCAGCCAATTGATCGGTCTGGAAGCAAACGTCCCGATGGTCGGTCCTGTTGATGGCGCCCAGCGCATTGATCAGGCGCAACAAGGTATCGGGCAGCGGCAAGGTGACGAACCAGAGCGAGTCTGGACCGTATGATTTCCGGTAGAAGTCCATTTTCGCCGCGATGGTATCCAGCGCTTCGGTCCAGGAGATGCGCACAAAGCCCGGATCTACGTCATAGCCCTTCTCCGGGTTGGTGCGTTTCATCGGGTACTTCAGACGGTCTGGGTCATAGAGCAATTGGCCGCCGGCGGCGCCCTTGCCGCAGAGGTGGCCCCGGCCGTGGGCGTCCATTTCCAGGCCCTCGATAAACGTCACCACCCCGTCCTTTACGCTCGCCTTCAGGCCGCAAGCTGGGCTGCAGATGCCGCACGCGCTGGTGATGGTGGTTACGTCGGCCGCCGAACGGCTGGCCGGCCGGAAGAACTCCTCCACTGCGCGAAGATTCGGTGCGGAGGCCAAAGCGGCGCCCGCCACGCCCGTCAACCGGAACAGATCTCTTCTCGATACAGACATGGCAGCCTCCTAGCGTCCTTTGAAGTCTTCCGCAATAAAGCGGATCCGCGGTTTTGTGCCATTGGGATTGGCGAAGTTGGGCACCTGGTTTACGCCCCTGCCTGCGATCGCGTCCCACTCACCCCACTGCAATGCGCCGGTCGGGCAAAGGGTGGCGCACGCCGGCTGCATCTTCTGTTCGATGCGATCGAAGCACATGGTGCACTTCTCCATCTTTCCTGTGCGGATGTTGAACTGCGGGGCGTCATACGGGCAGAACGCTTTGCACTGCTGGCAGCCCACGCATTTCTCCCGGTCGATCTGCACCGTGCCGTCCTCGGCGCGCCGCCATATGGCCTTGACCGGGCAGGCCATCATGCACCATGCGGTATCGCAATGGTTGCAGGCGCCAGATAAGGCTTGCTGCCTGACCTTCGGAAACACCCCCTCTTCGTAGATCCTCACCTGCCGGTATCGGACCCCTACCCCGACTTCCACACCATTCCACTGCTTGCAAGCCGACTCGCAGGCTCTGCACTCGATGCAGAGCTTGGGGTCGAGCAACCAACCGTACTTTGGCATAAAGATGGCTCCCGGGCGCATACGCCCTCGATCGGCGTGATGCGGCCGTTTCCAAACAGTGACAAAAGGACCTGATTATTATTTATTAGAGACGGGCTGGCGAAACCGGACTAAATCGTCATGGCGCCAAATCCGCCGTCCACCCGCAGAATTGCGCCTGTTACGAAGCCGGAAGCCGCCTCGCTGGCCAGATAGATTACCGCGCCAGCAAGTTCGCGGGATTCGCCGAACCGGCCCATGGGGGTATGACCCATGATCCTGGCCACGCGCTCTTCGGTGAGCAGCCGCCGGTTCTGTTCGGCCGGGAAGAAACCTGGAACGATGGCGTTCACCCGGACGCCTTGCTGAGCCCAATCCCGGGCCAGAAACTGCGTGATCTGGTTCACCCCGGCTTTGGCCACTGAATAGGTGAAGACCCGGGACAGGGGTGGGCCGGAACTGACGGATGAAATGTTAATCACGGACCCTCCGTTGCCTGGCTTCACCATGTGTTCGCCAAAGACCTGGCAGGCGAGAAAGACGCTCTTCAGATCAACATCCAGAATCCGGTGCCATTCCTCCTCGGTGATTTCGAAGAATGGTGTGCCAGAATTGATTCCGGCAGCATTCACGAGGATGTGCACGCCGCCTAACTCCTGCAGAATCTTGTCTCTTGCGGCCGTCAGATCCTGCTTGGAAGTTGCGTCGCACCGGACTCCGATCGCGCGCCTGCCAGAGGCAGCGTGGATGTCCTGAGCGCGGGCTGCCACCTTGTGCTCCGTGGGGCCCAAAACGGCAACTTCCGCCCCCGCCTCGGCCAAAGCCAACGCCATCTCGCCCGCCAGAACACCGCCACCACCAATCACGGCAGCCACCCGGCCCTCTAAGCTGAACAAACCTGTCATGAAAACTCCTCATTCCCAGCAGGCTGGGTCGTCGCTACCCACTGTATCGTGGGCCGGGAAGAGTGCGAAACTGCGTTCGAAATCGGTACTTAGCCGAAAAGTAATGGTGCAAGTGCCAATGGTTTTATCCCTTGCGGTGTATTTGCCCTATAGGAAGGATCTGAAACACTAGCGATTGGAGGAGAAGAGCCCTCGCGCTCATGCATAGGTGGGAGCACGACCTGTGGAAGGCCAGTGATGTAGCCCGTCTGCTGGCCCTGGTCGAATCAGAGAAGCACTATTACCAGGATCTATGCGATTCCCTGCCCGCGGGCGTCGCAGTCGCCGACCTGGAGTTGTGTATTATCTCGACCAACCGGGCTTTCCGGCGCCGCTTTGCCGGGAAGATGGGCGAAGGGGGAGGAGTGCGGCTATCCGGCCTATTGCGTGGCGCGGCCTTTGACGAAGCGCTCCGGGATGTATTGGAAGGGCGGGCGATGGAGCGGGAAGCCGCGGCGGAGCCGATGGATGCGTCGGGCGGCGCTCCGGTCCTGGTGACGATCCGGCGCAGGGCGCCGCGCGGGCTTGAAGAAGAGGATGCTCTCCTGATCACGGTGTCGGACACACCAACCGCGGGCGCTGAGGACGTGGCCACCTCCGAATATTTGACGGAATGCCCCGGCGCGGCGTGGCTGCTCTCTACGGATACAGAAGAGTTTCGGATGCTTTCGCCAGCAGACCGGCGGCTTACGGCGGATCAGGCGCATTGGACAACGCTAGCCCAGCGGGCAAGCGTGGTTCATACGGCCTATCGGGACGCTTATCTGGCCACATACCGGGAACGTATCGCCCAGGCAGGTGAAGCGGTTTTGGAGTATCCCGTCGTGGAGGCTTCCGGCGCCGTTGAGTGGCGCAAGGACTATGCCTGGAAGACTCCGTCAGGACGAGTAGCTGGACTGACAGTAGACGCCGGCCAGGATCGGGCCCAGCGGCTGGCGGAGGCCGAACGGAAGCAGCGCCACGCCCAAGGGCGGCTGGCGTTGCGAGTCGCTCACGTGGTGAACAACCTGCTCATGATCGTGAACGGCTACTGTGAGGAACTGAAGGAGAGCCTTCCGCCGGGTGACCGGCGGCGGGAGGACTGCGAAGCGATCTTGCAGGGAGGCCGGCGGCTCGAAGCACTGGCTGCCGAGATGAACCGGCTCGCCTGGCCCAAACGGTACGAGCCTGAACCCATCGAGACAAAATCGTGGCTGCAGGAATTGCTGCCGCGGTTGGGACAGTTGGCGCAAGGCAAGACCTTGGAGGCGGAGATCCCGTCCAGCCCAGTAATACTCCGCGCGCACCGGGAGGTATTAGAGGGGTTATTGCGGGAAGCCGTTTCCGCCGTCTCGCCTCACTTGCCCGAAGGAGCACCGCTCCGTTTACGCGTGCTGCCAGTGCAGCGGGAGCGAACCGCCTTGATTCTCTGGTCGTCCGGATTGCCCGCGGGTGAGCCCATGGTGGCCCGGCTCTTGGAACCGTTCTCGGGCCCGAAGCAGGGAGCCGACCCGCCGTTGGGCGTGGCTGCCTGGACCGGGCCTTGGGAAGAACTAGGCGGCACGGTGCACGTGGACTCTGAACCGCCGGGGACCCTCAGCCTGGTGCTGACTTGCCCGGCCGTTGCGGCCGCACCGCACGCGCCGGCAGGGCCGGGCATCTACCTGGTCGAAGATGAGGAGGGGGTGCGCGCGCTCGTAGAACGCGTGCTGGCCCGCGCCGGGTTTCGGGTGAACAGTTACGCCACGGCCGGCGCCGCCTGGCAGGCGCTGCAGTCCACTTCCGAACGGCCGCGCGTCATTGTGACCGACGTTGACCTGCCTGGCCAGTCCGGGTTGGCGCTGGCGCGCGAAGTGCGGCGGCAACTGGCAGAAGTTCGGGTACTCATCATCAGCGGCGCTTCTGGAGATGCGTTGGCGGCTGAGCCGGATCTTGCGCATGGCGTGGCCTTTGTTCCGAAGCCTCTCAGCCCGCACCAATTATTGGAGGAGATCCGGCGGCTGCTAGGTTGAGGCCTTCCAGCCATAGGTGCGATATTCCCACTGGATGGTTTCGCCCCGGACTGTTAAAACCGCAAACCCTTCCGGATGGCCGTGGTGCGCACCTTTCCACCAGTTGCCGCACACCGCACCAGTGGTGATCCACTGGCTGCCTTCGTAATGCACGACTTCGCGAATATGGGTATGGCCCTGAAGAACCGCTTTCAGGTTCTTCCCGCGGAAGAGCGGGAGGATGCGCTGCGGCTGGCGCACGACAAGAAACCTCTCCAGGCCAGGGTCGAACACAGCAGTGCCCATGGCAGTGGCGATGGGGATGTGGGTGGCCACCACAAGCGGAACAGTGGGCCCCACGCGGGCAAGGTCCGCCTGGAGCCATTCGAGTTGCGCATCGTCGAAACCGCCAAACCACTGGCCCTGGCCGTCGATGGCAATGGAGTCCAGCAGAATGAAGTGCCAGCCCTGGTAGTCGAAGGACTGGTAGCGGGGGCCAATCCGGTCTTCGAACATCTTCTTGCCGTAGAGCGGATCGGCAGCGGAAACGCCAGCCTTCGGGTGGACACCAAACACATCGTGGTTTCCGGGGATGGAATAGACCTTCTGGCGCAAGTCCTTCACCGCGCCGGTATAGAGATCGAACAACGTCTTGGCGCGAGCGGGTCCTTGTTCGTAAACATCCATGACGAGGTCGCCACCGGCGATGCAAAAGGCGTGCGGGACGGAATTGATGGCGGCGAAAGCCTGGCGTACGCCGGCTTCCGCACGAAGTTCCGGCTGGATGTGAGTGTCGGTGAAATGGACGAAGCGGAACGAGGCCGCCGCAGCGCTGGATGCCGAGGGAAGTGCGGCCAAGGCCGTAGCGCCTAGAAAGGCTCTTCTTTCCATGGGCACAGTATCGCGCGAGCGGCGGCCCCGGCGGATCAAAGTTCCCTTACAGTGGGGTGGAGGCCCCCGTGCAATCCCTTCTCCTGGAAATCAGCGCCGCCGCGCGGGAACTGCGCCGCGACGGGCGGGCGGTTCTCCGATATTTGCTCAGCACAGAGTCGCACGTTTACGCCTTTTCGATCGCCGCCAACGTCCTGCTGGCGTTCTGGCCTTTTCTTCTCGTGATGCTCTTCATCTTCCGGCACCTCGTCCGGTGGCCGGCGGCCGAAAATGCAATATACGTTGGCGTGAAGGACTACTTCCCGGGCAATGTAGGCGAGTTCCTCGTGTATAACCTTGGCGTAGCGGCGGCCTATTCGCGGACCCTGGAATGGGTTTCGCTGGGCCTGCTATTGTTCACCGCCAACGGCGTGTTTCTGCCCTTGGAAGTGGCGCTCAACCGGGCGTGGGGAGTTCAAGAGAACCGGTCGCTACTGAAGAATCAGGCGATCAGTATGGGGCTGATCTTCGCCTGCGGCGGGCTGGCGCTGCTCTCGGCTGCGTTCACGGGAGTCAACCTCCAACTGTGGTCCCGCCTGGCGGGTTCGAACGAGCTGTTGTTCGACTTGATCATCCGCGGATTCTTCAAGATCGCAGCGTTTCCCATCACCGTGCTGATGCTTTTCCTGGTGTACTGGCTGCTGCCCAACACCCGGGTGCCTTGGCGTTTGTTGCTGCCGCGGGCTGTGATTGTCGCCGCCGTGCTGGAGTTGCTGAAGTGGGTGAACCTGGCCATCTGGCCGTGGTTGTGGGCCAAGTTCTCGCGCGAGTTTGGCGTGTTCAAGAACTCGGTGACCATCCTGACGTGGAGTTTTCTGGCCGGGTTGGTGGTGCTCGCGGGCGCCGAATGGAGCGCGCGGCGGGCCCGGTGGGAAGCCGAACAGGCCGAAGCCCAAACGCCGCGCGATCAGGATAGAATGGGGGCGGAAACGTCTGTGTCTTCCGGACCACCCGTCTGATCTCCAATCCATGAGGATGCTCAATATGCCCGAATCCAAGGACATGACCCGCCGTGACGCCGTCAAAGCAGCCGGCGCCGCCACGCTGGCCACCGTGGCCGCCTCGACCGTTCAAGGCGCGCCCGCCTTTTTGAAAGCCCGAGCCGCCAACAATGCCGTGCAATATGGCATGGTTGGCACGGGAAGCCGCGGGGCGTACCTGCTGAAGCACCTCAAACCGATCGACAGCGGCCAATGCGTCGCCATTTGTGACATCAGCGACGACGCGCTCAACAAAGCCCAGCAGACAATCGGCGGCAGTCCCAAGAAGTACAAGGATTACCGGGAGTTGTTGGCCGACAAGAACGTGGAGGCGGTGTTTGTCACCACGCCCCTGTTCATGCACTTCCCGGTGACCAAGGATGCCCTGGAGGCCGGAAAGCACGTTTTCTGCGAAAAGAGCCTCGTATTCAAACCCGAGGAGGTGCACGCGCTGCGTGCCCTCTGCGAAGCGCGGCCGAAGCAAGTGATGCAGGTGGGTCTGCAGCGGCGCTACAGCACGATGTACCAGGCAGCGCGCCAGATGATTGAGAAGGGCGTGCTGGGCGAAGTCACCTACGTGCAGGCGCAATGGCACCGGAACCCCGGCTGGAAGATGAAGGAGGGCGGCGAACTTGCCAACTGGCGGCTGTTCAAGAAGTTCTCCGGCGGGTTGGTGGCAGAACTGGCTTCGCACCAGATTGACGTCGCCGACTGGATGATGGGCATGACGCCGGAGTCGGTGGTGGGCGTCGGCTCGCGGGATTTCATGAACGACGGCCGCGACATCTTCGACAACGTTCAGTTGATCTACAAGTACCCGAAAGGCCGCCGCCTGGTGTGGACCGGCATCCCCAACTCTTCGCACTGGTCCGGCGTGGGTGGCCAGCGCACCGAGATGGGGGAAATGATCTGCGGCACGAAAGGTACCATCCACATCACCATCGGCGACGACAACAACAAGCCGATCGGCATGTGGTTCCGCGAACCTAACCCGCCAAAAGTGGAAGAGGCCAAGGGCAAGAAGAAGGAAGAGTGGAAGGCGGGCGCCACCATGGTGGCCGCAGCCGGTTCCCGGCCGCTGCCCATTCTGTTGGAGAAGGAACTGGTGCAGGGCAACGAGAGCTTCCTCGAGAAGGAAATGAAATTCGCCCGGCTCTGGCTCTACCAGAAGGGCATCCTGGTGCCTGAGGAGCAAAAGAACCCGGTGGACACGGAACTCGAAAGCTTCTTCAACGACTGCCGGGTTGGCGGGCATCCCCGCGCCGACCTCGAAGTCGGCTTGCAGGACTCGATTGCCGTCATCCTTTCCAACATCGCGATGGAGGAAAAGCGCGAAGTGTTCTTCAACGAAATCGAGAAGATGGGGAAGGCCGCGCCAGCACCGGCCAAACCAGGCGTGCGCCGGGGATAACCGAACAGCTTTTTCATCGCTCGTTTTGAGAGGCGCCTGGCCGCGGAGGCCAGGCGCCCTTTTTGCTCTTGGCCGGCTCTCTACGCCCCCAAGCGGCGTGATACAACTGGAGCCGTATGTCCCGCGTCACTTACAACGGCCGGAAGGCCGTTTTGCTGGAGAATGAGCACCTGCGTGTGGTGGTTTCGGTGGAGGGCGGGCACCTGGCCGCCCTGGAGGACAAAGCCACGGGGTTGAACCCATTGTGGACCCCGCCGTGGCCGTCTATCGAGCCTTCCACGTATGATCCGGCACGCCACGCGGCGTATGGCGCCAACAGTGAAAGCCGGCTGCTTTGCGGCATTCTTGGGCACAATCTGTGTCTGGACCTTTTCGGCGGACCATCGCCCGAAGAGGCGGCTGCGGGGCTCACCGTCCACGGGGAAGGCTCGATTGTTCCTTATGAGATCGAGGTGTCCGGTTCGGCGTTGACAGCGCGCGCCACTTTACCGATGGCCCAACTGGCCTTCGAGCGCCAGATCGAACTGGCTGGAGGATCGCGCATCATCCGCATCCAGGAAACGGTCGAGAACCTGTCCGCCTGCGACCGCCCGATCGCCTGGACGCAGCACGTAACTTTGGGGCCGCCTTTTCTGGAGAAGGGCACAACTCAGTTCCGCGCGTCGGCCAGCAAATCGAAAGTGGTGGAGAACGACTTCACCGGCGGCCACGCGCACCAGAAGACCGGCGCGGAGTTTTATTGGCCCGACCTGCCGTGCGTGGATGACACCTGGGAAGACATGCAAGTGTTCACGGCCCGGGAGCGCTCCGGCGGATATACGGCGCACCTGATGGACCCGTCGCTCGACGACGCGTTTTTCCTCGCGTGGAGTCCAACGTACAAATTGCTCTGCGGTTATGTGTGGAGGCGCGAGGATTTTCCCTGGATGGGAATTTGGGAGGAAAATTACCTGCGAACCGCACCGCCCTGGAACGGGCAGGCCCTGACGCGTGGTATGGAGTTTGGCGTTTCGCCGTTCGCGGAGAGCCGCCGCGCGATGATTGACCGCCATAGCCTGTTCGGCGTGCCCACCTACCGCTGGGCGCCGGCGCGCACCACGCTGACCGTGCAGTACCAAGCCTTCGTAGCGCCATCCAGCCAGTGTCCGGACGAGCCGTTGCGCGCATAGAATAAGAACGGTTTCAAGGAGTCCCCTCATGCATCGCATCGCATTCTTCTTTCTCACAGCGGCTGTGTGCGCCGCCCAGATCCCCGCCGGTTTCAAGCCGATGTTCAACAACAAAGATCTGAAGGGCTGGCACATCAGCGAGGTGAACCATCACGGCAACACCAAGGATTGGACGAACGAGAACGGCGTGATCCGCGTCGGGCAGGACAAGGCGGGCAACGGCGGCATCCTGCTCACCGACAAGAAGTATAAGAACTTCGAGATTTCGCTGGAGATCAAACCAACGTTTGGCTGCGACGGCGGCCTGTTCCTGCGTTCAAACGAAAAAGGCCAGGCGTACCAGGTGATGATCGACTTCCTGGAAGGCGGCATGGTGGGCGGCATCTACGGCGAGGGGTTGAAGGACGTGAAGGCGGACAACTCGAAAGCCCGGAACTGGAAACAGCATTGGAAGCCCTACGAATGGAACCAACTGCGGGCGCGGATTGAAGGCGACGTGCCCCGCATTCAGGTGTGGCTGAACGGAGAACAACTGGTAGATTGGACAGACACTGCCAACCACGCCGCGGACGGAGCGACGGAGGGGATGATTGCCCTGCAGGCGCATTTCAGCAAGCCCGACTGGAAGCAGCCACGCTGGGTGGAGAATGGCTACCACCAGTTCCGCAACGTCGCGATCAAGGAGCTCAAGTAGGCCCATGACCCGTAGAAATCTGGCCCGAGCCGCTGCCGCCTCGGCCCTTTCGTACTCGCGCATTCTGGGCGCCAACGACCGGATCGGGCTTGGCGTGATCGGGACCGGAGGCCGCGGCATCCATGTGATGACCAAGTTCCAAACCATGCCCGAGATAGAAGTGCGAGCCCTCTGCGACGTCTACCCCAAGCGCATGGACGACGCCGCGCAGAGAGCGCCCAACACCCGCACCTTCACGCAACACGAAAAGCTGTTGGAACTCAAGGAAGTGAATGCGATTCTGATCGGGTCGCCCGATCACTGGCACGCGCAGCACACCATCGATGCCCTGAACGCCGGCAAGGACGTTTATGTCGAGAAGCCGCTGTGCCGCCTGATCCGCGAGGGCGCGGATATGGTGAAGGCTGCGCGGGTCAACAACCGGATCTGCCAGGTGGGTTTACAGCAGCGCAGCGGTCAGGTCTACCTGGAGGCACGGGAACAGTTCGTGCGCTCCGGCCGAATCGGAAAGATCAACTTCATTAAGGCGTTCTGGAATAACCCCCCGGTGCGGCGCTTCGATCCTCAGCGGGCGATCGCCAAGCCCGACAATCTGGATTGGGCCCGGTTCCTCGGCCCGGTGGGCTGGCGCGAATGGAACCCTTTCATGTACTCGAACTTCCGCGCGTTTTTGGAATTCAACGGCGGGCTCATGACGGACTTCGGACATCACTGGATGGACGTCGTGCATATGTTTATGGGTGAACGGCCGCCGGAGCGCGTTTTTGCGACGGGCATCTGGTCGGCGAACGATGGCCGGACGGCGCCCGATTCCGTCACCGCCCTGTTCGAGTATCCAGGCTTCCGCGTGCAATTCGAATCGCTCGCCGTGGGCGTGCCCAACGAGTACGGAGTGGAATTCTACGGCGATCAGGGCAAGCTTTATGTCAACCGGAACCGCTATGAGTTCACCCCTCCGGGACGCAACGCGGAGAAGATCGTGAAACGGTGGGAGGGTGACATTACAGTGGATCACGTGCGGAACTTCCTGGACTGCGTGAAGTCGCGCCAGTTACCCACCGCAGACGTTTATCTGGCCTACCGCTCCGTGCAGGCGGCGCTTCTGGCGGTGCAGTCGATGGTGGAGAAGCGGTCGATCACCTACAACCCGGACCGCGAGGAGATCCTCCCCTTGGCCTGAACGGGAATCGAGGCGCGCCATAGCAGCAGTTGGCTCCTAGACCATGTCGGCCACATCGCGGGGACGCGATGGACTGGTTGGGTGGGTGGCGTAGGACGCCAACGAGAAAGCCCCGAACGTCGGCAGGTATCCGGTGATCGCCGAGAGGTTGATGGAACTCAGATACCCTTTCGCGTGGAGATTCACCAAACCACTGATCAGCCCGGTGAGGGCGCCAAGACCCTGTCCCAGGAGAAAGAGTGAAGATCCTCCGGACACAACGCCGATAATCCCCAGGATCTTCGCGAGGCTCGCCACGAACTGCGCGAGAACGATCACCTGCTCCTGAGTAAACCAGCCCTCGTTCACGCGGAAATAACTGTTGAGTTGATTCAGAACGTTGCACGCCTCGCCCACTACCCAGGCAACCTGGCTGACGATGCCGACGACCTGTGTAGCATTCGCAACAACCGGCAAGGACGCGGGAATGCCTTCGATGCCGGAGTATCCGTTGGAGAAGCCTTGTACAGTTTGCAGTGCTGAGCCAATGTCCTTGGTCGATGTCCACACATTCGTGGTGGCCTGATAGAGGCCGCCGACCAGTACACCGAAGGCGCCAGTGACGCCAAAAACAGCGGAGCCGGTGTACGCTTTGTTGTCGTTCATTGCCACCAACATGCTCGATAGCACTCCGAGCAAGTTGAAAAAGTCGGAGGCGGTCTTGCCGCTCATCCCCTTCATACGGGCGTATTCCCTCTGTGCCGTGGCGAAGTCCTGCGGATTCGAAGGAGCGGAGGGCAAAGGCGGTGGTGGATTCTCGTTCAGCGAATGGATCACGACCTCCAGTTGTTCCTGTTGCTGCTCCGGCCTTGGTCCTGGATCGATTACAATGACGAGCTGGTCCGGATTGTGCGGGTTAGACGGAATCGCAAACTGGGGCAGGAAGTTGAGGCTTTGCGTGCGGCGAAGTTGTGAGGGTGGCTGGGCGGGCGAGCCCAAGTCCAGAGAGCGGCGCAGGGGTGATTGGAGGGAGGCCACGGGAGTTCTCCGGAAAACTGGATGCACGTGTACGGTATCACCTGCCTGCAGATGGTGCTCCTAGGAATAATCCCGGCCGCAGTGATCGCTCGCTGAACTGACGAAATCAGACCACGCTCGACTCACGCCACGAGCCGAACACGGCTGCAAAGGCGTCGCAAATTTCGCCGGTTGTGGCGTAAGCGCGCACCGCGTCGAGCAAGAAGGGCATGGTGTTCTGATCTGACTCGGCGGCGCGCTGCAGGGCAGAGAGGCAGGCTTGCACGCGCTCGTTGCTGCGGGCCGCGCGCAGTTGCTTCAGTTTCTTGACCTGCTCCCGCTCCGCCGATGGATCGATGGTGAGAATCTCGAGCGGAGCTTCGTTGGCTTGCTGATAGCGGTTGACGCCCACAATCACGCGCTCGCCCGACTCGACGCTTCGCTGATACCGGTAGCTGGCCTCGGCAATCTCCGACTGCGGGAAGTTCTTCTCTATGGCGGGAATCATTCCACCCATCTCGTCGATGCGTCGCATGTAATCCCGAGACTGGCGCTCCACTTCGTCCGTCAGTGTCTCCACGAGGTAACTGCCGCCGAGGGGATCGGCGACGGAGGCGGCGCCGGACTCATGCGCCAGAATCTGCTGCGTACGCAGGGCAAGCGTAACGGCTTGTTTGCTGGGTAAAGCGTACGCTTCGTCGAGTGAGTTGGTATGCAAAGACTGTGCGCCGCCGAGTACAGCGGCCAAAGCCTGGGTAGTGGTGCGTACCACATTGTTGTAGGGCTGCTGCCAGGTGAGCGAACAGCCGGCGGTTTGTGCGTGGAAGCGAAGTTTCCAGCTCCGCTCGTCGCGGGCGCCGTACCGGTCCCTCATGGTGTGCGCCCAAAGGCGCCGGGCAGCCCGGAATTTCGCAATCTCCTCGAAGAAATCGTTGTGTGAGTTAAAGAAGAAACTCAGCCGGGGCGCGAATTCGTCCACGGTCAGGCCACGAGCCAGCGCCCAATCCACGTACTCGACGCCGTCGCGCAAAGTAAACGCGAGTTCCTGCACAGCCGTGGACCCGGCTTCGCGGATGTGGTAGCCACTGATCGAGATGGGGTTGTACTTAGGCACATGACGAGCCGCAAACTCCACCACGTCGGTGACCAGCCGCATGGAGGGCCGCGGCGGATAGAGGAATTCCTTCTGCGCGATATATTCCTTCAGAATGTCGTTCTGGAGTGTGCCGTTGAGGAGGCGCCATTCGACGCCCTGTTTCTCAGCGACGGCGAGATACATGGCGAACAGCACGGGCGCGGGCGAGTTGATGGTCATCGACACGCTCACACGCCCCAGCGGGATGCCTTCGAACACGGTTTCCATGTCCGCCAGCGAACTGGCCGGCACACCGCACTTGCCCACTTCGCCGAGCGCGTTGGGATGATCGGCATCACAGCCCATCAGGGTGGGCAGGTCGAAAGCCACCGACAGCCCGGTCTGGCCCTGGTCGAGCAGGTAGCGGTAGCGGCGGTTCGTTTCCTCGGGCGTGGAAAAACCGGCGAACTGGCGCATCGTCCAGAGTTTGCCGCGGTACATGGTGGCGTGGATCCCGCGGGTGTAGGGAAATTCGCCGGGTAGTGGCTCCGCGGGGCCGGGCCGGTCGTGCGGACCATACACGGGCTGCAAAGGAATTTCGCTAATGGTGCGGTCGAGAACGGGAGGCCGCGCGGAAAGATCGCCCCTCTTCATACCCCAATTGTAGGCGCGCCCGCATCCTACAATGAGGAAAGCGCATGGCCGACCAGCCGTTCAACGAGCCGAAGATCACGATTAACCGCGTTTACACGCGTTCGGGCGACACAGGTGAGACCTCGCTCGTAGGCGGTCAACGCGTACCCAAGGATTCGCCCCGGCTGGAGTGTTACGGCACCGTGGATGAATTGAACTCCTTCGTGGGGCTGGCTGCCGAGACCCTCCGTTCAGAGGCCGCCCGGCATCCGCGACTCGAAGGTCTGCTGGCGGTCTTGAAGCGGGTTCAGCACGAACTTTTCAACCTTGGTTCGATCCTGGCTACCCTGCCCGAAGACGTGCATCCGAACCAGCCACGGATTACGCCGGCTGCGATCGAACGGCTGGAAGCGGAGATGGATGCCGCTAACGAAGACTTGCCGCCGTTGCGTAGTTTCGTTTTGCCGGGCGGATCACGCCTGAACGCCGAACTCCATGTCTGCCGCACGGTTTGCCGCCGCGCCGAACGGCTTGCCGTAAGCCTCGCGCGACAAGCGGATGTGGACCCTCTAGCCGTCCGTTACCTGAACCGGTTGAGCGACGCTTTCTTTGTCTGGAGCCGTTGGGCCAGCCTGGTGACAGGGACGGATGAGGTGCTTTGGCAGCCGAACCAGGGCACAACCAAACCGCATTCAGGCAGTTAGGACTTGGCTGGACTCGTCCTGAAGGAGCACCCAGAGGCCATAAAGACCCAGGATGGCGCCAAACGGGAAGTGAAGCAGCAAGAGAGCGGAGAGAATAATCCCCGCCACCCGGGCCCAGGATTGCCGCGCCAGCAGTCCAGCGCCCACGATGATGCCCGGCAGCCCCATCAGTATTGCGAATAAGCAGAATGCCGTCCCGATCAGGCCGAGCACCGTGGAGGCGATGCCCCCGCCGGCGCCACCGGCGGCAATGCCCACGAACGCGGCCAGCCCTCCGAACAGCAGAAGCATCAGGAGGCCGCCAATTACCGAGATGCCGGCGAGTATCAGGTGCAGAATGCCCAACGCTTTGATATGCGAGCCCATAGTTCGCTCTCCAACTCTCAGTTGAAGATACGCAACGGGCAGTAGTGCTGTTCCGAAAACCGGACTGGCCGGAGGCGCCGTTCGGGGCGGGGCAGGCGACTAGTCCTGCTGCCCGCTCAATTCTTTCCGCTTCTTCGGCACTACTTTGTAGCGGCGGGGCCGCCAGGAAGTGGCCGAGAAAGCGTCCTCGAGGATGGCCGCCTGCTCCTGCGCATGGCGCTTGGAAGAACCGGTGGAAGGGCTGGCGGCCTCGGGCCGCCCGACATATTGCAGTGTGCGGCGCGATTTGTCGAGCATGGGCTGGAGCTTGTCACGGACGAACATCCACGGACCCATGTTGCGAGGCTCTTCCTGCACCCAGACGATATCCGAAGTGCTGGGATAGCGCCACAGGATGTTGTCGAGTTCTTCCTGTGGCCAGGGATACATCTGCTCCAGCCGTACGATGGCGACGTTCCAGGCATCCTCGCGCTGCTGGCGGGCAGCCAGCAGTTCGTAATAGATCTTGCCGCTGCAGAGCAGCACCTTCGAAACCCGGTCCGGGCTGACATCGGAAACGTCGCCCAGGACCGATTCAAAGCGGCCTCCGGTGAAGTCGCGCAGCGGCGAAACGCACTTGGGATGGCGCAAGAGGCTCTTGGGAGTAAAGATCACCAGCGGCTTCCTCAGGCCGCGCCGGTCGGCGCCGCCGAACATCTGGCGGCGGAGCAAGTGGAAATACTGTCCAGGGGTGGTGGGATTGCAGACCTGCATATTGTTCTCGGCGCAAAGCTGCAGGAAACGCTCGATCCGGGCGCTGGAGTGCTCCGGCCCCTGCCCTTCATAGCCGTGAGGCAGGAGCAGCGTCAGCCCGCTTGGCTGGCCCCACTTCGCCTCGCAACTGCTGATGAACTGGTCGATCATGATCTGCGCGCCGTTGGCGAAGTCGCCGAACTGCGCTTCCCAGAGAGTCAACGCCAGCGGGTCACCCAGCGAGTAGCCGAAGTCGAATCCCATCACGCCATACTCGCTCAGGCTGCTGTCCACCACCTCGAAGCGGGCCTGGTTGGGGGCAAGGTGCATCATGGGCGTGTAAACCTGAGCAGTCTGATGGTCGAAGTACTCGAGGTGCCGCTGCGAGAAGGTGCCGCGGCCTGAATCCTGGCCGCTCAAACGCACGGGCACGCCCTCGAGCACCAGGGTGCCGAATGCCAGCGCCTCGCCAAGCGCCCAATCCGCGGACCCGCCCTTCAAAAGATCCTTGCGCTTTTCGATGAAGCCTTTCAGTTTCGGATGCAGGGTGAAGCCGGAGGGGAAACTCGTGAGGCCATCCACCACGCGTTCGATCAAGTCTTCGTCCACGGCAGTGGTCGCGTGGATCGGTGGCAGTTTGGCCTCCTCGGGATCCGAGACTTCCTGCAATTCCCACTTCTCGCCGCGCCGCACTGCCTCTTCGTGAGCGGCGTTCATCTCATCCTGAATCCGGCGGCGAGAGCGGTCCACCCAATCCTTGGTGATGACCTTCTCCCGAAGCAAGCGTTCCGCGTAGAGGGTTGCGACGCTGGGATGGTCCTTCACCTTCTTGTACATCAGCGGCTGCGTGTAGCTGGGGTCGTCACCTTCGTTGTGCCCGTACTTGCGGTAACAGATCATGTCGATCACCGCATCCTTCTTGAACCGCTGCCGGTAATCGAAAGCGATCTGAATGGCCCGCAAACAGGCTTCGGGGTCGTCGCCGTTGACGTGGAAAATGGGGGCTTGCACGGTGCGGGCCACGTCTGTGCAGTAGTTGGAAGAGCGCGCTTCGTCTGGCGTGGTGGTGAACCCGATCTGATTGTTGATCACCAGGTGGACCGTGCCGCCGGTCGTGTAGCCCTTCAAAAGCGAGAGGTTCAAAGTTTCGGCCACAACCCCCTGTCCGGCGAAGGCCGAGTCGCCATGCACAAGCACGGGCAGCACCTTGTCGCGGGATTCGTCGCCCATCCGTGTCTGCTTCGCCCGAACGATACCTTCCACGACTGGATTGACCGCCTCCAGGTGGCTGGGATTCGGTGAAAGGGATACCTTGATTTCGCGGCCTTGCGCAGTGCGCTGGATCCCGCTGGCGCCCAGGTGGTATTTGACGTCGCCGGACCCCTGTGTCATCTCCGGATCGACATTCCCTTCGAATTCACCGAACACCTGGGCCATGGACTTGCCCACCAAATTGGAGAGCACATTGAGACGTCCGCGATGCGCCATGCCAACCACCACTTCCTGCACTCCGGCAGAAGCGGCCCGCTCCAGCAGTTCGTCGAGAATCACCATGGCGCTCTCGCCGCCTTCCAGGGAAAAGCGCTTTTGGCCAACGAACCGGGTGTGCAGGAAGTTCTCAAAGCTCTCGCCTTGCAGAAGCCGGGTGAGCAGACGCCTCCGCGTTTCCTCCTCGATGGGCCAGTGGTTGGCTTGCGGCTCCATGCGCTCCTGCAACCAGCGCTTTTCTTCGGGGTGCTGGATGTGCATGTACTCGCAGCCCAAACGGCCGCAGTAAGTCTGCCGGAGCGTCTCGAGGATCTCGCGCAGAGTGGCGACGCGCACGGCTTCGCCGGGTTTTGCGGCCAGGTTGGAGATGAAATCGCGCTCGAGATCCCAGATGGTGAGCCCATAAGTGGCCGGGTCCAGTTCGGGATGGTAGCCGGGCTGAACGCCCAACGGATTCAGATCGGCGATCAGGTGGCCCCGCACCCGGTACGCGTTGATCATCTGGAAGACGGCCGCCTGCTTGGCGATCTCCTCCAGGCGTTTTTCGTCGCGGAAGCCAGGGAGTGAGGAGCGGCGATCCTCCTGCCAGCGCACCGGCTGGTACGGCACACCCACCTCGGCAAAGATGGCGTCGTAGAAGCCCTCTTCGCCTTCCAGCAACGATTGGAGTTTGCCCAGGAAGAGCCCTGACTCGGCGCCTTGAATGATGCGATGGTCGTAAGTGCACGTCATCGTCATCACTTTGCAGATACCGAGCTGCGCCCGCACGGATTCGCTAACCCCTTGAAACTCAGGCGGGAAATCAATCGAGCCGGTAGCGATGATGGCGCCTTGGCCCGGCATGAGCCGCGGCACCGAGCCCTTGGTGCCGACGGTACCCGGGTTGGTAAGCGAGATAGTAGTGCCTTTGAAGTCCTCGGGCGTCAGTTTGCCGCCGCGCGAGCGGGCCACAATGTCGTCGAACGCGCGCAGAAACTCGCCGAATGTCATGGCGCCCGCGTTCTTAATGCTGGGCACCACTAAAGCGCGGTTGCCGTCCTTCCCGGCGATGTCCACCGCGATGCCAATGTTGATTTCGGGCCGCACCAGCCGGTGCGCTGCGCCATCGACCTCCGCGAACGCGTGGTTGATGGACGGCATCGCCTTGGTGGCCTGGACGATGGCCCATGCAATGAGGTGTGTGTAGCTGATCTTGCCCTTGCCGTGCAGCTCCCGCCATTGATTCAACAGCCGCCGGTTCTCGTCAATCACTTTGACCGGAATGGTGCGCTGCGAAGTGGCCGTGGGCACCGCAAGACTTGCCATCATGTTCTCCGCAAGCCGCAACGGCGCGCCGCGAAGAGGCACGAGTTGTTCGGCAGGGCTGAGAGCCAAGCCAGTTGCCGGAGCGGACGGAGCCGCCGGTGGGGCCGGGGCAATCGCGGTGCTCACAGCGCTGGCGCCGGTTTCTGGCTGTTCAGGTACAGGAGATGGAGCCGGGGCCAACGCCTCCGCGGCTGCCGGCTCGCTTTCTTCGAAAACCTCCCGCCAGCTTTCGTCCACCATGGCGTGGTTGTGTTTGTATTCGCGGTAAAGCTCTTCGGCGAGCCAGCTATTGATGTCAACGCGGGATGCTGTATGGGTGGACATGGATCGAAATGGTGGAGCGGGCGGAAAAGTCCAGTGCTTTCTTCAGTGTACCCCGATGGGCGCGAGGATCCGAGGCCGCACGGCGTCTCCCTTACGATTGGATGGCGGCGCGCCCGGAATCGGTGCAGCAGGTCCTTTGAGCCAGCCCCCGGCTTCCCTTTCTGCGCAAACTGGCGTAGCCTGATCGAATAAAGAAGTCCAAGTGTGGCCTGAGGAGGCTCGCGCATGAAACGCTTTCGCTGGGCAAATCTACTTTTCGCTGGTTTGTTGGTCGCAGCAACATCGGCGGTACTGAACGCGCAGGGGACTGGCACAGGTGGCGGAGGAGGAGGGACCGGCGGCGCAGGTGGCGGCAGCACGGGCGGCGCGGGCGGCACGGGCGGAACCGGTGGCGCTGGCCAGGGTGGCCAGACGCGGCCTCCCATCGTGCAGCAACCCGGTGTCGGCGACCGCCAGCAACAGCAGCAGCAGTTCCCGGAGATGCAACGTCCGCTGTTCCTCTCCGGCAAGGTGATTGTCGATGAAGGAGCGCCACCGCCCGAACCGGCCGTGATCGAACTGGTGTGTACCGGCAACACGCCGCGCCCGCAGGGCTACACCGACAGTAAAGGACGCTTCAGCTTCCAGGTGGGACAGAACCAGGCGATGTTCGCGGACGCCAGCGTCGCCAACAACGACCCGTTCGGCGGCTTCGGAAGGACAAACCGCGGGGTGGGCACTGGCCCCGGCGGCCCGATGATCAGTGAGCGCGACCTCATCGGCTGCGAACTGCGCGCCGCACTTCCAGGTTACGTCTCCTCGATTGTGTCGCTGAGCGGCCGCCGGCTCCTGGACAACCCCGACGTCGGCACGATTATGCTGAAGCGCATCGCCGGAGTCGAGGGTTTCACGTTCTCCATGACCACTGCGGCGGCGCCGAAGGATGCAGCCAAGGCCTACGAGAAGGGCGTGGACCGCATGAAGAAGAGCAAGATGCCGGAGGCGGAGACCGAACTGCGCAAAGCTGTGGGCATCTATCCGAAGTACGCCGTTGCCTGGCATGACCTGGGCCGTACTCTGGAATCCCAGAAGAAGTTTGACGAGGCCAAGGAAGCTTACGCAAAGGCCGTGGAGGCCGACCCCAAGTTCGTCAACCCGCACCTTCAATTGATGTCCATCGCGGGCAAGGAAGCCCGCTGGGAAGACACGTTGAAACACTCCTCCGACGCCTTGAAGCTGAACCCGGTGAACTTTCCGCAAGCATGGTTCTACAATTCGGTGGCGAACCTGAACCTCGGCAAAGTCGAAGAAGCGGAAAAGGGCGCGCGGGAGGCGCTAAGGCTCGATCCGAACCATCGCATCCCCAAGATCAGCCACCTGCTCGGCGTGATCCTGGCGCAAAAGCAGGATTATCCCTCAGCGTTGGAACATTTCCGTGGCTACCTGACAGCTTCACCCAACGCGGCGGACGCCGCGCAGGTGAAGCAGCAAGTCTCGGAACTCGAGAAGTTCTTGGGACAGGCGCCGCAAGCCCCCAAACCTTAACTATCTGCGGACGGCCAGCGCCCGGAGATAGTCTCCCAACCGCCGCTGGCCGAAGGCTGGCGCGATAACATCCACCTGGCAAACAGCCACACCAAACTCCACGAGAGCAGCCAGCCGAGGTTGTACCAGGCGAAGCACCGGGACAGCCGTGCGGAACAGAGCAGCGGGCAGGGGATAGACTTGCGGCGGCCGGCCAAGACTCTCAAACGCCAGTTCGGCCATCCGGCGGCGGCTGAACACCTCCGGCCCGCCCACTATCATCTGCGCCTCCTCGGTGCTGATCGCCTGCACGCACGCTTCCGCCACATCGGCCTCGTGGATCGGGTTGGTGCGTGCTCTGCCGTCGCCGGGAATCGGCACCGGTCCGCGCCGCGCGGCGTCCAGATATGCCTGGAAGATCGAGAACAATCCGGTGGGCCTGACCACGCAATGGGACAGACCACTCTGCTGCAGGTTGTTCACAAATCGCTCGTGGGCTAAAGCATACTCGGTATGCCGCAGTGCCAGCGCTCCGGCTAGAGAAACGTAGACGAAGCGCCGCACCCCGGCACGCTTGCCTTCGGCCAGCAGTGCGGTGTTTCCGCGTTCGTCGATTTCGAGAAAACCGCCCCGTTCGCGCCAACGGCCAATGGCCATGGATGCGCCGGAACAGACGACGACAGCGTCCATGCCGTCCAGGACTCCGGCCAGGGAGGCAGGCCGCCGCAAATCGCAAATCCGGTGTTCTTCCACCGTCACCGCCTGCAGCCTTTCTTCGTCGCGCCCCAGAGCCCTGACCCTCACGCCCCGGCGCCGGAGCGCCTGCACGACTTGCCTGCCTAGCGAACCGGTGGCGCCTGCCACCGCAACGGGTCCGGAGCGCATCGTTCAGCGCCGCGAGATATGCCGCGCCCGGAAAAGGGCATGCAGACCGTAGGCGACAAGCACCAGAAAGAAGAAGCCGGAGAGGAATAACCGCCAAAGGTCGCCGCCGTCCTTATCCGGATCGCTCCAGGCCCGCCAGAGTGGGCGGATCAGGACGGCCGCGAAAGCCAAAAACAAAAATCCCAACATTTGATTCCACAGTATTTGCAACGGCTTGAGAATGCCGGGCAACACTGTGGTGAGAAATTTCTTGACCATCGCGGCCTTTCCCGTAAACTAACTCCCATATCCTACCAAGCGGCTTGCACAGTCTCGGCAGAAGGAAGGGGCGCCGGCAAATTGATGAAACAGCCAAGGCCGGCCGATAGTCCAATTAGGTGCGGCAGCGGCCGCGCGGCGGGCGAATGCTATCCTGAAAGGGGCGGCAGGAAAGGGTAATCATCTTTGGACGATCGACTCAAAGAGCTCATGCAGGAACTGGGCAACGCCATCAACGAGTCGCTGTCCGATTCTGATCGGATCGCGGCGGCGATTGGTGAGATCAAGCGGGCCGGTTACGATGTGTTTCTGGTCCTGGAAGCGACCATCGGCTTCAATAAACGGGATGAGTCCGAAGACGGCGACGACGATACTGCAGTGTTGGAAACCAGGCTGGAGACCGATTTCGAGGATGACGTCCCGACATTCAAGAGCGAACCGGTCAAGGGCGAAATGGCGACTCGTCTGAAGTGGACATCGCAGGACCAGAAGTTTCTCAAAGCTCTTCGCATTGCGGTGGACGAAGACCGCAGCTAGCCGGACAGCCTCCCGCCGAGGAGTTCCCGATAGCACTCCCACGTGGAGCGCACTGCCTTTTCCCACGGGAACCCGCTCGCGTGGGTGATTCCGCGTTCCCCGAACTCCTTCCGTAGCGCATGATCGCGGCACAGCGTTCCAAGCGCTTCCACCCATGCCTCTTCTTCCGAAGCCTCGACGATCCATGCCGCTGCGCCACACACTTCTGGCAGCGCTCCGCGGTCTGAGGCCAGCACCGGAAGCCCGTGCGCCATCGCCTCCAACACGGGTATCCCGAAGCCTTCGTCCAGCGATGGGAAGGCAAGCACCCCCGCCCGGCGGTACCAATCCACAAGTTGCTCGTCCGGAAGCCAACCGGGGGTCTCAATGCGATCGCGTGCCGGACTGTCCGCAATCCTCTGGCGTACTTCAGCCGCACCGAAGCCGTCTCCACCGACGAGCACGAGCCGCCAACCGGCGGGGGCCGCGCGGGTGAAAGCGCGCACCAGCATCGCCAGGTTCTTGCGCTTTTGAATCGCGCCCACATGCAACACCACGGGTTCCCGCTGCACGGGGGCAATGGAACTCCCGGCAAAGCGGTTGCCGTGATGCACAACCCGCAAACGCTCCTCCTCCACGCCCAATAGGTCGCGCACGCAGTCCGCAGTGTACCGCGACACACAAATTATTCGGCCGGCGCGCGCCGCCGTCTCTCGCGCCCGCCGGGCAAAGGTGCGGCGGAATTCCGCCGTCGAGTAGTCCCCGGTGAGGACGAACAGATCGTGAAACGTGACGACAGTGTGGGGAAAGCAGGTTCCCGGGAGACGCTGATTCAGTCCGTGGAAGAGATCCGGCGACATCCATTGCCGCCGTTCCCACAAAGGGCGGATAGAACAATTGCTGCGCCGTTCGTGCCGCCATCCCGCCCACAAGCGGTGCGGCCGGTAACAGTGCACATACCGCGCCGAGGAGTAAAGTTGGGCCAGCCCTGTTAGAATCTCCCGGCAGTACACACCCACCCCGGAGAGTTCGCGTCCCACGGAGTAAGTGGCATCCAGGGCGATGATCAAAGCCGGATCTCGTACTCTTTGATCTTGCGGTAGAGCGTGGTGCGGCCGATACCCAAAAGTTGAGCAGCCATCACGCGGTCGCCCTTCGTGTACTGCAGAGCGTTGACGATGGCGCGCTTCTCCATCTCGGCCAGCGGGAGCACCGGGGTAAGAAAAGTCTCCCCGGACGAATCCGCCGCGTGAGACGGCACGGGCACCGGCATGGGCGAAAGTACCCGCCGGCTCCCGGTGAAGTTTTGCAGTGACGAAGGCAGATCCCCGGTGTGCAGAACAGGCCCGCTGTTCACCGCCACCATATGCTGCACGGCATTCTCGAGTTCGCGGACGTTGCCCGGCCAGTCGTACTGAAGAAGCGCCTGCATTAATTCGGCGCTCAGCGAATGCCCGCTGCCGTGCACCCGGATGAAATGCTCGATCAAAGTGGGCAGGTCCTCTTTCCGTTCGCGCAATGGCGCCAAGCGGAGGGTAACGACGTTGAGGCGGTAGAACAGGTCCTGCCGGAAGCGCCCCTGCTTAACTTCTTCAGCCAGGTTGCGGTTCGTGGCAGAGATGACGCGGAAGCTGGATTTCTTCACCTGGCCTGAACCCACCGGGCGGAATTCGCGTTCCTGCAAGACACGTAAGAGCTTGCCTTGTAAGTCCAACGGCAGTTCGCCGATCTCGTCGAAAAACGCCGTGCCCCCGTCGGCCTGCTCGATCAATCCGGTCTTATTGGCATGCGCCCCAGTGAAGGCCCCCTTAACGTGCCCAAAGAGCTCGCTTTCCATCAGCGGACCCACAAGAGAGGAGCAGTCGATGACGACAAACGGCCCGCCCGGCCCCTGCCGGTGAATGGTGCGCGCCACCAACTCTTTCCCTGTGCCCGTCTCGCCCAAGATCAGCACAGGCCAGTGCCCGCGGCCCAGCTTGGTGGCCATGCGCAACACCTGGCGCACCCGGGTGGACTGCCCCACAAGCTCGTACGTTTTCTCAGGATGCGGCCGCATGGTCTGCCGTCGCGCTTCCCCGGCCACATCCATCCAAGGCTGCATAGACTCTCATGAGGTAGTGGCCACGAGGCGGCAAGCTCTCAATCTTCCTTGACTTGCCAACTCCCTATTCTATATGCGCGACAGCGAGAACAGGCTCTACTGCGTCCCGGCCTGATCCAGCCGGACCACGAATGCGCCACCGTAGTCTGGCTGCAACTCCAAGGCCAGGGCTCGTGCCTCCTCCTCAGTCGGTTTGCTGCCCACCAGCACCCGCCATTGCGTCCGGCTCCCCTCTCTAGGCACCAGTGCCACGGGCGAGTAGCGGCGGCGGAGTTCTCTTTCCACCGAAGCTGCCCGCGCACGATCCAGAAAGGCGCCCACTTGCACGGCATACCGAGCGCCAGGCAGAGCCGCCATTCCTTCCACCTCCAGGCGCACCCGCATCAGACCAGGTCCGATCATTTGAAGTTCGCGCGCCGCGGCTCTCGAAAGGTCGATGATGCGTCCCTCGATGAACGGTCCCCGGTCCGTGATGCGCACCGTAATGTTCCGCCCGTTATCCAGACTCGTCACGCGCACCATCGTGTTGAAGGGCAGTGTGCGGTGAGCCGCCGTCATTTGCTCCATGTCATAGATCTCGCCATTGGCGGCGCGCCGCCCATGATAAGGATGCCCGTACCAGCTCGCGATGCCTGTTTCCCTCCATCCTCGCGGGGGGGGAGCCGTCATCACGGGCGCGGCGCGCGGCTTTCGCTTCCGGCACGCTCCCGCCAGCAAGAGCAACCCGAGACCCGCTATCTCCCGCCGCCGCATATCACTTCGATGCTAGCCAAGCGCCCGTTTCGGCGCAAAACAAATTCGTTTGTCTTCGTTCTTTTGACTTTGGACCGCTGTTCATCGGCCTCCGGAGCAACCCGATCTTCATTTTTCTCTTGACTTTAGTGCACGCGAAGTTTATAAAGAGATCACTATGCGATCACTCGTGATCGCTGAAGTTTGATGTCAGGGAGAATTGATCAATGAAGTTCGCAACCAAGAAAGCTGCCAAGAAGGCCGCGAAGAAGGCCGTAAAGAAGGCCGCCAAGAAGGCAGCGAAGAAGAAGTAAGAAACGCAGCGTCCTATAGGGGCGCGGCAAACATGGGAATCAACAAACGGCCCCGGGCAACCGGGGCCGTTTCACGTTCAGCGTGTCCACCAACGGCATTGGAACGCCTCCCCCATCCCCACCAATAGCGTCTTCAGTTGCAGGCGCAACCGCGCCGCGGCTCCTTCGCATTCCGCGCGCAGCGCAGATGAGAACTGATCCTTCTCCCCCGCATGCAGCAGAAGAGACGCCAGGCTGTCACTGCGCCGGATACGCCAGCCGCGCCGCTCCGCTTGCTCTTCGAGGTGGAACCACGGAACGTGGGCCGTAATATCCTGCCCGCCAGGCGAGCGGAGAACATCCTCGCTGGCCTGATGGCGCCGGTAACTCATCAGAGTGCCAGCCGGGAAACGGATCAGCTCACGCAAGGTATATCCGTAATCGATCACCAGCAATTCACCGCGCGGAGCCGCGGCGCTGATCCTATCCAGCACCTCCTCCATGCGCACCGGCAACTCCAGCAATGGATTCTCTGCCTGCTCCGCCAAGCCCGGCTCGCACCGCGCGGCGTACTCCTGCCAGCGTTCCTCCAGCGGCGGGCCGTCTACCCATCGGAAGGAACCTTCTCTCCAATCCACACATCGCTGGCGCCATTGGCCCTGCTGGCGAACGGCCACATCCACCGGCAGCGCGTCAAACAGTTCATTGGCGAAGACGAACGGGCCTTCCTGCACTGAGGGTGGCGCGCTCTCCGAATCCACAGCCACATACGGAATCTCTTCCACCCCAGCTCGAAGATCCTCGCGTCCCGCTCCCCAATCCAGCAACACTTTCGAGCCTGCAGCGCGCGCCAGAGAGGAAATCAACCGGCCAAACACCGGCTGCAGTTGCGCGGCCGTGTAAAAGTCGCCTTCACGTCCGAACGGATTGCCTGCAGGACCACGCCGCCACCTGGTGTAATAGCCATGCTCGGGATGGTAGAGCGCCGTCTCCATCCATTCTGAGAAGCGCAGAGGCCCATCCTTCGCAATTCGTTCACGGAGTATCTGTTCAGCGCTCACTCCGGCCCCCGCAATTGTGGATTGCGCGTGAACATCTCCACCAGGTAATCGTGCAGGCAATCGTAAAGATACTTCTGAAAGGTCCAAGCGAACTGCGTGCTCTCCGCGTCACGCGGATGGACCGGGGCGGCATACTCGCCCACCCCCTCCACCGGTTGACGTAGTTCCATGACGAGATCCACTCCGCTGGCGGTCTCCCGGGCGGAAAACCGCACCAGCGGATGCTCGTAGCGATCCAATTCCCGTTGCACCTTCTCTCGAATTAGACTGTTGCTCATGCCGCTTCCCGAACGCGTCCGCGTCAAGCTCAGCTCGGAACAAGCCGGCTACATCGCCATGACGCCCGTGGTGGTCCAGGAATTTACGTTACTGGAACTGCTGGAACACGTGCTGAGCGCCACCGGCAAGGACGGACCACGCGCTGCGGACATTCTTCGGCGCGGATCTCTGGTGAGTGGAGCTTCGCGGCTTCGCTGGCAACCCTTGCCGGCCGAGCCGGAAGAACTGGCCCGCCTCTTCGAACTGTTACCCGGACCCGACCCCGCGCGCGCCTTCGCAGCCACCAATTGCGTGCGGGCCGTTCTCGCCGGCCCTGCCACACGTCTGGAGATCATGAAGGAGGCCGCTCAGCCCAAACGGTTGCTGGAGCGCCGCAGCTTCTGGGATGCCTTGCTGGCGGAGGCAGTCTGCCCTGCCTATAGCACCTACCATTACCGCGACCGGGCTGACGTGTACCGCCAACGGCTGGAGCCTCTTGCAGCAGAGAGGCTGCGCGCGGCCGCCGGCTTGCTGCGCTTCGATACGCTGGCCCAACAGATTCAGGGAGCGCGCTTTGACTCGCTCGAACTCTACACCCGCCGTTGACCCCGGCGCGGTTCCCGCCTGGCCTTGGTCTTCAACACCACGGGAGTCCCTGCAAAACCAAACCGCTCCCGAAGTTGGTTCACTATGTGCCGCTCCGTGGAGAAGTGCAGCGGCTCTGCCCGGTCCAGGAACAACACGAAAGTTGGTGGACGAATCGACGGCTGAGTCATGAAGTAGAGCTTCCGGCCCGGAGGAAGGATCAGGCTCTCGGCAAACCGGTTCAGTTCGCCTGTGCTGACGCGTTTCTCAAAGTTGTCGTACGCGGTGGCGATCTTCCGGAATAGACCACGCACTCCCTTCCTTTCCTTCGCGGAAAGAAACACGATCGGCGCGTAGTCGAGAAACTTGAACTGGTCCCGCACCGCCTGTTCGTATTCCTTTCGCCTGGCCTCCTCGATCAGATCCCACTTGTTGACGCAGATCACCAGCGCGCGTCCCTCTTCGTGCGCGTATCCGCCAACCGTCGCGTCCGTGCCCGTAGGCCCTTCCTCCGCATCGATCAGCAGCAGGGCCACGTGCGCCATACGGATGTGCCGCCGCGCCATCACCACGCTCAGCTTCTCTGCCATCTCGCGCGTCTTGCCTTTGCGGCGAATGCCGGCGGTGTCCACAAAGAGGTACCGGCGCCCCTCGACTTCCGTCTCCTCGTCCACCGAGTCGCGCGTCGTACCTGCTACCGGCGACACAATGGCGCGCTCAAACCCCACCATCGCGTTCAGCAACGTCGACTTGCCCACGTTGGGCCGCCCGATGATCGCGACACGGACCGGCGGGCGGCTCGTCGCTTGCTCACTATCTTCCACTTCCTCGGCAGGGAACTCGCGCGTCACTTCATCCAGCAGTTCCCAGAGCCCCAGCTTGTGTTCCGCAGAAACCGGCAAAACGCGGTCGAAACCGAGCGAGTAGAAATCGCTCGTCAACGTTTCCCGTTGTGGCGCATCGATCTTGTTCACCGCCAGCAGAACCGGCTTCCCCAAGCGGCGCAGGAGTTTGGCCAAGTCGCGGTCGGCGGCCGTGATTTCCGTCCGTCCGTCAATCAGGAAAACAATCTGAGCGGCGCGGTCCAGCACGGCGCGTGCCTGCTTGAGGATCTGCGCGGGGATCAGGGAGTCGTCGTCGGGGACGATGCCCCCGGTGTCGATCAGTTCGAACTTCCGGCCACGATGCACCGCCTGTCCATGAATGCGGTCGCGGGTGATGCCCGGTTCATCGCCCACGATCGAGCGCCGCTGCCCCAAAATCGCATTGAAAAGGGTGGACTTGCCTACGTTGGGCCGGCCGACGATCACCACCGACGGCAAAGATACGTTCGCGGCCATGTTGGTGTCTTCAGTCTAACAAGGCAACCGGGAAATGCCCGCCGTGCGCGTGCGAGAATAAGAGTTTCCCGCAAATTCTCCCGCATGACAAAGAGTTATCCGTCTACCCGCAACATCGCCATCATTGCGCACGTTGACCATGGCAAGACCACCCTGGTGGACGCCATGTTCCGCCAAAGCGGCATCTACCGCGAAAACGAGAACGTTGTGGAACGAGTGATGGACTCCAACGAACTCGAGCGGGAACGCGGCATCACGATCCTGGCAAAAACCACGGGCGTGCGCTACAAGGACGTCAAG
Organism: uncultured Solibacteraceae bacterium; assembly: GCA_964460395.1. Lineage (GTDB taxonomy): Bacteria > Acidobacteriota > Terriglobia > Bryobacterales > Bryobacteraceae > CAYWQS01. The sequence continues at coordinate 15,945 of CAYWQS010000023.1, read as the reverse complement.
ATCAACATCGTCGACACTCCCGGCCACGCCGATTTTGGCGGCGAGGTGGAGCGCGCCTTGAAGATCGTGGACGGCGTAATGCTGCTGGTCGACGCCAGCGAGGGACCGCTGCCCCAGACGCGCTACGTGCTCTCCAAAGCTCTCGAGGCGCGGCTCACGCCCATCGTGGTGATTAACAAGATCGACCGCCCTGATGCCCGCATTCAGGAAGTGCTCAACGAGGTGTTCGATCTGTTTATCGATCTTGATGCTTCCGAAGAGCAGTTGGACTTTCCCATCGTTTACGCCGTAGCCCGCGACGGCATCGCCAAACGTTCCCCGGGAGAAACCTCCACCGATCTGCGGCCCCTGTTTGAAGCCATCCTCGAGCACATCCCGCCCCCGCAGGGCGATCCGGACATTCCATTGCAGTTCCAGGTGGCCAACCTCGACTACTCGGACTACCTGGGCCGAATTGCAATCGGCCGCGTCTTCCACGGCGCCCTGCGTCACGGTGATGAAGTCTCGATCTGCAAGCTCGACGGGTCCATCCAGAAGACCCGCATCACCAAGATGTACTCTTTCGAGGGCCTGAAACGCGTCGAAGAGACCGAGGCGCGCCCGGGAGACATCCTGGCTATCGCCGGCGTCGAGGGTATCACCATCGGCGAAACGGTAAGCCATCCCGAAACGCCGAAACCGCTGCCCAAGATCCAGATTGACGAACCGACAATCGCGATGCTGTTCACCATCAACACATCGCCATTTGCCGGGCGGGAGGGCCAGTACGTCACCTCCCGCAACTTGCGTGACCGCCTGGATAAAGAGCTGCTCACCAACGTGGCCCTGCGGGTGGAAGAGGCCGGCGGACCTGACGCCTTCAAAGTAATGGGCCGCGGCGAGTTGCAGCTTGCCATCCTCATCGAGATGATGCGCCGGGAGGGCTACGAGTTAATGGTGGGCAAGCCCACGATTCTTACCCGCGAAATTGATGGCAAACTCAGCGAACCGCAAGAGCTGCTGGTCGTGGACGTGCCCGAGACCTACGTCGGGGTGGTAATCGAGAAGCTCGGCATGCGCAAAGGCAAGATGGCCAAGATGATCAATCACGGTTCCGGCCGCGTCCGCCTGGAGTTCCTTGTGCCATCACGTGGCCTTATCGGGCTTCGCAGCGAAATGCTCACTGACACCAAGGGCACGGCCATAATGAACTCGCTCTTCCACGGCTATATCGAATGGCAGGGAGACATCCCCATGCGCCTCACCGGCGCCCTCGTGGCCGACCGGCCCGGCACCGCTTCCGCCTACGCCATCTTCAACCTCCAGGAGCGCGGCGAGATGTTTGTCGAGCCGGGTACGGAAGTTTACGAGGGCATGATCGTCGGCGAAAACTCGCGCCCCGACGACCTCAACGTCAATATCGTCAAGGAAAAGAAGCTCACCAACATGCGGGCCTCGACCGCCGACGAGGCCATCCGCCTGGTGCCCCCTCGCCTGCTCAACCTTGAGCAGGCCATCGAGTTCATCAATGATGATGAATTCGTCGAAGTCACGCCAAAATCAATCCGCCTGCGGAAGCGGATTCTCAAGGCCAACCAGCGGTAGTCTCTTCTTATGCAGTGGCGGGAACGGCGCGGCGCGGTGCTCGGCTTCGCCGCTGTCGTGGCTTGGTTCCTGGCCTTGGCCGGTGAGGGCGTGGGTGCTTGGTTTACGCCCGACGACTTGATGAATCTCCGCGCCCTCCACGGGCTCTGGGACCGCCCGGGCTGGAGCATTGTACTGGGTCTTTTCAACCCGTTCAGCGCCGACTACCGCCCGCTCGGCGGCATCTTCTACCGCTTGTTCTGGGAGCTGTTCGGGCTCAATCCACTGCCCTACCGGTTGTTCTGCCACGCCCTGCTCATTACCTGCCTGATGTTGGTTTACTTGCTGCTCCGCCGCTACGTGGATTCGATCCCCGCCGCGGTAGCAGGCATATTGGCGTGCGCGTACTGGCCGGAAATGGTCGACCTTTACTTCAACAGCGGCGCCATTTACGACCTCCTCGCCGCCAATTTCTTCCTCCTGGCGCTGTGGCGGGCGCCAACCGCACCATGGTGGGAGATCTCCGTCTACACCTGGCTGGCGTTGCAATCCAAGGAGATGGCTGCCACCCTGCCCGCCGCTTTGGCCGGCCTTTACTGGCTGCTCGAGCGCCGCATCCGTTGGGCGCCTCTGATTTCCTGCAGCCTGGTGACCGCCGTTGTCCTACTCCCCAAGCTCCTCGCTGGGCGCGGCCTGATCAGCAACGATCTCTACCGGCCACGCCTTGATCTTCAGTTCATCCTCGAACAGTACGCCAAGTATCATCATGACTTCCTGAACCTAGACACCTCGATGCAAACCGGCTGGATGGTGTTCATGTGGTTCGTCGTTCTGCTTTTGGCCACGACGCTCCGCGATCGCCGGATGATCTACGGCGGGTTGTTCTGGCTGATAACTCTCATTCCGGTTGCGGTAATCCCTGCGCGTTCAGCGTTTGTCTTACTTTTGCCGCTCACCGGTTTGGGTCTGTACTTCGGCGCCTTACTCTCCCGCTGCGGCAGCCTCCGCTGGCAGTATGGGATCCTCTTTGCGTTGGCCTTGCCTCTGACCGTCTGGCATTGGCAAGGCCGCCTCTCCCGGCACGAAGCAATGTGGCGCCAGAGCGAGACGCTGCGCGGCTTGTCGCTGCAGCTTCGTCACCAGAGTCCGCCGAGCTCTCCCGGCGCACACTTCCATTTCTCCCGGGACCCCTTTGCTCCCGGAGACTGGACGCTCTCCTTCCTCGTGCAGTTGACGTATCGGGATCCTTCGATCGTTGTGGAGCGGGCGAAGGACCGCCCTCCCTACCTCGCGCAAACCGTCCCGGAAGGCTGCGACCGTATGCTGGATTTCGCCAACGGGCATCTGACTTCGCGGGCCTGTGAGGACGTATTGCCCGCGGATGCAGTCACGGTAGAATTTTCCCCTGAAGTGGTGCACCACGGCCAGACATACCGCGTTTCGATCCCAGGCTGGAGTAATGTGCACGTCGATGTCAGATACCTGCTGGCGGACCAGCGCCCCCCTGCGGCCGGACAGGTTGAGAACTGGTGCCACTTGGACTCTCGGGGGCAAGCCACGCTCCACGTTCCGGAAAGCCTGTCACCCGGCCGGATTCGCATCTTGAAAGTGCGCAAGCCGGGCGAGGAATGGCGCCCTGCCCGGGGCGTCTTACGGCTGATTCCCTGAAGCCAGCTGCGCGGCTGTCGCGCCCCACCCGCCCGCGTCCGGCGGAGCGTCGCCGAACCAAACCACATACGGGCTCGACGCCAGTACGCGCCGTACCATGTCCCGCTGGGTTCCGATTCCTTTCCCGTGGATCACCCGAACATACTCGAATCCTCGCGCGTGCGCTTCTTCCAGCCACGCCTCCAGCGCGGCGCGCATCTCCCGCGGCTGGAAGGAATGCAGATCGAACACCTCGGTGATTGGAACTTCAACGGGGCCGTCTTCGAGTTCTTCACTCATCGCCGGAACTCCCATAATTCGAAGAGCGGCGACCCGTGCCGGTCCCGCACGGTTTCGATCGCTCGGCCCGAATACCCGTGCTCCCGGGCAAATCCCAAAAATCGCTCTCTTGTCCCGCCAAACACCTCGTGCCCTTCGGTTCTCATCAGGAATACAACGGCTGGATCATCCAACAGCGCAGTGAGCGTTTCGTCCCGCCGCGGTTGATCGAACTCCAGAATCAGGCCGTCGGAACGGCCCGTAAATCGAAGCCGCCCCAGGCTGAGGAACCGAAGCGGGTTGGCAATCCCCCAGTCGACGCTGGCGAATTTGCGGTCCGGATGGGCTTCGACCGACTTCTGCAAGTTGAAGATTGCGTCGGTCCAGATTGTGCTCGGACCTGAAGAAATGAGCTGTGCCATGTATTGGTTCAGCACAGCGAGATTGGACCCGGCGCAAACCAGCACTGCCGCTACTGCTACCGGGAATCCCCGGCGCGGCGCCTCTCTGGCCACAGCCGCAAGCGCGAAGGTCAACAACCAGTGGGGCAGCGGCCACAGCAGGACTGTGTGGTGCGCACCTCCGCCCGTGGCACGGCTGTAGATCATCAGCAGCCACGCCACCACGAACGTCAATAAGGCGAAAAGCGCTGGGCGGCGCCACGGGGTGAACCACAAGACAGGCGCACAGAACAACGTCATCGTCAGCAACAGGTGCTGCCAGCTGATGTTCGGCGCGCGCAGTTTTCCGCTCAAGAAAAGCGGTATCTTCTCGGCATACTTCAGCCCTTGCGGGTAACCCTCAGGGCTGTGCCGCACCATGTAGCCGAAGAGACCGCCGCCGTCCATCGTCTTGTCCAGCATCCTGACCTTGTTCAGCCGGCTGCCCGTGTCCTCCTCAACGCCAGCGGTGAATGTTCGCAGTGGATGGATCTTGTTGTAGTAGAGAAAGGGCAATGCGCCCAGGAAGAATCCGCCCAGTGCTAGCAGCACCACGCGGCGCTGCTTCGCCAGTCCCAGCATCTCCCGCGGAAACACCACAAGCAGCGCCACCGATCCACCGGCCAGCAACCAGACGAAGATGGCCTTATCCCAGAGCGCCAGACCACAGGAGAAAGCAACGAGTACCAGCCACTTACGCCCGCCTTCCTGCGCGAATCGTACCCCCGCATACAACGCCACGGAGAAAAGCAGATGCTGGATCGCCACTGGACCCCAGTCGAAAACGGAAGTCAGCAGGTAAATGGGATCGGAGGAAAGCAAGACCGCCGCCGCTAGCGCCGCCTTCCAGCCAGCCAGCCGCCTGAGCGTGAGGTAAAACAGGACCACGGAGGCGGCACAGAACAACAGGGGTGGTATCCGCAAAGTCCACACGTTCGGCTCGAACACACGCAACAGCAAGGCATACAGTCCAGCCTTCACTGTGCCCATGTAGCTGATCAGCATGATGGGCACCCGGAACTCGTCAAATTTCATGGCGTGCTCCACCCAACCGTCGGGCAGTAGCGCCTCTACGAAAAGCACTTCGTCGAACTGGATGCCGGTGTAAGGAATGAAAAGGGCGCCTAACCCCACCACTGCAAGAAAAAGGACAGGCGCGGCTATCTGTGATGCGTACTTCATCCGCCAATCGCGTACATCGGGCGAGGCGGTGGCACGAATTTGGCCTGGTTGATCTCGTGGCCCAACCACTTGGCGCGCACCGTTTCCCGGATGAGCTGTGCAATCTCCTCGTCACGTGCGCCGCCCCGCAGCAACCTCTTCACGTTCGTCTCTTCAATCGCAAACAGGCAGTAACGCAGGTGGCCGTCAGCCGTCAGGCGAATGCGGTTGCAGTTCAGGCAGAAGGGATGGCTTACCGAAGCAATGAACCCAATCCTGCCCGAACCATCGGCGAACCGGTACTCCAGCGCCGGCGCGCGCGGATCGGCGTCCGGCACGGCTTCCAGCGGCCCAACACCCTCAGCCAGCATCGCGAGAATCTCATCGGCGAGCAAAACTTTACTCTTGTCCCACAGGCCCTGCGCATCCAGCGGCATGAACTCGATATAGCGGATCTCGATGCCGTGCTCCCGGCCAAAGCGCGCCAGCGGAACGATGTCCGGCTCCACCAGATTTTTCACCGCCACCGCGTTGATCTTGATGGTAGTGAAGCCCAGTTCGAGCGCCTTATGGATGCCTGCCAAAACCTTCGGTAGTTCATCCCGGCGCGTGATTTGCTGGAAGCGTGCCCGGTCGAGCGTATCGAGATGGATGTTCAGGCGCCGTAGTCCCGCAGCGTAGAGCGCCTCAGCCTGGCTTTCCAATAGCACCCCGTTGGTGGTCAACGCCAGGTCTCGGATCCCCTCAATGGCCGCCAGTTTCTGGATGAGAACCGGCAAATCCCGCCTGACCAGCGGTTCCCCCCCTGTGACGCGAATCTTTGAGATGCCCAGTCCGGCTGCCACCCGCGCAAACCGCTCGATCTCCTCAAACCGCAGGATCTCCTCGTGCGGCACATATTTCACGCCAGCTTCCGGCATGCAATAGAAACAGCGGATGTTGCACCTGTCGGTAACGCTGATGCGAAGGTTGTCGTGCAGCCGTTGGTATGTGTCGAGCAGCGGCGCGGCCATGGTCAGTCTCGTTCGAGCTTACCGCAGCGCCAGCATCCGCTCTACCGGAATACGCGCCCGGTCCATTATCCCCTGCTCAATCTCAACCCGTGGCGACAGGTCGCGCAGACAGTCGCGGATCTTCTCCAGCGTGTTGCGCTTCATGTAGGGGCATTCGCTGCAGTTGCACTGCTCGTTGGCAATGAAGTGGAACCTTTTGCCTGGCGCCCGCCGCTCGAGCGAGAACCGCACTCCGCTCTCGGTCAGGATGATGAACTCCTCGCCCGGGTGCTGAACGCACCAGTCGATAATTGCGGACGTAGAACCGATAAAGTCCGCCATCCGAAGAACTTCCGGCGGGCATTCCGGGTGCGCCGCCACAATGGCGCCCGGATGGTCGCTCTTGGCTTGCACCAGACGGCGCGCCGGAAAGGTGGCATGGACAATGCAGGCGCCCTGCCAAATGCGCATGTTTTCCCGCCCAGTCTGCTTTTTCACATAGTTGCCTAGATTTACGTCAGGCAAGAACAGCACCGGTTGGTCGGGGGGTATCGAATTTACTACGTCCACGGCATTTCGCGACGTGCAAAGAATGTCGCTCTCGGCCTTCACCTCCACCGAAGTGTTGATGTAGCTAACAACTGCGGTATCCGGGTGCCGCTGTTTCCACGCCCGCACCTGGTCTGCCGGGCAGGAATCCACCAGGCTGCAGCCCGCTTCGCGATCCGGCACTACCACTACACGCGAGGGATTCAGTACCTTGGCCGTCTCCGCCATGAAGTAGACGCCCGCAAAGACGATCACATCTCCATCAAACGATTGGGCTTTGCGCGCCAACTCCAGGCTGTCGCCGATGGCGTCGGCCAGTTCCTGAATTTCTGCCTCCTGGTAGTGGTGGGCGAGCAGAACCGCCCTCCGCTCCCTTTTCAGCTCGAGGATTTCCTCGGCAAGCGTCTGTGTGGCCAACATATCAGCGCAATCCCCGCCTTCCCTATCTTATCAGTGTGATGACATTGTGCCTGCCCGCGTGGCAGCCAAGGGACAACGACGGGACAGCCACGGGACAGATTGTCCACAAGAGGCGACGAACTGTCCAGGCTGCTGACAGGAGCGCCCGCACCGGCTGTCCTTTCAATTGAAGCAAACAAACGACTTCTGCTTGGGCGCAGTTTGGCACGGCGGTTGCTCTTATTGGTGCGTCACGCAAAAAGCCGGCGAAACAGAGACCGGCTTCCAGATGGTTGCGGGAGGACAGGCGAGCGGAGGAGGAGCCGCTCCCACTCGGAGGAGATCCTCCCTTTCGGATTGCGGGCGCATTGCCCGCCACGAGGTAGTTTTTATTGCCGGCCCCCGCTGGGTGCAATAGTTGGCCGGGAACGGAGGAGGACCCATTCCCGGCCCTCTCACTCGGGGGCTTGGCAAACAGGTTTGGTTCAGGCGCCGGAGGCAGTCAGAGAGCGCCGAATCAGGTTGTTGGGCGAGAGAGGACCGTTGGGTGGTGGAGGAGCCACCCCTCGGAGGAGGCGGCCCTCTCTCAATCGTTAAGGATCGCGCTCGCCACGAGGGTCGCCATTTTTGGGCAGCGCGTCCGGGCTGGAGGGGGTGGACATGGAGAGGAGCCATGTCCCGTTTGTTTTCTTTTCCCTCCGGCCCGGAACTTTTCAACCGCGGGGGTGGAGTGCCGGCCTGAAACCAGAGGTACGCTCGCCAGTTTCAGGCAAGTTCGCATCTTGTTGAATTTGCGCAAGGTTCGAGGAGAACTCCCGGCCGAGTAGTTCCGGACGGGAGCTTATACGGCCGGTGACGTCCTAATCGTCTGCTAAAGACGGGAGGGAGGAGGCGTCGCCGGCCCTTTTTATCCGCCCTTTTCGATGTCCCTGTGCAGAATTTTCGCCTGGTACCCGGACTTCTGCAGCCATTTCCCCACTTCTTCCGCCATCATCACAGAACGGTGGTGCCCCCCTGTGCAACCAAAGGCGATTGTGAGGTAGCTTTTGCCCTCATCCATGTAGTTGGGGATCAGAAAGCCTAACAGGTCCTGCACTTTTTCGAAGAACTGCGCCGTCTGCGGAAAGCTGCGCACAAACCGGGCCACACGGGCGTGCTTGCCCGTATGTTTCTTCAACTCTGGGATGTAATTCGGATTGGGAAGAAACCGGACGTCAAACACCAGATCACTCTCTGGCGGAACCCCGTACTTGAAACCAAAGCTGATCACGGCGATTTGCAACGACTCTTCGAGCCGCTGGCCGTAATACTCGCTGATCTGCCGCCGTAACTCATGCACATTCATCTGGTCGGTGAGCAGCACATGGTCGGCGAGCGCACGGATCGGCTCCAGCAATTCGCGCTCCCGCTGCACGCTGCGGCGCAGCGACCGCTCCCCACTGAGCGGATGTGGCCGCCGCGTCTCGCTGTACCGGCGCACCAGAGTGTCGTCGCTGGCGTCCAGGAACACCAGACGGGTCCTGAGTTTGCGTTGCAGCCGCTGGTAGATTTCCGGAAAACGCTGCAACTGGTCCCCTTCGCGGATGTCCATGACAAGCGCTGCGCGCCGGATGTTGGGTGAATCGCGCGTCAGCTCCGCAAAGGTCTCGAACAACTCCAACGGAAGATGATCCACGGCATAGAAGCCGGAATCCTCCAACGCCTTGAGAACTGTTCCTTTCCCCGATCCACTCAGCCCGGTGACGACAACCAGATCCGGCGCGCGGGGTGAGCGTTGGGCCATAAGAGAAGATTCATGCCTCGATCAGGTCGACTTTGCCATCCCGGCGCCGCACCAATACCGACACCTTGTCGGTTTCCGCGTCCCGGTATACCACGTAATCGCGATCGTCTTCGATGGCAATCATCGCCTCGTCGATCGTCATTGGCTTGCCGTTGCTCTTGCCGCTGGCCCGCACCACCTTGGCGGGCCGTACCGGACCCTCCTGACGGGCAGCCTTCTTGGCGGATGGCCGTACTGTCTCGATGACTACGGGCTCCGGCGATTTCCGGATGGAGTCCACGCGCTTGGTGTCCCGCCATTTGGCCCGGCTCTTCTGGGCCTGCTTCTCCACCTTCTCCACCGCCTCCATCACCGCAGTGAACTGGTCGGGGCCGGTTCCAGCCCCGATCAGCGGCTGGTCGTAGAAGTTCAAGCGCACCTCCGCCCGCTGCAAGTGGCGCTGCGTGTCGAGAGCCACCTGCACGGTCTTCTCACCGCGCCGTTCCACCAGCTTCGAGAGCCGGTGAAACGCCAGCGCCAGCTTGCGCTCCTGCGCTGCGCTCAGCTTGTCCTGCTTTCCGGTAAAGGTGATCTTCATGGCGTGCCTTTCTCCTCCAGGCGGCACTGCGGGGTTGAGCGGGAACTGTCACCCGCGGAGGCTTCAGTTCTTGACCCTGCGGTGATGCGTGGAGGGAATCTTCATATCCTCACGGTACTTGGCCACCGTGCGGCGGGTGACCTGAATGCCTTGCTGCTGCAGCCGCGCGGCAATCTGGTCGTCGGTCAGCGGTTTCGAGGCGTCCTCTTCCTCGATCATCTTTTTCACCATGCGTTTCAACGTTTGCAGGGGAATCTCCCCGCCGGACGGACCCTGTACCGCTTCCGAGAAGAATTGCCGCAACTCAATGACACCCTGGGGGGTGTGCGCGTATTTGCCCGCCACGGCGCGGCTCACCGTGGAGGGGTGAACGCCGATCTCCTCGGCCACCTCCTTGATCATCATCGGTTTCAGCGCATCGGCTCCCCGTTCCAAAAACTCACTCTGCCGGGTAATGATCGACTGGCATACGCGCAGAATCGTCTGCTTGCGCTGCTCGATATTCCGGATGAGCTGCAGCGCTGAGGCGAACCTTTCCTTAACGTAGTTCCTGGTTTCCTTATCGGCTTCGTTGCCCGGCTCCAGGAGACGCCGGTAACTGCCATTCAGCCGGAGTTGCGGCAGGTCCTCGTCACTCAGCTGGATCAACCACTGATCGCCATCCTTGCTGATGTAAACATCGGGCTCCACTTGCCGGGCGCCCGGCCCGGAATAGCGGATGCCGGGCTTCGGGTCCAGATGCCGGATGACATCCAGCGCCACTTGAATGTGCTCCACGGGCCGGCCCAGCAACTTCACCAGTTCCTTGACGTTGCGCTGCTCCACCAGCTTGAGGTGGTCCTGGACGATCAGCCATGCCACCCCGTCGCGAGCCCCGCGGCTTTCCAGTTGCAGCAGGAGGCATTCCTGCAGCGACCGCGCCCCAATCCCCGCCGGTTCAAGCGACTGCACCGCCCGCAGGGCTTCCTCCAGATCCTCAATCCGGTACTCCATCTGCGCCGCGATTTCTTCCAGCGGCACCGACAAATATCCCGTGTCGTCAAGATTCCCGAGGATGGCATCGGCTGCGTCGCGCACCGTGGGCGATAACACCATCAGAGCCAATTGTTGCCGTAAATGGTCGGTCAGGGTGACCGGTGAGGACAGGAACGCTTCGAAAGTGGGCCGTTCGGAGTCCTCGCCCTGAGGCGACTTGAAGCCAGGATCCATCCACTCATCGAAATAGTTCCCGAAGTCGATCTGTTCGAACGGATCAGGCGCCTTCGCTTCCTCCGGCGGGCCAGACTCCGCGACCTCTGGACCTCCGCTGGGGGCGCGCTCCTCAGACACCTCGCCGGGCGTCTCGTAGTCGGATTCCTGGGCCGCGCTCACCGCCTCGGCGGTCACCGTCATCACAGCGGCGTCGGCCGGGTCGGGGGCACGTTCCGCCTCCAGCAGCGACTGCACTTCCTGCGGCGTCAACTCCTCGCCCAGTTCGCCGCTGTCTTCGAGAATCGGGTTCTGGGCGATCTCCTGCGCGATCATCTCCTTTAGCTCCAGCTTGTTGAGCTGGAGCACGGTGACCATCTGCACGAGGCCGGGCGTGAGGATCTGCTTTTGCTTAACCGCAATCTGCAGGCGAGGCGAAAGCAAGCTCATCTGGGGCCATCATAACAGACAAGGGGCGAAATCCAGCCGGGAACCGCTCGGGCCGGCAGCCTACTCGTCGAACAACCCCCGCTGAGCGCCCAGCTCGAAGTGGTCGCCCAGGTAAACACGGCGCACTTCCGGATCGCCCGCCAGCGAATCGGGCGTCCCCGCCCGGAAGATCTTGCCGTTGTTGATGATATAGGCGCGATCGGTCACTGCCAGAGTCTCCCGCACGTTGTGGTCGGTGATCAGGATGCCGATCCCGTTCAGCTTGAGCTGGCCAATAATCCTTTGCAGTTCGAGCACCTGGATGGGATCGATCCCCGAGAATGGTTCGTCCAGCAGAAGGAATCGCGGATTGATGGCCAGCGAACGGGCAATCTCCACCCTCCTGCGCTCCCCGCCGGACAGCATGTACCCCATGCTGCCTCGCACTTTCTCCAACCCCATCTGCTCAATCAGGAACTCGCGCCGCTCCCGCCGCGCCCGCGAAGGAATCGGCAGGGTTTCCAGAATGGCGTTCAGGTTGTCTTCCACCGAAAGCTTGCGAAAAACCGACGGTTCCTGCGGCAGGTAGCTGATGCCAGCCCTGGCGCGCTCGTACATGGCCAGATCAGTCAGGTCTTTTTGATCCAGATAGATGCGTCCCGCATCGGGCGACACCAAACCCACAATCATGTAGAAAGAGGTGGTCTTGCCCGCGCCGTTCGGGCCTAGGAGGCCAACAACTTCGCCCGTAGCGACCGAAACCGAGACGTCGTCAACAACACGCCGCCCCCGGTAGGCCTTTGAGATTTCGTCGGTGCGGAGGACACTGCGGCCGGTTTCATTGGTTTCGATCTCTCTGGATGCGGCTGACGGCAGGGCCACTTCCCGTATTATCCACGATCAGGCGGTCCTCTCTGGCCAGGAAGGTGATGACATCGCCGCGGGTGATGCCGCGGCGGGAATCATTGACAAACGGGGTCCCACCAGTGAGTACAGTGCGCTCCTCCCGCGGATAGTGTTCGGCGTGCTCGGAGGCTCCCGTGCGCGTGCGGTCTTTACCACGATCGATGAACGTCACGCTGCCATCGGCGAAGATTCGGTCCAACTGGGATTCCGTACCCCCATCCTTGGTGGGCACATCCACAAACCAGGCCCGCAGGCGCTGCCCGCGCACGTCGAGAGTTGGCCGCTGCATGGCGGCGCCGCCCGTGTAGTCCCCCATTCTGGCCTTGCCGTCGTAAACAAACTTCGGCGCACGCACCACGGTGGCGGCGGGGCGGGCGCCGGCGCGGTCCACGAAGGTGGTCACCACATTTCCAGTTGCCTCCAGCCGTTCCAAGCTGCGGTCGATCAAAACCGTGTCGCCGGTTACACGGTTCGCCCCTTGCCAGACCACGGCGTTGCCTTCATACCGGATGCGCCTGTTGTCCTCGTAGGTGACCATGCGGGCTGCCCGGGCTTGCATAGGCTCTTCGCCCGAGAGGAGCGATCCGCCTGTAGGTGCGCCAGGTTTCTTATCGGGCAGCCGGGTCGATGTGACGTTTCCACTGGCTGCCATCTGGCCGGTAGCTTGTTCGAGTACGATCTCATCGCCTGTTGTGGAACCGGCAGCATCCCACACGCGCGCGCCGCGGCTCAGCGTGATCAACTCCCGGGCATTGTCCAGCCGCGCCCGCTCCGCGCGCGCCCGGCGTTCCTCTTGAACGTATTCGAAGTTGTTCCACTGCTCGAGAAAGGCCATCTGGCCGGTCTGCGGATCGAACCACGCCTGCAGGTCCTGGCTCCGGGTCGTGGAGATCACTGGCTTCTTATCTTTGCCAACCCCTTCGGTGCGTGTTTCGGCTTGTACCGCGCGAAAAGTCTCAATCACGTTACCGGGACCATATGCGATGGAGATCCGTTCACCGGTCACGGTGCGCCGCTTGTCGCCCGGCTTGGCAGGCGCGAATTCCACTTGGCCCGGGGTATGAGTTTCTACCTGCGCGATTTCTTTGCCGTCCGGCCGCATGGCCAGTGCAATGACCTCGCTGGTCATGACACGGGCGCCGGAAGGCTGCGCCACGCCCGGCTTAGCCAACGCCTGCGACGCAACGCGAGCGGCTCCGCTGGCCAAGGCGCTCTGCAGCAGACTGTCTTTGTTCACCACCCGAAAGTCCAGGTCGATTCGCTTGGCGTCAACCGTGGTTTGCGAAGCGGAGTTCGTCGAAATCAAACGGGCCTGCTCCGATCCCTCGATGCGCCGGATTACGCCTCCAGGCGCAAACAGAATGATCAATCGCGGTGCTTCGTATTTCAGTTCGCGGCCTGGCACCCGATCCCAGCCGTGTGCCTGGACCGCTTCCACCCGGTCGAGATTTCCATCCTGCAGAATCACCACCGTCTCACCCGCTTCGAGCAGAAAGCCTTCCTTCCTCAACACCGCGGGTGGCGAGAGGAAGATCTCCGAAGCAGCCTCCCGGTAGGTGACATGGCTGGACTCCAGCCGCATCGGCTGACTGTTGGCCGATCCCTGCCAGTCCACTACGGCCGCCGACTCGAGCACCAGCTCTTTGGCCGTGGGGTCGTAGGCGGCCCCTACGGAATTCCCCTGGCCGCCTTCAAATTCGAACTCCGCATGCCGCGGCGTAGACACCCGCATGGTTTTGGAGTCGAAGGTGACTCCCGATGAGCGGATCTTCCGCAACTTGCCAGTTGGCACGCCCCCGCCGGCACTCAAGTCCATCTCGATCTCCACTTCCCCTTCCGCATACATCGAACCGGCGCCTAGATCGAAGGTGGCCTGAGCGGTACGGACAAGATCGTAGGTGTCCTTCTCTGCTCCATAGATCCGCATTTCCAGCCCGTCCAGGAGAAACGTCGATGGTTCTTTGATTTGCCGGAAGTTCCGGGCCGAGATGCGGACCTTCAGCCGGTCACCGTCCTTGATATCGTGCGTCCAGTCGCGCGCCGTGGCCGAGGTGTTATCGGGGAGAGGGAGCGCAGCCTTGGGCCGGTCGCGCCGGGCTTGGGCGCGCTGGGTAACCACCAGCCAGGTAACCGAGGAGGCCAGCGACACGAGGGCGAGCAGGAGGAGCCAGCGGGCTCGCCGGAGCATAGCGATTTCAGAATAGCACTCTGGGGTGTGGGAGGATCGAGGAGGCTCCGGAGTCCATATCTGAGTGTCTAATGCTAAGATGTTCTTCTTTTCACATGTCAATGGAGATTCACGGCGAAATCTGTCAAGAGCTTCCTGGAAAAATATTTTCTTGTTTTCTATCTATTTACAGACACATATTGTCACTCGTCGACAGAGTGTGCTAATAATTGCAGCGTAGGGAGGGCAGGCGCCCACCCTGGATCGTCAATCAATCCTCACGAGCGATAACCAACCGGAGGTTTTAGTTTCTATGAATATTCGTCCGCTTTATGACCGGCTGGTCGTCCGCCGGATCGAGGCCAATGAGACCGTGCAGAACGGCATCATTATCCCGGATACGGCTAAGGAAAAGCCCCAGGAAGGCGAAGTGGTAGCCGCCGGAAACGGCAAGCGTCTGGAAGACGGCAAGCTGGTCTCCCTCGACGTGAAAGTCGGTGACCGCATTCTGTTCGGCAAGTATGCCGGCAGCGAGATCAAAATCGATGGCGAAGAGCTGTTGATCCTGCGCGAAGACGAAGTGTTGGGAGTTCTCGAGAAGTAAGCCGCCTTGAGGCCGGTAGAAGAAGATTTTTGAGAAGGAGTCCAAAGAGACATGGCAGCAAAGCAGATTGTCTACAGCGAGAGTTCTCGTCAGGCGATCCTGCGCGGCGTCAACCAGTTGGCTGATGCCGTGAAGGTCACCCTCGGGCCCAAGGGCCGCAACGTGGTGATCGAGAAGAAGTTTGGCGGACCCACCATCACCAAGGACGGTGTGACGGTGGCCAAGGAAATCGAACTGAAGGACCCGCTGGAGAACATGGGCGCCCAGATGGTGCGCGAAGTGGCCTCCAAGACCTCTGACGTGGCTGGCGACGGCACCACGACGGCCACCATTCTGGCGCAGTCGATTTTCCGTGAAGGCGTGAAGAGCGTGGCTGCGGGCGCCAACCCGATGGCCCTGAAGCGCGGCATCGAGAAGGCCGTGGACGCTGTCGTCGCCGAAGTGTCGAAGATGTCCAAGCCGGTGAGCGGCGACATGATCGCCCAGGTCGGCTCCATCTCCGCCAATGGCGACAACGAGATCGGCAACACGATTGCCGAAGCGATGAAGAAGGTGGGCAAGGACGGTGTCATCACCGTGGAAGAGTCCAAGACCATGCACACCGCGCTGGAGACCGTCGACGGTATGCAGTTCGACCGCGGCTACCTCTCCCCCTACTTCGTCTCCGATCCGGACCGGATGGAAGCGGTGCTCGAAGAGCCCTACATCCTGATCCACGAGAAGAAGATCAGCAACATGAAGGATCTGCTGCCTCTGCTCGAGCAAATTGCGCGTGCGGGCCGTCCATTGCTGATCGTGGCTGAAGAAGTGGAAGGCGAAGCCTTGGCCACCCTCGTGGTGAACAAGCTGCGCGGCACCTTGAACGTGGCGGCGGTGAAGGCCCCCGGCTTCGGCGACCGTCGCAAGGCCATGCTGGAGGACATCGCCATCCTCACCGGCGGCAAGGCCATCATGGAAGAGACCGGCATCAAGCTGGAAGGCGTCCGGCTGGACGACCTCGGCAAGGCCAAGCGCGTGGTGGTGGACAAGGACAACACCACGATTGTCGACGGCGCCGGGAATCAGAAGGCCATCGAGGGCCGCATCAAGCAGCTCCGCAACCAGATCGAAGAGACCACCTCCGACTACGACCGGGAGAAGCTGCAGGAGCGTCTGGCGAAGCTGGCCGGTGGCGTGGCCGTTATCAAGGTCGGCGCGGCCACTGAGACCGAGATGAAGGAAAAGAAGGCCCGTGTCGAGGACGCTCTGCACGCCACCCGCG
>CAYWQS010000022.1:0-81477 GCA_964460395.1 uncultured Solibacteraceae bacterium | reverse complement strand
TCATCAATTGGTTCGCATTGCGGTTGAGTACTCCGAGCGGTTTTCCATCTCGTACTGGGACGCGGCAATTGTTGCCGCAGCCGAAGCGCTTGGTTCCCAAACGGTCTACTCAGAAGATCTGAACAATGGTCAACGGTACGGGCCTGTTCGGGTTGTGAACCCATTCATCTGAGCGGCAGGCACGAAAGCTGGGGCGTGAGTTCAATGGCATCCTTCCTTCGCGGACTCTCTTTGGCGTTTCCCCTCTCGGAGGAGCCGCGTGTGTCGCTGATTCAGATTTCAAGGTTTAGGGTTTCGGCGGTTTGGGGAAGACTGCCAAAGAGAAGAAAAACGCACAAAGAGATGCCGAGGAGAGAAAACGGGGGCAGGTCGGTGCCATCTGTCTGGTTCTGCCAAGGGCTTTACTGGCTCTTTACGACAAGAATCTGTGGCTCAGTCACTTCTCCCACTACCTTGCATTCTCCGGGAGGCGGGAGCGCGCCCCGAAGTTCGATCTGCTCGCCGCCGGACCAAAGCTCCAGGCGCCCACCATCCAGGCAAGCACCCTTGGCTTCCACTTCGGAATGCAACCAGCGGGTTCCGTCCTGCTGAATCACATCCCGCAGCCGGGATAGCCGGACCCTGTTGCCTGCGGCCAGTTGTATCTTGACGAGATTCCGAGTTGAGTCGACCTGGACCTGCTCAACCCCCCGCACCCGCTCGAGGCGTGCGGCCAGAGATTCCACGCAGGAGGCGCAATCGGTGGGTTGAAACCGGATTACCGCGCGCAGCCACTCGGCCGCCGTTGGGGCGGGGCAGAGGGCCAGCATGATCGCTAGGGTCAGGCCGCTGCGAAGTCTGCGAGGTTTTCGCGCAAATGCGCCGAATTCTTGGTGCCGCATAGAATCACCCCCTGAAGATCCAGATTCCTGAGATACCGGAAACACCCGGTGCGATCCGCGGCCAGGCGGCCCATGGCCAGCGGACGGTTAACGGCCACCCACAGGCCCGCCATGCAGGCGTGCCGGGCGAGCGGCAACATTTGTGTCGCTTCCCGGTGCAGCGGCAATTGCAGCATGCGGTAGTGGCCGCAGGCAATCGCCGCTTGGCCAGATGGTTCGTCTTTGACGCTGGCGCCGAAGACCGTAATACCCAACGAGCGCGCGTATTCAAGGGCGCGTTGCAATCCATCGGAGGCCAGGGCCGCGGGCGTAGTCTTATGGACCTGCAAAACATCGATGCGCCCAAGGCGCTGGAGGCTCTGGTCCAGACTGCGCCTTAGGGCTTCGAAGGAATGGTCCTCGTAGGGTTCGCCGCGCGCTTCGTCCCAGTGTTCGCCGAACTTGGTGGCGAGGCGGAGTTCGTTGCGTTCGGCAGGCGTGAGCGTGCGGAGGAACTGGCCGGTGCGCGGCTCACTCGAGCCGTAAGACGGCGCGGTATCCCAATAGCGGACGCCCGCGCTCCAGGCCGCTTCGAGGAAGGCGAGCGCGGCGGCCTCGCCGGGCACCGCGGATGCGGCATGGCCCCAACGGCGCCCGATGCCGATCAGACCCAGTCCGAACTCCATTCCTACAGTGTGCCGCGAACGGGAGTGCCAGCGACGCACCGCTTCATTTTTGATAAGCATGTTGCATGCGAATTCTGCTTTGCCTGGCTCTCTTGCTTTTTCCGGCGGCGGCGCAGCGGCTGCGCGTGAGCGACAACGGAAGATACCTGCAAACAGCCGAAGGGAAACCGTTTCTCTATGTCGGCGATACAGCGTGGCAACTGCTGCACCGGCTGAACCGGGAAGAAACCGCGTACTATCTGGATAACCGGCGAGCGAAAGGGTTCACGGTGATTCAAACGGTGGCGCTGGCGGAACTGGCGGGAATCGACACGCCAAACGCTTACGGGCACCTGCCGCTGATGGACCGCGATCCGGGGCGCCCGAACGAGGCGTATTTCCAGCACGTCGACTGGGTGCTGGACGAAATGGCGCGGCGGGGTCTGGTGGCGGGCCTGCTGCCCACTTGGGGTTCCCACTGGAAGCAGGGCCCGGATCGCAAGCCCGTGTTTAATGTCACGAACGCGCGGAGTTTCGGCCGGTTCCTGGCGGCACGGACAAAGGGCAAGCCGGTGATCTGGATTCTGGGCGGTGACAACAACATCGACACGCCCGCTGAACGCGCGGTGATCGATGCCATGGCGGCGGGGCTGCGGGAAGGGGACGGCGGCGAGCACCTGATTACTTTTCATCCCCGCGGCCCGGGGATGGCTTCGAGCCAACTCCGGGATGCGCCCTGGCTGGATTTCTATATGAACCAGTCCTCGCACGGGGCACGCGACCACGATACCGGGCTCTACATCGAGCGCGACTACGCGTTGAGCCCACCGAAGCCCACGCTGGACGGCGAACCGCGCTACGAAGGAATCACCATCGGGTTCTACTTCGCCGGGGCCGACAATAAGGTGCGATTCGATGACGACGATACCCGGCAGGCGGCCTGGTGGGCGATGCTGGCCGGGGCTTGCGGCCACACCTACGGGCATGGTTCGGTGTGGCAAATGTGGCAGGCCGACCGGAAGACGGTGCTGGGGGCGGCCACCCCCTGGCGGGAGGCGCTGGACCATCCCGGCGCGTTCCAGATGGGTCACCTCCGGCGGTTCTTCGAGGCGCGGCCGTTCCATGTGCTGGAGCCGGCGCAATCGATGCTGCTGGACGGGCCGCGCACGGGCGGAGCGAAAGTACGGGCCGCACTGGCGCGCGACCGCAGTTTCGCGGTGGTCTACTCTCCGCAGGGTGCGCCGTTCACGCTGGCTCAGGATCGCGTCCGTGGCCAGCGCTGGCGCGAAGTATGGTTTGATCCCCGCTACGGCATCGCCTACCCCGTGCACACCAGCACGGCTGTGGCAGTCCAGACCTATACGCCACCCACTTCAGGCCGCGGGCAGGACTGGGTGTTGGTGCTCGAGGATGCCGGGGCTGGGTTGCCGAAACTGCCGGGAGAGTATTAGCCGCCATGTTGGCTCTGCTGCTGGCCGCGCAACTGTTTACGCTGGAGGGGCGCACGGAGCCGCCCGCCCGGGCATCGGTGACGCTTGCCGGCTCGTTGACGCCATTCAACGCGCATCAATTGACTCTCTCGAACGGGCGCTTTAAGTTCACCCGGCTGGATGAAGGCAGCTACACACTGGACGTGTTCGTGCCCGGTTTGGGCAGCGTGCGGCGCACCGTGGTGGTGAACGAATCCACTGCGGACAAGAAACGCACAGTGCAGGTGGTGGTGCAGATGGAGGACGGGCGCGCGCGGCCGGACCGCTCCTCAGTGGTCTCGATGAAGGACCTGTCGATCCCCGACCGCGCCAAAGCCGCTTACGCGGACGCGCTGAGGCAGCTTTCGCGGAAGAACGTGCCGGCGGCGATCACCCTGCTGGAGCGCGCCATCGAGATTGCGCCGCTCTACGCGGACGCCTGGAATCATCTGGGCACCATACACTACATGGCGAAGCGCTACTCACAAGCTGAGAGTTGTTTCCGCAAGGCGCTGGAGGCTGACCTGGATGCCTATGCGCCGCTGGTGAACCTGGGCGGCGTGCTGCTAAACCTGAACCGCCCGGATGAGGCGATCCGCTATAACCAGTACGCCGTGCTGCGCGAGCCGTTGGATGCGCTGGCGCACTCGCAACTTGGGATGAACTACTACGCACTGGGGCGGTTGGATCTGGCAGAGCGTTCGCTGAAAGAAGCCATCCGGCTGGATGCGGCGCATTTCTCACTCCCCTACCTCACGCTGGCCGACATTTACCGGGCCCAGGGGCGGACGGCCGACGCCCAGGCAGCGCTGGAGGCGCACCAGAAGCTGCATCCGAAGCCGTGAGGGCACTTGGCCGGGAGAGTCACTCTGCGCCCAGGTTGATGACGCACACCTGTCCGTAAACGCGGTGGGGTGCGCAGCCCACGCCGATGTGAGTGAAGCGCGGATCGAGCAGATTGCGGCGG
The DNA here is from genome assembly GCA_964460395.1 of uncultured Solibacteraceae bacterium. GTDB lineage: Bacteria > Acidobacteriota > Terriglobia > Bryobacterales > Bryobacteraceae > CAYWQS01. The sequence goes on along the minus strand of CAYWQS010000022.1, from coordinate 77,516 downwards.
TGTCCGCGGTCCGGTACGCCGTCGTCCACGACTTGTTCGGCGACCACGGTGCGGGCCTCCGGAGGGCCGTAACTCAGGTTCTGGGCCCAACCGGAGAAGCCGCGGGTAGCACGGGCGGGCATTCGCTCGTGGCCAATCTGCCCCAGGTAGCCTTGGCGCCGGGCGAATTCGCGCGCAGCCTCGGCCAAAGCGGGAGAAGGCTTCAGGGCTGGCGCGGGAGCCGAGCGGCGCAGGGCGGCGATGGCCTCGTCCACTGCGGCGGGGCCCTCCCGGGTGCGCAAAGAGTGACCGCCAGGCAACTCGCGCATGAGTCCCCGGTAAGTGGTTCGTATTTCGGTGAGTATGCGTGTGTAGGCGGAGGGAGAGCGCCGCAGGGCATTCACCTCGCGCACTACCTCTTCTTCGAGGGCTGAGGCGGGAGCAGCAGCGTGCGCCAGCAACAGCGCGAAGGGCAACACCATACTGCTATAGACACCGGCGAATGCAGATCCGGTTTCCAGCGTTTCAGTCGGGCAGACGCGAGGCCAGTGCTCCAGCCAGCGCGGCTGGATCCTCTCTGGCATTGGTGATGCCGCCGATGCGATGGCCTTTGCGGAACAGGCAGATGCTGCCCATGTAGCGGTCCTGGGCGACGAACGACTCATCGCCGATCTTGGGGCCCGGTTCGCCGCCGAAACGTTCTTTCAGCTTGGCAAACAGGCCCGATGCGGCGCCCGGGTTCTCCTCCGTCACAACAAACGCCTTGCCGCCGGGGTACTGCGCCAGGTAGCCGCGCTTCAGCATGCGCAGACCGAGAACGGATTGAGGCACCAGGCGGGGGAAACCGGCTTCAAGGCCTTCGGGCGGGAACCAGCCTAACTCGGCGGGCAGAGCCGTGCTGCCTGCGATTTGTTTTTCCATGCTTGCAGCGGCCTGCCGAAGGAGTTCGCAATAGTCGCCTTCGGGTTCCGCGGCGAGTTCGACGTAGTACTTATCCTTGACGAACACAGCCTTGCCGGCGGTCACCTGCGCGGCCGTTCCGATGGTTTCGCGGGGCTGGCGGGGATCGAGGTTGCCTGCGAACATGCCGTAGGCGAGCTCCGGCGTCTGGAACTCAGAGACATCCACCACCACCTTGACATCGCCTTTGGCGCAAGTGATGCCCTGCATGCGCACGAAGCCATAAAGGAAATAGCCCTCAGAGTTGCCGTTCATGTATTCGAACAGCGTTTCGGTGTCGAAGCTGCGCTCTTTGCCCTCCTGCTGGAAGCCGGGCAGGATGGAACAGGACAAGGCAGCCAGGGCGAGGGCCAGCATCAGGCGAGCACCTCTTGCGCGTGACTCAGGCGTTCGACGATGTGGACTCCGTTGGGACAGCGTACCGTGCAGCGGTCGCAATCCGAGCAACGCACCTGCTGCAGTTCTTCGGGCAAGGAATGGAAGTTCTCACGGGCCAGGGTGAACTGTCCGTATCCATCCAGGTAACTGGCGTAGCGCACGACGTCCGAGACCGGCAAGCCCTTAGCGCATTTCCCTGTGCATGATCCGCACATGCGGCAGTAGAGGGGGGTGATGTCGCGCAGTTGCTGGGCCAGCAGTTGGCGGTCACGGTCTCCGAAGGGGGTGCAGACGGCACGGAAGTTCTCATCCAACTGGTCGAGATCCATGATGCCGGGGATGGAGGTGTGCACTTGCGGGCGCCGGACGGCCCACTTCAGCGCCGCTGCCATCGTGCCTTCCTGCTGGAACTTCTTGCCCAGCGGGTCGTCGGGCTTCAGGCGCCGGAAACCGCCGGCCATGACTTTCATGGCCACCACGCCGATCTTGGCTTTATCGAGCGAGTCAATCAGCCCCTCCATCCATGGCTCCATCGTGAAGTTATAAGAGGTCAGCACGACGTCGGTCCGGCCCTTCTTGATGAGGAACGGGATGAGTTCTTGAAAGCCTGCATGGGTGGAGACGCCGCGGAAGCGGATCTTGCCTTGGCGGCGGGCTTCGTCCTGCGCGTCCAGCAGCTCATCGGTCACCTGGTCCGGGCTGGAACGGGCGTGAAGATACCAGATGTCGATGTGGTCGGTACCCAGTTCCTTCAGTGTGGTCTCCAGGTGGCCCATCGCTTCGGCGGCCGTCCTGCTATTCGACTTGGAACTGATCACCAATTTCTGACGGCGGGACTTCAAGGCGGCGCCTACCATGCGCTCGTTGTTGCCTTGCTGGTAACCACGCGCGGTGTCGAAGTAGTTGATGCCTGCGTCGGCGGCCTGCTCGATAACAGCCGGGTCGGTGGTGGTCATACAGCCGAACCCAAGCACGGAAACCTTCAGGCCCGTGCCTCCCAGCGTGCGGTAGGGCATTTCGAGTTTCGCGGCCTGATTCTGGGCCGTAGCGAGGGGTGCTAATCCGGCGGCGAGGAATCCACGGCGGGATGCTTCGAAGGGCATGAGCGGTTTCTCCTTTACAGATCTTTCGATCTGTAAATACTATATAAGCAAGGATGGACAGAATGACAACCCATGTCACTCGCCGGAATCTCTTCACGTCGGCCGCGGGCCTGATGTTTGCCGCTAAGGCGGAAGCTGCCAGGAAAGCGCCCGTGGCGCCAGGCGCCGCCAAGTCGCCCGTGAGTTTGATCCACGGCGATGACCGCGCCAGGAACATTACTGCCGCGCTGGCGGAACTCGACAAGCAGTTACTGCCTGTGTTGAAAACGAAGAAGCGCGTGGTGATCAAGCCCAACATGGTGTCCACCACGCGCCAACTCGCGGCGACACACCCGGAAGCGTTGCGTGGCATTCTGGAGTGGCTGGCGCCGCGATGGAAGGGTGAGGTGACGATTGCGGAATCGTCGGCCGGCATCACGCAGGAAGGTTTCGACAACTTCCAATACGAACCGGTGGCTCGCGACCTCAAGCGCAATCGGGTCCGCCTGGTGTGTCTGAACGAAGAAGCGCGGTACGAAACCATTCCGGTGCTGAACGGCGATCTGCATCCGCAGCCCGTGCGGCTCGCGGCGCGCCTGATGGACCCGGATGCCTTCGTCATTTCGGCGGGCATACTCAAGACGCACAACGTGGTGATCGCCACGCTGAACGTGAAGAACATGACGCTGGGCGCGCCCTTGAAAAGCAAGAAGGGCGAAACGCCCCGCTGGAACGACAAGCGCGTATATCACGGCGGTGTGCGCCAGACGCACTATGGCATCCTGCGCACTGCGGAGCGGATGAAGTTCAATTGGGGCGTGGGTGTGCTGGACGGCTTTGAGGGCATGGAAGGCAATGGCCCGTCGATGGGTACGTCAGTTCCTTCACGGATTGCCATCGCTTCGCCCGACATGGTGGCGTGCGACCGGATTGGCGTCGAGGCCATGGGCATCGATCCTGAATGGATCGCCTGCCTGCAGTGGTGCGACGATTTCGGTGTTGGAAACTACCGGCGCGAAAAGATCGAATTGCGCGGTGAGAGCGTGGAGAAGGTCGCCAGGAAGTACCGTCTCCACGCCGATATAGAGCGCGAACTCCAGTGGCGCGGTCCGCTCACCGAACTGCCGCCGAAGTTGGGCTGACGCAGACTCCGGGCCAGTCCCGAGGGCGGGTATCCTTACTGCCGGTCCAGAACGTACTTCGACGTCGTCTGCTTTCCGTCTTTCGTTTTCCAGTACAGGTCCCAGGTCAATATCTTGCCGTCAGAGGATTGCGTCCATTTGCCTCCACCCACCTCCTGGCCTTCTTTTTTCACAACCCAGGACCCGCTTTTGCCGTCCGGCGCCAGTTTGTTGATGATCGCGTCAAAGAGGGGGCTCCCGGTGACGGGGACCTCCTTCCCGTCGCCCTTGTCGACCCAGGTCGGTTGACGCTTTTCTCCTTTGGCTGTGATCACGTCTGCGACGAACCGGATGGCGCCGCCGCCCGCGTCCGTGTAAGTGCAAACATAGCTTTGCGGTAAGGAGCCCGACGCCGATACCGATTTGGCGTGATTGAGCTTCCAGGTTCCCAGCCGTGGATCGGCCGCGGATGCTGTTACACCTGTGGCCAAGACGAGTATGGCCACCGGAATGTGCTTGAATATACGCATTTTTGTGTCCTTTCTGTCATCCAGCCGGTGGTTGCGCGGCTACTTTCCGCTCACCGCCTTCCAGGTGTTGAGCCTTCCATGGCTAAAAATGTTGTCGGTGCCCGGCTTGCCCAGGTCTTCGGCGGTTCGCGTGAGAATCGACTCGATTTGGGCAGCGCGGCCCGGACCCTGGCTCACCTTATCCGTTGCGAGGATCAAGGCTGCCGCTCCGGCCACCTGTGGAGTTGCGAAGCTGGTTCCTGAGAGCGGGAGATACGTTTGCCCCCTAGCACAATCCAGGCCGAAGAAGGCCATAGGAATCCATCCATGGGGAGCGCACGCGCCCAGAATGCCCTGCGTCAGAATGTCACTGGTGGCGGGGACTCCCCCACCAGGGGCCATGATCCTGGGCGAATTCACGCCGTGGTTTGATCCGACGGCCCCCGGAGGTGCAAGCGGCGGCACGTAGATTGAAAGCGAGTCGTTGTAAGTCGTTGAGCCGACGCACAGCACAGTGCCCATCTCGCACGGTCCAACTGCCAGATTGCCGTCGTGCTGCAGGTCCGCGCCGTCGTTACCTGCCGCCGCAACTACTAAGACTCCGCGCGAACGGGCGTAATTCACCGCCTTGGTTTCCATGGCCCAAAGGCGTCCGATCGGCCCGAATGGCGTCTTCTCGTTCTTCGCATGGTAGCCGCCCAAGCTGAGGTTAATCACGTCCGCTCCGCGTTCCACCGCGTGCAGGATCCCCGCCACAATCCAGGACGTCAAGCTCCAACCCTCGCAGTTCACTACCTTCACAGCCATTAACCTTACCTTCGGAGCTACTCCGGCAAGGCCGATGTTGTTGGTGGAAATAATGCTGGCCACGAACGTTCCGTGGAAGTAGCGGTCTTCCCAGGGTGGGCAGTCTTCGCAGGGCGGCATTGGGACTGGTGGACAAAGATCCCACTCCGGGGGAACGAACGATGCGCTGTTTGCCGTGTCGATCTTTCCCGCGAGGTCCTGGTGATGAGCGCATATGCCCGTATCCACAACGGCTACTTTCAATTCCGGCTTCCCTTGGGTAAGGCCCCAGGCCAGGTCCGTCTGTGTCCTGGACAAATGCCACTGGTACGGGAACAGCCCGGAGTTGAAAGGAGAAACGCTGGGCGAGCCCGGCCATTGAAAAGTCGGCACAGCGGAAGCCATGGAAGTCCCGGCTGCCGGGGCAACCCGTGTAAACGCCACATCCTCGGCGACGTCCAGAATCCCTTTCTGCCGAGAGAGGACGGATTCGAAATCGACGCCTTCCGACTGCGCCACCAAAACGTTGATGGCAGCGAAATCCCGGATGACTGAGCCACCCGCGTTCGCCACCGAATTCGCGGCGGCCGCCGCTCCGCCGCTGTAACTGACCAGATACTGGCGCGCTTCGACACTGGCGCAAGCCAGGAGAAGCGCGGCCGTAAGGTACAAATATTTCTGCAGCATCATGGAAGGAAAGCCTCCGCCACTCGAATAGGACACGCTCTGCCGGGATACAAGCGACAAAACGCGACATTCCCCCGAAAAACAAGGCAGGCGGGCGTTAATTGCCCGATTGAATTCAGACAACGATGTCCGTAAAATATCCACGCTGTTCAAGAAGCGGGGAGCAACGCAGGTGTCCTCAATTGGAGATGGGGCCCGTCGCCGGCATCTGGAAGCCGTCCCGAAAGGGGCGCTGGACTCCTGGAAGGAGATTGCCAGCTACCTGGGCCGCACCGTGAGGACCGTCCAGCGCTGGGAACGGCATGAGGGGTTGCCTGTCCACCGCCTGAATCACCGAAAACGAGGGACGGTGGTTGCGTACAGGGAGGAATTGGATCTCTGGATTGCTGCCCGGATTTCGAGCGGGCTACTCGACGGCGGGCACTCCGCCGCATTGCCGGACACGAAGCCATGGCTGAAACTGGTGGCTCTTGTCTTGCTGACTGTACTGAGCCTGGTGATCTGGTGGGTCGTCTCGGCTGTCAGACCGGAAGAACCCGTACGGATTACTCCACTCACCTCGTATAAGGGGGTCGAATGGTCGCCTGCCTTTTCTCCTGACGGGCGATCCATCGCCTTCGCCTGGGATCCAGAGATCCGGCGCAAACTGGACATCTATGTGAAGCAAATTGGTGAAGAACCGCCTCGCCGCCTGACGTTCCGCCCCACCGCTGAGGCTTGGCCTGCCTGGTCCCCTGACGGCAAATGGGTTGCTTACGTGACGGAAGACCCGCCTGGAGGCTGTTGCATCGGGGTCGTTAATTCAGCGGGAGGGCCGGACCGAGATCTTGTCCGAATTCCCGACATTGGCCGGCATCTGCCAGCCCCATACATTGCCTGGACGCCGGACGGGTCGAAGCTGATTGTACCCAACCGTCAGCGCCAGGAAGGCAGCTTTGCCCTGTTCCTGGTTGACTTCTCCAGTGGAGCGCAGAGTCCGCTGACTTCTCCTCCCCCGGGCATTCTTGGCGACAGCGGACCTGTGCTGTCGCCCGATGGCCGATCGCTTGCGTTCGTTCGCAGCCGGGACCCTTCGCTGTCCTCCATCCAGGTGATGCCTTTCGGCAAAGGCGCTGAGAAACCGGGGCGGGAGAACCCTCTCGTGTCGGCTCGATCAAACATTTCCAATCTCATGTGGATGGCTGACGGTCAGGAGATTGTGTACCTCACCTCGAATCCGCGCAGGCTCTGGCGTGTCCGCGCAGATGGGCACTCTCAACCACGGGAAGTGTCAACGATCGGAAATGTGGGGATTCACTGGACTATGGCTCCTGGCAGCAAACGCATGGCCTACGTGGAACTGCTCAACGACGCAGACATCTGGAGGATTCATCCCGGAGGCCGGAATGCACCTGAGAGGCTGATCTCTTCAAGCCAATTGGATAGGAATCCCCAGTACTCTCCTGACGGACGCCGCATCGCGTTTCTCTCGAGCCGGTCTGGAAATTCCGAGATTTGGCTGGCAGACGCGGATGGGACGAACCAACGGCAGTTGACTTCTCTCAACGGACCTGATCCGGGGGCGCCGCGCTGGTCACCGGATGGGCAGTTCGTTGTCTTTGAGTCCCGGTCCGCTGGTAATGGAGACATTTGGAGGTTGCGTGCGGATTCCGGAGACGGCAAATTCGGGCCGGATCAGCTCACCTCAGGCCCGGCGAATGATTTCGCTCCCAGCTACTCTTCCGACGGCCAATGGATCTACTTCTCCTCCGATCGCGGCGGTGATCTGCAGATCTGGAAGATGCCGGCATGGGGCGGGACTCCCGCGCAGATAACGCGCAAAGGCGGCTACGCAGCGCTTGAATCTCCGGATGGGCGGTTTGTCTACTATGCCAAAGGTTACGGTGTCACTTCCCTGTGGCGAGTTCCAGCTGCCGGCGGCGATGAGGTGAAGATTATCGCTTCACTCAGCGGCCCGGCCAACTTTGCGGTCACCCGCGACGGTATTTATTACGCCAGGTGGGTAGAAATGCGCAAGACGCTGGCGATCGAATTGTTCCGTTTTGCATCGCAGACAATGAAGAACTTGGCTGTTCTGGACCAATGGATCGAGGACTTGGGGCTAAGCGCAAGCCCGGATGGGACAGCCATTCTGTTCGGCGCTGAGCATCGGACGGGCGCCGACATCATGATGGTCGAGAATTTCCGCTGAATGGCCTGACTCGCCATCCGTGGCGGCAGACGGCTGGCGTTGGATAGAGTGTTGACGGGAAGTCCGGGTCAGAGCTTGGCTTATGCGTCGTTTCAGTGGCTGGCTACAATGGGCCAATTTGGCTTTGCTTGCCGTGCTGGTGTATCTGGTGATGGACGGGTTTCCGTCGATCCTCCGCTGGAAGCAGGCCCGCGAGCAGCAGCCTCCCCCGAAACCAGCGTTTTACGATTGGGTGGACCCTGCCAAGGGGATGCAACTCATCATGTTTTACGCCGCGCCCGGCGCGATCGAGAAGGATGACTCAGCGAATCTGTGTTATGGGGTTGCGCAGGCTAAAGAGGTACGGCTGGATCCTCCTGTCGCGAACGTTTGGCCTTCCCTGAATCGTTGCGTATCCGTGCAGCCGCCGGCCACCACGACCTACAAGCTTACGGCCATAGATGGCCGAGGGCAGGAACTTTCCGAGTCGCTCACAATTCAGGTGGCGCCGCGCGGCAGCATCCATGCAGTAGAGTCCGTGGCGTCTCCGTTGGGCATCTCCTATTTTCGGTTGCAGGATACGATCCAGGAACCGGACGGCAGCGTGGTGTACTCGCTGACGTTTCGCGTAACTTCCGCGGAACTGGTGTCGATTGAGCCGGAGGTGTTTCCGCCGTCGCGGCTGCTGATGGGCAACTTCTATGTCAGGCGGAAGGGCCCCACCACCTACAAGTTGACGGCTCATGCTGGTGGAAAAAGCGTCACTCGGGAACTTGCGCTGCCTTGAAGGCGTGGACCCCTTGGGCAGTCTATAATCCAGGAGTGATGCGCATCTCCACATTATTCGTGGCCCTGGTCCTGCTGTTTTCCGCCGCCGGCTGCAAGAAGAACATCCAAACCAACGAGGCAGTTCGCGACGCGATCGTCAAACACCTTTCCGCGCGCACGGACCTGTCGCTATCCACGATGGACGTGGAGGTTTCCAACGTGACGTTTTCTGAAAATGAAGCGGTGGCTACGGTTGCCTTTAAGCCGAAAGGCGGTCCGGCGGAAGCCGGAATGTCTATGCGGTACACGCTGGAGAAGAAGGGCAACGAGTGGGCTGTGAAGGCCAAGGCCGATTCCGGCATGGGTTCGCACGGGGGCGTGGGTGGCGGACAGGAGACTGGATTGCCGCCGAACCATCCGCCCATGGGGGCCCCGGCCAAGTGATCCGCCGGGTTGCGGTGCTGGGGGCCGGGCCTGCCGGATCAATGGCGGCGGCTCGCTTGGCGGCCGCCGGCCTGAAGACCACGCTGCTGGACGAAAAATTGGCGTGGGAGAAGCCTTGCGGCGGCGGCCTCACCTATAAAGCCTACACACGTTACCCCTTCTTAATTGAAAACGACACTCCTAAGAAACGCGTTTACCACACGACGCTCACTGATCCTCGCGGTGGTGACGTGACCATGCGCCTGGCGCAACCGCTGCTGATTTATTCCCGCTACGATCTGAATTCTTTGCTGCTCGGCCGCGCGGCGGCAGCAGGCGCGGACGTTCTGAAGGAACGCGTTCTGGGGCTGGACCGGGCGGCCGGCGGTTGGCAGGTGCGTACACGCGCCGGCACAATTGAGACGGACTTCGTGATCGTGGCCACCGGAGCGCGCAACACGCTGCGCTCGGTGGGGACTGAGTGGAAGCCTGCAGATACGATGACGGCACTCGGTTATTACGTGCCAACCGCGGCCGACGATGTGGTGATCCAGTTCTTCCCCGGGTTTGCTGGCTACATTTGGGTGTTCCCGCGCTCGAATCATCTCTCGGTGGGCATCTGTGGCAAGGGCGAGCCTGCCTTCCAGATGCGGAGCCGGCTGGAGCAGTTTCTCGCGGATCGGGGCATCACCACCAAGGACGCTGTCTTTTACGGCCATATGATTCCTGCTCTGGAGCGGCCCTCATGGCGGCGCAATCGCCTCGCGGGTGAGGGCTGGATGGCTGTCGGCGACGCGGCGGGTCTGGTGGATCCGGTGACCGGAGAAGGGCTCTACTACGCCATCCGATCGGGCGATCTCGCGGCCGAGTCTTTGCTGGACGAAGCCCACGCCCCCGAGCGGAAGCACTCGGCCTACCATACGCTTCTGCACGCAGATTTCATCGAGGATTTGAGTTACGCGGCGTCGCTGGCTGGCCGGTTCTTCCTGCAACGGTTCTTGTTTTCCAGTGTGCCTGCCCGCATGATCGAGTTCATGCGCAAATCGCCCAAGATGACAGAGATCGTGCAGGACTTGTTCGCCGGTACCCAAGGCTACCTCGATTTGAAGCAAAGGCTGCTGGACAACCTGAACGGCACGCTGCTGGAGATTTTCATGGGCTACATGTTGGGCCACCGGGTGGTGAAGGAGGGCAGACCGTCATGAATCTCTCCCGCTCCGCCGCCCTTTTAGCGCGCGCCGAACAGCATATTCCGGGCGGCGTGAATTCGCCTGTGCGCGCCTTCCGGTCGGTGGGTGGTTCGCCTCCATTCATGGTGCGCGGCGAAGGTTGCCGGATGACTGATGAAGACGGCAATACATATATCGACTACATCAACTCGTGGGGGCCGCTGATACTCGGGCACCGCTTTCCGCCGGTGATGGAGGCGATCCGGCAGATTGTGGACGGGGTAGGCACCTCGTTTGGTGCGCCTACGGAACGCGAAATTGCCCTGGTGGAGGCAATCAAAGCTTGCGTGCCCTCGGTGGAGATGGCGCGGCTGGTGAACTCGGGGACCGAAGCTACCATGTCAGCGCTCCGGGTGGCGCGTGGTTTCACGGGGCGCGATCTCACCATCAAGTTCGAAGGCTGTTATCACGGGCACGTGGACAGCCTGCTCGTCAAAGCTGGCTCAGGCATGGCGACATTGGGTATTGCTGATACCGCGGGCGTACCCGACGCATTTGCGCGCACCACGCTGGCGCTGCCCTACAACTCATTTCAAGCGCTGGAGCGGGCCTTTGCGGAGCAAGGAAGCGAAATCGCGGCGGTGATTGTCGAACCCGTGGTGGGGAATATGGGCTGCGTACCGCCCGCTCCAGGCTATCTCGAGCTGATGCGCGAGCTGTGCACCCGGCACGGAGCACTGCTCATCTTTGACGAAGTCATGACGGGCTTCCGGCTGGCGCCAGGCGGGGCGCAACAGATTTATGGCATCCGGCCCGACCTGTCCACTTTTGGGAAAGTAATCGGCGGCGGGCTGCCGATTGCCGCCTACGGCGGGCGGTCCGACGTTATGCGCAAGGTGGCCCCGGTGGGGAACGTTTACCAGGCAGGAACCCTATCCGGCAATCCGTTAGCCGTCGCCGCAGGACTGGCGATGCTGCGGCACCTGCAGGCGCACCCAGAGGTATACGCGAAGGTGGACGCGGCGGCGGCAACCATCTGCGAGGCCTTCCCCTCCTCAGTGACGGTGAACCGTGTGGGCAGCATGTTCACTGCGTTCTTCACTGGCGAACCGGTGACGGATTTCGAATCGGCGAAACGCTCTGATACTGCGCGGTTCAAGCAGCTCTTTCATCATCTGCTGGAGCGCGGAGTATACTTTCCGCCCTCACAGTTTGAAGCAGCCTTCGTTTCCGCGGCACATGACGATGCCGCGGTGCAACAAACGGTACAAGCCATCCGGGAGTTCTTCGTATGAAGCCACTGCAGCGGTACCGCAATTCCGCGGTGGAAGTGACCTTCAATCCGAAACGGTGCATCCACTCGGCGGAGTGCGTGCGGCGCATGCCGGAGGTGTTCCGGCCGACCGAGCGGCCGTGGGTTGTGCTGGAGGGAGCCGGTCCGGAAGAAGTGCAGGCTGTTGTAGAGCGCTGCCCGACGGGCGCGCTGCAATTTGCCCGGCTGGACGGCTCCTATCAGGAGCAGCCGCAGGCACAGGCGGAAGCCCGGGTGATGCGAAACGGGCCGCTTTACGTGCGCGGCGATCTTGAGATGCAGCTTGCGGATGGCAGCATCGCCAAAGAAACCCGGGTGGCGCTCTGCCGCTGCGGACTCTCGCAAAGTAAGCCGTATTGTGACAATTCGCATCAGGGCCGTTTTGACGATGTGGGCGCCACAGACACGAACCGCCTTCAGCCCGTTGTTGAAGGCGCGGCCGGCAAAGTTACAATCCAGCCAGCTCCGAACGGGCCGCTGCTGCTCAAAGGTAACGTTCGAGTGGATGTGAGGGGCGGCCCGGTGTTCGAAGGGGGAGGCGGAGCGCTTTGCCGCTGCGGTGCTTCCAAGTCCAAGCCCTTCTGTGACGGGTCGCACAAAGCAGCGGGCTTTTCAGATGCTTGAGCGGCAGAGACTCTACCGTTTGGGCTTCGCCGTCCGCTTCCAATCCTTGGTCTCCACCTGCAGGTCATTCACCACTTCGAAGGCTGAGGTTTGGTTGGCCTGAATCTCTGCGAGGCTTCGATCCATGGAATTGGCGACCACGCCCGTGAGCGTGACGTTGCCGTTCTTCACGATGATATGAATCGGGTGGAATCCAGGCGGCGGATCATTCGTGATGCCCGCCGCGATTCGCGCGGGGCTCATCCAGATGCGCGTGCCGCGGTTCGGGTTATAGCGGACCAAAGTTGGGTGCAAATAGATACGGGAATAGACTTCAGCACGCACCCGGTCGTCATTCGGTGAAAGCGGCAGTACCTCGATAAGGTTGGTCACTTTCTCGACGCCTTCAAGCCGCTTGACCACCTGCTCGGCTGAATCCTTCAGGGTAGGGCGGGAGGCGGATCCGCGCAGAATCACCTCGCGATTCTTAATGCCGAACCGCAAGTCGTCGAACACCCCATAGTTCGGAAGGGTTACCAGTTCCCGCTGGATCTGCTGCGCCAGGCGAAGCAGGGCCTGTTCCGACATCTGCGTATCCTGCGCGCAGGCGTCCGGAACAGGCAGCAGCAGCGCCAGAGTGCCAAGGAGCAAAAGAGATCGCATATTGCCTCCAGGATGCGAGCGAAGTACTCTCTATTTTGCCTGAACGACTACGGCAGCCGGGAGGATTTCACCCCAGCCGATTCCGCCTGCCAAGCCAGGATCTCGGCCAGAATCAAGCCTTCCACTTGGGCCCAAACCAGTGGGTCGTTGTCCATCTTCCAATGGGACAAGCCCAGCTTTCTGGCCGCAGCAGGGTAGTCGCTCATGTCGATATCGCGAAACAGGTAGAAGTGTTGGAAGTTGCCGAGGATCGTAGTCTTGGCTGCGTCTTCCGCCACAATCCGGGCCTGGCCACGGATTGGCCCCGGGTCGTTTTGAAAGAAGTTGACTGCCCGCCGGACATTGGCTGGGATCACGTTGTCGCGCCGTCCGACGCTATCCACCTGCACCGTGAGGCGGACGGGGATCTTGTCGCGTTGGAGTTCACGGGCCAGATAGACTGCAGCAGCGCCGCCGAAGCTCTGGCCGTACAGAATCAACTGAGCCGACGCGGCTTCGGCGCGGTCAATCCGCCCGTCGCGGTTCCGGTCGAAGGCCTCGCGGACAAACCTTCTGACGACGGAACGGCTGTGGTTGCCCGCCGTCTCGACGTAGACACCGGGCCACCCTTTTTCGCGGACCGACAGGGCTACCTTGCGAACAGAGCGCTTCGGATTGTCCCACTCCTCCCACGCCCCAAGGAAACCCACGACCAAAAGGCTGTTCGGTGGCAGAGGCGTTGGAGTTTGGATGTCCTGGCGCCGGATGCGGCGCTCGGCTTGCACCGCAATGGGCAATGCCGAAAGCGCGAGCAGCATTAACGCGCGCCGGTTCACTTCTGCTTTTTCCGGCGGCGCTTCAATGGATCTTGCGGCCGGTAGTTGAGGGCGGAAGTCAAGCGCTCCACGACGGTGGAAAGCACTTGGACACGCGCCCAGTACTTGTCGTTCCCAGGGACAAGGGTCCAGGGGGCATTCCGGGTGCTGGTGCGCACCAGCATCTCCTCAACTGCCTCCTCATACTCGCCCCATTTTTCGCGGTTGCGCCAATCCTCATCGGTCAGCTTCCAGGCTTTGTATCCGATCCGCTGGCGTTCCTCGAAACGCCGGAGTTGTTCTTCCCGCGAAATGTGGATCCAAAACTTGCATAAGATGGCGCCCCAATCCAGCAACTGGCGCTCGAAGGAATTGATCTCGTTATAGGCTCGCCGCCAAGCATCTTCGCTCGCGAAACCTTCGACCCGCTCCACCAAGACCCGGCCGTACCAGGAGCGGTCGAAGATTGCAACCTGTCCGGGCTCCGGCAAACGGCGCCAGAATCGGTAAAGATAATGCCGCGTCTTGTCATCGCCTTGTGGCGCGCTGATGGGGTAGACTACGTAGCCGCGCGGATCCAGTTTCTCGGTAATGCGCTTGATTGCGCCGCCTTTGCCCGCAGCATCCCAGCCCTCGAACAGCAGGATCACGGGCCGCTTCTGCAGATAGACCTGGTAGCCCAGTTCGCGCATCTGGATTTGCCAGCGGGCCAATTCCACCACGTACTGAGCCCGGTCGAGTTTCCGCGTCAGATCAATGGTCTCGAGCATCAGGCGCGCTCCTTGCCGCTGTGCCGGCGTACTGACCGCTTCAACTTACGCATCGCGGTGCGCAATTCCTGGTCCCGGCCTGTATCGGCGGGGGATACCGCAGGAATCGGGGCAAGAGAGCCCAAGCGCTGTTCCAGGGCGCGGATCAGGGTCTCGAAGACCTTCCTCCTGGCGTAGCGCCGGCAGGTCGCTTCGACGATCGTCCATGGCGCGTGGCCCGCTTCAGTCAATTCGAGCATGTCTTCCACGGCTTCGGCGAACTCCGGATACAGCTTGCTGTGCTTGAGGTCTTCCTTGCTGATTCTCCAGGCTTCCAATGGATCTTTGAGGATCTTCCGGAACCTTCGTTTCTGCTCTTCTTGCGAAATATGAAAGAAAAATTTGACGATGACGGTTCCATCTTCGGCCAGCATCCGCTCGAACTCGACAATGTCCTGGTAGGCCTGACGCCACTGTTCCTCGCGGATAATGCGGTCAACGCGTTTCTCTAGGACCCGGCGATACCAACTCCGGTCGAAGATGGCCATCTCGCCGCGTTCGGGCACGCGGAGCCAGAAGCGCCGCAACCAGGGAAACCTCATCTCGCTGGTGCGGGGGGGCGTGATGGCATGCATCTTAAAGCCGCGCGGGTCGAGCCTCTCGGTCAGCGTGGCAATGGCGCCCCCCTTGCCGGAGGCCTCCCATCCCTCAAAAACGACGATGGATGGAACACCATGGTCCCAGCAAGCCTTCTCCAAGTCATAGAGGCGGCGCTGCAGTTCAGGCAGGACCTTGTCGTATTCGCGGCGGTCGAGTTCTCGTTGAAGGTTTACATTTTCGAGCATCGGGACTTGAGCAGGATCGCCTGAGCGTTTTTCGGCGGTTCGTTGGCGGTGGCCGGCCGCCGTAAATAAGTGCCGTCCGGCTGCATCAGCCGCGCCTTGACATTGTCCTGCAGATAAACGGCAAGCACTTTGTCGCGGATCTGCCGGATGAGAGCGGGTTTGGCGAGGGGGAAGATCGTCTCTACGCGGCGGTTGATATTGCGCGGCATCAGATCGGCGGATCCGAGATAGACCTCCTCCTCTCCGCCATTCAGGAAATAATAGACACGGCTGTGTTCCAGAAACCGCCCGACAATACTTGTGACCCGGATGTTGTCGCTGACCCCCGGCACGCCAGGGCGCAGACAGCAGATGCCGCGCGCGATCAGTTCCACTTCAACGCCCGCCTGCGAGGCCTCATATAGCAAACGAATGATGCGCGGGTCCACCAGCGCATTCACTTTGAAAATTAACCGCGCGCGGGAGCCATTGCGGGCGTGCGCAATCTCGCGGCGGATGAGCGCTTCCAAGCGTTGGCGCAAATTGATGGGCGCCACCAGAAGCTTGCGGTAGTCCGATTTCGCCGAATATCCAGTGAGGTAGTTGAATAGGTCCGTGCAATCGGCGCCCAGTTCTTCATCGCAAGTAAACAGGCCCAGATCGGTGTATAACTGAGCAGTGATTGCGTTGTAGTTGCCTGTCGCCAGATGGCAATACCGGCGGATGGTGGCGCCTTCCCGCCGGACCACCAGGGCCACCTTGCTGTGGACTTTCATCCCTACCAATCCGTACACGACATGAACGCCTTCGCGTTCGAGCGCCTTGGCCCATTCGATATTGCTCTCTTCGTCAAAGCGCGCCTTCAATTCCACCAGGACGGCCACTTGTTTCCCACGCTGGTTTGCTTCCAGCAGGGCTTCTACTACTGGCGAGTTGCGCCCCACCCGGTACAACGTGGCTTTGATCGCCAGCACATCCGGATCCCGGGCGGCCAAGCGCAAAAAGTCCACCACCGGCTGGAAACTGTCGAAGGGATGATGCAGCAGAATATCTCCCCGGCGGATCAGGCCAAACAGACCCTCTTCTTCCTTCAAGTTGCGCAATGGCGCAGCGGTGAAGGGCAGATCCTTCAAGTCTGGCCGGTCCAACGCAGTCAAGGCGCGCACCCTTTGCAGAGCCAGCGGGCCATCGACGAAATAGATCAGATCGTCGCCGATCTCGAGGTTACTTTTCAAGATTTCCAGGATGGAGGGCGGCGTGTTGCGATGGACCTTGAGCCGCACTACTGCGCCGAAACGGCGCTGCCGGACTCCCTCCTCAACGGTTTCCAGCAAATCGGCGGCTTCCAGTTCCTGGATCGCCATTTCCGCATCCCGTGTGACATGGAACGGGTGCGACTCTACCACTTCCATGCCCGGAAACAGATGCGACAGATGAGCTTGAATCACCTGCTCGATCCAGACAAAGGCCAGCGCCCGGCCGGCGCGCGGTTTTGGCTCCTTCTGCAAGGGGACTAATTGAGGGAGAGCTTCGGGGACTTTGAGCCGGGCGAAATTTTCTGTGCCTTCCTCGTCGCGGATCAGGACAGACAGATTGAGCGATAGGTTGGAAATATGAGGAAATGGCCGGCCCGGATCGACCGCCAGCGGGGTAAGCACCGGGTAGATGGTGTCCTCGAAGTACCGCCTGGCCGTCTCACGCTGCGCATCGTTCAGCTCCGCGTAATCGAGCACAGCAATCCCCTCAGCCCGGAGTGAGTCGAACAGAGACGTTCGGCACTCGTGCGCAGCTGCCAACAGGGACTGAAACTCCGTCCGGATGGCCTCCAACTGCTGGGAGGGTGTCATACCGTCAGGACCGGATTCCACCGATCCGGCTTCCACCTGGTTCAGCAGGCCCGCCACGCGAACCATAAAAAACTCGTCCAGGTTGGAGCCCACGATCGACAAAAACTTGATCCGCTCCAACAGGGGATTGGTACTGTCCTGGGCCTCCTCCAGGACGCGCCATTGGAACTTCAACAGGCTCAATTCGCGGTTCACATAGAGGAAGGGCTCATGGAGGTCGTAGCGAGGCTGGCGGGGTTTCCGGCGAAGGGGCGACGCCATAAAGAAAACTAGTGTCTGATGAATAGCTTATCGCACCCTCGTCCCATGGCAGCCTGCCGTTGTTCGCAGACGTGCCGCAGGCGATAATCGTTAGGAATGACGGCGGAGACGAAGCTGCCAAAGTGGTTACCGGTTCGCGCTTTGCTCTTCCTGGCGGGCTCTCTCGCTGTTGGGCTTTTCGCCTGGCAAGTGTGGCCGGAACGGGTGGACCGCCAGCGGGTGTACAGGGTGGGAGTAGACCATGCGCCACCATACAACTTCCTGCGGGATGGCCAGCCGGCCGGGGGGTTGGCAGTTGATGTGATTACGGAAGCCGCCCGCCGGGGGGGGCTTTCTCTCCAGTTTGTGCCGCTATCGATTCCCGTGGATGATGCATTCCGGCTCGGGCTTGTCGATCTGTGGCCTGCTGCCACCGATACGCCGGAACGCCGCAAGTGGCTGTATGTCGCCGAACCTTGGCTCGCCAACCGGCTTTGCATCGTTTCGCCGGCCAGCCGTCCCGTAGAGCGCATCGACCAACTGGCTGGCAAGCATGTCAGTATGGCCTACGCCCGAATCCTCAAGGATGTTTTTCCTGGCGGCGTACCAACAGACGTACGCATCCGCGAGTTGCGTGGCCGCCGGGAAGGTCTGGAAGCGCTTTGCCGTGGCGAGGTGGACGCGGCGGTGTTGGAACAGCGCTTCCTTGAACAAGCCCTGCTCCACCGGCCACCGGACTGCTCAACCGCCGCCCTGCGTGTTCTCAATCTTCCGGATGCCGATCGCATGCTGACGGTATTGGCCCAGCCGGATGCAGCTGCCGCCGCCCGGAGCCTGAGGGACGAGATCTCAGGGATGGTGCGGGATGGAACCCTGGCCCAGACGCTTGAGAAATGGTCAGCGTTTACCGGTGCGGAATTACGATTCGCTACCGAAATTGAGCGGCAACGGACTGAAACAAGGGTGCTGGTGGTGGGCATGATGCTGCTGCTGGGCGCGGGCGGAGTCCTGCTGTGGCAGAACCATCGCTTGCGCGAAGCCCGCTCGTCGGCCGAGCAAGCTGCACGCGCCAAGAGCGACTTTCTCGCTTCGGTGAGCCACGAGATTCGCACGCCCATGAACGGTGTCATCGGCATGGCCGACCTGCTGCTGGATTCACCGCTGCGCGAAGATCAACGCGAACAAACGCTCACCATCCGGCGCAGCGCGTCCTCTTTGCTGCGTCTCATCAACGAAATCCTTGATTTCTCGAAAGGTGAAGCGGGCCGTATCACGCTGGAAAAAACTCCGTTCCATTTGCCCGAGTTGGTGCGCCAGGCCTGCGATCTGGTGCGGCCCGACGCCCAAACGAAGGGGCTCGAACTGCGCGTGGAGGCGGGCAAAAGCTTTCCGCCGAAGCTCATCGGCGACGCAGACCGGGTACGGCAGATTTTGGTAAACCTCCTGGGCAACGCCGTCAAATTCACAGAACGCGGATCGGTCACGGTCCGGTTTGCTGTGGCCGAGCAGCGTTCCGACGATATCCGAGTGCGCATCGAAGTCGAGGATACGGGCATTGGCATTCCGCCAAGCAAATTGCCCCGGCTGTTCAACAAATTCGTGCAAGCCGATTCCTCCATCCACCGCCGTTACGGGGGCACTGGCCTGGGCCTGGCGATCACCCAGCAACTCGTGCAGTTGATGGGCGGCTGCATTTCGGTGCGCAGTGAAGTTGGCCGGGGCTCCACCTTTGAGTTTGTACTCCCCTTCGCACTTCCTTTTCAGCTAGACCGTCCTACCGGTGAGCCTTTGCGTGAGATTCTGCTGGTGGAAGACAACCGGGTAAACCAGCGCGTCGCGCAGCGGATGCTGGAACGCTGCGGGTGCCGCGTAACCATCGCCCCGGATGGGGAATCGGCGCTCCAACTTCTGAGCCAATACCGCTACGATCTCGTGCTGATGGATTGCCGCCTGCCCGGCATGGACGGGCTTGAAGTGACCAGGCTGTTCCGCCAAACCGAAAAGGGGCCTCGCCTGCCGATCGTCGCCCTGACTGCAAGCGACGACCAACAGGAGCGCCGCGCGTGCCTTCACGCGGGCATGGACGATTTCCTGGCAAAGCCCATCTCCGTGGAGGCATTGGGAGGAATGGTGCGCCGGTGGAGCCGGCCCGCCACCCCCGGCGGGATCGGCGGGGCAGCCTGATTCGACGGCCTGCTCTGGTTCTATTACTTTCTCGGCTCAAAACCAGTACCAAACTGTCTATGGTTGGGTTGTCCACCCCTCAGGCCATCGGCGAACCTTGAGTATCCCGTTGGGACAAGCCAGCGGTTTATTTGGAGGAATGCCTGCATGAAGAAACTCTTCACCGTGACGATGCTCACTCTTTCGTTGGCGGCTGCCGCCATGGCTGCCGTTGCGCCTTCGGTCCCCGAGATTGATGCCGGTTCGGCCGCATCAGCCCTGACCCTGCTGTCTGGCGCTGTTCTGGTGTTTCGGGCTCGCCGCCGCCGCTAAAGCCTAAATTCTGTGAGTCCGGAACCGCTTGCACTGGGAAGTGGTTCCGGCTCCCGGATTTCGATCTCCCGCCCCAATCCCGGTGATTGCCCGCCTCGCCGTTCCCGCTCTTCTTCTCCTTTTTGAACTTCTTCTCGCCTCCTATTTCTTCGATACCCGTGACTTGACAGGCAAAGGCCTTCTGGCTCCCTATCTCAGGGCGACCGGTCCATGGGCAGTCCGTGGGGCCGTGGCATTTGGCCTTGGTCTCATTCTGTTCGCCTGGCCCACCCGCCGCGCTCTCTCCGCGGCATGGAAACAAACCTCAGCCGGCACCCCGGCAAGCCGGCACTGGTTTGGCCTGCACATACTCCTCGTCATTGTATTCGCCTTCTCGGCCACTCTACTATTCCGCGGTTCGCCGGCGGCCCGGGTGGCGGATGTCTTGACGCTTTCGATGGCCGCCTCGGGGCTCCTGGCGGTGCTGGCGCTCGCCAGAACCGTCCTTTCGTTCGCATCGATCCGCGTGCTGTATCGAACCGCTTCAGGCAGTGTCTGGTTGGCTGGCGCAAGCGCTGCGCTGGTGGTGGCTGGCGGGACAATCGCCCAACGGCTCTGGCTTCCTTCGGCCCACGTCACTTTCCGGATCGTCAATCTGATGCTGGGTGCGGTTCTCCCGGAGGTCGTCTCCCAGCCCGAAAAGCTCATCATCGGAAGTTCGAAGTTTCAGGTCACGGTTGAGCCTGCCTGCTCCGGGTACGAGGGTCTGGCGTTGACGCTGGCCTTCACTTGTGTCTGGCTCTGGCTGTTCCGGAAGGAATACCGGTTTCCTGCTGCGCTCGCATTAGTCCCTCTGGCGCTGGGGGCCATCTTTCTCCTCAACAGCCTGCGGATTGCGGTCCTCATTTTGATCGGTCACGCCGGCGCGCCGGATGTTGCCTTGGGAGGCTTCCACTCGCAGGCGGGCTGGATCTCGTTTAACTTGGTGGCGATCGGCTTCTGCTTGCTCTCGGCACGCTTGCCAATGTTTCGCGCCAACCCGGTGGTCGCCGAAGAGAGCTTGAACCCGGTTGCCCCGTACTTGGTGCCCTTCCTTGTCATCGTGGCCGCGGGCATGCTGTCCAAAGCGTTCTCAAGCGATTTCGAATACCTGTATCCATTGCGCCTGGTGGCCGGCGCCGCCGCACTGTGGCACTATCGGCGCTCTTATCGTGGGTTGGGCTGGAGCACTGGATGGGCGGCGTTGCTGGGTGGTTTGGGCGTCTTCGTGATCTGGGTCGCGCTGGACCGCAGCGCCCCGTCTGAACCGCCGCCGCAACTTGCCGCCTTGCCGGCAGTGTGGCGATGGTTCTGGTTGATCTGCCGCGTCCTCGGCACGACGCTGACCGTGCCGTTGGCCGAAGAACTGGCATTTCGCGGCTACTTGTACCGGCGGCTGATCGCCCCGGACTTCGAACAGGTTGCCCCGCGGGCGCACTCCTGGATAGCGCTGGGCGTGTCGTCGCTGGCTTTTGGTGCTCTGCATGGCAGCCGGTGGGTGGAAGGCGTGCTCGCCGGATTGATCTACGGCCAGACCTACATCTTGCGGGGCCGCCTGGGCGATGCCGCCGCGGCACACGCCATCACCAACGCCTTGCTCGTGGTTTTGGTGGCGGCGACAGGAGATTGGCGCTACTGGTAGCGCTGGCGGAGAGGGAGGGATTCGAACCCTCGGTAGAGGTTAATGCCCCTACGACGGTTTAGCAATAGAGATCCCGGCATCTCGGCATTTCCGCCTGTTCGCGTAAAATACGGTCTTTCAACGACTTCCGAGAAGTAGTGCTTCCGGCGATTCCGCCCGTTTCTGGCCCTTTTGGAGCGTTCCGTTAGAAGTTTGTTAGAAGTCGGACCACCCGGAAGGATACTGCAAAGGTCGGGTAGGATAGGGCTTATGAGCGTTCGGTACGCGGTGGTGATTGAGAAGACGGCGGCGGGATACTCCGCATACTGCCCAGACGTTCCGGGTTGCGTCTCTACGGGGGACACCACAAAGGCAACGCGGGAGAACTTCCGGCACGCGCTTCGGGAGCGCTTCCATGTCCTTCGAAGCCTCGGGCGGGCGATCCCGGAGCCCTCGGTCTACGTTGAGGCGCTTGATGCTGGCGCGGCCGTGTCGCGGTACGTCGCGATCTACGCCAAGACGGGAACGGGCTACAGCGCCCACGTTCCAGACCTGCCCGGTTGTATCGCCACGGGGCGCAACCATGAACAAACGAAGCGGCGGATGGCGGAGGCGGTGGAGATGCACATTGCGGGGATGAGGGAGGACGGGGAGCCGATCCCCGAGCCGGCATATATTGCGGATTGGGTGGAAGAGAAAGCAACCTGAGCGCAGAGAGCCGCCGGAGCTTCCGGGCCGATTCCCGAAGATCCAGATACGGACGGTTGCGGAGATCCTGGCGGGGAAGCGGTTGGAGTTCCCGCAGTTTCGCATCGAAACGTTCCAGAGGGCGGAGCGAAGAACGAAGACCGAACAACGCGGTCTCTTCTGACGTCTGGCCGAAAATCGGTCACGAAACCATCGTATTTTTTTCTCATCGCCAACCCCTTCATTTCATTGCATCGACATATACGTATACGTATAAGTGGCCTGTTTTCTTGCGGATCGGGCGGAAGCTAAGAATGGGCGCGGAAACGGATTGCCGCTCCCGAAGAATGGAGGTTCGTGAATGAACAACGGAACTGTGGCGATGGCGAAGGAAACTCTTTCGGTCTGCGATGCGGCATCCTTGCTCGGCGTTGGCAAGACCACCCTCTACGAAGCGCTCGGGCGCGGGGAGGTTCCCCACGTGCGCATTGGGTCCCGTGTCGTGATTCCTCGGCGGGTGGTGGAACGGTTGCTCGACGGAGAGCAGTCCAGACTGAATCAATCGGTCGCGAAGACTGTGGGAGCGGTCCGCTGATGGGACGGCTTGTTGCGATTCTCGATTCGGGCGGGCGGTACGTCGAGAGGGTAGACGAATCCAAGGCTGAAGAGCTTGCGCGGCGCGGCGTTGGCGTCATGGAGGGGCGTGGCCGCAAGCGGACTGTGCGCCTCCTTCATCACCACCGCGAGGACTTCGAATTGAAGGCCGGGAGGGAAGATGCGCGTCCGGTCTACTTGGAGCGAATCAGCGGGATTGAAACCGTCGCCTTGAAGCGGATCGACGGGGCCGGAGGTATGCGGCGATGGGCTCCCGGCCTGACCTTCGACGATCTCAGGGCCGGGAGGATGAGGCCCTCGAAGCGCAGGATCTCTGAGTGTTTGCTGGAGGCGGAGGCGGCGTGATGTTGTCAGATGAGAGGTTTCAACTTTCACTCTTTCGGGAGGAGATGCGTCTGACCGCGGCGGCGGCGCGGGATCTGGTGGCCGCGCTTCGCGACCTCTACGAGTTCCCCGCAAGTTTGATCCGATCTGAGGAGAACAAGCAGACGACGCATCGGGGACGCGGGCGCGTGGTCCAGATCGCACGGGAAGCGAGGGAGCGGTGAGGGGCGGGCTTCCGTGGTTCCGTGTCTACGCCCGGATGGTTCACAGCCCGAAGATTGGGCGGCTCAAGGATGACGGGATCAATCCCCAACCGGGAGAGGCGAAGTTGGCGCGACTCGTGAAGTTGTGGTGTCTGGCCTGCGAGAACGGCGGCGTCCTTCCATCGGTCACGGATGCGGCGTTCATCCTGCGGATGACGGAAGAGGAAGTCCAGCGTACGCTCGACGCGTTGAAGGCGGAGGGATGGTTGGATGAGAGCCCGGACGGTCTCACGCCTCACAACTGGCAAGAGCATCAGAGGGCGTCTGATTCCAGCACAGATCGTGTCCGCGAATACCGCGAGAGGAAACGTTACACGAAACAGGGTGAAACGGTTTCCGAAACAGGCGATGGTGTTTCAAGCGAAACAGGCACGAAACGTTCCATGCCTGTTTCTGTAACGGTGCAGAACAGAACAGAAGAGAAACAGAGGAGAGGAGAGGAGAACATCGTCCCGTTCCTGCGCTCGTCGTCTCGGGCGTCCTCTCCCCTGGTGGATCGGTTCCAAGAGATCGCGGCGCGGTACCCGAACCCTACGGGCGTGGACGCGGCGGCGCGTCAGTGGATCTCCGTGCTCGACACGGGCGAGATCCACGAAGGAAACGTCGAAGAGGTCTTCAGCGGGTTGGATCGTTGGTTGGTCTCTGCGACGGCGAAGGAAGACGGCGGAAAGTTCATGCCGTCCCTGAAGAGGTGGATGGAGGAGAGGATGTGGAAGGACGCGCCTCGGCCGGCGGAAGTTGAGCGACCCTTGAAGATCTCTTCGGAAGGAAACGATCCGTACGCGATCTGGGTTCCGGCACAGAAGGGTGCGGACGCGGCGTAGGCGCGACGAATCACGCAGAGAGGGGTTGGGGTGCGGAGTGGTCCGGCGAACGCGCTACGACGAAGCCAGCGCGGGCGGCGTGGGCCTTCAGAACTGTTGGGTCTTGTAAGCAAAAAAAGGAGAAAGCGAGACGATGAGCGGAATCCGCATTGCGAGATGCACATTCGACAGGGCGGCGGACGGATCGCCACAAGTTGCTGTTGATCTGCTGTTGGAACCCTACGGACTTCTGATCCGGCGCGTCCTGGTGGTCATGGATGGCGAGTTGGGAATGGGCGGCGTGGTCTTCCCCGGATCAATTGCCCACATCGACGGAGCGACGATCACGGAGGACCACATCGGGTTTTTGACTGAATGGGACAAGGTGAGCTTCAACGCGCAAGTCCTGAAGGCTTTGCAACACGAAGAGATCGTCGAGCGGTTCATGGCCGCGGCGATGGCCGATCCAGTGGGGACGCCGCAGTGAAGACGTCGAAGGCTTCGAAGCCGAAGAAAGACGGTCGCTCGACGCAAGCGGGCGGGAATTCTTGCAGTCCCATAAAAAAGGGAGCGGGCAAGGTCCGGCGTCAGAAACATTACGCTCTGCGGTTCCTGTTGAGGTTCAGGGAGGAAGTCGAGCCGAAGTTGGATGAGATGATCCGCGAACTAATGCAGGGCGGCGGGAATCTCCCGGAGGACGAGTTGCGCTGAGCGCGGCGCGATTTGCCGGACACATAAAAAAGGATTCGACGCGGCGGGTAGGGTTTCGGCCCTGTCCGCCGCTTCATTTTGAAAGGTAGGCACGAAGGATGAGTAAGGACTACATCACAGCAGGGATTCAGGGCGCGGAGACGATCGTTTCCGTCCCGGAGGGAACCGACTTCGATTCCCTCATGGACAAGGTCAAGGCGGAGTACGACAGGCTGACGCAGGAGCCACGTATTCAGGAGGTCGCGTCCATCATCGAAGCGGCGAAGGGCGAGGCGGAACGACTGCGGAGCGTCATCAAGGGATTGAACCAGCGCGGGAGCGTGGCGGAGGAAGGCCACAGGAAGGCGCAGAAGGCGCTTGTCACGGCGTTGATCGAAGCGGAACGCGTGGGCGGCGTCGATGCGGAGAAAGCGATTGAGCAAGCCTCGGAGCACTTCATCCGGGCCGGCGCGATCCACGCCGTCTTCACGGACGCGCTTCGAGAGGTCGGGACTCGGATGATCCCGGCGGAGACGTTGCGGCGATTGGAAGCGGAGGCGGAGTATCACGCGTTGGTTGCGCGGGCGCTCGAACAAGAGGCCCAGTTGCGGACGGAGCGCCTGAAAGAGCTAACGCGGGAGGCGGCGGAGTTTGACGGCGGGATCGGTCTCAACATCGGTGTTGGGATCTCTGGCGAGTTGATGCGTCTGGCGGCGGAGCATCGGGAATTGAGTCACAAGCGGTCCGCCGAACACCGGGATACGCGGGCGCGGTATCGGGAGATGTTCGGCGGCGAATTCTAAGAGGAGGAAGGAAGAACATGAATCCATTAACGAAAGAAGAACTGATCGCGCTGGTTGCCAGCGGAACCATCGTGGCTGATCTGAAGGAGGCTGACTTGCGGCAACCGCTGGACACGATGAATCGGCATTATGTCCCGCGTGACGGGTCCACGCCGACGATGAGGGAACTCGTCTTGGCGTGGTATCCCATCGAAGCCGCGCCGTATTTCCAGGGCTAACGAGAGAGGGAACAGGAGTAGCACAGATGGATTTTCAGAGCATCATCAAGAATCTGAAGGATGACCAGTTGGAGGACCTCCGGCGCGAGGTCACGGAAGCGGCGGAAGCGCGGCGACGGGATGCGTCGCTGGACTGGATCAAGCCGGGGATGGCGACCGAAGACAAAGACCGGGCGCGGCGCGAGATCGCGGACGCCCTGCGGGAGATGGGGCGGTGAGCGCGGGAAGGCAAGCGTACCTGAGAGAACTGCTCTCCCGACAGACGGGCGAACTCCAGGTTCGTGAACTACGGTTTCTGTTGTCCCTGATCCGGCGGGAGAGGATGCCTCCCGACACGGAACTCAGGGACGCGATCGATCTTGAGCCCGAGAGGGCGCAAGCGTCCGGGCTGCATCCCCGGACGAACTAAACAACAAAGTCGGTGTCTACTTGGACGGCGGCGGGGAGTGATTCTCGCCGCCGATTTTTGTCTTCGGGGATAAGGTTCATGAGCAAGCAAATCGAGCGGTTTTGGGCGGACGTGAAGGCGACGGAGAGCGGAATCCGGGAACGGTTCGTTGTGATGGTTTCCATCCAGCGGCCAGAGCGCGGAGTGAAAGGTGGAGCCCTGATGGAAGTCGAACGACGGGCGGCGGCGGAGTTGATCGTCGCCGGTTCCCATCGCCTCGCGACAAAGGAAGAGGAGCGACTGTACCGGGCTAAACATGAGGCGGATCGTCGAGCCCAAATCGAAGAGGGACGGCGGAAGGCGGGCGTTGTGGTGGTGACGATCCCGGCGCGGAAGGGGAAATGAGCTTGAAAGACTCAGCGGTTTTGAAAGAAAGGGCGGGCGGGAATGTCCAGTAACGCAGAGGCGATTGAACTCGCGCTGAAGATCACGGCGCAGGGTCAGGCGGAGCTTGAGAAGATCGCGGCGGCGCTCGGGAAGATCGGGAACGAGTCGAAGGGCGCGGGGCCCAACGTCGGGGGTTTGGGTTCTCAACTCGACAACCTGAAGGCGAAACTGTCCGGGATGATGGGTGCGGCGGGCGACGGGCGCGGCGCGTTGGGTGGTCTCGGGGAGATGGCGAGTAGCCTTCTCGGGAAGATCAATCCTCTCAACTTGGCGTTCGCCGGCGGAACGTTGACGCTCGGGGCGTTCGTCACTCAGTCCAGGGCGGCGATCAAGGAAATGGGCGACGCGGCGGAGGCGGCGTTGAACATGGCGGAGCGGACGGGCCTCACGACGAAGGAGGTCTCTCAGTTCACGAACGCGGCGAAGTTGGCGGGCGTGGATGCGGGCGTCTTCGAGCAGTCCATGAAGTCGCTGTCTCAGGTCCTCTCTGACAACTCGGAGGAGGGGAAGAAGGGGAAAGCGGCGCTGAAAGAGTTGGGCGTCTCGGTCTATGACGTCAACGGTCAGTTGCGGCCGATGTCCGAAATCTTCCTCGCTCTCTCGGACGCGATCGGCGGAATCGAGAGTCCCACGGAGCGGGCGAACGCGGCGATGAAGGTCTTCGGGCGGGCGGGACGCGAGATGATCCCGTTGTTCGCGGAACTGCGGAAGAACGTGGATTACTTCCGCGATCAGGGTTTCGGGATGGATGAGGAGACGGCGCGGGAGTTGGATCGCGTCGCGGATGAGCTCTCCAAGATTGAGGCGATCTGGGGGCGTCTCGCGTCGAAAGCGAAGCGGGCGATCATCATTCCCATCGTGCCGGTTGTCGAGTTCGGGAGAGAGGTCTCCGAGATCCTGAATGCGATCACGGACCCGAAGCGGACCCTGCAAGCCCTTCATGCGTTGATGCAACGGCGGGCGGTGGCGGGGTTCCAAGCCGGTCTGGTTCAGGCTGGAATCGATCCCTACACGCGCAAGATCGAGCCTGAGCAACAGGCGGGTCTCGACATCCTGAAGCGGGAGATGGATCTCCTCAGCCGCGGCGATGACGCGATCAAGTCCAGGCTGGAACAGAAGAAGCGCGAACTGGCGGAACAACAGGCGCGGATCGAAGCGCTGTACAACGATCGACAGGGGCAGGGTCTCGCGAAAGAACCAGCGGAAGAAGAGGTCAAGCGGGCGGAGACGTTGCGGCGCGAAGTCGCGGCGCTGGAAGCTCAGATAAAGGCGGCGGAGGATCGGCGGAAGGCGGCGGAGAAACTCGCGGCGGAGCGGGAACGCGGGACGCTGAAACTGACGGACCTGTGGGCGAAGGATGCGGAGGCGGCGGGACGTCGGAAACACTCGCCCCCGTCCCTGTACCGCCCCGGTGAAGTCTTCGTCGCGTCTCCGGTTGGGCGGACGGATGAGGAGCGGGCGCGGGAATCGAATGAGGCTCTCGGGCGCGGATTCCTCGAATCCCTGAAACGCCGTCAGGAGATGCAAAAGGAGATGACGGCGCGTGAGATCGCGGCGCAGGAGCGAATTCTCGAACTCACGGCGGGTCCGGGCGGGGAGTTGGAAGCTGCGGCGAAGATCCGCGATCTCCGGCTGGAAACAGCGGAGACGGTCCTCGATAAACAGAAGGCGATGCTGGATTACGCGGTCAAGGAAGCGGAGATCCGGCGTTCGAGTATCGAGAAGTACCGCGACGAAGCGGGACGCGTCTTCGATGCGATGACGGCGAAGGGCGGAGGCGGAATCCGGGACTTCTTCTCGGGTCAGTTGAAGGTCCTGGAACGTCAACTCTTCGTCAACACGTCGGCGGGGATGTTCGAGAAGTTCGGCGGGCTCCTCGGGGGAATCGGTGAGAAGTCCGGCCTTCCCGGTTGGTTGTTGAAGGGAACGATCTTCGATCCGGCGAACAAGAACTCGCCGGAGGTCGCGTCTCGGGATCGGAATACGAAGGCGGTCGATCGTCTCACGTCCGCGATCACGGGGCGTCCGGTTGCGGGTGCTGCCGGAGACGTGGTGGGGACGTTCTCTTCGATCGGAGGTCTGTTCGGTTCCGGCGTGGATCGGAACAATCCGTTCATCTTCCACGCGACGGATTCACCGGCTCCTGTGACCATCGATTCGCTGGAGCGTATGGGGATGACGCTTCCGGCAGATCCGGGGGCGGCGGTGAAGGTCCCAACTTCCGCTTCCAGGTGGTCGAAGGGTATCGGGTACGCGGGCGCGGCGGCGATGGGCGTCTTCGGAACGATCGCGGGCGTCCAGGAAGGCGGAGCGCGGGGCGCGGTCACGGCTGGCGGTTCACTCGCCGGCGCGGCGGGCGCGATTCTCTCCCTGGCGGGAGTGTCGGGTCCGGCGGCTCCTATCCTGATGGGTCTCGGAGTAGGTCTCGGAATGATCCATTCTCTGTTCGGTGATCCGAAGCAGCAAAGGGACGCGGAGATCAACCGGACGCTCCAGGCGTCGCGGTACGCGGAGCCTTCAGCGGTGGAGAGATCGTTGGATCTCTACTCGGGCGCGGAGACGGATTACGACTATCGCGGGCGCGTGAGGGTGGTGAAGGAGACGAACATTCACATGACGGTTCCCGCCATGGATGCGAAGAGCTTCCTTGATCGATCTGCCGAAATCTGCCTCGCGGTTCGGAAGGGAATCCAGGATGGAAGCCCACTGAACGACCAGGTCCGTGAAGTGGTTGGGGTGAATCGCTGATGGCGGAGATCACCTTCAGAGCGAATGGCGGCGGCGATCCCGCCGCCCGCTTCTCCAAGTTGGCGAAGGCGATCATGCCGACTCAGGGCGATCTCCTCTACGCCGCACAGCGGCAGAGGACGCGAATCCTCGAACGGACGGCGCGGGGCGTGGACGTGGACGAACACCCGTTCAAGCCCTATTCAGAGAAGGCTCCGTACTACCACAACCCGAACGGGCGTCTGTCCTCTGCGGCGCGGGAGAAAGTCTCGGAGAAGACGCAGAAGGGCGCAGCGCGGCGGTTCCTCAACAAGATCACGACGAAGACGGAGAGGAAGCGCGAAGGCGCTCCCCATCTGTCCAGGACTGGCCGGACAGTGGTCTTCGAGTCCTACGCGGCGTTCAAGAAATGGTTGGGGCGGTCCGTAGTGGATCTGAGAGGCGCGAAAGCCCCCCACATGCTCCAGGCGATCGTCACGAAGGCGAAGGACGCGGCTACCGTGGTGATCGGGATTTACGGCGAAGCGGCGGCGCGGGCGCGTGGACACAATGACGGGAACGAAGAGAAGCGGCTCCCGCAGCGGCGGTTCTTCGGGTTCAGTAAGTCGGATGCGAAGGCGATCAAGGCGGACGTCTGGGCAAGGATGAAGGCGCGAATTCGTGGCTGAAAGCCTTCAAGACTGCACGGTCTTGTAGGTTCCCGGTTCCCCTTCTTCTGGGTCCACTTGACCTCACACGACTTCGCATGGTCGCCTACGCTTGCCATGAAGAACCAAGAGGGCGCGGCGGCTTACATCCGAGTCTCCACGGAGGAGCAAGTCCGTGGCGGAGTGAGCCTCGACGCGCAAGAGGAACGTATCCGGGCCTACTGCGTTTCAGTGGGCCTGGAACTCACGGCGTTGATCCGTGAAGAAGGAGTCTCGGGAAGCATCCCCCTGGCGGAACGTCCGGGCGGGTCTCAGTTGATCCAGATGGCCGGAGGGAAGGGGGCGCGTCACGTCGTCTGTCTCAAACTCGATCGTCTCTTCCGTGACGCGGAGGACTGCCTCCGGCAGACTCGGGCGTGGGATCGGGCCGGCGTGGCGGTCCACTTTATTGACATGGGCGGACAGGCGATCAATTCAAAGTCTGCTCTCGGTCGAATGTTCCTCACGCTGACGGCCGGTTTCGCAGAGTTGGAACGAAACCTCATCGCCGAGAGGACGCGGACCGCACTCCACCACAAGCGGACACATCGAGAGGTCTACGGCGCAGTTCCCTTCGGGTACGACCGGAGCGGCGACCGTCTTGTTCCGAACCGCGTTGAACTTCGCGTGGTCTCTCAGATCCGCGAGTTCTGGAGCGGAGGGCAAAGCCTAAGCGCGATTGCGCGGGATCTTAACGACCGGGGCGTCCGAACGAAGCAGGGCGGGCGATGGCACGCCTCGACGATCCGTTATCTCGTTCGGAACGAGTTGTACGGGGGTGTCGCATGAGCTTCCCGGTTCTCTACACGCCGGAGGAAGTCGCGGACCGGCTGAAGGTCACGCGGCGAAGCGTCTACGAGTGGATCAAGCGGGGACGTCTGAAGGGTCTCAGGGCGGGCCAGTATTGGCGCGTTTCGGAGTCGGATCTCCTGGCGTTCCTGGAAGGCGAGACGCCCGAGTCTGCCACAATGGGCGCAAAGTTCAAGAAACGATAGGGTCCGATTCTACGGATACGGTATACGTATAAGTATTTTCAAAATCATAGAGTTACAGGCGAGAAAATCTCCAGTCAAAAGGTACTAATCAGACATGGAAACCAACACCCTCAACCGAATCGATGAACGCGGCGCGGTCCAGTTGGACGCCCTGGAAGACGAACTCCTGTCCATCTCTGCCACAGACGAGCAGGTTCGCTCCACGTTGTATCTGATCGATCTCCTTCGGAGCCTATCCGAACAGGCAGATCTCCTGTCCCTCCAGTTGCCCCACGTTCCAGATGCGGCGGTCCGACGTCATCTGGCGGACGCGCACGGCGCGATCTCGCCCGTGATCGGGAAGACGCGGGACCTTCTCTTCAAGCGGACGAAGAATCTCGAATCGCGGCGGGCGGTCGCGTAGGAGGTCCGGCGATGAACGGGAACGAGAGTTACTACAGTTTCCTCTGCGGGCTTGTGGAGGCCCTGGACAAAGCGACGCCGGAAGACAAGGCGGAGGTCGCGGCGCAACTGAAGCGCAGCGCTGAGGGCGATTCTGAGGCGGAGGGAGGCGGCGCGGAATGAAGGGTCACGTCACACGTAAGGGCGGAGTCGGTCCCTGGTACGTCGTGATCGACATTGGGCGCGATCCTGTCACGAACAAACGTCGTCAGAAATGGCACTCGGGCTACCGCACAAAGAAAGCGGCGGAGGCGGAACTCGCGAAGCTCCTCCATCAGATGCAGACGGGGGCGTATGTCGAGCCCACCAAGTTGACGTTGGGGGAGTACCTCCGTCAGTGGCTCGACGATTACGCAAAACCGAACGTCTCTGGGAAGACCTTCGAGCGGTACGAGCAGATCGTTGATAAGTCGATTGTTCCCGCGCTTGGGTCTCTCCCCCTGTCGAAGATCCAGCCTCTCCAGATTCAGAACTTCTACGCGCATCAGTTGGAGAGCGGGCGCAAGAAGCGCGGGAAGGCGACGCAACCGGCAATAGAGACGGTGGAGGCGGCGGAGACCACGGAAGCGAAGGCGGAGGAAGCGCCGAAGGGTCTCCAGCCTCAAACGGTCCTGCACTTCCACCGGCTGTTGAGGAAGGCCCTCGCCCAGGCGGTCCGGTGGAATCTCCTGGCGGCGAATCCGGCGGATCGCGTCGAGCCCCCGAAGGTCCGGCCTCAGGAGGTTCAACCGATCGATGAGACGCGGGCGGCGTGGTTGATCGAACTGTCCGAGGGGACACGCTGCTACATCCCAATCATCCTTGCGATCTACACGGGGATGCGCCGCGGGGAGGTCCTGGCGCTTCGTTGGCAGGACGTGAACCTTGAGGGCGGGTACGCCATGATAAATCGAGCGGTTGAGCAGACGAAGAAGCGGGGGATCGTCTTCAAGGAACCGAAGTCCAGGAAGGGGCGGCGCGTGGTGTCGCTGCCGGCGTTCGTGGTCGAGGCGTTGAAGACGCACCGGGCGGCGCAGGACGAACTGAAGGCGTTGCTCGGATCCGGCTACGCGGACGGCGATCTGATCTGTTGCCGGGAAGACGGGACGGTCTGGAAGCCCGTCGCGTTCGATTCCACCTACCGTCAACTCCTCAAGCGGCGGAAGCTGGACGGGCCGAACTTCCACGCGCTCCGCCATTCACACGCGTCCCACCTGTTGAGATCCGGCGTCGATGCGAAGGTGATCTCCGAACGTCTCGGACACTCGAAGGTCTCGTTCACGCTCGACCAGTACGTCCATCTCCTGCCCGGTATGCAGGAGGAAGCCGCCCAGAAGATCGAAGACGTCATGAAGGCGGCGCGTCAGAAGATCCAGCCCAAACACGTCTCCTGAGTCTCCATCCCCCTGTCCCGTCCCGGACTCGTTAGAAGTCGCGTTAGAAGTCCGGGGCGGGACGTCTCTTTTCTCCCCCTCCTCAAAATCGCGTTAGAAGTTTGTTAGAAGTCGGGCGTTCTGAAGGCACGCGTCCGGCTCGGCGTCTTTCCCTTGTTCTCTGTAAGTGATTGATTTATAAGGTCTGGCGGAGAGGGAGGGATTCGAACCCTCGGTAGAGGTTAATGCCCCTACGACGGTTTAGCAAACCGCTGCTTTCGACCACTCAGCCACCTCTCCGCAATGGGTGGGTAGGTACTTTCAAAGGATACCATGCGGTGCGGGTGTTTCCGTGCAACGAGCCACGAGAACCGTGATGTCGTCGTGCTGCGCAGCCTGACCCGTAAAGCTGGTGATGGCCGCCAGGATGGATGCTGCGATCTCTGCTGCTGCGCCTCCATGCGCGGAGGCAACCAGCCGTTTCTCGCCGAACTCCTCCCCGTCCTGATTGCGAGCTTCGGTGACCCCATCGGTGTAGAGAACGAAGATATCGCCCGCTTGGAGCTGCGTTTCATCTGCCCGGTATACCGACCGGCCGGTCAGGCCGAGTCCGACCCCCCTCGTGGAGAGCCATTCAGGATGGGTTGCCCCACGCAGAAGCAGCAATGGGCAATGCCCGGCGCTGGCGTAGTGCAAACGCCGCGTATCCGGCTCGTACATTGCCAGCAGGAGCGTCACGAACCGGTTCCGGGGCGTCGTGTCGTACAGGACCCGGTTTAGGTGGTTCATCACCAAGTCGACTTGGCCGACGCCAGCCGCCAGCAGACTCCGCAGCGCCGCGTTGACGCCCGCCATCAGAAGGGCGGCGGGGACGCCCTTGCCCGCGACATCACCGATCGCCAGCCAGAGCCGTCCACTCTGGTCCGCCAGGTATTCGAAGCAATCACCGCCCACCACACCGGCAGGTTGATACAGCCCGGCATAATCCAGACCGCGCACGACGGGTTTGCGCTGGGGAAAAATCCGTTCTTGCACCTCGCGGGTGATGCGGAGTTCATGCTGGATGCGCTCGCGGTGAGTGGCCTCCTCCGCAGCCAAGCCTGCCAGACGCGCGTTTTCCAGTGCTAGGCCAGCCTGCGAGGCCACGCTCTCCAGCAGCCGGACATCGCGCCGGGTGTACGGCTCCTCGTTTAGTTTGGGTCCGAGAAGAAGCCATCCCGCCGGCCCCTGGGGCGTCTCCAAAGGAAGCGTGAGTTCGTAGCCGTTCCGCGGTGCTTCTCCGGAGGCCAGCGCGAGTTCCACATGCCCCACATTCAGCGCATCCCGCACCGTGCTGGTTACTAATTCGCGCAACCGTCCGGCATCCACCACCCCACGCACCTGCTGTCCCAACCCTAGCAGCATTTGCTCCCGATGCATTTGATCACGGAAGAAACGCCGGTCCAGCCAGGCCTGAGCTTTATTGGCGAACCGGCCAAGCAAAACGATCGCGATCATGGCGAAGCCCATGGTGCGCAATCGGTCCACAGTCCGGCTGCCCAGCCATGTGCCCGCATCGATCACCAGCAGCAAGATGAAACCTGTCAGCAATCCCTGGAGGATTCGGACGCCCCGCGTTGCCAGGGCGTATTGCAGGCCCTGGCGCACGACTACCCGCACATCCATGGCGCGCTGCACCACAATCAGGTAGCCGACCACCGCAGGGAATAGGGAAACCAGGCAGAGCAAAATGAGCATCAGCCCGCTTGGAAGTTGGTCCAGCCGCCCGCTTCTGTCGGCAATCACCAGGACGAGCAGTGGAAGCAGAGTCAGATTCGCCCCGACAAAGAAGAGCCGCAGCCTCCGGCGGCCGTCTGGGGAGCCTTCGTTCGCCGCTTTGTATGGAATGTTGGCGAAGAAAACGGCCAGCGACAGTGGGGCAATTGCCAATAACGCTCTGTCCATCAGGCGGAGCGCCGGGGTGAATTGCAAAGGGTCTATTGTCCCCAGCGTGCCCAACAGGCTGAGGGTGGCGATCATGGGCGCCAGCAGAAATGCGGGCAATCCCAGTACCCAGCGGGTCCAGCCAAAAAGGCGCACAGGAGAGTTCGGATCCGGAAAAAGCAGTCCGAACAGCAGCATACACCCAGGCCACGAAGCCGAACACAACGTGTCGATAAAGACAGCCGTACCCTGCAACCCCAGTGGCCAGGTGTCCGCGTAGTGGGGCGGCAGTGTATTGGCTACCCGGGCAAACCCGCTGAGCATGCCCAACACGATCCACGCCAAAACATTCAATGGCCGCGCCAAGACGACGTAAAGACCCAGAACCAGGCACATCCACCGGCTCAGGATCTCGATGAAGAACGCCCGGATGTGATCGTTCCAACCCTCCCGGCGGTCAGCGGGCTGCAGAACAACTTGGATTTGCCTCGGCGCCTCCTGGCCGCGCACCACTTCCAGCGCCAGGGTGTCGCCGGGCCGCTTGGCGCGAGCAGCGCGGCGCAGGAAACGGTCCCCCCGCGGAGCTTCGCCATCCACGCTGAGAATGCGGTCGCCCGCGGCAACCCCTAATTTTTCTGCTGCGGGCTCGACCAGCTCCACCGTGCCGGATTTTCCGTTGATACGCAGCCCCAGTGGAGCGACGACGGGCTCCTGCTCCACCCAGTAGCGCCAATACTGCCACGTGTGCCCTACTTCCAGCGCGAGCAGCGCCAACCCCAAAATCGCCGCGCCAGCCCTCAGCCGGTTCGCTCTCGAAAGGCCCCCCACTGCCTTAGAATATGCCACCCCTTTCCCGGCTCGCGTTCGATAATGAAAGGTTCCACGTTATGCCCTTTGCAACCATTCCAGAAGCGCTCGAAGATTTCCGGGCCGGCCGCATGCTGGTGGTGGTGGACGATGAGGATCGGGAGAACGAAGGTGACTTAACCCTGGCTGCGCAGTTTGCCACGCCGGAAGCGATTAACTTTATGGCCGTTCACGGCCGCGGCCTCATCTGCCTTGCCCTGTCTCCGGAAATCTGCGATCAACTGCAATTGCCCCTGATGAGCGCAGTGAATACCTCGCAGTTTGGGACCGCGTTCTGCGAGGCGATCGATGCGGCCGAGGGTGTAAGCACCGGCATCTCTGCGGCCGACCGTGCGCGGACCATCCAGGTGGCCATGCAGCCTGGCGCCAAACCCTCCGACTTGGCGCGTCCTGGCCACATGTTCCCGCTTCGCGCCAAAGCCGGAGGAGTGCTGGTTCGCTCCGGTCAGACCGAGGCGGCTGTCGACCTGGCCCGGCTGGCCGGTCTGCGTGCCGGGGGCGTCATCTGCGAAATCATGAACGACGATGGCACCATGGCCCGAGTGCCGCAGCTCGAGGAGTTCTGCGCCCGCCACCAGTTGAAACTCATCTCCGTCGCGGACCTCATCCGTTACCGGCTGGAACATGAACGCACAGTTCTCCGCAGTGCCGAAGGGGTTCTGAAAACCGATCTGGGCGAGTTCCGGGTGCTTTCCTACAAGAGCACCATGGACAGCGAGAGCCATCTGGCGTTGATCTACGGCGAGGTAGGCCACGGCGCGCCGGTACTGGTCCGCATGCACACCCGGTGCACCTTCGGAGACGTCTTCGGTTCCACTGAATGTGAGTGCCGCTCTATTCTCCGCAAATCGATGGAAAGAATTGTAAGGGAAAGGGCGGGCGTCATCGTTTACCTCCATCACACCGGACCGGGCATCCGGCAAGTCGTGCCGGACGAGCCAGGGGCCCTTCCCCGCTTGATCATGCATTCCAGGGAGCACATGCATTACGCCACGCCCGCCGGCCGGCGGCTGCTGCAGCACGAAGCGGGCATCGGCGCGCAAATCCTGTCCGATCTTGCCCTTCAACGTATACGGCTCTTAACGAACCACCCGCGGAAGGTGGTGGGATTGGAAGGGTTTGGCATCGAAATTGTCGAGCAAACGCCAGTTAGTTAGACCCCGCCGTTAATCGGGGGAACTCGCCAGCCGTCTTACGCGTTAGACATCGAGAGGAGTAATTTTCGCCATGAACCCGTTTCGCACCGTCTGCGCTTTTCTTTTGACGCTGGCCGTCTTGCCGGCAGCGGACCCTGGCCTACTGAACCTGGTTGGCCGTGACCCTCGCATGGTGGCGGGCGTGGATGTCGTGCGAGCCCGCGACTCCGCCTTTGGCCAAAAGGTGTTGGGCGAGTTTCGCGACGAAGACGCCAATTTCCGCAAGTTCCTGGATGCGACCGGCTTCGATCCCCGCCGGGATATGCGGGAGATCCTGATGGTGAGTGACGGCGGCGCAAGTGACGGAAAGGACACGCTGATCCTCGTGCGCGGCCTCTTCCAGCCCGCAAAGATCAGTGGATTCTTGCGGCAGGAAGGCAAAGTGCCATCCGTCTACCGCGGGGTGGAAATCTGGGGCAGTGAGAATGGAGGCGCGCAGGACGGCGCCGTGGCCCTCCTCAATTCCTCAACGGCAATCTTCGGTGGCACCGCCTTGGTGAAAGAGGCGATCGACCGCAGCGGGTTCAGCGCAAGTGGCATGAGCCCGGCTTTGCAGGCCCGCATCCGCGACTGGAGCGGGAGGACCGACGCATGGTTCATTGCGCCGGGCGCTTTTTCTGAGCTTGGAGTGGGCAAGTCTGGCAATAACCGGATTCTGCCCAATGGAATTGCCCCGGACGCCATCCGCGAAGCGGCGGGCGGGGTACGATTTGGGAGCGAACTGGAAATCTCGGGCGAAGCCGTTGCCCGGTCCGACAAGGATGCTCTTGCTCTTGCCGATGTTCTCCGCTTCTTCGCCAACATGGTGCGGTTGAACGCTAAGCCCGGCATGGAGGGCGCCCTGCAGATGGCTGACAGCATGAAGGTGGAAACCAGTGGCGCTACCACCCGCTTCTCCTTTCTCGTGCCCGAACAGCTTTGGAATCAAGTCGTAGACGGCAAACCCGGACGCACCGCCACTCAGAAGACTCAGCGCAAATCCCCCGAAGTCATCTAGCCTCTCTGCCGCGCTACACTGGAAGTTGCACGTCGGTGCCCAATCCACGCCGGAAGGAGGTGAGTAGGTATGGCGGAAGTGATCATCCAGGACGGCGAAACGCTAGAATCCGCGTTGCGGCGGTTCAAGCGTAAGGTCCAGCAGGAAGACATTATCAAGGAGATCAAGAAACACTCCTACTACCAGAAACCCGGCGAAAAAAAGCGCCTAAAGCAGGCGCTGGCGCGGAAGCGCAACCGGAAGAAGCGCAGCCGGGACATGGATTAACAGTTGCAACAGCGGCACAAGAAGGGCGGCCCAGCGAGGCCGCCCTTATAGTTTCGGGAGCTGGCTACTTCAGCAACTTCTTCATTTCGTGCTGAACTTCCTTGAAGCCCGCCGGCACCGACAGCTTTGCGCTGTCCACAGGGCCGGAGGACCAATCGGAGGTGGTCGCCGTCACCTCCATAAACACGTTTTCACCCTGTTTCTTTTCAGTTGCCTTGGGTTCCGCTGGTGCAGGTTCTGCCTTTTTCTTCCGGCCGAAGCCGCCTAGCATTCCGCCCACGGCTGAGCCCGCCACGTCCTTCAAGCCCGGCATTGGCACATCAGGAGCCCCAGCCATCCCGCTGCCTTCACCGGAGATCATCATGCGCGTAATCTGCTGCACCGGGATGCCCTGGAGTTTCTGGGTTTCCTTCGCCAGTTTCGCCATGCCGTCCTGCATGCCGGGCTGCATCCCTGCCATGGAACTCATGGCTCCTCCGGGCATCCAGGAGATTTTTTCCGCCATGCGCAAAGTGAATTTACGCACCTCGTCGTAGCCAGGCAGCTCCGCCGCCATCCACATGTCGTTATCCATGCTCATGTCGGCCTTCTGGCCGCTCTTGGCGTCGGTCACCTGCCAGGCAAGAGTCAGCAGGAACTGTTTGGTATCTAAGCCGCTGAGCCGCTTGGCGGCCCCCGTTTCCTTCACGCTGACCTTGAAGTCGATCTGCGCGTCCCTGGTCTGTGGCTGCTGCCGCGTCCGCTGAAGCGCCGCCTCCATCGCGGCTTTCATCTCGGCAAAGGTAATGGTGGCGAAAGTTTTGTCTTTTAGGTTGATGTCGGTAATGGTCTCCTTGTCGAGATCAATGAGGTGGATGTTCTCCGGCGACTCGCTGGCCATGCGGTTGCCCTTCAAGTAGAAGGTTGTCACCACCGGCTGCGTAGCTTTCCCGCCACCCGGCACCATCTTCATCATTCTCAGCATGGTGCCTCCAGTAATCTGAGAAGTCTGCCTATAAGTGAAGTCTGCCTGCAGCGTGAATGCGCAAGCACACACCAATGCGATCCCATTGAGAATCCGAGACAAGTTCAGCTTCCTCCGGCTACCAGAGTACGCGCTCCGGCAAGACTATACAATAGGCTGGATACCGGAGCCGCCGTTGCCCGAATCTTCTGATCAATTTGTAATTCGTCCTACCGCCAAGCGCGCTTGGGGCCTGTTGCTGGCGGGCCTTGTGCTCGTGGCGGCCGCGTTTTGGGCCTACTTCCGATACGCGCCCACCGAGTGGCCTGCCTGGCCCCCGTTACTCAGCTTCTTGGCGTTCATCCCCGCCTTGCTTTCTTACCTGGACACGCGGCGTACGAGCCTGACTCTGCGGCACTCCGAACTCAGGTATATTCGCGGGTTTTGGGGCGCTGGCGCACGCAGTGTCGATCTTCGCATGGTGCGAACCGCCCGAGCCGAACGCCGTCTGATGGACCGTTTGTGGAACACCGGAACGTTGGTGATTGAAACCGGCTCTGCGGAGTCACGGATCGAAATGCTGGATATCGATGCGCCCGGCAAATGGGCCAAGCGGATTCTCGAGGCCGCCGAAGCCGCTCGCAACTCGTCCGCACCCGCTCCCGATAGTCCAAATCAAGAATCACTATGAACACGTTTTTTCATGACAAAGTGGCCGTCGTTACGGGTGGCAGCCGCGGCTTGGGCCGCGCCATGGCCCTGGCTCTGGGCCGCGCAGGGGCGCCAGTCGCGCTGGTGGGGCGTGACGAAGCAAAGCTAGCCGAGAGCGCAGCCGCCATTCAGGAAGCTGGTGGCCGGGCCGAATGGTTCGTCACCGACGTGACCAGGGAAGATCAGGTATCTGCCCTGGCGCATGCTGTGGCCGACAAACTCGGGCCGGCCCGGATCCTGATCAACAACGCGGGTGTCAATCTGCGCAAGCCAGTGACGGACTTCACCTACGATGAATGGCGCTGGGTGCTGGATTCCAATCTGACCAGCGCCTTCTTGATGTGCCGTGCGTTCGTGCCGCAAATGAAGGGCGCGGTTTACGGCCGGATCCTTTGCCTGACTTCCATCATGAGCCACGTCTCGCTGCCCGAGCGTGTGGCCTACTCCTCTTCAAAAGCCGGCCTGTTGGGCCTCATTCGAGCTCTGGCGTTGGAGTTGGCGCCGGAAGGCATCACGGTGAACGGCATCAGCCCCGGGCCCTTTGCCACGGAGATGAATACGGCTTTGATCAACGATCCGGTGAAAAACGCTCAATTCCTCGCCGGGATTCCTCTGGGCAAGTGGGGTCGTCCTGAGGACATCGGATCGCTGGCTGCTTATTTGTGCTCGGAGGAAGCTGGGTTCATCACTGGCACCGACATTGTGATTGATGGAGGGTGGCTGGCGAAATGAAAAGGCGCGACCTGATGGCGGCCCCCTGGTTACTCGTGGCCTGCGGCGGGCACAAGCGGCGGCGCATCGCGGTGATTCCCAAAGCCACCTCTCATCTGTTCTGGGTTTCGGTACAAGCAGGTGCGATGGCAGCCGGCCAGAAATTCAATGTGGAAGTCTTGTGGAACGGTGCGCCGAGCGAAACCGACTACACGCGCCAAATCCAGATCCTGGACTCCATGGTGGCCCAGCGCGTCGATGGCATTGCCATCGCCGCCAGCGAGCGGAAGGCGCTGGTGGGGCCGGTGGAGCGGGCCGTGGCCTCCGGCATTCCGGTCACGGTGTTCGATTCCGGGCTGGATACCGAGAACTACATGTGCTTCATTGCCACCGACAATGTCGAGGCAGGCCGAATGGGAGCGCGGGCTCTGGCGCAAGCTATCGGAGGCAAGGGTGAGGTGGGCATGGTGCTGCACGCCCCGGGCAGCGTCTCCACCATGGACCGCGAAGCCGGTTGCAAGGAAGCCCTGGCGAAAGAGTTTCCTGGCGTGCGCGTGGTAGCCGAACAGTTTGCGATGTCGGACCGCGCGAAGGGCCGCGCGGTGGCAGAGAACATGCTCTCGGCCTTTGCCAGCCTGAAAGGCTTCTTTTGCTCTGCTGAACCCGGCTGCAGTGGTGTGGTGTTGGCCGTGCATAGCCGCGGACTGGCTGGCAAAGTCAAGATCGTTAGCGTCGATTCGAGCCCGAACCTGGTCGAGGAGATGCGCGCCGGCGCGGTGCATGCGCTCATTGCACAGGATCCCTTCGGCATGGCTTTTCAGGCCGTTCAAACCTTGGTGGACCGCTTGGACGGCAAGACTCCGCCCAAACGCATCGATCTTAAGCCCCGGGCGATTACCAAGGACGACCTCGATCTGCCTGACGTAAAAGAACTGCTCAATCCGGACGTGAAGAAATACCTGGGATAGCCTGCGCTATCCCAACTTCAACTCCAGTGAAATCACGCTGGCCGGCGGCATGGTGAGGCGAGCTTCGCTACCGGCCAGCGTCACCGTACCGGCCACTGGCTTGATCTTTTCCGGCTGCTCGAACGTGTTGTGATCCCGCAAACCGCCTGACAGGACCCGCAGTGTGGCCGAAGTGGGCTTTAGGGAGCCGAAGCGGACAACCGTATCCAAAGGCTGGTTATGGCTGCTGTTCGTGGCGGTGACGGTCATGCGTCCGCCGCCCATGGTGGCAGAGGCAGTGCAAAGAGGCACGCGGTTGCTGAGGCCTGAGTCGGTCACTGTTCTCAGTGCGAACTGGCCGTGGTGAGGCTGGTACATCGCGAAGACGTGGTAGACCGGCGTCAGCAGGAACTTGTCCTCATGCGCCAGGAAGAGGCTCTGCAGGCAATTGATCAGTTGAGCGATGTTGGCCATCACGATCTTATCGGAGTGGCGGTTGAAGACGTCCAAAGTCAGTGCGGCAACCAGGGCGTCGCGCATCGTGGACTGCTGGCCGAGCAGGTGGTGCGGGGCGATCTCTGATCCCGCCCGGTGCCACGTGCCCCACTCGTCAACCGCCAATTTCACGCGTCGCTCCGGGTCGAATTCGGCCATGGCGGTCCAGTGGTTCTGGATGAGCGGCTCCACCCGGTAGGCCCGGGCCAGCAATTCGTACCAGTCGTCGGTGGTAAAATCCACGGCCTGCCCCTTGCCGGTGGTGCCGCAGTAGTAGTGCATACCGAGGCCCCACACGCGGCGCAGCAGCCCCCGGCTTTTGCGCACCAGCCCCTCCAGGAACCCGCGCGTCCAGTTCACATCTCCGCCGTTTGGCCCGGTCGCGATGTACTTCAGAGGCACCCCGAAGCCTGGAACCCAACTCGTGAATTTCCTGAACTCTAGCGAGTACTCCTGGGGCGTCATGTCACCGCCACAACCCCAGTTCTCGTTTCCGATCCCCCAGTACTCGACGTTGAACGGCTCTCCCCCGCGCATGGAGCTGTAAGTGGTGGCGCCGGCCGGCGCATTGCAATACTCCACCCACTCGTAAAATTCGCGAGCCGTGCCGCTGCGCACATTGGCGGCGATGTAGGCCTTCGAGCGCGTCTCCTGGCAGAAACGGACGAACTCATTGGTGCCGAAGGCGTTGGTGTCGAAACGCGCCGGATGGTCGCCTGCCCGGTCCAACAGCCGGTCATTGATCCAGAAATTCGAGCGCTTGGGGCGCTGTGCCCGCGGACCGATCCCATCTTTCCAGTGATAGCTGTCGGCGAAGCAGCCCCCAGGCCACCGGAACAGCGGCGCCTGGATGCGATTCAGCGCATCGATCAGGCTTTTGCGCAGGCCCGCCACATTGGGGATCTTCGAACCTTCTCCCACCCAAATGCCGTCGTAAACCACCCCACCCAGATGTTCGACGAAATGGCTATGCAGCAGCGGCGAGGCCGTGCCTATGGTTTCTTCCGGGAGAACCGTGATCTGAGTAGACGCAGCGCGGGCCGCGCGCGGAGCCAGCAGTGCGCCGGCCGTGAGGGCGACGAAGGACCTTCTTTGCATGCCCCACATCATATCTCTACCCTGCCGCAGCAACCCGGCCGGGAAGGGTTTGCTAGGATGGAAGGTTTCTCTGAGCCTGCCCAAGCCGGCGGTGATGGCCCAGCACATGAAGATCAGAATCCTCTACCACGACCATTGCTTCGACGGCGCCGCTTCCAGCGCTCTTTTCAGCCGGTTTATGGCGGACGCATTCCATCCGGGCGCCTCTTTCGAGTACACCGGGATGGCGCACAAGGCGTCACAGCTTTTTGAAGACAGCCTCTTCGATGGCGACGAGAATGCCATCGTCGACTTCAAGTACTCCACCAACGAGAAACTCACTTGGTGGTTCGATCACCACCAGAGCGCCTTTCTTACGCCGGAGGATGCAGAACATTACCGGCGTACCAGGAACAGCCGGCGCCTGTTCTTCGATCCCACCTACCGTTCCTGTACCGAATGGATCGCCCACATCGCGCAGTCGGAGTACGGTTACCAAGCGGCCGATCTGGCGGAGCTGATCCATTGGGCCGGCATCGTGGACGGTGCGCTGTACTCTTCCGCCGAGGAGGCGGTGCTGCTGGACCAGCCCGCCACTAAACTTGTGCTGCTCATCGAAGCAGTGCCGGGTTCGGACATGGTGCAGCGGGTGATCCGGATGATGCAGCGGCGGCCACTGGCGGAAATCGTTGAACAGTCAGAGGTCCGACAGGCATTCCAGCCGCTGTACGAACGCCATCTGCGTTCGATCGACATCATCCGCAAAGTGGGCCACTACGCCTCGGGCGTGATCTACTTTGACGTGGCGGACTACGACATGGAGGGGTACAACAAGTTTGTCCCCTACTATCTATTCCCGGAAGCCACCTACACAGTGTCTGTCAGCCTGTCCACTTTCCGCACCAAAGTTTCTGTCGGATCGAATCCCTGGGCAAGGATCGCGCCTTCCCACAACTTGGCCACTATATGTGAGCGCTACGGCGGAGGCGGCCACCCGCGTGTTGGCGCCATCAGTTTTGAACGCGGTGAGTTGGCTCGGGCCCGCGAGGTGGCGCAAGAGATTGCCCGGGAACTGCGCGGCAGCTAGTGGACCTGTTGCGCGCGATCGCCTGGTAGATAAAAGCGCTGCCAGGGATCCGCTTCACGAACCAGCCCAGCCAGGGACGCCCCGCGGCCTTCAGCGCGGCCGCAATAGCCTGGACACCCCCTTCCACCCGGCCTTCGCCGTCAAGCCAGAGCACCTCCTTCATAGACCGCTCGGCCAACTCTCTGTCAAGGGGATACTCTTGAGCCGGGCGTGCTTCAACCGGCCGCCGGCTGACGAGGTGGAGCCATTTCACGCTCTTCCGGCAGAATCCGCATCCGCCGTCGTACAGCAGAAGCCCGCCGGGCATTGCATTAAACCTGAATCTGGACCAGCGGACGGGCGGGTTCTGGCTCTTCGAACGGGCGGGGGTCGGGGCGTGTTTGCGGTGCGCGCCAGAAGTCAAAGTAGCTGACGTAGTGCACGCAACTCACGGTGCAGTGGGGTGCGCAGGCTTTCTCCGTCACATACTCGCGGCGAATGTCCTCTACTGTGTACTCGGCCAGCGGTTTGGCCGGGTACCCACGCTGTTGTGAACAGTAGTGCACCAGACCGTCCTCGCAGATATACAAATAACGGGCGCCAGCCC
This sequence comes from uncultured Solibacteraceae bacterium, assembly GCA_964460395.1. Classification (GTDB taxonomy): domain Bacteria; phylum Acidobacteriota; class Terriglobia; order Bryobacterales; family Bryobacteraceae; genus CAYWQS01. The sequence continues at coordinate 33,071 of CAYWQS010000022.1, read as the reverse complement.
GGCATCGCCAGTTGTTGGGCCGCCCCTGCGCGATCGCCTCCTGGAAGAAACTCAACTGCGAAAAGTTACGCTTTTCCAGTGCTTTGACGGCCAAGTAGATCTCCCGCTCCTCCGGCGAGAGCGGCTTTAGTTGGCCGGAGCCGTCGTGAATGATGCCAATGGTGGAGCTGAAGCCCAGTTCTATCGCCCGCTGGGCAATTACCAATGCATCGCCTACATGCCTGACGCCGCCGCCCACCACGGAATTGATATTCGTGTGGAACAGGGCGTGCTTCGCCAGCAGTTGAAGCTTTTTGTCCAGGACCTTCAGGCTCTTCTTCGACACGTCGTCGGGCATGACGTTGTCGATGCTGATCTGCATGTGGTCTAATCCAGCGCGGTTCAGCCGCTCAATGCGGTCGGAGGTGAGCAGATAACCGTTGGTGATCAGGCCAGTCACCGCGCCCGTGGATCGTATGCGGGCAATGATCTGGTCCAGGTCCGGATGAAGTAGCGGTTCACCGCCTGAGATCGTGATGATCGATGTGCCGAGCCGTCCGAGGGTGTCGATCCGCTCGAGCATTACCTCTGTGTCTATAGGCTTCGAGTAGTCGTCATATTCGTTGCAGTAAGCGCAGGACAGATTGCAACGGCGGATCGGAATGATGTGAGCCATGATGGGGTGGTCCGTATGGACTGCTCCCCATGCAATCATCTTCAATTCGCGCAGACGGCGCTTCAGGGCAGCCCAGTCACGCCGTGCGCGGAAACCATGGTCAGACATCGGGACTTCTCATTAGAGCATGATGAGCCTGAAAAGCTATACGGTTCATCATTAAAGGGCGCAATCGGCCTCCCCAGTGGCTCCAATCGCCGTGCGAGAGGAGTGGATCAGATCCTTACATTTTATCCGGTTTCTGTTCAGGAGCGTCCTCAGCTTGGCGCGAGTACGAACGGCGTTGGTGCGAAAATTAGGCGAAAATCGTGCAGTCCCTCCTTCGCTCCGCTTGCGCTGCGGCGGCCTGTAGCCCTGCCGCAATATAATGAAGAACAAGGAGCCCGCCACCCACCTTGTTCTGGACAAACCATCTGCGCTTGGCCGCCCATCTCCAGTTGATGCCGGTTCTTGAATCCGGCGAGGAGACTCTGGTCGGCGGACAGGCCGTCATGGAAGGCGTGATGATGCGCGCCCCGCACTCCTACTGCGTGGCGGTGCGCAAACCGGACGGGACCATCGTCACTGAAGAGAAAATGCTGCCGCGATTGAGTGAGCGCTACCCCATCTTCAAGTGGCCGGTTCTGCGCGGAGTGGGCACGTTGGGTCAGGCTATGGGCTTGGGCATCAAGGCGTTGAAATTCTCAGCCAACGTCGCGATGGAGGCCGAACTGGAGGCCAAAGGCGAGCAACTGAGTGAGGCCGAGAGGAGGAAGAAAGCTGAACTCCCTGGCTGGGCCATGGCGCTGCAGTTGACGATCTCGTTTGCTTTTTTCATCGTCATGTACAAGCTGGTGCCGCTTTGGCTCACCACCCAAGCCGAAAAGATCTTCCCTGAAATCCAGAACCGCATCGCCTTCAACCTGGTGGACGGTGTCATCCGCCTGATCATCTTCCTGGGCTTCCTCTGGCTGATCTCGCAGTGGAAGGATATCCGGCGTGTGTTCGAATATCACGGCGCCGAACACCGGACGGTCTTCAACTTCGAATCGGGCCAACCGGTAACGGTGGCAAACGCCCAGCGTTTCGTGACGTGGCACCCGCGTTGCGGCACCAGCTTCCTGCTGGTGGTCATGATGGTTTCCATCGCGGTCTACGCGTTGATTCCTGCAGAAACGTTTGCGGAAAAGATGCTGGTGCGTGTGCTGGCTCTGCCGTTGATCGCCGGATTGAGCTATGAAACCATCCGCTTCGCCGCGCGGCGCCGCGGGAGTTTGCTGGCCACGATGACTGCGCCGGGCCTGTGGCTGCAACGGATCACCACCCAGCCACCCGCGGACGACCAGACCGCCGTGGCAATCCACGCTCTCGAGGGGGCCATGGCGCTGGAAGAAAAGCAAGGTGGGCAGTTGGTGATCGCCTGATGGATTTTCTGCAGCAACTTCAAGACGTCGAACAACGGTTCGAATCGCTCACGGAGCAAATGGCCGATCCGGCTGTCATCAGCGACCCGGACGCTTACCGCAAGGTGGCGAAGGCCCAACGCGATCTCGAGGAAATCGTCGGCGTCTACCGGGAATACAAGAAGCTGCGCGAGGACTTGGCCCAGGCCCTGGGAATGCGCGATGAAAAGGATCCGGAACTGCGCAGCATGGCGGAAGAGGAAATCGCCCGTTTGCAGCCTCTCGAAACAGAACTGGCGGAGCGGCTTAAGATCCTTCTTCTGCCCAAGGATCCGAACGACGACAAGAACGTGCTGCTGGAACTGCGCGCCGGTGCGGGCGGCGATGAAGCATCGCTCTTTTGTGCTGAAGTCTTCCGCATGTACACCCGCTTCGCCGAATCACAAAACTGGAAGGTGGAAGTGACCTCCGTTTCCGAGTCCGAGGCGGGCGGCGCGAAGGAAATCATCGCGCTGGTGAACGGCGATAAGGTGTATTCCAAACTGAAGTACGAATCCGGTGTCCATCGCGTGCAGCGGGTGCCGGTCACCGAACAGCAGGGGCGCATCCACACTTCCACCATTACCGTGGCGGTTTTGCCGGAGGCCGATGACATCGACATCAAGATCGACCCCAAGGACCTTCGCATCGACACTTTCTGCTCTTCCGGTCCCGGCGGCCAGAGCGTAAACACCACATACTCGGCCGTGCGCATCACGCACCTGCCCACCGGCCTGGTGGTGTCCTGCCAGGATGAGAAATCGCAGATCAAGAATCGGGCCAAGGCCGAGCGCGTCCTTCGCTCCCGCCTCTACGAAATGGAATTGGAGAAGCAGCAGCAGGCGTTAGGCGCCGACCGCCGGTCGCAGGTTGGAACCGGAGACCGGTCAGAGAAGATCCGTACCTATAATTTCAAAGAGAACCGCGTCACCGATCACCGCATCGGGCTTACCTTGCATCAGCTAGACCGGATCCTGGAAGGGGAAATGGGCGAGTTGATCGGCGCCTGCATCACTTACTTCAACGCCCAAAAATTACGCGAACAAGGATTCGCCGCGAACGGCCATGACGGCAAGAACGGCGCTTCGCCAGGGCGTTGATCTTCTGCGCAAGGGCGGGATCGCCGAGCCCCGCCTGACTGCCGAAATTCTGCTCTGCCATGCCTTGCGCCGCGAGCGGATTTATCTTCATTCGCATCCCGAGCACGAACTCACCACTCTGGAGTGGCTGCACTACGGCCGCTATCTGCATGAGCGCTTGAAGCGGAAGCCTTCTCAATACATCACGCGGAAGCAGGAATTCTACGGGCGCGAGTTCCAGGTGAGCCCCGCCGTGCTCATCCCCCGGCCAGAGACCGAACACCTGGTGGAACATGCGCTCTGCCTTCGCCCCGAAGCCCGCCGCGTGCTGGATATCGGTACGGGTTCCGGCATCCTGGCCATCACTCTGGCGCTCGAAACTACGGCGTGCGTCGTAGCCACTGACCTCAGCGCCGAAGCGCTCGCCGTGACGCGGGAAAACGCCCGCCGCCTTGCGGCAGAAGTCGGCCTGGTTCAATGCGACTTCGCTTCTGCCCTTCGCGGTCCGTTCGACCTTATTGTTTCCAACCCGCCCTACGTCGACGAAGCCGAATGGCAGGAACTCGAGCCCGAGGTGCGCGATTACGAACCCGCCCTCGCGCTGCTGGGCGGGGAAGCCACTTATCGTGCTCTCATCGCCGACGCCGCGCGATTACTTACTCCCGGCGGCGTGCTGATTTTCGAGATCGGCGCGAAACAGCAACGCTTTTCGGAGTTGCTGGACGAATGCTGGACCGGCGTGCAAGTATTCTCCGATCTTGCTGGCCGCCCCAGAGTTATCGAAGCCCGCCGTCAACCCTGCGAGTAAGTGGACTTTTACGTCCAGAAGTGGGGGTTGTATTTCAGATAAAAATGTCTTATTAAGGAGGCGTCAGCGCGCTTCTTTCTTGCGCGACCAGGAGACGCAATCATGAGTGCTTACGGCTGGCTATTCGACCCTAAACGCTGTATCGAATGCAGCGCCTGCGAAGCAGCCTGCAAACAATGGAACCAAGTGGAGACGGGCGTCAATGTCCGTTACCGGCGGGTGCGCAGCTACGAGGAAGGAACATTTCCGAACGTGCGGGTCACGGCGATTTCGATGTCCTGCAACCACTGCGAAACGCCGACCTGCGCCCGCGCCTGCCCGGCGAAGGCAATCCGCAAGCGGGCCGACGGCATAGTGCTCCTCGATACTAACCAGTGTGTCGGTTGCGGACAGTGCTTTAAGTTCTGCCCGTATGGTGCGCCGCAAATGAATTTCCTCACACGCCGCAGTTACAAATGCACAATGTGTGCGGACCGCATCGATCAGAATCTGCAGCCGGCTTGCGCGACAGTCTGCCCGACTGGCGCTTTGCGATGGGGGCCATGGGAAGAGATCTCCAGCCACGGCACCGACCGGATGGCGCATTTCGCCAATCCGGCGCTGACCCGTCCGCGTATACGATTCGAGTCTCGAGGCTGGTAGCGGGAAGAGGAAAACTGCCATGTCGAAGATTTCCAGAAGATCCATTCTGCGGTCGGCCGGGACGGCCGGCCTGTTGGGCTCCATTCCGTTGGAGCAGGCTTTCGCGCAATTCTTCCAGCCAGCCTCGAGGCAACTCTACCCGCCCAACACCATCGTGACTGCCTGCGGCATCTGCGACTCGGCCTGCGGAATCCGCGCCACGGTGGAAAACGGCGTCATCAGATTCTTGCAAGGATTGCCCGAGGATCCGCATAACGCCGGAGGATTGTGCGCCAAGGGCATTACCGCGGCTCAGACCAAAGATGACCCCGACCGCTTGAAGTATCCAATGAAAAGGACCAATCCGCGAAAGGGATTCGACCAGGATCCAGGCTTTGTGCGGATTAGCTGGAACGAAGCGCTCGACACGATTGCGGGAAAATTCCAGCGGATCCTGGATGAGCACGGCCCCTCCGGACTGCTGGCGGTTTCCCGGGGCCGCCCGGAAATCCTCAACCGCCTTTACCGCTCGCTAGCCATTACTCGAGTGGACCACAACGACGTCTGTTACGGCGTGGATATTGCCCTGCTAAGGCACATGACAGGGCCCCATTCCTTCGCTTACGACCTGGAGAATAGCAACTACATTGTCCTGTTCGGCTGGGACATGATGGCCCGCGCGAAACTCGTCCTGGCGCACAACCTGCTGACCGCTTGCGAAAAAGGCGCCAAGGTGGTTTGCTTCAACCCGGCTTTGACTGCAACGGCCAGGTTCGCTGGCGAGTGGCACCACATCCGGCCAGGCTCCGATCTTGCAGTGGCGCTTGCCATGATTCACGTTCTTTTGGAAAGCAACTTGTTCGACCGGGAGTTCGTTACCCAATACACCAACTTCCCGGAACATGAGCAGGCGATCCGGGAACACTTCAAGCAATACACTCCGGATTGGGCAGAGAAACTCAGTGATGTGCCAGCCGCCGACATACGGCGCATTGCAAGAGAGTTTGGCGAAAACCGCCCCTCTGTTGCTCCGATCCATAAGAAACAACCCGCCGCAAACTATGCCAACGCCACCCAAACTACGCAAGCCATCAATATTCTGAACATACTGGTTGGCGCAGTGGACCGTCCGGGAGGGCGATACTGGCCCCGGACGTTCAGCATACCTGCTCTCGATAGCATCGTTCCTCCGCCGCGCTACCCGGCTCTTCCAACCCGTCGCGTTGATGGCCGTGAACGGATTCCGCTGGCGCAGGAAGGCAATTACGGGATGTTCTCAACCTTGGCCCACGGTATGCTCAACGATTATCCGGGCCAAGTCAAGGGCGTGTTCTGGTTCGGCTACCATCTATTGAGCTTTCCGGATGCGCTTCGGATGGGTGAAGCCCTGAAGACAGTGGATTTCACGGTGGTTGTTGACATCTTGCCGGTCGACGCCATGTATTTCGCCGATATTCTGCTGCCGAATACCATGTACCTGGAGGGGAACGACATTATCACCCGCTCTTACGTCGCGAAGGACGAAATGGCTGCCGTAGCCCGCCAGGCGCTCACGCCAGGGCCGTTCGAGACTCGCAGCACGCCCTGGATCGCCCTGGAACTGGGCAAGCGGCTAGCGCCGGATTTCTTCCGTAAAGCCGATGGCGGCTGGATCAACATGTCCGAGGTGCTTGACGAACAGACCAAACGGGCGGGATTGGGCGAGAACTTCGCTGAATTCCGGCAAAAAGGCATCGTCCGGCAACCCGTGGCATTCGTGCCTCGTACGACATTCAACACGCCCAGCGGCAAATGCCAGATATTCGTTCCAGCTTTTGCGGCGATGGGTGGCGAGCCGTTGCCCTCCTGGACGCCGAAACGCGATGAGCCAAACGGCGAATTCCCCTATTACCTCATCACCTACCTGCCTGGACCGCACAAACGGAACTCGACCCAGAACAACCGGCTTCTTCACGAAATCATGCCTTCGAACTCCGCGCAAATCAACCCGGCGCTGGCTGCGCGGCTGGGCATCCGGGAGGGACAATTGGTGCGGGTGCGTTCCCGCATTGGGTCCATTGAATTGCCTGCGCACCTTACGGAAACCATCCGGCCGGATTGCGTCATGGTGGCGCACGGCTTTGGGCACCAATCGCCCCACCTTACTCTGGCGGGCGGCATGGGTGCCAGCGACAATTTGCTTATTCCAGCCCAGAGCGTCGAAACAATTCTCGCCAACCGGAACTTCACGGGCTCTGGCGCCATCATGGATGCTGTTGTCACCCTGGAGCCGGTGTCGGGATAGCGTGCATGGGGCACCCTAGGGTGCCCCATGCGGTTGTCCGACAATGTGGGAAGGCCGTGCCCACGATCTTCCACGTCGACATGGATGCGTTCTTCGTTAGCGTCGAAGAACTCTTCGATCCGTCGTTGAAGGGCAAGCCCGTAATCGTGGGTGGGCAGAAGAGCGAACGGGGTGTGGTGTCGGCCGCCAGTTATGCGGCCCGCAAGTATGGTGTGCATTCCGCGATGCCCTTGCGGACGGCAGCGCAGCTCTGCCCCCATGGCATCTACCTCGATGGGCATCCGGAGCGGTACCGCGAATACTCCCACCGGGTCCACACCGTTCTGCTGGAGTTTTCGCCCGCAGTTGAAATGGCCTCCGTGGACGAAGCATACCTTGACCTGACCGGGACGGAACGCCTGCATGGCCCGCCCTTTGAAGCCGCTCATCGCTTGCATGAGCGGATGAAGCAGCAAACGGGTCTGAACTGTTCCATCGGCATCGCAACCTCGCGCCTCGTGGCGAAGGTGGCCAGCGACCAGGCCAAACCCAACGGCATCCTGTGGGTGCAACCCGCGCTGGAGGCCGCGTTCCTGGCGCCTCTGGACGTTCGTAAAATCCCTGGCGTCGGCAAAGTCACGGAGTACCGGCTCCACGAACTTGGAATCCGTCGGGTGGGTGACCTGGCCCGGCTGGAACCCGTGTTCCTCGAGCGCAGGTTCGGCCAATGGGGCCTGGCGATGGCCGGTAAGGCGCGTGGGTTGGACGCGGGCGGTTATTTTGACGAGGCCATCGGTGCCCACGAAGAGCCGAAGTCCATCTCGCATGAACACACTTTTGGAGAAGACACCGCTGACCAGCCCCAACTTGAAGCCACGCTGGCGCGCGTGGCGGAAAAAGTGGCCCGCCGCCTGCGCGAACACGGCTTCCATGCCCGCACGGTCCATCTGAAACTCCGCGATGCGGACTTCCACACCATCACAAGGAACCATACCCTTCCTGCCCCCACGCAACTCGACCAGGATCTGATCGCCGTATCGCGACGTATTTTTCGGGCGAACTGGCAGCCAGGCGCCAAGGTGCGCCTGATTGGCATGGGGGTTTCCGGGCTGGAAGCGGCCGAAGGCCAGTTGAACCTAATCGATGCGGAACAGCGCGAAAAAGTGAAGCGCGCGCTGCAGACCGTGGACCGCCTGCGGGACCGGTTTGGGGAGAAATCCGTCACTCTGGCGGCCGGGCTCACCGGGGATCACGCCGAAAAGGTGCACGAGAATCCCGTGGGGCTCCCCGGCAAGAAGCCCCGCAAGGATGCTTCGAAAAGTTAGAAGTTGACGATGCCGGCGAAGTCTTCGGGCTTCAGGCTGGCGCCGCCCACCAGCGCACCGTCGATGTCGGGTTGCGCCATCAGGCCCTTCACGTTGTCGGGTTTTACGCTGCCGCCATAGAGAATCCGGACCGAGGCTGCGGCCGCCGCGCCAAACCTCGCTTCCACCAGTCCGCGCAAGAATTTGTGCGCGTCTTCCGCAATCTCCGGCGTGGCCACCTTGCCAGTCCCGATCGCCCACACCGGCTCGTAGGCGATCACCACCTTGCTAAACTCCTCGGGGCTCAGGCCGGCCAAGCCGCCTTCGAATTGGGTCTTCAGCACGTCGTTCGTCTTGCCCGCCTCACGCTCCGCCAGCAGTTCGCCCACGCAGACAATGGGCAGTAGGCCGGCCTCGATGGCCGCCTTGGTCCGCGCCAGCACGGTCGCATCCGTTTCGCCAAAATACTGCCGCCGCTCGCTGTGCCCGATGATGGTCCAGGTACAACCCGCCGCTTTCAGCATCGCCGGGGTCACCTCACCGGTAAACGCCCCCTCTTTGTTCTGGGTGAAGCAGTTCTGGGCCCCAATCGTCACACGGCTTCCAGCCGCCGCTTCCACGGCCGCCGGGATATTGATGTAGGGCGGACAAATCGCCACTTCGGCCTGAGTCGTGGTTGCGACCAAGGGCAGAAACTTCTCGAAAAAGGATTTGGTTTCCGCCGGCGTCTTGAACATCTTCCAGTTGCCGGCCATCAGAGGAGTGCGCATAGGTCGATTTTACCGCATTCCAGACGGCTTAGTCCGATTCGGAATCTGCGCCGGAGGACCCCGCCAGACCTCAAGAATTTGCTTCCCGGCCTTTGCCGCCCATGGTACTCTGTCGCCCTGGGTAGTTGTCACCATGCTCAAAAAACTCCTGCTGTTTGTTCTGTTGTTGCTCGTTGTCTTTGTTGTCGTGGTCAGCCTGCAGCCCTCCACCTACAGGGTGGTCCGCACGGCCACCATCGCAGCTCCCCCGGAAGCGGTTTTCGCGCGCGTCAACGATTTCCGCAAGTGGGACGGCTGGTCGCCTTGGAAGGAACTCGACCTGAACGCCGTATACACCTACGAAGGGCCTGAATCGGGAAAGGGCGCGCTTACAACATGGAAAGGAAACAGCGACATCGGCGCCGGAAGAATGACGATTCTCGAGAGCCGGCCGGCAGAACTCATTCGCATCCAGCTTGAGTTCACCGAGCCGTTCGCCTCGCAGGCGGATACCGAGTTCAAGTTCACCCCCGAAGGCGAGGGCACCCGGGTGGAATGGGCCATGAGCGGCGAGAACAATTTCATTTCGAAGGCCTTCATGCTGTTCATGGGCGGCATGGACAAAGCCGTGGGCGGGGACTTTGAAAAAGGTCTGGCTAAACTGAAGACCGTGGCGGAAAAACCGGGTGCCGGACAGTAGCCGGGCGGGAGGGGCAGGGAATGACCGTTCTCTACTGGCTGGACATCGGCATCGGATATGCCTTCGTCATGCTCCTGCTGGCTACTCTCGCTGGTGCTGCCGCGGCGGGAGCGCAAACTCTCTTCCGAACCCGTTCCCGCATGCTTGCCGATGGGCTCCTCTCCATCGTTGTAAACCTTTGCCCGGAGGAGGCACACTCCGGAGCTGTTGTGGCACAGCCCGGTTTCTTCTCCCGTCTGCAGGCGTTGCTGTTGCCCGTCAAGCAAAAACTGGTGAACCCAAACCTTTGGCAGTTGACCCAGGGATTGCTGAACGATGTGAGCGTAAAGGAACCTCGCCTGGCGGCTGAGGTCATTCAACGTGAGGAACTCGTGTTGTTACTGTTGCGCCGGGCAGCCGCGGCAGAGTCCGGACCGGAGAAAGTCCTGGCGCGGGTTTGCGAAAACCTCACGGGAAAACTTCCCGCTGAACTCCTCACGGACATTGAGTCTTGCCTGGTAGATGCCGAACAGGCTGACCCGCAAGCGCCCGCCTACCTTTGGCGAGTGCGCGCATTCCACCGGGCCGGTGCTGCCGCTCTCGCGGGTCGCGTTTTTGCTTGGTACGACAACACCATGCGCAGGGTGGAAGATCGTGTGAATTTCTCGGCCCGCCGCTGGTCGCTGGCTTTCGCACTAGGGATTTGTGTGTGGATGAACGTCAATTCGTTCGCTCTCGTCCGCGAATTGCAGGCGAACCAGGAATTCCGCGCGAGGCTAGCCGCCCTGGGCGAAAAAGCGGCTCGGGAAGGCGGCGTGGAAAGTCCGCGGCAGACCGGCGAGTTGCTTGGGCTGGGGCCAGCCCTCAACCAAACCGGCGAGCCATCTTCCGAGCTTGGTTGCCGCCTTGCCTCCCCCGGCATCTGGCTCTCTGCCGTTATGGTGAGCCTCGGCACAGCGTTCTGGTTTGGGCTTCTCAACCGGTTGGTCGGCCTCAAGTCCAGCATGAAGGAGGCTCTCGACAAAACCCGGGCACTGCGCGAAGCCGACACTCGTGGCCAGACTTCGAAGTAGCCCAGCTACTCGGTAAACCGTAGCGTGCCCAGCCGGGCTGGATTGTGCGGATAGGGCTGCGCGTTGCCCGAAGGGCTCCATATGCTTAAGCGCCGCGCCGGCTCCACGCCGTCCCAGCGGACGAAATTTGCTTTCCAAACCGTGCCCGCTTTTGGTGTAGGCGCCTGGTCGGCGAAGTTGCTCCAGGGGATGGCCACCTCCAACGTCCACCCCTCATCCTTGTCGTCCCGCCGGTTCAGCGTGCCGCGCAATAGGCTGGCTATTCGAACGCCCTCCAACTGAAAACTGCGCACGAACATCGGCTTTGGGAAGGTCGCCAGATAGTCGTAGAGGACAGGCCGTGCATTGATCTCGAGTCCGTAATAAGCCTGTTCCTGATCGGGCCGCGGGTTCAGATAGATCTCGGCGCAATCGTCGCGGTAGGTAGGATCGTCGCGCTGGATCAACTCCGCTGTGATGTCGTCGTCTTCGCATTCGAACGCGACATACAGAAAGATGTCGTCCCAAAGAACGCGCACCCGAGTTGCCTGCTTAGCTCCCCGTTGCTGTTCCCAGGGAAACTGCAATTCCAGTATCTGCGCGGTTCTCCAGGCCGGTTCCTCCAGCCGGCCGTCAATGCGCAGCAGGTTCGGCGTGCGTTTTACTTCGTAGGAAGGGGTTCCTGGCGGCTGCGCCATCGCGGAGAAGACCAGCAGTAGAAGACACCAGTGGCTCATGGCCCCTCATTGTATGCGTATCGCACACAATAGGGACATGACCCGCAGACAATGGTTGATGGCCGCCGCCGCTCCCACGATTTGCGCACAGGAGGTGGAGAAGGGCTTTCAGCCCGTCAGTGGTTGGACCATAGTGGATGGTCCGGAATCCGCATACATTGTGACCGGCGATGAAATCTCCGTTAGCCCGTTCGCTTCCTTTCCCACGTGGCTTCGTTCCGGCCGTGAATACGAGAACTTTGAGCTCCGGGGCGAATTCTTCATCAAAGGCTGGACCGATTCTGGGCTATATCTGAATGCCCCGGAACACGGCCGCCCCACATGGGCGGGGATGCAGATCAAGATCTTTCACCAGAATGAAAAGACGCCCACCCCCCAATCTGTGGGTGCGGTGCTGCCCGTAATTGCTCCGCTCGCCATCAGCGTTCGCGAGGGGTGGAACGACCTGCGCGTTTGGATGGAATGGCCGCGCTTGCGCGTCTGGATCAACGGCGTGCTGGTGCAGGACTTGAACCGCGAAACAGAACCGGCGTTGCGGCACCGGTTACGCCAGGGCTATCTCGGGATTGCTGCCGCCTCCGCCGCGTGCCGGTTCCGCCGCTTGCGGGTGCGCGAACTGCCGGGTCAGGAGTCCTGGCGATTGCTCTACGGCGCTCCCGGCGACCTCGATGCCAACTGGCAGGTTTCCGAGGGCAAACCGGAGATCTTCTCTGCGGGGCCCGTGCTGCGCCTGGATGGGCTCGGCCACCTTGCCACCAAAGAGAAGTTTCGCGACTTCGAATTCCAGGCGTATGTCCGGGCCGCCCCGCAACACAACGGGGGCATCCTCTTCCGGTCTTCAGGACGGGGGCAGCCGAATCCCCGCCATTATGAGGTCCAACTGCACAACGTAGAAGAAGCCCATTTCCCCACCGGCTCGCTTTACCACTACCAGCGGGCTGTCTATCCGCGCATCGAGGATGAGAAGTGGTACTTCTTCCAGTTACGCGTCGATGGTCCGGAATGCATGGTGCGGATCAACGGAGACACCGTCATGACCTACAGCAAACTGGAAAATCTCGAACCCGGGTTCATCGAATTGCAGGCCCACCGGCGCGGCTACTGGACCGAATTCAAACGGATCCGGGTGAAGCCACTCGGATAGTTCTCAGGCCAAAGCTGGCGCGCAATGCTGCTCGAAGGCGCTGATGATTTGTTTGGCGATCTCCGGCGCAATGCTGGATTCGATTTGGAACCGGTGCATCACCCAAACGGGCTGCCCGTTGCGGAACAGCGCCATGGACGGTGAACTGGCGGGCACTCCAGGCAAATGCTTCTCTCGCAAATGCTGGGTAGCCTCCACATCTCCGCCCGCAAACACGGTGGCCACTGCCGCCGGTTTGACCGGCGAATGCTTCAGCGCCAATCCCACCGCCGGGCGCGCCTTCCCGGCTGCACAACCGCACACGGAGTTCACTACCATCAGGACAGACTCATGCGAGGAAAGCACTTGGTCCACTTCCTGCGGGGTTCGGGTCTCGGTAATGCCGTATTGTGTCAGGTCCTGCCGCATGGCGGCAATCAGAGGTTCCGGATAAGCCATACGATGGAGAGATGATTTGCCCCCGCGGCAGGATTCATGTTGTCCGGGGTTGCGCAAGGAGTTGTGATGCGGCCAATGATCGTCCTCGGCTTTGTCTACTTGGCCATGCTCTGGCCTGCCTCGGCCCAACTGGCCGAATCTTTCGAGCCCCCCAAGGCTGATTGCTGCCTCCCCTCCCGGTTTCAGGCTTTAACCGCCCAGTTGCAGGACTGGAACCAGTTGGGGCGCTACCATGCCGACAATCAGCGCCTTCGGGCTCTCCCGCCGGAAGCCGGGCGGGTGGTCTTCTTGGGAGATTCCATTACGGACGGTTGGAAATTGGCGCAATACTTTCCTGGAAAACCCTACGTCAATCGGGGTATCAGTGGCCAGACCACGGCTCAGATGCTGGTCCGGCTGTTCCCTGATGTGATCAATCTGCGTCCCTCCGCGCTGGTCCTGTTGGCAGGCACGAACGACATTGCCCGCAACACTGGTCCGATGACTCTGGAGATGGTCACCCAGAACGTGCAGGCTATTGCGGAACTAGCGCGGCTGCATGACATCAAGCTGGTGTTGTGTGCCCTGCTGCCCGTGAGCGATTACACCAGCCGCCCGCAGACGTCTCAACGCCCGCCAGCTGACATCTTGCGCCTCAACGAGTGGCTGAAGCAATTCGCTGGCTCCACAGGCGCTGTTTATGCGGATTATTACAGCGCAACCGTCGACGAGCAGGGATTCATCAAGCGGGATCTCTCTGGGGATGGCCTGCATCCGAACGCCAAAGGATACGAGGTGATGGCGCCCATTGTGGAGGCTGCCATCCGCAAGGCGCTTCAATAGGCGGAGTTTCGAATCTCCTCGATGCGATTCTGCATGGTGCGGACCCGCTCCGGATGGCTCGCTGCCAGGTTTCGGCTCTCGCCCGGATCCGCGGTTAGGTCGTAAAGCTGAGGCTCCGGGTCGTTGCCCAATTCAATGTTCACGTCGGCGTTGACCTTAGGGCCTTTGCTGGGTGGGATGTATTTCCAGCTGCCTTGGCGCAGCGAGAGCACCGAAGCCTGCTTTAATAATTCATTCCGGCCCTGCCGCTGCTCTCCGAGCAAGGCTGGCAGCAGATCCTGGCTGTCGGGCGCCGCCCTCTCGGGTACCTTCGCGCCTCCTGCCGCTGCCAGCGAACGCAGCAGGTCCACCTGGCCCACCAGTGCGTCAGAAACCATTCCTGACTTTGCCTGGCCCGGCCATCGCACCAGGAACGGCACTCGGGTGCCTGCCTCAAAGTTCGAGTACTTCCCGCCCCGCCACGGGCCTGCCGGACGGTGCACGCCCAATCGCTTCACCGCCTCGTCGTGGTAGCCGTCATCCACCACCGGCCCATTGTCAGAGCTGAATACTACCAGCGTGTTGCGGGTTAGGTTGAACCGGTCCAGCGCCTTTAGGATTTCGCCCACGCACCAATCCAATTCCGCAATGACGTTGCCGCGCGGCCCCATTCCAGTTGCCTTTGTGAAGCGCGGATGCGGCGCGCGCGGCACATGGATGTCATGTGTCGAAAAGTACAGGAAGAATGGGTTGCGCCGGCTGCGAGAGATAAAGTCTATGGCGCGCCTCGTCAGAACATCGGCCATCTCTTCGTCCACCCAGCGTGCTGCCTTGCCTCCCGTCATCCAGCCGATGCGGCTGATGCCGTTCACGATAGTCATGTCATGGCCGTGGCTGGGGCGCATCCTGAGAAGTTCCGGATTCTCGCGGCCGGTGGGCTCATTGCCGATCTTGGCGCTATAGTTCACCTGAATGGGATCGCGCGGATCCAGCTTGAATACGCGGCGGTTCTCGAGGTAGACCGTGGGCACTCGGTCACCAGTAGCGGGTACCAGGAACGATTCGTCGAAACCGATGTCGAGCGGCCCTGGCGCGATTTCCCGGTTCCAGTCCACATTGCCCTGGCCCAGCCCCAGGTGCCACTTCCCCACCACCGAGGTACGATAGCCCGCCTCGCGAAGGACTGAAGCCATTGTCGGCTTGCCCGGTTGTATCAGCGCAGGTGCGTCCCCTTGAAGAATCTGGGCTTTCGGCATCCTGAACGGGTACTCGCCCGTCAACAGCGAATAGCGCGACGGCGTGCAGGTGGCGGCCGGCGCATGGGCATCGGTAAAGCGCACTCCCTCGGCCGCCAAGCGGTCAATATTCGGCGTTCGCACAGCGGTTGCCCCGTAGCAGCTCAGGTCTCCGTAACCCAAGTCGTCCGAATAGAGAACGACGATGTTGGGGCGCCGCGCTGGTTGTTGGACTTGAGCAGGAAGCGCCGCAGCGGGGAGCAGAGAGAGGAAATTCCGTCGATGCATTGGGGTATGTCCTGGCCCTGACAATTTACCAGAATCGCCCCAAAATATCCCTTGCTTCCTTGCGCAATCGGTCCCAAAATCAACAAAGGCAACGATTCCGGGCCTGGGCTGGGGAGGAGGCGGAGCCCGGAAGACTAACGGAGGCGCTAAAGCATGAGTCGAGCCGTACGTGAATTACGCCAGATCCCCTTTGGCTATCTGATTGGTGAGCCCTTGAAGGCCGCCATTGAGGCCCAGGCGCTGGCTGCGAAAACCACCATCGAGTTCATCGAAAAGGTGGGCTTCATTCCGAAGGATGCCAATCAGTTCAGTCTGTTTATCGATGAGACCAAGGATGCTGATACCGGCGATGTCCGCAATGTCACGTTCTCCTATAAGAAGACGGACGAGAACAATGCTTTGAAGGACGTCAAACTAACGGTCCCCATTCTCTCCATCGTCCCCATCCCCTACATCCGGATCGACGAGATGACCATCGACTTCACCGCGAAGCTGACCGACCAGATCGAAAGCGTCACCAAGACGGATTTCAAACTGGACTCGTCCGTCTCCGGCAAGTTCAAAGCGTGGTGGTCGCCCATTTCCATGGAATTCCGAACCTCGCTGTCTTACGCGAATTCGCGAGCCACAGCCTCGAAGTTCGTGCGGGAATACACGATGCAGATCAAGGTCAAGGCCGTCCAGGATGATATGCCAGCTGGATTGGAGCGCGTCCTCGACCTGCTCGAGCAGACGATCAAGGAGCAGCCGAAGACCTAAGCGGCCGGGTCCGGAGTGGATCCCATGGCGCGTTTGGCCGAGATTGCGGGCAACCTGCTGGCGGAAGCCTACGCCGCTCCTGCCCTGACGGATCATGCGGAAGACTTCGAGTTCCGCACCGTTGCGCTGCGGTTGGCGTTCTTGAGCCCGGGGGCGAACGGCTCACCGCCCGTGCCGCCCCCGTTTCCCAGTCTCCAAGAGGCACAACGCTGGCTGAACACGATCGACCGGGAAGCCCTTGTCGAGCGTGACGTCTTGCTGCGCGCCAGCCCGCGCGAGATCCTGTACCTGATTCTGACCGTGCGGGGACACGAACCCCGCGGGAGGTAACGCGATATGGCCCAACTGAAGGACTTTCTGGGCGGTGTCCTGCGCGACGTGGTGGAGGCGCGGGTAACTGCCGACCTGGTCTCGCGCGATGTCGCTGAAGAGTACAAAAAAGATGAATTGCTGAGCGCGTTTCCGGTGCCCCGTGCCGAAATTCGGGAGGTTTCCGCGCAGCTTCGCTTCGCAGTTGCCGCCGTCGAGGCCCCCATGGCGGATTCCGGTGCGGCGCGTGCCGGTGCGGTGAAGGCTTGGACAGCCCAGGTGGCCAAATTGGTCTACGAGTCGGCGGTGCTCAAGAGCCAACTCCGCGATGAACTGCTTCGAGTGATCGAGGCCAAGGGGCTGGATGTCCCCGGGCAATTACAAGCCGCCGCTACACAAGTGATTCTCGCCGAGCCCAAAGTCATTGACCAGTTCTTGCAGGGGGATTCCGACACGCTGTTCAAAATCGCCGTCAACGAGACTTACCGTGTGTTTACCACCATGGACGACGACCTTAGAAAGCTGCTGCAGCGTATTGGCCTTACGCCAATCAAGGCGCAGATCCAGGAAATCGTGGTCTCCCAAGCAGCCAGCTTGAAGGAACTCCTCGCGAAGTCGGAAGATCTGGCGGGGAAAAAAGCCGCCCGCGTGGATCTGGCTGTGACGCGCCGCGAACTGGCCGATGCGCCGGAACACATTCTGTCGAGTGTCGCTGTCACGGTGGCTCTGCGGAACTACGAATGGACAAAAACGGAGGTGGACGGTAAGGAAATCACCCGGCTCAGCCCGGAGTGAGGCCGTCCGGAGTAAGAGACTATGGCAAACGGAACACTAAAAGGAAACGCGGCGTTGATGCTGCACGAACTCCTCAGCGCGCCCCTCGTGGCCATGATTCAGGCCGATGCGCTCGCGGCGAAAGCCACGGTGGAGTTTATCCAGGACGTGGGCTTTAGTGAGGAAACCGGTAAGGCTCCCGCGCTTCGGATGGCCCAATTCCGGTTCAAGAAGGCCGACGAGAACAACGAGATCAAAGAGTTTGAAGCTTCAGTGCCGTTGCTGTCGCTGATGCCTATCCCCTCGCTGCAAATCAGAGAGGGTAAGGTGAAGCTCGCCGCGAAAATCGTTGACGTGACGGTTGAGCAGAGCCCCACCCGCACGGCGCCAGCCACCGCCGCGGCCACAAATGTCACTGCCTCGTCCAAACTCCTGGCTGCCCGTAAAGTAAACCTGGTGGCCAAACCTGTGGCATCGTCAGGTTCCCGCACTCAGGAAACCCGAAGCAACTTCGACCTGGACATCGAAATCACCATGGCGCAGGCCGATGTGCCGCTCGGTATGGAAAAGCTCTTCCAGTTGATGGACTCCGCAGTAAACGAAAAGAAATCCTGATCTGTTGCGTAGCTCCAGGCCCCCTCATGAAGAAACGCGACAACCCGCAAGCAGCGGAGAATGACCAGATTGCCGCCACCCTTGCATCCACGCAGCAGACCACTGCGCGCGGGCTTGGAGTGTTCCTCGAGTCCCTCGAACGGAGCGGTTTTCGCGAAGCCGTGAAATCCTATCAGCAATTGCAGTGGGTGGTGCTGGCCCAGCGCGAGTGGGCGCGGTCGCAGCGCCGACGGGAACTGGACCCCGGCTGGAAGGAGATTGCCAGCCACGCCGAGTCCCTGCACGGCCTGTTTTCCTCGATGGCTTCCGCCCTCGAACCTCTGCGCTGGGTGGACGGCCGTCCACCCAAGGTGCCCGAAACGGCTGAACTCGAACAGAAGTTGGCGGCGTGGCTGCCTGGGGCATTGGAGGGTGTCCTTATCCGGCCCTCTGCAGAGGACTTGGCGCACGCCGAGTCGCTGGTTGAACTTGGAGTGCTCGAACGCAAGCCTCGCTCCCGCCCGCCCGCCTTTCGGCTATCGGCCGGATTACGCGCCCGCCTCGCTCAGGCGGCCGCAGGCATGACGCCCCGCCCGCCTGGAGTTTCCTAGCGCGAGTACACCCGCACCCAATCCACCTCCATCCGTTGCGGGAAGATGGCATTGTCAATGCCTTTCTGCCCGCCCCAGCTACCGCCGATCGCAATGTTCAGGATCAGGTAGAAGCGTTGGCCGAATGGCCATGCTTCCACCCCGGATTTCTCATTCTGGTAGGTGAAATACACTTTGCCATCCACCGAGAAGTCCATCTTTTCCTGGTCCCACTCCACTGCGTACACGTGGAAGTCCCGGTACGGGGAGGAGACCACGATCTTCTCCCCTTTGTTAGTCTTCTGCGCGTGGTTATACTTCGCGGTATGGATATTGGCGTGGATCACGTCCGGATCGAAGCCCACGTTCTCCATGATGTCGATCTCTCCGCACAGCGGCCAGCCCGCAGTGCGGTGGATGTTGCCCAACATCCAGATGGCTGGCCATGTTCCACGTCCGGTGGGCAATTTCGCGCGCACTTCAACGCGCACGTTGGTCCAGGACGCTTTCCCCTCCGTGGTGAGGCTGGCAGAGGTGTACTCGGCGGACTCGCGTGACTTGGCCCAGTCGGCGGCGCCCATCGTAAACGCCGGGTTCTTCCAGCGCTCCTGCCGGGCTTCAATCACCAACAGGCCGTTTTCGACGCGCGCATTCTCCCTCCGGTCCCGCGTGTAGTACTGCGCCTCGTTGTTGCGCACGAATCCTTCCTCGTACACCCACTTGGCCGGGTCGGGCCTGCCGGGCCGGTCGAATTCGTCCGACCAGACGAGCTTCATGCCAGGGGGTTGGGCCGGCAAACTGGCCGTAATCAAGAGAATCAGAATGGAAAACCTCATATACAGCTCCTCTGACAGCATATGCCAGACCACGCACGGGGGTGGTGGTTTCCACTGCCCAGCCAGCCCTGGTGTGACCACGATATGATGCGCCTACTATGAAGATTCTGAAGTTCGCGATGGCTGGCACCGGCTTCTGGGGCCGCTATCAGCTCGCGGGCTGGCGAGAGGCCGGAGGCGCCGAGTGTGTTGCCCTCTACAACCGCACCGTTGCCAAGGCTGAAGCGCTTGCCGCCGAATTCCAAGTCCCGCGCGTTTATGGCTCGGCCGAAGAGATGCTCGATCAGGAACAGCTCGATTTCCTCGACGTCTGCACGGATGTAGGTACCCACGCCCATTTCACGGCGCTCGGCGCCGCCCGCGGGCGGCATGTCGTTTGCCAGAAACCCATGGCCCGCAATTATGCGGAAGCGGCTGGTATGGTGGCCGCATGCCGCCAGGCCGGCGTCCGCCTCTTCATTAACGAAAACTGGCGCTGGCAGATACCGATCCGTGCCTTGGCGGAACTCCTTCACGGCGGCGCCATCGGACCGGTCCATCGCGCCCGAATCAGCATGGTGAGCGGCTTCCCTGTCTTCGCCAACCAGCCATTTCTTAAAGAGCTTGAGCAGTTCATCCTGACCGACATGGGCAGCCACGTCCTCGACGTTGCCCGGTTCCTGTTCGGCGAGGCGGCCCGGCTGTACTGCCAGACACAGCGCGTTCACACCGATATCCGTGGTGAGGACGTGGCCACGGTCATGCTTGCCATGCAATCTGGCGCTACTGTGCTGGTGGAGATGGGCTACGCAGGGAATCCGTTGGAGCGTGATCGATTTCCCGAAACTTACATATTCGTGGAAGGCGCCAAAGGATCGTTGGAACTCGGCCCAGACTTCTGGCTCCGTCTCACTACCTCACAGGGCACTCATCTTCGCCGCGTGGCCCCGCCTCGGTACCCCTGGGCCAATCCCGCCTATGACGTCGTCCATTCGAGTATCGTGGCCTGCCACGCTAATCTGCTGGCTGCCTTGCGAGGAGAGACGCCCGGAGAAACCACCGGCGAAGACAATCTACGGACAGTCCAACTTGTGTTTGCCAGCTACGAATCGGCTGCCAGCGGCCGCGCAATCGCTGTGAAGACGCCGGAGACAGAAAGTTGAAGCTGGGCGTCGGCACTTACTGCTACATGTGGTCGCTGGGTTTTGAGAAAGCCCGGCCGGCGAGTCCGCTCACCGCCACCGGACTGCTCACAGAGGCCCACCGGCTGGGGGTTGAAGTCGTGCAGTTCGGGCCAAACCACGGGCTGCAGTCAATGACCGCCGCTGATCGTGCTGAAGTGGTTCGTCTGGCGGGAGAGTTGGGCCTTGAACTGGAGTGCGGGACGGCAGGTCTCGACCCTGGCCATCTTACCGAAATGGCGCGCCTTGCTCGTTCTTGCGGCGCCCGCCTGCTTCGCACGGTACCCGCCGAAAGGCCAGGCCTGTCGCGCATGACTCCAGCCGAGACGGAAGCCGCGCTCCGGCAAACCCTTCCAGTGCTGGCAGGAGAAAGCGTTGTGCTGGCTATTGAAAACGCACTGATTCCCGCTCGCACTCTTCGCTCAATCCTGGAATCGATTGGACACCCCCTGCTCGGCATTACACTGGACACGGTCAACTCACTTGCCATCTCCGAAGGCGTGCGCGAAGTCGCCGAGGTATTGGCGCCGTTTGTCCGGTGTTTCCATGTCAAAGACTATGCCGTTACCCGGGAGTGGCACTCCATGGGATTTCGTGTCGAAGGCCGCCCTGCCGGGCAGGGACAACTCGATATCCCCTGGATTATCAATCTGCTCCGGGAGTCCGGGGCCTCTGGCAACGCCATCCTGGAACTGTGGCCCCCGCCACAGGCCGAACTGGAAGAAACAGTTGCGCTCGAACGCCAATGGGTGGAGCAGAGCGTGCGGTATCTGCGCACACTCATCCCCACCCATGTCTAGGTTTCGCATCCCCGCCTTTCCGGTTGCTTATGCTACCGCTTGTCGGGAATTGCTCGTGCCAGGCTGGCTGGACAGATGAATATCCAGCAGCCAGCGCATCTGTGTCGGTTCGAACGGAGCGGCGCAGTAATCGGCCGCGCCGGCCTCGAGGGCATCCAGCCAGTCGTCGATTTCTGGAAGACGGCTGGTGACGATTACGGGGAGGTTCGCAAACTGCTGAACGGCAGTCTGATAGGCCGGCCGCGCGTGGCCGCAAAACACGATGTCCACACGCTCTCCGGGTTCGGTCACTACTTGGCAGCCATCCGCACTGAGGGCCCGGGCCAGTTCCTTCTCCACATTGCCTTCCAGCCCGAGGAGAAGGGCGGTGCGAGGCGGTTTCTTCCGAATTGAGTCAGTCATCACAAGTCCCTCTTCCAGTTCCGCGATGCGCTTGGGATTGCCGATCAGGGACGTGCTCGGACTCGTCGTGGAGATGAGATGCGGGTACGTTAAGTCCCAAGCTCTACCTGACATTCTATCCCTACTTAGTCCCATTACGCCCATTAATTTCGGCAAAATCGCATTACGGATTCTTCATCGCCGGCAGCGCCGTTCAGCGCTCCCTTGGTAAACTAAGGATTCCAGGAGAAAACATGGCAGAGATCCGTCGCCGGAAAAGCGTTGCGGTGAATGTAGGCGGGGTGATGGTGGGTTATCCACACCCTATCGTTGTCCAATCCATGACCAACACCGACACAGCGGATACCTCTGCCACCGTGAACCAGGTTCTGGCGCTGGCGCAGGCTGGTTCGGAGATTGTCCGGGTCACTGTAAACACCGAGGAGGCCGCCCGGGCGGTACCAGTGGTGGTGAACACCCTGCGCTCCTTCGGGTGCCAGACCCCCATCGTCGGTGATTTTCACTACAACGGCCACTTGCTCCTCAAGAAGTATCCGGAATGCGCGAAAGCTCTCGCCAAATACCGAATTAACCCCGGCAACGTGAACATTGGACGGAAAACGGATGACAATTTCCGCACGATGATCGAAGTGGCGATCGAATACGGGAAGCCGGTCCGGATCGGTGTGAATTGGGGTTCGCTCGATGGCGCTTTGCTGACGCGAATGATGGACGAAAACGCGGCGAAAGCTCAGCCGGAAGACGCGGCGGCTGTCACCAAGCGGGCTATCGTGGTGAGCGCCTTGGAGTCAGCGCAACTTGCTGAAAAGATTGGGCTTCGACGAGACCAGATTCTACTCAGCGCGAAAGTTTCAAACGTCCAGGATCTGATCGACGTTTACCGCATGTTGGCCTCGGAGTGCGATTACGCCTTGCATTTGGGCCTCACCGAAGCAGGCATGGGTTCCAAGGGGATCGTGGCCACGACTGCCGCCCTCTCGATCCTCCTTCAGGAAGGAATTGGCGACACGATCCGCGCCTCGCTCACGCCTATGCCGAACGGCGACCGCACGGAGGAAGTCACCGTTTGCCAGCAGGTGCTACAGGCTCTCGGGCTGCGGAGCTTTACACCCCAAGTCACCGCTTGTCCCGGTTGCGGCCGGACTACTAGTACCTTCTTCCAGGAAATGGCAGACCAGATCCAAACCTACCTTCGCGAGCAGATGCCTGTTTGGAAGGAAACCCATCCGGGAGTCGAAGAGATGAAAGTGGCCGTCATGGGCTGCGTAGTGAACGGCCCAGGCGAATCCAAGCACGCCAACATCGGTATCTCCTTGCCGGGCACCTTCGAAGAACCGGTGGCGCCGGTTTACGTGGACGGCAAACTGGTGAAGACCCTGCGGGGCGACCACATCGTAGCCGAGTTCACCGGGATGCTAAACGCCTACGTCGATCAGCGCTACGCCCGTTCAGCGGCAGTCAAGTCCTAAAGGCGCCTCGCCTGTTTTCTCCGATCAGGGAAACGAACTATCTTCTTGCGGCATTCTTAAGAAAAGGGGAGATTGCACGGCACCGCTGTGCGATCTTAAGAGGATGGCCGCGGGCGGTTAGGAGGGGATGGTTCCGAACTTGGACCAGGAGCTTCTGCGCAGGACCGATGAACTCGTCGAGGTCGCCCTTCGCTTGCCGAAGGAGGATCGAGAGCGGTACTTGCGCGCGAAAACGCAGAACTCCCCGGGCTTATTCACTGCCGCGCTGCACCGAATGAAGCAGGCTGAGGCCTCGAACTCCGAAACCGCTGCCAGCGACCCCGGCGGCGAAACTTCGCCGACGCAGGATTCAGGTGGCCTCGACACCCAACCCATTTCGTCTTCCCTCACAGCCAATTCCATGGCGCCGGGAGCCAGCATTGGCAATTTCGTGATTGAGAAACTGCTTGCGCAGGGCGGCATGGGGGCGGTGTATCTGGCCTCGCAGGTGGAAGAGGGGTTCCGCCGGCACGTCGCTCTCAAAGTGGTCAAGCCGGAGTTGGCCTCTCGCGGCGTGCTCCAGCGCTTCCTGCAGGAGCGGCAGGTGCTGGCGGGACTGGACCATCCGAACGTGGCCCGGCTGGTAGACGCAGGCACAACTCGCGAGGGCGCCCCCTACCTGGTGATGGAGTATGTCGAAGGCCAGCGGATCGACGAATACTGCGAAGCCCACCAACTCCAGACCCGGGAACGGATTCGACTGTTTCTGACAGTTTGCGAAGCCGTGCAATATGCCCATCAGCGTCTGGTCATCCACCGCGACATCAAACCCAGCAATATCCTGGTGACCGGCGAAGGGGTCGTCAAGCTGCTGGACTTCGGCATTGCCAAGATCATGGCCCGGGACGAAGAGGAGACCGTCCTGCTGGCGCAAGGCCTCACCACCGGGGGCGAAGCGCCCATGACCCCCATGTACGCCAGTCCCGAACAGGTTCGCGGCGACACCGTCACCACTTCCACCGATATTTACTCGCTGGCGCTGATGCTGTACGAGTTGCTCACCGGCAGCCTGCCCTATGAATTCAAGCAACTGACTGCCGCTGGCGTTGAGCGGACCATCTGCGAAGTCGAGCCCTTGCCCCCCAGTCAAGCCAGTATCACCCGGCCCTTGTTCCGCGGTGAAACCCAAGAGAAGGTGCGCGATACGCTGCGCGGCGAACTCGATGTCATCCTGCTCATGGCGCTTCGAAAGGAGCCGGACCGGCGCTATCTGTCGGTACACCAGTTCGCCGAAGACCTCCAGCGGTACCTCGATGGATTGCCTGTGCGAGCTCACAAGGACACGGTGGGTTACCGCATGCAGAAGTTTATCCGCCGCCACCGGGCCGGCGTGGCTGCTGCGGTCCTGGTCGCCATTTCGCTGGCAGCCAGCACGGTGATATCCGCTTACTTTGCCCAGGTGGCGCGCCACGAAAAGAACGTCGCGGAACGCCGGTTTCAGGAGACTCGAGAACTGGCCCGCTATGTGGTCACCGACCTCGACGACGCCATCCGGCGCGGCGAAACGGCGGCGCGTGGTGAACTGGTGGAAAAGGGTCTCGTCTATCTCAAACGCCTGTCGGAAGAGGCGGCTGGCGACCTCTCCCTACAAAGAGAAGTCTTGCGGGGTTACGTCAAGATGGGGGATATTCTGGGCAACCCTTTCACCGCCAATCTGGGGCAGCGGGATCGCGCGCGCGCCAGCTATCAGGAAGCCCTGGCCATCGGCCAGCGTTACGGAAGTTCGCCTCAATCCGGACCCCTCCAGCCGGAGATGGCGCTGCTGCGGCGCAAACTCGCCGATCTGGATGCGGAAGCCCTGAAACTGCGGGAGGCGCTTGACGGTTATCTTTCGGTCGTTGGGCAATTCAAAGGCCTGGATCTCGGCGAGATCCGCTCACAGATTGGCTGGGTGCGGTCGCAGCAGGGCAAGCACGCCGAGTCGTTGGAGGATTACCGGGCTGCTCTGCAACTGGCCGCCGCCGCTTTGCAGGAAAACCCCTGGTCTGCGCGCGCGCGGGATCTTTACGCCCGGGCTGGACAGCGCGTGGGCGAATGCCTTCTGGTTCTTCAGCGCCTTCCTGAGGCAGAGGAATCTCTCAGGGCAGCAGTCGAGGCCCACGAATCACGAGTCCGCGAGGAACCGGACAACTCCGGGCTGCGCCGGGGATTGTTGAGCGCGACCTTGATGCTGGGTGAGGTTTTGGCCCGCGCGGGAAAGACCAGCCAGGCGGAGGCGACGCTCCGCCGTGCGGTCAACCTGGCCGAAAGCCAGCAGTCAGCCGATCCAACCAACACCCAATACCGCACTGATCGTTTTATCGCCCTCGGCAGGCTGGTTTATCTCCTGGAAAGTGAGCCCTCCAGGCGGGCTGCCGCCCATCAGGTGACCCAACAGTTGATCCGCGAGCTGCGCCCATTGGTAGTCAGCGGCGTGGCACGGAAGATGGAGTTGGACCAATATCTCTGGCTAATCCTGGCCACCCCGTTTCCTGATCTTCAAGATCCCGCCGCCGCCCTGCCGCTGGTGGAGGCGGAGGTGGCCCGCTCGGGTGGGCAGGACGCTCGGGTGCTGGATATGCTGGCCCGTGCGCAAGCCGGAGTCGGCCGTTTTGCGGAAGCCGTTACTACTGAAGAACGTGCACTTGCGCTCTTGGATCCCGCGCCCACCTCCTTCCGTGCTGAATTGGAGGCGAATCACCGCCGGTTTCAGGCCATGGCGAAGCGCCGCTAGACACACAAAAGGGCATCCCCTACGGGATGCCCTCTCATGGCAATCGCTGCTTGCGGGAGAAAGCTAGGAACGGCGGCGGCTGAGAAAGGCGGCAGCCAGGAGGCCGGCGCCCACCAGCGCGTAAGTGGCCGGTTCTGGGATTGGAGAGGCTCCACTGCCGATGCCACGAACCTGTGAACTGCCGCCCAGGCGGGCGTCCAGATCGATCAGGATCCGCACGTCAATCAGGTTGGTCGGGCTGTCAAAAAAGATTTGATCCTTCAGTTTGATGGAGCCGACCTTGGTGGAACCGAGGTGAAAGACCTGCGCCGTGTAGGGAGTCCCCACATATCCCGGCGCCCCCACGTCGAGGCATTGGTTGGGGCTGTTGAAGAAGAAGATCCCACCAACGCAAATATTTGCGGTAACGGTGGCCAAGCCCGGCGCTACGGGCGTGTCTGTGAAGAGGTCTAATTCAAAACCTGGCAGAATCGGCGGCGGAGGATCGAGCGTGTAGCCGATGAGGTACTGCACCCGGTCCCCGGCTTTGACGTCAAACTTCGTGGAGAGGAACTCCAATGAATCTTGAGCCTTATTTGGGAAGTTGACCGTGATGTCGGAGGCGTTTGCCAGCAGGCTCTGGCTGTTCGGCTGAAGAGTAGCGATTCTCAAGAAAGAGAAGTTGAAAAAGGTGAACTCCCCAATGCTGCAGCCATCAGAGCCCAAGGCTACCAGGCTGGAAAGGCTGGAGCTTGCGCACGGTGTGGTGGAAGGCGCTTCCAGCAGTGTTCCACCGAAGGCGGCAAGGCTTGCCGTCATGCCGAGCGCCAGCCGGCAGAACAGACTTATTCGAGACATGACAGCAGTTTAGGGGCTACGGAAACCGGATCCTACCCACCAACCCATAGACTTGTACCGGGCTTTTGGCCGCTTTAGTACTAGCGCTGCCGGGTTGCCGACCGCCCCAGCCTCAGAACCAGTGGAAGGAATATCCGAACCGGATACCGCGTCCTATCTCAGGGGCGAACGATTTGAGGAAGTTCAAATGGTTGCGGTACACCCGGTCTCCGAGGTTGAAGCTTTGAGCACTGAAGATGTGCATCGTGTGCTGGCGCGTCACGGTGTAGCTGCCTGTGAGGTTCACCACGGCAAAACCTGCGGTTGCCTCTTCGTTGGGGGCGATCTGCCACTGGCGGTTGGCCAACACCAGTTCCGGCCGCATGCTGAGGCCGCGCCAGCGGTAATCGAATCCGAGCCGGCCGCGCACTGGAGGGATTCGAGGAAGGTTCTGCCGTGTCCCGGTCAGGTGTGCGTCCACGGCGTCGATCCCAGTCAGAAGCCAAAGCGAGCTGGTCAGGCCGAACTCCGAGCGTGCCTCGACGCCGAGGAATCGCGCGTCCGCCTGTTCGTAGTTGCCTACGGGCAAGCCATCCTCTACCTCCCCAGTAGGCTGCAGATAGACGAAGTCGTGCATTTGATAGCGGAAGAAATTGGTTTCCAGCCGCACTCGGCGCGCCTGGTGCCGGATGGAGAGGTCGACGCCGTCACCGCGCTCGCGCCGGAGATTGGGATTGCCCACCTCGAAAAAGGCATTCCCGGGGTGCGGCCCATTGTTGTAGAGTTCCTCCAGGGCCGGGGCGCGGAAGGAATGCATGTAGTTGAACGATGCCGAACCGTTCGTCCACAAGGGAACGAGCGCGCCGGCCGAGGCAGAAACCCCGTTAAAGCTCCGGCTGCGCAGTTCGTCCGGGTTATAGGCGTTGCGTTCGAAACGTCCTCCAAATTGGAACCGGATCCGGTCGTAGTTCAACTCTTCGAGGGCGAATAGCGCGAACGCGTTTTGGGTTGTTGGGGGCGCCAAGGCCTCTTCACCCACCGCCTTGAAATCGCGGTGCATGCCCCAAAACCCAAAGCTGCCGCTGAGCGGCCCACGTCTCCGCTGGGTAAACGTTCCGCGGTAAATGAACTGCTTGTTGAAGAACTCCGTCCCAATGACGTTCTCCTCCAACTCGATTTCCTTGTGGTTCCAGTCCGAGTAATTCACGGCCATCGTAAAGGACTCCAGGAACCCGCCCAGTTGTTTGGCCGTGAAGTTGCCCCGCAGATTGTGGCGGCGCCAACGGAGCGCCACTGGACCGTGGTCATGGTGGTCGTCATCCTCTTCACCGAATGGCCGTAAGCTCAGCCCTCCGGGCAGGCGCTGGAAGGCGGCCGCAGGCTTTGCGCCCTGATGATGGTCCTCCTCTTCCTGATACGGCACGCCATATTCGCCGTCCTGCCGGCCGTACGTCAGGTTCCAGGCGAATTTCTCCCCGAAGCGGCCGAAGCCCGCATTGGCGTGCCGGAGGTCCGAGTAGGAGTTGAAGATCCTGCCGATCGGGGTGTTGTAATCCCCCGTCCTCATACCGCCGCCGCCACCGTACAACAGCCACTGTTTCTTGCCGTATTCGAAGTTACCGCTGCCGCCGCCCTGCCCGTTGGTGGTGCCGCCCACTGCGTTCAGGTTCAGGTGAAGCCCCTCATGCGGATGTTGATGCATGATGTGGTGGGCAGTAAGAATGTTCACCACGCCACCGATAGCGTTGCTGCCATACATCAGTGTGGCGGGGCCCTTTACCACCTCAACCCGGTCCACCGCGGTGGCGTCCACCGGCTCGCCGTGATCACCTGACTGGGAGGAGAGCGTGCCCGTGCGGATGCCGTCCTGCAAGACCAGCACGCGGTCGCCATCGAAACCGCGTACCACGGGACGCGTTGACCCTGGCCCGCCGCTACGCTTAGCAATGCCCGGCTCATACTCCAGCAGATCGCCGAGCGAGGTAGAACTTGAACGCGTCGTCAGTTCGAACCCCTCCAAGGTGACCACTGGTTCAATGGACTCCTGGGCGCTCATGCCCCGGCCCGTTGCCGTGACCGTCACAGACTCCCGCACGGCCGCCAGGTGCAGCGCAAAGTTGGCTTCCACCGTCTTGCCGGATTCCACGGTCACTACCTGTTTCTCGTCGCTCAGCGCGTGCAAGTGGGCGATGACGGAGTATTTGCCCGGCGGAACGTCGGAGAACGAGTAAGTGCCGTCTTCCCCAGACTCCGCCATACGGCCCAAAGGCGCCAGCACGACAGTGGCGTGATGCAGCGGAGTGCCGCGTTCCGCAAGGGTGATTGTGCCTCGAACCGTTCCGCTTCCGGATATCTGCGCCACAGCCGGTGCGCCCGAGCCCCAGGCAAGGAGGGTGAGCAAAATGGCGACGTTAACGAATTCGCTGCCACGTTTCTTGGTCATAGAGAAATCCAGCACTTCAGAATGGCTGGTCTGGCCTTGGTTGCCCATCCGCGATCGATGGACGGGGGCCGATCAGCCTTGAACGGGCCCAACACGCCGGCAGCCGGAACCCGCACCCCAGCTCTGTTTGACACCCGCTATGTGCGGTCTCTAAACTATAGAGGACAAGGATTTTGTTTCGAAATTTGTCAGGATGCTCCTGCCCCGGGAATTTGTCGCATATCTCAGCCGCCAGCTTGTAGCCCGGCTGCAAGGCGGTGTTATTGAAATCGCCAACCCCAGCAGCGTGGCAGAACTCGTAGACCAAGTGGTGACCGAGCAATTGACCATTGAGGACCGCCTCAATGACGAGGTCCGCGAATTGCTCGAGCAGTACAGCGTCTACATGTCCAACAACGGCATCAGCTATTCCGAGATGTTCCGCCGGATCAAGAACCAGTTGGTTCAGCAGCGGAAGATCGTGCGGGCGTCGGGCCGCGACACGGGCGACCCCATGAAGTTGAGCCGCGACAAGATCAACGAAATCTCCCACAAACTGCTGGCGAGTTTGAAGAAATCCCGCGATTGCCGTTTGCGCCGCGATCAAAACGACGTCCGGCTGGAAATCGTACGCGTGTTCTCGGACATTCTCCAGAACGAAGATCGAGCTGACAAGGCTGCGCGGGCCAAGATCCGCACCCTCAAGAAAGAAGTGCCTGAGGGCACTGAGGAGTGGGATCTCCTTCATAAACGCTACTACGCCGAAGAACTCAAGAGCTTGGGCATCGATCTCGCCCGGTAGCCCACATCCGCGCGATAGAATCGGGCCGTCATGTCAAACCCAGCCGGGCTCGTTGTCGTCGGCAGTCTCAACATGGATTTCGTGGTGCAGGTGGACCATCTCCCTGCGCCGGGAGAAACCGTTCTGGGCCGTCAGTTTCAGATGATCCCTGGCGGAAAAGGAGCCAATCAGGCGTGCGCCGCGGGGCGATTGGCCCGCACTACCCCCGTAACGATGATCGGCCGCGTCGGCTTGGATACTTTCGGCGACCATCTGAAGGCCAGCCTGGCGGCGGCGGGTGTGGACGTATCCGGTGTCATGGGCACTCGGGATACCCCCACTGGCGTCGCGCTGATCTGGGTGGAGAAGTCGGGCCAGAATTCCATCGTGGTGGCATCCGGCGCGAACGCGATGGTGACACCCGCCGACATTGAGTCCTCCGCCCGCAGATGGCAAGCAGGAGGCTGTGTGCTGTTCCAACTGGAGACACCGCTGGATGCGGTGGAAACTGCGCTCCGTTCGGCAATCGCGGCAGGCGCGCGCACGATACTCGATCCCGCACCTGCCCGGCCGGAAGCCTTGCGCCTGCTGCCGTGGGCGGCCATCGTCACTCCCAACGAAACCGAGGCCAGCATCCTGCTGGGCCGCCAACCGGGCCGCGTCACACTGGACGACGCCCCTGGCCTGGCAAGGGCGCTGCGGCAGGCCGGAGCGCAGGACGTCGTGCTGAAACTTGGCGAACAGGGCTGTTACTACTTGGGTGGGGAAGGGGAGTTCCGGGTGCCAGGCTTCCCGGTTGCCGCCGTGGACACCACGGCGGCTGGGGATACCTTCAATGCTGCGCTGGCCGTCGCCCTCTGCGAAGGAAGAGCCATGCTGGACGCTTTGCGCTTTGCCAACGCCGCGGCGGCGATCAGCGTCACCAGGCTGGGCGCGCAGTCCTCCGCGCCTGCCCGCGAAGAGACCGAAGCCTTCCTAGTTCGCGGTTAGCGAGGCAGCGCAAAGACGCGATAGCCGGCATTCTCGTAGACTGGGTCGCCGGACCATACGGTTGAGGGGCGCAGCACCAGGTAATCGATGCCGAGGCCTGCATAATAAGCCGCGGTCCGCAGCGGCGGCCGGCATTCGTTCGTTTGTTCGAACCAGCGTTGCTTCCAGCCCACGGCGAAGCTGCGCAAAAGGTTTACCTGGCCGCCGCTTTTCCAATCGACAAACAAGTTCCTCTTCGCCTCGGCCCGGAATATTCCGGGCGCCAAATCGCGGCCGGAGTCGGCGAAGAGAAATACGGCGCCCTGGTCCGTAGCGGAATGGGCCCAGGCGCTCAACTGTTGGATCTCCGGAGTACGGAGCCGCGGAGACGGCGCCACCAACGCGGGCAGCACCAACCATGGCAGCACCCCCGCAATTACAGGCGACCAAGATACACGGGAGGACGCCCAGGTGAGCAAAGCAGCGGCCAATGCCAGGCCGATCGCGGCGAGGAGCCGTTGCCTGGCGCTGCCTTCAAACCAAGCACGGGAGAACAACTGCAGCACCAGGCCGTTGAGAGGAATCGCAAACACCAGCGTGAACCAGCCGGCAGATTCTATCACTGCGCCCCGCGCCGCCGCCAAGCAGCCCGCCGCCGCCCCGAAAACGACGCCGAATGCGGTGATGAACAACACCGCGCGGGCTGGCTGGAATTGCGGAATGAATACCCACTTGCCCTGGTCGAGCAAGACCCACTGCAACGGGACCATCAACAATCCGTAGACGGGTAGGGCCAACGAAAACCATCGCAAGGCGCCGTGCAGGCGGTCGTGCAGGCGCCACCAGGCGAGCATGGTGAGGGCCAGCAGCAGCGGATACTGCCAAAACCACTCGGGCGGCCAGAGTTCGATCCAGTTGTACATGCCCCGGTGACGCTGCACCTGCTCGAGAAAGGGGTCGATGAGGCCCCAAAACGGTTGGGCCTCCCGTTCGCCGTGCTGCGCCACGCGTCCGGCCGTCAGGAGCAGGGCGCTTCCGCCCAATCCCCAAAGCGCGGGCAGGGCCGGTTTTCGCTGCGCGCTGCACAGAAGAAAGAGCGCGAGACAGAACCAGAACGGCACGGTCGTGGGCGGGTGGTAGAGAAGCGCCGCGCCGGCAGCCACGCCACACGCCAGCCAGCGGGCATGGGCGGCCAAGCCAAGCGCAAGGAATATCAGTTGAACGGCGAATCCTCGTGGCACCGGCTCATATTCGAAGGTCAACACCGCGGGTCCGTTCACCACCGCGCCCAACGCGAAACATGCACTGACGAGAAGCGCCGCCGGGATGCTGAGCCCCATGGCGGTGCCCAACAGGAAGACGCCCGTGATGCCGCCGAGCCGCGTGACGAACTGCTGCGCTTGTAATGTGGCCTCAAACGACAACCCCAGCCATCGCCGGGCCAAAACTGCTGTTTCGTCATACAGTGTCCAACTGACGTGCGGATGGATGGCGACGGGATCCTTGGCCAGCACTTCCGGGTTGTCGAGGTGCTCCAGGATGGGTACGTAGATCTGCGTGTCAGACTGCAGCCACGTGTGGCCCGGAAACACCAACCAGCCCGCCAGCGTGATGGCGAGCAGGGCGGGAGCAGCCAGGCGCATTGAAATCACTGCGGGGGTGTCTTCTCCAACTGCTGCTTCGCCCACACGCGGGCCGGGTTGAGGGCGAGCGACTTCTCCAGCGCCTGGCGCGCCTCCTGATTGCGGTTGAGCTTGCGCAGAACAATGCCTCGCCACAGCCACGCCTCGGCATGCTTGGCGTCGAGTTTCAGGGCCTTGTCGACATCCTCCAGCGCCTTCTGGGCGCCGCCGCCGAAGCTTTCCGGCAGGTAGTAGTTGCCGACGCCGCGGCTCAGCCAGTTGTCCGCGGATTTTGCGTTCAGCTTTAGCGCCTCCTCCACTTCCTCCAGCGCGCACTTGCCGTACTGCAAGCCGGCCAGCACATTGGCGGGGATCACTTGGCCGCAGAGGGTTCCCAACAGCCGGCGATATTCCGCGTTGTCGGGCTGGAGGCTCACGGCCTTCCGGGCCAGTTGGATCCCGTCCATCGCGGCGCCCGCCGAGGCCCGCTTGTCGCGCTGTTCCATGGCCACTTCCGCCCGCAGGTGCTGGGCCAGAGCGGCCCGGTAGAGGGAGGTGGCGTCAGAGTCCTTTGCGGCGGACTGGGCATCGGCAGCGATCTTGTCCAGCGCCGCACGGTCCTGCGCGTCGTGGGCCTTCTTCCAATCCGCCGGCACCGGAGTTCCCTGCACGGCCCAGAAGCAAAGCATCAAACAGAGCAATCGCATGAACTTATCCCGCATTGTAGCGTGCGGCGCGGCTA
>CAYWQS010000021.1:0-83671 GCA_964460395.1 uncultured Solibacteraceae bacterium | reverse complement strand
CGATCGTCCCAATGTTGACGTGCGGTTTGCTGCGGTCGAATTTCTCTTTCGCCATGCTGTGCCTCTCTTCCTGGATCTTCGCTGTTGCTTGACGATCTCCGGACTCTACTCCTTGGCCACCTTGCCCTGCATGCGGCTGATGACCTCTTCTGCCACGCTGTTCGGGGCTTCTTCATATCGCCCGAAGTGCATGGTGAAGCTGCCGCGCCCCTGGGTGCGGGAGCGCAATTCGGTGGCGTAACCAAACATCTCCGACAGCGGCACCATGGCTTTAATGAGCTGGGTGGTGCCGCGCAACTCGACGCCCTCCAACCGCCCCCGGCGGCTGTTGAGGTCGCCCGTTACGGTGCCGACGTAATCTTCCGGAACCGCCACTTCCACGCTCATGAGCGGTTCGAGCAGTACCGGCTTGGCTTTCTTGGCGGCATCCTTGAGCGCCATGGAGCCAGCGATCTTGAAGGCCATCTCGTTCGAATCGACGTCGTGGTAGCTGCCGTCGTAGAGGGTGACCTTGACGTCGGCCATCGGGAAGCCCGCGAGGACGCCGCCTTCGAGCGCCTCGACGATACCTTTCTCGGCGGGAGCAATGTATTCCTTGGGCACCGTGCCGCCTACTACCGCGTTAACGAACTCGTAACCCTGACCCGGAATCGGCTCGATGCGGATCTTGACGTGGCCATATTGGCCGCGGCCGCCGGTCTGCCGGACAAAGCGTCCTTCGCCTTCAGCCTGCGTGCGAATGGTTTCGCGGTAGGCTACTTGCGGTTTACCGACATTGGCGCCCACATTAAACTCGCGCTGCAGCCGGTCGACGATGATCTCCAGGTGCAGCTCACCCATGCCCGCCAGAATCGTCTGGCCTGTCTCGTGATCGGTGTTGACCTTGAGCGTGGGGTCTTCCTGAACCAGCTTGGCGATCGCCATGCCCAGCTTTTCCTGGTCGCTCTTGGTCTTGGGCTCAATGGCCAACTGAATTACCGGCGCGGGAAAGTCAATGGACTCGAGCAGAACAGGATGGCTCTCGTCACAGATCGTGTCACCCGTGGTGACGGTCTTCAAACCTACGCAGGCGGCGATGTCGCCCGCCAAAACTTCGCTGATCTCTTCGCGCTTGTTGGCGTGCATCTTCACAATGCGGCCTACGCGCTCACGTTTGCCCTTGGCTACGTTGTAGACAGAGTCACCCGAATTCAGCTTGCCCGAATAGACCCTGACGAAGGCTAACTGGCCCACGAAAGGGTCGGTCATGATCTTGAACACCAGCGCGGAAAACGGCTCGCTGTCGTCGGGCTTCCGTTCGATCTCCACCGACGGATCATTGATGTCGGTGCCCTTCATCGTCGGGATGTCCAGCGGCGACGGGAGCAGGTCCACCACCGCATCGAGCAGGTTCTGCACACCCTTGTTCTTGAAGGCCGTGCCACAGATCACAGGAAAGATCTTTTGCTCGATGGTCCCTTTGCGGATAGCTGCCGTCAGTTCCGCCTGGCTGATTTCGGCGCCTTCGAGATACTTTTCGAATAGCTTGTCGTCGCACTCAGCGGCGGCTTCCACCAGCTTCTCCCGGTATTCCTTGGCCTGATCGGCAAGGTCGGCGGGGATGTCGACGTCGTCATACTTGGCGCCCAGCGTCTCGTCCCGCCAGACACGCGCCTTCATCGTGATGAGGTCAACGACACCTTTGAACTGGTCTTCCGCGCCGATGGGCAACTGGACGGGCACGGGCCGGGCCTGCAGTTTCTCGACGATGGTATCGACAGCGTGGAAGAAATCGGCGCCTACGCGATCCATCTTGTTGATGAAACAGATGCGGGGAACCGCATACTTGTCCGCCTGGCGCCACACGGTTTCCGATTGGGGCTGCACGCCGGCAACGGCGTCGAACACAGCGACAGCGCCATCGAGCACGCGCAGTGAGCGCTCGACCTCGGCCGTAAAGTCCACGTGGCCGGGAGTGTCGATAATGTTGATCTGGCAATCCCGCCAGGCACAGGTGGTCGCGGCGGACGTGATGGTAATGCCGCGCTCCTGCTCCTGCACCATCCAGTCCATGGTCGCCGTGCCTTCGTGGACTTCGCCGATCTTGTAGGTCCGGCCGGTGTAGTAGAGGATGCGCTCGGTCGTGGTGGTCTTACCGGCATCAATGTGGGCCATGATGCCGATATTTCTCATCTTCTCGAGTGCGATGGTGCGAGGCATAAAGTTCCGTGCGAAGGCGCGGGGGCTTGTTCGGTCTCTCCTTTACCAGCGGTAGTGAGCAAAGGCTTTGTTGGCCTCCGCCATACGGTGAACGTCGTCCTTTTTCTTGATGGCGGCGCCGCGAAGATTCGAGGCATCCATCAATTCGTTGGCCAGTTTCTCGGCCATGCTCTTGTCGGCCCGGGCGCGGGCGCCGGCGAGAATCCACCGGATGGCCAAAGAAGTGCGCCGGTTGGCTGGAACCTCAATCGGAACCTGGTAGTTGGCTCCGCCCACGCGGCGGGTCTTCACTTCCAACACCGGCTTGCAGTTCTCTACAGCCTTCTTGAAAAGCTTCAGGGGATCGTCGCCGGTCCGCTCCTGAATGACATCCATGGCGCCGTAGAAGATGCCCTGCGACACGGTCTTCTTACCGTCCCACATCATCGAGTTGATGAATTTCTCCGCCAGCGTCGAGTTATAGACGCTATCGCCGGGAATTTCCCGAACTTCAGCGCGGCGTCTGCGAGGCATGGGTTCTTTCCGCTCCTATTTCCGTCTCTTACTTCTTGGCGCCCTTACCAGGGGCCGCACCGGCCTTCGGCCGCTTCGCGCCATACTTCGAACGGCCCTGCATGCGGCCGCTTACGCCTGCGGCGTCCAAAGTACCGCGCACCACGTGGTAGCGGACGCCAGGGAGATCCTTCACACGGCCACCGCGAATCAGCACGATGGAGTGCTCCTGCAGGTTGTGCCCGACGCCTGGGATATAAGTAGTCACTTCGATCTGGTTGGTCAGGCGGACACGAGCTACTTTCCGGAGCGCGGAGTTCGGTTTCTTGGGCGTCGTGGTGTAAACACGGGTACAGACGCCACGCCGCTGCGGACAAGCCTGCAGCGCTGGACTCGCGGTTTTGTACCGGGTCGGCGTTCTTCCCTTGCGAACTAGCTGATTAAACGTGGGCATGCACAGTCCTGTGAATCAAGTCGATCCATCACCCGCCGGGCGCGGCTATACCCGGGCGCAGGCGCCCGCAAGCCACAAACCCAACAAAATCAAGAAACTTCCTAGTACCGTTGGCGAGATCGCCCGGATTGACCGAAACCAATTCCCCCAAATGGGAACGGCCCCGGCATCAGAGGGGTCCTTCAAGGCACCGCCCATGCTCAGCGACCGGCGTAGTATCCGGCGGAGCCTCGGGGCGGGCCCCCAGTCGGCTTCCTGCATCCGGCTGGGCTTACCACCCAACCACAAGAAGGGTCACCAGGAGCGAAAGAGTCAACTCCCCAAACCCTCCCATCATACCCAGGTCTGTGAAAATCTGTCAACGCGAGGCAGGTTGCCGACAAGTAAGACCCTTTTGAGGGGCTCCGTACGCTTGCGCGTATCCCCTTCCAGCGTTATGATGACAATCACTTAAGCGCCGAAACGGTTGTAACGGGCCGTATCAGAGCGTTGGCGGAACTCGCCACGGGGAAGACAATATGGAGTGCTTGGATCTCCAGGGCCGCCGCGTCCTGGTGACCGGCGGGTTGGGTTTCATCGGAAGCAACCTCGCCATCCGGCTTCAGTCATTGGGTGCTGAAGTCATCGTCGCCGACAATCTGATTTCAGGATGCGGCGGCAACCGGAACAATCTGCCAACGGGCTTGGGAGTTCGTGTCGTCGAAGACGACATCGCCCATGCCGCCAACTTTCTGCCCACGCTGGGCCGGATTGATGTCGTGTTCAATCTGGCGGGCGAAGTCAGCCATATTCACAGTCTTCGCGAGCCTGAACGCGATCTGACCATCAACTCGCTGTGCCAACTCCGCTTCCTGACAGCACTGGCGCGAACAAATCCAGGCGTGCGTGTAGTCTACGCTTCAACTCGTCAGGTGTACGGGAGACCGCAGTACCTGCCTGTCGATGAGGAACACCCGGTGTGCCCCGTGGACTTCAACGGCATCCATAAGTACGCCGCAATGCAGTATCACCTGCTTTTGTCGGACTATTCGACTCTGGATCCGGTCATTCTGAGCCTCACCAACGTCTATGGGCCGCGTCTGGCGCTGGATGTCGCGGGCCAGGGAGTCCTGTCGGTATTCTTCCGAAAGGCGCTGGCGGGCGAGCCCATCGACGTATTCGGGGACGGCACACAACTGCGGGATCCACTCTACGTCGACGATGCAGTAGATGCGTTTATCTTGGCCGGGACCACGCCAGCCCCCGCCGAACGCGTGTTCAACGTGGGCGGACCGGAACCGCTGACCCTGCACGAGATCGCCTCGCAAATTGCGGCATTGGCCTCCCCGCCCGTGCCTGTGCGCCTGCAGCCCTTCGACCCGGAACACAAACAGTACGACATCGGGAGCTACTACACCGATAGCACGCGCATCCGGAGACACTTGGGGTGGATTCCCCGGGTTACTTTTGGGGAAGGCGTGCGGAGGACGCTGGCTCACTACTGGCAACTGGACGGCCATCCATCACGCCGCGAATTCCCACCGGTGGCCGAGGTGCTCAAAACTTGAATCCCGGCGAGTTCGCTCACTTGGCCGAAGCTGAAGAGCGGATGTGGTGGTTTCGGGGCCAGGCCCGGATTGCCCGGTATGCTCTGGACCGCTTCTTCCCCGCCGGACGGGGACTGCAGGTCCTCGAAGCAGGCTGCGGCACCGGCTACTTCTCGGCCTGCCTGGAGCGGGAACGCGAATGGCGGATGACACCGGTGGATCTGTCCGCCACTGGCTTGGCCATCGGGAAGGCGCGCGGGTATCCCTTTGGCGTGCAGACGGATCTGCGGCATCTGCCATTCCCGGACGGGCGATTTGAAGCCATCCTGTGCCTCGACGTTCTGCCCCATTTTGAGCCGGGAGGGGAACGGCCTGCTTTGCAGGAACTGGCGCGCGTGGCCCGGCGCGGCGCTCCTCTATTGATCCGCTCCGCAGCATTCGGCTGGTTGCGCAGCCGGCACTCCGCCTACGTCGGAGAACGGCAGCGGTTGACTGGCTACCGCCTACGCGTTTCGCTCGAGAACTCCGGCTGGCGCATCCGATGGCTGACCTACGCCAACACCCTGTTGCTCCCTGTCGCATTCGTGAAATTCCGTTTTGTTGAACCATTGCTCCGCAAACCGCCAGCGAGCGGCATCGTGGTGCCCCCGCCCTGGTTGAACAGCTTGCTGGAATGGCCTTTGCGCATTGAGGCAGCGGCCATCCGGTTCGGCTTGCGCCTGCCGGCTGGACAATCTCTTTACGCCGTGGCGGAAAAGGTATGAAACTGGGCCGCTGGAGCGCCGTCCTGCTTCTTGTGGGGCTCGCCGTGCTGCCTTACGTTCGGTCACCCGGCTTGCCGTTCATTTCCGATGATTATTTGCTGGTGGAAGACGCCCGGCGCTGGGGACCGCCTTCCGGCTGGCCGTCGCTCTGGAACGACATCCTGTACCGGAGCCGCGCAACGGAGTTCGTGGCTGCGCATGCCGTCACCAGCCTGTTCGGGGAGCGGCCGGAACCGTTACAGTGGCTGTGCATCGCGCTGCATGGCGTCAACGTCCTGCTGCTGTCTTGGCTGGGACGGTGGCAGTTCCTCGGCGGCTACCGGGTAATGGGCGCCGCAGCAGGCTTCTTTGCCGTCCACGAAATCCATCAGGAGGCCGTGTACTGGATCTCAAGCCTGCCCGAACTGCTGATGATGAGTAGCCTGCTCCTGACGCTGCATGCCCTTCTGGAGGGCCGTACTGCGTTGGCCTTCGGCGCGTTCGTGCTGGCGCTGCTCAGCAAGGAGTCCGGCGTTGCCGCAGTGCCAATCGCCGGACTGGCTCTGTGGCTGCAGGGGCATCCTTGGCGCGACATCCTGCGCAGACTTGCAGCGTTCGCCTTGCTGTCGGTGTTCTATGCTTTGGAAATCTTCCAGGCCGGATCGTCGCATCTGCACCTGACCGATGGAACCTTCTCTCTGCAAGCGCCATTCCTGCAAACCCTCGCGAACTCAACCGGGCGGCTCTTCTGGTTTTGGGGCTTACTGGCCGTGGTTGCCCTAGCCTGGACTGGCTGGCGCGCCCACTCCAAGAGGCTTGCAGTGGCGGCAGGTTGGATCCTGTGCGGGCTGCTGCCCTATTCCTTCCTCACCTACATGCCGCGAGTCCCCAGCCGTCACACGTACCTGGCTTCCGCGGGCGTGGCGATCATCGCCGGTCTGGCGTGGTTTGAATTGGAGCAGCGTTGGCGGCCCGCTGCGCTCACATTCGTCGCCGCCCTGGTGATCCTGCACAACTGCGCGTACGTCTGGATCGTGAAGCACCCGCAATATGCACAGCGCGCCATTGCCACAGAAACCCTGGTGGACGCTGTGCGGCAGCATCCCGGCCCGGTGGCGTTGACGTGCTTCCCCTACACGCGCGAGGTGGCGGAATCCACGCTTCGGGTTCGCCTGCCGGAGCGTGCCCCGGCCGTCCAATGGCGTGTGGGCGAACCCATTCAAAGACCTACTGATATCTGTATCGATGACACAGGCCGGCTGGTCGCTCAACGGTAGAAGCGGCGAATCGCATCCGCCACGCGGAGAACGCTGGAGGAGGGCAGACCCGGCCACAACGGGAGAGAAAGCACCTCCCGGGCGGCACGCTCAGCATGCGGCAAATCGCCGCGCCTGAGTCCCGCCGCGGCGAATGCCGGCATCAGATGCAGCGGCACCGGATAGTGGACTGCCGAGCCGATCCCCTGATCCGCCAGGTAGCGGCGCAACGCCGCGCGGCGCCGGGCCCGGATCACATAGAGGTGGTGAACACTGCAATTTTCACGCCGAACTAGCTGGATGCCAGGACAATCCGCGAGGGCTTCGTCGTACAGCCGGGCCAATTGCGCGCGCTGGAGATTCCATTCCTCCAAGCGCGGCAGAAACGCGCGGAGGTAACAAGCCTGTATCTCGTCGAGCCGGGAATTCAAGCCGGGCAGGCGGGCCACCTGCTCCGTGTTCTTCCGGCCTCCATCGCGGCGCTGCCGCAAGCTGCGATTGAGTGCAGCGCGGTTGGTGGTGATCGCTCCTCCATCTCCCAGACAGCCGAGGTTTTTTGTGGGATAGAAGCTGTAGGTGACGTAAGGAGAGAACGACGCGAGGTGCTTACCCCGGTAGCGCGCCCCGTGGGCCTGCGCCGCGTCCTGAATCAGGACAAGACCCGCGCCCCGGGCGATAGCCGCCAGGGCGTTGAGACGGCAAGGCTGGCCATACAAATGGACCACGACCAGCGCGCGGGTACGGCGCGTGACGCGCCTTCCGGCATCCACTGGGTCAATTTGCAGAGTATGGGGGTCCACGTCCGCAAAACGGATCCGTGCCCCCGCCGCCACAATCCCTACGCCCGTGAACGGCGCCGTCAGAGCAGTGGTAAGCACCTCATCCTCCGCGTGCGTCACGCCCGCATCCTGGAGGCACAACGTGATCGCGTCGGTGCCGTTGCCCACCCCCACGGCGTGCCGCGCTCCCATGGCTTGGGCAAACTCATGCTCGAAGCTCTGCCCTTGGCGGCCAAGAATGAACTGCATTTCGCGAAACAGTTCGTCCAGCCGCGCCCGCCAGCCGGCCTCAGTCGCCTGCAGGGCGGGTTTCAGGTTGACGATAGGAATCGGAGTCGGCATGCGGGGTGGTGGGGCGGCGGCGGAAAAAGGGCACGGCGACCAACTCCCACCACAGCCCCAGCATCTGCCGGAACGTAGTAAGCAGCGACCGCCAGCGGAAGAACTGGCTGCGTCCGTAAAGGCGAGGATAGTGATGCACGCCGCACTCGGCTACGCCGCAGCCCGACATCTCGATCTTGCGTACCAGTTCCACACAAATAGTTCCACTGGTGGAACGCAGGTGGAGATTCTCCACCAGGGAGCGGCGTACTAACCGGAAGTCACAGTCGATATCCCGGATGCGGATGCGGAAGACGAGCCTGGCGAAACGGCGATAGATTTCTCCAATGACTACGCGGTGCCAGGGATCGTGCCGCCGCAGCTTGTATCCGTTGACCAGGCCGATGCCCGGCGCCAGCAAAGCTACTAGATTGCGAAGCTCACGGGGGTCATATTGCCCGTCGCCGTCAGTGTAAAAGACGAGTTCTTTGGTGGCAGCCTGGAAACCGCTCCGCAAAGCAGCTCCGTAACCCAGGTTGCGTGGGTGAGTTATGACACGGAGATGCGGCGCGTACTCGCGCTCCAGCTGCGACAGCACCTCCGCCGTGGCGTCGGTGCTGCCGTCGTTCACTGCTATGACCTCAAACTCCGCCGCGCAATCCCGAGCCGTCTCAACGAACCGCCGGACTAGTTCAGGCAGTGACGGCGCGTCGTTAAAGGCGGGAAAGAACGCGGTGAGCTGGAGGCCGCTCCCCGTTTCGCGTGCGCTCACAATCACCCAATCCCGTAAATTGAATCGAGCCTACTACAGGTGCCAACTCACTAGCAACAGTCGGCACCAAGTGGCGTAAAATAGCGGGCCATGAGAGCACTCCTCGGTATCTGCCTCCTTTCGGTGCTGGCGGCGCAAACGCCGCCCCCGCGCTCCTATCCGGTGTTGGGCAAGATCGTTCGGGAACACGCCCGGCTGGATGAGGTGCTACCGCCGGACGCACGCATCGAGGTCTTGGCTGCCGGGTTCGACTGGTCCGAGGGGCCGGTCTGGGACAAGCGGGACGGATACCTCCTGTTCAGCGACATTCCCCGCAACTCCGTGATGAAGTGGACTGCCGCGCTGGGCGTTGAACTGTTCATGAAGCCCTCCGGGTACACCGGAGTCGCCCCCTACGGCCGGGAACCGGGCAGTAACGGCCTCATTATCGATCCCGAAGGACGGCTGATTCTCATGGAGCACGGTGACCGCCGCGTTGCCCGGATGGACCGCGATGGCGGCAAAGTGACCTTGGCCGACCGCTACCAGGGGAAGCGCCTGAACAGCCCCAACGACGGCGCCCTGCACAGCAGCGGTGCCCTCTACTTCACCGATCCGCCCTACGGTCTGCCCAAAGGGGCGGAGGATCCGCGCCGTGAACTCGACTTCTGTGGCGTCTATCGTCTAGACGCCAAGGGACTTACGCTGCTCACCAAGGAGATGAGCCGGCCCAACGGCATCGCCTTTTCTCCTGATGAGAAAACGCTTTACGTCGCCAACTCCGACCCTAAACGCGCTATTTGGATGGCGTTTCCGGTGCAGGCGGATGGAACCCTGGGCGCGGGCCGAGTCCTGGCCGACGTGACTGCCATGGTGGGACGGGAGAACCCGGGGTTACCGGATGGTCTGAAGGTGGATCGCAATGGGATCCTGTTTGCCACCGGGCCGGGCGGAGTGCATATTTACCTGCCTGACGGCACGCGCCTCGGGAGGCTGGATACGGGAGAAGCCACGGCGAATGTTGCCTGGGGCGATGACGGTTCTACGCTGTATATTACGGCGGACATGTATCTGTGCCGGGTCAAGACCCGGACGCGCGGCGCGAGGTGGGAGTAAGGGTCAGTCCCGGCCGCCGGACCGCGAACCGATCTGCAGGCCAGCCACCCAGCCCATTCCCTGCCGGCTGCAATGCCGGACAATGGCCAACCCGGCGATCTTGAGCTCGTGGCACTCAACATGGACGAAGCTGAAGGGGTCGACACGGTGCTCCAACTGCACTTTGAGCCCCCGCGGGGAAGCGTCCACAGCCCGGACCCGCCCGCCTGTCGGGATGCCTGAGCCGCTAGGCCACCGAACCCATACCTTGGCTTGCACCCGTTCCCGCTGATGCGACCGCTGCTCGTGGAAACTCTGCATGCTTCTATTCAAGCGCTCGTGTTTGTAGCAGCAATCTGTACCGGCGTACCTTTTTTTCTGGGACAAGGGTACAGGGCGGAAGGTTCTAAGGTGGCGAAGCGCGTAAACCCGCAGAAAGGGTCCACGTCATGAAGGGTGAGCCGGGCAGACCGGCAAAGGAATCCGCAGGAGAGTTCACCAATGAAGAAAGTATTTTTGATTCTTGGCCTTGCAGCCACGACGCTCTTGG
This sequence comes from uncultured Solibacteraceae bacterium, assembly GCA_964460395.1. GTDB lineage: Bacteria > Acidobacteriota > Terriglobia > Bryobacterales > Bryobacteraceae > CAYWQS01. The sequence goes on along the minus strand of CAYWQS010000021.1, from coordinate 73,505 downwards.
CACAAGGCCCTGGTTTCGGCCCCGGCCGGGGTCCTGGCCGAGGTCCTGGCATGGGCGCAGGGATGGGTCCGGCGATGGGAGAAGGCATGGCGTTGCGGGCCCAGGCGCTGGAGAACGCGAACTTCGAGGCGCTAACCACTTACCTCGGTCTCTCAGCCGACCAGGTGACCAAACTCAAGGATGCGATGAAGGCGCGCGCGGAAGCCAACCGGCCGGTGCTTGAACAAATCCGCGAGAAGCAGCAGCAGATTGCAGAAGAAATGAAGAAGGACAACCCGAATCCCTCGGTGGTTGGTCAGTTGATGGTGGAAGTAAAGAAGTTGCGCGACTCGATCCGCGACAAGGTGGATGACCCCAACCCGGCCGCCCTGGCTATCCTGACCGACGCCCAGAAAGCCAAGCTGAAGGAACTGGAAGCCGTCCAAAAGCTCGTACCCGCCGTCCATCAGGCTGAAATCACTGGACTTCTCGCCCGCCCCGAACAGCCTGCCGGGGTGCACGCCGCCGCTGGCCGGGCAGGTTTGGCCCGCGCTGCTCAAGCAATGGGCCGGGCGAGGGTTAACCGGCTGGCTCGGTAGCTATACGCCTCTTTCCTCGTTTGTTCGACAAAGCGGCCGCGATTGCGGCCGCTTTTTTTCGGATTTTTCTTCAAAGCATCCGTGCAATGACCTCTTGACGAATCGTCTTTAATGCATTACGTTTTCTTTAGATCTTTCATGGATGCTTACAGAATTCCTCTGCAAGCAATCTCACAAAGTCACCCTTCCAGGATGCCGAGGAGGTCTGCATGTATCTCCTGCCGCGCAGGATTCCTTTTTCTTGGAATAATATACGCGCAGCATTGGACGTTGCGGCTAACGTTTGCCTAGTCATGGTTGCGTTATTTGTCGGAAACGGGATTTTCCACTCGGCGTTATCAGACGAGAGACCTGCGACGACTGCTGTGCGGAAACCAACGGCGCTCAGGGCATTGGAGAATCAATCTGGTTCCGGATATGCAGTGGCTCTTTCTCCGAGGTGCGGATATTGTGAAAAGGCTTTGCCTCACCTTCAACGCTTAAGATCCTTCTCAAGGAACAATGCCGAGCTATTCGTGGTTCTTGTACCGCGTGGGACAGCCCCACAAAGGTATCAATCCGAACTACAACCAGACTATTTGATCGAAACGGATTTCATCGCTAACGGGATCCCGGCCACACCCGCGTTGTTCCGAATAGGTCCTAACGGAGTCGTGGAAGCCCAGATTCTGGGGGTCCCGACTGCCAGCCAGATGGATCAATGGACTGCGCGTGTGAGTTCAAATACTCGACAAGGAGAATAAGGTGATTAAACTAGTTGTCAAATATTTGCTTTTGGCTGCTTTCGCCGCTCCCTTGTTTTTCAAGACGACGGCGGTGGCGGGCGGATCGAATAACAATCAACCACCTTCTTGGTACGCACAATACGCCTACTTCAGCTACCTAAATCGCCTGTACCGGGCCAGCTGTTCCTCGATCTCTTTCGCGTCATGCGACGCGCAAGCAGTCAACGAAGGGCTGTATTGTTCGCAGTACTGCACAACCTACCAGTATCCAAGTCCGGAGTTTGACGAATGCGCCAGTGCCTGCTCCAATCTTCAAAACATGGTCCGCGAGTCTTGCTTCAATAGAGTTATTTCTTGTATGGGCGGCGTTATCGACGAATGAGCCGGCTCGGAGGCCTTACAGCTTACGAACGCTTCTTCACTTCCCGTTCGGTGCGCCAGAAAACGACGCGCCGCACGGCGAAACCCAAGATAGTTGCGCCAAGGCCGAAGATCGACACGGTGGTCATCCAGTCGAACCATTGACGGGTCGTGACAACCGCTACGGCGGTGGCCAGCAGGGCGGTAAACCCGGCGGAAAGCAGGGCGTAGATCGCCACGCGGGTGGATTCAGGAGCGTACCGGCCCAGCCGGGCGAACGTGTACATCGAGCGCGCAGGCAAGTCGATGCCAAAGCGGAACAGCGCTGTTTTGCGCACGCTTTCGGCTCGGGACTCGTCCATGGCGTCCAGCAGGCAATCACGCAACACGAGCATGGCTCGCGAGCCGGTTTCAGCCAGCACGCTCGGCGGCAGGGTTTGCAGGATCCGCTCTTCTCCCACCCGGTAGTGGCTCTGGAAGATCTCGTCGATCGATTTGTGAGCCAGGAGGTGGCGCAACCCGAAGTGGGCAAAGGCCGCGGCAGCCTGGGCGGTCACTTGCCTGTCGAAGCGCATGCTTTTCACTTCGAATACCGGCGCGGGGCTGTCGTCCTTCGCTTTCTGGCTGACGCGGTTCCAGTCGAGCATTTCGGTAATCGAGTCCTGCAGGACTTCCGGCCAGAGTTCGCGCACGATGTCGCGCTGTTCCGCGCGAATCAGGAGGGCGCGCATTTCGTCCCAGCGGGCCAGCGCGGCCGCGCGCGTGGCGGGGTCGTTTGACACCAGTTCCCGGATCCAGAACAGCAGCGCTTCGACGTCCATGCGCGACTGCGGCTCATTGTCAAAATGCGACAGGATTTGTGTACTGTAAAGATCCAGCCTTGAGGTCAACAGAGCGGCGAAGCCCGGCCGGGCACTAAGTTCGCGGAACCGCTCCCTGTCCATCAGCTCTTCCGCCAGCTTGCACACCCCGTCCAGCCGTCCCCAGAGCACGTCGTTGGAGCGCCAGGATTTTTTGAAGAATCCGCCGAAATTGCTGAACTGCGCGCCGGCCAGCTTCTGGGAAGCGTCGCGCTCGGAGAAACCCGTTTGAGCGTCCTTTGGGCTGATTCGCACCACGCGGATGCGGTCCAGTTCCCCGAACCCGGCGCTCAATTGGAGTGGAAAGCGGATCGCGTCATAAAGGGGGAACTCTTCCCATGCCTGCGAAGCGGCGTGGTTGGCGCGCATGACGGGATCGGTCAGCTGCCGGTCGATCCAGTCCATGAGCCCGGAGAAGTTGAGGTTCGGCTCGCGTTCCAAATCCCGCAGGCCATCTTCGGTCTTGGTCTTCTCCACGATGGCTTCGAGCCTCGTCCGGAGGGCGTCGTGGAAGCGTGTGAGCTGTTCGGGCGGCAGAAACGGGTCGCGGATGGCGAGCAGGTTCTTTAGCTCATCGGTCTCCGGCAGCAGCTCATGGAAGCAGTTTTGGACAATGCACCAGATCGCCGTTTCGTCCCGTCCCGGCGACTTCCAGCCCGCCTCGATGCGGTCCACCAGGCTCTCCATATGGAAGAGCAGGATTTCGTGCAACGCGATCAGCCGGTTCACCTTATGCAGCGTCTGGCCCTCGGCGGTGGGCGTATACCGTCCGCCTTCCTCGCGCACCAGGGGCACTTCGATGAGGTGATAGGCAACGTGGAATAGAGCTCGCAACCGGTAATAGGGATCGCACGGCTTCAACTGACTGAGCAGCAGTCCGCTGGCCGGGGAGTCCGGATCGGTCCAGAGATCGAAGAATCGCCGGGTCATGGCGGCCGCGCGCTCGCGGGCGCCTCCCTCCAGTAGCTGGTTCCGGCCATTCTCGCGGAAAATGCCCTCGAGAATCCGCGTGATCATGTGCAATGCGCGGGCCCGTTCGTACACCCGCAACTGCATGGCCGAAACCTTGCCCAGGGCATTCAGGTCGAGTACGCCATCGCGCTGCGGCGCCGCGCCCTCCAGAATACGGCTCATCTGATCCAAGCGGCGGTTGCGCTCCAACACGGTTTCGAGATCGCCCGAGATGCTCTCGTAACGCGGGATCTCCATGGTGGCTCCGATGGCGGCCTCCACCACGGACGGAGGATCAACGGCTTGATCCTCGCGGAAAACTTCGGGCACCGGCTCAACATAAAACAGCACGCGCTTGACCGGGCGGTTGGCCGTACGCCGGAAAATCGCTTCCAGCGTGTGGGAAAACGGCTTGTTGTCGAGCACACCGCCATCCAGATACACGCGTTGTGTAGAGCAGCCTTTGTGCCGAAGTCTGCCCCACCTCGAGAGCAGCGAGTCGGGGTGAGATGCCGGAGCCTCAGGATGAACCGGGACAGGTGGAAACGCGACAGGAAAGCAACTGGTGATGCGCGCCAGTTTAGCCAGCGCCTGGTGATAAAGTTCCCTGGGCTGAAAATCACTCCCCCGCCCCGCCCGGTACTTGAGTTGAAACACCGTGCGGTGGTCTTTCACCGTGATCGGCCGCCCTTGGTCGTCGAAGCGGGTGTAGACGTCGCCGGCAACATCCGTGCCGGTGATGAAGCAGTCTAATTCGGTCACTTCACTGGCCAGGGCGGAACCCAGCGGCGGGTTCCGGTCCAGATCGCCAAATGCCGCCGCCAGCTTTTCCTGGTAGTAGCCTTCGCCGTCCAGCAGCGACTGTTTGCGGCTGCCTTTCCGGGCGGGTTCGCGCAGCAGTTTGCCGATGTCTCCCTGTTCGCGCCAGAGGTTGGAAAAGCGCAGAAAATTGCGCGTGCCGGGCGCGGTAAGCGCGTAGCTGAGGTAGATGCCGTTCAGGCCGCCGGCGGAGGTGCCGCTCACCACGTCGACCACGACGTCGGAATCGGTAAGCAGCTTCAACAGCCCGTAAAGCCCGTCGCCACGCACGGCGCGAAACATTTCCTGCGCCACGCCGTTTATGTAAACCGCCAGCGAGACGCCGCCGTACAGTACGACACCCATCCGCACTTCGCGGGAGAACCGGAACTCCAGGCGTTCGCCGCTCACACCCTTGGTTTCCATGGTCCTGCCTAGGTTACCGCGGGGCCGCGACCGGAGCCAACCGGCCGGGCCACAAAAAAGGCCCGCCCAATCCGCAAACGGGAGAGGCGGGCCTTTGAGATTCGCGCTGTGCCGGAGCTAGAAGATCAGGCGGAGCGTCAACGTGATATTACGCGTATTGGTGTTGGTGTCCTGGTAGTACCCGAAGTTGGCCGGCGCCCGCAGCGACGTGCCCGGCCGCGAGAAGCTGGTGTTGTTGAACAGGTTGAACATCTGAGCCTGCAACTGGGTCCGGAATTTCTCGGTGATCGGAATATCCTTCTGCAAGTTCAGGTCATACTGAGTCAACCCGTTCTGACGGAGCACGTTACGTCCAAGCGTGCCGAAATTACCGAGCAAAGGCTGCTCCAAGCCCGAATTCGTCACCTTGTTCGGGTTGCTGGCCCCACCGCCCGGCTCTGGTGCGAGCGTCAGGTTGATGCTCTGACCCACCAAGTTTGGCCGGAGAGCGCCGCCGCCGCCCAAAAACAACGGATCCGGGAATTGCGGAGCAGTGTTCCGGACGCCTGAGAACAGAGGCAGCGGGAAGCCGGTCTGCGTCTGGAAGATGCCGTTCAGGGACCAACCGCCCAACGTGTAGCGGAGGAAGCCGTTGCCGCTGTTCTTGAAGAACGGCAATTCCCAGTTGTGCGTAAACACGAAGCGGTGGGTGATGTCGAATGCGCTCAACCCGCGGTTGTCGCGGTTGTTGAACGGATTCTGTTGCGCCGGGGTGTCCACTTCCAGCACGCCCAGCACGTCGGACACGTCGTCAATCGACTTGCCGCCTGTGTAGCTGGCCGTGAACCCGAGGCCCTGCTTAAACCGGCGAGCGACATAAAGCTGGACGCCGTGATAGTTGGAGTTCGCCGAGCTGTCTACTAGCGTAATGCCCAGGAAACGGGGATCGATGCGGTTGCTCGAAGCCGTGGGACCGGCGTTCAAACCGGCGTTGATCGTAGCCAAGCGACCGGAAGCAATCAGCGCCTGCTCCTCCGCCAGGGTGGTTGGCGGCGTGAATGCGTTGGCCGGATTGATGGTATTGATCGGGCGGCCCCGCTGCAGGAAGTTGGTCTTGGTGCCGACATAACCAGCACGCCATAGCATGCCGAACATGTCGCGCTCCAGCGTCAGGCTCCACTGTTGCGTCTGGGGGTTACGCAGCGCATAGTCGACCGGGGAGAAGGCCCCGAAGTTCCGGATGGTGGTGCCAAAACCACCCACTGTGGAGCTGCCCAACTGCTGGAACGCGCTCTGGCCAGCCACGATGCTGGCGTAGGAATCCGCTCCTGTAAAATTCGTTGTGCTCAGCTGGTACATGAACGGCGGCGCAAAGCGGAGATTGGTGACCGGATTCAGGAAGATGAAGTCGTAGGCCATCCCGTAGCCGCCACGGATGGAGGTCTTGCCGCCGCCCGGATTCCAGGCGAAGCCGAAGCGGGGACCCCAGTTGTAGTTGTTGTCGAAGATCTTGCCACCCACCGTGATGTCACCCAGCGGGCCGGTTCCCGCGCCGCCCAGCGCGCCAGTGCCACGCAGGTTGAGGTTCGACACCAGGTTATTCACCTCCGTCACCCCACCCGCGATTTCCAGCCGCATGCCGAGATTGACAGTCAGATCGCGGCGGACGCGCCAGTCGTCCTGGAAGAAGATGGACTGGTTGGAGACACGGTTGCCGCGCACCGAGTTGCCGAAGCGCTGGGAATAGAGGGCCGGAGTCCCATTTGCGAAAGCCGCAAAACTGGCAAAGGTCCAAGTTCCGCGCACGTTCGCATCGAAGTAGCTGTTGGCTTGGGTCCGGCTGAATTCATAGCCGCCCTTCATGGTGTGGGCGCCTTTCGAAATCGTCACCGTGTTGAGGTACTGATAGACGTTTTGTACACGCCCCTGCGGAATGCCGTTCCAGATGCCCATCGCCGCGGTCCCATCCTGGAATCCGATCGACGGGCCGCCGAATGTTTCGAGCGGAGAGAAACCTGGACGGCTCCGTCCGAAAGCCGCCAGTGCGTTCCAGACCATCGTGGGCGTTAGCGTGTTCGTGTAGCTGATGGTGGCGTTTTGCGGACGGTTCACGCTGCTGGCGCCGTTGGTGGGCAGGTTCGAGGCAATGAAGGTCAGCCCGGGAGACTGCGACTCCACGTCCTGCCAGGCCCAGCGGCCGAACAGCGTCTGCCGGTCATTGATGTTCCAATCCGCGCGGACGGAGGTGGCCAGCGTGTCGGTTGCCAGGGGAGCTGTGCTGGATGTCGTGCCGCTTGGTGAGGTGAATCGCGGGCCGCCGAGTTGCTCAAACAGTTGACGCGAAGTGGGATTCGTGATCGAGGCGACCTGCGCGGGCGTCCAGGTGGTGGCGATGCGAGTGCCGCCCTGGCCGCGGATGGTCTGTTGTTCGTAGTGGCCGATGGCAAAGAGCCGGTTCTTCACAATCGGAGCGCTGAAGTATCCGCCCCAGCGGTTATCCCGCAATGGCGGCGTGCGGCCCGTGCGGTCAAAGTAGTCGCGGGAGTTGAGCTTGTCGTTCCGCAGGAACCACCAACCTTGCCCGTGAAATTCGTTCGAGCCGCTCTTGGTCAGGATTTGGAACTGCGAACTGGCGTTCCGGCCAAACTCAGCCGAGAAGTTGTTCGAAATCACGTTCACTTCACGGATCATGAACTCGGGCACCGTACCCAGGCCCGCTCCGCCGGTGGTGGACACGTCGGTGGCCACCGCGGAATCGATCGTAATGTTGTTGGCGCGGCCGCGGCCTCCGTTGCTGTTATACGAGCCGAGCCCCAGGAACGGGTTGCGCGGCGTTACCGGGATCACGCCTGGCGTTGTGCCAGCGAGGCCCAACACACCTGTGGCATTCAGCGGCAGTTCCGTGACCATCTTGGAGGTGGACGAAGTCTGCAACTGGCTGGTAACGGTGTTGATTGAGACTACGTTCTCCTCAACCACCACCTCTTGCCGGGTGGCTTCCACCGAGAGCGTGAGCCGGACGGTGTTCACCGCACCGGAGTTCACGACGGCTTGGGTGATGGTGGGGCTAAACCCGCTGGCCTCAGCCTTCACTTCATAGCTGCCGATAGACAGCAGTGAAGCGCGCGCTGCGCCCGAGTTGTCAGCGCTCAACTCTCGCAGAGCGCCGGTTTCCATATTCTTCACGGTGATCTTGGCGTTGGGCATTGCGGCGCCGGATGCGTCGGTCACTTCAATCACCAAGTCGCCTGTAATCTGGCCATATGCCATTTGCGGCAGCAACAGCGCGCAGATGGAAAGGACCAGTAAGGACAGGAAGCGAGACATATGCTTCTCCTTCACACTGGATTTACTTATTCGTTTCAAAGAGGTTGGCGTATACGAACCTCCAGCCGAAGCTGGGTCTTTGGTTCTTCGCCCCTGATTACGTATCTAATTCTAGCATCCAGTTAAAGGAATTGTAATGATGTCCAGGCTGGCTCCATATACGCGCCAATAGAAAGGCCTGGCGTCGTCCGCCAGGCCTTGGAGCATCCACTGTAATCAGCGACTCGAATCAGAATAGGATCTTGGCGCTCACCAGCATCGTGCGACCGCCGGGGTCAGTGGTGTTCGCCCCGAACTGCGGGCTGCTCATGGTGGCGATCGGATTGCCGAAGTTGCGGTGGTTGAAGGCATTGATCCAGTCGGCGCGGAGTTGGACCCGCCACCGTTCGACAATATCGATGTTCTTCATGGCGGAAAGGCTCCAATTGCGGAAGCCCGGGCCGCGGAAGGTGTTCCGTCCCAGATTGCCGCCGTTGGGCTTGGAATTGGCCAGGGGAGCCCCTGCAGCCGTCAGGTTGGTGATGACTATTCCCGTGCCGTTAATGGGCGTAACGAAGGTCCGGTAGTTGCCCGTCACGGGATCCAAAGTGAGGATGCCGCTGGGGTTGTAATCGGGCCGGTGCGGTGCGGCAGTGCCTGTGCCACCAGTGTCCACACCGGTGCGAATGGTGAACGGCTGGCCGCTCTGGAAGTCGGCGGTGCCGGTAAAGTTCCAGCCCTTGCCCAGGCGGCGGGAGAACCCGTTGTCCCAGGCCTTGAGGAAGTTGGGCAGTTCGTAGTTCCAGTAGCCGGCCACGCGGTGCGGCCGGTCGAACACCGACCGGGACCACTCGTTGCGGTAGTTAAAGAAGTCTTGCGGGACCTGCGGGCTGGAGTTTACGATGTCGGCCACACCCAGTGACTCGTCGTTGTCCGACAGGTTCGCGCTCCAGGTATAGTTGCCGCCAACGGTAAGTCCGCTTGACAGCCGCTTGTCCAACTTCAGGAACATCGCGTTGTAGTTGGCCTTGGCCGTCGCCTCGATGGTGACGCGGGGGCCCCAGGCAGGATTTAGACGCCGAGATACCGGGAACGCCGCGGATGGCACGAGGCCGGGAATCGAGTTCGGGTTCCGGGTCTCCAGGACGCGCGCCGCCTGTTCGGCGGTGAGAATGCCCGGGTTGGTCTGGCCCTGGCGGATTTGTGCGTAGCTGCTGGACCCGGTGTAGCCCAGCTCAAACACGTAGTTCCTCGCGAACTGCCGCTGAATTGAAAAGCTGTAGAACCGGGTCGTAGGATTCTGCATATCCGTGGGACTGTTCACGAAGGTCGCATAGGGATTCAACACCGGCGTGGCGCTTACGGGCAGCAGATTCGGCCAAACGTTCGGCAGGCCCGTCCGGTCGACGTTGCCCACCACCACCCGCGGGTAATTCGAGGCGTTGACCGTAAGGATGTTGAAGAAAAGCACGTCGTAGCCCATGCCCCATCCGCCGCGGAAGACAGTCTGACCGTCGCCTAACAGTTTGCCCATCACTCCGCCCTTTCCGGAAGGACTATAGGCAAAACCCACGCGTGGCGCCCAGTTGTTTCTGTCCACTTTGGTATTGCGCGGCACCCCTACGGCGGCCACCGAATCATCGGCCGCGCCGAAGAAGCCGAAGGGAACCGTACTGATCTCATAACGGATCCCGAGATTCAGTGTGAGTTCTTTGGTCACGCGCCAGTCATCCTGGAAGAACAAATAGGTGTTCCACTGCCGCGCGTCGAAGCTGGCCGTGTTCAACGCCTGAGCAAAGGTGGCGGCGCGATTGTTAACGAAGTCCTGCAGATTGTCAAAGGTGAACGTGCCTTTGGAGTCGAAAGCCGCATTGTTGAAAAGCTTCGTGTAGCGCAAGTCCATCCCCATCTTCAGAGAGTGGCGGCTCAGTAGATAGGTGGAGGTGTTTTGGAACTGATAAGAGTTCTGGAGACGGCCCTGCGGGAAGTTGGATGCACCACCGATGGTAAAGAAGCCGGTAATACCAGTGGTGGGCGTTTTGGGATCGTTCTCCGGAAAGTCCAGAAAACCGCGCACATACCCGAACCGGAATTCGTTCACCCATTGCGGGCTGAAGGTGCGGGTCCAGTTGGCGGCGTGGTTCTGCCGCAAGATCTCCTGCGCTCCCGAAAAGAGGCTACCGAACTGCAAGTTGCTGACCACATCAGGCTGAAGCCGCTGGTCCACCTGGACGCGGTAGCCCACGCTATCCTTGGCGGTCAGCATGTGGTCCACGCGCCCGGTCCCGTACCAGAAGTTGTAGGGATTCGCCAGCGGAAGCTGGATTTGGCCGACAGGGATTGCAGTTCCGTTGACAGTCACGTTTCGGGGATTACTGTAGCGCTGGACCCGCGGATAAATGCTCTCCAAAAACTTGATGCCATTCAGCGCGGCCTGGCGGCTCTGGGTGGTCTGGCCATCTCCGAGCGGCACATTCTGGAGCAGTTGGTATCCTTCTGCGGTCGGAATCGTGGCAACCGCGGCATTGCGGGCATCCGGAGCTTCGCGCCGCCGGTTCGCTTCAATCAGGGCAAAAAAGAAGGTTTTGTTCTTCACAACCGGTCCGCCCAGCGAACCGCCCGCTTGGTTTTGGTTGAAGCGCGGAACCTCATTGATGCCAGCCCGCTTATTGATCAGGCTGACCGGCTCCATCCAATTCGCGCGGTAGTAATTGAAAGCCGACCCGTGGAACTCGTTGGTGCCACTGCGGGTGGTCACCATGATCTGCGCGCCGGAGTTCCGCCCGTATTCCGCCGAGTACGCCGACGTTTGCACCTGGAATTCGGAGATTGCTTCCGGGATGATGCGATTGTTCGAGATGGTGACCGAGGGATCGTTATTGTCGATGCCGTCGATCATGAAGTTGTTGTTGCGCGCCCGCTGGCCGTTGGCGGAGATACCCGTTGACCCGGGACCTCGTGCAGCGGTGGGCGCCAACAGTGCGGCCTGGTTGACGTCGCGCGTTGCGCCCGTGAGCGGCAGGCTCTCAATGACGCGCATATCCAGCTTGCGCTCCACCGAGGCGCTGGCTTTGGACAGCTCTACGCCCGCCGGCGTCTCCACGACATCGACGGTCGTAGTGGCGGAGGCCACTTCCATACTCTGGTTGAGCACTACTTCCTGCGTGGCGCCCACTTCGATTGGGCCAACCTTCTTCGTTGTGAAGCCGGAGTTGGAAAACTCGACAAAATACCGGCCCGGCTCCACTGCGGGAAACCGGTACAAGCCCACATCGTTGGTCTTGGTGGTCCGACGGATGTTTGTGTCCACATTTGTCACGGCCACTTCCGCTCCGGTGATGACAGCACCCGAGGCGTCTGATACCGTACCTGAAATGTAGCCGCGGGACAGTTGGGCCGAAAGGGCGGAGCTGCCAAGCAGCAACGCCAGAAAGACGGTTACAAGTTTGCGCATAGATACTCCTCAAGACTGGCGTGGCGCAAAAAGTGCGTCACTTAGTCTGATTCCCGTCGCCCGGTAGATTGTGGAGCAGTTCTCTGCGCCACCCCTCTCTTCCGGAGGGATCCGGGTTTGCGGCTGTTACGCCGCATTGGGTCACGTTAGGGCGAGATTCTTGAGCTGAACATTGCGGAATGTCTTTGCAGGTTGCGCAAAGCTTCAGCTACTTTCCCTCTATAAGATCTTGTCATAGAAATCATAACATCGGATACGAAAAGGTGGAACTGACGTTCGTCACCTCTCCCGCTTAACGGTTGTAAAAAGATGGCCTCCGGTCCTTTAGGCCGTGCCCAACCAGAAGAACCGGAGCAGAAAGACCGCCGTCAGCGCATAAACGAGCCAGTTCACGTGGCGGCCTCGCCCCGTGGCCACCTGCAACAGTGTGTGCGCGGTGAAGCCAAAAGCCAACCCGTTGGCAATACTGAAGGTCAAGGGGATGGTGAGCAGCGTGAGAAACGCGGGCAGCGCGGCCAGCGGTTCGCTCCAGCGGATTTCGGCGGCGTGGCTCATCATCAGCGCCCCGACAATCACCAGCGCAGGGGCGGTGGCTTCGAGCGGAACATATCCCGCGAAGGGGGCCAGAAACAGGGCGGCCAGAAACAGCAGGCCTGTGACGCAAGCCGTGGCGCCGCTCCGCCCGCCCGCGGCCACCCCCGCCGCGCTTTCGATATAGCTCACGACGGTGGAAGTGCCCAACAGCGATCCTGCCGTAGTGGCCAGCGCGTCGCAGGTCAGGATCCGGCCGATCCGCGGAATGGCCCCGTCGTGTTCAATCAGCCCGGCCCGCTTTGCCACGGCAAGCAGCGTGCCGACATTGTCAAACAGGTCAACGAAGAGGAAGACGAAAACGATCTCAATCAGCCCGATTTGCAGGGCCGCAGGCACGTTCAGTTGGAGGAATGTCTCACTTCCGGCGGCGGCTGCGGCTGCTCGCCCGGCTTGCCAGGGAAGCCCTGCTAACGAGGTAAAGACCACGCCTAGCAGGATTGACGCCCGGACGCCCCGCGCCATCATCACTGCTGTGACAATCAGTCCGCAGGCTGCCAGCGCAGTACCCGGCGAGCGCAGATTGCCCAGCCCAACGAACGTGGCATCGTTGTGCACCACCAGGCCAGCATTCTTCAGCCCGATAAATGCGATGAACAACCCGATGCCCACGGCCACGGCGGCGTACAGGTCCTGCGGGATGGCCCGCACGATCATCTGCCGGACGCCGGTTGCCGTCAGCAGCAGAAAAGCCACGCCGGAAAGAAACACCGCCCCCAGGGCCGTCTGCCAGGGCACGCCCATGCCTTGGCACACCGCGAAGGCAAAGTAGGCATTCAGGCCCATTCCGGGGGCCAGGGCGATGGGATACCGGGCCAGCAAGCCCATCAGCAAACAGCCGAACGCGGACCCCAGGCAGGTGGCCACGGTTACGGCCCCGACCGGCATACCCGTCGAGGACAGGATGACTGCGTTTACCGGAATAATGTAGGCCATGGTGACGAAAGTCGTCACGCCAGCCAGCGCTTCAGTGCGCCAGTCCGTGCCCAGCCGCTCAAACTCGAAGTACCGCGCCAGGCGGGCCGGCCAGTTCACATTTGCCCCGACAATTGGGCGATCTCAGTGTCGAGCCAGTGCAGTTCGGCTTCGAGTTGTCCGCGGAAGCGGGGATTGCAGGCGGCCTGCAGTTCACCTAGAACACGTGTCCGCTGCAGCAGCAGGGCCTCTCGCCGGGCCCGCTGACGCCGCTGCTCATCATCCAGGGGAGGCTCCCCGGCAGGCCGGCGATTCCACGCCCGGTCTTCCATCTGCGACTCGACCGACTTGCTCTCCCAGCCGCGTGCCATGGTTTGGATTGTAGGACCCGGCGGCCCCGCAAGCAAGGCTAGGGGGACCAGGGCTAAGGTTGCCAGCTCTCCAGGCGCCAAGCCATGTCCCAGAACATCCACTCGTAGCGGGCGCTGCGGATGAACAGGCGTTTGGCCGAAGCCCGCTCAACTGCCGAAGCCTGCGCAGCGGCCTCGTTCATCATCACGAGTACCTCCTGCACGGTCCTGCCATAGTCCTCACCCGCATACTGATCGATCCAGCGCTGGTAGTCCTTGTCCGGCGATCCGCGGCGCTTCAATTCCTTGCCAACCTCCCAATAGATCCAGTAGCAGGGCAACAGTGCAGCCAGCGCCTCGGTGAAGCCGCGTCCCGCCGCAGAGGCCAGTAGATGGTTGGTGTATGCCGCATTCGTGGGGGCCACCTCGATGTCTCCCACACGGCCCACGATGGAGGCATGCAACTGTTGCTCGGCTTCAATCGCCTCCACCGCGTGGCGCGTCAGTGTCTTGGCCCAGCCTTCGCGGGGTGCTTTGGCGGCGGCCAGGTTTAAGGCCTGACTGAATGCGCGCAGATACAGTGTGTCCTGCTCCAGGTAGAAGCGGAAGCGGTCCTTCGGCAAGGTGCCTGCAGTCAGCCCCTCCAGGAAGGGATGGCGCAGCGTTTGGGAGTAAATTGGCGCAGTTTCTTTCCAGAGTTCATCGGTGAACTTCAACTGTTGGGCGGGGCAAAGCGAAGCAGCGGCGAGAAGAAAAGCGAGGCCCCTCATGCCTCATACGGTAGCAGGACGCGCGCCCGGCGGAAGATCGCGCGCCACATGGCTTCAGTCAGCCGGCCGGTTTGCGTGTTTTGGCGGCTGGGGTGGTAGGAACAGAGCAACCGTTTGCCACCGTGATCGTGCTCGGCGCCATGGGCAAAGGTGAGCGGGGGGGCGCCTGCGACCCGCCGGAAGTTCTCCAGAGCCAACCTTCCCAGCAGGATCACCACCTTCACCCGCCGGAGCAGGAGCAGTTCACGCGTCACGTATTCACTGCAGGCCGCAAACTCCTCTGGCAGGGGCTTGTTGTCTGGAGGGGCGCACCGGGCCGCGGCGCCTACCCAGGCGTCGCGCAACAGCAGCCCGTCACCCCGGCTCTGGCTATGGGGCTGGTTGGCGAAATTAAATTCGTGCAGTGCGCGATAGAGCCAATCACCGGAACTGTCGCCGGTGAAGACCCGGCCGGTGCGGTTGGCTCCGTGCGCCGCCGGAGCGAGGCCCAGGATATAGAGGCGCGCCTGCGGATCGCCGAAACCCGGCACAGGTTTCCCCCAATAATCCTGATCGCGGTACATACGCCGCTTCACGCGGGCCACGTCCTGGCAGTAGGCCCGAAGCCGGGGACATCGCGTGCAGCCCGTGATGTCGCGCTCCAGAATCCGGAATGAATCCCTCATCGTCCGTTCCCCTATTCTCGCTGGGGAGCGGTAGCATAGGCCGCATGGGGCAGAACCAATTCAGCCGGCGAGCCATCTTGGCAGCAGGCGCGGCGCCCGTGCTCCGCGCGGAAGACGAACGTTTGGCTATGGAAGGCGGGCGGCCTTCAGGCAGCAAGCTGGATCATGCCTGGCCAGTTTACGGCCAGGAAGAGGAATCGGCGCTGCTTGGGGTGCTGCGCAGCGGCCACTGGGGCCGCACCACCGGCCAGCGGGTTTCAGAGTTCGAAAAACAGTACGCCCAGTTGATGGGCGCGCGGCACTGCGTCGCCACGGCCAATGGCACCAGCGCGCTGATTGCGGCGCTGAACGCCATCGACATCGGGCCGGGCGACGAGGTACTCATCCCGCCGTATACGTTCGTGGCGACTCTCAATGTCGTGCTGCTGCAACACGCGCTGCCCGTGTTCGTCGACTCCGACATCGAGTCGTTTCAGATGGATGCTTCCAAAATCGAGGCGGCAGCGACGCCTGAAACGCGCGCTATCGTCCCGGTTCATATCGGCGGTTCTCCGGCGGACCTTGACGCCATCCTGCCGCTCGCGAAAAAGCGGGGATGGATGGTGGTGGAGGATGCCTGCCAGGCTCATCTTGGGGAGTGGCGCGGGAAACGCCTGGGCACGCTGGGCGATTGTGGTTGTTTCAGCTTCCAGGCTTCAAAGAACCTGAATAGCGGGGAGGGCGGTGCGCTGCTGACCGCCAACGAAGACCTTTACAACCGTGCCTGGGCATTCCACGGCAATGGGCGCGCCCGCCAGGCGGCGTTGGCGGGTTTCGCTTACGCTTCCAACGGGGCCAATCTGCGGCTGACCGAGTTCCAGGCCGCCCTGCTCATGGCGCAAATGGGCCGATTGGAGGCCCAATCGAAAATCCGCGAGACCAACGCCGCTTACCTCACCAGGATGCTGCAGGAGATTCCTGGCATAGTGCCGGCCAAGCTCTATCCAGGCTCGACGCGGTCCGCCTGGCACCTCTATATGTTCCGCTACGACAACCGGGCCTTCGATGGTCTGCCTCGCGCCCAGTTTCTTCGTGCGCTCGCGGCCGAAGGCATCCCGGCCTCAGGCGGTTACACCCCGCTCAACCAGGAACCGTTTCTTCAGCGTGTACTGGAAAGCCGTCATTATCAGCGCATTTATGGCGCCAAGCGGATCGCTTCCTGGAAGGAACGCAACCGTTGCCCCGCCAATGACCGGCTGTGCTCCGAGGCGGTGTGGTTCACTCAGACTCAACTGCTTGGGCCCCGTGAGGAAATGGAGCGGATCGCCACTACGATCCGGCGGATCCAGAAGCGGGCTGGCAACCTGAAGACTAGCGGATGAGCGCCAGCACGGCCCCGCCGGGCGCCAGCTCGGCTCTAGCCGGTGCACGCTTCACCGGTACAGTGAACGTCACCGGTTCATTAGACGTGCGCACCCACTTCACCAAAGGGCGGCTTTCGCCAGGCACCCGGATCTCGACCGGCACGTCAATGCTGAAATCCTCTGGCACGTCTGCCTGCTTTACCGTCACCTGCAACCGAAGCGCTGGAGCTTTCCCGCGCAACGATGTACTGATCGACAACGTGGGAATGCCCGTGGAGTAAACCCAGGTGTCGAAGAAGTTTTCAAGCTTTGCATCTGGCAAGCCGCGAGGGGAAAATTCGACGGCCAGAGCCTGCAGATCATCGGTGGAGAAGTCTTTGTACTCGAAACGGTCCCGGATCGCACGCAGCATCTTAAGGAACGCTTCGTCCCCCATCCTGCGCCTCAGCATGTGAAAGATCCAGGATCCTTTGTCGTAGACGATCGAACGCCACGGATCCGGGGCGCCGCCCATGTGAAGCCGCACGCCCCACGCGATGGGTCCAGCGGATTCCAGTGGCTCGCCAGAAGGCCCCTTTTCGCGGAGCCCGGCCCGGTATCCGTCCAGCACAGTCTGCAGACTGCGCGGTCCTTTCTTTTTCTCAAGCAGAAGCAACGCCGAGTAATTGGCCAGAGCCTCCTGAATCCAGTCATCGCGGTAGGTGGCGGAGGTCACCAAATTGCCCCACCACTGGTGCGCAAGTTCGTGTGCATGCAGAATCTCATCGAAAAAGGTGCCGAGGGCAGATCCCCCTGCTGAAGCCGGACGGTCACCCGGGCTCAGGTAGGAGACCGTGGAGAGATAAATCAGCCCCGGAAAACCCTGCCCGAAGAAGCCCGGGATGGGCGACACGGTAAGCCTGGGCAGTGGCGGCGGCCCGAATTGCTGGCTCATCCACTCCATGGCGCTAATCATTTCGCTGGCCAGTTCCTTGACCCGCGCCGCCGGATCGGGCGGCGCCTGAGGTAAAGCCAGAAGTTCGGGCATCCGGCGCGGCACCCCGGTGCGGTTTGGTGACGGAGGCAACATGACGAACTGCGGAGGACGGCGCTGCAACGCCGCTTCCGCCCTACGGTTTGCGTAAACATCCACGGCATACGGCCCTTTTTCGGCCTGGACTCGTTCGTACTCGCCCACGTTGAATCCTGCGACCCGCACTGGAACCGGGGTCCTGCGCCGCGTGTACCGCCAGGTTTCGTCTTCCCGTTCCTCCACCAGGTCGCCTGTGGCTACCAGCGTCAGGGCCTTGGGCGCCTGGAACCGCAAGTCGAAGGTGGCGAAGTCAAGGCTGCGCCCGGGATACCAATTCATTCTTGAGCCAACGAAGAACACCCCGTTGCCCGCAGGTTGGATCACTTCACCGCTGTGGCGGAATTCCAACTCTGCTGTTGCCCCCGCCGGGAGGGTCCCCGGAACGGCGATGAGAAACACCTCATTCCGGTTCCCCCGGATCAGTCCCTCTCGCAGGGAAGCCCGCCGGAAGACCTCCACTGCCTGCCCGCCCCAGCTTGCCTGCTCCACGGTCATGGCGGGCGCGATTTCGAAAGCCAAGGCGCCACGCAACGGTTCCAGCGCGCGCACGCGAACTTTAGTTATGGCGCGCAGCCGCAAGTCCTGTTCGAGGATGGCCTCGATCCGATAGTCCTCGAGTGCAACTACCGGTTTCACTTCATCGCCGCTTCGCCTTCTCGCCCGGGACTCAAAGCTGGTCCATACCGCGAAACCTGGCCGCGACGGCGTGGATTCCACTTTGCCAACGAGAATCTGCTCGTGGAGCGAAGGATCATAGACCAGATCGAAGTTCCCTAGAGTCCGCCCGGCAATCGCCGCGAAAAAGAGACCTTGCTGAGGAGATTTGGCCGCTAAATCCTGAACAATACGAACCAGGAAGCTCTCCGCCAGGTTGCGCACCACGGGCTCATGCTTCTCGGCCAGCACCGCGCCCATATCCGGATCGCGCCGGGCCTGGGTCTCCGCAAGCTGCGCCGCCAACTGCTCACCCGCTTCATCAGTAAACACAAACACGGCGTTCCGGAAATGCTCATTGAGGTTGGGCGAACCCGTGTGTTTTGCCAGCGACAACCGCTCCCCCAGATCGGGAGGCCGTAGCGTGACCTCGGCATCGTCTCCCGCATCGGTAGCTACATACACGGCCGCGGCCACGCGGCCCGCCAGAGGGCGGCTCAATATCAGCCAGCCGTCGTTGAAGTAGAACCGGACATCATCGCGGCGCAGCTCGATGTCGCGTACCCGGAAGCAAGCCTCGCGGTTCAGGCTCAACTGCTTGACCAACTGTCCGAGCCGCGCCAGTGCCCCCTCCGGTTCCGGCTGTGCCGCCAGCACCGGCGCCAGGAGCATGACCAACGCGAGCTTGCTGTGCACGATTCCAGTGTAAGCTTCGCACCCAGCCACCCGCCCCACATTGGGGTTAAGCGGCAGCAAGTCCGTTAGCCGGCGCGGCGGGCATCTCTCCGGTGAATCGTCCGCTGGCGACGCGTAGCTGGAACCCCTCACGGACGTTTCGTTCCTCAGTGACCACGACATCGTGCCCCATGAGTGCACCGGCGACGGTGAGTACTGCATCGTCGATCTGATCTGGGCCAGCCGTCTGCAGCAACCACCCGTGGCTTTCCCGGCAGAGTTCGCGAAGCGCACCAGGGAATGGCGCGGGCCCGTCCGGGCTGCAAACGGCAAAGACCCTTTGATTGCGGTCCGAAATCTGCCGTCTCAAGGTGGAGAGTGCTTCCGATCCTGGACCCGTTACCGCTGACCCTTCCAGCACCAAGAGCAAGTCAACCTCCGCCAGTTGCTTTGACAAGCTGGCCGCCATTCCCCAAGGGCCTGACGCCATGGGCTCGCCCGGCCCCGGCGAGGCGAGAGCCGCCGCCGCGTTCTCTCCGTGCTGGTGAAACTCGAGAGCGGGCATTTCGCCGCCGGATCCGTAAATCAGTGCGGCGTAGCCGCCTGCACTCTCGAGACGGGCCGGCAGCCTTGCCAAAACGTGGCGCCAGCGGCTGATGGCCGTCTGATCAGACTCCTGGCCCGCAGGCAGTATAAGTACAAGGGGACGCTGACTGCATGGCTCGCGTTCCACCCGATAGTCCCACACCACCTCCCCTGCCGAGGAAAGGTGATATTGCGTGGGCAGCACGGATACAGGCTGGCTCGTGCCCTTTTTCCTTACCGCGACGTGCAAACGTAATTCGCTCTCCCGCCTTTCGGCACAGAGGAACGCGATCTCCAGACGTTCCGCCGGCTGGAGAACCGCCGAGGATTGCAACCGCGTGATCCCCCAAAGCGCATTGCGAATCACCATCGGGTTTCTATCGTTGCGCCGCCTCAGCTCCTGCAGAAATCCGAGAAACCGGGGGTCGCCGGTCCGCGCCATCGCCCAGGCAGCCGCCGCGCGCGCGAGGGGCTCCGGCCCCCGGCCCATCTCCAAGAGACCCGCCAAACTGCGGACCTCGCCCATCAGGTACAGGCCCACCAGGGCGTTTGCGCGCACACGATGATGTTTGTCGGCGAGCGCCGATTCGTAACTTTCCCTCGCAAGCCTGTTGTTCTGGCCCCATAACGCTTCCACGGCATTCGCGCGCACTCGATGGTCGGCATCTGTGAGAAAATCCGTCACCTGAGCCCACAGCCCTGCGGCCCGCCCGGAAAGGAGGGCCAGACGCGCGCGGAGTTTGGGATCGCTTGGATAGCCGGATGCCGCATCTGGCGTAAGTAATTGGAGAGCCGCATCAACTGTCTCCAGGACAGCCGCTTCGAAACCGCTGGTTTCCGCCGCTTCCCGCCCGTCGGCGTCCCCGGATTGCCGCGCCAGAATCCGCTCGAGCCCAGGAACTAACCTCATGGCAAGATTAGCCACGCTGCCCGCTGCTCCAGGGTCAGTCTCTGACAATCGCCGCAACGCTTGCACCAGAAGCCCGCGCGAGTTTAACAGAGCGATCAGATAGCGGTAGCGGGGCGAATCTTTGGCCCCCCGGAGCAGTGCCGCCCCAAGGCACGCCACCAAAGCCGGCGGCCCCTCAGCGAGTTGCTGGCAATGTTGCTTATGCAGACGCCCGTCGCCAGAGGCCATTACCTCCAGATACGCTCGGATTAAGGTGCCCAGCTCTCCCACACCACCGCTTATCGGAAACAGGTGTGCAACAAAGAGTCAGGTTTGCTCGGCTGATCAGGCTAAATGAACATTTCTTCGTCTTGTGCGATCCGGTCGACGGCCGGCCGCCGTCCTTGCACGAACGTGGAAATCGCCGCCCGCAGTCCGTTCAATACCCCGTTCACTTCCCGGACCGGGCGAATCACGCCGTTGTGCACGGTGCCCACCACCTCATGCACTCGCTTCAACGTGTCATCCAAGACCAGCTCCGCACGCTCAACCTGGACCAAAACACGCGTGCTCAATTCCTCACGGGTCTTATCGATCTCCACCAATTGCTGATTGGCCGCGTCGAAGAAGCGGGAGGTTCGTTCACCTACATCCTTCAACTGCCCGGTCGCTTCCCGCAATGTGGAGGCTGCTTCCAATAACGTCCGCTGAGCCTGCGGAATGAGAGGCTCCACCTTCTGCTTCAGGCCCAGAATTGCTTTCATCATCGCGTAGGACGCAAGTGCGTTCGCTACGAGAGCGATGGTGGAACACACCAGCGCTCCGGCCATCAGCCAGAATGTCGCTTCCGACGGCATGGCGGTCTACAGGCCTTCGATCATCTCCTCGGTGCCGGCAGGGGGAGGTGGCGCCTGCGTCGTAACGGTCTCCCGGTAGGCAGCCCGCCCGGCTTCCACGGCCGCATGGATCTGTTCCTTCTGCCGCTGGACGGCGGCCTTTCCGCGCTCCACCGCATCGGACGCCGATTCGCGCAGTTCCACGCTGCGCCGCTTGAGGTATTCTTTCCCTTCATCCGCCTTCTCGCGGATCAGGTCGCGCGTCTCCGCGCCGGCTTTGGGAGCAAACAGCACGCCTACGGCTACGCCAATGCCGAGTCCCAGGAAAAAGTAAGAAAAGCGCTTGTCGTCTTCCATTGCTGAAATCCTTCCGGCTGGCCGATTGCCTCCTACAGTGTACTCCAACACAATCGAAGAGAAGCCATGCCACTCGGGCCGCCAAAACGATTCGATCGCGACAAGCTCAAGGATTACGCGCTCCGTCTTCTGGCCGCCCGCGCTTTATCGAAGGGGGAGTTGCGCCAGCGCCTGCGCCGCCACGCCGCCACGCCGGAGGATGCCGACGCCGTTCTGGCTCAATTGGAGGAGTATGGCCTGACCGACGACCGCCGCTTCGCCGAGCACTTTTCTGAAACTCGCGCCCAGTCCGGAGCGCACGGGCGGCAGCGCGTCCTCACCGACCTTCTCAGGAAACGTGTTCAACGTCCCGTGGCTGAGGCCGCGGTGCGCGAGGCCTTCGCCGGGACCGACGAACCTGCTCAAGTCGAGGCCTGGATCCAACGCAAGTTCCGGGGTAAGGAGCTCGCTGAGTATCTGAGCGATCCCCGCCGGCTCCAATCAGCCTACCGGCGGCTCCGCCTGGCGGGGTTCTCGTCTCCGGCGGTGTTGACTGCGCTCAAAAGACACACCGCCGCCCCGCACGTCCTCGAAGACATGGAAGCGGCGGACGATGGGGAATCCGGCCCTGGTCCGGCGGATTAGGCGTAGTAAGCCGCGTTCTTTTCGGCGAAGGCTGCCAGTTCTTCAGGAAGCTCTTCCAACACGTAGATCGACGTGGTCGGGCAAACAGGAATGCACGCCCCGCAGTCGATGCACTCGGCCGGATTCACATAAAGCTGTTCCGCCTCGGCGTAGCCCGGCTCATCCGGCGTCGGATGAATGCAATTCACCGGGCAGGAATCAATGCAGTGGTTATCCTTCGTACAGGTATCAGTGATGACGTATGCCATTGGGTCAGGGACTCCTGCAAAGAAAATAGCAATTCCGAGTCCAAAATCCGGTTCCTTGCCACCATTTGAAAACAAGATACTTCTGTGTGGCTTGGCCACGCGTTCACGGTTTGGCTGGGTCATATCGCGCAGCATTTGACCCTATCCGCAATCGGGTATGATTTCTCAGTGCTTACCTCGCAGGCTGCGTCCGGCATGCCCGCGGGCCCGGAAAGGCTCTCTCAGTCATGATTCCCGACAAACCCACCACCCCCGCCACGAAAGAGTACAAACCCTTCGTTCCTCCTTCCATGGCCATGAGCGAGTTCACCCTGCGAGCGCTGCTGCTCGGGCTGGTGATGACCATCGTATTAGGCGCCGCCAACGCCTACCTCGGGCTGCGCGCCGGCCAGACCATTGCCGCCACATATCCCGCCGCGGTCATCGGCATGGCCGTATTGCGCCTGTTCCGGGGCTCGATCCTCGAGGAGAACATGGCGCGCACCGTAGGTTCCATCGGGGAGTCGGTGGCTGCGGGCGCCATCTTCACGATTCCGGCCTTCATCATCGTGCATGCCTGGCCTGCCTTTGACACCTTTGAGGCTTACTGGCAGTCGACAGCGCTGATGATGGTTGGTGGCGTGTTGGGTATTCTCTTCGTCACGCTCCTGCGCCGCGTGATGGTGGAAGATCCTGAATTGCCTTACCCGGAATCGGCCGCCGCCGCCGAGATTCACAAGGCGGGCCAGCGCGGTTCGGATGCGGCGAAGACGCTGTTTACGGCCATGGGGGCCGGCGGTCTCACTTATCTGTTGGGCGAATTCAAACTCTTCAGCGCCAGCCGGGAGTTCCTTCTGCACGTTGGAGAAATCGGGAAGAGCTTTATCAAACTGGGCGCCGACCGCGTAGTGAACGTGGGCGGCGTGACCAAGTTCTCGCTCCCAGCCGTGAGTCCCGCCTACCTTGGCGTCGGTTACATAATAGGCATCAAACTCGGCTCGCTGAACTTTGCCGGCGGCTTGCTCGCCTGGGGCCTGATGGTTCCCCTGCTGGTCTATTTCCTGGGGCCGGAGCTGGCCAAGACGCTCCCCGCCGGCGCCGGCGACCACGCCTGGGATGCCGTCGCCAGTCAGGTGTGGCGCAACATCGTGCGCCCCATCGCGGTGGGCGGCATGTTGGTGGGCGCCAGCTACACCATGTTCCGGATGCGCAATAGCCTCGCGCAGGGCATCCAGCGCGCTATCGCGGACCTGCGCAAAGCCAGCGGCCAATCAGAGGCCACCGATCGCACTCAAAAAGACCTCAGCTTTAAGTTTGTCTTCGCGGGACTGGGCGTCACCTTCCTGGCCATGATCGCGCTGTACCAGTTCTTCGCCGGCTCCTGGAGCGCCGCCCTGGTCGCTGCCGCAGTGATGATCGTCCTTGGCTTCTTCTTTGCCGCCGTCTCCGGGAACCTGGTGGGCATCATCGGCTCATCGAACAATCCCATTTCGGGCCTCACGCTCTCCACGCTCATCATCGCCGCGCTCCTCATGGTCACCATCGGCGTGAAGGGTATGGCGGGCGTGGCCGCCGTGCTCGGCGTGGCTGCGGTGGTATGTGTTTCCTCCGCCGTCGCCGGTGAGATGCTCCAGGATTTGAAGGTTGGCCACCTGCTGGGTGGTACGCCGCGCTCCATGCAGATCGGCGACTTCATCGGCGTCTTTCTCTCGAGCCTCGTGCTGTACTTCCCCCTGTGGATGCTGCACCAGGGCAACATCAAGGAGGGCGGCATCGGTTTCGGCGATGCGAAGCTCTCAGCGCCCCAGGCCGGATTGATGGCTATGCTTTCGCAAGGGATTGTTGGCGGCGACATGGCCTGGCCGTTGGTTATCGTCGGCATTTGTATGGGCTTCGCGCTCATCCTTGTTCAAGTGCGCAGCCCGATGCTGTTCAGCGTGGGCATGTACCTCCCGCTGGAAACCACCTTCGCCATTTTTACCGGTGGCATCATCCGCTGGGCTATGGATCGTGTCCGCGACAAGCGCGGCTTCAACGATGCCCAGAAGGCGCGAATTGAGAATGCCGCGGTGCTGATCGCCTCCGGCCTGATCGCCGGCGAAGCGTTGATGGGACTGGTGAAAGCAGGCTTCAACATTGCCGACAAGCCGCTCACCAGCATCCTCGAATTCTTCACCGACCCGCCCCTGGCTCTCGGTCTGGCCGTACTCTTGTTGCTGGGCGTGTTGATGGTGCGCTGGCCGCTGGCCAAGGCCGGCGATCCCAACGAACCCGCGCCACCCACGGCCATCATGTAAAGGCCACGCCCCATGCGCCTGATGAATCAGGTCCGCGAATGCGCCGTCCCGAAGGGTGAGACCGCTGTCTGGTGGCTCGGCCAGAACGGCTGGATCTTCAAGAGCCATGAAGGGACCACCGTAGGTGTGGATCTCTACCTCACTGACAGTTGCGCCACTCTGCCGGACGCGCAGCGCATCGATCTGCGGCGCGCCGTGCCCGTACTGGTTGCCCCGGAGGAGCTTGAACTCGACGTCTTTGCCTGTACCCACAACCATCAGGACCACACTGACCCGGATACCATTCGCGGTCTGCGGAACAAAGACACGATGTTGTTCCTTGGGCCACCGCCTTCGTGCGAATCGTTTACCCGCGAGGGAGTTGAGTCCGGCCGCACCAAAGTCTTCTGGCCAAAGGCCGAGTGGGAGTTCCGCGACCTGAAGATCCGCGGCACCTTTGCCCTGCCCACTGACTCCTCCGACCTTTGCCACATGGGCTTTGTCCTCGAGTTCGCCGGAGGGCCCCGGTTTTATATCACCGGCGACACCGACTACCATGAATTGCTGCTGGAGGCCGCATCGGTCAAGCCCGACTTCCTGATCACCTGCATTAACGGCGGCTTTAACAACCTTTCGCATTGGGAAGCCGCCGCGCTTGCCAAGGGCATCCGGCCCCGGGCTGCGGTGCCTTGCCACTACGACATGTTCCGCTCAAACTCGGCCAATCCTCGCAACTTCGAAGCCGCGCTTGCCTTGCAGGCGCCAGAGACCGCCTATCACGAAATGCGGCACGGGCAGTTGTGGCTGGCAACCCGCTAACATAGTGGTTTGTCATCAGTTTCCTCAGCGGGGAGCGGCCGCGCGCCGTTCTGGCCCGTGCTGTACGCGGGTGTCGCCCTCACCACCACGGCCACATTGATTCTGGAACTGGCGCTGACCCGAATCTTCTCCGTTGTCTTCTATTACCACTTTGCATTTCTGGCCATCTCCATCGCTTTGTTCGGCTTGGGCGCTGGCGGCGTCCTCTCCTATTACTCAATCCGCCGCGGCGTAGACCACTACCGGCGGCTTGGCGCCATTGCCGCGGCAAGCGCTGTGCTGGTGGTGCTCGTGCTGGTGGCGGTACTCCGCCTGGGCAACAGCTATGCGCCGTGGGAATTGGCAGTGCTTTACTTCGCCGCAGCCCTTCCGTTCGCCGGAGCGGGCATCGTCTTGTCGTCGGTGATTGCTGAGACCATTGAGCGCGTCGACCGTGTGTATTTCTGGGATCTGGCCGGGGCCGCCGCCGGATGCCTGCTGCTGATCCCATTCCTCAATATTGTGGGCGGCCCCGGTGCTGTCGTTTGTGCGGCCGTCCTTTATGCCACTTCGGCGGCCGTCTGGTTCTGGCTGGGCCGCTCGGTGCGGCTGCGTTCGGCGGGTGTTGCTCTCGCTCTGGGCCTGGTGGCTCTGGTGATTTATAACCAGCGCGCCGGCGTGCTGGACCTCCACGCCGCCAAGGGGCACGCCTTGGGCCGCGAGATCTTTGCCCAGTGGAACAGCTTTTCGCGCATCTCCGTCCGCGCCCCAGGTGACTCCGGGACGTACACGGTGGTGATCGATGCCGACGCTACCACAGACATTCCGCGCTTCGACCTCGACCGCCTTTCCGCTCAGGACCGCCTGGAGCTGGCCCGCCACGGCCCCGCATTCCCCTATCATGTCCGGCCCGGAGCCCGTGCTCTCGTCTTGGGCGCCGGAGGCGGATGGGATGTCGCCCGGGCCATCAGCCTGGGCAGCCGCGATGTCACCGCCGTCGAGATCAACCCCATCATCGCCGAAACCATCATGCGTGGCCGCTTCCGCAAGGAGAGCCACGATCTTTACCTCCGGCCGGAAGTGCGCGTGTTTATTGAGGACGGGCGAAGCTTCATCCGGCGAAGCGGGGAAAAGTTCCAGGTGATCCAGGCCACTCTGGTAGACACCTGGGCCTCCACCGCGGCAGGCGCCTTCGCGTTGTCAGAGAACAACCTCTATACCGTCGAGGCCTTCCAGGATTACCTGGCACACCTCACCCCTGATGGATTCCTTGCCTTTACGCGCTGGGGCTTCGAGCCGCCCCGCGAATCCCTGCGCTTGGTTTCGCTGGCCCGCGAAGCACTCCGCCGCATGGGTCGAATGGAGGCCTGGCGGCACATCGCCGTAGTGCGTGAAGACACTCAGCGCCTGCAGGCCTGGGGCGCTACCGATACTGTGCTTATCGCCCGGGAGCCTTTCTCCACTACCGACGTAGAGCGCATTCGATCCGCCGCCGCCGAAGGAGGCTTTGAGATCGTTTACCTGCCCGGCGCTCAGATCCCTTCTGCCTTTGCTCAGTTTCTGCTCGCGCCTGACCCCAAGGAGTTCTACCGGCAGTACCGCTACAACGTCGCGCCCGTCACTGACGACCAGCCCTTTTTCTTCTACACCGTGCAGCCGCGCGACCTCGCCGCGCTTTTCATGGACCGCCGGGGTCCGGCTGCCGACGTGAAGATCAATATGGCTCTGCCCACGATGCTGGCAGTATTTGTTATCAGTGTCGCCGCCACACTTCTGACGCTTTTGCTGCCCCCGCTGGTGCTGAAGGCTCGAATGCCCACCGGCCCTGGCATCTCCCGCTTCCTCGGCTACTTCGTCTGTCTCGGCGCCGGCTATGTGCTGGTCCAGATGAGCATGATCCAAAAACTGGTGCTGTTGCTGGGCCATCCTACTTACGCGCTGACCGTGGTGATTTTCTCCATGCTGGTGGCCAGCGGAGCGGGCAGCTACTGGAGCCGCCGCCTGGTAGCCGGCTCGGAACGGCGTTTGCAGAACGTTCTTTGGGTCATCGCCGTTCTGCTGGGAGCCTTGGCCTTTCTGGCGCCCATGGCCATCCACGCATCCGGGCAGTTGCCGCTATTTGCCCGGCTTGCCGTCGCAGTGCTTTTGATTGCGCCTCCAGCGTTCTTCATGGGCGTCCCGTTTCCCTGCGGTCTGTCGTTCCTGGAACAGTGGCGGCCCGCGGCCGTGCGCTGGGCCTGGTCTCTGAACGCGGCGGCGAGTGTGCTTGGTTCGGCCGGGGCCATCTTCTGCGCCATCTACCTGGGACTGCGCAACACTACCCTCGCCGGCGCTGCGCTTTATCTGGTGGCCGTGTGGAGCCTGGGCGCCGTAGCGCGCCACGCCCGTCAGGACTTACCCAACCTGCCGTTGGACTTGACGGGTAAATGATGCCGAAGCGCGTTCTCCAGCGCTTCGCAGAAAAAGTAATCGCCCCACATCACGCTTTCGTTCACACCCAGTTTCTTGGGCATGTGATAAACGCCGCCCTTCAGCACGCCTTCCCATTTCGGCTCGTCGAAAGGGACATATCCTTGGCACAGCGTGCGCAATATCCGCAATGCGCACGACCAGTAATAGAAGCCCTTCACCGGATCGGGCAACATCCGGCACAACCGGAGCAAGCCTCCTGCCGCAATGGCGGCCGCTGATGTGTCCACCTGCTGGCGGCTCTCCCCTGGCGCCTGGAAGTCCCAAGGCGGCATGCCGTCCGATCCCGTATGCGTGAGGAAGTAATCCGCGCAGGATTCGGCCGTGGATAGGAAGCGCGGATCGCGCGTGTACTCGTAGCAGACACCGAAACCGTAAAGAGCCCAGGCCAAGCCCCGCGACCAGCAGGAATCCGACCGCCAGCCCTGCTGCGTGGTTTCACGCAAAAATTCGCCCGTCTCCGTGTCAAACAGTCCTTCATGCGCTGTGGATCCATCCCCGCGCACCAGGTACCGCCTCGTCGTGAGCGCATGCCGGATCGCAATTTCACGCAACTTCCGGTCGTTGGTTTCGCGCGCTGCATAAAACACGATGCCGACGTTCATCATGATGTCGATGAAAATCGAATCTTCGCTGACGAACGACCGTAAATACTGCCCGGTCTCCTGAAACCGCGACGCCAGGGTCTTGCCCGCCTGCACCAGCACTTCGTTCAGCTTCGGGTCACGCGCTGTCTGATACCAGCGGTAGTAAGTGGAAAGGAAAATAAAGCCCAGGTCGTGCACGTCCCGGTCGAACTGGCGCGGCTCCAGCGGCTTGGTATAGCTCACGGCAAGATCCTGCCAGAACTGCTTCTCAGCCGGTTTGTCCGCCGTATAGCGGTGGAAGATCCACATCATGCCGGGGAAAAAGCCGTCGCACCAGTGCGTCCACGCCGGGCCGTCGTGCTTCCATTTGCCCCGCACCGTGTACATCGGGTAGAAGCCTGGATGCGCCTCCGCCACCCGCTTCACTTGCCTGGCGGCGAAATCCAGCGTTTTCTCTAGCAGGCCTCTGTCAAAGTCCGGTTCGAACTGAATCACGGCACGGCTCTCCTTCGTACCCAGACTAGTCGAAACGCAATGGGGCCGGGGCAACCCCATTTTAGGGGCGGGGAGAGCCTCTCTCCTTTGCCGTTGACGCTGCGGGCGGCAGCACCCGCCACACGGATGGGTAGCCGGCGCCGACCCGGATCCGGCCACCGCGCAAGGCCAGAGTCCCCGCGCCCCGTGGTGGGCGCACGATGTTGTCCGGCAGCAGGGAGACGTTCGACCGCCGGTCCACCATCCTGGCCCAGGGCGAATCCTCAATTCGAGGTGCGTCCAACTCCATCTCCACTTCGCCTTCTTTGTTGCCGAACCGGAAGGATTCCACCCGCAGGACGAGAAAACAACCTGAGGTAGCCGTATTGACGCATTGCAGATCGGCCACTCGGGCCATGAAATCCGCGCCCTTTGGCACTACCACCTCATCCTTCATCCGCGCATCCTTCGCCACCACCAGCGGCACTTGATCGCCAATCCCCACCTTCTTCAAATCGAGCGAATCCTTGAAGTTGAGTTGCACCCGCAGCCCCGCGGGTAATGTGACCTGCACGGTCGGGGGGACAGCCGGCCCCGTGTCCACCGGCTCCTCGAATACGAGAGTCGATTCGCTACGAAACTGGTGGCAGTTCTCGAAAACCGTGCGATTCATCGTAGTCGTCCCGTCCGCCAGTTCCATCTCCATCTCCGCCGTGGCCGGCAGCAGGAATTCGGCTTCTCCGATTCGCTGGCGCGCCTGGGTGATCACCTTCCTGCTGCTCGTGAGCGGCAGGGTTGGCGGCACATCCACGATGTCGATCAGCAGCCGGACAACGTCAAAGCTGATCCGGTCCACCCAGAACGATCCGCGGTAACCGACGACATCCTCTACCGGAGGCAGCCGTACCGTATACCGGCTCCGGGTTCGCGCCACCTCGAAGTCGAAGCGGTGGGTTGCCCTTCCGTCCAACTGCTCTTCGCCGTGATACTGGATAACTGCCCCGGCGCCCAGGAGCACCGACTGGACGTGGGACGTAAAGTCACCTGTCCCGATGGCTCCCTGCCGCCCCACCATCTCCGTCAAGTCCCGGTCCTCGAACTTGCGGGCGCCCGGCCAACCATACATCTCTTTCCCGCCCACATACGCCACTTCCATGCGCAGGGTATCGATGAGTTCGAACCGGCCGCCTCCCTTCCGCCGGCGCGACCGCTCTATCGTCATGCCACACACGAAGTCCGGGATGCGCTTGGCGTTCTCAGCGGCGACCACACGGGCTCGAGCCAGCAGAATCAACTCCGGACGCAACGGCTCCTTGGGGTCATATTGACCCGCAGCCGCTCCCGCCAGGAACAGCCCCAGCACACCGCAAATCAGACCGTTGAGCTTCATTCTGAAGCAATCTTCATTTGGTACTATCCCATGTATGGCAGTGAAAGTGACAGTTTTCAACAACGGGCCGATCAAAATCGAAGGAACGCCCGGCGAGTTTGAAATCCATGACGCTCAAGGCAGCGTCTACGGTCTGGGGGGACGGGCGGCTATCTCGTTGTGCCGTTGCGGTCTCTCTTCCAACAAGCCCTTCTGTGACGGTACGCATGGACGCCAGGGATTCGAATCGATGTGTGAAGCCCGGGAACTTCCACCGCCGAAGCCGAAGGTGTAGTCCGAATCGAAAACCAGGATCGGGGGTGTTTATGCAGGTACGGCAGGTACGGAAATGGATGGCCCTCGCGGGTCTTTCTCTGGCCTTGGTGCTAGCCGGATGCTCGAAGAAGCAGGACGAAACGGCCGCCAAACTGGAGAAAATGCAGAAACAACTGGACGAAACCAAGAAACAGTTGGAGGAAGCGAAGAAGCAGGACGAATCATCGAAGACCGCGAGCGCCGGACAGGCCGGGACCCCCGTTGCGGCAAAGACTGGCGGTCCCTCCACTTCGTCGCTGGCGAAGGATCTGGAAGCCAGCAAGAAGGCGGGCTCCGCCGCAATCAATGAGAACAAGCAAGCCATTGCCGCCAACAAGAGTGCGATTGAAGCCAACAAGAGTGCGATTGAAGCCAACAAGCAGGAGATTGCGGCGAACAAGCAGGGCATCGCCGACAACAAGGCGGCTGCGGAACGCGCACAAGCTACTGCTGACGAGGCGAAACGGGCTGCCATCCGTCCGGTGCACACGCTGCCAGCGGGCTATCAGATCGCAGTTCGGACCGCCGGAGAGATTTCCACAAAGACAAGCTCCACCGGCGCCACTTGGGAGGGGACGCTCGACCGTGACATCGAGGTGGATGGCTACATCGTTGCGCCCCGCGGGTCCACGGTGGAAGGAGTGGTGGCGAATGCCGATCCGGGCGGGCGGGTGAAGGGCGTGGCCAGCATTGCAGTACGGCTCAACCGGATCCTCACACCGGAAGGACGGGCGATTCCGATCCGCACCAACAGTGTCTCGGAAACCGCAAAAAGCTCAGCCGGAAAGGATGCCCTCAAGACCGGCATCGCCTCGGGCGTTGGCGCTGCGATTGGTGCGATCGCAGGTGGCGGCAAAGGCGCTGCCATTGGCGCGGGCGCAGGTGCAGCCGGTGGTGTCGGTGTGGCAATGGCCACGCGTGGCGACGCAGCCAGGATCCCGGCCGAAACCGTCCTGACCTTCGCTCTCGCTGAGGCGTTGACCGTCGAGGAGCGCAAGCAGCGTTGAGCCTTGGCAAGCTCCGGAGCTGGCTCTTTACCATTCCCGTCGAGTGGCTGACGACGGCGGTGATGATCTCCATCGCCGTCCTCTCCTCCCTGTTTCTTCCATCGCAAAACTGGCAGATCTGGCTGTACCGCAAGTGGGCGGCGATGGTGCTCGGCATCGCCGGCGCGCGCGTGCGCCGCGTAGGTGGCGAGTCGCTGGATCTGAACCGCAACTATGTGATCGTGTCGAACCACCTGAGCTTGATGGACACACCCGTCCTGCTTCGTTCCTTGCCGGTTGATTTCAAGTTCCTGGCCAAGCAGGAGTTACTGAAAATTCCCTTTCTAGGCTGGTATCTCAAGCGCGCGGGCCACCTCACGGTCTCGCGAGGTTCGATCCGTTCGTCGCTGGAGAGCATGAACGAATGTGCTCGTCTCGTTCGCGAACGGCAGCTCTCCGTGCTGATCTTCCCAGAGGGAACCCGCGGGCTGGGCGCACTGCAACCCTTCAAAGACGGAGCGGCCTACCTCGCGATTCAAGCCGGAGTTCCGGTGCTGCCCGTGGCAATTTGGGGCACGCAGAACGTGCTGGCAGCCAAGTCCAGCCACTTCAATAGCGCGGATGTGGAACTGCGGTTGGGTGCTCCGGTGCCCGTCGAAGGGTTGACTCTGAAGGACCGGGCCCAATTGACGCGCCGGTTGGAACAGGAAGTCCGGTGCCTGCTGCGGCAAGACGCACCGCAACCTGCGTAAAAGATTCGACAAAAGGTTGTCCGCCGCGCAGCAGATTCTCCTCGGTCATAATGCTGGCCTCGATGTCGGGCCATGCGCCCACATTCTCCAGGTAGACCGTGGGGGGCAGCCCTGGTACGGTGACTTCCTTCGGGCGAATGCCAAGCGTCGAGCTGATGTCCACCGAGGCTTCACCGTAGACGCCTGCCACCCTGCCTACAGGAATCCCGCCGCCGCCCGCCGTCGGCCGGCCGAACAGCAGCGCCCGCCCCGCGTCCTGCAGAATGGCGGGAAAAACGTCCGCCGACGAGGTGGAGAACCCGTCAATCAGCACAAGCAACGGCTTGTCATAGGCCAGAAGATTCCCGCGAAAGTCGCGCGCCGGTTCCAGCCCCATGTCGAACCCGCAAGCCGGAATGGGACCAGTGCGGCCCCGGAACTCGCGGTAGGCCGTCTCGACGTGTTTCAGGTATTCCTGAATGAAGAGAATCTCCACCGGATCCCCGCCCAGCAACGCGTCCTCGAGTCTGGCCCGGAAGGCCTCTATCGTTTCCAGGGTGGGCCGGAATTCGTCCGTCACGGTGATGAAGCGAAATGGAATCAGGTAGCGCAGCATCTCGTTCGTGGTGCAGACATCACCACCCGGATTCCTCATGACGTCCACCACCAGAACGTCGGTGTTGACGCGGAACCATGCCACTTCGGCCGCGAGTTGCTGTAACGCCCGGATGCCGCTGAAACCGGATGGGAACACGGGGATGCGCAGGAAGCCGATCCGGCGCCCTTCCGATTCGTAGCTTCCGCTGAAGATGAGATCCCCCGCAGTGGAGCCGAACCGGAGCACATAATTGGCAGGCATTGTGAACGCCGGCCGCAGAGATCCGAACCCGCGTAACCGCTTTTCACGAGGCGCCCGCCGGATCTGGTAATTTATCGTCCCTGGCAAAGCAGAAGAAGACACCGATCGGGGACTCGGCACCGGACCTATGGCCAGCAGAGGTTTTCCACTCTTCCGCCAAGGGATCTCGTACGTCTCTACCAGCCCCGTCTCCCGCCTCAGCACTTCCACCCGCGCCGATTCCCCAATCTCATGAGCCCGGGGGATGACGGCCTGCGCCCGGTAGAACCACTGGTCCAGAGCCCAGCGCCGCGTGGATTCCGGGTTGGCGAACGATTGCAGGCGCGAGATACGAGCCGTCCATTCCTCTGCCGTGACTCCGTCCACGCGCAACACTTCGTCGCCAATTTGGAACGGAAAGCGCGCCGCTGGCAACGACGCGCGGTCAA
The DNA here is from genome assembly GCA_964460395.1 of uncultured Solibacteraceae bacterium. Classification (GTDB taxonomy): domain Bacteria; phylum Acidobacteriota; class Terriglobia; order Bryobacterales; family Bryobacteraceae; genus CAYWQS01. The sequence continues at coordinate 40,223 of CAYWQS010000021.1, read as the reverse complement.
TCTCATCGATCAACGCGCGGCCTTCGTACCAATCCGCCGCCATGCCGATTTGGGCGACAAACGTGCTCGGGACAAAAAACCCGGAATGCAAATCCCGCAGACTGGCAATGTACTCTGCGCAGACCTCGAAATAGGCGAGATCGTCCGGCGCTTCCGCCGCCCTCAGCAACCACGGACGGATTGCAATCGCGTCAATTCCTAAGGCGTCGCGCTTCCACTCGTAGGGCGCATAGGCCTTGGCCACCCACGCCGCCAGTTGTTCAAAATCGTTCCGTCTTTGTTCAGGAGTGAGTTGCGCCATCAACGTGCCGCAACTCATGCATAGGACGCACCATCGAAGCAGCATTCCTCTACGATGCCTCCACGGCCGGGCGCGTTTCCATCCCTCCTTGTCCGAATCGGGCTTGCCCAAGTTGATAGAATGTTGCGTTGGCCGGTCCGGCTTCGTCCGGCGCCGGACCCACTCCGCGTGTGGGGAGGAATTGTGAGGTTTCTTGGCATGGCCCTGAAGTGGTACAGCATTCTGGCCGCCTTTGTTGTTGGTCTCTTTCTCACAGGTCTGGGATTGTTGAGCATCATCACCCGGGCCACGAATATGAAAATGGAAATGCTGCCGTTCTGGAAGGGTGAGACCCTCTGGTACGGACTGCTGTCGCTCGGTCTTTTTGGCCTGCTGGCTTCCCTGGCGGCGGCCACGCGGAAAGTGAGGATCCTGCTCCCGCTGTTCACTGCCCTCGCGCTTGGCCTCACGCTTTACGGGTATTTCCTCAGCCCGGTCTACCGCTTCAGCGGCGCCGCCGAGGCAAAAGGCGTGCTTTGGTTCGCCTTTGGCATGCTCGGAGCCTTCTTCGGCTCTCTCTATCTTTTCGAAAAACGGCGCGCCTGATCAGCCCCACAGCTCGTGGACGGGCATGTAATCAAAGCCCTGGTTATTCGGCACCAGGTAGAAGCCCCGTCCCAGGGGATCGTCGTAGTAGGCTTTGGTCCAGTCGATCCCGAGGGCCGAGTAAATTGTCGCCTCAATATCTTCCGCCCGCGCTTCCCGCCCAGCCTGCCACCCAGGTTCAGTGACGAACTGCCCGCGCTCATCGGTCTGGCCGACAACCTGCCCGCCCTTCACCCCACCGCCTGCCATCAGGACTGCTTGCGTGAGGAAGTGGTCGCGGCCTGCCTGGTTGTTCAACGCACCGACCGTGCGGCCGAATTCGCCCAATGCCACCACCAGCGTTTGATCCAGCAAACCATCGGTCTTCAGATCGGCGAGCAGCGCACCCAGACCAGCGTCGAACTGCCGTGCCACCGAGTTCGCGTTCGTGGGATTCAGAGCGGCGCCCTGGTAGATGTTGGCATGGTTATCCCACCCACCGGTGGTGATTTGTACGAATCGGGTTCCCAAATTGGCCCGCAGAAGATTCCGTGCAGTCAGACAGGCGTTGCCGAAATTGGAATTGCCGTAGCGCTGCCGTTCTTCCGCCGCGAAGGTGAACACCCTGTCCACGTCGGCGTTGTAGGCCAGTTTGCGCGCGGCAGCGTTAAACTCGGCCATCTCCCGCACGGCATCGCCCCGGTTGGCCGCTGCCCCGGATTCTCCTTCCAACTGCATCAGTAGTTGGAAACGGCGCTCGAAGGCGGCCTGCCCGGCCGGATGCGTTGTATTACCCAATCCCGTGCCCCCTGGGGAAACGTAAAAGGGTGCGTGCACCGGTTCGAGGTATCCCTGGCCAGGGCCCGAGCCTGCATTCAGACTCAGAAATGCGGGCAGGACGGCATTGGCGTCGCGAAGTTCACGCGAAACCACAGAACCAATATGTGGCGCAATTGACGACGTGCTCGCGACGGGGTTGCGCCCAATCTGCACCCGCACTTGCGCAATCCCGTGCACCGCCTCCCACGCCCGGACGGAGCGCAATAAAGCGATGTCCCCCATGGCTTCCGCCAGCCTCGGCATAAGGCCGCGCGGCCAGCGGATGGCCCCGTAAGAAGTCGGCTCCATCGCAGGCAGAGTCCAGGCGCCTTCCTTCAAGTCGAAGGTGTCCACATGGCTGGGCCCTCCCGACATCAAAACGAAAATCACGTTCCGGGCGGTCCCCTTCGGCTGTGCTCCGCCGCCGGAGGAGGCCCGCAAGGCAGGCCCGCCCAGGAAGAAAGATCCCGTCAGCGCCGACCCGGCGTGCCGGAGAAACACCCGGCGGTCCAGTGCCGGACGATTCCAGAAATGGGTGCCGCGCGCTTTTGACCAATCAATGCCAAATCGGTCTCTCATGGCTTGGTGTTCTCCTTGCTTCAGTAGCTGAATATGAAATCGGGCTTGTTGATCAAAACCCAAGCCAGATCCTCAAGTGCTGCGTTGCGCTCCGCAGGGGTCCGCCTGCCTTCCAGACTCCGCAGGGCGATCCGCTTTTCTGCTTCATCCGGCAGCCTGGAAAGGAAGGCCAGAAATAGCTCTTCCACCACTTGTTCGTTGACGGGATTGCGTGACCACGCAAGCATCGCGGGCGATGAGCCTGTCCGGATGCGGTTGCTGATCTCCGTACTGTTCATGAGATTCAGGTACATCAGGATGGACCCGTCGCGGCTGCGCAACTGCGAGTCCCGGTTGCCGCGCAGGAAGCTGTTCATAAACGGGCCCCAGGCGCCGGCATTCCGCGGCTCGGTGGGGTCGGGCAATTGCATGGCCCATCGCACTGGCTCGCTATAGCCGCTGGGAAGAAATGCTACAGAAGTTTGTGTGGCCCGCAGCACTGCGTCCACCACCTCTTCTGCGTCAAGCCGGCGCGGCAGTCGGCGAGCGAACAGAGAAATGTACTCAAACTTCCAATCGCCTTCGTAGTGGGAGCTCAACTGATAGGCCGAACTCAGCGCAATCAGCCGCAACGTCTCGCGGAGGTTGTAGTCGTTGTCTTTCACCCACAAGGCGAGTCTCTCGAGCAGTTCGGGATGCGATGCCTGAAAACCCCATCCCTCCGGCGGCTGCACCGCAGGATCGAGCCGCATTGGGTCCAGGAAATCCACGGGCTCGGCCAGCGCCAGGGTGAACATCGCCTTCCAGACGCGGTTCGCAAAATTCCGCGCGAACATTGGATCGTCCTGCATCAGCCGAGCCAGCGACTCCCGCCACGCGTTGGAATCCGGTACCCGGCCGTCCCTGTAGACAGGGCTGAGTTCAGTCAACGTCCGGTTGCCTTCCTGAACCGCTGCCCTGCGAGGGCGGTTGCCTGAATTCGTGTTCAGCTGATACGCTCCCCGTGCCGCGTCTGTGACGGTAAAGCTGTTGATGTAGAAATCGGTCGTGTCCGCGGTCCGGTACGGAGTCATCTGCACCCGGGAGAAGAACGCCGCCAGACGCTGGGCGTCGGTTCGCCGGGCCTGAGTCCCCCACGCGCTGACCATGTTCAGATGACCACGGCCATCGTGGCAAAGTATACAGTCGTAGTGGCCCATCCCTAAAAACATGGTGGCCGTCCTGTTCCACAACATGTCGTAGGTATCCTGAGCCGGCCCCATGGGGTGAAAACCGCGAATGATAAAGTTCGCACCCACGCCGGAGGCGTCATAGTTGTTGCCAGTGCCTGCCACGAGTTCAAAAACGATGTCGCGGTAGCTTTTGCCTGTATCGACGGCCGCTCGGATCCATTCGTACATCCGGTTCCGGCCTTCCACCTGCTGGCTTCGGTTCTGGGCAACTCTTGCATTCTGCAAAAGATCGCCCAGCCACATCGTCCACTTGTCCACGAATTCGGGGCTGAACAGGAGACGGTCCACCACGCGTGCCCGCTTGTCCGCGGAACTGTCCGCCAGGAAATTTCTCACTTCAGCCACGCTCGGTGTGCGTCCGGCCAAATCCAGCGTGACCCGCCTCAAGAATTCCTCGTCGCTGCTGAGGGGTGCAGGCCGAACCCCAAGCCGCTCCATCTTGCCCAAAATCGCTTCGTCGATGAAGTTGGCCACCGGCAGGGCCGCCGCGGCCCGAGGCGTAAGTTGCTGCTTAGGCTTGCCCGCATATCGCAAGACGCGCTCGTAGGCATCGGTCCGAGCACGCAGTTCCTGCCGGAGATATTCGTCGGGCTGGTTGGAAAAGGTGCAGCGTTGCGCATCCGCAACCGCGTCAAACTCTGGTAGTGTTTCTAACTCCTGCCCAAACAATATGTTAGAGGCAAAAAGACTGTAGAGTAAGATGCTTCTCACGGCGGGAATCCCCAGTTTGGTTCACGAGCGTGCCCCCAATTATATCAGCCATTCGCGAGGCCGAATCTCTGAAATCCACCTTAGTCGGCAAAGCGCCGTACGAAACTGCCGGGAAAAGGTTTACGTCCAGTGAGGCGTATGAAGCCTTCCCCCCGCTGGCTCCTTTTTGCCCTACCCTGGCTCAGCGTTCCTGCCCACGCAGAACCCTATCAAAAACATCATTTCTGGTTAGGACTGGGCGCGGCCCAGCCCCGCGATCAATTGAACGAGTACTTTCGTGACACATTCGCCTGGGGCTTCGGTTACGGGTATCGCCCTCTGCGCTATCTCCAAATCGATGGCGGGCTGGAAAGCGCCATTCGCGCAGGCCGGGTGGACGACTTTTTCGATTCCCCGGCATTCGGTCCGTTGCGCATCCGGGACTTCCAATACTTTGTGCCTTTCGGCGCCCGTGCGGTTCTGCCCATCGCCAAAGGCAAAGCTGAGCTCTACTGGGGAGGAGGCGGAGCCTATGTCCGCTACACCGAACAACTGCGGCAGCCGAGCGATTGGGTCCGCGTCGGATGCCCCGTCTGCGGAGCCCGCGACGGTTTCGGAAGCTATGCGCTGGCGGGCGGCAACATCGCCCTCGACCGCAACAAAACGTTCCGCCTTGGCGCGACAGTGAAAGTCTACCGTGTTACGACGGAGGGCCGACAAGTCGGCGCCGTTCCGCCGATTGCCACCACGGACCGGTGGGTCAACAGCTACCTCCACTTCACGATCAGCTTCTAGACATAATTGTCAATTCATCTGAAACCTATCGTTTTATAGGCGCATCACACGGGCATCCCTCGTTGTCCTGGAACCATTTCACTCCCTTGGAGGTCCAAAGGTGCTTTCTCCGCGTCTGATCCAGCGTATTGAAGAAAACTGGGAAGCGATTGCGGCCCAAGTCATTCACGAAACCCGGCGTGACCAGCAAGTCATCCATTATCATCAGCTTACAGAATTCGAACTACGTGAGCGCGCCCACGACGTGGTAAAGAACCTTGTCAACTGGCTCTCCACAGGGCGGGAAGATGACGTTGCACTCCGATACGAATCATTGGGCCGCCGCCGCTGCCGGGATGGTGTGCCGCTGCACGAGGTGGTTTATAAGCTTTCGCTCATCCGGCGCTGCATCTCCACTTATGTGATGGAGCAGAACCTCAACCTCACGCCCATCCAGATCTACGAGGAACTGGAGCTGCTTCGAAGCCTGAACCGCTTCTTCGATCTGGTGGTTCCGAATGTGGTCCGGGGCTACGAGGCGGAGCTTCGCGAGTTGATGCGCAACGGAGAGGCACATCCGTTCCGCATTTCGGCAGCCATGCGCCAACGCTTGAGCGCGTGAGACGCCAGACGCAACTTATTTGATTTCTTCGCTTTGCGCGTTAGCCGGTTCTGCGCCCCAATTCTGCCGGATCACGAGAGTCTGATCGGAGAAAAAGGTCCGCCGACCCGTGGAGCCAAACGCTTGGGGTACCGCCGTGACGGAGTACCCTTCCTTGGTCGGCTCTACCGTGAACTTGTAGCCGGTCTTGATGCCGGAGGCGAGATCGCCAGGGATAATGTCAGCGGCGGCCGGACCGGCCGCCCCGCTGGCCGGCGGCCCCAGCTGGAGAAGACTCTCCGCGTACTTGCCGAACTGTGACATGTACTGCGTTTGCGCTGTATGAATGGCAGTAATCTGCCGGATGGCCGCCATTTCTTGCGCGTGCATTCTGGCGCTGTTGAGCTTGGGCACGGCGATCGCCGCAATCACTAGGATAATGGCGATGACAATCAGCAACTCGATGAGAGAAAAGCCCCGGCGGGTGCGGCGCCTGGAGAAGTTCGTCATGGCGGTCTCCTGTCCTGACTCAATTATCTGACGCTTTCTCTGCCGCCTGCGTGCAGAAAAGCTTCTTGGCGCACCAGGCGGCTGATCGCCGTCACACAGCTCCACAACGCCGCTAACTGCTCCAGAGGCAAAGCGTTAGCTCCGTCGGAGAGCGCCCGGGAGGGTTCTTCGTGCACCTCGACAAAAAGTCCGTCAATCCCCACCGCGGCTGCGGCCCGGGCCAGCGGCTCGATGAATTCGGGGGCGCCCCCAGAGGCCCCGCCGGCAGCTCCCGGCATCTGGACGCTGTGCGTGGCATCGAATACGACAGGGCAGCCAAGCGACCGCATCTGGGGCAGCGCCCGAAAATCCACCACGAGGTTGTGATAGCCGAAACTCGCCCCGCGTTCGGTCAGGATCACGCGGTCGTTTCCGGTGGAGGCCACCTTGTCCACGGCGTAGCGCAGGTCCAGCGGCGCCACGAATTGGCCTTTCTTGATGTTCACCACACGCCCGGTCCGTCCGGCCTCTACCAGCAAGTCCGTCTGGCGGCAAAGAAAGGCGGGAATCTGCAGCACGTCAGCAGCTTCGGCGGCAGGAGCGGCCTGGTCTGGTGTGTGAATATCCGTCAAAACAGGCAAACCAAGCTCCTTGCGGACAGCGCCGAGAATGCGGAGGCCATCGCTCAGCCCCGGTCCCCGGTAACTGGCCATGCTTGAACGGTTTGCCTTGTCGAAGGAGGCTTTGAAGATGTACCGGCCCACGATGCGGACGATCGACTGCGCCAGCCAGTGGGTGTGCTGTTCGCTCTCAATCACACAGGGCCCGGCGATCAGGACAGGCGGACCTGAACCCAACGTGAGGTCGTCCGCCACTGGCACCGGCTTCACCATCGGGCTTTAATCCTCTTGCGCAAACAGTGGGGTGGTCTCGCTGGCAAGACGCTTGCCCCGGTGCTCGTAAGCCGCTCCGATGAAAGCCCGGAACAGCGGGTGGGGCGTGAGCGGTTTGGACTTGAATTCGGGATGGAACTGGCAGCCAAGGAACCAGGGGTGGTTGCCCAACTCGCAAATCTCGACGAACTTGCCATCTTGCGAGCGGCCAGTAATTCGCAAACCCTGGGACACAAGGTCGTTTTCGAAAGTGCGGTTGAATTCGTAACGGTGGCGGTGCCGCTCGGAGATAATTTGCGGACCACCATAAGCGGTGGCGGCGAAGCTGTCGGGCGCGACAACGCACTCATACGCACCCAGGCGCATGGTGCCGCCCAGTTCCTCGACCCCCAGCAGGTCGCGTAGCTTGTAGATCACGGGCGCGGGCGTAGCCGGCTCGAATTCGGTGGAGTCGGCCTCCGGCATTCCCGCCACGTTGCGGGCGAACTCGATCACCGCCGTCTGCATGCCCAGACAGATGCCAAAGTAGGGCACCTTGTGTTCCCGGGCGTAGCGGATAGCATTCAACATGCCCTCCACACCTCGCTTGCCGAATCCACCGGGCACCAGAATACCGTCATACGGCGCCAATTGCTCGGCGCAAGCAGGCCATTCCATCTCCGCGCTTTCGATCCAGGTCATGCGAACGCGCAGTTGGTGGTGGATGCCGGCGTGGACCAGCGCCTCTTTCAGGCTCTTGTAGGAATCTTCGTACTCGACGTACTTGCCCACGAGGCCGATATGGACCTCATCCTGCGGGTTGCGGAGCCGATCGAGCATGCCGCGCCATTCGGACAAATCGCTTTCGCCGGCATGGTCAAGCTGTAATTGCCGCAAGATAATGGCGTCCGCCCCCTGCTCTGCAAGATCCAAAGGGACCTGATAGACCGTGTCGGCATCGCAGGCGTTCAGCACGGCCTCGCGATCCACATCGCAAAACAACGCGATCTTGGCGCGCTGATCTTCGGGGAGCGGCCGCTCCGACCGGCAGATGAGGATATCGGGCTGGATGCCCATGGCGCGTAACTCCTTGACGGAGTGCTGCGTGGGCTTGGTCTTCAATTCCTGTGCGGCTGCGATCCAGGGGACGTAGCTGACATGAATGAACAACGTGTTGCGCCGCCCGAGTTCATGACGCATCTGCCGGATGGCCTCGGTGAACGGCTGCGACTCGATGTCGCCCACCGTGCCGCCGATCTCGCAGATGACTACGTCCACCCCTTCGCTAACTCTCTGGGCGGCCGCTTTAATCTCGTTGGTGACGTGCGGGATCACCTGCACCGTTTTGCCCAAGTAATCTCCGCGGCGCTCCTTGGTGATGATCCGTTCGTAGATGCGCCCGGAAGTCAGGTTGTTGTTCTGACTCAGCCGGGCGTGCGTGAACCGTTCATAGTGGCCCAGGTCGAGGTCGGTTTCGGCGCCATCGTCGGTAACGAACACCTCGCCGTGCTGAAACGGGCTCATCGTGCCGGGATCGACGTTTAAGTAGGGGTCGAACTTCTGGAGGTTGACACGAAGGCCGCGGCTTTCCAGCAGACAGCCAATCGACGCCGCCGCGATGCCCTTTCCTAATGAAGAAACTACGCCGCCGGTGACGAAGATGTACTTAGCCATGGGTCGAATCAGGATTTGAGAGAGAAAAGAGATGCTCCACTGCTGCCAGATCGTCCGGTGTGTCCACCGCCACGGAATCGTATTCGGTCTCCGCCACGCGGATCGGTACCCCGTTTTCGAGGGCCCGGAGTTGTTCCAGACGTTCAGCCGCCTCCAGCGGTCCGGGCTTCAACAGGGAATACTCCAGAAGTAGACGGCGCCGGTAGACATAAATGCCGATGTGCTTCCAATGCAACACTTTGCCGCTGCCTGGGAAGGGTATGGGCGAGCGGCTGAAATAAAGCGCGTACCCTTCGTGGCCGGTCACCACCTTCACCACATTCGGGTTCTGGACCTCTTCCGCCGAAGAGATCTGCCGTTTCAATGTTGCCATCGAGCACCCTGGATCGTCTAACAAGGTGAGGATGGCTATATCGACGGCCGAAGGATCGATCAGCGGCTCGTCGCCCTGGATGTTCACCACCACGTCGTGAGGTGTGCTGGATGCGACCTCTGCCACCCGGTCGGTTCCACTTTGGTGATCGCCGCGCGTCATCCGGACGTTAGCGCCGAATTCGCGCGCGGCTTTCGCGATCCGTTCATCATCGGTCGCGATCAGGAGTTCTGCTATGTACCTGGACTGCCGGCATCGTTCCCAAACGTGTTGCACCACAGGTTTGCCAGCGAGAGGAGCGAGGGGTTTGCCAGGGAAACGGGTGGAAGCATACCGGGCGGGGATGACGCCCAAGACCGCTGGGGGCACATCCGAGAATAGCACAATTCCAGCGCGTGCTATACTGGCGGTGGCAGAGTGGATGGGTAGGCATGAAGACTAGGCCTAACTCCTTTGCATTGTTTGTTTTAGGGTTACTTTTGAGCCACGGTCCGCTGCTTGCGCAGGAGGCCCGCCCGAATATCGTCCCGCGCCCTAAGCCGGCTGGTCCAGTGGACGAGTCGGAGCGCGTTGTGCCCAACCTGAGAGTGGACACCAACCAGGTGCTCATTCCAGTGACTGTCACCACGCCCCTGAACCAATTCGTTACGGGCATGGAAAAGGAGAATTTCAGGGTCTTCGAGGACAAAGCCGAGCAGGACATCTCCTATTTCGCGAGTTTTGATGCGCCGCTTTCCATCGGTCTGGTGTTTGATGCGAGCGGCTCGATGGGCAGCAAACTGGTGAAGGCACGCCAGGCGGCAGCGCAGTTTTTCAAGACGGCCAACCCGGAAGATGAGTTCTTCCTGGTTCAGTTCAACGACCGGCCGCAGTTGGTGGTGCCGTTCACGCGGGATACTGAGGAAATTCAAAACCGGCTGGCGTTCACCCAGTCCAAGGGCCGCACGGCGTTGCTCGACGCAATTTACATGGCGCTGAGCGAGTTGAAGAAAGGGCGGAATCCGCGGAAAGCTCTTTTGATCATTTCCGATGGCGGCGATAATTCGAGCCGATACACAGAGAGCGAAGTCCGTAATCTACTGAAAGAAGCGGATGCGCAGATGTACGCCATAGGGATCTACGAGAACATCGGCGCCCGCAGCCGGACAGCAGAGGAGTTGGCCGGGCCCGGCTTGCTGACCGAGCTGGCGGAAATGACCGGCGGGCGCCAATTCCAAGTTGAGAACCTCAACGACCTGCCAGACATTGCAGCCAAAATCGGCATCGAACTGCGCAACCAGTACGTCCTGGGGTATATCTCAAAGAATCAGGCCCGGGACGGGAAATACCGGCGCGTGCAGGTCCGGCTGGTTCAGCCACGCGGCCTCCCGCCGCTGCGTGCCCTGCACCGGCAAGGATACTATGCACCTTCGCAGTAAAACGCCGCTGGCCCTCCTCCTTCTGCTTCTCCTGCCGTTTGGATTGGCAGCCCAGCAGCGTCCGGCCCCTCCCCCGGAGCCAGAGCAAGAGGACCTAGTCTTCCGGAGCGACACTCGCCTTGTGGTCCTCTATCTCGGAATCTTCGACCGCTCGGGCAGGGTTGCTACCTCCGTTACCCGCGACCAGGTTAAAGTCTTCGAGAACGACGTCGAGCAGCCTATTCGCGTGTTCCGCAAGGAGGATGTGCCGATATCTCTTGGCATCATCATCGACAACAGCGGTTCCATGCGGGACAAGCGCCAAAAGGTGGAATCGGCGGCGGTCAGCCTGGTGAAGGCGGTGAAGAAGGTGGATGAGACTTTCATCGTCAACTTCAACGACGATGCTTTTCTGGATGTGCCGTTCACCAACGACCTCAGCAAGCTGGAAGAAGGCGTGGCCCGCATCGACTCCCGCGGCGGCACCGCCATGCGCGATGCCATATCGATGTCCATCGATCACATCAAGGCCGAAGGCAAGCGCGACAAGAAGGTGCTCCTGGTCATCACCGACGGCAACGACACCACCTCGATGGGTATCACCCTGGAAAAACTGGTGGAGAAGGCTCAGCGCAGCGGAGTTCTCATCTACTGCATCGGCATTCTGGGCCAGGAAGAGAAGCGCGATGCCCGCCGTGCACAGCGGGCCATGGAAGCGCTCGCCAAAGCATCCGGCGGTGCTACTTACTTCCCCGACACTGCTGAGAATGTGGACCAGTTAGCCCAACAGGTGGCCGCCGACATTCGCAACCAGTACGTCCTGGCGTATTCTCCGCTGAACCAGAATCTGGACGGCACTTACCGCCGTATCAAGGTGTTGGCGGGACGCAATACCGTCCGGACCCGCAGCGGTTACTACGCCAGTCCCGACGCCCCGGCGCGGCGTTCCGCGGTGAATGCGCCGGGCGCGCCCGGCCAGTAAAATGCTCCTGTTCCTGTGGCGCGCTACCCGCGGCTACCGCTTTACCCCCTGGCGCTCGCCTTACTTGCTCTGGCGGATTGAGACCTATTGGGGACTCCACGCGTCGCAAATTACCTGCGGAGAATTCTGGCGATTCACATGGCAGCGGCGTGCCGACCTGCTCCGGTTTCTCCGATGGGCGGGACGGATGCAGGAGTGAGCGGGGTTCAGCACCCTGCCCGGCCAACGGTGAGACAATAGGAGCAGTCCGTTCTGGGAACCCCTCCCCCGGGGTCCGCATCTATACACGAAAGTCCGTCCACAGTTCTCAAAGCCATGCAGTTCCTTCAGCGCGTGTCGATCGGCTTGTGCATGCTGCCCTTCCTGGTGGCGGTGTGCCGCGGGCAAGGGACAGCATCGGTTTCTGGCACAATCACCGATCCACAGGGCTCAGCAATTGCCAACTGCGTAGTGGTGATTGCAAATCCGGTTACCGGTCTTCGGCGCGAGTTCGTCACCGGAAATGACGGACACTACTACTTCACCAATCTGCCCCTCCAGATTTACGACCTGAGTTTCGATGCACCAGGCTTCAGCGTAGAGAGGCGGTCCCTGCCGCTGCGGTCAACCGTGCCCCTGGATCTCGATGTCACCTTGCGCCTGGCGGATCAGGTGACTAAGGTCGATGTCAGCGCCGAAACCACGGTCCTCGTCGATCCGGGCATGACGGGCACCAGGAACGAACTGAATGTGAAGGCGATCGAGAAGCTGGCTACCAGCCCGAGCGCGCGCGGACTGGAGAGCGTGCTGCTCACCATGCCCGGGTTTGCCGCGAATGCCAACGGGGCTATCCATCCACGAGGGGCGCACAACCAGATGACCTTTGTCGTCGATGGCATGCCCATCAGCGACCAACTCACGGGTTCCTTTGCCAACGCAGTTGATCCCAGCGTGGTTGAGAGCCTGGATCTGTTCACGGGTAACGTCCCCGCGGAGTTCGGCAACAAGGTTTCCGCCGTGGCTGTGGTGACTACCCGCACCGGGATCGGTTCGGGACGACGGTTCACAGGCAGCACGCAGGTGGCGGCCGACCAGTTCGACACTCTTTCCAACCTCACGCAGTTCACCGGCGGCGGCGAGAAGTTCGGCTATTTCGCCTCCCTGAGCGGGATGCGCAGCAACCGTTTTCTGGATTCGGTTTCCTTGGACAACTTGCACAACGGCGGCAATATGCAGCGCGCGTTCACGCGGCTGGACTACCAGCCGAACGGGCGCGACATCTTCCGCATCAGCGGTATGACGGGCCGCAGTTCCTTTCAGCTCGCCAACCTGCGCTCTCAGCACGAGAACCTGCAGAATCAGCGCCAGGAGTTGCATGACGTCTCTGCCGGACTGGGCTGGATCCGAACTCTTGACGCACGCTCCACCGTGGAGGTGCAGTCGAGCTTCCGCAACGCGTTCGCATCCCTTTTGCCGAGCCCCGGGGACACGCCGGTCACGGCGTCTCAATCCCGCCGCCTGACCACCTGGAACCTGGGCGGCAGGTGGAACCGCATCCTGGGCAACCACACGCTGCGGGCCGGCGCCGACTGGCAGCATTTCCCTCTGCGCGAGCACTTCACTTTCGCCATCAGCGACCCGAATTTCAACGATCCCGAATCCGAGGACTACAATCCCTCGCTGGTTCCTTTCGACCTCACCCGCGGCGGCGATCACTTCCACTTCGGCCAGAAAGGGTCGGGGAGCCTGTATTCCGCCTTTCTCCAGGACCAGGTGCGCTACGGACGCTGGCAAATGTCCCTTGGTCTGCGCTTCGACAACTACCGCTTTCTGGTACGCGGCTCCCAGTGGCAGCCTCGCGTAGGCCTCAGCTACCACCTGAAGGAAACAGGCACGGTTTTCCGAGCTTCTTACAACCGCACTTATCAGACACCGCCGAATGAGAACCTGTTGCTTTCGAGCTCCGCCGAGGCCAGTGTTCTGGCTCCTCCTTCCGTCGTGAGTGAGCTCGGGGGGGCGGTCCGCTTCATCCAGCCGGAGCGCCAGAACGTGTACGAGGCGGGCATCCAACAATCCCTGGGCCCGGTGGGCGTGCTCAACGCGGTCTACTATCACAAGAACGCAACCGACCTGCAGGACAACGACAATTTCTTCAACACCGGCATCATCTTCCCTACCTCGCTGGCCCGCTCCCGCGTAAACGGGGCGGAGGGCAGGGTGGTGATGTTCCCTGGCAAGCGGTTTTCGGCCTCGTTTAGCGCCACCCACTACCGCGTGATCGTGACGCCGCCGTTTACCGGCGGACTCTTCCTGGGCGCCGCCGCGATTGACGCTCTGACTGACGGGCCGTTCATCATCGACCACGACCAGTTGTTGGGAATCGCGAGCAACGCCGTATACAACTTCACGCGGAACTTTTGGACCAGCGCGACCGTGCGCTACGACAGCGGATTGGTCAGCAATCCATCCGACCCGAAGGAAGTGGCCCGGGATCCTGACTACGCGGATCTCCTGCCGTACGTGAACCTGGAATCGGACCCCACACGTGTCCGGCCGCGCACGGTAGTGGACTGGGCGCTTGGCTATACCAAGACGCGCGGCGATGGACGGCGTATCTGGGAGGCCGTCTTCACCTGGAACAACATCGGGAACACGACCGCCCTTTACAATTTCCAGTCCATCTTCGTGGGAACCCGCGTGGTGGCGCCCCGCAGCGCCGGACTCCGCCTGCGTTACTACTTCTAAGGGCTGAGGATGTGTAGGGCCGGGAGGAAGATGGTTTGGTGCGGAGGGGGGGACTTGAACCCCCACGGTGTTACCCGCTAGCACCTCAAGCTAGTGCGTCTGCCAATTCCGCCACCTCCGCAGGTGGCGGGCCAGGCTCATGCAGAGCCGGGCCCGGATTCGACTACAGTATAGCGCCCCGGCCGTGCTACTTCTTTTCCGCAGGCGAGGGTTCGGCGGGCGCCGGCATCGGGATCTGGGTCTTTCCCGAAGGCTGTGCCGGCGGGGGCGCGCTCTTTTCCAGGACCGAGGTGCCGCCCGCGGCGCCGCCCTGCCGCGTGTACAGAATCGAGAGCGAAAGCGACGTGACCATAAAGAGCACCGCCGCCACAGTGGTAGCCTTGGACAACACCGTCGCAGCACCTCTCGGGCCGAAGGCGGTCTGCGAACCCATGCCCCCAAACGCTCCCGCCAGATCGGCGGCCTTGCCGCTCTGCAGCAGCACGACCACCACAAGGAATAGGCACACGATTACGTGCACGATCGTCAACAGAATGATTACCATACGCCGGTTCTTCTCGCCAAAAGAAACCCGCGCCCGGAGACGGGCGCGGGCCGTCAAAACAATAGTTTAGCAAACCCGCCGGGCGCCTAGAACACCACGCGCATCGACACTTGAGCGCGCCGTGCATTGGTTCCGTCCGGGAACCCCTGTGAGGCACTCCCCGTGCCCACGCCGGCCGCCGGGCGGATGGCCCCGCCCGAAGCGTTGAACATCTGGTTGAACACGGCAGTGTTGTAAACGTTCCCAAAGACATTGAACGCTTCGAAGTTGAGGAACAGGCTGACGGGCTCGCCGATCCGGAAGACCTTGCTCAGCCTTGCGTCCACCCGTTCCTGGTTGTCGATCGGCAAGCTCATTCGTCCCAGGAACGGGACCCGGTTATCGCCTCCGAATCCGTTGAGCGAGCTATTGAACGCCGCGCCCGTAAACGGCGCACCGCCCGTGACGACCAAGGTCGGCGTCGTATAGCGCGTCGATGTGATCGTAGCGATCATCGAGAGTTGCCAGCCATTCAGGATTTGATTCACGGCCCAGTGATCACTCTTGATTCGCGGGGGTGTCACCAGACCCGACATCACCAGACGGTGGCGCAGGTCGAGGTTGGAGGTGCCGCGGTCCACGCGCGACACACCGTTGAACACCGTCCGGTGAAAATCGGTGGTGATGAACAGGTTGTTGTTGCCGGCGCCCTGGTTATAGTCTTGCGCGTGAGACCACGTGTACGACACCAGGCCGGTCATCCACTTGCCCGCCCTGCGGCGCAACTGCACCGCCAGGGCGTTGTACCACGTCTGCCCGCTATTCTCCAGAATGTTCACGCGCAAATAGCGCTGATCGATGCGGTTGGCGCGGATGTAACCGGGCGTCGAGTACGTGCCCACCTGGTTGCCAGCGGCATCCAGAATCCGGTAAGTGATGTCCGGCCCCGGCGCGCCCACATTGAGGTCGCGGCTCATGAAGAACCGGACGCCGCGGCTGCCAAGGTACGAGACCGTCACACCGGTGTTCCGGTCCAATTGCCGTTCGATGCCCAAATCCCACTGCATGGTGTACGGCGTTTGCAGATCCGGCGCGGCGTAGCCCAGGCTCACCGAGCCTTGGGGCGGGTCGCGGTCCAGGGCGGGCAGGAAAGCCGGGAAGACGGGACCCAGCGCAAGGTCGGCAGGCACGTTGCCCTGCAGGGTAATATCCTTCTGCACAATTCCGTTGCCCTGGTGGATGTTGCTCAGCAGCGCCCCCGGCATGCGGGCGTAGAACATACCCCAGCCGCCGCGCAGGACGGTCTTGTCGTGGTTGTCCAGCGTCAGCGCGAACCCGAACCGCGGCGCGAAGTTCGTCCCCGGCTGGTTCACCTGCCCGGTAAGCGGATACGCCGGATTGGTCACGCTGGGCTGCGCGAACTGGGCGTATTCGTACCGCATCCCGTAGTTCAACGTGAGGCGCCGCGTTGCCCGCCACTGGTCCTGAGCGAAGAAATTGTAGTCGCGCACGAAGATATCGAAGTACGAGGCTCCGAACGTCTGCCGGTAACTTTGCCAGCGCTTTCCGCCGTCCAGATTCGTCAGATCCTGCGCAAATGCCGTGAAGTTGCCGTAGGTGTAGAACCCGCGCCCCCGCAGCAGCAGGTCAATCTGGTCCCGGGTGTGGGCGAAGTCCATCCCGAACTTGAAATTGTGGCGTCCAGTGAGCCAGGTCAGATTGTTAGCGAACTGGAAGCGGTCCTCGGTCGGCTGCACCCGCGGCAGAAAGTCCGCCACCCCAAGGTTGCCCTGCCCTTGTACACTCAATTGCCCCATCAGGCCGTTGGGCGGGGCGAGCTCCGAGTTCACCGTATCGTAGAGCCTGTCCTTGAACCAGCCGAACCGGAACTCGTTCACCAGGTTCGGGTTGATGATCCTCGTGTGCGTCAGCCGCGCGAACCTATGACGTACCGTCGAATCACCGTTGTTTCCAATGCCGCCCGCATTCGTCAGCGTTGCCTGGGTCTGAATGCCGTTCGGGGAGATCCAGTTCATCAGGTTGAAGCTTGCCGAGAATGCGTTTTTCTCGTTCGGGCGGTAGTCCAGTTTGGCGAAGTATGTGTCCTGGTCCGCCTTACGGTCGATCACCCCGAAGAATCGCTGGAAGTAATTGATCGCGTTCTGGCATTGCTGCGCCGTCGCGGTGCACTGCCCGATGAACTGTCCGTTCGGCGTGAACAACTGCGGGTTCTGCGCCGTCGATACCAGCGGGAAATCGCGCCGCGTGAAATCGCCGTTCAGGAAGTAGAACAGCTTGTCCTTCCGGATGGCTCCGCCGAGCGAGCCGCCAAACTGGTGCCGCACCTCGCGGGGATTGACGAATGCATAGCGGTCCCGCGCATTCAGCGAGCGGTTACGGAAAAACCAGTAGCCCGTGCCGTGCAGTTGGTTCGTACCGCTTTTGGTCACGGTATTCACACTGCCGCCCGAAGCCCGTCCGAACTCCGCAGTCATTCCGCTGGTCTGCACCTGGAACTCCTGCACGGCATCCTGCGACAGATTCGAAGAAATGCGAGTCCGTCCCGCGTTCTCGTTGTAATACCCCTGGGTCGTGTCGTTACCGTCGGTGAGGAACGCATTGCCGCCGGGCACGCCGCGGAAGGTCAGCAGGCCGAAGGTGCCGTCGGAATCCACGCCCGGTGTCAGGAGGACAAAGGAGTCCACGCGCCGCCCATTGATCGGCAGATTGGTGATCAGTTTGTCATCCACCACCTCAGACACGCCGGTCTTCAGGGAGTCCACCACCGGTGTCGCCTCGGTTACCGTGATTTCCTGCGCCTGCGACTGCACGCTCAGAACGACATTCAGGCTCACGTTTTGGCCCACCTGCACGACAATATCCTTCGCCTGATACGTGGCGAACCCGTCCCGAGTCACGCTGACCTCGTAACCTGACCCCGGCGTGAGCGAAGGCGCGGAGAACAACCCAGCTTCGTTCGTTTGCAGCGTGCGCCGCAGGCCCGTCTGGGGATTCGCCACCACCACGTTCGCCGCCGGCACGCTCGCGCCCGAAGCATCCCGGACGCTGCCGTTGATAGCGCCTAAACCGGCCAGGGATTGCGCCGCCATGAACGCCGGCAGGCAGAGCACACCGGCCGCCAAACACGCCATGATCTTGGATAACTGCACGGAGGACCTCCTGAAGACTACTTCTTCAGTATAGAAGGCCTGGAAGTCTTGTTTTGACGCCGCACCTCACTCCGATCTGATAGCCTGACTCGCGGAGAGGTTATGCACCGGCGCAACTTTATCGGTTCGGCGGCGGCAGCGCCCGCCTTTGTTCGCGTCCTGAGCGGGCGAGCGGCGGATCGGCCGAATATCCTCTGGATCCTGGCCGAAGACCTGTCGCCGGAACTCGCCTGCTACGGCTTCCCTCTGGTCTCCACACCCCATCTAGACGGCCTCGCCGCACAAGGCGTGCGTTTTGCCCAAGCCCATTCAACTGGACCCGTGTGCTCAGCCAGCCGGTCCGCCTTCAACGTTGGGCTTTACCAGACATCTACGGGCACGCATCACCACCGCAGCCATCGCAAGGACGGTTACCGCTTGCCTGCGGGCGCCCGCCTGGTCAGCCACCGGCTGCGTGAGGCGGGCTACTACACCGCGAATGTGGGCGAGTTCGCCCCTGGCGTCGGTGGCCAGCGCAAGACCGATTTCAACTTCGCCACCGATCCGCCCTTCGAGGGTGACCATTGGAACAAGCGCGCCCCCGGCCAGCCGTTTTTCGCTCAGGTGAATTTTTCCGCCACCCACAAGGGTCCTGCCTTTGTGGAAGCCCGCAAGCTGCCTCAGCTCATCGACCCCGCCAAGATTCCGCTGCCTCCATACTGGCCCGATCATCCAATTGTCCGCGATGAATTCGCCAACTACCTCGACTGCGTCAATCTGCTGGACCGCCAGGTGGGCGTGCTGCTCGACACCCTGCGCCGCGACGGCGCGCTGGATAATACGCTCATCTTCTTTTTTGGCGACAACGGCCGTTGCCTCATTCGCGGCAAGCAATGGCTCTACCGGCCTGGCACGCATGTACCGCTGATCGTCAGCGGCCCCGGGGCTGGAAAACCGGGCACGACGCGCGAAGATCCCTGTTTGCTGCTGGATGTGACCGCCTCGACGCTGCTGGCCGCCGGCATCGGCCTGCCCGATTGGTTCCATGGCCGCCCGCTGTTCGGGAATTCGAAGCCGCGCGAGTTTGTGGTTACCGCCCGCGACCGCTGCGACATGACCGTCGACCGGATTCGCTGCGTCCGGGATGCCCGGTATGCCTACATCCGCAACTTCATGCCGGACAGGCCGTACACACAGTACAACGAGTACATTACGAAGCAGTACCCAACGCTGGGGGTGATGAAAGATCTGCACGCGCAAGGGCGCCTCGACGCGACACAATCCCTGTTCATGGCGCCGCGGAAACCTGACGTCGAGTTCTACGACCTCGCTTCGGACCCGCATGAGGTAAGCAATCTAGCAGCCAGCCCCCGGCACGCCCGCCTGCTGCAATCGTATGCCCACCGCCTGGATGCATGGATGAAGGAGAGCGGCGACCGGGGCGGAGAACCCGAGTCCTCCGCAGCCCAAGCACTTTGAAGGAGCCCCGCACGATGCTCACGACTCTTCGGTTGCTGCTGGCCGGCGCCGCGCTCGGAATGCCGGCCGCAGCCCGCGAAATTCACGTCGCCCTCTCCGGCAACGACACCCACGAAGGCTCCGCCGCCCGGCCGTTGCGCACGATTTCCGCAGCCGCCCGCATGGCGATGCCTGGAGACACTGTCACGGTGCATGAAGGCACATACCGTGAACGCGTCACCCCACCAAGGGGCGGCGCTTCCGATAACCAGCGCATTGTCTACCAGGCCGCTCCTGGCGAGATGGTCATCCTGAAGGGTTCGGAGGTGGTGCGCGACTGGAAGCCGTTCGCGCCTGGCGTGTGGAAAGCTACGCTGCCGAACTCCCTCTTCGGGAACTACAACCCTTATCAGGACAGAATCTCAGGAGACTGGTTCACCGACAAAGGCCGTCCCCATCACACGGGTGAGGTCTACCTCAACGGCAAGTCGCTTTGGGAATCCCACCTGCTTGAGCGTGTTCTCAATCCGCGCCCTTATCCAGGGGCGCGTGATCCCGAGGGGTCCACTTACACCTGGTTCGCCGAAGCCGACGGCGAACACACTTACATCTACGCCAACTTTCACGACAAAGACCCGAACAAGGAACTTGTCGAAATCAATGTTCGCGACAGTTGCTTTTACCCCGATCAGCCCGGGCGTAACTACATTACTGTCCGTGGCTTTCGGATGAGCCATGCCGCAACACAGTGGGCCGCCCCAACTGCGGAGCAGATCGGCCTGCTGGGTACGCACTGGAGCAAAGGCTGGATCATCGAACACAACGTCCTCAGCGATTCCAAGTGCTCCTGCCTCACGTTAGGCAAAGAGCGCGCTACCGGCCACAACGTCTGGATCAACGACCCCAGCAAGGATGGAGCCATTCATTACAACGAAGTGGTGGTGCGCGCCCTGCGCATTGGCTGGTCGAAGGAGAACATCGGTTCGCACATCGTCCGGCACAACATCATCCACGACTGTGAGCAGGCCGGCATCGCCGGCAGTTTGGGCGCGGTCTTCAGCCAGCTCCACGACAATCACATCTACAACGTCTGGACCAAGCGCCAGTTTACCGGCGCGGAAATGGGCGGCATCAAACTGCACGCCGCCATTGACGTCGTCATCCGCAATAACCGCATTCACGGAGCCGGCCGCGGCGTGTGGCTCGACTGGATGGCGCAGGGAACCCGCGTCACGGGGAATCTGCTCTACGATAACGACACGGACGACGTGTTTGTCGAGGTGAACCATGGGCCGTTCCTGCTGGATCACAATGTGATGCTCTCGCCCATCAGCCTGCGAGACTGGTCGCAGGGCGGCGCATACGTCCACAATCTCTTTGGCGGCCAAATCCTCAGCCGTCCCGAACTCAACCGCTCGACGCCCTACCACCGCGCGCACTCCACGGCGGTGGTGGCCATCCGCAACATTCCGGGTGGCGACAACCGGTTCTATAACAACCTTTTCTACGGGGGCGCCAGCACGGATCCCAAAGCCTCTTGGGGTCTGGCCGCCTACGATGGTCGGGAATTCCCATCGTTTACTGGCGGAAATGTCTACATGAATGGAGCGCTTCCCTACGGCAGAGAAAACGCTCCTCTGATCGTTGCGGAGGCCGTGCAGCGGCCCGTGATCGAGGAACGCACGGATGGCGTCTACCTCCTCTTCGAAGTACCGTCTGTGCTGAACAAACCCGCCACCCGCCCCGTCACCAGCGCTCTTCTCGGCAAAGCCAGAGTGTCCGAACTCGGCTACGAGAACGCGGACGGCTCGCCCCTTACCCTGACGCACGACATGCTGGGCAAGACCCGTTCGCCGTCAAACCCCAGCCCCGGCCCCTTTGAATCCCTTGGCCCCGGCCGCCAAGCACTGAAGCTCCGGTGAGCGAAGCATTCTGGCGGCACGCCCGACCACCAAACCGGGTAAGATTCCCGCTATCCTACCTGTTCGGAAACAATACGGTTCTGCAAAGTCTTGCTGATCTGTGACGGATCCCTAGTGCTTTAGGGATTGAAATGATACTATTCGGTCCGCAAATGCGAATCAGGTGATTTCCAATGGCCCGCTACGCGTTATGGTGTATTGTTTGCGCCGCTCTGTCAGCAGGACAGCTTCCGGGGGCAGAAAAGATCCTGCTTCTCGAAGAACGGGAGCCAGGAGGAGCGAGGGCGGCAGCCGCGGTCGCGGCCTACAGCGTCCGGGATCTCGGCGAACTGGAGGGGGCAGCAAAACTCGCGTTGCCCGGGCAGGGCCGCCACCTCCTCGTATTGACCCAAAAAGGAGAGGTCTGGGCCTGGGGCGCCAACGAATCGGGCCAGTTGGGTACGGGCGGGACCAGTCCGCAAGCCGGTTGGGTGCGGGTGCCGGGGCTCGATGAAATCGCCGCCATCGCGGCAGGCGCGCAGCACGGCGTGGCCTTGCGTTCGGACGGCACGGTCTTTACCTGGGGCAGTAATTATCAGGGGCAGTTGGGCAATGGCACGCTGGAGCCCCGGTATCTGCCCGCGCCAGTTGCCGGATTGGACAGCGTCATCGCCATTGGCGCGGGAGCCGACTTCACGGCTGCTCTGCGGCGCGACGGTTCCGTCTGGGTGTTTGGCAGCAACTGGGGCGGCCTGGCGCCCAGCGAACCGCTGAAGATGCTCACCCGTGCGGTGATGGTGCTGGGGCCGGGCGCGGCGCTGGACATCCGCGTATCCGGAGCGCAAGTAGAGTACAAAGTCTCCGGGGAGACCTGGGCAACGTTGGGTTCCACGCCGCGGATGGCTGCGGCAACGCAGGGAATCCTGTGGCCGGGCCTGGAGGGAAGGAACCGCAGCGTCCGGTTGGAGGGAGCGGCGCTGCTGGTGGAGGAATCGCAAGGGCAGGCCGATCGCGTGGAGCTGGCTCGCCCGCCGATCGACCTGCAGGTGGGCTGGACGGTGGCGTGGATTGAGGGTCCGCAACCGGGCGAGGGCGGCTCTTCGGAGGAGGAAAAGACCAACTTGGTTACCGCCTACGGCGCGGTTCCGGGCGGCGAGAAGACCGCCCTTGCGTTGACGCCGGAGCGTGGCGCCTCACCCGCCACTTCCATCGCGGCCGGGCAGGATCACATTCTGTACCGCAAACCCGACGGCACCGTGTGGGCTTGGGGCGGCAATCAGTATGGCCAGATTGGTGATGGAACGCTCGAATTCCGCACGCTGCCAACTCAGGTTCTGGGCCTCTCGGGTGTCGACTCTGTCTCCACCAAGCGGTACCACAACCTGGCTTTGAAGACGGATGGCACAGTGTGGGCTTGGGGCCAAAATGGGTTCGGGCAGTTGGGCATCGGGGGCATCCGCGGGTCACAAAGAAGTCCGGTGCAAGTTTTTGGGCTCACTGGGGTTGTTGCAGTCTCGGCAGGCGTCTATCACAGCCTGGCGGTCCGCAGTGATGGAACGGTTTGGGCTTGGGGGAACGGCGCCAGCGGAGAGTTGGGAACTGGAAGCCAATCCTCCTCCGACACCCCCGTGCAAGTCTCCGGCCTGACGGGCATTGTGGCGGTGTCGGCCGGGACCACCCATAACCTGGCACTGAAGAACGACGGGACTGTGTGGGCGTGGGGCAACAACAGCAACGGGCAAGTGGGTGACGGAACAACCGAGAGCCGCTTTACTCCGGTGCAGGTGAGCGGATTGACGGGAGTTACGGGCATTTCCGCAGGTGAACTCCGCAGCTTCGCCCACAAGTCCGACGGAAGTCTTTGGGCCTGGGGCTACAACGGCGGGGGATTGGGCGACGGCACCCAGACCGACCGCCTGACGCCAACGCAGATTACCTCCCTTTCTTCGGTGACCCTTGTGCGGACCAATTCCAACCACACGCTGGTCCTGCGTTCGGACGGAACAGTCCGGACGTGGGGTCTGAACACTTACGGCGAGCTCGGGGATGGCACGGTGGTTCCGCGTAACTCCCCTGTCCAGGCAGCCGGGGTCACAGCGGCAGCGGCTGTAGCTGCTGGCGTCCGATTCAGTGTGGTGCTCAAGCTGGATGGCTCCATCCAGGTCTGGGGTGTCAACTGGTTCGGCCAGGTGGGGAACGGAACGGCCGGAGCTACCGTGTTCCCCGTCCAGTACGCAGGAATCACTGGCGTGTCGTCGATTTCCCTGGGCTACTACCACGCTTTGGCGCTCAAGAACGGAGAGGTCTGGTCTTGGGGCGGCAACGGCTCCGGCCAGCTCGGAGATGGCACCCTCATCGGCCGGTCAACTTCCGCTTTGGTCTCAGGACTGTCCAACGTGGCCGCCGTGGCTGCGGGTTCTGCATTCAGCCTCGCGCTTCGAAATGACGGGACCGTCTGGTCCTGGGGCGAAAACACCAGCGGGCAACTCGGTGACGGCACCACCAACAACCGGGCTGTTCCAGCCCAGATCTCAGGATTGAGCTCAGTCGTGGCGATTGCCGCAGGTGGCTTCCACGCGCTGGCGTTGCGCAATGACGGGACGGTTTGGGCGTGGGGCTTAAACGCCGAAGGCCAACTTGGCGATGGCACGACTTCCAATCGCTTGACGCCAGTACAAATCACTGGACTTACGGGTATCACCGCCATCTCGGCTTCGTCCGGCCATAGCCTGGCGAGAAAGAACGACGGGACCGTGTGGGCTTGGGGTTCGAACACCTCAGGTCAGTTGGGTGATGGAACCGTCATTCAACGCTCCACCCCGGCTCCAGTGGCAGGGCTTTCTGGAATCGTCAGTATTGCGGCTGGAGGCGGGAGGAGCTTTGCCGTCGCGGGGGATGGGAGCGTTTGGTTCTGGGGCCGCCTCGCTTCGGACACCTCTCAGGCGAACTCCTACAGCCCTGAAACCAATGCCCCGATCAAGATCAACGCCCCGACAGGGCTGGCAACGATTTCGGCCGGCCAGTCCCATCAGATAGCACTTCGGAACGACGGAACTCTCTGGACCTGGGGGGACAACCAGTTTGGACAACTTGGGGATGGGACCTCCTTCTTCCGCCCCAGTCCACAGAAAGTTTCCCTGCCTCAGAATGCCCTGTCGATGTCCGCTGGCGCCATTACCAGTGCGGCCGTCCTCACGGACGGTTCAGTTTGGGTCTGGGGCAGCAATGAGGCAGGCCTCACCGGCGCCGCCGGGGCCCAATACTTAACTGCCACGCTGACGAATCTCGGCGCGTATGCAGTAACACCAGCCGCGATCACTGCTTCGGCAAGCGCCGGGAGCCAGGCTGTTACTCTCTCCACCGATGCGCCCACATTTGGCTGGACTGCCAGTTCAACCGTGCCTTGGCTCACCGTGAATCCATTGAGCGGGACCGGAGCTGGTTCTCTTACCTTGAGCTGGACCGCCAACACTTCGGTTTATGAGCGATTCGGTTCGGTGACGGTGGCCGGCAAAACCGTCACCGTGCGCCAGGCTGCCGGCGCCGCCGCCCCCGTAGTGCGAGTGGCGGCGGGCGACGGTTTTCATCTCCACCTCAAGAACGACGGAACTGTTTGGGCCTGGGGGCGTAACTCCAACAGCCAGTTAGGAAACGGGAATCAGGTGGATCAGCCGGCACCGGTCCGCGTGGGCAGCCTGACGACCGTCGTGGAACTGGCCGCCGGTCAATCGCACGCACTGGCCCGGCGCAGTAACGGCACGGTCTGGGCTTGGGGCGCGAACCAGTCAGGGCAGGTGGGCAACGGCGCTTTCTCTTCTGCGGTGGCCAGCCCGGTCCAAGTGTCGGGCCTTACCGGAGTGGTGGCCATTGCCGCAGGCGGGTATCACAGTCTGGCTCTCAAGAGCGACGGCACTGTTTGGGCCTGGGGGTCCAATGGCGACGGCCAACTCGGAGATGGCACGGGAATCGACCGCAACTTGCCAGTGCAAGTCACCGGGCTCTCCCAGATCGTGGCGATTGCCGCCGGATCTCTGCACAGCCTTGCGCTGAGAAGCGATGGCACGGTGATGGCTTGGGGCTGGAACGCCTCCGGGCAACTGGGCGATGGGACGACAGAGAGCCGGTTCTCGCCCGTTGCGGTCAATCTGCTGACAGATGTTGTGGCAGTTGCCGCGAGCGCTACGAGAAGCCACGCGCTGCGGAGAGACGGCACCATCTGGATCTGGGGGAGCGGCCTCTCGAACGATGCGCTGTCGCCGTTTCAACTGCCCGGCTCCGCCGATTTTGTCAGATTGGCTACAGGCGGATTCGGCAGTGCCTTCACCTTCGCGGCGGTGAAGAGCGACGGATCTGTCTGGACCTGGGATAGCAATTACTTCGGACAGGCTGGCGATCCCTCCATCAGGGCATCTTCCGTCCCGGTCCAGGTGCTTGGCATCACCGCCCCGGCTTCGCTGGCCATCGGCTTTGACTCCATGATTGCCGTTCGAGCCGACGGAACCGTATGGGGTTGGGGCCAGAATGGTTTCGGTCAGACCGGCACCGGCATTTTTGGTGACCGGACGACGCCGGTGATCGTCTCCGGTGTTTCCGGCGCGGCCAAAGCCTCGGCTTCCTGGTCTCATGTCCTCATCCTGAAAAACAACGGCTCGCTTTGGGCGTGGGGGGACCACAACTACAAGCGCGTCAGCGATCCTGAACTTCTCACCGGGACCGACAAGCAGCCGGTGGAGATCGTTGAGGTTGGCGCAGTCACAGCGATGGCCGCCGGGTTCAACTTCAGCCTGAGTGTAAGAACAAACAGCACGGTGTGGGCCTGGGGCCGCAATTCCAGCGGTCAGCTAGGCGATGGCACCACCAACCAGCGCCTGATCCCCGTGGCGGTTTCCGGACTCACACAGGTGGTTGCGGTTGCTGCGGGACTGGAGCATGGCCTGGCGCTCAGAACCGACGGGACCGTGTGGGCCTGGGGAGCGAACGACTACGGCCAACTGGGCGATGGAACGACCACGAGGAGGCTCACACCCATACAGGTTCCAGGATTGACTCAAGTCAAGGCGATCGCCGCCGGAGCCTACCACTCCCTGGCTCTCAAGACGGACGGGACCGTGTGGGCTTGGGGAGAGAACGGAAGCGGCCAATTGGGCGATGGGACCGATACCAGGCGTTTGCAGCCGGTTCAGGTACCTTCCATTACTAGTGTCGCTTCCATTTGGGCCGGGGAGTCTCGAAGTATTGGCATCCGCAGCGACGGCAGCGTGTGGGAGTGGGGTTCCGGGGCTCCGAACGTACCTACCAGGCTCGACCAGGTCAGTTCAGGCAGTCTGGCTTCAATCGGGCGATCTCATTCCCTCGTTCTCAGGTCGTTTGGCGATGTTCTTGGGTGGGGTGAGAACGACTTCGGTCAACTCGGGAACGGGACCCGCGCCAGAGCGTTCAGCGACGCGCCCGTGGCCACCCTCGGCCTGAACTCCGTCGTCTCTATCGCTGCCGGAGACGGCTTTAGTGTCGCCGTGCGGAGCGACGGCACTGTCTGGTCCTGGGGCAGAAATGACAGTGGGCAACTGGCGCAGCCTGGCGGGAGCTACCTGACTCCCGTCCAGACGGTGAACCTGGGCTCCTACGTGCTCTCCCCAACGAGCCTCAACGTGCCTGCCACCGCGGGCAGCAGCAACGTCTCGCTCACCACCACCACGCCGCTCCAGCCGTGGGCTCCCGTCAGCAGCGCTCCCGCCTGGCTCAGCGCCACCCCAGCCACCGGTTCTTCGAACGCCACGCTATCCGTCCAGTGGCAGCAGAATCCGAACACCTCCCCCAGAACGGCGACGATTACCCTCGCCAACCAGACGGTCACCGTCACGCAGGCCGCCGCCAGCGGACCCCCGCCGCTGCGCTTTGTGTCCGTCACACCCTGCCGGGTCGTTGACACCCGCGGCGCCGTGGGCCCCTTCGGCGGCCCGCACTTGGCGGGGAACACCGTGCGGAGCTTCCCCGTTCCGCAAAGCAGCTGCGGCATCCCCTCGACGGCTCAGGCCTATTCGCTGAATGTCACCGTCGTGCCGCGCGGGCCGCTCGGCTGGCTCACCCTCTGGCCCACCGGCCAGACCCAGCCCACCGTTTCCACCCTCAACTCCCTTGGGGGCGACGTCCTGGCCAATGCCGCCATCGTCCCGGCCGGCACCGGCGGCGCCGTGAGCGTTTTCGTCACCAACGCCACCGACGTCATTATCGACATCAACGGCTATTTCGATCCCTCCGCGGGATCCTCGTTCTACGTGGATACCCCTTGCCGCGTGGTGGACACGCGCTGGGCCACGGGCACGTTCGGAGGACCGATCCTGGGCACGGCCCAAACCCGCACCTTCCCGGTCCCGCAGGGCGTCTGTCCGATCGCCTCCAACGCGACCGCCTATGCCGCGAACTTCACCGTGGTGCCCTCCGGTTTCCTCGGCTATCTGACCACCTGGCCGGGCGGCTCCAGCCAGCCGCCGGTTTCGACGCTCAACTCCTGGAACGGGCGCGTCGTCGCCAATGCCGCAGTGGTGCCGGCGGGGACGAACGGGTCGGTGAGCGTCTTTGCCTCCAACCCCACCCATGTACTGATGGACGTGAACGGGCACTTCGGGCCGGCCGGCGGCGCCGGGGCCTTGTCGTTCTACCCGGTCAGCCCCTGCCGGGTGCTGGATACGCGCAACGCCGCGGGACCACTCGGCGGCCCGATTCTGAGCGCAAACAGCACACGCAGCTTCCCGGTGACGCAGAGCGCCTGCGGCATCCCGACCACGGCGAAAGCCTACTCGGTGAATGTGACGGTCGTGCCGGCGGGCAGCCTGCCGTGGCTCACGATGTGGCCGGCCGGCGCCTCGCAGCCCGTGGTCTCCACCCTGAACTCGTTCAACGGCGCCGTCATCGCCAACGCGGCCATCGTGCCCGCTGGCACGAACGGGGCCGTGAGCGTGTTTGTGGCCGGAACCACCCACTTGATCCTCGACGTCAACGGCTACTTCCAGTAGCCCGCGCTAACGGCGCAGCAATTCGGCCGCGCGGGCCGCGTCCTGCGCGGCGGCGGCGGTGTCACCGATGGCGCGATGCAGCGCGGCGCGGTTCTGGTAAGCGTTGGCGTAATCCGGTTTGGCGGCGATGGCCGCGTCGAAATTGGCGCGCGCCTTTTCGTACTCGCGCTTGCGCAAATAACAATACCCGCGGGCGTTGAGCGCCATGGCATGTCCCGGCGCAAGCGCCAGTGCCTGGTCCAGCTCGGCAATCGCCTCATCCCACTGGCCTGCTTGCACGAACCGGCGGCCCGCCTGATGGCGCGCTTCCGCGGCGCGCGGGTCCGCTGCCGGCTTCGGTTGCGGCGCAGACGGCGGCTCCGGCGGCCGCTCCACGGTCTGAGGCTGGGGTGGCCGGGATGCCTGCGTGGGTTGCGGCGCGGGTTCGAGCGGTTTCGGCGGCGTCGCCGTCACAGGCTCTGGCGCTACCACCGCCACCGGAGCCGGCGCGGCTTGCGCCTGCGCCACACGCTGTTCGGCTTTGGCCAGCACCTCCCGCACCTCCGCTGATGTTGGATCCAGTTTCGCCGCTTGCCGCAAGTCTGACAGCGCGCGCTCATCCTGCCCGGTGAGATAGTATGCGCTTCCGCGCGCCAGCCAGGTTTCGGCACGCTTGGGCTCCAACTCGATGGCGCGCGTGCGATCCGCGAAGCCCTTCTCGTGCTGCCCCAGCGCGTGGTGCGAACTGCCGCGCGCCACCCAAATAGCGGCGTTGTTCGGTTCCAACTGCAGAGCCGCCTCCCGGTCGGCCAGCGCCTTCTGGTGCTCCCCCAGCTTGGCGTACAGGTCGCCACGGCCCATGTAGACGCGAGTCAGTTTGGGGTCGAGCTTGAGCGCGGCCTCGTAGTCGGCCAGTGCTTCCTGCGACTTGCCCAATACGTCGAGGGCCGCGCCGCGGTATGCCAGCGCGTCGGCGTAGTCCGGCCGCAGCCGCAGGGCATTGTTGAACGAACTCACCGCGCGCTCAAACTGCCCGATGTTGCCTTGCGCCACGCCCATTTCGAAATGGGCCTCGGGATAGTTGGGGGCCAGATAGATGGCGCGCTCGAAGTCCTCCATGCCGTCGCGATGCCGGCCCAGCGCCGCATAGGCCCGCCCGCGCAGCAGGTAGGTTTCCGGACGGTCGAGCCGCAGTTTGACGGATTGCGAAAATGCGTCGATGGCCTCCTTGGCCTGCCCACCCTGCAGCAATGCGAACCCAAGCGCACGCCAGGAACCGTCGTTCACAAATCCCCGAGCGATCGCTGCCCGGTAGGAAGCAACTGCGGATTGTGTCTTGCCCTGAGCAATTTGCGCATCGCCTTGCTGCTTCCAGGCTTCGCCATCGTTGGGGCGCAGGCTGACCAGCGCCGCCAAGTCGCGCTCGGCGTCGGATGCGCGGCCCTTGCCCAGCAGCAGCGCCCCGCGCCGCCGCAGTGCCCCGGCCAGCCCAGGTTCGGCCTGCAACGCTGCGTCGTAGGCCGCGAGCGCTTCGTCCACCTTGCCCTGATCCTCCAGCCGGACGGCACGTTCATACGCCTGCTGCGCCTGCCGCGATCCCGTCTGCGCCGCCAGACACGCCACCGTCCCCAGCACCAGCAAACACCACCGCATCATGTCCCCCGCATCTTACATGGCCCGCACGGTCTCTTCAAGGATCAGCGCCAATTCTCCGTAATCATGCCCCTCCAGCTGTACGGGTGCTCCGATCTTCACCCGCACCACTCCCGGCCGGGGAAATTTCCAGGCAGGGTGCAGCACGCGGTTCGACCCGCGAATGCGCACCGGCACTACCGGCACTCCTAAACGCACAGCCATCATCGCCACGCCAGGCTGAAACCGGTGGATCGTCTCGTCGTGGCTGTGCTTGCCCTCGGGGAAGATCAAGGGGCACTGGCCTTCCGCCGTAATTTCCCCGAGATACCGAAGCGCGCCGCGCGCGCCAATCTCCCTCTGCGGGATGGGCACCGCGTTGAACACGTGGCAAGACAGGTAATAGTTCAGCCGATTGGTGAACACCTTCCACCAAGGGAAGCGTTGAGGGCTAAAATGCGCGTCGAAGAACTCCTTGCGCATGGTGGGCGCCAGCCGCCTTCGCCACTTCCACGGCATGGCCAGAAAGAGCACTGGCACATCGAAGTAGCCCTGATGATTGGCCGCGAACAGGACCGGTCCTTTCAGGTCCCGCAAATGCTCTTTTCCTTCTACTCGCACCCACGCGAACAGCCGTGCCAGATTCAGAATCCACAGGTTGAGGTGAAACAGGCGGTGCGCTTGCAAGAACCAGTGCCGGTTCCAGCGCGGAAAATCGATCGCTTCCTCCGCTGGCGCCGCCGCACTCTTCTCCGCCTGGCGGAGTTTTTCAAGATCAGCCACCGTGCGCGCTTCCGCAAACGCGCCCTCGTCCACCGGAACGCCCAGCTTTTGCTCCAGAGCCACCATCAACTCGATACGGTCCAATGAGGAAAGCCCCAAGTCGTCGAGTGTCGTGCCCGCAGTGACGGTCCGGCCGGCAGAATACCTGGCCAGCAACGCCTCCACAGGGTCCTGCGGCAGCGTGGACGCCGCCGGGGCCTCTCCGCTCAGGCGCTTGCGGATCTCGGCGCGCTTCAGCTTGCGCGTGCCTTCAGTCCGAGGCAATTCTCGTTCCGCCCACACCGTGTAACCGCGCAATTTCTGGTGCTCTTCCAGGCTGGCATTCGCCGCCCGGAGCACTTCTTCGGGATCCGTGCCAGATTCCAGCACCAGCGCCGCGTGTACCCGCTCGCCGCCTTCCATCTTCAACCCCACCACTGCGCTTTCCTTCACGCCTGGAAGAGCGTTCAACACCCGCTCGACATCTTCCGGAAATACATTGCTGCCGTCCGGCAGCACGATCATTTCTTTCTTGCGGCCCTTGATGATCAGCCGTCCGGAGGAATCCAACTCGCCGATGTCCCCACTGTGGAACCAGCCGTCCTCGAAAGCCTCCCGCGTCGCTGCCTCGTTCCGGAAGTAGCCGGCCGTGACATTGCCGCCACGCACCAGAATCTCCCCGTCCTCGGCGATGCGGATTTCAACCCCGTGGATGGGTTTGCCAACTGTCCCGCGCTTGGCATGAAACGGGTGATTCAACGTGACAATTGGAGCCGCCTCCGTCAGACCGTAGCCTTGAATCACGACCCAGCCCAGGTTGCCCCAGAAGCTCTCGAGGTCCGGTTCCAGTGCAGCCCCTCCCACGATGAACGCCCAGAACTTTGCACCAAAAAGGCGGTGGGCCCGCCGGTAGCGCCACCACCGCCACCAGAACTTCTCACCCTCCGGGGCCGGTGTCAGGCACTCGGGGTGCACGCCGCCCAGGTATTCTTTGATCACCTCCAGGATCTTGGGGACCGACACCAGCACCGAAATCCGCCGCTCGCGGATCTGCCGGATGATCTCCTGCGGCGCCTGGCTGCGCTGGAACACCACCGTGCCAGCCAACATGGGAGGGATAAAGATAGCCATCGCCTGGCCAAACATATGGCTGAGCGGCAACAGATTCAGAAATCGGATAGGCGAGAACGGGCGGGCATATTTACGGTACTTCAGCACCTCCCCCTCGACCGGAATGATGTTGGCCAGGATGTTGCGATGCGAAATCACCACGCCCTTGGGCTCCGCCGTCGCACCGGAGGTGAACAGAATCTCGACGGTATCGTCCGGCTTCGCGTCGACTGGAGTGTAGGGCAGTTCTGAACTCCAGTCCAGTTCCGACAGGCGCCACAACGGCGCGGCAGCGGTGAAATCCTGCGGCATCTCCACCGCATCGCCCACCAAAATCGCCTTGGGCTGCACCACTGCTTCCACACGCCGGAGGAAATCCAGAGAGTGCCGCTCATCGATAGGCGCCAGCGCCACACCACGCAGCACACAACCCCAAAACGCGGCCACCCACGCAGGCCGGTTTTCGCTCCACAGCAGTACCCTGTCGCCTGGACCGATGCCCGCCTGTTCCAGGCGCGCCGCGAAGTTGCCCGCCGCCCTCGCCAGATCCGGATAGGTGTAGCTGCGCGGGCGAAACCCGTCGTCGTACACGAGATACTCGCCCTGCTGGCCGGCGACGGTCCGGAAGTAGTCCAGCAGGGTGTTGCGAACCATCGGGAGCAATTCTATTGAATCGTGCTGGAGCCAGGTACGCCCATGTCTTCGGGCACGACGTTCTTGTTGATGTGGTTGTCCAGGTTGATGACGTACGTTTCCGGCGCTTCAATAAACACGGGCGAGTGCGTGGCGCACAGAATGCGAAACTTCTTCTGGTCCACCAGCTCCATCATCATTTTCAATACCCGGCGCTGGTTGGAGGTGGAGAGCGCCATCTCCGGCTCGTCCAGCAGAAGCACTGTTCCTTCCGGAAGGGACGGAAAGGTCTCTTTGAACATCGAAAGCATCACTTGGCCGTGGCTGGCCATGGTGACGAACTCCTTCATTTTCGGGTTGTGGTTGAAGAGTTCAGGGTGCATGCGCGGATTGTGTTGTTCCGCATCGAACAGAAACGCCTTGGGAATCTCGGGCTTACTGTCCCAGCGGTAAACGTATCCGTCCAACTCCTCACCCTTCAGCGCGTAATAGATCGACCACAACAGGGTGGACTTGCCCGAACCGTTCTCGCCCGCCAGCAATACCAGCGGGTGCGACAGGTCCACCACCATCGGCATGTGAAAATTCAAGTTGACAAAGATCGGATGCGCGAGGATTTTCAAAAACATAGGGATGAGAGCCGGGAGATCTCTTCCAGGATAGCAACCGGCCGGGAAGTTCCGTGTTTCCCGCAGGTTTCGGAAACCTGGCGTCCCCCGGCGCGTATCTAAACACCGGAGGCGGCGATGCGGAAAGCGTTCGTGTTCCTGATGGCGGCTGCGGCGGTGGCGCAGTGGCGCGAGGTGAAACCCGAAGAGGAGCCCGCGCTCTTTCGCTCCGACGTCAACCTGGTGCGCGTCGACGCGGAAGTTCTGATGGGCAACCGGGCCATCACCGGGTTGAAGGCGAAAGATTTCCAGGTCTTCGACAACGGCGCGCCGCGGGAACTATCGGGGTTCTACGCGGAAAACGCCCCCCTGGATTTGCTGCTCGTGTTCGACGTCAGCGGCAGCATGCGCCCGGTCGTGGAGAAGGTAGCGCAGTCGGCTACACGGGCCTTGGCCCAGTTGCGCGACGGCGACCGTGTTGGCGTTCTGTACTTCACCACCACCACCACGGTGGCCATGCCATTGTCGAAGGATCACGACGCCGTCGTGGCGGCAATTGAAGAGCGCGTCCTGACGCAGCCATTCAGCGGTGGCACCCACCTGCTGGACGCAATCGCCGACGGCGCGATCGAGTTTATGCGCGAGAAGCCAGGCGACCGCCGCCGTGCCATCGTGGTCATCACTGACAACAAGGGCCAGCGTACTCGCAGCGAGGACAGTGTCATCCGCCTCCTGTGGGAGGCGGACGCCACAGCCACCGGTTTGATTGTGGACAGCCCGGCGGACAGCATGCCGGCGACCTTCCCCCGCAGCCGCCGGGGCATCATCTGGTCGCCGTCGGGCACCGTAATGAATTCGCTGATGAGCGTGGGCATGAACAAGGTAGCGGAGCAGTCAGGCGGCGACATTGTTGCCACAGACCAGCCAGGCGACGCCTTCGCCATCCTTGTGGAGCGCTTGCGAAGCCGTTACGGCCTTTACTACAGCATGCCTGAGGGGACGCCGGGTGAGCGGCGGCAGATTCGCGTCGAACTTGCCGGCAGCAGCAAAGAGAGGTTCCCCAGCGCCACAGTAAAGGCGCGCCGCGGTTACATGATTCCCGATGGATCTGCGCCTCCCGCCACTCCGGCCGCTACCCGAACGCGGCGTTGAAGTTACTTCCGTAACTACGGACGCTGTGGCACTCTGAAAACCATGAGGCTGTCTCTTGCTGTGCTCAGTCTCTGCCTGAGCGCAGCCCTGTTCGCCCAGGACGCGGGCACCACGTTTCGCGCCGAAGTGAATTGGGTGCGCGTGGATCTCGAAGTGCTTCTCGGCAACACGCCCGTGCCGGGCTTGACGGGCGCAGATTTCATCCTCAAGGACAACGGGAAGCCGGTGGAGATCCTGAAGGTGTTGCGCGAGGAGGCTTTCCTCGACCTCGTGTTGTTGTTCGACATGAGCGGCAGCATGGAACGTGGTGTGGCAGAGGTGGCTGCGGCCGCCAAGGAGGCGCTGGCACATCTCCGGCAGGGAGACCGGGTGGCGGTGGCGGGCTTTAACGACCGGCTTTTCCTGATCTTGCCTTTCAGTGAAGACTTGAAGGAAGTGGAGCAGGCCATCCGGTTCGGCGTAGTACCGCAACCCTTCCGCGGCAGCACGGAACTGCACGAATCCGTTATGCGCAGCGCTGCGCTTCTCAGCCGGGTGGAAGATACCGGCCGCCGGCGCGCCATCCTGGTCATCACCGACAACCAAGGTGAAAAGGGTGTCTCCGATGACGACGTCACCAACCGTTTGTGGAAGACGGACACGGTTCTTTGCGGGCTTTTGCTCGAACCCGAAGGACGCAGGCGCAACAGGCCTGGGGTAGAAAAACCGGCCGCCCGTTCCGGCTGCGAACTAAGGGAGGCGCTAAACCCGCGGCAGGACTTCGCCGCCATGATGGCGCGCCTGCGGAACCGCTACGTGGTGTATTACTCGATGCCGCAGGGCTCGCCAGGAGAACGCCGCGATATCGACGTATCGCTGGCCCGCGAAACACGGCAGCGGTTGGGGCAGGCGCGTGTTCTGGCGCGCAAAGGCTATTTCCTTCCTGGCGCGGTTGAATGACGAACCTCAGCCTTCCATCAGCTTGAGGCCGCGGAAACTTCCTGTATTGAAGAAACTGCCAACGCCGATCAAGCCCGCCCCCAGGCTGAGGTCCACGGCCTTCAGCGATGGGCTGGTGCGGCCGTCCACCCACGCCTCGAGTGTGCCGGCCGAGGCATCGTAACTCATCCTGACGGCGTGCCAACCTTCGGTGGGAAGTGTGCTGGCCCCTTCGGTGGAACTTATCCGGACCCGATCGCCACCGTAGCAGTGGAAGACGCCGTTATGCACTGGCACTCTCGAGGCCGCATCATCGGACAGGTGCAGGTAGTTGAAGTGCGCGCTATCCCGCCAGGCGTAGACCAGGATCAGCGAGCCCGTCTTCGGTTGGCGCCGCACCTCCACCTGCAAAGTGAAACGCGCCAGCGGCTGGGTTTCGGCCAGCGCGTACTGAAAAGGCCGGCGCGGATTGGCCTGTTGAGGACGGGCCACCAGAAGATCAAGCACCTCGCCGCCCGCTTCGTTCCGCACGCGCCAATCACTGGGGATCGGCGCCCGCCACTGCAGACCGAAGGCCCGCAAGCGTTCAGGTGGGGGTTGGGCGGCGGCAGCAGCGATTGGCAGGGTGAGCAAAGTTCGCCGGTTCATCACTTCGTCATTGTGTCACCGCACAAATGTGCGGTAGAAAGCGGATAGCCGCCTAACGTACTCCGGACCCGCCACCTCGCGAAGGTCGTTGTGGTGCGCCCCTTCTACAGCAAAGAGCTCCTTCGGCGGCGAGGCTCGCTCCAAAAGCTCCTGTCCCATGCGGAATGGCACGATCTCATCGTCCGTTCCGTGGATCAGCAAGACCGGCACGCGCAGCTTCGCGATGGCAGCGCGGCTGTCCAGGCCCCAGATGATCGTGCGGCCCAGGAAGGGAAGCACAGTTCCAGCCATGTCGCTGAGCGACGTGAACGGAGCCTCGAGCACCAGGGCGGCACAAGGCTGCTGCGCGGCCAGCTGCAGCGCCACGGACGTGCCCAGCGATTCACCGTGGAGCACGAGCCGGTCCGCCGAGACCCCGCGCTGGCGCAACCAACCGTAGGCGGCGAGGGCATCCGTGACTACGCCGGCAACGCTTGGCGCGCCCGTGCTGCGCCCATAGCCGCGGTAGTCCAAAAGCAATACAGATGAGCCCGCCGCAGGCAGCAGCGCAGCAATGTCCTCCCGGTGCGACAGGTTCCCCGCATTGCCATGCAGGAAGAGCGTTGTGAGTCGCGCGTTGTCCGCAGGCCGCCACCACGCGTGAAGCCGTTCGCCACCCGCCAGGGGGATCCAGACATCCACCACGCCGAGCCTGTCCTCAATCCCATACGGTTGATCACCCTGCGGCATGGGGTGAAAAACCATCCGCCGCGCGAGGTAGGCCAGCGCAGCCCAAATCGCCACCGCAGCAATCGCCCAAATGAGATACCGGGTACCCATCATGAACCGGCCTCCGCCCAGCATGGCATAGCTACTATATACTCAGCCCAGACAGGAGGCGTCCCGATGTCTCAGGGAAGCAGCCGCCGGGGGTTCCTGCGCTCCGCCGCAGCACCCGCCGCGTTTACCATTGTGCCGCGCCACGTTCTTGGTGGCGCTGGGTTCGTTGCACCGAGCGACAAGATCACGCTGGCCCACATTGGCATGGGCACGCAGAGCTTCACGGAACTGGAAGGACTCCTGGCGAGTCCTCAGATCCAGATCGTGGCCGTTTGTGACCCCAACCGGAATTCGAACGATTACGTCGAGTGGGGGAAGGGGTCGATCCGGAACCAGATCCGCCGCATCCTGAAGCAGCCCGATTGGCAGGCGAATG
This sequence comes from uncultured Solibacteraceae bacterium, assembly GCA_964460395.1. Classification (GTDB taxonomy): domain Bacteria; phylum Acidobacteriota; class Terriglobia; order Bryobacterales; family Bryobacteraceae; genus CAYWQS01. The sequence goes on along the minus strand of CAYWQS010000021.1, from coordinate 3,492 downwards.
AATCCGGATGCCCGGGGGGGCGCGAGATCGGCAAGGAAGTGATCGACACCTACTACGCGCAGCAGCGCGGAGTGGACAAGTTCCGGTCTGTCACCACCTACGCCGATTTCCGCGAACTGCTGGACAAGGAGAAGGATATTACCGCCGTGAAGGTGATGACGCCGGACCACCTGCACGCCACCGTCAGTGTCGCAGCCATGAAAAAAGGTCTGGGGGTGGTGATGCACAAGCCCCTGGCGAACCGGATGTACGAGGCCCGCCTCGTGATCGAGACGGCCCGGCAGACCAAAGCACCTACACACTTTCTGCCCTACGGGGCCGGGGAGGGCAACCGGCGCATCTGTGCGCGCATCAAGGAAGGGGCGATCGGCACGTTGCGGGAAATCCACAACTGGTCGAACCGGCCCGTGTGGCCGCAGTACACGAAGATCCCCGACGCCGCCCCTATTCCGCCGGGCTTCGATTGGGAACTCTGGCTGGGGCCTTCCCTAGACCGGCCTTACAGCCCGCAATACACCCACGCGACATTCCGGGGTTGGTATGAGTTCGGCGGGGGTTCGATGGCGGACATGGGCATCTACAGTCTTTGGCCCGTGTTTACCGAGTTGAATCTGGGAACTCCGCTCAGCGCGGATGCCTGGGCGACCCACACCAACACCATCGAGGAGCAGGTGAGCAAGCGCGTCAAGAACGATTTCGCTTATCCGGCAGCCTGCACGATCCGCTTCAAGTTTGCGGCCGGCGCCCCGGAGCTCTTTTGGTACGACGGTGGTATCAAGCCCCGTCTGCCGGATGAGCTGGAGGCGGCCAATGTGGATTGGCCGATTGAAGGGATTTTGTTCGCCGGCACGCAGGGCATGATCTTCGCCGGCTTCAACGGCCAGAATCCGCAACTTGCCGCAAAAGGGAAGATCGAGCCTCTGTTCCCGGGGGAAGCCCCACCCCAACGAAGAAGCGCGGGCGCACAGGCCGAGCGCGCAGCGATTTGGGTGAAGGCGTTTCAGGGCGGCGATCCGTCGCCCGGCAATTTCCTGAATGCCCGCGGCATCTCCGATGCGGTGACGCTGGGCACCGTTTCGTTACGCGCCGGCCGCAAGGTGGTGCTGGACAACAATGCGATGAGAATCACAAATGCCCCTGAGGCCAATCAGTATCTATACCGCGAATATCGAAAGGGATGGGAATTATGACGACTTCGACACGGAGAAGCTTTTTGGCGGGGGCGGGCGTTACCGCGCTGTGGCCCGGGGCGAAGGCGGCGCCCCTGGGCCAGCCGATCGGATTCCAGGTTTACCCGATTCGCGAGATGCTGGCGCAGGACTTCCCCGGAACCCTGAAGCAGATGGCGGCAATGGGCTACGGCAGTGTCGAGATGTGTTCACCGCCCGGGTATGTGAGCTCGGGCTTCGGCCCGTTGGCCAAGCTCACCGCCGCTGAAATGAAGCGCATCATCACCGATGCAGGCTTGCGTTGCGACAGTTGCCACTACGGCCCTCGCGAGTTCAGCGAGAATCTGGACGAGCGGATCGCTTTCGCCAAAGAGCTGGGATTGCGCCAGATGGTTCTCTCGAGCTTCGGCCTGCCAAAGGCGGCCACCCTCGACGATTGGCGCAAGGCCGCCGGTGATCTGAACACCGCGGCGGCCAAGATCCGGCAGGCCGGTCTCCGGTGCGCCTTCCACAATCACCACGGCGAGTTCTCGCGGTTGGAAGGGATATTGATTTACGATGAATTGCTGCAACGCCTGGATGCCAAGCTCGTGCAGATGCAGTTCCAGGTGGCGGTGGTGAACATCGGTTTCCACGCAGCGGACTATATGGAGAAGCACCCCGGCCGATTCTTGTCGCTGCATTTGGCCGACTGGGACGCCGAGGCCAAGCGTACCGCTCCGATCGGAAAAGGTGTTGTGGACTGGAAGCGGCTCTTCCAGGCGGCAAAAAAGGGTGGCGTCCAAAACTACTACGTTGAAATGAACCTGGACCTGATGCGCGACAGCGCGCCATATCTGAAGAGCCTCAGCGCTTGAAGCTTCTTCCAGCAATGCACCAAACGATACACGCTTGGCCGGAAGAGATGAGCCGGTTGTGCCGCTTCAGCCGCGACGGCATCACCGAGGGATTTCACACCAAAACAGAAACCATCGCCTGACAGTCCTAAGGATTTGTAACTTTGGAGACTGTCGGCTGCGTGCGCAGGCGTTATGTTCCTAGAAAGCTCGGGGGGGCCGCTGGAATTGGCGTAGAGCCAGAGTCGCCACTGATAGGTATGAATTGATTGGTCGGGTCGCCGGGATTTGAACCCGGGACCTCTTGCACCCCAATGCTGACAAGTCAATCACTTAGGAGCATCTCTTACTGAAAAAAAGACTTAGGCGACCACGATCTGGACCCAGTTTGGACTCAGTTGGCGGATCTTTTCGAGTTTGGACGCACTTCGGACACTGTCGTGGGGCCGAAAGGGCGGCAGTTCACATCGCCGATCAGACTGGAATTCCACGTGCTTCCGCGCGCACGCGCGCGGTCGTTTCCGCCCCTCGTGGTTTCTCGTCGTCTCGCGAAACAGGAGACGAAGAAAAATCAGATCGCCCTATACATGCGTTGTGAAGCGTCCCCGAGCATCGCCGGTCGGTCGCCCCTCGAGCGCCCCGAGAGCAGGTTCCGGGCGGAGCGCCACTGGGTCTTGGCGAGCGGCCCCGCGGCGCCCGACACGGCCATCGTGATCGGCAACCGAGTTGAAGAGGCGATGTTCACCGATGGGCCCTTCCTCGAATCGAAAAAGTACGTCGCTGGCTTTTGGATCATCGAGGTCCATTACTTCGACGTGGCGCGAAGCTCGCCGCCGACGGGTCGGAGCACTGAAACCGGAAGTCGAGGTGCGGCCGTTCCTGGCCGGCCCAGCATGATCAGCATCCGGGAGGCACCTCCACACGGATGTGAGAATTCTAAACTGCAACTTTAGAGTTCTCAAAGACTGATGGGCGTGCGGAGGCGTCGACGCCCTACCCTCGTGGCCCTCGATAATCCCCGTGATTGAATCAGGTACTCAGATCTTGCTGCCTTTTTTGAACTGCCGGACGTTCTGCGCCTTCCACGCCAGGCCTGGGTGCCGCCGGATCCTTTCTACCAACTCGGCGTCGCCCGTAAGCAGCGTGGGCTCCACTTCACCGTAGTCGAGCAGTCGGTCGAGGAATTCCCGCTCGGCCTCGGTGAACGGCAGCAACGAAGTAACCCCGTCCCGGCATTCGCTCACGAGCCGCGCTACCCATGCGTCGGTCCCCTCGGCCCCGGCTATCGCGGCTCGCCTCAACATGGGGATTAATTGGCTGCGAACTTCAGCCGACGTCGCCCTGACATCATCAGGTGAGACGGTTCGCCAGTCCTTTCGAGTGACCGCGCCATTGACCACGAACGCCACTCTGAGCCGCGCGTGGTCGAACTGGCGCTTCGTGAACAACTGGTGCGCATCGTAGAGGTCACGACTGGCCGTCCGGGC
>CAYWQS010000020.1:0-91801 GCA_964460395.1 uncultured Solibacteraceae bacterium | reverse complement strand
CTGGCCTATACGCTGGCCGATGGGCTCGAGTACCTCCGCACCGGCCTGCAGGCCGGACTCTCGGTCGATGAATTCGCGCCGCGCCTGAGCTTTTTCTGGGCCATCGGCATGAACCATTTCATGGAGATCGCCAAGCTGCGCGCCGCGCGCGTCCTCTGGGCGAAACTGGTGAAGCAGTTCCAGCCGCAGAACCCGAAATCCATGGCGCTGCGCACCCACTCACAGACTTCCGGGTGGTCGCTCACGGCGCAGGATGTCTTCAACAACGTGACCCGGACCTGCGTGGAGGCAATGGCGGCTGCTTTGGGCCATACTCAATCGCTGCACACCAACGCACTCGATGAGGCGCTGGCCCTGCCAACGGATTTCTCGGCCCGCATCGCCCGCAACACTCAGATCTACCTGCAGGAAGAAACTGGCATTTGCCGTGTGGTCGATCCTTGGGCAGGCAGCTATTACGTCGAATCCCTCACCAAGGAACTGATGGACCGTGCCTGGACCCTGATCCAGGAGGTAGAAGCCTTGGGCGGCATGACCAAGGCCATTGAAACAGGCCTGCCGAAGATGCGCATCGAAGAAGCCGCCGCCCGGCGGCAGGCGCGGATCGACTCCGGCCGCGAAGTAATCGTGGGTGTCAACAAGTACCGGCTGGACCAGGAAGAGCCGATCGAGGTGTTGGAGGTGGACAACGCCGCAGTGCGCGAATTGCAGATCCGGCGCCTCGAGCAAGTGAAGGCTGGCCGCGACCAGGCCGCTGTCGAGGCCGCCCTGGCCGCTCTCACCCAGTGCGCAGCATCCGGGGAGGGCAACCTGCTGGAGATCTCGGTGCAAGCCGCCCGCAAACGTGCGACGCTGGGGGAGATCTCCCTTGCGCTCGAAAAAGCGTTTGGGCGGTATCAAGCCGTGAACCGCACCATTTCCGGCGTCTACGCCGCCGAAAGCCAGACCGACGCGGAATTCAAGAAAGCCGCGGAGATGGCCGAATCCTTCGCCAGAGAAGAAGGCCGGCGGCCGCGTATCCTGATCTGCAAGATCGGCCAGGACGGCCATGACCGCGGGGCCAAAGTGGTGGCCACGGCCTTCGCTGACCTTGGATTTGACGTTGACGTCGGTCCTCTGTTCCAAACACCGAAGGAGGCTGCCCGAATGGCCGTCGAGAACGACGTGCACGTCCTCGGTGTCTCCACCCTCGCCGCGGGCCACAAGACGCTGGTCCCCGAGGTGGTGGAGGAACTTGCTCAGTTAGGCCGTCCCGACATTCTGGTGGTCGTGGGCGGCGTCATCCCCCCGCAGGATTACGACTTCCTTTATCAGGCGGGCGCGGTAGGGGTCTTTGGCCCCGGCACGGTGATCCCGGTCTGCGCGCAAGAGATTCTGCGGAAACTCCTGGATCATCCGAGTGCGGCACGCGTCTGACACGCAATCCCCGGCAACGGGACCGGCCCGGCGGCGGGGCCGGCTCCCGCTGGAGCAGTACGTCGACGGCATTCTGGCTGGCGACCGCGTCGTTCTCGCCCGTGCCATTACGGTCATAGAAAGTGAACTCGCCGCTGATGGCGAACTGTCCGCCCGCATTCTGGAACGAATTCTGCCCCACACCGGCGGCTCCCGCCGCGTTGGAATCACCGGTGTGCCGGGTGCGGGGAAGTCCACTTTCATCGATGCCCTGGGCATGTATCTTATTCAGGACCGCGGGGAGAAAGTGGCGGTCCTTACGATCGACCCCTCGAGCCCCATCTCCGGCGGTTCTATTCTTGGCGACAAGACCCGCATGGAGCGCCTTGCTGCGGACGAGCGTGCCTTTATCCGTCCTTCGCCCTCCCGCGGCCATCTCGGTGGCGTCGCCCGGCGGACACGCGAAACCATGCTGCTCTGCGAAGCGGCCGGTTTCCGCAATGTTTTTGTCGAAACGGTGGGAGTAGGGCAGTCGGAAACCTCCGTGCGCTCCATGACCGACTTTTTCCTTCTGCTCATGATCGCCGGCGCTGGAGACGAACTGCAGGGCATCAAACGCGGCATCATCGAAATGGTTGACTGCATGGCCATCAATAAAGCGGATGGCGACAACAAAGTCCGCGCCGAACGTGCGCGCGCCGAGTATGCCTCAGCCTTGCACCTGTTCCCGTTGGGCGAAGACGGCTGGGCGCCAGCCGTTCTTACCTGCTCGGCCCTGACAGGCGAGGGCATTCCCGCCATCTGGGAAACCGTGCTGCGCCACCATGCCCACCTCGAAGAGCGTGGTCTCTTCGAGAAACAGCGCCGCCAGCAGGCCCTTGCCTGGATGCGCGAACTCATTCACCTGGGGCTGGAAGACACTTTCCGCCACCATCCGGCCGTCCAGCGCCGGCTACCGGCCCTGGAGGCCCAGGTACTCCAGGGCCGGACCAGTTCATTTGGAGCCGCCCGTGAACTCCTGCAATTATTCCTCCGGGGCGGCCACGATTCGAGAGGAGACTGAATTTTATGTCCTTTCCGTATCCCAAGCTCGCTGCCGAAGAAGCGGCAGACCTCATCGGGCATGGTTCCACGATTGGATTCAGCGGGTTTACCCCCGCCGGCGCCTGCAAATCCATTCCGCTGGCGCTGGCGGAGAAAGCGAAAGCGGAGCATGCCGCCGGCCGGCCCTTCAAGGTCGGGGTGCTCACGGGCGCCTCAACCGGTCCCTCTCTGGACGGCGCACTCGCCGAGGCTGAGGCCATCAGCTTCCGTACCCCATATCAGTCCAACGCCAAGCTCCGATCCCAAATCAATTCCGGGCAGGTGCGCTTCGTGGACATGCACCTGTCCCAGTTGCCGCAGATTGTCCGCTACGGCTTTCTGGGTCCACTCCATTGGGCCGTGGTCGAGGCGGCGGATATAACCGCTGGAGGGGGAATCGTGCTTACCACCTCCGTAGGCGCCTCCAACACCTATCTCCACCGGGCTGAGAAGATCCTAATCGAACTGAACCGCCGCCACCCGCCCTCGCTGCTCGGCATGCACGACATCTTCGAGCCCCACGACCCGCCTGCCCGGCACGAAATTCCCATCTACCACCCTGCCGACCGGGCTGGCGCTGCGATGGTGATTGTCGACCCCAGAAAGATTGCCGGCATAGTCGAAACCAATCTCGATGATGAGGGCGGCGGGTTCGACGCTCCCAGCGATGTCACAGACAAAATCGGAGAAAACGTCGCCGATTTCCTCGTTGCCGAAATGCGAGCCGGGCGCATCCCCAAAAGTTTCCTTCCCCTTCAGTCAGGTGTGGGCAACATCGCCAACGCAGTGCTTGGCGCTCTTGGACGCCACCCCGAAGTCCCCGCCTTTCAGATGTACACGGAGGTCCTGCAGGACTCCGTCATTCCCCTGCTTGAAAACGGCCGTTGCACCTTTGCCTCCACCTGCGCCCTGACCCTTAGCCCTGAAATGATGGTGCGCTTTTACGAGAACCTCGACTTCTTCCGCCACACCATCCTGATGCGCCCGCAGGAGATCTCTAACCATCCCGAAATCGTGCGAAGGCTTGGGATAGTCTCCATGAACACCGCCATCGAAGTCGATCTCGGCGGCAACGTCAACTCGACTCACGTTATGGGCCGCCAAATGATGAACGGCATCGGCGGTTCCGGCGATTTCACCCGCAACGCATACATTTCGATCTTTTCCTGCCCCTCCACCGCCAAGGGGGGCAAGATCAGCGCCATCGTGCCTCTGTGCAGCCACATGGACCATTCCGAACACAGCGTTCAAGTAGTCATCACCGAGCAGGGTGTCGCCGACCTGCGAGGACGCGATCCGCACGACCGCGCCAACCTCATCATCGAGAATTGCGCCCATCCCGAGTATCGCGATCAGCTCCGAACGTATCTGCGCCTGGTGAAGGAAGGCCACGTTCCTCAGTCGCTGTCGCTGGCGTTCGCCATGCACCGCCACTTCCTAACAAACGGAGACATGCGCAACATCAACTGGGAGGACTGGCGCTAGGGCAGCTATTGCCCGTGCCGGTAATCCGCGCCCAATTCGGCTGCGAGCTGCGCCAGCCAGGCGTCTGCGTCAGTTGCTGTGCCGCACGCTGATCTTACGGCCTGCAGCTTATCTTTGTCGATGTGCAGCGTCTTCCTCATACCTCAAGTTTCCCCATATACATATGGACACCATCCATAAGAGCGCGTGGCGTCATGCTACAGTTCCCGCACGGCCACGTCGAAGCGCGCAGTATTCACCACCCCGGCCCTCTGGAACTGCGGCCAAATGCGGTGCATCCCGGCCCGAGGAAACACCACGTTGAACTGCATCTTAGGCCCCCCGTCCGCCAGGAATGGATGCGTGTGGACCAAATCGATCAGGTCCGCGCTGGCCACCAGAAGGTGTCCCCAAGCTCCCAAAAACGGCTCCAACCTCTCCGCCGGATCCACTTCGAAAAATAGAAGTGTTTTCAACCCGGCAATCGGAACAGCGGGCTCGGTCCGCAGACGGACTTTCAGATTCTCCGCCCGTGAATCACTCAACACCGGACCCAGCTTCGGCGCCGCCCACCGCGTTCCCGCCGCCCCAGCACTTACCAACGTCTGAACCACCAGTTGCGGGCGCCCGCCCCTCGGATAGAAATCCCCCAGCAGCCGGTAGAAACCGCCTTTCGGAAAAACCGTCTCAAACAAGAACGTCCCGTCCGGTTGCGGCTCCGGATGCTCGTGCGCGAAGTACTCCAAATCGCCGCTTACCAGGAACAGGTGGAACAACCGCTCGTGCACCATTACGAAGTCACGGACCGGGGCGCCTCCCTTGGGATGCTCCACCGCAAATCGCATCCGCACCCGGCTGCCTGCCCGCCAGGCACGAGGAGTCACTTCCACCCTGAGGGGATATTCCTCGAACTCCGGCAACCCCGCGACCAAGTCCATCTTGCACCGTGGACACTGCCCTGGCAGCCTCTCCCGCACATCCGGATCCATCGGACAAATCCACTCCACCGGCGCCTCCGGCGGACCCTGCCCCCTCAGCAACGCCGCACTGCCCAATCCTCCCAACCACGCTCGCCGGCTCAGCACGTTCCTCATCGCCCGGGCACGAAGGGCCAGTTTTCTGTCGTCGAACAACCGCCATCTGCGGCGATCACCTGGCCCGTGATGTAATCTGCGCCCGCCCCAGCCAGGAACACCGCCAGTGGGGCGATGTCCTCGGGCGTCCCCATGCGCGGGAGGGCCTGCGCCCCTTTCAGCCAGTTCAGCATCTCCGGCGGTTGCCACATCTCGCGGTTCAGGTCAGTCAGCACAAATCCCGGCGCGATGCAGTTCACCTGAATGCCGTGCCGCCCCCACTCCGCCGCCAGCGCGCGCGTCCAACCGGCCAAGGCGCTTTTCGTCAGCGCGTAGACCGATACATACGGCAGCCCCTGCAGCGACGTCAGCGACCCGATGTTGATGATCTTGCCTCCGCGCTCCCTGGCAATCATCGCCCGCCCGATCCGTTGAGTCAGGTCCACGATCCCCGTCAAGTTGGTTTGCAACAGGAACTCGTACTCCTGCTCCGTATAGTCTTCGAAACGCTTCCGCACATTGGTCCCGGCCACGTTCACCAGGATGTCCACCGCGCCCGCCCGCTCCGCCACCTTGGCCCGGGATTGTTTCGAGGTGATATCCAACTCCAGCGCTTCGGCCTGACCGCCCTCGCTCCGCAGTTTCGCCGCCAACTCCTCCAGTGCCGCCAGCGACCTGGATGCCACCAATGTCCGCGCCCCCGCCCTCGCCATCAGCTCCGCAATCGCTTGCCCAATTCCCCGGCTGGCCCCCGCCACCAGCGCTGTCTTGCCCTCCAAGGAAAACACCTGCATGCCCCACAGGCTAGCATGAGGGTCATGAGCAACTTCTCCATCGCTCTGCTGCCCGGCGACGGCATTGGCCAGGAGGTGGTCCCTGCTGCCTGCCGTATCCTCGAAGCCGCCGCCGCACGCGATAACGCCCGTCTCTCCTTTGAACAATATGATTGGGGCTCAGAGTACTATTTCCGCCATGGCGTCATGATGCCCCCCGACGCCCTTGACCGCCTGCGTGCTCACGATGCCATCCTCCTTGGCGCGGTTGGCCACCCCGACATTCCCGACCACATCACGCTGCACGGCATGCTGCTCCCTATCCGCCGCGGCTTCGATCTTTACGTCAACCTCCGCCCGGCAATTCTGTTTGACGGCGTACAATCCCCCCTCCGCCACGTTGCGCCGGGTTCCATTGACCTCACGGTTGTCCGTGAAAATACTGAAGGGGAATACGCACCCGTCGGTGGCTTCACTCACCACCACCACCGGGATGAAGTGGCCGTTCAGGCTGCGGTGTTCACCCGCATGGGGTGTGAGCGCATCATCCGCTACGCCTTTGAGCTAGCCGCCCGCCGGGCAGGGAAGCGCCGTGTGACGTCTGTCACGAAATCCAACGCGCAGGCCTATTCCATGGTCCTTTGGGACCGTGTATTCCGCGAGATTTCCCAAGAATTTCCCGAAATAAGTACAGAATCCCTTCTCGTCGACGCCGCTGCCATGAATTTCGTCCGCCGGCCCGAATCCTTCGATGTGGTAGTTGCCTCCAACCTGTTTGGAGACATTCTCAGTGACCTGTCCGCCATCGTCACTGGCTCCATCGGTCTCGCCGCAAGCGCGAATCTCGATCCTGCCCGCCGAGCCCCTTCCCTCTTTGAACCCGTCCACGGTTCCGCCCCGGACATTGCCGGGCGCGGTATCGCCAACCCTCTCGCTACAATTCTCGCCGCCGCAATGCTTGCGGAGCACCTCGGCCTCGGCGCCACCGCCAGCGCCATCGAAGCAGGCGTCCGCCGCACCCTTGCTGCCCGCGAAGCCCTCACGCCGGACCTTGGCGGCAGCGCCACGACAGCCGAAACCACCAGCGCCGTTCTGGCCCACCTGCCCTGATGCCGCGCGATATAGTATTCCCCATGCAACGCCGCCAGTTCGTCCGCACCGCCACATCCGCCGCCATCGCCACCGCCGCCCATCCCATCCTCGGCGCCAACGATCGTGTCCAGGTTGGCATCATTGGCATCGGCGGGCGAGGTAACGACCACATCCAGTTCTACTCCGCATTGAAGGACGAATCGCGCATCGCCGCCATCTGCGATGTCAACCAGGCAGCGCGCGAGCGTGGCAGCGCAGCCGTCAAGAAACTTACCGGCGCTTCCCCCGCCGAATACGCGGACATGCGCCGCCTGTTTGAAGCCAAAGACGTCGACGCCGTCTCCATCACCACCCCCAACCACTGGCATGCGCTTTCCGCCGTTTGGGCCTGTATGGCCGGCAAGGACGTTTACGTCGAAAAACCCGCCTCCCACAACATCTTCGAAGGCGAGCAACTCGTCCGGGCCGCCCGCAAGTACAATCGCATGGTCCAGGTGGGTTCGCAGAGCCGCTCCATTGCCCACAAGCGCAAGGCCATCGAACTCCTGCAGCAGGGCGTGATTGGAACCATCTACCACGCCCGCGGCCTGTGCTTCCGCCGGCGCTTCTCCATTGGGGTCACCCCTGATGAACCTGTGCCGCCCGGTCTCGACTGGTCCCTCTTCCTCGGACCCGCGCAGATGAAGCCCTATTCCAAGAACAAGTTTGCCTACAATTGGCACTGGTTTTGGGACACGGGAAACGGCGACATCGGCAATCAGGGCGTACACGAAATGGACGTTGCGCTTTGGGGTCTGGGCCGCACCGCCTGGCCGCTCGCCGTCTCATCCACGGGCGGCAAGTATGTCTGGAAGGACGATCAGGAAACCCCCAACGCTCAGTTTTCCACCTTCGATTTCGGTGACGCGCTGCTTAGTTTCGACTGCCGCAACCTGCCTACTCCGCCCGAGGGACTCGCCCCCCTCGCGGGCCCGAACTACACCGGCAACATTTTCTTCGGCTCTCTCGGCTACATGGTGCTTGATCCGCGCGGCTATAAGGTCTACAAGTCGACCGCCGGGAACATCAGCGGCGAACAGGCCCGGGGCGCTGGCGCCGGGTCCCGCGAGAAATATGAACTTGTGCTGGAAGGTAAGCCGGAAGAAGGCCGGGACTGGGAAACTCAGGGCCACATGCAAAACTTCCTTGCGGCAGTCAGGAAACGCGACTACACGCTACTGAACGGCGATGCCGCCGTGGGGGTCCGCGCCGCCGCCTTCTGCCACCTGGCAAACATTAGCTACCGTTTGGGCCGAAGCCTGAAACTCGCCCCCTCTGCCGGACGCTTTCTCGCGGACGACGAAGCTAATGCCATGCTGACCCGCGATTACCGTGCACCGTACATCGTGCCCGAAATTACGTGAGGCATCCTTCTTTCCAGCCCGGCGACTCCGGGTATACTCGACTCCAATCTCGCGAATATCCTGGTGGCGTTCTTGCTTAGTTGACCGGCAGGGCCCTCAACGCAACCGGAACGTTATGCTGGAACTTCAACAGCCAGGACTGCAACGGCTCCTGCCATGGCTACTGAAAAAGCTCGGCGAGCATGGAATCTCTTGACCAAATCCTGATCGTCGCCGCCACGCTATTGCTCGCCGGCGTGCTCGCCAGCAAAGCGTCTCACCGCCTGGGCGTGCCTGCTCTTCTCCTATTTCTCCTCATCGGCATGCTGGCGGGCAGCGAGGGTTTAGGCGGCATCCCCTTTGACGATGCTCATTTGACCCAAACTCTGGGTATCGTGGCCCTCTCGTTCATCCTTTTTGCCGGAGGGCTGGATACCGATTGGACGCAGGTTTCGGGGGTTCTTTGGCGGGGACTTAGCCTTTCCACTGCGGGGGTCTTGCTGACTGCTCTCATCGCCGGTGGGGCGGCCACACTGCTGCTCGATTTCTCCTGGCCCGAAGGGCTGCTTTTGGGGGCCATCATGTCCTCCACCGACGCCGCTGCCGTCTTCTCCGTGCTGCGGTCCCGCGGCGTCAGTCTGAAGGGGACCAACAAGCCACTGCTAGAACTCGAATCGGGCAGCAACGATCCGATGGCCGTATTCCTCACTATGGCCCTGATCCGCTTAGTGCTCCAACCAGCAAGCCCTGTGGCGGATCTCGTGTTCATGTTTGTTCTGCAGATGACCGTCGGAGCCGCCGCCGGATACGGCTTGGGGAAATTGGCTACCTTCTTCATCAACCGCCTCAAGTTGGAAACAGAGGGGCTCTACCCTGTCTTCACTCTGAGCGTCGTGCTCCTGGCCTACGGGCTCACCTCACTGATGAAGGGGAACGGTTTCCTGGCGGTCTACATCGCGGGCATCGTGCTGGGGAACAGTGATTTCATCCATAAGCGGAGCCTCATCCGGTTCCACGACGGCCTCGCCTGGCTCATGCAGATCACGATGTTCGTCGCGCTCGGCTTGCTGGTGTTTCCGTCCCGCCTCGTTCCGGTGGCGGGCGCGGGTTTCCTGATCGCTGGCATCCTCATGTTTGCCGCCCGGCCTGTTGGTGTTTTCGTGAGTCTGGCGTTCGCCCGCATTGGTTTTCGCCACAAGCTTCTGATCTCCTGGGTGGGCCTTCGGGGCGCCGTGCCGATTGTCCTCGCTACGTTTCCCCTGGTCGCTGGAGTGCCCAAACCGGACTTGTATTTCAACATCGTGTTCTTCGTGGTGCTTACCTCAGTGCTGTTGCAGGGCACGACGATTCCGTTGGTGGCTCGGTGGTTGCGCCTGCAAGCCCCAATGCCAAGGAAGCGCGAGTACCCACTTGAGTACGTCTCCCGTGATACATCACGCAACGGTTTGATAGACATTCCCATTCCGGAAGGTTCACCTGCTTCCGGCCGTCAGATCGTCGAGCTGAAATTGCCCAAGTCCACCCTGATCGTGCTGCTGGGGCGGGGGAATGATTTCCTGGTGCCGCGTGGAAACACTGTGCTTCAACCCGGAGACGTCATGCTTGTCATCGGTGGAATAAAAGACGTGGACGAAGTGCGGCAACTTGTGGGTGCCCCCGGCGGTGGGGATTCGAATTCAGATAGAACCTAAACAAAACCGCTGGCCGGGGAGGGTCCACCCAAGCATGCGAGGACGGGTCTAACTGCAGTGATTTGCAGGGGAGTTGCGTTCATAATGCAGCCCCGGTCCTGGCAGTTTCGGTACTCTACGAATTGCGGACATGGCCCACGGCCCTTTCTTCGAAATTGCCATTATTCTCGCCGCCGCCCTTGGCGTCGGCCTCGTCGGCGCCGCTCTCCGGCAGCCGCTCATCGTTTCATTCATCGCCGTGGGAATCCTGGTTGGACCCGCCGGCTTCCGGGTCATCTCTGATCACCAGCGGATTGAGGTGCTTGCCAGTGTCGGCATTGCGCTCCTCCTCTTCGTCGTGGGCCTAAAACTCGATGTCACCATGGTCCGGACGGTCGGTCCCGTCGCCCTCGCCACGGGCATCGGCCAGGTACTGTTCACTTCGATCATCGGCTTCTTCCTTACCTTGGCCCTCGGTTTTGATGCCCTGCCCTCTCTGTATATCGCAGTCGCCCTCACTTTCTCGAGCACGATCATCATCGTCAAGCTGCTTTCCGACAAACGCGAAATTGACGCTTTGCACGGCCGAATTGCCGTCGGCTTCCTCATCGTGCAGGACATTGCGGTGATCCTCGCTATGATCGGACTCACCGCTTTCGGAGCAGGCGCTGGCGCAGAGTCCGGAGCCCAGTTAGGCCTCAAGGTTCTTCGTGTGGTCATCACCGGCGCGGCATTTCTGGGCGCTCTGCTCCTGCTCATGCGCTGGGGGCTGCCGCAACTGGTCGCGTCGATTTCGCGCTCTGTCGAACTGCTGGTTCTATTCAGCATCGCGTGGGCCGTCGCTCTTGCTGCCTTGGGCGAATGGTTGGGTTTCAGCCGCGAGGTGGGTGCTTTCCTGGCCGGAGTTGCGCTGGCTTCCACTCCATATCGGGAGGCGATCGCCAGCCGCCTGGTGAGTGTTCGCGACTTCCTACTGCTCTTCTTCTTTATCGACCTCGGCGCCCGGCTCGACCTGGCGCTGTTCGGCGATACGCTGCTGCCTTCACTGGTCCTTTCCGCTTTCGTCCTCGTGGGCAATCCCCTCATTGTCATGGTCATCATGGGCGCCATGGGGTACCGGAAACGCACCGGTTTCCTCGCCGGCCTCACCGTGGCCCAAATCTCGGAGTTCTCCCTCATCCTCGGGTCGCTCGGCCTCAGTCTTGGCCACATTGGCCCCTCCGCCATGGGCCTCATCACCTTTGTCGGCCTGGTCACCATTGGCCTCTCCACGTACCTCATCCTGTACTCCGGTCCTATCTACGAACGCCTCGCCCCTTGGCTGCGTATCTTTGAACGCAAGCACCCTTATCGCGAAGCCGAAGCCGGCGCCGCCGCTCCCCCTCCTTCCGCCGACGTGATCCTTTTCGGGCTCGGGCGTTACGGCGGTGGCATCGCCCACCATCTTCTCCGGCGCGGCCGCCGCGTACTCGGAGTCGACTTCGACCCCGCCGCGCTGGCCCGCTGGCGCGAGGCCGGTCTGCCTGTCGTCTACGGCGACATTGAAGATCCCGAACTCTTCGAACATCTGCCCCTCGCCGGAGCCCGCTGGGTGGTCAGCACTGCGCCCGACCTCGAAGTGGGGAGGGTTCTCCTCCGGCACCTCCAGCAGCAGGGCTACCGCGGCAAAGTGGCGGTTGCCTGCCGCGTACCCGAAGAGGAAGATACGCTCCGCGTCGAAGGCGCTACCGTCATCCTTCGCCCCTTCGCCGATGCTGCCGAGCAGGCCGTCGACTCTCTTACCACGCCCATGGACGATCTTGGCGCCATGGCCGAAAGCATGCCCAGTCTACGTGAAGTCCGCCTTGCAGCCGGTTCCGCCTGGGCCGGCCTCACCCTCTCAGAACTCCGCATGCGAGAGCGCTTCCGCGTGACCGCGCTGGCGGTTAGTCGCGCCGGGCGCACTGTTCCCAATCCGGACCCTCAGTTCCGCCTCTTCCCTGGCGACCGGCTCATTCTCACAGGCGAACCCGATGCCTTGCGTGCCGCTGTTGAAGACGCCGGCCACCTCGTCCTCAAGGCTGGAGATGAGGAAGACACGAACTTCATCGTTGGGGAGGTGCAGGCCGGCTCCTATCCTTCCTGGCCTGGCTCCACGCTCTCACAACTTGAACTGCGCAACCGCTTTGGCGTCACTGTGGCAGGTATCAAACGGGCCAATGGGGAAGTGGTGGCCCCAACCGGGGACACGGTCCTCCAGCGCGACGACTGCCTGGTGGTGGCCGGCCACCGCGACGACGTTCAACGCCTGGCTGCCGGTCCCGAAGCCAACTCCGAGAATGGCTCGGCGGCGAAAGAATCGAACATACCCAAGTAGGACCCACCTAGCCGGCCATCCGCTTCCAGGCCTGCTGCGCGGTGATTCTTACGCGCCGGTTCGAGCTCTTCAATGCCGGCAGGAGCGCCCTAGCCGCATCCGCGGTTCCGAGTTTCGACAGCCCGATGATCCCGGCGCATTGGATATGCTCCTCGGGCCGGGCCAGGGCTTGCTGATACAGGCGCATCGCTTCTCCGGTGTCACCCTGCGCCGCGCGCGCATCGGCATACCTCAGCAGCGAATCCAGCCCGTCCCACTGGTCGTAGCCCGACATTCCGGCTACATCATTGAACGAAGGCGGCGGCGGTGATTTCTCCCCAATCCGCCCGTAAGCGCGCAGGCCCGCCAGCGCAATGTCCTTGTTCTTCGATTGCATCGCATCCCGGCAAAGCGCCGCCGCTTGTTTCACCTGCCGGTGCCCGAGCGCGTACAGAATACGCGGCTTAAAGCCATCGGGGACTTCCGGGTAGGCCGCCAGGAGCGCCTTTTCGGACGCCGTACCCGGAATTCGTTCCAGGCAGAACGCGGCTTCCTCCCGCAGCGCCTCGTCCGCAAGCAGTTTGGCGGCCACGGGCACACTCTCCTCTCCTCCAATGTGGGACAACAACCAGAGCGCATGGGCCCGGACAGCCATCGGGCCAGTGCTCTGGACGAGTCCAGTCAGTCCCTGGACCACGGCTTGCCGGTTTGGCGCGCTGCCCGACTTGCCCACAGAATGGGCCATCGTTGTGAGCGCCTCTTTCGCGGCTTTGGCAACTCCGGGGTCACTCCCCCCAGCCAAACGGCCGAGTTCAGGAATCGTCGCAGCGGGAGCCTCACCCGCCCGGCGCCACGCAGCGAAGCGCACATCTTTATCGCTGCTCTTCAAATCATTGAGAAATTTTTGTGCATCGATCATGGCGCTCTTCTCCCTTACAGGTGCCAGACACTCCTGCCTGGACGGCTTAGCAGTCGATTGGCTTCCTCGTCGTCCTTCACCCGCTCAGCCACCGCGTCCCATTCCAGCTTGCGCTGTAACTGAAAGGCGATGTTGCCCAGGATGCATAGGGAGGCCACACGGTGGGCTGCTTCCATGTGCATGATGGGTTTCTCGCGAGTTCGGATGCAATCCTCCCAGTTCTCGCTGTGCCCCGGGCTCTTGAATGCCTTACCGCAATCGCATTGTGCCGCGTAGTCTACTGCCTTCTGGTCAGTTCGCGTTCCCGCTCCGTCCCCCAGAGTTACAGTCAGGTTGCCGGTATCGCCCCAATACACTGCGCCATAGCGCGCGTCCAATGTCGCTGACGGCATCCCGGGCTGAGCCCAAACCAGCGTCCAATCCGGGTCTTTGAACTGGTAGGTCACCTCCATCGTCACAGCCGAATCGTACATGCCGTCGTGTGGTGGTTCACCCGTGGCCTCTACGCTGACTGGTCCCTTGTAGTCGCAATCCATGATCCAGTTGGCGATGCTCATGACGTGAGCACCGCGGTCCCGGATCTGGCCACCGCCCCAGTCGATCATCCACCGGAATGCCCCGTGC
This sequence comes from uncultured Solibacteraceae bacterium, assembly GCA_964460395.1. Taxonomy (GTDB): domain Bacteria; phylum Acidobacteriota; class Terriglobia; order Bryobacterales; family Bryobacteraceae; genus CAYWQS01. The sequence goes on along the minus strand of CAYWQS010000020.1, from coordinate 77,991 downwards.
GTGCGCCGGACGTTGTAAGGGATCGCGCGCGACGGTCCCAGCCACATGTCGTAATCCAACTCCGGCGGTGGCGCGGAGTCCGGAGTCCAATCTCCTTCCGGACTTGCATAGTGCCAGCAGAGCACTTTCCGGACTGTGCCGATTCGCCCGCCCTTGATGTAGTTGTGCGCCATCCAAGCCCCCATTTGCGAACGGCCCTGGGATCCAATCTGCACCACACGCCCGTAACGTTCCGCCGCGTTCACCATGGCCCGGCCCTCCTCAATGGTGTTGCACGCCGGTTTCTCGCAATAGACGTCCTTGCCTGCCTGGCAACTCATAATGGTGTGCAACGCGTGCCAGTGGTCCGGCGAGGCGATATAAACCGCATCCACATCCTTGTCTTCCAAGAGACGGCGGAAGTCCTTATAGAGCTTGGGCCTGCCGCCTACGCGTGTCGCGGCCTGATCCAGCCGTCCAGAGTCCACGTCGCACAGCGCCACGGAACGTCCTGGCCGCATCATCCTGGTGCCGTCCCCGCCCAGATTCGATGAGGCCGGGATGTCTTTGCCTACATTAGCCTCGGCACGCAGGAACTGGCGGCCGCGGCCTCCGATGCCAATATGTCCGAAGTTGACGGTATCGCTGGGCGGCGTTTTCCCCTGCAGCCCGAGCGCCCGGGCCGGCACAATGTGGAACAGCGTGGCTGCTGCCCCGGCGTTAGCGATAAAGTTGCGGCGGGTGGAAGAGTTTTCAGGTTTCATTACGGAGCCTTGGGATAGTGTATGTGTCGCGCGCCGTTCTGTCCAGACGCCTTTTTCCTCACACCCGCGCCGCGCCCGCCGATGAGCCTTCCAGAAGCGGGAGGTAACCCACAACCGATGGCCCTAGATGTCCTGATCGTCGACGATTCGGCGGCAATTCGGAAAATCCTCCAACGCGTGCTTTCCCAGGCCGATGTCCCAGTAAACCAGGTTCACGAAGCTGGTGACGGGCTGGAAGCCCTGCAAAAGGTGCGTTCAGAGAGGGTCAATCTCATCCTTTCCGACATCAACATGCCCAATATGGACGGCCTGCAACTTCTCCAGGCTCTCAAAGGTGAACCCCAATACCAGAGCATCCCTGTCATCATGATCACCACCGAAGGCAGCAGCACCAAAGTCATGGAAGCCGTCTCGCTCGGCGCGTTCGGTTATGTCCGGAAGCCGTTCACGGCAGAACAGATCAAGGAGAAACTCACCGGGCTCTATTGAGCTTCCGCCTCATGGCCGCAAGGGAAGGGATGCTATGACTCACGATCGCCTGGTTGCCTTCGTTCGAACCGCCGCCCACGAGGTCTTTGACACCATGCTCGGCGCCCCACTCGAAGACCTTGAACCATATCAGAAAGCTGACGCGCCTGCTCCGGGCGATGGCGTAGTTTCGCTCATCGGGATGGCGGGGGCATGGGCCGGCACAGGGACCTTCTGCTGCTCTGCGCTCACCGCCTGCCGGATCTCTGCCGCTCTCCTCATGCAGGAGTATGCCGCCGTTGACGAAGAGGTTCTGGATGCCGTCGGTGAAGTCACAAACATGGTCCTCGGCAATGTCAAAAGCGCCTTGGAAGAGGACCTGGGGTCCATGGGTCTCAGCATCCCCACCGTCGTCTACGGCCGCAACTTTGTGACCCGCAGCATCGCCCCAGGCAACTGGAGTGTCGTTCCGTTCCGGTGGCAAGGTGAAACCTTGGAGATTCATGTCTGTCTCAGCCGGTCGCCCAAGGCCGAGGTTTCACGCCAGCGTTGTGGCGTCGTGCAGATGCTCACTTAGCCCGAAGCGACCATGCGGGGTAGGGAAGAATGGGTATGGCGCGGGTGGGATCGGGAAGCCGCTGGAGGAGGGTGGCAGCGGTCTGTTGGAGGGTGGGGTGTGGAAGGTCGGGAGCGATTTCCGCGAGGGGGGCCAGGACGAAGCGGCGGAGGTGAAGCCGGGGGTGGGGAATGCTGAGTCCAGGCACATCGAGAATGAGATCGCCATAGAAGAGGATATCGAGGTCGAGGGTGCGAGGCCCATTCGGAACAGTGCGAACGCGTTGATGATCACGTTCGATGCCGAGGAGAGCATCGAGTAACGCCCGCGGCGGGAGCGCAACTTCCAGTGCAGCCACGGCATTGAAGAACGGGTCTTGGTCCCTGAAGCCGACCGGCTCGGTTTCATAGAGCGAAGAGACGGCGGTGAGGCGGCCGAGGTTGGCGAGCGAGTCAAGGGCCTGAGCCAGATGAAGCCGGCGATCACCGAGATTGGAGCCGAGGGCGATCCAGGATTGGGTCATTGGCGAGAACGGAAAATCTCCACGCCGGCCCATCCGACACCTCGATGTGCGAGAGCGGCGGGTTTGCGGATCAGCACATGGACGCTAGAAATGGGGAAGCGGGCGAGAACGGCGGCAGCGATTTCTTCCGCGAGGGACTCGACTAAGGCGTAGGGGCGGGCAGCGGCAATTTCCTGAGCGGTGTCGAGCAGAGCGGCATAGTCGACAGTGAGACGGAAATCATCGGAAAGCCCGGCAGGCCGTACATCAGTCTCGCAGGCCAAATCCAATGAAATAGTTTGGGGTGACGCGCGCTCTTCCAGGGGGACTCCGAGATGAACCTGGAGCTGAACGTCATGGAGGAGGATGCGGTCTTTCATAGGTAGAGGATGGCGTCGGCAACGGCGAGGGCTTTTCGGACTGGGCTGACGTCGTGGACCCGAACGATGGAAGCGCCGTGGACGGCGGCAATGACGGAGGCTGCAATGGTGCCTTCGAGGCGCCCTTCTGGGCGTTCCATACCTGGGAATTGGGCAAGGAAAGATTTGCGGGAGGGCCCGATAAGAATAGGACATCCGAGGGCGGAGAATTCGCGGAGCCGGCGGAGGATTTCGAGGCTTTGCGCAGGAGTTTTGGCGAAGCCGATGCCAGGGTCGATGTAGATCTCGCGAATGCCGGCGCGCCGGGCGGAATCGACGCGAGGCGCGAGTTCATTGAGTATTTCGCCAACAACGTCAGCGTATTGGGTGAACTCGCGCATGGTCTGAGGTGTCCCGCGCATGTGCATAATCACAACGCCAGCATGATGGCGGGCTACGGTTTCTGCCATTGCCGGGTCGCGCAGTCCGGTGACGTCGTTCAGAAGGGTGGCTCCGGCACGCAGGCAGGCATCGGCGACAGCCGGCTTCATGGTGTCAATGGAGAGGCGCACAGAAACCTGGTGGGCCAGGGATTCGAGCACCGGCAGGACACGGCAGAGTTCGACTTCGGCGGAAACGGGTTCGGCACCCGGCCGCGTGCTCTCGCCACCAAGGTCTAAAATGTCCGCCCCCTCGGCGATCAGTGCGTGGGCAGCCGCGATTGCGGCCGCCCGGTTGCAATAACGGCCGCCATCGGAAAAGGAATCGGGCGTCAGGTTGAGAACGCCCATGATGGCGGTGCGCATGGAGCGGGCGGGGACGGTTATTCGTCCTCTTCCTCGCCGGCGCCGGCAGCTGCTTTATGGGAAGCAATGATCTTTTCGGCTTGTTGGGAAGGAACGAAGTCGTAATGGTCGTATTCCATGGTGTAGGTGGCGCGGCCTTGAGTCATGGAGGTGAGATCGTTCTGATAGGTAAGCATCTCGGCCATAGGAACCATTGCGCGGATGATCTGCTTGTCGCCTTTGGTGTCCATACCGGTGATACGACCACGGCGGCCGTTCATGTCGCTCATGAGGTCGCCAGCGAATTCGACGGGGGCAATGACCTCGACTTTCATTATGGGTTCGAGCAAAGTCGGCTTGGCCTGTTCCATGGCGAGTTTGAAGGCCTTGCGTCCGGCAATCTTGAACGCCATTTCGGAAGAGTCGACGTCGTGGTAAGAGCCATCGTAAAGGGTCACCTTGAAGTCGACAACGGGGTAGCCGGCGAGGAAGCCACGTTCGGCGGCCTCGAGGATCCCCTTCTCGATGGCGGGAATGAATTGGCGGGGGACGGCGCCGCCAAAGATTTCGTTGACGTATTCGAAGCCGCCGCCGCGGGGCAGGGGTTCCATGCGGATCTTGCAATCGCCGAACTGCCCGTGCCCGCCCGTTTGCTTCTTGTGGCGGCCGTGGACGTCGGCGAATCCGCGGATGGTTTCGCGATAGGGAATTTTGGGGGCTTTGAGTTCGACCTCGACGTTATAGCGTTTCTTGAGTTTGCTGACGACGATTTCGACGTGTTGGCCACCACTGCCGGCGAGAAGGAATTCCTTGGTCTGCGGGTCACGGTAGAAGCGGAGGCCCTGATCCTCCTCGAGGATGCGGGCCACTGCGTTGCCCATCTTATCCTCGTCATTGCGGGATTTGGCGGAGATGGCGTAAGCGATCGAGGGTTCAGGGACCTTGACCTTGGGGTACTCGATGGAGTCGCCTTTCTCGCAAAGGGTGTCACCTGTGAGGACGTCCTTTAATTTGGCGACGACTCCGATGTCCCCGGCGTGGAGTTCATTGACAGGCTGAAGGGTTTTGCCGAGCGGCACGCTGAGGTGAGAGAGGCGTTCGCTGCTCTTCGAGCGCATACATACCAGGGACGCGTCGTTCTTGAGCACGCCGGTGCAGACCTTGAAAAAGCTGAGGCGGCCGGCGAAGGGATCGGCGATGGTTTTGAAGACGTAGGCGGTGACGTGGTCCTTGTCAGTGATGGCCTTGGCTTCTTCGTGGTCACCGACCATGGCCTTGAGGGCGGGGTGTTCGGTGGGGTTGGGGCAGAACTGCATCATGAACTCCATGACGAGGTCCGTACCGATGTTTCGAAGGGCGGAGCCGCAAAGAACAGGAAACAGCTTGTCTTCCTTGACGGCGTCGTGGAGTCCGCTGATGATGTGCTCGGGGGGCAGCGTCCCCTCGGCGAAAAACTCTTCCATGAGCTCGTCTTTGCCTTCTGCGATGGCTTCGATGAGTTGTTCGTGGAGCTCCTTGGCCCGGGCTGCCAGAGTTTCGGGAATCGGAATCTCCTTGCCCTTTCCATCGCCGTCAGGCGTGTAGGACCAGGCCTTCATGGCGATGAGGTCAACGACGCCGCTGAAGTCTTTCTCGGCGCCGATGGGGAGTTGAACCGGGACGCAGTGACGGCCGAAGGCCTCCTGGACGTTGGCGAGGGTTCGGTCGAAATCGGAGCGCTCGCGATCGAGTTTGTTAATGAAAAGGGCGCGAGGCAGATTGAACTCTTCGGCAAACTGCCAGACTTTCTCAGTCTGGACTTCGACACCAGCGACGCCATCGACGAGGATGAGGGCTGCGTCGGCAGCGGCCATGGCCGTTTTGGTGTCGTACATGAACAGGTTGTAGCCTGGCGTGTCGAGAATGTTCAGTTTCTGCTTTTTCCACTCGAGAGCAGCCAGCGCAGTCGAGATGGTGATCTTGCGCGCTATCTCTTCGTCGTCGTAATCGGTCAGAGTATTGCCCTCGTCCACCCGGGTAAGGCGGTTGGTCACGCCGGCGGCATAGAGCATTCCGGCCGCGAGCGACGTCTTTCCGCTGTTGCCGTGGCCGACGAGGGCCACATTGCGGACATCGGTGCTTTCGTAAACCTTCACAGTGCGAGTCTCCGTGGTTTCATTCGTCCAGGGCCAGAAGCGGGCCGCGGGCGGTCAAACTCGAAATCTATCACAAATGGATGAAAAGCGGAGAGAAAGGTCTGGTAAAGAGAAGCGCGAAACTCAGTTGTTCATCTCCTGGGCGACGTCAACAGGCGCCTCGGAGATGAAGAGGATGAGCCGACAGTTCTCACATTGAACGAGCTTGTCTCCGGTCCGGACGTCGAGGAGGAGCTGCGGACGGAGAGCCATACGGCAGCCGGTGCAAAGGTCTCGTTTCACTTCCACGATGGCAAGGCCATTGCGGCTCTTGGAACGGAGGCGTTCGTAGAGGTCAAGAACCGGTTTAGCGAGTTGACTTGCGGCAGACTGGCGTAGCGTCTGGAGCTCCGTGAGCTCCTTCTTGTCCGCGGCAGTGCGGGAGAGGGCGGATTCCTTTTGGGCTTCGACTTGTTTCTTTTCAGCGGCCAAGGCCTGCTCGGCGGAACGGACGTTTCTTTCGATGGTTTCGGCCTCGGCCATGAGGTCGAGGATGCGGTCTTCGCACTTGCGGATTTCGCCCTCGGCGTAGGCGATTTCATTCTGGAAGGCGCGATACTGCTCGTTGGTCTTGGCCTGGAGCATTTGGTCGCGGAGTTTGGAAATCTTCTGTTGGTGGACGGCTGCGTCGCCTTCCAACTGCTTGCGGGTCTTGAGGTTGGCTGCGAGGGTGGCTTTTTCGCGTTCCCACTGGCGGATGTGCCCGCTCAACTGCTGTTCGATTTCCGCGATTTGTTTGGGGAGACGGGCAATCTCGTCCTGCAGATCGCGGATGCGCAAATCGAACTCCTGCAGGCGCAAGGCGGTGCGGAGGTCGTCGTTCATTCGCTCTTGAGTTTAGCAATCCGGCGCGTGAGGGGTCCGGCTAGCGCGCGGGTGGCCATTTCGAGTTCTTCGATATGGAGAGCGCGGCAGCAGGCGTAGAGCGTAATGAGCCCGAGGGGAATGGAGATGGCCAAGTCCGTGAAATGCGCGGCGGGCCCTCGGCCAAGGAAGCGGTGGATGAGAGTGCTGGAACCTCCCACGATGGCGGCCATGATGGCAGAACCGAGCAGAACCTTCAGTACGACTTCACGGAGGCGGCGGCCGTAGACGCCAGCAATGCGGGCACGCATGACCAGAAACTGGGCGATAAAGCTGAAAAGCGCGACGCCGGAGGTGGCAAGGGCGAGTCCGGCGTGGCCCCAATCGAGGCCCCAAACGAGGCCCGCGGCGAGCAGGGCGTTGATGGCGATGGAGGCAACACTGATAAGAACCGGGGTCCGCGAATCCTTGAGGGCGTAGAAGGCGGGCGTCAGAACCTTAACGGCCGCATAGCCGGCGAGTCCGAGAGCGTAACAGGTGAGGGCGAGCGCCGTTTGGCGAGTATCGTAGGGCTGGAAATTGACGCCCTCGTAAATGGCGCCAACGATGGATTCACCAAGAATCATGAGGCCGGCGCTGCTGGGAACGGTGAGCAGGAAGACCAGTCCGAGGGAACGGGCAAGGGTTTCGCGAAATTCGTTGGTGTCGCCGGAGGCGGCGCTGCGGCCGATAGCGGGAAGAGTAGCGGTGGCGATGGCGACCCCGAACAGGCCGATGGGCAACTGCATGAAGCGAAAGGCGTAGCCAAGCCAACTCACCGGGCCGTCACCGCCGCGCACCGGATCGATGATGGAAGCGGCGAAAAAGCTGTTGACGAGGACGTTAACCTGCACAGCACTGTTCCCAATGATGGCAGGACCCATGAGTCGCAGGATCTGGCGAAGACCGGGGTGATTAAAGTCCAGCGCGAGGTGAAAGTAGAAACCTTCGCGTAGCAGGCTGGGCACCTGCCAAAGCAGTTGAAGAAGGCCCCCCGCGAGGACACCGATGGCCATTCCGATGATGGGTTCGAACCCGAGGCGGGGGCCGAGGAAGAATCCGACGGAGAGGCCGAATGCGACGCTGCCGACGTTGAACCACGTGGAGCTGAAAGCTGGAATCGCGAACTGGTTACAGGCATTGAGAATGCCCATGGCCTGCGCGGCGAGAGAAACCACGAGCAGGAACGGGAACATGATTCGCGTCATAAGGACGGCGAGTTCGTATTTGGCGGGTTGCTCGAGATACCAGCTGCCGGTGACGACCTTGACCAGCCAAGGGCTGGCCAGCATGCCTAGCAGGCAGAGGGCGCCGACGATGATGATGATGGAGGTAGCGACCAGATTGGCCAGGCGCGCCGCCTCCCGCTTGTCTTTCTTGCTGAGGTATTCAACGAACGTAGGGACGAAAGCGGAGGAAAGCGCGCCCTCTGCAAACAGGTCGCGAGTTAGGTTGGGCAGGCGGAAGGCAATGATGAAGGCGTCGTTCGCAAGTCCTGCGCCAAAGATTCGCGACATGACGCCTTCGCGAACGAGTCCGCTGACGCGGCTGAGCAGGACCGCGAAGGAGGTGACGCCGGCGCTCTTGAAGACCTTCTCTGAAGGAGATGACAAGGGGCAGGGTGTCGCGGCTCAGGCCGCGGTTTCTCCGTACTTCTCGAGGAAGTGCGCCACGGTCATTGTGCCGAGGTAGAAATTCTCGATCTTGTACTTCTCGTTTGGAGAGTGGAGGCCGTCGTCGGGAAGGCCGAAGCCCATGAGGACGGTAGGAATGCCCAAGTGTTCGGCGAACTCGCCAACGATTGGGATGGATCCACCGGACCTTGTGAAGACGGTTTCCCGTTGCATGACGTCCCGAAACGCGGCGGCGGCCATTTGAATGGCTGCGTGGTTGGGGTCAACGACGACAGCGGGGCTGCCGGATAGCTTGCGCACCTTCAACTGGATACCCTGGGGTGCATTGGCCTGGACCCAGGCCTCGAAGCGCGAAAACATCTTCTCAGGATCCTGTTTGGGTACGAGGCGGAAGCTGACTTTGGCGGTAGCGGTGGCGGGGATGACGGTTTTTGCACCGGCGCCGGTAAAGCCGCCGGCGATACCGTGGACTTCGATGGTAGGGCGGGACCAGACACGCTCCAGCACCATCCGGTCGGGTTCGCCCGTCAGGCAAGCGGAGCCGACTTCATTGGCAAGGAATTCGGCCTCGGAGAAGGGCAGCGACTTCCAACTGGCGATTTCGGCAGCTGCCGGTTCTTCCACCTCGTCATACCAGCCGGGGATGAGGATGCGGCCGTCAGCGTCTTTGAGTTTGCCGAGAAGCTCCACCAGTCCATAGACGGCATTCGGGGCGGCGCCTCCATACAGCCCTGAGTGGAGGTCCCGTTTGGGTCCGGTGGCTTCGACTTCAGTGTACACAAGGCCGCGGAGGCCGACGCAGAGTGTGGGCAGGCCTTCCGCGTAGAGTGCGGTATCGCTGACAAGGGCGACATCGGCGCGCAGTTTTTCCTTGTTCGCGGGGACGAACTTCGCGATGGAAGCGCCACCGACCTCCTCCTCGCCTTCGAGGATGAACTTGACGTTGACCGGGAGCTTGCCGTGGACCGCAAAGAGCGCCTCGATGGCCTTGATGTGCATATACATCTGACCCTTGTCGTCAGCGGTCCCGCGGCCATACAAGTTGCCGTTCCGCTCGGTTGGTTCAAAAGGCGGGGTTTCCCAGAGTTCGAGCGGGTCCGGCGGCTGGACATCGTAATGGCCGTAGCAGAGGACCGTTGGTTTGCCGGGGGCGTGCAGCCAGTCGCCGTAGACGAGGGGGTGGCGGGAGGTTTCGATGATCTCGATGCTCTCGAGGCCTGCGGCTTTCATCTTCTCCGCCGCGAATGCTGCCGCGTGGCGGACGTCGGCACTGTGTTCCGGCAGCGTGCTGACGCTGGGGATTCGCAAGAAGTTTTTCAACTCGTCGAGGAAGCGCGAAGCGTGGTCGCGGACGTATTGATCGGTGGCCTGGGACATGGAGGTATGGTTCGCTTTCTGTCCAATTATAGACATTGGCGCTGTGGGCTACTTCTGCGCCATGCTAGTGCGTATGGACCGTCTCGAAACACTCAAACTGAAATACCAATCGGCCCTGAATCTGATTAAGCAAAAGGGAGTGCGGCTATCAAACCTGCACCTAGAGAACAACAAGCTGTTCGTGAAGGGTGCGGCTCCGTCGGAGGCAATCAAAAATGAAATCTGGAATCAGATCAAATTGATCGATCCCACGTACGGGGATCTGACCTGCGATTTGACAATCGACGCATCGCTGGCGCCGCCCGTGAAGACCTATACGGTGCAGAAGGGTGATTCGTTGTGGAAGATCGCGGAGAAGATGTTGGGCAAGGGGGCGGATTATCCGAAGATTATTGCCGCGAACCCTGACCGCCTGAAAGACGAGAAGTCGGTGATCCACCCAGGCGATGTGCTGGTGATTCCTTAGTTTGCGGGATTCAGTCGCGAACAACGGCGCGGCGGTCCACCGGCGGTGCTTTGCCCGCGTGGACAGAGTAGATGCGGGCGGCAGTGGCGCGGGCCGCCGACACCATTTCGTCGTAGGGCAGATCCTGCTGATTCACGAAGCCAAGGTTGTAGAGTTCGCCGTCGAAACGCCCGGTGGCGGCCTGGTCGATGAGTTGGAACCAATGGGCGCCGACGACCGAGGGGTGGGCGGCGGCGCGCTCCACGTAATACCGGTAGGCGACACCGCGTTCTTCCTGGTTCTTGACGAGAACGAGGGATGGGGCCATGCCCCGTTCGGCGGCGCCGAAGTGAAACTCGCCAATGAGAATTGGCTTATCAAGAGCAGCGGCAATGCGTTCGAGTTGTTGCGGGTCCGGTTCGAAGCGATAGATGTTAATGCTGAACATCTCAAAGACATCGTTGGCGCGAAGGATGGCTTCGGGGACAGAGCCTGCGTAACGGATGCCAAGCACCATATGGTTGGGGTCGAACTTGCGGATGGCGTCACGGGCGATGCGGTAGTAGTTGCGCGCGAGTTCTTCGAGGAGGCGGGCGCGGGTGGCGGGGGAATCGCTGTTTTCGTGCAGAAACTTCTGGCAGAACCCCTTGGTGGCTGAAGGGGCCGGATCCGCGAGGATTCGCTCGATAAGGTTCCGGTCGTGCCAGCGGGGCTCGTTCCCGATAAACCAGCCGATCAGGTAAGGATCTTTGGTTCGTTTGGCGACCTGAGGTTGTAGCTGGGCTTCGACAGACTTGGCGTACTCGGGGGAGAAGGTATCGGGGTAGCCCACCCATTGTTTGCCACGCCAGCGGGCTTCAGCGTTGGTGACGTAGGGGAGACGCGCCGGGGCGAACATGAGCTCGTCAGACCAGTTTCCGATGGTGTTGAATCCCCAGGACGCGAGGCGCATTTCCTGCATGGCTTTCCATCGGGGCATCCAGGAGGCGTCTCCGTACCGTCGCTCTACATTGGCACGGTAGAAGTCGGCGTAGGCTCCCCCACGGCGGCCTTGCTGGGTGGGCGGGAGCCACTGGTAGAGGAATTCACGACCTTCAATGGGAGTGGGTTCTGCGGGGCGCACGCAGTCCATGCCGGTGGACCAGAACAGGGCGCCCTCCGGATCGACAAGCCACCAGCGGCCGTCTACTTTGGCGGTGCGGAAGAATCCCGTGGCTTTCTGGCGGGGACCGGCTTTCCAGCCGCCGAAACGGGTCCAGCCGAAGTCCGGCAGTTTGGCGGACGCACGTGCTTCGCCGTCCCAACGGGCGCGGAGATCATTGAGGGAACGGATCTTGCCGGGCCAGGAGGCGCGTACCCACTGGCCGAACTCATCGACGACCGGTTCCTTAGTGAGGGCGGCGGGAGCGATGTCTTCAGAGCTTAAGGCCACGGGACCAATTGTCAGGGTAACGGCGCGGTTGGGAGCCATAAAGAGTTCCAGTGCTTCGACATCGCGAAGGTCGATATGATTGCCCCAGTTCGAGATCATGTAGCCCTGATGGGACTGGTTATTCATGTATTCGCTGGTGAGATAGCGGCCGGCTATCGCAGCGCGGGCAGGAAGGTTCTCGAAGGGGTTGATGCGGTAGACGAAGCGCTGACCGGCGCGGTTCACAAGGGCGATTTGAAACCAAATGGTGGAATCGGATTCGAATTCGAAAACCAGGGTGCGAGCGCGGGTGAAGTCGCGCGCAGAAGAGGGGACGGGAATGCGTACGGTAGATCGTTCCGAGGACTGGAAGACGATCCGGGCGCTATCAGGGCGCGGTCCGGATTCGACAATTGCCTTTTCCGCCCGGGCTTCCCGCCAGGATTCAGCGGGCGTGACCGTGATGGTTTGGGCGGTCAGAGCGGCAGCGCAGAAAAGCAGAACTCCGGGGCCTCGCATCATGGCCAGGAGTGTATCAGAGCGGGATGTCCGGTTCAGCGCGATCAGGGTTTGTCGGGCTTGAGCACAGCAATGAAATTGAGATTGCGGTAGAGCTGATTGTAGTCAAGTCCAAACCCGATGACGAAGCGATCGGGGATTTCGAAGCCGCGGAAGTCTGGCTGGAGCGGCACGATGCGGCGGGAACTGCGATCGAGCAGGGTGCAAAGGGCGATTGAGTTGGGACCGCGGCCGGCGATGTTCTGCATGAGATAGCGGGCTGTGAAACCCGTATCGATTACGTCTTCCACCAGAAGGATGTCTTCACCTTCCACCGGTTCATCCAGGTCCTTCAGGATGCGGACGACCCCGGGCGCGCCTGTCTGTGCCGAGAAGCTGGAGATCGCCAGGAAGTCGACTTTCACGGGGATGGTGAGTTCATTCGCTAGTGCGGTAAGGAAGAAAACGGAACCTTTGAGGACGCCCACAAGTTTTAGGTTGCCGTCCTTGTATTTTTCCGAGATATCGGTGGCCAACTGTTTGATCTTGGCGCGGATCTGATCCTCGGTAAAAAGGATTCGTTCGATGGCAGGGAGGGCTGGAGTCTTCATTCGCTTTTTGTAGTGGCGGCGGCCGGCGCGTGCGCGAGCCCGTACTTCAGGATAAGGTCCTGGATGTCTTTCTGGTAGAACACCTGAATGTTAATTTGCGGATACATTTCGCGGAGGAGCCGGATCTTGCGGTTCTTGCGAGTGACGAGCGATTGCTTCATGGTGGTGAGCTCGACGTAAAGATTGAGTTCGGGCAGGAAAAAGTCGGGGGTGAAGCTCTCGAGAACGCGTCCGGAGTCGTCCCACGCAATGGGGAAACTCCGCGGTTCGTACTCCCAGGAGATGCCATAGAAGTCAAGGAGCTTGGCGAAGATCTCTTCGCTGGGGTGGCCGAAATTGGTCGCACGCAGGCGGGCGTGGCCGCGGGGTTGAATGCCATGGCGGGCGAGTTGCAAACGGAAACGGAACTGCAGTTGAGCTTCTGCCGCGGGGGCGAGAAGCCCATGTTGTTCGAGGCCGCGGGTTTGGTAGGCTGCCACGACGAGGTCCGCCATCTGTGGGCCGGATGTAGTTTGAGCGTTCAGCGTGAGGTCGAAGCTCTCTGGGGAGGCGCTGGCTCGGCCGAAACGCTGTTTGCGGGTTGCACTAATCTCCCGTTCCCGTTCGCGGATGCGACTCCGGGCGGCCTGGCGGTCGAGGCGTTCGTCGACCATCAAGTTGCCGATGCGCCGGGATAAAGGGGCAACAATACGAACACGGAGAAGAGCGGGGAAACCGTCGAACAGACGCTCAGCGCCGTCAACACCGACTACGAGATGAGATTCGGCTGCGGTACGCACCAGAATGGAGCCGGCCATCAGAGGCCAAAGACGGGCCTGCCGGACAGCATCGCTGCCAAATTCCTCTTCCAGCAGGGACTCGAGCCGCGTAGCGGAGACGTGCTCGAACCCGAGGCGGTGCGCGGCGAGGCGCGCAACTTCGCCTGAGCGGCAGCCCGGTTCGCCCGAGACAGTTATAACGGCCATCGCGACTCTCCGCGCCTGGGATTCCACCGCCATGATAGCGTGGAAACACGCCAACCCATGACGATTTCCCGGCGATCTTTCGTTAAAACATTCTACACCGTTCCTGTTTGTGCACCTGCCTGGGCGGCGGCGCGGGACTTGCGGTGCGACGTGGCAGTGATTGGTGGTGGTACCGGAGGAGTGGCGGCGGCGTTGGCCGCCTTGCGCCGTGGGCGGCGCGTGGTGCTGACGGAGGAGACGGCGTGGATCGGCGGGCAATTGACGTCCCAGGCTGTGCCGCCGGACGAACACCCGTGGATTGAGAGCTTTGGCTGTACGCGCAGCTACCGCCAGTACAGGGAGGCGGTGCGCGCCTATTATCGTGAGAATTATCCTTTAACCGCGGAAGCCCGAGCCGCGCGTGACCTGAATCCCGGCGGTGGGAACGTTTCACGGCTGACACACGAACCGAAGGTTTCTTTGGCGGTGCTGGAAGCTCTGCTGGCCCCTTACGTGACCGCGGGTCAACTGACGGTATTGAGACGGACCCGGGCGGCTGCGGCGGATATGGAGGGTGACCGCCTCCGGGCTGTCAAAGTGCGCTCACTGGATGGCGGTGTGGACCGAACAATCAGCGCACCGTATTTCGTCGATGCGACGGAATTGGGTGATTTGCTGCCCCTGTCGGGAACCGAGTACGTGACGGGCGCAGAGGCTCAGAGCGAGACCGGGGAGCCGCATGCGCCGAAGCAGGCCAGCCCCGCAAATCACCAGGCTTTTACGGTGTGTTTTGCGCTCGGCTACGATGCCGAAGCGGACCACACGATTGAACGGCCGGCGCAGTACAGCTTTTGGCGTGACTACGTGCCCAAGATGACGCCGCCCTGGCCGGGTAAGCTTCTGAGTTGGGTCATGAGCCACCCGATTACGCTGGAACGTCGGGAGGTTACGCTGGATCCGCGTGCGGACGGCGGTGGCTCTGGTCCTCTAAACCTTTGGATCTACAGGCGAATCGTGCGGCAGAGGCATTTCGCGCCAGGCTTCTGCCGAAGCGATGTGACTCTGGTGAATTGGCCTCAGAACGACTACTGGCTGGGCAACCTGCATGACGTTCCGGCCGCGGAAGCGGCCAGACATCTGGAAGGCGGACGGCAGTTGAGCTTGTCGCTACTCTACTGGATGCAGACCGAAGCGCCGCGGACGGATGGCGGCCAAGGATGGAAGGGTCTGCACTTGCGGCCTGACATCACGGGTACGGAGGACGGACTGGCGATGGCGCCGTATATCCGCGAGTGCCGGAGGATCCGGGCGGAGTTCACCGTGGTGGAGCAGCACGTGGGCACTGATGCGCGGGTGCATGCGACGGGGCAAAAACGGGAGGAAGTGGCGGCGGAAACCTTCGCGGATTCGGTAGGGGTCGGGAGTTACAGGATTGATCTTCACCCGAGTAGCGGAGGTGACAACTATATCGACGTCAGCAGCCTGCCGTTTCAGATTCCGTTGGGGGCGCTGATTCCACGCCGGGTGGAAAACTTGCTGGCAGGTGCAAAGAATCTGGGAGTAACCCACATTACGAACGGCTGTTACCGTCTGCATCCCGTCGAATGGAACATTGGAGAGGCGGCGGGAGCACTGGCGGCGCATTGCGTGGCGCGCGGGTTAGCGCCGCGGCAAGTGCGGAATACGGAAGCCAGGCTCAAGGAGTTCCAGTCGGAGCTGACAGGTGACGGTTTCGAACTGGCTTGGCCTCGATTACGGGCGTTGTAATGGGGGCGCTGACGACACCACAGGACTGGGATAAAGCGCACACGGGGCAGATCTTTACCTACGAGCAGTTGGCGAACTTCCCCCAGTTTCCTTGGCTTCCCATTGCGCTGGACCTGATGCGCCCCTATCAAGGGGGCCGGTTTCTGGAACTAGGATGCTCGCCCGGGCAGGTCTCGGCGATGGTGGCCACCCGCCTGAGATTCCAGTTCGAGGGCGTGGATTTCAGCGAGTCGGCGTGGCTGTATCGCAAGAACATGGAAACAGCGGGTGTGCGGGATGCGGTGTTGCATCAGGATGATGTGCGGACCTTTCGGACGGATCAACTTTACGATGTCGTGGCGAGCTTCGGGCTAGTTGAACACTTTGACGACCCGCAAGAGATCCTTGATCATCACCACCGGCTCCTGCGGCCGGGCGGCCTGTGTGTCGTGGAGTTGCCGCGTTTCAAGTGGTTCCCGTGGCTGTTCAAGTTCTTGTTCGACCGCCCGAACTTGCGGCGGCACAACACGAGGATGATGGTGCGGGAAACGTTTGAGGAGTTTGCGCGGCGGCAGGGTCACGAAGTGCTCTATCTGGACATTGTGGGCGGGCCACAGGTATGGGGGGTCGATCCAGGCCTGCCAGAGTGGCAAAAGCGGTTCGGGTGGGGGATCAAAAAATGGGTGGCCAGCAGATTGAATCCGAGGATCCGGTCTGGCCACCCGTTATTCGCGCCTTGGCTGTTGTACGCCGGCCGGCGGAGGCCGTAGGGGGTCGAAGGGGTCTAGCGTTCGGACTCCGCCGGCGGACGCGTCAAACTGACTCGATAGAAGTAGGGGCGGCCAGCAACCTCGATGGCAAGTAGCCGCAGTTCGTCACCTTCGCGGGTGAGATGCAACTCAGTTTGGCTTGCCACGCGCCCAGCGGGTAGCGCTGCGCGAGACGCAGAGACAAATACCTTTTCACCCTGCCCGTTTTCAAAGATAAGAACTGGCGAGTCGTTGGGCACCGGCAACAGGCGGATGCTGTAATCACCCGGCGCCAGCAGGACTTCTCCAGCGCGTACAGGTCCGGCGAACGTGACTTTCACTTGATCCGCCGATTGAGAAGCGTTTGCGGCGATCCCGAAGAAGGACAGCACTACCAAGAGAAGCTTTACCAGGAAGTTGGTCATGAGTTTCATTCCTCCGTGCACATTTCTGGACGTGCACGGAGGAACGGGGTTGACGCGCCTAAGTAAAAAACAATCGCAGATCACAGGCGCGACGCAGAGAGAGGGAAATCCGCGTGACGCCACACGTCGGTGAAAAGGTTACTGGTCTCGCGCGCTTCTTTTAATTTGTTCTGCCGTTCGAGGGCCAGCGCCAGTCCGGCGAGCGACCAACCGTTGTTGCGATGCCGCTTCAGGTCATCGCGGTAGACGCGTTCCGCCTCGCGCGGCTGGCCAGCGGCCAGCAGAACCGCACCAAGGTATTGCCGGGGCGGCAGCATCCAATCGGGCGGCTCGGAGTAAAGCAGTGCATCCTCGAGTTGAACCGCGCGCCGGTAGGCCCGAATGGCCGCTGGCCAGTGCTCGTGGGAGGCTGCGAGCTCTCCTTCCAGCATGGCGACGCCAATGGCAGCCAGTTGCTGAAGCGAATTGACGTCGAAAATCTTACGCTGCAGCAGCGACTCGTGCGCAGCGGCCTGCTCAAGCAGAGTGAGTTCAGTGCGGGCTTCGTCCAGGCGCTTTTGCGCAGCGAAGGCGTAGCCTCGCGCGAAATGCCAAATGGCCTTGACATAGACTTGGTTGTTGGGCGGGGCGGGCAGGGAGAGAACCTCATCCCACCTGCCAAAACGGACATACGTCATGGCGGGCATGGTGCGCATCAAGTGGGCGAAGCCGAAACCGGGTTGGCAGGCCTGCTCGTCGGTATGGCGGGTAGCCACCTTTGCAGCGGCGGCCAGAGCAGCTTGGCTTTGCCCGCTCATGGCGAGCGCAGCACTGAGAAAGTGAATGTTGTGAGGATACAGTGCTGCTGGGTACATACCCTGCGCACGGCATTGCGTGATGTAATCCTCGTCGGCTTTGACGGCCCGGACGTTGGCCTCTGCTGCTTCCGCATAGCGGCCTACCCGAATGAAGATGTGTGATGGCATGTGGACCAGATGGCCTGCGGCGGGCACTAGCCCTCCGAGCTTTTCGGCGCTGGGGACGGCGTCATCGACAAAGGGAGAGGCCTCGACCAGGTGAATGAACGCGTGGTGTGCGCCGGGGTGGCTCGGCGCTGCCGCGAGAGCAGCTTCGAGAGCCCGGCGGGCGTCCAGAATGCCGGGTTTGGGTTTTCCACCGCGCCAGTAGTCCCAGGGCATCGTGTTCATCACGGCATCGGCGTATAGGGTGCCGATGTCAGGGTCCTGTGGGTACTGCTCATACACCTTCTTCATGGCGGCGGCGTAAGCGATGTTGAGGGGAGTGCGGTCCTCAAGAGGATCAGCGCTGAAGCGGGTAGCGAGCGCTTGAATGAGGGCTTGTTCCTTCGGGGTGGCATTCTGCTGACGCTCGAGAGCTTTGTCGATCGCGGCGCGTCCCTGCTTTTCGCGGTCCGGCCCGATGGCGGAATCGTTGATGTTGGGGGCGAGAGCGATAGCTTGGCCCCAGTAAGCCATTGCCAGGTCACTGTCGAGGCGCGCTGATTCCTGGAACGAACGCAACGCCTCAGCGTGGTTGAACGCGTAGACCAACGTAAGACCCTGATCAAAGTAGATTTGGGCTTCACGAGACTGGGTACTGACAGCCATGTGCAGATCGCCCAGGTTTTCGAATCGGGGGGCCAGCCGGCCATCTTGGGTTTGCGTGGCGGAAACCTGGGGTTGCGGCTTGGGCGAGCAGCCCGGTGCGATGAAGAACACTGCGCCTAGAATCGAGGCACAAGTCAATCTGTACTGCATGGCAAAGATCTCCCAGGTCTCCAGCGTAGCAGGCGAAGCGCGAGATCTCAGTAAAACGTTTAGTGGCCTAGGATGTCTGCGAGGATGCCGTTTCGGACGGTGGAAATTCATCCTTGGCCATATAAATGGTACGCGAGGGGAAGGCGAACCCTGTGCCGCACTCGCGGACGATATCCATGATGCGGAACATGATCTTCTCCTGTTCAGCCAGGAAGCTAGCCCAATCGGCGGCGAACACGTAGCAAAAAACCTCGAGGTCAAGCGAGAAGGCATTGAAAGCGACGAAGCGGACACGGGCGATGTCGGTTTCCACCAGGGGATGGTTCTTCAGCAATTCCGTGATGCGCCGGATGACCTCGCGGAGCTGATCCGGAGTAGTTTCGTAGCGGAGCCCCAGGGTGGGCCTCATCAAGAACTTATCGCGGAGAGCGAAGTTCTCGATACGCTCAGTGGCAAGGACGCCGTTCGGGATGCTAACCACAGTGCGCGTGAGAGTGCGGATGCGGGTGGAGCGCATTCCGATGTCTTCCACAGTGCCTAGAGTGGAGCCGACTTGGCAGAAGTCGCCAACCCGGATGGGGCGGTCGGAGATCAGCATGACTCCGCCGAAGAAATTCTCCAATGTCTTTTGAGCGGCAAACGCGATTGCAATGCCGCCGACGCCCAGACCGGCAATGAGGGTGGTGGGATCCTTGCCGAAGGCTCGAAGCATGGTGGCGAAACCAATGAGAATGAGCAGAACCTTCAGAAGGCGTTGAACGAGCCTGCGCACGGCGAGATCGCTAGAGGACGTGGCGGTGATACGGCGCTCATAGATGTGGACTGCGCCATCCACGATGCGCATGGCAAGCCATGTGAACCCGATGATGCTGACAATGCCGGCTGTGTTGTTCCAGAAACCGCGCGTGACAAGCGTAGTGGAGAACCACGCTAGGACGAGGAAGGAGAGCGCGATGCAGAGAACACGAACCGGGCCGTTGAATTCGAATATTTTGTCGTCCGCATACTCGGGCCCGAGGCGGCGTAAGCCGCGGCGCAGCAGAGCCTGAGCCAGGCGATTCAGGACAGAAGCTGTCATGAGTGCGGCGGCCAAGTTCAGAAGAACGGACAGCCACCGCCACAGCGGGACTCCGAGAATCCGGTTTGAGCGGAACCACTCGGGCAGGTTGCGTTCCACCCAATTGGCGCCGATGTCGTGGTAGACCGCAGGGATACGGTCCAGCGTGGCGCGGGCAAAGAGCCAGATCGGGCGGCCCTCAATCGTTTTGCGGCGGAGGATGATGGGCACTTCGCCCTGCGGGCCCTCCACGCTGCCAATCCGTTCCAGCGCGACATCCTCATCATCGTCGTAGCGTCCGCCGGGTTCATCGGAGATTCGGGAGGGATCAATGAACAATCGGCGGTCCAGAACGACCTTCAGTTGCTCGGCCAGTTCGCGGGCTTTGGCCTCGGGAAGCGTGGTGTCGAGGTACTTCGCGGCGCGATCAAGGTCTTCGCGCTGGACCGCTCGTATCAATCCCAGCACGGTGCCACGCGGGGTGGTGCGGCCGAATCGGTCGTCGGGCTCCTCTTTGGGAGGTGGAGCGGACGCAGGAGCCAGTCCGGGGATTTGGCCCAGGGCGGTCAGGGAGATGAAGCACAGGATGGTAGCCCAGCGAAGAACAAGCATGCTTTTTTTATTGACGCACGGCAGGGTGCCGGAAGCCAACGGACGCGGGGTGCTCTACTTCAGGTTGAACTTCTTGATTTTGTAGCGCAGCGTGTCGCGCGTGATCCTCAAAAGCCGGGCGGCCTGTGTTTGGTTGCCGTTGGTTTTCTCGAGAGCCTGAACGAGAAGCCGGCGCTCCTGCTCCTCCAGCGAGATTCCGTCTTCGGGAAATGAAGCTGGAGCAGCGGCCCTCAGAGCAGTCTGCGGGGATTGATCGTCATTGAGGATGGATAAGGGCAGGCTGGCGGGGGTGATCAAGTGGGAGTCCTCAAGGATCATTGCGCGCTCTATTGCGTTGCGAAGTTCGCGCACGTTGCCCGGCCAGTCGTGGCTGGTGAGAATGCGCATGGCGTCCGGGCGAATGCCCTCGATGTGACGCTTGAACTTACGGTTGTAATGTTCGACGAAGAATCGTGCGAGGGCGGGGATGTCCTCGGGGCGGTCGCGGAGAGCCGGAATCTGCAAGTGGATGACGTTGAGGCGGAAATAGAGGTCCTGACGGAACGCGCCCTCCTTGACCGCCTCACGCAGATTCTTGTTGGTGGCCGCCACTACGCGCAAATCGAGGCGAATGTCCTTCAGACCACCCAGCCGGCGGAAACTCTGCTCCTCGAGCACCCGCAGCAGTTTGGCCTGGAGCATGAGCGGGATTTCGCCAATCTCGTCGAGGAACAAAGTGCCCTTGTCGGCGAGTTCGAAAATCCCTTTCTTCTGGGCGCGGGCATCAGTGAAGGCGCCTTTCTCGTAACCGAAGAGTTCGCTTTCGAGCAAGGTTTCAGGGATGGCCGCGCAATTGATGGCGATGAACGGTTCGGCTTGCCGCAGGCTTTGGTAGTGGAGCGTCTTGGCCACGAGATCTTTGCCCACTCCGTTTTCGCCCTCAATCAGGATGGTGGTGGCTTCACTGATGGCGACCCGCTTCACGAAGTTCATCAGGTCGCGCATGGCGGGCGCCTGCGCAATCAACTCGCGGCGCTCAGGTTCCGCTTCGTTGCTGACATCCTTGATTGTGGCAACCGCGCCCTCGACCTTGCCGTCCTCAGTGTAAAGTTGGCTGGTCCGGATGACGACAAGTTTCTCCATCCCGTTCTCGGTGCGGAGGCGGACGGCTGTATTGCTGGCATTGGGCACGTTGAGTCCGGTATGCATGCCGCAACCGGGCTCACACTGCTGACAGTGGAAGATTACCCGGCAATCGCGGCCCACTACCTCTTCAGCGCTCATTCCGAACAGGCGTTCGGCGGCGGCGTTGATCCCGGTGATGACGTGGCGGGCGTCGTACAGGACAATGGCATCGGAAAGCTGATCGAAGACATGGGTGAGGATCCGCGCGTTTTGCCAACTGTCTGTAAGTTTTGCCATTCTTCGGATCGAACCCTTCTTTCCAGATGATACTAATCCACGTGGTACGGTTCTGACGGCCTTTGGGTGAATTCACCCAATGCCCCAAGATGAACCAGAGGTGACTGCGGGCGTTCCTTCCTTATCCTACACAAGACACTGGAGTTGCAGTAATTCAGGAGAAAAATGTCCGCTTGGCAAAAGAATTGCAAGGCCCTAGGACAGGATATGGCGTCCGTCCAAATCGTCCTGACCGATGCTGACAAGGCCGCAGCCTTACGGGCCATGGTCTTGCGCAGCACGCAGTTTACGGTGGAATGCCCGGACCAGCCGGATCCGCAACAGGCCTGCGTGGTTGTGGTGGACCCTGTAACCCTGGCACGCATTCCTCCGCCGATTCGACATCCGGAGCGAATTGTCTTGATTGCCAAGTCCGATCCCGCGAGTCTCCAGGACGCCTGGAACGCGGGCGTCAACTCCGTAGTTTCAAACCAGGACCCTCTGAATACGGTGGTGCTGGCGATCCTGTCGGCCTCGCTGTGCCGGCCGGTAGAGCCGGGCGCTTCCGCGGAGGGAAAAAGGAGATTGCGCGTATGAATCTGCTTCCCTTTGCCGTGGCTTGGGCCGTATTGGCTCTGGTCGTCATTGGTCTCGCCGTCATGCGGAAGTCCGTCGCTTCGAAGGAAGACGACATGGTGCATCTCAGCGGAGACACATCTATCATTCAAAACCAGGCGGAGGTAGCCAAAAAGCTGGAGGCTATCGACAAATGGGGCAAGAGCCTGACCATCGTTCTGGTGGTGACCGGCGTGGTGCTGGCGGGTTTTTATGGCATGCAGCTGTGGGAGGCCAGTTCGACCGCCGGTTTGCGATAGGATCGCAGAATTGATGGAAGAGGCAGGATTCAGCGCCGCGCCACTGTCCCAACAGAAGCGCGGCGGTGAACTTGCTTCTGCAGGGTGAGCGCGCCGCGGCGGCCATCCTGGAGAAAGGATCGACAGCCACCTTGCGCTTGACTCTGTTGCTGGCGTTGTTTTGCCTGGCGTCCGGATCGATAGGCGCCCAACCGGCCGAAGTAACGAACGAAACGTGTGCTGGTTGCCATGACTCCCACGAGAAGCTGAAAGATTCCGCCCACGCTGCCGTGGCATGCGCCTCCTGTCATGCGGGATACAACGAGGAGAAGCACCCGGAAGGGATGGTGAAGCCTGCTTGCGCCTCTTGCCATGGCCCGATCGTCCAGGACTATGAAAAAAGCGTGCACGCCGCAGAAGCAAAGCAGGGCGGAGGGCCGGATTGTGCCCACTGCCACGGCGAGAAGCACGAGGTAGCACGGATCAAGACACCGGCTGCTCAGCAGGCGATTCCCGACAATTGCGGGATGTGCCATGACAAGGAACTGTCGGATTTCCGGACAAGCATCCACGGCAAGATGGTGGCGCAGGGCCTGCTTGCGGCGCCGGTCTGCACGGGCTGCCACGCGCCGCACCTGGTGGTGAAGAAGTCGAACCAGGAATCCCCGGTCAACCCCGTCAACATACCGGATACGTGCGGGCGGTGCCACGGCAATTTGCAGCTGATGGCGCGGTTCGGGTTGAACACCACCCAGGTGACGAGTTTCAGCCAAAGCTTTCATGGCCTGGCGCTAAAGTCGGGTTCCCAGACCGTGGCGGAATGCGCCTCGTGCCACGGGTATCACAAGATCCTGCCCTCGACGGACCCGGCCTCCTCCATTCATCCCAAGAACATCGCTGCCACCTGCGGGTCCTGCCACCCCGGGGCTGGCACGCGATTCCAATTGGGCCGGGTCCACGCCGTTGGACTCGATGCGGCCCCGCCTCCCGTGCGCTGGACCACATGGTTTTATTGGATGGTGATTCCCGGCACCCTCGGCTTTATGTTTCTGCATCATGCCGGCGATTTTCTGCGGAAGCTCACCACAATGAGATTCCAAGGGAAAACCGTGACTGTGCGTTTGCTTCGGGAGAGGGGAGAGGAGGCGGAACTGCACTTCCGCATGCATCGCTCGGAGCGGATTCTCCATGGGCTGCTCGCAGTGTCATTTATCGTGCTGGCCCATAGCGGCTTCGCACTCCATTTCCCCGACGAGTGGTGGTCCCGGCCGTTCTTGAAATACGAATCCACCGTGCCGCTGCGCGGCATTATCCATCGCACAGCCGCCGTGGTTCTGGTGGTGACGGGCCTGCTGCACATATGGGCAGTGGCCACAAATCGCAAGCTGCGCCAACACTGGATGGAGATGTTACCGCGGGCTTCCGATCTTCGGGAAATGGTGGAAGGCACGTTATACCGGCTGGGGCTTAGGAAGGAGAAGCCTTACCAGTCACCGCACTCCTACATTGAAAAGGCGGAGTATTGGGCGCTTGTGTGGGGCACAGCGGTGATGGCGCTGAGCGGTGCGCTTCTGTGGGCCAATAATTGGACGCTGGCCTTCCTGCCTAAGGTGGCGATGGACGTGGCGCGCACGATCCATTACTACGAAGCGATTCTGGCTACGCTGGCGATTCTCATCTGGCACTTCTACAGCGTCATCTTTGACCCCGATGTGTACCCGATGGATCCAGCCTGGATTACGGGATACACCACCCGTCCGTTGGAAAAGCATGATAGGTTAGGCTCCTCGCACGACTGAACGGTCAGGAGGTTTTTGATGTTAGAAAAGCTGGGCGCCTGGCTGCGGCCGCTCGTCTATTTGTCGAGCAACTGGATCAGCCTGATTGGGGTGGTGTTTGTCACAACCGCCGCCATCTTGTGGGTGTTTCTTTTGCCCACGTTCCTGAGAGGCGCTTCGGCGGATCCTTACATCGGCATCCTGCAATTTATGGTTCTGCCCGGGGTGTTCTTCATCGGATTGGGGCTGATCCCCCTGGGCATCTGGTACTTCAAGAAACGGCGCCCGCAGGACGTGCCGGAAGTATTTCCACCCGCGGATCTCACGAACCCTCAGTTCCGCCGGCTCCTTCTATTCCTTGGAGTCACCACGGTGGCCAACCTGATCATCGGTGGACATCTCACTTACCGGGCGGTGCATTACATGGAGACGGTCAGCTTCTGCGGGCAGACCTGCCATGTCGTGATGAAACCTGAGTTCACGGCCTACCAGAACTCTCCCCACTCGCGGGTGGCTTGCGTCAGTTGCCACATTGGGCCAGGTGCGGACTGGTTCGTGAAGAGCAAGCTGAGCGGTTCGTGGCAGGTGGTCAGCGTCACGTTCAATCTGTATCCGCGCCCGATTCCGACGCCGATCGAAAACTTGCGCCCGGCACGGGAAACTTGTGAGATTTGCCATTGGCCGCAGAAGTATGGCGGGGATGTCATCCGCGTCCTGAACCAATACGGGGACGACGAGCAAAACAAGCACACGCAAAGCGTGTTGCTGATGCATATCGGCGGCGGAAACGGCTACCGCGGCATCCACGGGGCGCACATGGGACCCGGGATCACCATGCGTTACGCCCATTCGGATCCCAGCCGCCAGACGATTCCCTGGGTGGAGTACCGCAAAAACGGCGAGGTGGTGACTTATAAGGCCGAAGGCTACGAGGGCAATGGCCCGGGCAACATGCCCGTGCGCGAGATGGATTGCATCGATTGCCATAACCGCCCATCACACACCTTCGAGATGCCGGACCGTGCATTGAATCGTGCATTTCAGGATGGCGCCATCGATCCTTCGCTCCCGTTTGCCAAGAAGAAGGCGCTTGAGTTGATTCAGGCTGAATACGTGTCGACGGAAGAGGCTGAACGTGAGATTCCAGCCAGGTTTAAAGCCTTCTATGCGCAGAACTACGGCAGCGTGGCGCAAGACAAGGCCGAGGCGATCGAGAAGAGCGCCCGGGGCGTGCTGGCCATTTACTCTCGCAACGTGTTTCCCGAGATGAAGGTGAAGTGGGGCAGTTACCCCAACAACCTGGGACATACGGATTTCAACGGCTGTTTCCGCTGCCACGATTACCGGGAGGGTGATAAGGCAAACCGCAGCATCACGCAAGATTGCGAAACCTGCCACAAGGTGTTGGCTGAGCAGGAAGAGCGGCCCCAGGTGCTCGCCAATCTGGGCTTGACCGCCGGACCCGGCAACTGAGGCCTTAGGGCTGGGCGCACGCAGCCGACAGCCGGGCAAAGCGGTCCTCGGCGAGAAGCGGGTTGTTGGTGCCCTGATTCTCCTTTCCCAGTGCCTCGGCCAGTTCTCGTGCCTGCTGCAACGCCCGGCAGGATTGCGGAGTGCCTGGCGTTTCCGCTTCAGTCAGCAGCGACAGAATGAGGGCCAGGGATCGCCTGTAGCGCACTACGGTGGGATCGGCGGCCACCAGTTGTTCCAGCAGGGCATGGCCACGGCCCAACACCTTTCGGGCATGAGCGGTTTCGCCAAGTTCGATCAGGCACTGACGGAGGCTTTGCGCGTGTCCCGCCAGGAAGGACATGGCATCGCGCGCGGTGGGCTGCAACAGGAGGGCACGATCTCCCAACTCGTAGGCGCGCTGCCAGGACGGTAACTCCTCAGAGGCCCCACCTTCTCGTCTCAGATGCCGTTCGATCTGTCCCTGTATACCAAGTGCAAGAGAGAGCGAGAGCAGGTATTCGGGATTGCGAGGTTCCACGGATACTGTCTTTTCATGGAGGGCCACGGATTGGCGGGCCCAGTCGAGGGCCTCCCTGGGGCGATTGGTGTTCAACCCCGTTTCAGCCAGGCGGCCGCAAGAGAAAGCCTGTTCGCGGAGCATGGAAGGGCTTTGCCGGGAAAGCGCCACCAGTTGCTCGCTTTCCAACAGGGCCGCCAGGTAGGCGGGTTCGGCCTCGGCGTAGCGGTTCTCATCAGCCAGGCTGTCTTCCAGGCTCAGCTGCGCCGAGTGCAATCCCTCGCGCAACCCCAAGTTGGCCGGATCTTGCCGAACCAGCACCTGAAAGACTTCAACCTGTTGCCGAAAATGCGTCCGCGCCTCTTCCGTCTTGCCCATGCGGGCCAGCATCCGGCCCAGCCAACCATGGGCGTTGCCCAGGTCGTAGCGCAAGTTCACGTTTCCGGGATCGATTTCGAGGAGGCGGGTTGCGGTCTGGGTAGCCTGCTCGAACGTTGCAGCGGCCACGGCAGTGCTGGCCAAACTCGATTCGAAGTTACCCTGGAGCAGCAGGAACATGACACGGTCGCGGCGGGCGAGGAAGTCGTCTGGGTGATCAAGAATGGCGCGGTCCAGCGCTGTGTGCCCATCCCTCAGGCTGGCCATCGAGCCGGGGCCGTTGCCGCTTTCCGCGAGGAGCAGGGCAAGCGCCGCATGGTGGTTCGCAAGCGCGAGCCACACCCCTGGCCGTCTGCTGTCGTCCCGGCATCGAGAAGTTGCGCGATATTTGGATGCTGCAGCCGCGCAAGGATACGCCGCTCTGCGTCGAAGCGGGCAATCCGTCCGGAACTGTCGGCCCGATCCCGCATCTATTTGATAGCCACCTGCCGGTCAAAAAGCTGATCGGCCCGCTCGGCGAGGTAGACGGCTCCGAAGCCGCCTTCTCCGAGTTGCCGAAGGATGCGCCAGGGCCCTATGCAGTCCGGGACTCCCAAGATGTGGCTGGCGGGCGAGAGTTCCCCCCGGCGAGAGTTGTCTCGCCCCACGGCTCATGCAGCAGTTGCTGCAGCTCTTTGGTGAGGGTAGGGTCTTCGCCGGCCAGGATGCGGCGGGCAGTATCCCACTGTTGACGGGTAAGCGAGGTGGTGAGAGCGGCGAGCAGATCGCGCCCCTCGCCTTCCTTCGAAGGTTCCATGAGTAGTCGCGGCCTTTCCCAGACGTTGCCGTGCCGCGGCACAAGCGTGTGCTGTGATTGTACGCCGTATTTTGATCGAGGAGAAAAGATATTGCCGACTATAGGAGTAGACTGGCTTCATCCACGGAATTCACGACTCGGTATCTCGAATAGAGGAAAGTCGCAGCGGCCAAACGTTGACCCCGCCGGATTTATATACTGCGGTCGGAGTCAGGACACGTGAACCATCACCAGCCACCACCGGATTACGACACCGTGGAATTGCGCAACGGCCGTCTATACAAGATTCGCCGGTCGGAAGCACGCCGTTTGGGGGAAGACGACCGCATGGTGGAAGTGGTGAAGTGTTACTGCCGCACCCATGATGTCCTGACCCAGTCTGAGGCGGAGGTGCAAAAGCGGCCTGCGTTCGTCTTTCCGCTGCAATTCTTTTCCGCCCTCGAAGGCCTCATCGGGCGGGAGTTGGAGGGACGGGTTTACCACGACACGTCCAGCCGCCGCGTTAAGTTTTACTTGGACTTGAAGGAGCACGCCGGATTTCGCTCCGAACAAGGCGATAAAGATCTGGAAAGCCCTTGGTTCGACGAGATTTGCCTGAAAGAGTGAAGCCAGACCGCCGGATGCGCAAGCGCACGGCAGATTCAGCACGCACGCCGGAAACCACCGCCGTGACCGGATAATCTCCGTCCGGAAGATCCGGAGTCTTGATGTTGAACTGGCAGAGACCGGGTGCGACGACGCCTGCCCAATTGACATCTGTGGGCACAGATCCGATCTGGATCTGAACTGGATGCGCCAATTTGTACATTCCCACGAAATCTTCGCCCTCGGGGGTTGGGATTTCAGTGGTTCCAAAACCGGTGCCGTACAACCAAACCTCCTCGCCAGGCGCAGCGGATTCCAGGATGCGCCCATCAGTATGAAGGGCAGCGGCGAAATCGTTGTCGAATTCGTAGAACCCTGGCAGCACAGGTTGAGATCCGACCTCTACTTCGTTGGAGGAGACCCCGTCGCGAGACAGGCTTACGGTAAGTTTGCCTGAAGGCAGACCGGTAGGAGCCACCGCAGTGACTTGTGTGTCCCCGGAGTTAATGAGCATTGCCGGTTGTCCGCCCATGACGACGACGGGCGGCTCCCCTCCGCTGCCGGCGAGATTCCGGCCTAAGAGGGTAAGGCGTGTCGCGGGAGCGGCCCCTGGGTATTCCTAAGCGCCGTGCAGGACACCACCCAGCGCAAACAGCACAGGGCGGTCCGCTTACGGCTCTTCGGTGGGCGTGAACCCAAGCACGGCGTCGAAGCGCGCGTGCAATTCTCCTAATTGAGATCCAGGAACAGGTTCCCAGGGCACAACAACGTTGGCGCGTTGGGCCGCGTCCCGAATGCCGTTCAACACGGAATCGGAGTTGTTCAACGGTTCGCCTTGCTGGTAGAGCTGCGTGACGAACCGCGCCTGACCCGGCGGCGTGATGGCGATGTGGACGTGTCGAGTTCGTCCTGGATAGAGGCCTGGTCTGATCGTGCGGAACAGATACTCGCCCTTTGACCCAGTGAGGAAGCGGCCGTATCCTTGAAAAGTGCCGTCTCGCGGAGTGATTGGGCTTCGGGAGTGGATGTAAGCGCCTCCGTTGTCGGCCTGCCAGATCTCTACCAGAGCTCCCCGGACGGGATCACCGCGGCGATCGAGCACCCGGCCGGATATCCAGCTGATCGTACCAACGGCCGGAGTGATGCTGTCGTTGATGACTAGCAGATCATTGTCGCGGTCTAGCGGCATGATGTCCGGGTAGTAAGGGCCCAAGGTCTGGGCGGGAGTAAGCGTCAATGCTTGGGCGAACGCACCACGTTGCACAAAATAAAGCCCGCCAAGCCCCATCAGGGACACGAATTGCCTGCGTTGGAAAGAAGTATTGGGCATTGTGAACAACCTGCCTTGTGAGTTGTGCCAGTTTCCCTGTAGGACGCAGCAATAGGGCGCCGGGATTACTTCGATTTTTGACTCAGCCGGAAAGGCAGCGATCGCACGCGTTGCCCCGTAATGCGATACACGGCGTTGGCCATGGCCGGGGCCACGGCAATGATGGGTGTCTCTCCGGCGCCTACCGGTTCGGCGTCTTTACGGTCGAGCAGCACGATGTCCATTTTGGGGACGTCACGGAAACGGGGCACCGCATAGCGGGAGAAGCGTGGGTTTGTAATGCGGCCGTTTTCGAACAGAAGTTCTTCCCGCAGCACCGCGCCCAATCCCATCAGGATGCAACCTTCCACCTGAGCCAACAGGTTCTTTGGGTTGAGGATTGCGCCGCATTCATAAGCTTGGCAAATCTCCAGCAGCCGGACAGTGCCAGTACGCGGATCCGTTTCCACCTCAACGCAGGCTGCTACCACGGAGTTCTTTTCGGTGCCGCAGGCAAGGCCTACCCCGCAATTGGGCGTCATGCGGCGCACTCGTTCAGCCCAGGCAAACTTCTCCGCCGCCGCGCGCAGGACAGCCTGGATTCGGGGATTGTCCAGTTGAGCGAGGCGGTAACTGAGAGGATCGGCGCCGGCCAGGGCGGCCAATTCGTCGATGAAACATTCTCGGGCGAAGTTGTTCGCCGTAGAAGCGAGAGCCCGGTAGGACCCCTGCCGGAGAGGAGCGTCGCAGGGAAGGAAGCGAATGCGCTGCGTCGCGCAGCGGTATGGCGTCGCGATGGCCGCAGTGCCCGAGTTGAAGTTCGTGAAATCCCAGGCGGCGATAGAACCGTCAGGGTTCAACGCCCCTTCGATTTCGATCAGTGCCGCAGGCCGGGCGTATGCCCACGTGAATTCCTCCTCGCGGGACCAACGCACCTTGACGGGTCTGCCGGCCGTCTTGGCCAGCCGGGCGGCCTCGAGCGCTGCCTCGCCGGTGTGCTTGCCCCCAAACCCGCCGCCGAAGTGCGGAACTACGACCCGCACGCGTTCGAGGGGTAACTGGAAAGCCTGCGCCAATTGTCCTCGGACCGCGAAGGGATTGCTGGTGCCAGTCCAAACCGAGAGTAGACCATCCCTCCATTCGGCGACTGCGGCGCGAGGTTCCATGGGCGCGTGCTGAATGAAGGCCGACTGATAGGTGGCCTTTAACTTGGCGGAGGACTTGGCCAACACGGCCGGGGCGTCCCCTTGGACTATAGGGCGGTTGCGATTGCCGGTCTCCGGTTGGGCCGTTGCCTTGAGGTGTTCGAAAAGACTGCTGCTGGAGGGCTGAGCTTTCGCTTCCCAGCGCGCAGTCTGGGCTATTGCCTCCAGCGCCTGCCGCGCAGCGAATGAGTTGGGCGCGGCACAAGCTACAAAGTCACCCTCTCGCACCACCACTGTACCTGGCCGGGACCGGGCGGGCTCCAAATCGACCTGCATAAGGCGAGCGCCAAAGGAAGGCGGCCGCAGCACTGCCCCATAAAGCATGCCTTCACGCACGAGGTCCGAGGGGTATTGATGCTGGCCGGTGACGAGAGCGCGTGCATCGATGCGGCTAAGAGCTTGACCAAGCACTTTCCAGGAGGAGGCAGGCGTCAGCAAAGCAGTCTGCGCTGGGGACGAAGCGGCCTGCGCGAACCCCGGCTGTTTGGCGAGCTCGCCATAGCTGGACACTCCGGTTTTTTCGAGCAAATCGCGCAAGGCTGCCGCAGTCTGGCGAACCGCAGGCACGGTGGCGGGGGTGGTGCGGCTGCCGGCCGTGATGCCATCGTCGGGCGTTCGGGCAGTGTCAGCCAGTTGGACTCGAACTCGGGCCAGAGGCAGTCGGAGTTCCTCGGCGGCTGCCATGGCCAGCTCGGTGAGAGCTCCCTGGCCTTCCTCCACCTTGCCGGAAAGCACGGTAACCGCCCCGTCCTCACCAATGTGGAGCCGGGCTGCCAGGGAACCAGCGGGCGCGAAGCTTTGCCCTTCCACGGGTGCTGCTGCCTGCAGCACAAGCAGTCCCGCGCCCAGCAGGAATTCACGCCGCGTGGGCTGAAAAAGGAAGCGGGGCGCTTCGAACAACTCGAAACGCTCCGGCTCCATGGGCAACGGTGCGCTCATGAGCGGCCTCCCTTCAGGCTGGCGGCTGCGCGGACGGCGGCCACGATGCGCGGATAGGAGTTGCAGCGGCAAATACTGCCATTCAATGCCGAGACGATTTGCTCCTCCGAAGGCCGGTGATTGTCTTCCAGCAAGGCGGCGGCGCGCAACACCATGCCAGGCGTGCAGTAGCCGCACTGCATGGCGCCCTCGTCCACAAACGCCTGCTGCACAGGGTGCAAGGTGTCTGGACTGGAAAGGCCCTCAATAGTGGTGATCCTCTTTCCGCTTGCTGATCGCACGGGCAGCACGCAGGAGATGGCAGGACGGCCATCCAGCAGGACTGTGCAAGCGCGGCATTGCCCTTCGCCGCAGCCGTACTTTGAGCCGGTAAGCCCCAGGTCCTCGCGCAGGACTTCCAGAAGTGGACGTTCGGGATCGGTGTCGACGATCACCGCTTTGCCGTTCACTTGCAGACGAATCTTCGCCATGCATGCAGCGTATCGCGAATTGCCCGGCGAGTTGCTTCGCTCTGCGGCTGGGCGTATGCTCGCTGGAAATGGATCGAAGGAACTTCCTCTTCTCGCTGGCAGCTGTGGGTGCGCATTCAGCAGCGCCACAATCCTCAAATGACAAGTTAGACATCGCCGCCGTAGGCGTGGGTGGGGTTGGCTCCAGCTATATTCAGGGCTGCGCCACGGAAAACATTGTGGCGCTCTGCGATGTGGACTCGCAGCTTGCCGCGAAAGTGTACGCCC
This sequence comes from uncultured Solibacteraceae bacterium, assembly GCA_964460395.1. Lineage (GTDB taxonomy): Bacteria > Acidobacteriota > Terriglobia > Bryobacterales > Bryobacteraceae > CAYWQS01. The sequence continues at coordinate 46,365 of CAYWQS010000020.1, read as the reverse complement.
AATATCCCGGTGCGGCACGATACACCGATTACCGCGCGATGTTCGACCACGAGAAGGGGATCGACGCGGTAATCGTCGCCACGCCGGACCACACGCACGCGGAGATCGCGCTGGCCGCTATGGCCTTGGGCAAACATGTCTATTGCGCCAAGCCCCTGACTCGCACGATAGCCGAGGCCCGGCGGATGGCCACAACGGCACGGCAATCCAAAGTGGCCACGCAAATGAGTGTGCAATCAAGCATGTCAAAGGAGAGTTGCGAGACGGTGGATTGGATACGCGCCGGAGCCGTGGGCCGCGTGCATGAAGTGCATGTGTGGAGCGACCGGCCGGTTTGGCCGCAGTCTCTGGGCCGGCCGCCTGAGAAGCCGCCTGTTCCTGAAACGCTCGACTGGAAAGGCTGGCTGGGCAGCGCGCCCCACCGCCCGTATCATCCCGTGTATCACCCGTTCAACTGGCGCGGGTGGGTGGATTTCGGCACCGGGGCGCTCGGCGACATGGGCTGCCACACGCTGCATGTGATCGTCCGGGCGCTGGATCTGGGCCTGCCGGTAAGTGTGAGCGCCAGCGTACCGGTTCAATTCCTGCCCGCCTATGGTGAAGACCGCGACATGAACTGGATCCGTGGCAAGCGTGCCAAGTTCGAGGAGACCTTCCCGGCGGCTTCGATTGTGACCTGGCAGTTCGACAGCATACGGGTGAGTTGGTATGACGGCGGGTTGCGGCCACCTCGGCCAGCGGAGTGGCCAGCGGAGCAGAAGATGGGCGCCGACGGTATCCTTTTTGTAGGCGAGAGGGGCGTGCTCCACAGCGGCTTCACGGGTGGGCCGAAACTTGTCAGTGCCAAACGTCGCGGCTCTTACACCCCGCCGAAAGCAAAGCTCACCCCGGTAGAAGATCATTACCAGGAGTGGATCGCTGCCTGTAAAGGTGGACCTGCCGCCAGTTGCGAATTCAGTTTTGGCGCTCTGCTAACCGAGATTTGCCTGTTGGGCGTTCTGGCTCAGCGTTTGCCGGGCCGCGTGATCACGCGCGAGCAAGCCCCGGCAATCGAACTGGAACTGGAGGCGGGCCGCGCGGCGTCCTAGAGGCTGCCGCCAGCGATGGCGCCGATGACCAGAAGTGGTTCTCGCCCTGCCTCAATGTCGTCGGGGAGGCGCACGGAATAGGGCTGGTGGGACCAATCCTCACCGCAGACAAAGAAGCGCAGAAAAGGCCGGCGTTTGCCTCCCCCGTGATCACGGATAGCCCCCCGCAACACGGGATGGCGCTTCTCGAGTTCGTCCAGTACGGCGCCCAGTGTTGCCGGCCCTTCCAGGGCGAGTTCCACTTCCATGCCCACCCGCGCCAGATTGCGTAAGTGGTAAGGCAGCGCCACCCGGATCATGCCAGCGTTTGAACCTCCACCGACAGCACCGGCGGCAGATCGCGCACGATCGCCGACCACGTGTCGCCGCCATCGCTGGAACAGTACACCTGGCCGCCCGTGGTGCCAAAGTAGACACCACAGGATTCCAGCGAGTCGACGGCCATAGCCTCCCTCAGCACGTTGACGTAGCAGTCGGATTGAGGCAGCCCGCGCGTCAGCGGCTCCCATTCGTTGCCGCCGGTCCGGCTCCGGTACACACGGAGCTTGCCCTCGGGCGGGAAGTGCTCGGAGTCGCTCTTGATGGGCACAACAAAGATGGTCTCGGGGTCATGGGCGTGCACGTCGATGACAAAACCGAAGTCAGTGGGGAGGTTGCCGCTGACTTCGCGCCACTGGCTGCCTGCGTCGTCGCTCCGCATCACGTCCCAATGCTTTTGCATATAAAGCACCTGCGGCCGCACAGGATGGAGCGCCATGCGGTGGACGCAGTGCCCAACCTCGGCCTCCGCGTCGGGGATGTAATCGGACCGCAACCCGCGATTGATGGGCTCCCAGGTGGCGCCGCCATCGGAGGTTCGGAACGCGCCCGCCGCTGAGATCGCGATATAAAGGCGCCCTGCGTCGGTAGGATCCTGCAGAATCGTATGCAGACCCAGGCCGCCAGCGCCAGGAGACCATTGTGGGCCGGAACCGTGCTCGCGCAGACCGCGCAACTCCTCCCAGGTCTTACCAGCGTCGGTGCTGCGAAAGATCGCCGCGTCTTCGACCCCTGCATAGACCGTATCTGGATCGAATAGCGATGGCTCCAAGTGCCACACACGCTTGAACTCCCACGGGCGCGGCGTGCCGTCATAGTGCTGGTGGGTTCCAGGCACTCCTTCATACCGGAATTCGTTGCCCACGGCTTCCCAGGTCTTGCCGCCATCGCTGGAGCGCTGGATCATCTGGCCGAACCAGCCGCTCGACTGCGACACGTAGATCCGGTTTGGATTCGACGGTGAACCCTTCGCGTGGTAAATCTCCCATCCGGCGAAATGCGGGCCGTCTACGGTCCAGGTTTGCCGCTTTTCATCAGAGCAAAGCAGGAACAGGCCCTTTCGGGTGCCGGCCAACACTCGTACTCCACTCATGCATCACCTCTTCGTCGTTTCACGGCCAAGGTTGGCCGCACGAGATACTCCGGTCAAGGTAGCAGCGGACAGGCCGGAACTCAAGTAAATTCCCGCCATAAAATAGGTCTACCCATGATCTATCCCACGCGCCGCCACTTATTGCAGGCTCTGGCCGCAAAAATCCCTGCCGGCCGCATGTTGCGGGTTGGAATCGTCGGCGGGCGGTTTGGCGCGAGTTTTCAGTTTCATGAGCATCCGAATGCGCGCGTGGAGGCGGTAGCCGACCTCCGTCCCGATCGGCGCGCGCACCTGCAAAGGACTTATGCTTGCCGGACGGCTTACGGCTCATTGGATGAGTTGTTGAAGGATTCGAAGGTGGAGGCCGTCGCGCTGTTCACGCCTGCGCCGGACCACGCCGATCACGTGCTTCGCAGCCTGGCCGCCGGTAAGCACGTGTTGTGCGCGGTGCCCGCCGCTATGAGTATTGAGGAGTGTCAGCGTTTGTTGGAAGCCGTTCGGCGCACCGGCCAGACGTACATGATGGCGGAGACGAGCTACTTCCAGCAGATGACCATTACGGCACGCGAACTGTTTCAGCAAAGAGCCTTTGGCCGCATCTACTGTTGCGAAAGCGAGTATCACCATGCCGGGTTGGAGACGCTTTTCGTGGAGGACGGCCGGCGGACATGGCGCTACGGATTCCCGCCCATGCACTACCCCACTCATTGCACGGCCCATCTGTTGGGAGTGACGGGGGAGCGCATCACGGAGGTGACGTGTTTGGGGTGGGGTGACAACCATCCGGTGCTGCAAGACAACCCTTATGGCAATCCATTCTGGAACGAAACGGCGTTCTTCCGGACAGACCGCAACACGGCGTTTCGCGTAGCCGTGTGGTGGAAAGGGGCACACCGGGGCACCGAGCGCGCCCAGTATTACGGAGACCGGATGAGTCTGTTCTTTCCGCATCCGCACGGTGTGGGGCCCATAAGAATCAGCTGGAGCACTGAAAACGAGAAGGATAGCGCTGGGTTTGCTCGCGCACGCGCAGTGCTGGAAAAAATGGAGGAACCGCGTTGGTGGGCGACAGACCGCTTACCTGAACCCCTCCGCCACGACAGCGGCCACGAGGGGTCGCATCCATTCTTAACGCACGAGTTTGTGGAGGCAGTTCTATTGGGCCGCCGGCCCGCGATCGATTCAGCCGCTGCAGTGGCCTACACGGTGCCCGGTATTGTGGCGCACCAGTCGGCCTTGAAGAACGGTGAGCAGCTCAAGGTTCCTCAACTTGACTGATGAGGCTATCCCATGGCGGCTGTGCCTGACCGGGCCGCCGTGATATAGAGAGAGGCGGAGGCCGCCATGCCGCTCAAGCAGATCATCGTACCTGTCGATTTTTCCAGCCGCAGCCAGGGCGCCGCGCTCTATGCCGAAGCCCTCCAGAAGCATTTCGAGGCGCAGATCATGCTGCTGCATGTTCTCCCTCCGCCGCACTACGAGTTTGGGGCTATGGAGGTGGGCGGTTCTGTGTTGGAGGATCTCTTCCGCAACCGCACCCAGCAGGCTCGGGCAGACCTGGACGCCTTTATGGCTGACGAACTGCCGCCTGCGGTGGCTGAACGGGTCGTCGTGGAGGGAGACCCCGCGGCGCGCATCATTCAAGCCGCCCACGAGCGGGAGGCGGTGTTGATCGTAATGGGCACCCACGGCCACGGTACGTTCCGGCGTTTCATCCTGGGCTCGGTCACGGCCAAGGTTTTGCACGACGCCGATTGCGCCGTCTGGACTGGCGTCCACCTGCCGGACAAGAAGCGTGTCGATGAGATCCGGTTTGAGAAGGTGGCTGCCGCGATCGACCTCGGCCAGCAGAGTGAACGGACACTCATGTGGGCCTCCCGGTTTGCCCAGCGGACCGGCGCAAAACTCACCATTCTGCACGCCGCCCCCGATTTGGAGGGGAATGCAGGCGAGTACTTTGACCCCGACTGGCGGAAGCATATCGAAGCGGAAGTGCGGGATGAAATCAAACAGTTGCAGCAGCGGCTGGGCACCAGTGCCGACGTTCTTGTGGACTGCGGACGAACGCCGGAAACCGTGTGCTCGCTGGCCGCCGATGCCGGAGCGGACGTGCTGGTGATCGGACGTGGGTCGGCGGCCGGTGTTTTCGGCCGATTGCAGGCGAACGCCTACGCCATCATCCGTCTCTCCGGCTGTCCGGTGGTCAGCGTGTAATCCATCCAACTTTGGTAAGAATTCCTCAAGTCCTGCTGCCCGCTGCCGATGAACGAATTAGCGGGAAATATGCATACCGTGGGCGGCCAGGGTGGGACCATTGCCGGCAGTCCGGTCTTACCGGAGGGCAGGGAACTGGAACGCCTGGACGAAATAGACCTCCGGTCGCGGCTGCGGTTGCATGCGCTCTGGCTAAGTGGTGACCCGGGTGGCGTCCGGCTGGACCTCGCCAGCGTGCGTATTGCTGGGGCCCGGTTAGCCGGAGCCCGGCTTAGCCAGAGCGTTATTTCCCGCACGATTTTCGAGGAAGCAAACCTGGCCGGGTCCGACCTGTCAGGCGCGGACTGGTTCCACGTGCGTCTGGACATGGCCAATATGTCCGCCGCGCAGTTGCAGGGGATGCACTGCCGCCACATCACCCTGACAGGGGCGCGATTGACTGAGGCCGTTCTTTGCGAAGCGACGTTGGAGCACGTCCGTTTGGAAGAGGTTTTGGGGCCCGCCTCTCGATGGCACGAGGCACGTCTCGACCATTGTGATCTCACCAGGGCTAGCCTGCGCTCGGCGGTCATGCCACGGGTAAGGATGCTCGAGTGCCGCCTGGAACAAGCAGACCTGGAGGAGGCTAACCTGTTTCGCGCTCGCATTGATTTCTGCGGGTTGGCAAGGGCCCGGTTAGATGGAGCCTGTCTGCAGAGCGGCCATCTGACTTGTTGCGATTTTCGCGCGGCGTCGCTCATTCACGCGCGGCTCAATGAAGCTGACCTTTCGGCTTCAAACCTGACTAAAGCCGATCTTCGCGACGCGAATCTGCAGGGCGCGAATCTGAAGGGCTGTGAATTTACAGGTGCCCGCCTGGAGGGAGCCCGGCTCACGGGTGCGTCATTGGCTGGGGCCTGCTTTAGCGCTGTAGATCTTCGCGGGGTGCGCGGCCTGACCTTACAGCAGGTGGTGGGTACTAGATTTGACCGAGAGACACTCTGGCCCGACAACGTGCGCAGGCTGATGGGCGGCGGGTTTGCGACTGGGCGACTGAGCAGGGCTTAAATGGCGTCAGTCGCCGGCTGCGGGAACCTGCGCTAAGCGACCCTGCTGCCACTGGGCATACTGCCGGCGTAACCAGACACCAACGCCCGGAACGGATTTCCAGCCTGTCTTGGCGACCGACAAAGCCACCATGGAAGCAATGACGAAAACGGACATCAGCAACGTTTGCGCCAGATTCAAGTTCTCTTTCATCCACCAGAACCAGGAGCCATAAACCATCTCGGTGTGAACCCAGTAGACGAGCAGCGAGGTGGTTCCTAGCTGTTTGAGCACGCTCCAACCGTGCGGGTTCACCCAGCGTGTCCAGACAAAGGCTAGCGGCAGGATCATGAGCAGGATGCCGGTCTTGATCAGGACGAGCCAGGGCCCGTCCAGCCAGAAATTGCTCTTTGCGTAGATTGAGTACGGCAGGTCGGAGAAGAACCGTCCGCCCGCCCACAGGGCAAGGCCGAAAAAGCCCGACCAAAGCATCAGTTTGTCGTAGGATTCCGGTTTCGCGAGACGCAAAATGCTGCCGCCCGCCACGCCGAAGGCAATGAAGGCCGCCCAAGGAAAGAACGAAAACGCCTCGGCACTGGGGACAAACCATGCACCCAGAAAGGGGGATAGGCTAGCCAGCGGCAGAGCGGATATCAGGGGGGAGGCCAACGCGATGCCCAAACCCGCCCCGATGCCCACCCGAACACGTTCTGCTGTGGTGAAAAGAGCCAGCGGAGCCATGGCGGCGATACCCAGGGCCATCGAATTCAGAATGTCCACCTTGAACAGATCCGTCCACGGACTTCTGCCGAAAGAAAACAGCCACATCTGCAGGCGGAACAGTACGGCAAGAATCAGCAGGTAGCGGGCCCGCGCAAGCGTCGAGGTAATTCGTTGCCAAGCCGAATCTCCGGCGCGGGAGCGCGAATCCATCAGAAACGCCAAAGTAATGCCCGTGAGGAAGAGGAATGCAGCGGGGGGCATGCCACCGATGAACTGGGTCAGCACATAGGGACCATCATTTCGATAGTCCGGATGCATGAAGCTGTGGAAGACGTGCCCGTTCAGCATCGTCAGCGCGGCGAGGCCACGAGCCCAATCCAGGAATGCCAGCCGGTTGGTTTTTGGGTTGGCGCTCATTAGTTCTTCTGCGGCCTCTCAATCTTGGCGTTTTTGGGCGCATTGAGGCGCACAGAACTTTCCGACAGCCCGGTGGGGTTTACTTTCAGGTCTGAATAGGTAATCAAAACGTAATCACGGGAGGGTTGATGAATCTTTTGTTGGACTGGCTGGCTTTCGCCCTCACCAATCCAAAGTTCGACCATGCGCACGTGAGCGCGCGCATCTGCTTGCTTTGGAACGAGTTCCAGGCGGGCGGCCTTCGAACCACCTACTGTCTCGATTCCCTTCCATTGGATGTCGTAGCTCTTGCGGAGATCCGAGCCAGATGTGCCGAATCCGAGCAGCAGAAACTGGTCGATCAATGAGGACTGTTTCCCGAGGTCGTACTCCTGGATAAGCAAGAGCTTCGGGTAGTAAATCTGAACCTTGCGGCCGCTGAATGCCACCGACCGGGGATCGGGTTCCCGGAACTCGATCAGCATTCGCAAGTCCTTGGGTTTGGGGCGGAAAAGGGTCATCGTACCCTTCTCCAGTGCCTCTTCCTTAATGACTGCGGTGTAGGTGACCTTGCGGACGGAGGCGGTGATGCCTCGAAAGCCCGCCGCGGCACGGTCCATCTTGGCCAGCACCTCTTCCAGGGGCTGGGCTTGGGAAGGCAGCGTGAGAAAGGCGGCCAGGACAGCGAATGCTGGAGAAAATCGCATCTTCAGTCGTCAGCGCGGATCATGGCCGGGAGTAGGCCATATAGCCCATCACATCCTCTTCGCTGTTCGTGATGGGTTCCACGCGGTAGACCAGGGTGGGCTTGCCTGTCCTGGCCCGGATGAGCTCGGCCGCCTGTGTTTTCTGCTGTTCCGGGTTGGCGGGGAGCAAATGAGGTTCAATCCAAAAGACATTCGCGCCGCTCTCGGTCGGCACTTGCACCACCTTGGCGGCGCGCGGCTGATCGCGGAAGAAGTCTCTGGGAGTCAAAAAGATAAAGGCTAGAATCAACAATACGATCACGTCGTATTGCCAGCTGGTCCGCGGGAAGTCCCAAAAGATCAGCTTTTTCATGATTCCCTTAACATTGTACCACCCGCAGAACGCCGCTCAGCGGCGCACGGTTGCCGGACGAGGCTCTTCTGAACTGGCCTGACGGGCCTGTTCTACTTCTTGCGCGCGAAGCACTTGGCAATGGGCGCAATAGCCCCCAATTTCGGTGCGGGCGATCACAATTTGAAAACCGAGCGTCCCCTCTACCTGGCGGCGAAGTTTTTGCAGCGGCTCTCCGAAAAACTCCTCCACCTTACCGCAACGGAGGCAGATGACGTGTGCGTGTTCCTGCTTGGCGCGGGTTTCGTAGAAGTGCTGGTCGCCCTGATAGTGCATCAGGTCGAGCTCGTCCACCAAGCCGCCCTCTTTCAAGAGCTTGAGGGTCCGGTAGACGGTGACCCGGTTCAGCTTCGGGTCGCGCTGGTTCGCTAGCTGATATAGGCTTTCGGCATCCAGGTGAGCGCCCGTCTGGTCGAGCAGATCAAGGAGCAGTTGCCTTTGCCGGGTCAGACGGATTCCGCGTTGACGCAGTGAATCCTTAGCGGGTTGGGCACTCATGCGATGTTCCTTCACTTTACCATGCGCTCGGGATCCAACCGCGCAGAATCGAGGTTGAACGGGCAAATTCAAAGTCCCGGCGGGGAGGTTTGATTGACTGCTACAATCGCGGGCGGACAAGGCCATGAGTGAGACGGTTTGCCCCCTCTGCCGGGGCACAGGCTGGAAAATGGTGGAACGAGACGGCATGACAGGAGCCGTGCGTTGCGACTGCGCCGGCGAGGCGCGGGTCAAACACCTCTGGGAGCAGTCGGGTGTGCCGGCCAATTACCGGCAGGACTCTTTCGAAAATTTCCGATTACCGCCCCGGCACGAAAATCCCATCGCGCACGAGCAGATGACGAAAGCCTACTTGAGCGTACTCAGCTACGCCCGGGAGTTTCCCGCTGTCGAAAAGCCCGGTCTGCTGCTGACGGGCGACCCTGGTACCGGAAAGACCCATCTGGCGGTCGCCACTCTCAAGTTGCTGGTAAATCGGGGTCATGAGGTCGTGTTCTGGGATTACCAAAACCTGCTGGAGCGAATCCGGGCAGGCTATGACCCGGCGAGCGGCGCCTCCAGTCGGGAGGCCTACCAGGAGGCGCTTGAGTGCGAAGTTTTGCTGTTGGACGACCTCGGCGCACACCGCGTGACCGAATGGGTGGAAGATACGGTAACGTCCTTAATTACTTACCGTTGCAACCACCGCAAGCCGATGATCGCCACCACGAATCTGCCAGATGCCGAAATGGGGGGCCGGGAAGTGGTGGCCCGGACAGGGGAGAGCGGCCCACGCTACGACTTGCGTACAACACTGGCTGACCGCATTGGGACGCGCGCCCGTTCCCGGCTTTTCGAAATGTGCCGGATAGTCAAAATGCCGAAGGTGACCGACTACCGGATTCAGACCGCGCAGCAGTAGAAACACTTGATCCGGGGTGATCGAAGGATGTAAAGTACAATTGCACAGTTGTTCAAGTGAATGCTTCATGAAGCGCCAGAATGTTCCGGATCCGGGCACGCCAATACGCCGAGCGGGATTCCGGTCAGAGACGAAGCTCTAGAAAGGGCGGCGCGGCTCTTCCGCGCTCTTGGCGAGGTACCGCGGTTGCGCCTTCTGGCCTTGCTCGGCCAGGGTGAGCGCTGCGTCACGGAACTGGCGGAAGCCGAGGGCGAGGATTTGTCCACCATCTCGCAGCGCTTGCGAGTACTGCGCGGCGAGGATCTGGTGCGGCGGCGCCGGGCAGGGAAGCACATTAACTATTCACTGAAAGACCAACATATTGTTGATCTTTTGTTCAACGCGCTGGCCCACGCAAGCGAGGCGCCCGCGCAGGCTATCCTACCAACGGACGAAACAAGGAACCGATCCTGATGAAATGCGGAAACGACGTTCATGAAAACCATGCCCACATCCACGGCGAAGGGTGTGGCCACACCGCCATCCTGCACGACGGACATGTAGACTACCTGCACGACGGCCACCTGCATAGCCCGCACGGCGATCATTTTGACGAACACCGGCTCGGGGTAGACGCGGCAAATCCCGCAGTGTGCACCCCCGATCATTCCTGCGATGGCCACGAATCCGGCCATGTGCACGGGCCGGGATGTGGGCACGAGGCCGTGCCGCACGGAGACCATGTGGACTACCTGGTGGCTGGGCATCTGCACCACCCGCATGCCGGCCACTGTGACGATCACGGCAAGGTGTCTTTGGCTTAAGAAGGTCTTAACGGACGTCCAGGCCGATCCGGCAATGGTGCGGTTCGGCCAGCATCCGCTGTTCGTGTTCCCGATAGGCGCGATTACGGCGCGCCAGTTCATCGAAATCAACCAGATGGGCGTCGAATTCGGGGCCATCCACACAAGCGAACTTCACTTGGTTCCCTACGGTGACACGGCAACCCCCGCACATGCCGGTGCCGTCGATCATGACGGGGTTGAGGCTGGCGTGCAGTTTGAGGTTCCAGGCGCGGGTGGCGTCGGCCGCAGCCTTCATCATTGGGATGGGTCCAATGACATGCCCTTCGTCAAACGAGCCGGGTCCGGCCATAGAAAGCAGCAACTGCACCACGTTGCCGTGGAATCCGAAGGTTCCATCGTCGGTGGCCCATTGAAGCTCGTCCACGGCGGACCGCAGTTCGGCGTCGAGGATGCGGTAGTTGTCACTCCGAGCGCCGCACAGGGCCGTCACATGGCTGCCGGCGTCATGAAAGGCCTTTGCGACAGGAAGCAATTCTGCCACACCCACCCCGCCTGCCATGCACACAACTCGGCGGCCACCGGAAACCGTCGCAGCCTCGCCCAACGGCCCGACCAGGTCGGTGATGGAGTCACCGGGTTCCAGCGCGGTCAACTCGTTGGTGGTGCGTCCTATGGCCTGCACAACCAGAGTCACCGACTCACGGACGCCATCCGACGCAACGAGGGTGAGGGGGATGCGTTCACTTTCAGGCAACGGGCGGAGGATGACAAATTGGCCGGGTTTCCAGCGGCGTTGGATGCGCGGGGCTTCCACCTCGAACAATGTGATAGCGGGGGCGAGGGCGCGCTTGGCCAGGATGCGGTTCATGCCTTGGACTCCTGTGATTGGGCGCTGAGTTCGCGGTGAATCGCGGCGGCGGCGGCGCGGCCGTCCTTCATCGCCAGAATGACTGTGGAGCCGCCACGGACCACATCGCCGCCGGCATAAACATGAGGAAGGCTGGTGGCCCCAGAGTCGTCAACGAGAATCTTGCCGCGCTTGGTATGCAGGGCGGGCGTTGCCTTCTGTAGCGTGGGATTCGGGGCTTGACCGATGGCGGCGACCACCGTGTCAGCCTCCATGAGGAACTCGCTGCCTGGCAAAGGAACCGGAGAACGGCGTCCGGATTCGTCCGGTTCGCCCAGTTCCATCCGGATGCACTCAATTCCGGTGACGCGGCCCTCGCCGTTCCCCTGCAAAGAAACAGGTGCCGCCAGGAAGCGGAATTCCACACCCTCTTCCTCGGCATGCTCAATTTCTTCCAGCCGGGCTTTCAACTCGGTACGGGAGCGGCGATACAAGATGGTTACCTCGCTGCCAAAGCGCCGCGCCCAGCGGGCGGCATCCATCGCAGAGTTGCCGCCGCCCACCACCACCGTCCGTTTGCCCACAATGACCGGGGTTACTGCCGTTTGCCGGAAGGCCTCCATCAGGTTGATGCGCGTGAGGAATTCGTTGGCCGTATAGACCCCGATCAGGTTCTCGCCGGGGATGTTCATCAGGTAGGGGAGGCCTGCGCCGGTGCCGACGAACACGGCTTGGTAGCCTTCCTCGAACAGGTCTTCGAGAGTGGCCGTCTTGCCGATGATGAAATCAGTGACAAACTCGACGCCGAGGTTTTGCAACCGGGCGATCTCTTCAGCCAGGATCTCACGCGGGAGGCGGAAATTCGGGATCCCGTAGGCCAGCACTCCGCCTAAACGGTGCAGCGCCTCGAAGATCGTGACACGGTAGTTCCAGCGCACTAAGTCATACGAGGCAATCAACGAAGCAGGCCCACTACCCACCAGCGCCACTTTCGGGCCGGTGGGCTTCCTGGGTTCGCCCTGGGTGAGTTCACGCATCCGCAGCCGTGCGTGGTCGGCGGCGAACCGCTCGAGGGATCCGATGGCGACGGGATCCCACTTCTTCCCCACCACACAAGCGTCCTCACAGAAGAGCTCGTGCTGGCATACCCGGCCGCAGACACCTGGAAACGGGCTTTCTTCAGAGATGACGTCGTGCGCCCCGGAATAGTCGCCCTGGGCCAGGCGAAAGATGAAGCGCTTGATGTCAATGTGCAGCGGACACCCATCGATGCAAGTGGGCTTAGCGCATTGCAGGCAGCGTTTGGCTTCGACGGCAACCTGCTCCGGCGTGAAGCCGAGCGCCACTTCTTCCGGCGTACGGGCACGCAAGGCCGCATCCAGCACCGGCAGCACTTGACGAGGCGCCTTCGGGTCAGGCTTATAGGGCAGTCGTGGTTCAGCCATCATTCTTAGTTTATGCAAACAGGAACTGAAACTCCAGAAAGAAAGGCGACTTGCTTGACTCCGGGTTGCTTCCGGAGATTCGGAGCCTTATAGTGAAGTTTCAATCAGTGAGGTGATGGGGCCCACCCGGAACCGTCCCGGATAAGCGGGAACGATAGCTCCTACTTTAGGTAGGGGCTTTTTCTTTTGGCCTCGAACATGCATCACTCATGAAAAGGGAGTCATCATGACCGAAATCGTAAGAGTGACGGGACGCGAGATTCTGGATTCGCGCGGCAATCCCACTGTGGAAGCGGAAGTAGAGCTGGCCGATGGGAGCGTTGGAACAGCGGCGGTTCCTTCGGGGGCTTCCACAGGAGAGAAGGAGGCAGTTGAGCTTCGGGATGGGGACAAGGCGCGCTACGGCGGGAAGGGCGTCCTGAAGGCGGTTCAGAATATCAACGGTGCTATCGCGTCAGCAGTCAAAGGGCTGGACGCTTCCAACCAGAGGGCGGTAGACGAGGCGATGATTGCGGCTGACGGCGCCCCAAACAAGAGCAAGCTTGGCGCCAACGCAATTCTTGCGGTCTCGATGGCCACAGCGCGGGCTGCGGCTACCTCCCACGGGCTTCCTCTCTACCGTTACCTCGGAGGAGCCAACGCCAGCCTGCTGCCGGTCCCCTGTATGAACGTCATTAACGGTGGCAAACATGCGGACAACACGGTGGATTTTCAAGAATTTATGATCGCGCCTCACCATGCCGCAAACTTCAAGGAGTCGATCCGGATGGGCATGGAGACATTTCATGCCTTGAAGAGCGTGCTGAAGGGGAAGGCTTACAGCACGGCGGTGGGGGATGAAGGAGGTTTCGCGCCAGATCTGAAGTCAAACGAGGAGGCCGTCGAAGTCATCCTGGAAGCCATCCAAAAGGCGGGGTACAGGCCGGGGGAGGACATCTCGATTTGCCTCGATCCGGCCGCCAGCGAGATGTGGGATGACGGCAAGTACGTGCTTTTCAAATCCACGAAAGCGTCGATCACCTCTGACGAACTGGCAAGGTTGTGGGAGTCCTGGGTGCGCCAATACCCTATTGTGCTGATCGAAGACGGAATGGGAGAAAACGACTGGGCAGGCTGGAAGACTCTGACTGACGCGTTGGGCGGCACAATCGAACTGGTGGGTGACGACATCTTTTGCACTAACCCGGCGATTCTGCAGGAGGGCATTGAGAAAGGTATCGGGAATGCGATCCTGATCAAACTGAACCAGATCGGTTCGGTGACAGAAACACTGGAGACCATCGAGTTGGCTGGCCGGAACACTTACCGGTGCTTTGTCTCGCATCGTTCCGGCGAGACCGAAGACACATTCATTGCGGATCTGACGGTGGCCACTGGCGCAGGGCATATCAAGACGGGCTCCGGATGCCGTAGCGAGCGAGTCGCGAAATTCAATCAGTTCCTTCGCATTGAGGATCGTCTCGGCGCGCAGGCAAAGTTTGCGGGTAAGGCGGCATTCGGCCGATGAGGCCTACAGACCGCGGGAGCGCAGCTTGTAGAAAAGCACGGGGGTCACGAGGAGAGATAGGACCATTGAGTCCGGAGATTCGCCTCATGGATGAAGGCAGGCTACCATTCCTTGCCCGGAAGCGCGAGTTGGATTCGCTGGTTCACGCCCTGCGCAACCGCCAGTCGAGGCTGATCACGGGCCCTAGCGGCACAGGCAAACGGCGGCTGATCGATGAAGCCCTGGCACACTTCACACCACCGCATGTCCGCATCCGCTCCTGGCCCGAGGCGCTACACCAACTGCTTGTTGCTCTTGCCGCTGGCCTTGGTTGCCAGCACCCGCGCCACCCGGACCTCCGGAAAGTAACCAGCTCCGGCCTCAAATCGGCGATTCTTGACCGGCTCACAGGGCAACCCCGCTGCATTATTCTTGAGCAGGTCCGGAACGCTGAACCGAAAACCTATCGCTTCCTTCAAGAGATTTACCACCTACGTGACTGCTGCCTCATTGTGGCTTCGGAAAACCGTGCGGAACTTGGTTATCTGGGCAGATTACTTTGGGATCCAAGGGAAGAGATTGCCTTAAAACCGCTTTCCCGGCGTGACGCGTGTGTGCTGTTTGATGCGGCCGCCAGCCGCTTTGGATTGGAGACGGCGATTGCGGCTTCCATCCGTGAAAAGACGGTTTCCGCCGCACACGGCATCCCAGGACAGATCATCGCCATGTGCAGGTTGGCCCAACGGCAGGAGTACAGGGACGGAATGCGAATCATGTTCGTGCCGCTGCGAATTGACGCGCTTATCTCAACAAAGCTATGACTCAAGAAGAAGAAATTGGGATGGACCGGGAGACCGTAACCAACGTGCTCGCCAAAGTCGAGCGCATTTGTGCCCGGCACGGGATCGCCTCGCTGGAAGACTTCATCTGGACATGCCGCAACTTTGCAGAAGAAAAAACGCTCAATATTGCCGTGTTTGGACGCTTCAAGGCCGGCAAAAGCAGCTTCTTGAATCACCTCTTGGGCCGCCCGTTGCTGCCCGTCGGTGTCATTCCTGTCACGGCGATCGTGACCGAAATCCAATGGGGCCCTGGCGAGCGAGCCGAGATTGCGTACTTGGATGGGAGGATGGAGGAGATCCCCCTCAGCCGGGTTTCGGAGTTCATCTCCGAGACCGAGAACCCAGGCAACGTGAAGGGCGCTGCCCGGGTCCGCGTGGAGTTGCCCTCGATGGCGCGCTTTCGTGGAATGCGCTTTGTCGACACGCCAGGCCTGGAAAGCGTTTTCGAACATAATACCGATGCGTCTCTGGAGTGGTTGCCGAACGTGGGACTCGCTCTTGTGGCCGTGGGAGTGGATCCGCCGCTGTCTCAAAACGACATTGAGCTGATCCGGAAATTGAGCCGCTACACGCCCAATATTTCGCTATTACTTACTAAGGTGGACTCTCTTGACCCCAGCGAACGGGAGGAGGTTCAGCAATTCGTCCAACACCAACTTTCAAAGTATTGGAACGATGCCGTTCCCGTGTTTCCCTATTCCATCAAGCCCGGTTTTGAGCAGCTTCGCAGGCAGCTCGATGAGAGCCTCTTGGCTCGCACTCAGGACGGCGCAGCTTCGCAATGGGCGGCTATCCTCGCCCACAAGCTGGATTCATTAATTTCCGAGTGCCAAAGTTACTTGGCTGTAGCGCTTAAGGCCGCCGAAGTGGCCGACTCCGAAAGAGAGGAACTGCGTCGCAGAATTCTCGGCCAGAAGGAATCGCTCGAGGATGCCCGGCTCGCTCTGCGCTTAATCGTCAAGCACGCTGCCGGAACCACCCGGTCTCAATATGAGGCTCTGTTGCGCCCGGAAGAAGATCCGGTAAGAAAGAGGCTTCATGCGTCGTTGAGGGAACAGATGCCGGCGTGGATGCGGAGCTTAAGCGCCGCGACGGAAAGCTTCGACGAGTGGATGCGCTGCAGCCTGATGGCTGAGATGGGGGAACTGTCGCTCAAGCACCGGAAAGAGTTCATCGAGCCGGTCCACCGCGTGGGGAGGCAATTGTCGCAATCGCTTCAGGATTTTCGCAATCGGCTTTCGGAGAAAATTTTGGAAACGCTAGGTATTCCGTTGCGGACCACCGAGATGGAAATGAGCGCGGGAGAACCGAAGTCTCCCGACGTCCGCGTAGGAAAGATCTTTGACCGCAACTGGGAGCTTCTCTCGTGGGTGATTCCCATGCCTCTTGTGCGCAGATTGCTCGAGAGCCATTTCCACCGCAAAGTGGATCAGTTGGTCTTCGTAAACCTCGCCCGCTTGGTGGCGCAGTGGGAAGAAGCCGTGCGCGGGTCGCTTCACGCGTTGGAGTCCGAGGCACTTCGCCGTCTCGATGGCCTCGTGGCCACGGTTGAGAAGCTCACTGCGGCGGTGGGCCAACAGGCGCCGCAAATTCGGGCCGACCTTCGTGAATTAGAGGAAATGCGCCAGCGATTCCGGCTGGCAGGCGGCTACCCCCCGGACTAGCCGCCCGTCCAGTTCTCCAGGTCCAAACGGTCCCGCTCCACGCGGGCCAGTTCCTCGGGTGAGAGCCGCTTTTGGCCGATCCATCTGCCCAACTGCGCTCGATAGACGTCAGCCCTCTCCTCAAAGCGGCTTTGCAGCTCGGACAGCGTCCGGGCAGACCAGGCCGCGAGCGAACGGCTGAAATTTACCGATGCTGCCTCTAACTGAGTCCGAACCGGCGCAGGGATCCTTCCGGAGACCCACCGGCCCGCCAGCGTGCCAGCAGGAAGGAACCAGGGTCGGTGGATCTCAACCTCTGGAAGAACCAACTCGAACCGTGGCTGTTCGCGAACACAGGACGTAAGCCAATCCTCCTGAGGGACCTGGGTGTCACCAAGGACATTCGCTGCCTTCGAAATGGCCTCTTGCAGCCGCTCCGCTAGCCCGGTAAGTTGGGATGCAAGTTTTGCAGCGCTTTTCACCGCTGCCGCTGCCGCGGCTTCCTGAATGGCCGCTGTGGGGGGAAGGTGAGGCGCACTGTACCCATTTTCTCCGGCGATTTGGGCGACGGCGAGCTTTAACGCGGTCTGGTGGAAAGATCTCATAGCGTCGGTCTCGTCGAGACACCAACGGCGCACCTCCTCAATGGAAGCTGCGGCGGCGCGCAGAGTTCGCTCTGCCTCTTCGAACGCTGCAGATGTGCCGGCTTGACCGTCGCTGGAACCGGCCTTTGCCTGCAGTGCCTTGATAACCGCCTCCCTGAGTGCGCCAGCCTTGCGCCGCACCGATTGCTTCGCGAGATCATGCTGGCGTTCGAGCAGAGGGGCTAATTGGTCCCGGAACCAGTTCTCCAGCAATTCCAAGCTGGACGGGACTGTGCTCACTGGATGCACGTCAACCTTTAGCCGAAGGTGCTGGAACACCTGCCCGGCGGTGTACTCCTCCGCTTTTCGGCGATCCGCCTCTGACAGGAGATCGGCCTTGCTCAGCAGCACCATGGCCGGGATGGCTGCTTCAGCCAGAGCGTGGATCGTGTCCATATCCTCCTGGTTAATCGGACTGGCTGCACTGACGAGGACAAGGCCAAAGTCACATTGCGGCAGGTAGGCCAGAGTCTCCGCAGCGCCTGCCGCGGCCAAAGCGCCCAAACCAGGTGTGTCAACCAGCACCAAGCCATCTTGAAGTCTGGGGCTCGGAAGCCTGAGCACGAGGCGGACCACACCCAGCTCGTTTCCGGGGTTCTGCTCCTCGCTTGCATAACGCCACAAATCTTCGGCCGGATGGCGATGTGTTTGCCGGTCGACAAAGGTCACCGCAAAGGACGCTTCCTCACTGTATTGGATCCTGACCGGCACTGCAGTGATCGGGTTCACACCGACCGGCAGCACCTGGGTATCCAGCAGCCGGTTGAGAAGAGAGGACTTGCCGCTGCTGACGCGTCCGAAAACCGCCACCTCGAAACGGGGTGATTCTAAACGCTCCACCAGATTCAGCATCGGCGCCCGGAACTCGGCAAGGTCGTGTTCGCTGGTGATCCTGTCCAACAACCGGAGCAGACCGGACTCTCCTGGCGTCTGTTCGAGGCGGTCGAGCCGGGCCTGCAGGTCAACGGCCTCGCCCATCGACAGGCTCCGCTCCATGCTGTTGATCAAGCTCTCGAGCTCTGTGCAAACACCTCTGAGTTCCGAGACCGTAGCGGATGACAACCCACCATAGCCCTGAAGGTACTCCGGCGCCAGCTCCTGCACGGCAATCCTGACAAAGGCCAGCGTGACACCAATAGAATGCAGCGATCCGAACTGGGCGGTTTCCCGATGCACACCCAGGGCATCGAGCACCCGGCTCAGATGCTCACGGAACCGCGCGATGTGGATTCGAATTTGGCGCGTTTGGTGGATGGATACATCCGGCCGGTATTTCGGAAATGCCGACTTCGACTCGGCGGAATTGAGGATTCCCTCGATATCGGCGAGCAGACGATCCGCGTACTGCGCGTTGGCGAGCAGTCGCCGCTGGTGCGATTCGTTCAATCTGCCTGGCGTCGGCATGGGCCAGAACTCCCTTTTCGTGATAGGAGTCATCTTCCTCCCTGCGGAGGCGGTTCAGGGCGAACTCCAACGCCACGTTCTATTATCCTCTGTTTGCTATGCGGCACCCACGGCCACAACCGGCGCCGTGTCAAGCGCTCTCAGCAGCCAGTTCAACTAGTGAATCTGGCGAACCTCGGTGATCCGCGGTGTGAAGTCCTTGCGGGCCTGGCCCGCCTCCAGGAACTTGCCCACGAAGAGCATGTGACGGTTTACAGGCAGATTCCGGTAATCGACGTCGGTGAGAAAACTTCCCACTTTGCTGTAGATTGTTTGCTGCTGAGCGAGGTCGCCGGCATCGCATACGACCGCCACAGGCGTCTCCCCCGGATAGTGACGCTTGAGTTGAGAGAACAGTCTGGGGTAGTCCAGGTTCATGGTGTAGAAGACCATGGTGCTGCCAGCCGCCATGAGCTTTTCATTAATATCCGCACGACCCGGCCAGTCATCCATGGTGAGAACCACCGCGCTCGTGTCGTGACCGTAGGGCGGACTCTTCTTCAAGGCGGCGCTCGCTGCCTGGAATGCCCCAATGCCGGGAACGATCTCCGTGGGAATCCCGGCGGGCAGCAACTCCACGAACAAAGTCATGCCGTACATCATCGGGTCGCCGCTTTGCAGGTTGGCGATGGTTTTCCCGGCCTTCACGGCGGCCGTAATCTTCGCGGTCAGTTCACGGCGCATCTCGTCCAGTTTTTGGGCTTCGGCGCGCTCCGCGGGATTCCTGAGCGTGTCCGGATTCGCGCCGAAGAATTTCCGAAGACTGTGCGGATACTCCCATACCTCCTTGCCGGCCGCGAGTTTAGACCACATCGATGGAATCGCGCCTTCCTCGGCCAGCAGGACGTCCGCCCGGGCGATGGTGTTTTGCGCCCGGACGGTAATTAGGTCCGGCGCTGTGCCCATGCCGACGATGTAGAACTTGCCGGCACTTGAGTCTTGCGCGGGGCAGAGCCCGGCAGCGATCAGAAAGAGAATCGAGTTGAATCGTTGCATATTCAGTCAGGGCCTCCAACTGGACACAGCCAGGCGAATGCTCCCTGCGATGTGCCCGGAAGATTGGGATAATGGCGGCGTATGCCTCTCTCAGCTAGGAACCAACTGAGCGGAAAAATCGTGAGCATCCAGTTCGGTGAAGTCATGGCCCACGTCACGGTGCGGGTGGGGAAGAACCAGATTGAAAGCGTAATCACCCGCCGGAGCGCCGAGGAAATGGGGCTCAAGAAGGGCGATGCGGTAAGAGCGGTGATCAAGTCCACCGAGGTCATGCTCCAGAAGGACTGAGAATCGGCGTGGCTTTGGCTCATCGTTGCCATGGGTTGCTCCATCGCACGTCTCTGAGCAGCTCCTGATCGGTGAGGCTTCGCAGAAACTCGAGCAAATCAGCCTTCTCGTCCTTCGTCAAGCTGAACGGGCGAAGGATTGTGGTCTTGTTCGGATTAGCTGCCGCTCTGCCGCCTTTCGAATAATGGTCGATGGCCTCGTCCAGAGTGGCGACACTGCCATCGTGCATGTAGGGCCCTGTGACGGCAATGTTTCTGAGAGTTGGCGTGCGAAACTTCCCTTCGTCCTTGGCGCTCGCCGTGTGCCGTTGAAGGCCCGTGTTTGGAGGTCGGTATTGCTCGTATAGGCCGGTGTTGTGGAACTCAGGGGCGATGGCAGGCCCCCCCTCATAGCGCAACGGCCCACTGAAGTTCCAACCGCCGTGACACTGAAAACACCCTGCCTTTTCGCCGGAGAAATAGAGCAACTCGCCGCGCCGTGCGGCGGGACTAAGTGCGCTTTCCTCGCCTCCATACCGGTACCGGTCGTATGGTGACCGGGTCGAGATAATCGTCCGTTGAAAAGCGGCCAGCGCCTTCGTCACGTTCTCGATGCGAAAGGGGTTTCCCTCTCCAGGGAATGCGGCGGCGAATAACTTCCGGTAAACCGGGTGGTGCTGCAGCGTGGACAGGAGCTTGTTTTCCAGCCCGCGCAAGCCCAACTCCACCGGATCTGTACCGAACATCGGAATTAGCGCCTGGTGTTCTAGCAGAAGGAGGTTGGGATTGTCCCAAGTGAGCGCAGGCGCGTACCCCACGTTTGCCAAGCTCATACTGGAACGCGGGTGGCGCTCTCCAGTGGTCCCGACGGAACGCGCCAGACCGTCCGTAAATGCCAACTCCTGGCGGTGGCAACTGGAACACGATTGCTTGCCATTCACCGAGAGCCGCGTGTCGTAGAACAGGTGCCGGCCCAGTTCGACTTTCGCCGAATTCATCGGATTGTCAGCCGGAACCGGCGGTCGTGGAAAACCAGGCCTTAATTGCCAATCGAACGGCTCAGCCCCCGGAGTGCAAGTGGAGGCAACGAGCAGAGCAATTAGCTTCATAAGCGCGCTACGCGACCCCATCCCGTTACCCTATTTCCGCAACTGGACGAATTCGAGACGGGTCAACATGCGAATTGCCCTGGCGCCGCGCTTTTCTTTCGGCGTCACAAGCCGGAACGAACCCTGCGCTCCGCTAAGTGGCTTGCCGTTGGCGGTGTCCGCGAGGAGGACGGAGTTATCCGTGAACATCGGATCGAGTTCCGCCAATGAGAACACCACCTGGTAACCATCCTGGGCCTCGGCGATCACATAACTGGCCAGAGCTTTGCCGCGCAGTTCCGTTCCGGTGGGCACGCCCGCTCTCTTCAACACCTCGTGAAGCCAGACACCCTCGTAAGTCACAGTAATTCCGTCGCTGCGGGTCTCCACGGCCGCCCGCGGCATCGCCGCGAGGTTCGAAGCGGTCAGGCGCAACGGGGTGGCGACGGCTCCAGTGACTTCAACCACCGCGGCAGGTGGGTGAGGCTGGACCGAAGCACCGAGGCCCAACAACAGGAGCGTGGCTGAAGCGAGGATCTGCATACGCGACGCCGTCATCTTATCACGACATTTCTGTGATAGGTTGAAAGGCTGCCAGCGCTCTGCGTATGAAAATCCTGCTTACCTGTTTCAGCCTTTCGGTTTGCCTCCTGGTGGCGCAGCCGGGAGATCCGGTTATCGGGTGGTTGACCCGCCTCCAGGCGGTCCAAGCGATTCTCCAGAGGCTTCCGGACACGGCCGCTACCGATCTGGATCGTGTCCGGTCAGACCTCCGGATTCTGCGGCGCGAGATCGAAGTTCATTCTGAAATGCAAAAGCCCGGGTTGCCGGAACCCGCCGTAAGCGCCACGCGAGTGGCATTATTGGCCGAGGCGTCTGCTTTGAGGATGATTCTCGAAGAACAGCAACGCCAAAAGCCGGGTACTGCATTCCACCTCGCCAGGATCGAAGTGAATGTCACCGCCAACGTGGAACAGCTCTCTACCGCTGCAACGCTCGATGAAGCCGATTACCGGAGGCGGGACCTGCGGACCATTCCGGACGCCCTCAACCTGACACCGGGAGTTTCTATTCAGCGCGTTGGCCCGCGTAACGAAAGAGGGGTCTTTATTCGAGGATTCGATATGCGCCAGGTGCCACTCTACATCGACGGCATCCCCGTCTATGTACCGTACGACGGCTATGTCGACATGGACCGCTTTCTGACCTACGACGTCGGGGAGATGCAAGTGGCAAAAGGATTCAGTTCGCCCCTCTATGGCCCTAACGCATTGGGTGGGGCAATCAATCTGATCACGAAGGCGCCCACCCAACCTGTCAACCTGGACTTGGGCGCCGGATATGGATCAGGGCGGCAGGTGAACGGTTTTGCGAATACGGGATTCCGTTGGCGCGACTACTGGGTCCAGGGTGGCTTTGCCTGGCTGTCGAGCGACACCTTCCCGCTGGCCGGATCGTTTCGGCCGGTTCCTCTCCAACCCGCGGGGGACCGTACTAACGCTTATCAAACCGATTACAAGGGACGAGTGCGATTCGGCTGGACGCCTAACGCGCGTGACCAGTACACCTTTACGTACGCAAATCAGAAGGGGCAGAAGGGCAACCCGCCGTATGCCGGGTCGGATCCCACCGTTCGGCCGCGGTTCTGGCAGTGGCCCACCTGGGACAAGGAAAGTTTCTACTTCGTTGGCAACAAGGGTCTGGGCGATTTCACCTACCTGCGGGCTCGCGCCTACTACGACAAGTTCGACAATATCCTCCGCGCTTATGACAACAACTGCTATTGCACGCAACGTTTGCCGTCTGCGTTTACAAGTCCCTACGACGACGACACCTACGGGACATCGCTCGAGTGGGGCACGCGAGCGGGCGGGCGGCAGACGATCAAATCATCCTTCTTTTTCAAGGACGACACACATCGCGAAGGCAACGTGGGAGAGCCGTTACGCAGCTTCCGGGACCAGTCATTCTCTCTTGGCTTCGAAGATACAGTCCGTCTCAACCAGAAGGCTTCAGCGATCCTCGGATTCAGTGCCGACCGGCTCCTGGTGCTCAACGCCGAGAACTTCGCCGCGGGAGTGGTGACGCCATTTCCGAAGCGCGATGTTTGGGCCTGGAATCCGCAGGCTGCGCTGTTCTACTGAACTGAACCCCTGGAGTGAGACAGCGAGTTAAGGGGGTTGATGCCGTTCGCTGAAAAGTCATTGTACGGCAGGTTGATGTTGATCCACTCTGAGAACAGCTGAGCGGAGGATAGGGCACTGCGGGGACGCAACCCGAGCGCCGACTCAGTGGCCGGAATGAGCGGAGGCGGCTGAAGCCGTCTCCGCCATGGTCATTCTGGCGGGAAAGCGGCAAATCCCGGGGGTTTGGGGGCAGCGCCCCCAAAGTGGACAAGGCTGCGCGTAGCGGCCTCATTGGAGGGCGCCGCCGTTCTGTTCAAACTCGGCGGGCGGGACGTAGCCCAGGGCCGAGTGGAGCCGCTTCTTGTTGTAGACGCGTTCCAGGAATGCGCCAATCTGCGCGTAGGCATCGGCCAGATCGCGGTATTCGTTGCGGTAGACCTCCTCGTACTTGAGTGTCTTCATGAACGACTCGCAGGCAGCATTGTCGTAAGGATTGCCCCGGCGGCTCATGCTGATGCGCGCCTGGTGTTCAGAGAGCACGCCGGTGTAGTCGGCCGAAGCGTATTGCACGCCGCGGTCGGAGTGGTGCACCAATCCCGGCGGAGGCTGCCGCTGCCGCAGCGCCATCCGCAGCGCCGACAGCGCCAGTCTGGTCTCCAGCGTGCGGCCCAGCGCCCAGCCGATGACCCGGCGTGAAAACGCATCCAGCACCACGGCCAGATAAACAAACTCCGCCCGTAGCCGGATGTAGGTCAGATCGGCGACCCACAGCTGATTGATGCCGCTGGGCTGCAGGTGACGCGCCAGGTTGGGATACACCGGCAGGTCATGGCGCGAGTCGGTCGTCACCACGAATGCCTTGCGACGCAGGCAGAGCAGATTGTCCTGCCGCATCAGTCGCAAGACCCGCTTGTGGTTCACGGCGAAACCACGGCGGACGAGTTCCTCGGTGATGCGGCGATAGCCGTAGGCCGGCCACTCCAAGGCAATCTTCTGCATGGCGTCGCGCATTTCCATCTCGACCGGAATCTCAGCTCGGGGTGCATTCCAGCGGTAGTAGCTGGCCCGGCTCAGCCCGGCCAATTGACACAGCACGTTCACGGCTTCGCCTTTCGCCGCGGCTTGACGGACTTCCTCAAACAGGCAGCCTCGCCACTGACGACGGCCGGCGGGTGTAGATCCCTGAAATGATCCAAGGCTTTTTTTAGAAAGTCATTCTCCATCGTGAGCTGGCCGATCTTGCGCTCCAGCTCGGCAATCCGCTGCGCATCACCCAAAGCAGGTGTCACGCTCCGCCGTCCCAGCCCAGGGAAAGCCAAATTCCCTTTTGCCTTCCACTCACCTCGCCAATGCTCCAGCAGCCTCGGGCTCAACTCCAGATGCCGGGCGACCTCGGCCATCGGACGTCCACCATCGATCTCTCGCATCGCCGCGATCTTCAGATCCCGGCTGTACACTCGTCGGGCCAAATTCATTTCCCTCTCCGTTCAATGTATTCGGCCCCTTAACTTCGTGTCTCACTTTTGGGGTGCAGTCCATACACTCTCGCTGAGTCCACCAAATTGCATTTCACCTTCGCCCGCAAGACGCGGCTCCCCACCATCAAAGACCGCTATTCATATCGCTTGGGCCAAGCCATCCCCAACCCGGAGCTGCGCGAAGAGCGGACAAATAACTGGGAGGCAGGAATCACGCACCTGCTCGGGCGGCGCACCTTCGTCGAGGCCAGCCTTTTTCGCAGTGATGTTTCAAACTCGACACAACGCTTCTTCGTGCAGCCGAATGTATTTCAACTGCGGAATGTTGGGAAGGCGCGGTTCCTCGGCGGAGAGTTGGGCATTCGTAGCGCCATAACCCCGCAACTCAACCTCCAGGCAAACTATACGTATCTGAGTCGCAGGAACATGACCAATCCAGGTCTCCCGATGGCCGACACCCCTCGCCACAAGACCTATGGCGCCCTGACCTATGAACTCGGTCCACGTGTCAGCCTTTTGGCAGACCTCCGCTATGAAGGAGGGCGCTATTACCAGAACGATGCTGGCCGGTTCGGGCGCGCCAGTAACTACGCCGCGGCGGGGCTTGGGGCCTCGGTCCGCTTGTACCGGCAGATCGAGTTGCAGGCGGGCATGCACAATGCCTTCGACCGGAATTTCTTCCTCGTGGATGGATATCCGGAAGCAGGACGGACAGTCTACGTCAATCTCCGCTACCGGTTCTGAGGGAGGGATGGAAACAGCTCCGGCCAGCCGGAATCCGCCAAAGACTCGCCATTCAGCCTGCTTGGGGCCGCCTGGGAATGTGCGTAGTCCCGTCTGAAGTGCGCTTTCCGGATGGGGACGGCGCCCCCCGCCCATGTTTGAAGAAATATTCATCGAACCAGGCCGCGAGGCGGGCGATTGCGATTACCGGCAAGAGCAGGATTCGGGCGGCGACAAGGATGGGGCGTGGCCATTCGGGGGGTGTTTCCGGCGCCGGATGTGGTCCGGGGATCTTCGAGTCGCGAAGAATTGCTGCGGAGGCAGAAAGAGCCGAAGACACGGCCCCTTCCATGCAGGCGAGGTCGACGCTGTTCTTCACATAATCACCGGCGAGGTAGAGGTTTGGGAGACGCGTCGAGGGAGCGGGGCGGTTAGTCCACGCGCCAATGGTGTTAATGAAGAGCGGAAGTTCGGTGTTGGGGTTGAGTTCCCAGCTTTCGATGTCCGCCGCACTGAGGGGCAGGTACTCACTGATTTCGGCCAGCAGGAGTTCCGCGGCGCGTTGTTCCGTAACTTCGCGAAGCGGGAGGTAATTGCTGGAGATAAACGACAGTTCGCTGTGCCCGGCGTCCCCGGTCCACAGCCGGCCGGTTTCAATCAACGAGAGTGCGTACCGGCTGGCGTGAAAGAAGATGTGCTCCCGTGGCAGTTGGGGAATGGGGCGCCGGAGGCGGACGTGAAAGGCAGCCATCGGGTAGGCTTCCAGAAAGTGCATGTTTCCGAGATCGGGGTCAGCAGCATAGAAGCTGTCGTCGAGCCATTTGCGCGTAACTTCGAAGGGCGTGCACAGGGCGTAAACGCTTGCCTTGACAGAAGATTGGTTCTGAAGCGTGACTGATTCGACGGCGCCGCTCCGGACATTCACGGCCACCACCTCGCAGTCATACCGGACCTCGACCCCCAGTGATTCGAGTTCTCGGACAAGGGGTTCGATAAACACCATTTGAAGGTCTCCGGGCAAGACGGAGAGGAACGGGTTCGCCTGACGCATCCAATAACCGATGAACCGCTTTGCGGTCATGGCGCTGAGGTCGTAAGCAGGGATGGCGGTGGCCTTGAGAATGTTTTCCTGCCCGAACTCTGCAATCGCCTCGCTGGCGTACCATTTGCCTCTGAGCAATCCGACTTGGCTGACGCGATCGAGGAATCGCTTCTCCGATAGCGGGCGGCTAATCATATCGAGCACGGAGTAGTTGTAAAGAATCGTGTGGTACCAGGGCAGGAGACCGTTGAAAGTGTTGTACCAGAGGGCGGAAAGCGAGGAGGGTCCACGGACGGTCACCTTCTTTGGGTAGGCGCCACGCAACAGGAAGTGGTAGCGGTCAAAGTCGATCAGGCGGATGCCGAGCCGGCTCAGAATCCCACGGATGTTCGGATACCAGGCAGGGAAGACGTGGTAGCCGTGCTCCCACCGGCGGCCGCCTTTGAAGTCCGAACCAGCCTTTCCGCCGAGACGGTTTGTGCGCTCGAGAATGGTGACCTTGCAGCGGCGGACCGCGAGTTCCCGTGCGATTGTCATGCCGGCTAACCCGCCACCAACGACAAGGACAGTAGGTTCGCTCATTGCGATTGCGCCCCGGCGTAGCGTTCAGAATGACATGGATTCCGCCGGTAGACCAGGGGGAATCCTGTGACAGCAGGATTTATTGCATGCCGGTACACTCAGCCGGAACGGCAGGCTGCATCAATCTCCGCTTCCGGTTTTGGAGGGACGATAAAGCCCTACGCCCATTGCACCCGCTGCCATGAGGCAACCGGCAAAGCCGAAGGCGGCGCCGGGACCTGCGACGCTCCACAGCCACCCGGTGACGAGACTGCTGAAGAAGTCGCCGGCGCCATTCACAATGGCCAGGAGACCAAACCCGGCTCCACGCTGGTTTCGGGGCACCAATTCGGCAGTCAGCGAATCCTCCAACGTCTCTTCCATTCCAACGTAGACTCCGCCTAGCGCGAATGCCACTGCAAGCGCTGGAACAGATTCCGCGCCCCAGGCCAAGATCACTGCTACCAGCGCGCCCAGCGCGTAACCACCCGCTAGCAACTTGTGCTTTGGCAACCGGTCTGCCAGCCAGCCGGCGGGATAAGAACTGGCGGCGTAACAAACGTTGTGTAGGGCATAGAGCGCAACTGCCGTGCTTGCCGCTTCTGCCGCGCCGGTCCGGGAAGCCAGCACTGAAGTGGCGTAGAGAATCATGAGCGAGTGGGCGAAATCGCCGGCTCCAAACAAGCCAACCCAGCGCAGTAACCGGAAATACGGTCCCGGGAGATCACGATAGCTGTCCAGCAGGCGGTGCGGATGCGGCTCCCGAGCGGGCGTCTCCCGGACAAGAAACATGATGGCAAGAACAGCCAGTAACGCAGGCGCTGTCGCCCAGAGCATCAGATCCCGCTGTGCGAATCCCACCTTCAGCAGCAGCAGAGTTGCCGCAGGAGCCAGCACCGCCCCCAGCGTATCCATTGTGCGTTCAAAGCCGAATGCGCGCCCGAAGCAATCCGGCGTCACAGCTTCCGCCAGGAGCGCCTTCCTTGGGGGCGTCCGTAATCCGCGGGCGACCCACGCCAGGGTTCGCCCGGCCAGGACCATCGTCCAGTGTCCCGCGGTGGCGATGACGAGAGTCGCGGCCGCCATCACCCCGTAACCCGAGGCGCAGAGCGGCTTCCGGCGCCGGAGCCGGTCAGTCCACCATCCGCCATAGAGCTTCGCGGCAGAAGATAGCCCGTCGGCAACGCCTTCGATCGTGCCGAGCGCAGCGGCTGCCACTCCCATCGACGCCAGAAAAGCCGGGAGCAGGGAAGTGACGGTTTCGTGGCTCAGGTCGCTCAACAGCGATGCCATGCCGATGCCGAACACGGTTCCGTTCAGCCAGGAGTTGCGTTTCCGGAGATGAGGCACATCACGCTCCCAACCGCACCCAACCACGGCGCATCAAGTGATAGCAGAGCAAGCCAGTCACCAGCCCCACCAGGTACCCGTACGGGACCGCACTGGCGACGACTCCAACCAGCACCGCGAGGAGGAAATCGGGGGCGCTGCCTGCCAGGTCGCGCGCTAAGGCCAGCAGCGTCACAGCTTCGAAGAATAGCAGGACCCCAAGTATAGGAAGCGGGAACACGTGGACCACAGTTTGGAAGCCAGGACCGAAAAGGAGACCCAGCACCAGGTAAATCGCTCCGTAAATGACCACAGAACCGCCGGTTCTTCCTCCAAAGGCGTAGTGGCCTGCCATGCCGCCCGAACCGTGGCAGGTCGGAATGCCACCCAGGAACGGATTCACCAGATTCATCAGGGAATAAGTCAATCCGATGCCCTGAACCGTAATCTGCTTCTCGGGAAAGAGGTCTTCGGTGAGTTGCCGGGTGGCCAGCACAGAGTTCGCGATGGAGAGCGGAATCTGGGGCAATGCCAGCAGGAGGAAACCCATCCAAATGTCAGGCAGAGCCGGCCGATGCCACGTGGGCAAGTGGAATCCGATAGAACCAACAAGCGCGGCGCCATTGAGTTTGTAGACGAAAGCGTAGACGGCGCCCAGGGCGACCAGGATCACGGCGGCGGGTACCCGGCGGCGTCCAATGAGGAGAAGGGTAGTTCCAAAGCCGCCCGCAGCCAGCCACCAGCCTGCCCGCCCGTCCGCCGGAACGAACTCTTTCAACGCGATGCCGGCCAGTTGTAGACCAAGCCCCAATTGGATGCCGCGGATGACGGGCTTTGGCACGATCCGATTGATCCACTCCAGCAACCCGGAAGCGGAAAGGGCCAGCATGCTGAGGCCGATTGCCAGCCCGCCTCCGTACAAGACGTTGGGCGGAAGCTTCTGAGCGATCACCAGTGCCGCCATGGCCTTCAGCGGTTGTACGGGCATAGGCATCCGGTACCGCAAGGCCGTCGCAATCTGCATCAGTCCGAAGACCGTCAGTACGCTGGCGGCATCCAGCCCGGACGCCAAAATCATGCCGGCGATCAGCGGGAGGTCGGTCCCCATATCGCCGAAGGCGCCCGACCACTCCTGACGGTTAAAGCGGAGACGGTTGTCCGAACTGCTTGTGCTTGCTTCTGGCGCGGAGAGTCTGTCGATTTGCACCTGTCGTGTTAACATAACATGGTCGCGGGAACCTGTAGAGTCCGGCACAGGAAATGGGCAGCACCAAGGTCAAAATCCTACTCGCCGCCGTCCGGCAAGAGCGAGGGTTTGCCGCCGCAGAACTGGCCAGGCGCGTAGGCGTCAGTCGGCAAACTATCTACGCCATCGAATCCGGCAGCTACATTCCAAACACGGTCGTGGCCCTGCGCTTGGCTCACGAACTGGAAGTCTCCGTGGAGCGCTTGTTTTCGCTTGCGGGGCCGGAGACATCTCCTTGCGAGGAGGTGACGGCCACACTGCTCGGGTCCGCCAGCGAACCGTCGGGCCGGCCAGTCGTACTCGGCAAGATGAAGGATCGTCTGATCGCCGCTCCGGTGGACAGTGTGCCTTACTATTTGCCGGAAGCCGATGGAATCGTGAAGCCGTCTCCCCGGAAGTCTTCACAAGCCCGTGTGCACCTTCTGGGCGCAGAAGGGGCTTTAGAGAAGCGCTTGTTTATCGCTGGCTGTGACCCGGCGCTCAGCCTGTTGGCACGCATGACAGAGCGCCTCGCGGGTGTCGAGGTGGTGACCATACCAGCATCCAGCCGGCGTGCTCTCGGATGGCTGAAAAGCGGATTCGTGCATCTTGCGGGCAGCCACCTGGAAGATCCTGCGTCTGGAGAGTTTAACGTTCCCTACTTGCGGCGGCTCATGCCAGGTTCGCAGTTCTCCGTCTTCACCTTCGCCCGCTGGGAAGAGGGGTTTGTTGTTGCCAGCAGGAACCCGTTGGGCATTCGCCAGGCGGCCGACCTCGCTTCGCGCAAAGTCCGCATCATCAATAGGGAGGTGGGGTCCGGCAGCCGTGTTTTGCTGGATGCCCTTCTGCGGCGTGCCGGCATGTCCCCAAGTAATGTGAACGGCTATGGGAAGTTCGCGGCCGGGCACTTGGCTGCTGCCTACGCGGTCGCTTCGGGCGCGGCGGATTGCTGCCTGGCCACACCCTCTGCCGCTCGCGCTTTCGGACTCGACTTCGTACCCCTTCATGCGGAGCGCTTCGATTTCGCGGTGCGGCAAGAGCACCTGGACCTGCCGGCGGTCAGGCATCTCCTCGACGTGCTACAGCGCTCGAACTTGCGCCGAAAACTGCAGTCGCTGGCCGGCTACGACGTGTCGGAAACCGGCCGCACAGTTATTTCCTGATCACGACGATTCTCGCGTGTTAACTTGAAAGACCTATGGAATCGGCTCTGGAGGTCTGGGGACCCGACGGAAAACGGCGGATGGTGAAACTGGAGGGCGGTGAGGTCACCGTTGGCCGCTCCCTGGAAGCCACGGTTTCTCTTCCGGAGGATCAGAGCCTCTCGCGCCATCACCTGGCGATCGTTCTCACGCCGCAGGGTTGGGTCGCCCGCGACCTAAAGAGCAAAAACGGCACCATCTTGAACGGGCAGCGGTTGCAAGGCGACTCCCCCCTCCGGCCGGGGGATCGCCTCGAAGCTGGGAAAACAAGGATCATCTTCCGGGAAGGCAGCCAGTCGGCCCCGGTGGAGCGAGTGGAGTTTGTGGACGAGACAGAGCGCCCCCCCAACTCCTCCACCACGATTGCCGTCAAGCTGGAAGCACTGGTCAAAGGCGAAGGGCAGGTCCAGCAGGAGTTTCTGGGTACTGGAGACGAGGCGGCCAACCGGCGCGTTGGCGCCCTGATTGCCGCCGGGACTGAATTGGGCGGCGACCGGCCCCTGGAAGAATTGTTCCCATTGATCCTGAATTTGGCGCTGCGCTCCACTGGTGCAACCCGCGGCGCCATCTTGTCGCTCGAAAAGGACGAACTGGTCACGCGGGCCACCATCGGTTCGGGGTTGAAGTTGTCCAATACGATTCGCGAACGTGTCTTGCGGGAACGGGCATCGCTGTTGATCCGGGACACAGGCAAGGACTCGGCGCTGGCGCTTGCACAAAGCCTGGTGATGCAGAAAGTCCGGAGCCTGATGGCCGCTCCTCTGCAGACGAAAGACCGTGTAATCGGAATGGTCTATGTCGACTCGCCTGACCTCATCCGCAACTTTACGGCCGAGGACTTGAACCTGCTCACCGTTATGGCCAACATCGCCGCTACTCGAATTGAGCAGCGGCGTCTGCTGGAAATCGAGCAGACCGAAAAGCTGGTGCGGCGAGAACTCGAGCAAGCCGCCGTGATCCAGCGGGGCTTGTTTCCGGAGGCCGCACCGCAGGTGCCGGGGTGGGAAATCGCAGGTTCCTCCGACCCGTGCCGTGAGGTGGGTGGTGACTACTACGATTACGCTTCCATGGCTGACGGCCGCACGGCCGTGATTGTGGCCGACGTGGCCGGCAAGGGACTACCAGCCGCCATCATGATGTCTTCTCTGCAGGCTCGGTTTATGACGCTGGCGGAAGAAGCTAATAGTGCAGACTTGCTGCTGACCCGGCTCAACCGTGGCATCACCTCCAAGTGTCCGGGTAACCGGTTCATTACAGCCTTTCTGGCCGTCGTCGAGCCGGGCACCGGAAGGGTGGAATACGCCAATGCGGGGCACAATCCGCCGCTCGTGCGGCGTTCGGATGGAAGCCTGGAATGGCTGAAGGACGGGGGACCGGTGCTGGGTATCCTGAACTCCATTCAATATGGAGCCGGTCAGTTCCAACTCGAGCCTGGCGATGCGTTGGTGCTCTATAGCGATGGCGTGACCGAGGCGCCTGACTTGTCCGATGAGGAGTTTGGCGAGGAGCGTCTGGTCGAGGCATGCGCCAGCCTGCCTGACATGAGCGCCGCGGACTGGATTCGAGACCTGAGGGTTCGGATCTGGGAGCATGCCAACGGCGCTCCGCAAGGTGACGATCTGACAGTGGTCGTTCTCCGGAGAACCAACTGAACCCGGCCCGAGGAGAAGAATTGGCACCCCCGGCAAGAATCGAACTTGCGACCAACCGCTTAGAAGGCGGTTGCTCTATCCACTGAGCTACGGGGGCCCGCCTGACTCTTAGGGTACTACGGCGCGCTGCGAAACCGGCTTCTGTTGCCCGAATATCGGTGCCGGGATGGTGCAGCAGCGGAGGGGCTTGCTACACTGGCGGCTGAACGTTTTTTCATCTTGCCGGAAGGAGCAACAATGGCGCGTCAGACGACATTCAAGGGTGGTCCCCTGGACCTGTTGGGACCGGAGTTGAAGGTAGGCGATCCCGCCCCCGATTTCCGTGTGGTCGGGAAAGGACTGCAGGAAGTGACTCTGGAGGGGACGAAAGGGAAGGTGCGGGTCTTCAGCGTCGTGCCTTCTCTGGACACGCCGGTCTGCGATATGCAGACCAAGCGGTTCAACGAGGAAGCTGGGAAACTGGCCGCGGTTTCGTTTTACACGGTAAGCATGGACCTGCCCTTCGCTCAGAAGCGTTACTGTGACAGCTTCGGCGTTGACAATGTCGAGATGCTGTCGGACCACAAGTACGCGAGTTTCGGTGAGAATTATGGCACGTTGATCAAAGACTGGCGGATTGAGTCGCGCGCCATCTTTGTGGTGGACGCCGATAACGTCATCCGTTACGTCGAATATGTGCCCGAGGTGGCTGAACACCCGAACTATGAGGCCGCTCTCGCGGTGGCACGGCAGTTGGCGGGCTGAGGTCTAGCTTCCTAATGTCCGGTAACCGCTATTGAAGTACAGAAGCGGCCTGCCCTCGCGGCAGGCCGTTTGTACGACTGCCCCGAGGAAAATGGTGTGATCTCCGCCGTCGATCACCTTCTGCATGCGGCATTCGAGGGTAGCCAGGCAGCCGGCGATCAATGGCGCGCCAGACTCGGTGAGCGACCAGTCGAGCCCGGCAAACCGGTTGTTCAACGGAGCTGCGAATCTTTCAGACAGATGTCGTTGTTCTTCGCCGAGGACATGAACAGTGTACGCGGCGGCGGAAAGAAAATGCTCGTGCACCGAGGCTTTCTTGTCCACACAGATCAAAACTAACGGCGGTGACAAGGAAACCGACGTGAACGAGTTGGCCGTGAGACCTTGCGGGGAGCCATCGGCAGCGAGCACGGCGGCGACGGTTATACCGGTGGCGAAGGCTCCGCAGGCCTGGCGGAACAATTCTGGCGAAAAAGGTCGGGAAACGGGCACGGGCGTGTCGCTTGACAACTTTGTAACTCTAATCTTATCATCTATTTTCAGTCGCTATTCGGCATTCGCCAGGAGGATCGTCCGTGATTAAGCTCGACATCGTCAACGAAGTGGTCAACCGGACCGGCATCACCAAAACCAAAGCCGAGATGGCTGTGGAAACCGTCTTCGAATCGATGAAGCGGGCTTTGGCCCAGGGAGAGCGCATTGAATTGCGCGGCTTTGGGATCTTCAACGTACGTCCTCGCAAGACCGGCATTGGCCGCAACCCGCGCACCGGAGCCGAGGTAGCGATTCCTCCGGGCCGCGCGGTCCGGTTCAAGCCCGGTAAAGAATTGCAGTCATTGGAATAGCTGTTCTGTGGCCAGCCCGGACCCGGACAGCTTTCGCTGGAAGTATTCGAGTGAGTGGGGGGCCATTCCGGTCCAGCGCAAGCAGGACCGCTGGTGGCTCCACATCCTGTTGCTGGGCCTGACGTTCTTCACCACCCTCGTCCTGGGCGCACGCCTGGCGGAGAACTTCGAGCACAACCTGCCCCCGTTTGATCTTGACTTCGACTGGGCTGGATTTTTGTATGCCGTCCGGCACCCCTCGATCCTACTCAAGGGCTTGCCCTATTCGCTTTCTCTCTTGCTGATTCTCATGGCCCACGAAATGGGCCACTACCTGGCCTGCCGCTATTACCGGATCGACGCCAGCCTGCCCTACTTCCTGCCCGCCCCTACGTTTATCGGGACATTCGGCGCTTTCATCCGTTTTCGCGCCGCGGTGCCTGGCCGCAAGGAACTGTTTGACGTCGGGGTGGCGGGGCCGCTTGCGGGCTTCGCGATGGTGATTCCATTGCTGGGTGTGGGATTGGCCCTGTCCAAGGTGGTGCCTGGTCTGGGCGGGCATGCCGATCTGGTATTAGGGTCGCCTCTCCTGCTGCGGTTGTTGGAAGAATGGCTGTTTCCAGGTGCGGCCACGATGGACATCTACCTGCATCCGGTGGCGCGGGCTGCCTGGGTGGGTATGCTGGCCACAGCGCTGAACCTCCTCCCCGTAGGCCAGTTGGACGGAGGGCATTTGGTCTATGCCTGCTTCGGGGAACGCCACCGCCAGATTTCGATCACAGCCTGCCTGCTGCTGGCGCCGTTGGGTCTGGTCTACTGGCCGTGGTTTTTGTGGTCCGCGGTGCTTTTGTTCCTGGGGCGCAAGCACTTTGCCGTCTACTCCACCGGGCCTTTGGGAGCCGCACGCTATCGAGTGTTGGCGCTGGCCGCGCTTCTGTTTGCGCTTTGCTTTATCCCCGCTCCGGTGCAAGTAAAATAGCGGCGTGAAGATCTCCGCCACCATCATCACCCACAACGAAGAGCGGAATCTTCCTCGGGCCATCGAGAGTCTGCGGTGTTGCGACGAGATCCTGGTAGTCGACTCAGGATCCACCGACCGCACCGTCGAGATCGCCACCAAGTTCGGAGCGCGCGTTGTGGAGGCCGACTGGCGCGGGTATGCTGGCCAGAAGAACTACGCCTCGTCCCAGGCGGCGCACGACTGGGTCCTTTCCCTGGATGCCGATGAGGCCCTGAGCGAAGACCTGGAGGGCGAGATCTGGCAGCTGAAGAAGAATGGCACCCAGTATGACGCCTATACCGTGCCGAGGCTGGCGCAATATCTCGGCCGCTGGATCCTGCACGGCGGTTGGTATCCTGACCGGAAAATCCGCCTCTTTGACCGGCGCAAGGCGCGTTGGGTGGGCGCGTATGTCCACGAGAGCGTCCAGAGCACGGGCCGTGTGGGTGAATTGCAGGGCAACCTGCTCCACTACACCTGCGGCTCTCTCACCGAACACCTGAAAACGCTGGATCGCTACACCACTCTGGCCGCGGAAGAGATTGTGGCGAGGAAACAGCCTGTGGGCTACCGCCATTTGCTGCTGGATCCACCCTGGACGTTCTTTCAAGCCTACTTCCTGCGGCGGGGTTTTCAGGACGGGTTGGAAGGTCTGATCATCGCCCAGATGGCAGCCTTCTATACATTCGTGAAGTACGCCAAGGCACGGTTCATGAGCTGATGCGAATCCTGCACTTGGATTGCGGGCGGGAGATGCGCGGCGGCCAGTGGCAGGCTCTGCTGCTGGCGCGGTGGCTTGCGCGGCAGGGGCACGTATGCGAGTTCCTGGCGCCTCCCAATACCTTGCTGCGCGGCGAATGGGACCGCGAAGGACGCGGCTCCGCGAGCGCCACCCTCTTGAACGTATTCCGGAGGTCGCCCGCCTTCGACATTCTGCATTGTCACGATGCCCGCAGTCACTCTCTCTGTGCACTGGCGGCGCGGCGGCCGTTTGTGGTCTCCCGGCGCGTCGGATTTCCAGTAGGCCGGGGTATGGCGAACCGCTGGAAATACTCGCGCGCGGCAGCTTACCTGGCAGTCTCTGCCTACGCCGGACACCAACTGCGGCAAGCCGGCGTGCCTGCCGGACGGATCTACCTCGTGCCCGATGCGGTGCCTGTGCCGGCTACCATGGGGTCCCTCGACGGGCCGCTGGTAGCCATCGAATCCGAGGACCCCGGTAAGGGAACGGCCCTTTTGCGCCAAACGGGGCTCCCCATCGTCTTCACCCGCGAGTTGCTCTCGGTGTTGCCGTCAGCCCGGGCCCTTCTCTATATCTCGGACATGGAAGGCCTGGGCTCTGGCGCACTGCTCTCCCTGGCCTGGGGCGTGCCCGTTATCGCCAGCCGGGTGGGTGGATTGCCCGAGATTGTCCGTCATGAAGAGACGGGTTTACTGGTAGAGAACCACCCGGCCGCCATCGCACAGGCGGCCAGCCGGCTGATCGAAGATCGCACCTTGGCGGAACGTTTGGGCCGGAACGGCCGCCGCATGGTGGAAGAAAGCTTTACCCTGGAAGCCATGGCCGAGAAGACTCTCGAGTGTTACCGGCAGGTGCTCGGGTGATGGAATGGTTCGCTGCCGGAGCGGGCCTGCTCACCGGCAGTTTTTTGAACGTCTGCATCGCCCGCCTGCCGGACGATTACTCGGTGGTTACGCCACGGTCGCATTGTCCAGCTTGTGGCGCCGGCATAGCTTGGTACGACAATGTGCCGGTACTGAGCTTCCTCCTGCTGAGGGGCCGCTGCCGGCAGTGCCGTGCCCCAATCTCATGGCGTTACCCTCTGGTGGAACTCCTCACAGCCGTCCTATTCTTCGCGGTGGTCCAGGCCGCCGGATGGAACTGGGCGGCAGCCAAGTGGTGTGTCTTCGCCGCACTTCTGATTGAACTGTCCTTCAGCGATCTGGAAACCCGGATCCTACCCGACGAGTTCACGAAAGGCGGCATCGCCGCCGGCCTGTTTTTCGCGGCCGTGGTGCCTCTACCTCAGGGGCTGGTTTCCATGTTGATCGGGGCGCCCACGCGGATGGCGGCCTCCTTCGTTGAGGCCCTTGCGGCTGCGCTGCTCCTGCCCTTTCTGCTGTGGACCGTAGGAGAAGTTTTCCGCCGCGCGCGTGGGCGCGAAGGGCTGGGCTTCGGTGACGTCAAACTGGTTGGTCTGCTGGGCGCTTTCCTCGGTTTGGAAACGGCTGTACTTGTTCTGGCGCTGAGCTCCGTCCTGGGACTGGCGGTCGGACTCCCTTATATCTACTGGCGTAAAGAGGATCCGGGCCATTACGAACTTCCCTTCGGTACGTTCCTGGGGCTGGGAGGGTTGCTGTTCCTGGTGTGGGAGGTGGTGTCAGGGCTTGGCGCTTAGCGGCACTACCGCATGCGCACCGCCGCAGTGAACGCCGAAGTTCTGGCGGGTCCGCCGAGTGAACTCCGGATTGCAGCCAGCGTCTCCGGACTGAACCCAATCTCATAGCCAAATAGGTCGTTCGGGTTCAACGCCTCTTTGGCCAGGCCGATCCGGGGATGGTCTGCCCGGTTCGTCAACACATGGTAAATCTCATGCGCGGCCACACGGGCCAGAGCTCGGGCAATGATACCCCGAGCCACTTGGGGGGGGCGTCCGTCCAGACGGTGCCCTAAGGCCTGCACTACGCGTTCGCAGTACACCTCGACGAAGGGGAGGATTCGGCCTTCGGAAACGTGCGTAATACCCAACGCTTGGCCCCGCAGGATTGGTTTTTCGGGCGGAATCTGGCAACTGCCATTGAGCCGGACCACAACCAAACGGTCAAACGTCTCGTGCGTGTCGAATGTGGATTCATCGCGGAACTGGATGTCCAATTCGGGGATCTGCAGGATGCGCTGCGTCTCATGTTCGAATTCGCCGAGGAGTTCTGGGCGGCCCGCAGAGTCCGGTCCGCTTACGATCAGTCCGAAGCGCACCTGAGCAGGACTTGGCGCCGACAGAGCGGCGACAAGAACAGGTAGGGTCCAGACTGCGTTTTGCATGGCGCCTCCTAATGTTACAAATTTATGACATATTGCCTAATCTTCTCTTACACCACATCGGCTGATTTCGCCAGAAAATTTACTTCATCCTTCAAGAATGGGGCCGCACAGGTGGAGTGGGCCTCGCCTTCCGCCGCCTTGCGGTACACTAGGCATTTCCATGCAGTCTCTTCTTGAGGCGCTCAAGCCCGGTTCGCGCGAGTGGGAAGTGGCGAACGCGCTGGATCCGCGGCGGCTGCCCCGGCACATCGCGATCATCATGGACGGCAACGGCCGCTGGGCAAACCGCCGCCGGATGCCCCGCGTGGCCGGCCACCGTGCAGGTGTAGAACCCGTGCGGACCAGCGTGGAGACGTGTGCACAACTCGGTGTGAGCTATCTGACCCTCTATGCGTTTTCCGTGGAGAATTGGAAGCGTCCGAAGGCTGAGGTGGATACGCTCTGGTCGTTGCTCAGCTACTACCTCCACAAAGAAGTGCCGCGCCTGAACGAGAACAACATCCGGCTGCAGGCCATTGGCCGGCTTGGAGATCTCAGCACGCAGGTCAGGAAGGACCTGGACCGTGCCATGGAGCGAACGGCGGGAAATACCGGCATGGTGCTGAATCTGGCCATTAATTACGGCGGACGAAGCGAAATTGCCGACGCCGTGCAGCGGCTGCTGGAGGAAGCTCGGCGTGAAGGTCGCTTGGATTCCCTGGCCGTAAACGAAACGGCGATAGAGCGGCATCTATATACGGCAGGGCAGCCGGAGCCGGACTTGCTCATCCGCACCTCGGGCGAGATGCGCATCAGCAACTTCCTGATCTGGCAGGCCGCCTACGCGGAGTTGTACATCACCGAGACCTACTGGCCGGACTTCAACCGGCTGGCGCTGCTGGAGGCGGTGGCCGCCTACCAGAAGCGGGACCGCCGTTTCGGCGGCATTAATCCCTCGGAGACCACCGAGCCCGGTGATCGGATGGTGGAGGCCATCGGGTCCCTGGCGCGATGAAACGCGTCCTCACGGCTCTGGTCATTACTCCCTTCTTCTTCTACGTCGTAGTGTATGCCCCTTGGTGGGCGTTTCTGCCGGTGCTCGCCGGCGTGGCTCTCATCTGCTATCACGAATATCTCGGCATCGTGCGGGCCCACCTGCCGCAGGCGCCGGACCCGCGGAAGAATCCGGCGGGTTATTTGGCCGGCCTCCTGCTTCTGTTGATCCCCTGGTATGACATGGGAGCCTTCCTGGTGCTGGTCGCCCTGGCCATGCTGGTGATCGCCCTCAACTACCGCGGCCTGCAATACAGTTTGCCGCTCGCCGCTGCTCAGACCATGGGTGTGGTCTACATCTTCGGCGCCTGGCGCTGCGGTGCGGCGTTGCGGGAACTCAGCCCCTGGTGGCTGCTTTTCGCCTCCGCCGTGAACTGGGTGGGAGACACGTTCGCATACTTTGGCGGGCGGGCGCTGGGGCGGCACAAACTGGCCCCCTCCATCAGTCCAGGCAAAAGCTGGGAGGGCACTCTGGTCTCGGTGGCTGTCACCACGGCAGTCGGGGCGTTTTGCCTTCACTGGGGGTTCCCCCGGCTGGGTCAGCCCGAGGTGGAGTTGCTTCCTGCTATCCTGTTGACAATGCTGGCCAATGTGGCCGGTCAGCTTGGAGATCTGGCGGAATCGGCCATCAAGCGCGGGGCAGGCGTGAAAGACAGCGGCAACAGCCTTCCCGGCCACGGCGGCTGGCTCGACCGCGTGGATTCTAGCCTTTTCTCGATTCCCGTGGTTTACTGGCTGATACAGCTCCGCTGGTTCGTTCCATGATTTTCCAGGCGGTCGAGTTTGCCGCTGCCGCTCACCGCGGCCATTACCGCAAAGGCAGCCGCACGCCTTACCTCATCCACCCTCTGCGCGTCTGCCAGTTGCTGGTGGAAGCAGGCTGCGATGAGGATCTCGCAGTGGCTGGCATTCTGCACGATACGGTCGAAGATACGCAAGTAACCTTGGAGGAGATTCGCGAGGCTTTCGGGCCGCGCGTAGCGCAGCTGGTTCAGGGTGCCTCCGAACCTGACAAACGCGACACCTGGGAGAATCGCAAGAATCACACACTGCGCTATCTGGAGACGGCGGAGCAGGACGTGCTGTGCTTGTCCTGCGCGGACAAGCTGGACAATCTTCGCTCATTGCGGGAGGACGTGGCGCGGGAAGGCGAGCAAGCCTGGACGCGTTTCAAACGAGGCCGCGATCACCAGCAGTGGTATTACGAGTCGCTGTCAGCGGTGTTCGAACGGCGCCTGGCTTCCGATGCCGGCCATTATCTGTTGCGGCTCTATCGCGCCGAACTGCGCACCGTGTTCCACAACGGCCGCTCGCACGCCGCTGCATCCTAGAGAAGCGGCCTGCTATCCTGAAGTTGGGCGCAGTTTCCTCCACTTCATGGGCCGGTAGCTCAGTTGGTAGAGCATCTGACTTTTAATCAGGTGGTCGCGGGTTCGAGTCCCGCCCGGCTCACCATTCAAATCAATCACTTAGTGCAGCGGCACCTCGCCGAAAACCTCAACTGACAGCAACGCTGACAGCAACGCGGCTCAAGAGGGGCGTACTTCCAGCAACGTCTGCTCATCCCGCCGGGGCACTGAAACAGCCTGCCTCATCGCCTCTGCGACCTTCCCGAGCGCGTCTTCAACAAGCGAATCAGGAACGTGGGTGTAGCGCCGCGTGGTGCTGAGTTGTGTGTGCCCGAGCACTTCTTGAATTACGAATGGCGATGCTCCAGAGCCGTGAAGCAAGGTGCCGCATGAGTGCCGGGCATCATGTAGGCGTACTAGCGGCACACCCGCGCGACGGCAGGCCTGCCGCCAGTAGTGGCTAATGTTTGTTGGGTGATAGGCCGTGCAGTGGCCGGTGACGAACAGGTAATCACCTTTCCATCCTTGGCTTGCCCGGAGCGCAATCTGGCAAGCTAGCATCCGGAGCACTGGACCAAAGAGAGGCAGTGAGCGTCGGCTCTTTTCCGTTTTGCAGGGAGCTTCAACAAACTCGCCCGACTGTCCTGTCTTGTTGCCCGGCTTCCAGATGAGCGAACGGCGGACGTGAACACGGCGGCTGGCGAGATCTATGTCTTCGGCCTTCAACGCAACAACTTCCGAACGGCGAAGCCCAAGGAAGAGGCAAATTGCCCACATGGGCGCGAGCGGATCTCCGGCAACTTCAGCTGACTCAATCAGGGCTGCAGCCTGCTGCGCGGTGAGCACCCGGCCTGACAGTCGTGCAAACTTCGGCGGATCCGTTCCTGTGACCGGGTTTCGTTCAATGCGGCCGAGCTTCAAGGCGCGACTAAATGCGCTGCGAACAACGCGCCTCAATTGATCTGCGGTGCTGTGCTTGCCTGCGGCCGTGAGGCGATTAAAAACTCGCTGAAGATGTTCGGCGCGCACCTCCGACACTGGCAGGTTTTTCACTTCAAGGGGAATGTGCAAGCTGAGGATGGAGCGGTAACTTTGCGACGTGGCCGGCGAGCGGTGCGGACCAATGAAAGTCAGCAGCCATTCGTCGAGCCACTGCCCGAGGGTCGATTTGTCCAGAAGGACCGGCGCACCCGTGTCCTGTTTGCGTTTGATGGCGGTTAGCAGACGCCGGGCTTCCTGTTGCGTGGCGGCATAGCGGCTGATACGTTTCAATTGCCCGCTCATCTTGACTGAAACTTGAACTACCCATCGCCCGTCTTTGCGCTGGTAAATGCTACCCTCGCTTTTCGCTCTTTTGGGCATCTTGTAGCTTCCTTTTCTGGTAATAAGTTCGGTTAACCCGCTTGCGGGTGCATTTAGGATGCAGTCTGCAATTTCTGCGGTGATGGCGCAACGGAATCAGGCCGCCGCACTCCAGGCAGACGTTGTATCGGTCTTCGCCCGAGATCATGCGCGCGATCTGAAACCACAAACACGCGCGCAAGTTTGCA
Organism: uncultured Solibacteraceae bacterium; assembly: GCA_964460395.1. Taxonomy (GTDB): domain Bacteria; phylum Acidobacteriota; class Terriglobia; order Bryobacterales; family Bryobacteraceae; genus CAYWQS01. The sequence continues at coordinate 4,645 of CAYWQS010000020.1, read as the reverse complement.
GGAGCAAGGTACGGAACGGCGTTTCCGCTGTCAAGGAACAACTGATACTCGATCTGTCCCTGAATTTGGCCGTTGACGAAAAGCGCGAGATAGGCGCGGCTCGCGTCGATCACATTGCGTTCACGAATTTTGTTATCAGAACAATTGATCGTCAAGGCATCGCATGGAGGCCATCGGTATCGTCTCTTCTTCTGAGGCAAATGTTTCACTGATTCTAGAAACGAGTTCTCGTTTTCTTGGTATTCCTCTACTCCCCCAAGACGACCGTCTAGGTCAATCCATGCGACCGTTACGTTGGGGCCGCTCTTATCAAAGCGGACGAATGGAGCGAGGGCACGTCGTCCGTCTGCATCCGGGAGGCAGCGATGGAAGTGGAGTGCGGCGCGCAGACGGGCAGCTTCCCAAAGCACTTTGGAGATTGGCTGCGATTCGTTGAGGCGTGGGGGGTAGTGAAGAAACCCAAACTGGTGCGTAAATTGGAGTGCGTCTTTAGGACTCCGGCACTGAGAGAGCAATTCAAATGCAGGCGGCGAGGCGGCTAAAACGTCCACTTGGCCGCGAGGAAGTTCGAACCGCGTTTTGATCCGATCGCGCACAATTGCCGCTTTAGGAAAGACCGGGGACAGGAATGGCCGAACTGGATTCAGACCTGTGTAAGACCTAGAACTAGTTTCAAACATAGTCTTACACTAAGCGTACCATGACAAGAAAAAAAATGAGTCTTCAAGATCCGGCACTCGAACCGCAATTCTATCGGCCAAAGACCGCAGCGCGAATCCTGGGGGTGAGTCCGAGTTTTTTGTACAAGCGCTTGTACGGCGGCAAGTTGCGTACCGCGAGACTGGGCAAAGCGATCCTCATTCCACGAGCCGAACTGGAGCGGCTTTCCGTCGAAGCCCTCTCAGGTGGGGACGGCCAGCAGTGACGATCGAGACGATTGCCCGCGCCTTGCAAGGCAAGCGTGTCGGGGCAAGCCGACACATGGCGCGATGCCCTGCGCACGACGACCACACGTCCTCACTCTCTGTCGCGGAGCGCGATGGCAAAGTCTTGGTGTATTGCCACAGCGGGTGCAGCCAGACCGCCGTAATCGAAGCCCTGAGGTCCAGGGGCCTTTGGCCCGAAAAACGCGTCCTTACCCCCGCAGAGCGCAAGAAACGGGCACGCGAAAGGCGGGAGTTTGAGCGAATCGAACACTGGCGCAGGGGATGGTTTCTCGCGCTGGATGCGGCGAAGGTCATCGCTGACCGGTGCAACGATACTCGCCTGCTAGCGTGGGCGTCACCACGCCTTCACACGATTCAGCACGCCGGCCAAGCCACCCTGCGGGCATTGTGGGCTGCTGACCCGCAACGGCGCGAGTACGAAGCGGAGGGGCGGCGCGACCTTGCGTTTTCCGCGCAGTTGGCCCGCCTCGTTGTCGAGGCCTTTGACGCACCTGATGAACGAAAGGATACTGCTGCGTGATCACAGATCCAAGCGCGTTCTTCAATGAGGCCGCACAGGGGCTGGAGGACGAAACCCCTGGGGTTTTCTCAAATAGTGAAGACGCCCTTGCAGTGGAGTTCACAGCCCGCCATGGGGAAGACCTGCGCTATGTGGCTTCCTGGGGCCGGTGGCTGAAATGGACCGGCGTTCTATGGCGTCACGAAAACACACTCGAAGTCTTCGATTCTGCGCGCGCCATCGCGCGGGAAGCGGCTGCGCTGGTACATGAAAACAAGCCTGCCCTAGCTGCGCGGATCGGATCGGCGGCGACCGTAGCAGCAATCGAGAGGCTGGCGCGGTCTGACCGGCGGCACGCGGCCACGACAAATCAATGGGACGCAGATCCGTGGCTCTTGAACACGCCGGGCGGCATCATCGATCTGCGAACCAGTGAAACCCTACCACCCCGGCGCGAGGCTTATTGCACTAAATCAACGGCGGTAACGCCGGGCGGCGACTGCCCGCGCTGGCGCGAGTTTCTGAAACGCGTCACCGAGGGAGACGACGAACTGGCTGGATTCCTGCAACGCACGGCTGGCTACGCGGTGACTGGTTCCACACAGGAACAATGCCTGTTCTTCCTCTATGGAACCGGGGCTAACGGCAAATCGGTCTTCATTAGCACGTTGGCAGGCATCGCTGGCGACTACGCCACGACTGCGCCAATTGAAACCTTCACACTGACGGGCGGCGAGCGACACCCTACCGAACTGGCCGGGCTGATGGGCGCGCGGCTGGTTACTGCCGTTGAAACAGAGGAAGGCCGTAGGTGGAATGAAACGAGAATAAAAACGCTCACCGGCGGCGACCGGATCGCTGCGAGGTTCATGCGGGGCGATTTTTTCGAGTACGTTCCGCAATTCAAGCTGGTTCTCGCGGGCAACCACCGGCCAAGTCTGCGAACGGTGGATGAGGCCATCCGGAGGCGAATGCACCTGATTCCCTTCGGTGCCTTCATTCCGCCTGAAGACCGCGACCCGGCACTCTTGGAGAAGTTGAAGTTTGAATGGCCCGGCATCTTGTCCTGGATTATCGAAGGCTGCCTTGACTGGCAGCGCGGCGGGTTACGTCCACCTCAGCGCGTGCTCAGTGCGACAGACGAATATCTTCAATCCGAAGACTCTCTGTACCAGTGGCTCGAAGAGAGGACGGTTCCCGACTCGCAGGCGCGCACTCCAGTGAAGGATCTGTACGCCGACTGGAAGTCATGGACTGAGGCAAGGGATGAACACCCGGGGATGGCAAAGCGGTTCAGCCAGTACCTTGAGGCGAGAGGATTTAAACGAGCGCGGGGAAGTAACGGCACGCGTGTCTTTGAGGGGCTAAGACTACTGGAGCAGGGGGGCATCTCTGGGGTTGGGTGACAGATGTGACACGTCCACCGGTTTATACCGTTACGCGCGCACGCGCGTATGCGCGTATACGGGGATAATCCTTCGACCTGTCACATCTGTCACCTCTCGTTTGGCGGCGCTATCGATGACAGAACGAAACAACCCGCAAGCGATTGCACGAAAAGGAGTTGGCGATGGTACAGTTTGATGTCATCCTGCAGGGCGAAGGAACCCTTGAGTCCTTCGACAATCTGCGCGAGGCCAGAGACTTCGCGCATGAACAATTGCTGCCGGTCGAGGTCTGGAGAACATGTAGCTGCTGCGGCACGGCCAAGCTGGTTGAGGATGTTGAAGAGGACGAAACCCGATGGTCGCGCGGGTGGGGGGTATAGTGGTCCCAGGATTTCAGACCACCCAATAAGTTAGAATCTGGCGCAGTCGTAAACGCAGGAGCGGCGATGGCGGCAACGCGCAAGCAGTACAGCCCGAAGCTCAAGGCCAAGGTGGCGCTGGAGGCGATCCGCGGAGAGCGGACGCTCACGCAGCTGGCCTCGCAATATCACGTGCACCCGATCCAGGTGGGCCAGTGGCGGAAGACGGCGCAGGAGCAACTGGCCGAACTTTTCGTCGACGGCCGGAAGCGCAAGCGCCGGGACGAGGACGTTGAGAAGGACGCGCTTTACGAGCAGATCGGCCGGCTGAAGGTGGAACTGGACTGGCTCAAAAGAAAAGTTGGCCTGCTCGACTGAGCGGCGGCGCGAGTTGGTGGACCTCGGCCACGGCGAGATCAGCCTGCGGCGGCAGTGCGAGCTGCTGGGCGTGAACCGGTCAGGGCTCTATTACCAGCCGCTCGGCGAGAGCCAGGAAAGCTTGAAATTGATGCGGCTCATCGATGAGGAATACACCGAGCGGCCATTCTATGGAAGCCGGAGGATGATGCGTTGGCTGTGGGATCAAGGCTACCAGGTGGGGCGCCATCGAGTGCGCCGGCTGATGCAGCTGATGGGATTGGAAGCGATCTACCCGAAGCCGAGATTGAGCCAGCCGGGCCAAGGCCACAAGATCTATCCCTACCTGTTGAAGGGCGTGGCCATCACGCGGGTGAATCAAGTCTGGAGCACGGACATCACCTACATCCGCATGGCGGAGGGCTTCGTGTACCTGGTGGCGGTGATGGATTGGTTCAGCCGCTTCGTGTTGAGCTGGGCGTTGTCGCTGACCATGGAGGCCGACTTCTGCCTGGAGGCGCTGGACCGCGCGTTGCGCCGGGGCCGGCCGGAGGTCTTCAACAGCGATCAGGGCTCGCAGTTCACCTCCGACAAGTTCACCGGCATCTTGGCCAGGCGCGGCATCGCCATCAGCATGGATGGGCGTGGCCGCTGCCTGGACAACATCTTCATCGAGAGGCTGTGGCGCTCTCTCAAGTACGAGGAGGTCTACCTGCGCGACTACGCTCACGTGCCCGATGCGCGGACAGGCATCGCCAACTGGTTCCGGTTTTACAATCACCAGCGCTCCCATCAGAGCCTGGACTACAAGACGCCGGCAGCCGTGTATGGCACTGGCCGCGCTTGAACCGCCCAAACGATCAACGCGGGGGCTCTGCCCCCTGCGCCCCCGGGATTTAACGCTTTGCCGCCAGAATGGCTGGCGGTAGAATCAATGCACTTGAGCGGAGGATAGAGCAACGCAGGGATGCGACTCGAGCGCCGACTCAAGGGCCGGAATGGCCGGGGCGGCTTCGTCCGCCCCACTCAATTCAGACGCCCAGGTCGCTAACTTATTGCGCGACGATTTTGGTCTTGACAACCGGGACCACCATC
>CAYWQS010000019.1:0-95716 GCA_964460395.1 uncultured Solibacteraceae bacterium | reverse complement strand
GAAGCTCGAACTGAGCGGAACGCTGGCGCGCATCCCGAAGTGGTAGTAGGGGCCGTTCGCGTACATGAGCGAACGCGAATAATTCCATGCCTGGTGGGTTTCGGTGAGCTCCGCACCGGCCGCGGTGTAGAACTTGCCGAAATCAAACTGCATATCTTTCAGCTTGGCGGACTTGTAGGAAATGTAAGCTTGCGGCACGTAACGCAGATTGTCGAAGCCGTTGGCCGTGTCCGCGAAGTTGAAGAGATCCCAGGCCCGTCCGGCGCCCAATTGTAGCTTGAACCCTAACGGTTCCGGGGCCATATCTAGGCTGAAGGTAGCCATGTTCAGGCTGAAGGCGTTAGCCCGGATGTCAAAATTCCGGTACAAGAGGTTTCGCGAGGCGGGGTGGTTGGGAGTGTAGTTGTAGTAAACGTCCACCATGCCGCTCATTTGCACGGGGCCAATGCTCCATGGAGGAGAAGAGGCCGGAGCGGTTGAAGGTGCTTGGGCCCAGACGAGACAAGTGGCCGCACTGAAGATGGCGGCCGATCGAAAGAACGGCATGGTACTGCAACTCCTGGTAAGCGTCACTTCCGCCTGACAGGGGCTGAAGACCACGCAACTAGCCTGGTTTCGTGGGATGGAGTGATTTCCGCGTTGACTGTGAGTGTATGCGGCATTCCGGCGGCAGGCCAATAGATACTTTCAATGGCCTGAATAAAAACTTTTCGCTTCCGCTGTAGCCAGCCAGCACGCAAGAATGCGAAGGAATCGCCCCGCCGCGCTTTGCAGGGCCTGCTCCCCGTCCCGAGCTGAGTCCCCACACCCAGGAGTCCCATGAAACGCTTTGTTGTACTCGCATCCGCCTGGTGCTGGGCGCAGGCGCCCGCGCTCGCACAAGCCCCCGCTGCCTCACCTCCGCTCGAAGAGCAAATTAAGACGCTGCAGGAAGCGGCGAGCGCCGCCCAATCGGCCGGTGATAACGCTTGGCTGCTCACCAGTGCCGCCCTCGTGTTGTTGATGACCGGCCCGGGCCTGGCGCTCTTCTACGGTGGCCTGGTGAGAAAAAAGAACGTCCTGGCTACCATGATGCAGAGCTTCAGCCTGATGGCTTTGGCCACTGTGCTGTGGGCGGTGATCGGTTACTCCCTTTCGTTTGGAGAAGGTTCCGCATTTCTTGGGGATTTGCGATACCTCTTTCTGAACGGTGTCGGCCAAGAACCCCAAACCGACTACGCAGGCACCATCCCGCACCTCACCTGGATGGTATTCCAGATGATGTTCGCCATCATCACTCCGGCGCTGATCACGGGCGCATTCGCGGAGCGCATGAAGTTCAGCGCAATGTGCCTGTTCATGGTGCTCTGGTCGTTTCTGGTTTACTACCCGATGGCCCACATGGTGTGGGGCAAGGGCGGCCTGCTCAATGCCTTCGCGGGCGGCTCTCTTCCTTGCTACGACTTTGCGGGCGGCACTGTGGTGCACATCACCTCCGGCGTATCCGCCCTGGTTTGCGCTCTGTACATGGGCAAAAGGAAAGGCTATGGTGTGGAACCCATGAAGCCGCACTCCCTGGTCTTGAGCTTCATCGGCGCTTGTTTGTTGTGGGTCGGCTGGTTTGGCTTCAATGCGGGCAGCGCGCTGAGCGCTGGTTCGCTCGCCTCCAGCGCGTTCGTGGCTACGCACCTGGGGGCTGCCGCCGCAGCTATCGGGTGGGTTTTGATGGAGTGGATTAAGGGGCAGCCCAGCGTCTTGGGCGGCATCTCGGGCGCGGTTGCCGGATTGGTGGCCATTACGCCTGCCTCCGGGTTCGTCCAGCCGATGCCCGCTCTTTTTATCGGTTTCCTGGCGGGGATCGTTTGCTACTTCATGGTGGTGAAACTCAAGGCCAAACTTGGCTACGACGACTCGCTGGATGCGTTTGGAGTCCACGGCGCAGGCGGCACGTTGGGAGCCATCCTCACAGGTTTCTTCGCCACGAAGGCTGTCAACAGCGCGATTGAAGACGGTAAGGGCGGTCTGGTGGATGGCAATGCCGGGCAGATTGTGAATCAGTTGGCCGGCGCCGCGATTGCCTGGGGGATTGCTATCGTGGGTACGCTAATCATCCTGAAGGTCTGCGACTTGGCCTGCGGCGGCGTCCGCGTTTCTGAGCAGGACGAAATTGAAGGCCTCGACGTCAGCCAGCACGGCGAGGAAGGCTACAATCTGGAGGCGTAACGGTCATGAAAAAAATCGAAGCCATTATTCAGCCCTTCAAGCTTGAAGATGTGAAAGAAGCCCTGAAGGCCATCGGCGTCGATGGCATGACCGTCATCGAGGCTCGCGGCCACGGACGGCAGAAGGGCCATACCGAGGTCTACCGGGGCATGGAATACAAGGTAGACCTCCTGGCCAAAATCAAGCTGGAGATGATCGTGCCCGATGCGCGTGTCGAGGAAGTCGTCAAAACCCTCAGCGACGCGGCGCGCACGGGCAAGATCGGCGACGGGAAAATCTTCCTGTACGACGTGGCGGAGGCGATCCGCATCCGCAACGGCGACCGGGGTGAGGGCGCCCTGTAGGCGCGCCCCTTACTCTTCCAGCAGCGGCAGCCCTTTCGAAAGCGGGCCTAACAGGCCCGCTTTCGCGTATACCAACAGCTTCTCGCGCGAATCGCTGATGTCGAGATTGCGCATGGTGAGTTGTCCGATACGGTCCTGCGGCGTGAACGCACCCTCGCCCTTTTCCATGGTCAGGCGCTCAGGGTGGTAGGTAAGATTCGGGCTGCGCGTATCGAGAATCGAATAATCATTGCCCCGCCTCAGTTCCAGCACCACCTCTCCGGTTACCGCCTTCGCCACCCAGCGCTGCAGGGTTTCACGCAGCATCATGGCCTGCGGATCGAACCAGCGTCCTTCGTACAACAGCCGGCCCAGGCGGCGGCCCATCTCGCGGTATTGCTCGATGGTGTTCTCGTTGTGGATACCCGTGATCAGCCGCTCGTACGCGATATAAAACAGCGCCATTCCGGGCGCCTCATAAACGCCGCGGCTCTTGGCCTCGATGATGCGGTTTTCGATCTGGTCTGACATCCCCAAACCGTGCCGCCCTCCCACCCGATTGGCCTCCAACACTAGTTCCACCGGATCTTCAAAGCTGCGTCCGTTCAGCGCAACCGGCAGCCCGCTGTCAAATGTGACAGTGATCTCTTCGGGGTCCACGGCCACGTTCAGACGCCAAAAGGCCACGCCCATAATCGGATCGACGATGCGGATGCCTTTGTTCAGAAATTCGAGGTCTTTCGCTTCGTGCGTCGCACCCCAGATGTTGGAATCGGTGGAATAGGCTTTCTCCTTTGGCATCTTGTAGCCGAGGCCGGCCTTTTCCAGCAACTCCGACATCTCTTTGCGCCCGCCCAACTCATCGATGAACGTTTGGTCGAGCCAGGGCTTGTAGATACGAAGCTCCGGGTTCACCATCAAGCCGTACCGGTAAAACCGCTCGATGTCATTGCCCTTATACGTGGAGCCATCACCCCAGATGTTCACGCCGTCGTCCTTCATCGCCTGCACCAGCAGCGTGCCGGTGACGGCGCGGCCAATGGGCGTGGTGTTGAAGTACGGCACGCCGGCTGTGGTGATGTGGAACGCACCGCACTGCAGCGCGGCCAAGCCCTCCCGCACCAACTGTTTGCGGCAGTCCAACAGCCGTGCTTGTTCGGCGCCGCATTCGAGCGCGCGGCGCGGAATCGCTTCGTAATCCGGCTCGTCGGGCTGACCTAGATTAGCCGTATAGCAGTACGGGATGGCGCCCTTTTGGCGCATCCAATAGATCGCGGCGCTGGTGTCGAGACCGCCGGAAAACGCGATGCCGACCCGTTCGCCGGCCGGAAGTGACTGAAGGATGTTGCCCATGAATCCTTCAGGATATCGGGGGAACACGCATGCACGCTAGACTGGAGGCTCAATGGAATGCCGCCCCGGTTGCGCGGCCTGCTGTATCGCGCCTTCCATTTCCTCCTCCATCCCCGGCATGCCTGGCGGCAAGCCGGCAGGCGTACGCTGCGCGCAGTTGAGCCCGCAGGACCAATGCCTGCTTTTCGGCCGGCCGGAGCGGCCCGCCGTTTGCAGTTCGCTGCCGCCGTCTCCATCAATGTGTGGCAGATCCCGCGAGGAAGCCTTCGTCATTCTCACGAGATGGGAGGAGGCCACTGCCCCGGGCCAGTTCGGGGAAAAGGATGGCCAATCCCGCGGGCTCAGTCATTAGGAACTCCCGGGCGGTGTGGCGGGCTGCATTCCAGCCGAACGCCACGAGGAGGCGGCCGCCAGATACTCTCCAGGCCGCCAGCAAGTAATTCGGATGAGGAAGGAAGGTCGCGTCCGGCTGGCGCGGCAGTGCGGCATCCTCCAGCCGGATCTCCCGTTCGCTGGCGAACCTTGCTGAAAACATGCGCCCGTGGCGGTAGGCAAACACCCATGGGGGCTGAAAGTTGCAAGCATCCACTTCGCGGGCGGAGTACGGATGGGGCACGCCGCCGATTGGGGCCAGCATTTCGGCGGGCGGATTGTAAGACGCGACTATCTGGAGATCCCCCTGCCTGGAAAGGACCGGCTCGAAAGGAAAGTAGGCTGATAGCCCGGCGGCAGGCAAATTGAAATCCACTCTGAGAAGAAACCATCGGAGCGGATGGCGCTCAGTCCTGAGCTCTGGTTTCGGAGGGGCCGCACCCAATTCCAATGTGAATAGAATGAGCGAGGCACCACGGATTAGACGGGCCATTCTCATTCGATCACCGGAGACCGATCACCTGAGGGTAACGGGCGTCTCGGAGCAACTTGACCAGGCGGTCGCCCTCTTCGGTGCCGCCACGCAGTGAAGCAGCCATCCGGAAGAAGATATCGGTCTGATCCTGGTGGCCGCCGAACAGGAAGGCCCCAGGCCCTTCCGCTGAGACCGGCACAGATTCCGCCGTATGACTGCCCGTTCGAAAAGCCACGCTGAGCCGGATGCGCCCGCGGTTGCCGACTTGCCGGTTCTCGGGATATCCGTCGCCGTTGCTATCCACATAATCCGGAAATTCGTAAGCCCCGGTGGGCCCGTAGCCCAGCGCTCCTATATGCGGCGGCCGCACATGCGCTGGAGGACCAGCCGCGCCGGTCTGGTTCGGATCGATGTCGTTGAACGGGTAGATGGCGCGGATGTTCGAATGCACGTCCTTGAACACGCGCGCTCCTTGAGCGCCGACGGCGGCTGTGTTCGACATAGTGTAGGAGGGCGTGCGGTCGAACATATCGGCGTCGCTCACCTCCACGGTGCCGTTTAAGATCATGGATTGGGCATGGTCTGCCGTCACGATGATCAGGGTATCCTCCGTGGACCGGGCTTTCGCCCATTGGCGCGCGACGCCAACTGCCTGGTCCAATTCAATCGTGTCCCAAATAGTACCCGTCGCATGGTTTACGTGGGACTGCTTATCGATGGATGCGGCTTCCACCATGAGGATGAACGGCAGATCTCCACCTGGACCACTGAGCACCTCGATTGCCTTTTGCGTCATGAGGTTCAGAAATGGTTGATCCGGGAAATTGCCCAAACTCGGCGTACCCTCGCTACCCGGCCGCTCCAAACGTAGCTTGTCGTAGGCCACGCTCATGTTGGGATCCGCCGCCGCACGGATTCCATCGGCGGCGCCCTGCGGGTTTGCATTGCGGAAGAAGAGGCCCAGCACGCTGGTGTCCCGCGCAGTGACACCGCGCAGTTCCGTGGCATTCGTCACGAATCGATACCCGGCATTCCGGAACTCCGCCACCATGTCCCGGCGGTCACTGCGCACTTCCGGCATGAACTGGTCCCAGCCCCCGCCCAGGATGACGTCGAAGACCGGCCGGTTATTCAGAAACGGATTTTCAAAGTACTGGCGAATCACTTCGTAGCGAGTCTGCCGGAATGCGGTATGCGCCCCATTGCCGGCGGGAGTTGCATCGGCAATGTCAGCCGTGCTGACGATGCCGGTGCGGTAGTTGTAGCGCCGTTTCAAATACTCCCAGAGCGTTTCCACCTTCGGGTTGTCGAGCATCGAATCCATCGTCGCCAGGGTGGCTCCACCAAGCCGCCAGCGGCAGTCGGTGCCATCCATGAAGACGCCCATGCCGTTCGTGTGAGCCTTGTTCCCGGTGGCCCAGGCGGACGCCGTGTTAGCGGAATCGGGCACGAGCCGGTCGTTGCTATGCGTCATGACGCTGCCGAAGACAGGCATTGAATCCATCTCCAGGAGCCGGTCAAAGAATCCTTCGCGCAGCCCGGAGATGCCTGGCGCCGTCTCCGTGCTGCCCGCCACGATGCGCGCCGCATCCCGGTAGGGCTGGCTCATCGCATCCCCGATAAAGAGCACTACGTTCCGGCGCCGAGCGGGCAGGCTGAAGGGATAGACCAAAATGTCCTTGACATCACTCACTTGACCGGCAGGTGTCGTTGCAGTAGATACCACCCGGACATCGCCCGGCTCAAATCCAACGAGATCGGCCCTGTAGACGAGATCCATCGAGGTGTTGCAGTCCAGGTCGACCTGGCGCGCAGGACCAAACCTGGAGGTGATGTCCCGGCCGTTGACGGTCACCCGGAAGGAAGAGGCGGAGGTGACGTTGCGAATTTCGACAACCAGATCGACCCGTTGGTCTTCGATCAGGCGAGTTCGCTCTGGAAGCAGAATGCTCAGCTTGGCCTGAGCGGAAACGAGGGTCGGGAAGAGAAGGACGCCCGCAAAGCAGGCGGCAAGGGTGAGGGGGCGCAGGCTATGCATGGGATCGTAACTGCCCCATGAAGTTACATGCGTTAAGTCACAGGGCTATGAACGGGCTATGAAAAAACTGAACAGCGACGGGCCGGTTCGGGACCCCGTCGGTTGACTAAGTCCCGACGAAAACTCCCCGGCTGTGGTCCTTGCGTACCTGGTCCCAGGGAAAGCGGCGGCCGTTCATGACGACGTAAACACCGGGTGGCAAGACTTGGACAAAGGCAAGCGCGCTGCCGAGATTGAACATGCCGTCGGAGCTGCCGAATTTATAGGGCACCATGGCTCCGGTCAGCACAATGGTTTTACCTAATCCGGCCTTCGCCAGCCACGCTGCCGTGTCCACCATCGTATCCGTGCCGTGCGTAATCAGAATGCGCTCCTCCGGAGCGTTCCGGCAGTGTTCCGCGATCAGCCGCCGGTCGTCGTCAGTCATCTGGAGGCTGTCAATCATCATCAGCGTGCGGAGTTCGACGGGAACCAGGCAACGGCCCAGACGCAGCATCTCGGGCACATGTGTGTCGTGAAAGAACAGCTTGCCCGTCAGCTCGTCGTATTCCTTGTCGAAGGTGCCGCCGGTGATGAAGATGCGGATCGGGGATTCGTCCATGGGGCGCCTGCCGTCCCGCATTGTAACAGTGCGTGACCTGGTTCCCTATGGTCTGCCATGATGGCGTCGATGACTCCCCAAACTCTCCAGGTCTCCTGCGCCCAGATGCACTGGGCGGTGGATCTTGAACGCAACGTTGAAACCTCGCGGCAATTCATTGCCGAAGCTGCCCGGCAGGGCAGCCGGGTGGTATTGCTGCCAGAAGCCAATATCACCAGCTACTACTTCCCCTATTTGGTGCAACTCGCTCCGGAGGCCGTGCAGCAAGGATTGGACGCCATCTCCGCGGCCGCGCGCGAGCACGGCTTGTATGTGATTGCAGGCACGATCCGGAAGACCAAGGACCGCTACCTGAACCTTGCCCACGTGATCAACCCTGAGGGCCACGTTTTTTATGAATACGCCAAGGTGCATATGGCTGGCCGTGATGAGAAGAAATATTGCCGTGGAGGCAACAAGCTGGCTTTGTTTGAAATCGATGGCATCCCTTGCACCCTGGCCATCTGCCGCGACGGACGGCACCCGGAACTATACCGGTTGCCGGCCATGGCCGGCGCCAAGATCTTCTTCCACCCATCCTGCAGTTCTGACGAAATCGAGGCGGTCGCGTGGAAGCGGATCTCTGGCCGTGCGCAGCAGCCTGCGGGCCCTTCCACGCAAATGTTTCACTGCGTCGCAAACACGGTCGGGCAATCGCCCGACGGATTGCAGACCTCCAGCGGTGCCTCGTTCATTCGTGAACCCAATGGCATCCCCTTGGCAGAGGCAGGGTTTTATCAAGAGGAGCTGATCACGGCGGTACTTCATCTGGAGAGGGCCACGCTTGGGTATGCGAACGACAGCCACAACTCCCCGCCCTTCCTGCGCGAGCACTGGGACCGCATGCTCGCAGAAGTTATCGCAAGGAAGGATTGCCCTCCGGTGTAGCCAAAACCGAAAAATCGACCAGGGCCTGCGCCACCGTGGTCAACGGACTATCAGACACGCTGCCTTCCAACGCGGCTCGGAGGCCGTCCAGAGGCACAGAAACCCGGACCGCCTCGATTTGTTCCGGCGTCCATCCGGTGTAGTTCAGATTGCAGACGTCCAACTCCGTGCCATCGAATTCTATCGCGGCGCCGAAGGTGCGGCAGGCGAGCGGGCGGTGGTCGTATAGACCGCAAGCCCCTGCTTCCAGGTCCAGGAGCGGGCAGGGGAGCATTCGGAACTCCGGACTATAGAGCCAGTCTCCAGCCGGGCGCGGCGGCAATTTGGCCAGTACCTCGCGGGCCTTACCCTGCAAAAGCGCGATCTCCGCCGCTCCCAGGGTGTACAGTCCGGCATGCAATCGGAGGGCGTCTCCTCGTGTGATGGGGAATGGCCCCAGGCAGCAACCGAAGCACCCCTTGCCGCAATGCACTGCGCCAGGGGCCCGTTGCCTGGCCTCTTCAACTGCTGCGTCGATTCTCGTTAGCAACAGAGATTCCGGCGCCACTTGGCAATTCACCTCCCAGTTATCCTCGCAGCCGGTCGAACAACAGGCTTCCACCCAATAGAATCACCAGCAGAGGCCAGTAGCGGCCCACGTTCTCGACCCACCCCATGTTGGCGGCCAAGAACGCCACGCCTGTTCCGATCAACAGCATCGGTCCCGCTGTGCCGGTCCTTCGCCCGCCCAGTGTTGTCATCCATCGCTTCATCGCGTCCACCTCCTCCACCTTGCAGTACTGTTTTCCGGGAAGAGAAGTTCAATGGAATTTTCGACGGCTACCACATGTGCCAGGTATCTCCAATGCGGCGGACTTCGCAGGGCACGCCAAACAATTCCGACAGATGCCCCGCCTGCAGCATCTCCTCCTTGCCGCCAGAACGCCACACCCGGCCTTCGCGCAAGCACACTACGCGGCTCACCTCCGGGATGATGTCAGGCAGATGATGCGTGGCCAGCAACAGCGAAACGCCGGAGCGCACCAGCTTTCGCATCGACTCCCGCAATTCGTGTTGCGCCCGGATGTCCAGGCTGTTCGTGGGTTCATCCAAAGCCAGTGCGCAGGGATTGTGCACCAGCGCGCGCGCCAGCACGGCACGGCGGGCCTCGCCGGACGACATTTCGGTCATCGCTCGTCCGGCGAGGTGCTCGACGTCGAAGAACCGCAGCAACTCCAGAGCCCGGCTTTCCATCGCACGAGTCACCGGATGATTCGGCCATATGCCGATGCTGCCGAAAAAGCCGGATAGCACCGTTTCCAAACCCGTGTAGGGCTGTGTGCAACGGTCCACCAATTCGTTCGTTACAACCCCGATCAACGAGCGCAATTCGAAGAGATGCCACACTTCCCGGCCCAGTATCCGCAGGCTGCTCTCCGTTTCGTTCACCACCGGATAGCTCTCTCGCGTCAAGACGCGGACGAGAGTCGATTTTCCTGATCCGTTCGGCCCCAGCAACGCCACCGACTCGCCGGCCTCTACCGTAAGCGACAGCCGGTGAAGCGCAGGTCGGTCGCCGCGCCAGACCGTGATGTTCCGGATCTCCAGCAGCGGTGGTGTTGCAGTCTTGGACATTCTCTCCAGCATCCCTCAATCTCGGAAGGAGCGTGGAACAATGGGGCTGACACTTGCGTACCTTGAGAGGAACACCACCATGGACGCCATCTCGTTGCTCGGTACGACGCTGGGCATCGGCTTCGCCGCCGGGCTCCGGCTCTATGCCACCGTTCTCGGGCTTGGCCTGGCCCTGCGCATGGGGTGGCTGGTCCTCCCGGAGGCCATGCGCCCGCTTGAGGTGCTGCAACATCCGGCCGTTTTGATTGCGGCCGGCGCTGCCTATGTTCTGGAACTAGTGAACGACAAAATCCCCTGGGTAGACAGCCTTTGGGATGCGGTCCATACATTCATCCGGCCGGTTGGCGCGGCTCTGCTGGCTGCCACTGCGTTCGGTGAGTTGGATCCGGTTCCGCGCACGGTGCTGGTGCTGCTGACGGGCGGCGTTGCCCTTTCCTCGCATGCCTCCAAAGCCGCCACAAGACTGGCGGTGAACCAGAGCCCCGAACCTTTCTCCAACTTGGGGCTGAGCCTGCTGGGCGATATTGCGGCCCCGGTGGGAGTTTGGTTTGCCTTTACGCATCCGATTGCCACGCTCTGTCTCGTGCTGGTGTTTCTGGCCGTTTTCCTCTGGCTGGCTTCCTGGATCTTCCGGATGCTGCGAGGAGGACTTGCCAAACTCCGCGAAGGCCGCCACCCTGCCGCCTGATCAGCCCTTCGGCCGCCGCTCGAGAAACCGTTGTATGTACTGAGTGTCGATTTCCGCGCGCTGAAATTCCGGATCGTTCAGAATCTCCAGGTGCAGCGGGATGGAGGTGTGGATGCCCTCCACCACGAACATCTCAAGAGCCCGGCGCATCCTGAGAATCGCCTCGTCGCGGTCTCGCCCGTAGGCAATCAGTTTGGCCACCAACGAGTCGTAGTAGGGGGGAATCACGCCTTCGGTGTAGGCGGCCGTGTCTACGCGGATCCCGATGCCGCCCGGCAGATTGAGCGCCTTGATACGGCCCGGTGAAGGCGCAAAGGTCTGCGGATGTTCAGCGTTGATGCGGCACTCGATGGCGTGCCCGCACAGGCCGACTGGCATACCGAGAATATCCGGCAATCTCTCGCCGGCCGCCACCCGAATCTGCGCTTTCACCAAGTCCACTCCGGTGATCAACTCGGTCACGGGGTGTTCCACCTGAATGCGCGCATTTACCTCGATGAAGTAGAGTTTCCCGTCGGTGTCCATCAGGAACTCCACCGTTCCGGCATTCGTGTATCCGATGGCGGTCAGCGCCTTCTTCAGCGCGGCCGCTGTCCGCTGCCGCAGTTCTTGCGTCATGACGGCCGAGGGCGCCTCTTCGATCAGTTTTTGGTGACGGCGCTGGATGGAGCATTCCCGCTCGCCCAGGATCTCCACGTTGCCATGCTCGTCGGCAATCACCTGGAATTCGATGTGGCGCGGCCGCTCGATGAGTTTTTCACAATACAGGCTGGGGTTACCAAAGGCGTTCTCTGCCTCCTGGGAGGCCTGCGCGAAAAGGTTCGGCAACTCCTCTTCCGAACGAACCATGCGCATGCCCCGCCCGCCTCCGCCAGCCGAGGCCTTGATCATGATGGGGAACCCGATCTGCCGCGCGACCTCCAGCGCGTGCTCGGCGCTCTCCAGAATGCCGTCTGATCCTGGCAATACCGGCACGCCATGCTGCTTCATCTTTTCGCGCGCGATTTGTTTCAGCCCCATGGCACGCGTGACTTCCGGCCGCGGTCCGATAAACTTCAGCCCCGAAGTCTGGCACACTTCGGCAAAGTCGGCGTTTTCACTCAAAAAACCATAGCCAGGATGTATGGCCTCGACGTTGGTAATCTCCGCCGCGCTGATTACCGCCGGGATGTTGAGATAACTAAGAGCGCTCTTGGCCGGCCCAATACAAATGGCCTCGTCCGCAAACCGTACGTGCAAACTGTAGCGGTCGGCCTCCGAATAAACTGCGACAGTGCGGATGCCCAGATCCTTACAGGCACAGATCACCCGCAAGGCGATTTCGCCCCGGTTGGCGATCAGAACTTTGTTGAACATCGTCACGGCCGCCGCGCTAGTTCGGCTTGACCAGGTAGAGCACTTCACCGTACTCCACTGGTTGGCCGTTTTCCACCAGGCGCTTCACAATGGTGCCTGAGACTTCCGCCTCAATCTCGTTCATGAGTTTCATCGATTCGATGATGCACAGCACCTTGCCCGGCTTCACAGCGTCCCCGACGCGCACAAACGGCTCGGCGCCCGGGGAAGGCGCCTCGTAAAACGTACCGACGATGGGCGCCTTTACGGCCTGTAGCGTAGGGTCGGTGAGGTCCGGTTCGCCCGGAGCGGGCGCTGCGGGTGGCGCCGCAGGCGTAATGATCGCCGGGGCGGCCACCACATTTTCCGCAACCGCCGCCGCAGGCACCACCACCTCTTGGGTAGTGACTCCGCCGCTGCGCTTGATCCAGACGCGATTTTCACCGCGCTGAACCTCCAACTCGGCGATGCCCGTAGTGCACACCATCTGTATGAGTTCTCGTATTTCGTCCACGGTCATGGGATTGACAACAAATCCTTCTTGGTAGGCGTCAGAACCTCAACACCGGTCTCGGTCACGAGAACGGTGTCTTCTATGCGCACGCCTCCGAATCCTTCCCGGTAAACGCCCGGTTCGATGGTTACGACCATCCCAGGCTTCAGCACTGTGGAGGACTTACGGCCGAGCCTGGGTTCTTCATGAATCTCCAGGCCCAGTCCATGTCCGGTGCTGTGGGTGAACAGGTGATCTAACTTTCTTTTTTGTAATAGCTTGCGGCCAGCCTGATCCACTTCAGCGGCGGTAGTTCCGGGCCGCACAGCGTCGATTGAGGCCAGTTGCGCCTCCAATACGGCATCATAGAGGCGCCGTGCTGTTGGCGAGGGCGAGCCCATGTGAACCACGCGGGTCATATCGCTGGCGTAGCCATCCAGGCTGGCGCCCATGTCTATTAATAGTAACCGATTGGTCCCGATGCGCTCATTGCCTGGCCGCGCGTGCGGCAGTGCGGAATTGGGGCCAGCCGCCACAATGGTTTCGAAGGCGGGACCCGCCGCCCCCAAAAGCCGCATGCGGTGGTCGAGTTCCGCCGCCACGCGCTGTTCAGTCCAGTCTGGCCGAATTCGCCCGAGCACACTCTCATAGGCTCTTGAGTTCAATAAAACAGACGCCCGGATGCAGACCACCTCAGCGGGGGATTTCACCATCCGGAGTTCCTCGGCCAGGCCGGAGCAGTCACGGAGCAGGACACCCGGCAGCGCCGTACGGATCTCCTGCCAGCGAGAGTGGGGAAGCGACGCTGCTTCCAGGGCCAGCCACCGTAACTTCCTGGCGCGCTTCCAAATAGCAGGCCAAAGCGGGCCGGACAGCACCTCCACCTCACAATCGCACTCCCGGCTTGCCTGAATGGCATACCGGGGATCGGTGAAAAGGGTCATGCGCCGGGCGGTAAGCCACAACACGGCGTTGCTGCCCATGAACCCTGACAGATAGCGGATGTTGGGCAGCACAGAAACGGCGGCCGCATCCGCCTTCCGCCCGGCGAGTAGTTCCAGGAACCGCTGGCGGCGCAGTGAATATTCGGAAGTCACGGAAGCGACAAGTTTACCAGTCCGTCACACTGCCGTCGTCTTCGTCGTAGCTCTCGGGGTTGCGCCAGTCATGCCCGATCTTGTCCGCCATCGCGTTTTCGTCGAGTTCGATACCCAAGCCTGGACCCGTGGGCAGGTCCAGGTAGCCCGTCCGCACACGGAAAGGTTGCTTCAAATAGCCCTCGCCTAACGAAACCTGTTCCTGAATCAAGAAGTTGGGGATGGAGGCAGCGATTTGCACGCCGGCCGCCAGCGAGATAGGCCCCAACGGATTGTGGGGTGCGATTGCGGCATAGTACGCCTCCGCCATCCCCGCGATCAGCCGGACCTCCGTGATGCCACCGGCATGGCATAGGTCCGGCTGCAGGATCGTAGCGGCTTTCTTTTCCAACACTTCCCGGAAGCCCCACTTCGTGAAGACTCTTTCCCCAGTAGCGATGGGCAGATGGGTGCCGCGAGCAATCTCCGCCATGATGTCATGGTTTTGGGCTTGCACCGGTTCCTCAATGAACATCGGGTTATGCGGCTCCAGAGCCTTGATAAGCATCTTGGCATGGGCCGGGGAGACGGCCCCGTGGAAGTCAACGCCGATGTCCACGTCTGGACCCACTAGTTTTCGGAACTCCGCGAATTTCTCAGCCGCATACATCACTTCCGATTGTGTTTCGACGTACCGGGGGTATTTGCGGCGCCGGTTCGGGCCCGTTTTGAATGCAGTAAACCCTTGCGCTAAGGCATCTTTCACGCGCTGCGGGTTGTTCATGTTCGCGTGCGCATAGACGCGTACACGGTTCCGCGTCGGCCCACCCAGCAGTTCATAGACAGGTACGCCCAGCGCCTTACCCTTGATGTCCCAAAGCGCCATATCGATGCCGCTCAGCGCGCTGGTGAGTATCGGCCCTCCCCGGTAAAAGGCGTGTCGGTAGATGGCCTGCCAGTGGTGGGCCACTGCGCGCGGATCCTTCCCGAGCAGGTAGGGTTCTACCTCCTTGACGGCGGCGGCGCAGGTATGCGGGCGGCCCTCCGTGATCGGCTCGCCAAGGCCTACGATGCCTGCATCGGTATGTATCTTCAGAAAGAGCCAGCGCGGCTTCACCAAGTAGGTTTCAAGGCGGGTGATCTTTAGCGCTTCTTTCGGCCGGATGGGGGCATCCCGCTCACGCTGTTGCTGAGCTTCCAGTTGCTGCTCGGTAAGCGCCGTTATGCCTGCGAGCGCACCGAGCGCCCCACGCCGCCCAATTCGTTTCTCCGCCATGTGTTTCGCTCCTCTTTGCCAGGAATGGCCCTGATTCTATCGAAAAATGAAAAAGTATCAACAACAGTTCTGATTCTGTGATACGAATGACACAGATCTCGAACCGGCCAGACCTGGGAATCAGCCTTGCCGGTTCACTTTAGAGGGGCTTGAACCATGAAGATTCTCCATCGGATCTGTGCCGTGTCCTTGTTGGCGATTGCCACGATGACACACGTCTGGGCACAAACCTCAGCACAGTTGACTGTTACGGTCACAGACAGAACTGCCGCCACGATTGCCGGTGCGGCCGTCCGGCTTCTCAGTCCGGCTACCGGCGTGGAGCGGCCTGCGACGACCGGCGAGAACGGCGTGGCCGTCTATCCGTTCGTTCCCCCCGGCGAGTACCGGGTGAGCGTCACCAAAGAGGGTTTTAAGGAGTCCGTGCGTGAAGGCGTCCGGTTGGAAGTGAACCAGTCACTGGCGCTCGAGGTGCAGTTGGACGTTGGGCAGGTGACCGAGCGGCTCACCGTAACGGAATCGGCAGTTCAGCTGGAAACGAACAACTCTTCCATTGGCCAAGTGATCGAGACCAAAGCGATTGTCGACCTGCCATTAAATGGGCGGAACTTTGTCCAGCTTGCCATCCTGGGGCCCGGCGTGACAGGGGTCGGCTTCGGCGCGCGCGGCACCATTATGAGCGGCACCCGGCCCGACGACCTGCGACCGGGAAGTGAATTGTTCGCCAACGGCAACCGTGAGGGGTCCAATAACTTTCTCATCGACGGCATCGACAACAATGACCGGCTGACGCTTTCCATTACGCTGCGTCCTTCGGTGGAAGCGGTGCGCGAGTTCAAGATCCAGACCAACATGTTCTCAGCGGACCAGGGCCGCAATTCCGGTGCGACCGTAAACGTGATTACGAAGTCCGGGTCAAATGCTTGGCACGGCAGCGCATACGAGTTCCTCCGCAACGATTACTTCGACGCAAAGAACTTCTTCACGCGGCCGGGAGCACGGATTCCCGCTTTCCGGCAGAACCAGTTCGGCGCCAGCCTGGGCGGGCGCGTGGTGCGCGACAAGCTCTTCTTCTTTGCGAACTATGAAGGGTTTAAGCGGCGGCAGGAGCGGCTCTTCGTTAACAGCGTGCCGCAGCCGGCAATGCGGACGGGTGATTTTTCCGCGGTCCGGGACATCTATGATCCGTTTTCGCTGCGGGCGAATCCCGACGCCCCAACCAGATTCTCGCGCGACCCATTCCCAGGGCGGCGAATCCCTTCCACGCTGTTTGACCCGGTGATGGCCCGCATGATCCAGGCCTATCCGCTGCCGCAGAGCACAGCCCTCGTCAACAATATGAACACGAGCCCGAAGGAAGCGCAGAACTGGGACCAGGGCGACCTGCGGGCCGACTGGAACGTCAACGAGCGCAACACGGTTTTCGGCCGTTTCTCGCGGCAGGACACAGTCACCACGCGCCCATCCACCTTCCCAAATGCGAGCATTCCGGGCTTCGGCCAGCCGGTGGGACTTGGCAACGAGGACACGTTTGCCGGCGACAGCATGCTGAAAGCCTACAATTCTGGGGGCACATGGATCAGCACACTCAGCCCCTCGCTAGTGATGGAAGCGCGTTTTGGTTTTCAGCGTTTTGACTTGGACTTCCGCCAAGAGGGCGCCGCGCCGGGCGCCAAATTAGGCGAGGCGCTCGGCGTGCGAGGCGCCAACCAGGGGCCGAATTCGGATGGCATCCCGATTTTCAGTCCCGCTGGCTATACCGGCATAGGCCAAACCCGCTCGCTGCCCATTATCCGGAAGCAGGACACTTTCCATCCCAGCGTGAATTTCACCTTGTTGCGGGGCGCGCATTCGCTCCGGTTTGGCGGCGAAGCCCGCCGCCGCCACGTCACCCAATACCAGACCAACCGGGGCAACGGGCGCTTTAACTTCGCGCGAACTTTCACCGACGACCCAAACAATACGGCCAATACGGGCGACGCCATGGCTTCGCTCTTGCTGGGCGTCGCCGGCACCATCGAGCAGGATTTCACGCTCTTCGTCCCGGGCATGCGGTTCACGGAATGGGGCGGTTACCTGCAGGACGACTGGCGCGTGACCAACCGGCTGACGCTGAACCTCGGACTCCGCTACGAAGTGGATACGCCCATTCGCGAGGTCGACAACAAGATTGCCAACTTCGACGTGGTCACGGGCAAGATCATGATTGCGGGCTTCAACAGCGACGAGTTCAACAACGTACGCATGGACCGGAACAACGTTGCGCCCCGCTTCGGCTTTGCCTACCGCTGGGGCAATAAGACCGTAATCCGCGGTGGCTATGGCATCTTTTACAATCCAGCGGGCAGCGAGAGCGTTTACATGCGACGCCACCGGATGCTCCCCTTTGGCCCCATCAATATTGTCGACATCAACCAGTTCGTCGCCAATCCAAGGCGCGTGAGCGACGGACTGCCGGCCATTCCGAACCTCGATCCAGCTTTCGTGGCCAACAACCCCTCTGGCGGTATGCTGGCTGTGAATCCGAACTTCCGCTCTGGCTACGCCCAACAGTTCAATTTCCAGATCCAGCAACAGGCGCCATGGGAAATCATTGTCAAGGCCGGGTATGTGGGAAACCTTGGAAGACAGTTGGACAACACCTATGAGTTCAATCAGCCCGTACCAGGCGCCGGAGCACCCGCACCCCGGCGCCCCCTGAACAACATCGCCCCGAACGTTGTCTCCGCCACATACAACGTCTTCGACGGGTTGTCGAATTATCACTCCTTGCAGTTGAGCGCCGAACGCCGGTTTACAAGCGGATTCGGTTTCTTAAGCAGCTACACTTGGGCGAAGTCGATCGACAACGTGGCCAACATGTTCGGCGGGGCGGACAACGGGCCTATCCCGCAAGACCGGCGCTTCCGGAATGCTGACCGGGCCCTGAGCGGCTTTGACATCGCGCACCGCTTCGTCTTTTCCACCAACTACGCCATCCCATTCGGCAAGGGCCGGAAGTATCGTCTCGGCAACCCCTTCGGAAACGCGCTGCTGGGCGGCTGGGATCTCAATGCCATCTTCACGGCGCAGGGCGGCCTCCCCTTCACCCCGGTGCTGGCTACTTCGGTTAGCAATGCCGGGGGCAGCCGGCCGAACCGGCTTAAGAGCGGCAAACTGGACGCCCGTAGCGTAACTCGCTGGTTTGACACCAGCTTCAACACCCCCGACGCGGCATGGGGCGTGCCCGCCGTCTTCACTTTCGGCAACTCGGCTCGCAATGCGCTGCGAGGTCCCGGCAGGGTCAACCTGGATGGCTCGTTATTCAAGGACTTTTCGCCTTCCGAGCGGTGGCGGCTGCAGTTCCGCGCCGAGGTGTTTAACCTCACCAATACGCCGCAGTTCGATCTGCCCAACCCCAGCATAGGCAACCCGAATGCGGGCATCATCAACGCGATCGTCGGCACGCCGCGCCAGTTCCAGCTCGGCTTGCGCTTCTCGTTTTGACGTATCAGACGCCTTCCGGACGGCGGCGCTGCATATATAATCAGAGCAGCACCGCTGTCCGAGGGCGCAGGCGCGTGAAAAAGGCACTTCTTCTTCGATTCCTGATTACTGTCGTTTCCTGCACGGCCGTGTGTGCTCAGTCTGCCGCCACTGGTTTCGACAGCACGGTGAAGCCCTTTCTCACCCGCACTTGCTACGCCTGCCACAACGACCGGAATCCGTCTGGCGGACTCAACATCATGCCGTACACCGCGGCCGGTTCGATGGCGGCGCAGCGGGACCGGTGGGAATTGATCGTTCACAAGATCCGTAAGGGCGAGATGCCGCCCATGCCGGCGCCCCGGCCAGACCCCTCTCGCGTGCAAGCCGTGCTGGGCGTGCTGGATCGGGAACTGGAAAAGATTGACGAGGCAAGGCCTCCGGATCCGGGCCGCGTCACGGCCCGCCGGTTGAACCGCGCCGAGTATGCCAACACCATCCGGGATCTGTTGGGTGTTGAGTTCCGTGCCGATCAGGACTTCCCCACCGACGACTCGGGCCATGGCTTCGACAACATCGGCGACGTGCTCACCATTTCGCCCGTCCTGATGGAGAAATACCTGCTCGCTGCTGAACGCATCGCCGCCCGCGCCGTAGGAGCTGATCCTCTGCCCAAGCCGCTAGAGGCCGAATACCACAGCCGGGACCGCAAGATCCGCCGGGTGAATCCGTCAACAATCGAGGCTCGGCACCGCATCGAGTTCGATGGCGATTATATTCTTCGCTTCGGCATGCCCGGGCACCGCGGCGAAACCGGCAAACCTGTCACCTTCGGCGTTTGGATCGACGGGCAACTCGTGCACACTCGCCAGGTGGAAACCAAGCCGTCGAAGCTCGTGTACTTTGAGCCCTATTCCGAAGAAGAGGTCCGGCTGCCGCTGACTGAGGGTGAGCACCTGATCAGAGCGGGTTTCGTCAACGACGACTTTGTCCATACCTTGAGCGAAAAACAGCTTTACAACAATCAGGCGAACAAGTACCTGAACATGGTCAAGTTCATCGGGCCGTTCGCCCCTGCTGAGCCGCCGGAATTTCGGCGGCGTCTGCTGGTGTGTGACCCCGAGTCCGGGCGTGCATGTTGGCAACAGATCCTCACACCCCTGGCGCGCCGCGCGTATCGCCGACCGGTTCGTCCCGACGAAGTTGCCGCGTTGGTGCGATTCGCTGAGAAGGCCAAGGCAGAAGGCATGACGGGCGGGCAGTCCCTCCAAATCGCAATTCAGGCCATGCTGGTTTCGCCCCACTTCCTTTTCCGCATCGAGCGGGATCCGGCGCCAGGGAAATCCCAGACGATCACGAGCATCGAATTGGCGTCGCGGCTCAGTTATTTCCTTTGGAGTTCCATGCCGGACGAGGAACTGCTGTCCCTGGCGGAGCAAGGCAAACTCATCCAACCTGCGGTATTGCGGGGTCAGGTTCGTCGCATGCTGGCGGACTCGCGCTCTTCCGCGCTGGCCACGAATTTCGCCGGCCAGTGGCTGGAGACAAGAAACCTCGATATTGTAAAGCCCGACCCCCAGAAGTTTCCCGCCTGGGACGCTGATTTGCGCGACGCTATGAAAGCGGAGACCCGGTTATTCTTTGAGCACGTGCTGAAGGAGAACCGGCCCGTTTCTGACTTTCTGGACGCGCGTTACACGTTCCTCAGCGAAACGCTGGCGCGCCACTACGGCATTGACGGAGTGCGCGGACCCGAGTTCCGCCGGGTTGACTTGACCACGCCGCAGCGGGGCGGCCTGCTCACTCACGCCAGTGTTTTGACGGTTTCAAGCTACCCCACTCGCACCTCGCCCGTGATTCGAGGCAAATATATCCTTGAGAACTTTTTGGGCGCGCCGCCGCCCCCTCCGCCGCCGGACGTTCCTTCGCTTGAGGAGGAGGGCGCCGCGGCCAACGCCACGCTGAGGCAGCGTATGGAGAAGCACCGTAGCAACCCGGTCTGCGCTTCTTGCCACCAGCGAATGGACACGATCGGCTTTGGCATGGAGAATTACGACGCCATCGGGCGTTGGCGGGAAAAAGACGGAGACGCGCCTCTCGACGTTGCAGGCACATTGCCGGATGGCCACAAGTTCTCCACTCCGGCCGAATTGCGCGGTCTGCTCCTCGCCGACCTGCCCGACTTTGCGCGCACCATTACCGAAAAGATGCTGATCTATGCGCTGGGGCGCGGTCTGGAAGGTTACGACCGCGTGGTTGTGAAACAGATTACGCGCCGTGCCGCTGCCGAGGATTACAAGTTCCAGAGTTTCGTTTACGCCATTGTAGAGAGCTTGCCGTTCCAGTCGCGGCGCGGCGAGCACCTGACCCAGCATCGCCCCAACACCCCGAAGGAGACCGCCAGCCGATGATCACCCGCAAATCCCTGCCTCGCCGGACTGTATTGCGCGGCTTGGGCGCCGCCATCGGCATCCCACTTCTGGACGCCATGACCCCAGCCCTGGCATCCAGCCGCCTGCCAGGAGGCGCCCCCGTGCGCCTGGCTTTCATCTACGTGCCCAATGGTATAGAGATGAATCACTGGAATCCGGATTACACCGGTCCGCTCAAAGATCTGCCACGCATTCTCCAGCCGCTGGAGGCCTTCAAGCAGGAAATCACGCTGCTCGGGAACTTGACGCACAACAATGGCCGCGCGTTGCTGGATGGAGCGGGCGACCATGGCCGCTGCTGCGCCTCTTACCTGACGGGAATTCAGCCGAGAAAAAGTGCCGTCGACATTCAGTCCGGCGTTTCCTGTGACCAGATCATCGCCAACCACATCGGTCAACATACCCGGTTCCCCTCCCTGGAACTGGGCCTGGAGGACGCGCGCCAGGCAGGCGACTGCGACTCCGGCTATTCCTGCGCCTACACGAACAATTTGGCCTGGCGGAACGAAACGCAGCCGATGCCCCCCGTGTTGAACCCGCGTGCTTTGTTCGAGCGCCTGTTCGGCTCCGGACCCACGCTTAGTCCTGAAGCGCGCGCCCGCCGGGCTCGGTTACAGAAGAGCATCCTCGATTTCGTTTCGGAAGACACGCGCAAATTGCAGTCAGGCCTCGGACCAACTGACCGCCGTAAGCTGGATGAGTACCTAACGAGCATCCGCGCCATCGAGACGCAGATCGCGAAAGCAGAACACGATAACGCCCAGATCGATCCGCGGATGGACAAGCCCTACGGCGTGCCTGCCGACTTTGCCGAACATTTCAAGCTGATGACCGACATGCTCACCGTCGCGTTCCAGGCTGACCTCACCCGCGTCGCCACATTCCTGGTGACACGCGAAGGTTCATCCCGCGCGTACCGGGAAATCGGCATTTCCGACGGGCACCATCCGCTTACGCACCACATGCGGAATCCCGGGATGATGGAGAAGGTCGCGCAAATCAACCGGTATCACGTACAGCAGTTCGCCGGCTGGCTTGAAAAGCTGAAAAACACACGAGAGGGCGACGGGTCCTTGCTGGACAATTCGATGATTATCTACGGCGCCGGACTCTCCGACGGTGACCGGCACTTGCACGACGACTTGCCCACTCTCATCGCTGGCCGCGGAGGCAACTTCATCAAGCCAGGACGCCGGCTGGTGTTCCGCCGCGAGACGCCCATGTCCAATCTCTTCGTGACACTGATGGACCGCATGGGCGTACCCGCCGAACATTTCGGCGACGCAACGGGCGCGCTGCCTGGCCTGAACCTCGGATAGACTCACCGGTATGCAGGCGCGGTCCGGCTTGCCACCTCCGGGCATTCTGTATGATGCCGGCCTTGGCGCCAGCATTGAGCAGGCGTTGGGGCTGGCGGCCCTTTACACGTTGGAAGGCAGGGGCGAAGTCCGGACGGCGGCGATTAGCATCAGCCGCGCCGAATGGAAGGCAGCACTGTTCACTGAAGCGCTCATCCGCTTCTATTTGAGCGGCGGCTTTCTGCGTCTCCCCCTCGGGCTAAGTGATGACGGGTATGGCCGCGGCTCGAACCCTATGATCGAAGCGGTGCTGCAGTTGCCAAGGAGCCAGGATTGGGCGACCTTCCCTCCCCCTCTCCGGACTCTTGAGGATACGGCGGATAATGCCACGCTTCTGCGCAACGCGTTAACCGCCTACCACGACGGCAATGCGGTGGTCGTTGTGGACGGCCGGCTCACCAATCTGGCGCGTATGCTCGACGTGCGTGGCGCCCGCGAGATCACCGCCAAGAAGGCGGGCCTCCTGGTGGTGGCGGCAGGCCGTTATTCCGCGGGCGCACCCGACGCGTTGATCACAGTTGACATCGACGCCGCTCGCAAGGTCTTTGCAGAATGGCCGTCGCCGATCGTCGTGGTTGGCGAGGAGTGCGGCGAGAGCGTCCGGTTTCCCGCCAGCGCCATCGAGAAAGAATTTGGCTGGGCCGAATATCACCCGCTGGTGGCTGCCTATCGGGCATACCATCCGATGCCCTACGACGCCGGGACTCGCAGTTTGGCAGCCATTCTGTACGCAGCGCGGCCCAATGAGAGCGGGTTCCAGTTGTCGGCCCCGGGCCGTGTGGAGATCTCAGGTGATGGCGCCACGCGGTTTCAAGAGGCAGCCAATGGCCGCGTACGCTGTCTCCGCATAGACGCCGCCCAGCATGACCGTATCCAGGGCATTTACGTGGAATTGACTAGCGCCAAGCCGGTACCTCGCCGCCGCCCTGGCCCGCCACCTGCCAAACCCGTCCCCCCTGCGAAACCGTAGTCCTGGCGTTACCCTGGGGAGATGCTTCTGGAGTGCTTCCGGGTTTTCCCCCTCCTGCTGCTTGTCTCCGCAGCCGCCGCGCAGACAGGCAAAGTCACCGCGTTACGCGCGGCAAGGATTTTTGACGGCAAAGCGAATGCCGTCGCGTCTCCCGGTCTGGTGGTGGTGGCCGGCGACCGGATTGTGCAAGTCGGGGGCTCTGTACCTGGCGGCGCAGAGGTGATCGACCTCGGCGACGCCACCCTGCTGCCGGGTTTCATGGACGCGCATGTGCACCTCACCATGAGCCCCGAACTCTTCACCCCGGCAGGACGCATGGCCTCGCTGGGCAAGACCCAGGCCGAGCAAGCCCTGGAAGCGGCGGAAAACGCCAGGAAGACACTGCTGGCTGGCTTCACCACAGTCCGGAACCTGGGCGCGGCCGACGCAGTGGACATCGGACTGCGGAACGCCATCCAGCGCGGGCTTACCCCCGGCCCGCGCGTCCTTACCGCTGGGAAATCGCTCGGCACCACCGGCGGCCATTGCGACATGACCAATGGATACCGAGCCGGGCTCATGGAAGAGCCGGACTGGCGCCAGGGCATCGCCAACTCGCCCGAGGACTTTCGCGCCGCTGTCCGCTACCAGGTAAAGCAGGGCGCCGACGTCATCAAGGTCTGCGCCACCGGCGGCGTATTGAGCCTGAACAATGACGTGGACTCCTCTCAACTCACCCAGGAGGAACTCAATGCCATCGCCGACGAGGCGCATGCCAAGGGACGCAAGGTGGCCGCGCATGCGCACGGCGACCAGGGCGCCCGCCGCGCCGCACTCGCCGGCATCGACTCCATCGAGCACGGCTCCTTCCTGCGCGAAGAGACTCTGAACGTGATGCGCGAAAAAGGGACCCGCTTCGTCCCCACGCTGCACGCCCTGGATTCCATCATGGCCGGCCTACGGGATGGAGTTCAGATGGACCCGCGCAATGTCATGAAGGCACGCAAAGCAGGTGACAGCATTGCCGCCACCTTCCGCCGCGCCGTGCAGTTGGGCGTGTCCATCGCCTTCGGCACCGACGTGGGCGTCGGCGCCCACGGCACCAACGCCCGCGAATTCCGACTCATGGTGGAAGGCGGCCTTTCACCCATTGCCGCCCTGAAGTCGGCCACTTCCGTGGATGCGGACCTGTTCGGCATCGCGGATCAGGTGGGGACGCTCGAATCCGGCAAGCTCGCCGATATCGTGGCGGTACCCGGCAATCCGCTCGCCGACATCACCGTCACGGAGAGGGTCTTCTTTGTGATGAAGGAGGGCCGGATCTACCGCAACGATTCGCGCCGCCCATAGGGCGGCGGACCCAGGCTCTCCACAAGCCATTCGCCTGCGGCAAAGGTCTCGCCTTGCATCAGTTCCGAACCAAGCCGCAGCCGCGCCTCGCCGTCGCCCTTCGCCGGGCGGATCCGGTACAGCCAGTTCGGCTCCACGGTGAACCATTCCGGGAACTCGTTCAGCCGCACATAGTTCCTAGCCAGGTTCAGCACCCGGCGGTGGCGGGCGAAATCGAATTGCAGCCCGACCCGCTCCATGCCTGCCACATAGAGCCGCAGATTCGCTCCTTCACGCGCCGCGCCAAGCTGCAATCCGGGCGCTTTTTCCGCAGGCATCACGCCCTGGCTCTTCATCAGCGCGTAGAGCAGCAGTGTGCGGTTGAAATTCCCCTCCCCGTACCAGTTCTCCAAATGCCCGGAGGGCAGCTGCATGGAAAGCATGAGTTGCGTCTCACTCTCAATCCAGTTCAGAGCTTCGGGCACCGGCTCCCGGTTCACGAGGTAGATCGCGCTTTCAATTGTGTCCGCATATCCGTTGAACGAACCGAACTTGTCGGCGGGGATGTCGCTCATCGGCTCCCAACGGTAGAGCCGGTATTTCGGAAGGTTCTTCAACACACGGAGCGTTGCGTCGCGGTATTTGGTGTCGCCCGTTACCTGGTAAAACGTGTATACTGCGCCGTACACGTAGCCCCAGTTGTCGGAAAGCCCTTTGTCCAAAGGTTGTAGCGTGCGGGCGTCTACAGTGTTGTACAGCAGGCCATCGGGATTGGCCGACTCCAACACACGGTCCAGCATCTTTCTTACCACCGCCTGGTAACGCGCTGCCCGGGGGCTCCGCAGATCCGACTCCAACGCAAACAGCAGCGTCAGCCCCACGATTAGCTCGTTGCCGTGGTCCCGCAGACGCAGCTTGGGTTCACCCACGTGCGTGGCGAAGTCCCAATTTGTTGAGGGCACTCCGAAATTGCCGGGGAGGACTTCTTCCACGTACGCATCGCCGATCCGCCGCGCCCACTCCAGGTAGCGGGGATCGTTGGTCATCGTGGCAAGCCGCACCAGCACTTGGAGAAAGTCGCCGTTTAACTCACTGTCGGCCGCGGGTAGACGGCCGAATTTCGATTCGACGGGCGCCCGCTCCATAGCGTCCGTGACCATGTCGGCCATGCGGTGGAACCACGGCGTACGGCCCAATAACTCCGTTACCGCCAGCAAACCGTCCTTGGCGTATTCCCCGGCGCCAAACAGGCTGAAGGGGCCAAGTGCGCCGGTAGACAGTTCCAGATTCCCCGGGATGGATGCCTCGGCCGTCATGAAGCGCACTTCGTTCCGCAGCAACTCCATCATCCGGCCTTCATAGAGCGCGGGATCCGTGATCCGCGCAGTCAGGATCAGATAGGGGTAGAGATCCGCGAGGAAGTTGTGGGGAGTGGCCAGACGCGCCGGGTCTCCAGCGCGCAAGCCGCGTGCGCCGCCGGGCACCCGGTCCGGCATCAGGCCGGTTCTTCCATCCGCGGCGCGCAGCCAAGCCTGCAGCGTGCGCTCCGCGGCCCCCACTGCTTTGGCATATTCCGCAGCCCGCGGTGCCAGGTCCTGCCCTTGCACGCAGGCCATCAGCAGGAGAATCGCAGTAGCTTTCATAGGGGTCTCACCCACACATCACGGAATTCAACACTTGTCTTGTCCATGTGAATCTGAAATCCGACCCGGCCGGGCCCGGCGTGCTCTTCGGGCAAGTTGTCAGTTTCGCAAACGGGTTCGCCGTCCACCCAAACCCTTACCTGGCGTCCTTCTACCCTTACCTGCAAAAGGAACCAGCGCTCGTCCAGGTCCGCCTGCAGTGTGCTTCGGTGGTGATTGTAGATGCTGCCCGTTTGGTAGACAGCGTCAGGCGGAGAATAGATCTGCACCTCAAAACCGCGCGATCCGCTGTTGCTTAACCCGCGAAAAAAGATCCCGCTGTTGGTGCGGCGGTGCGATCGTACCGCCGCGCTAAACTCGAAATCAGCGAACTCGCCGGGCGCGTAAAGGATGCTGTGCCCCTCCGCGCCTTCGAGCACGCCGTCATTCAGGCTCCACGCGCCGCTTTCGCCACGTTTTTCCCAACCGTGGAGCGTGCCCTGCGCCAACAAGTTCACAACGCGGCTGGAGCCTCCCAGATCTTCAATCTCGACGTTGCGGACTGACCAGGCATGGCCCATATCCGCGAACCCGATATGTCCTATTGGCAGCCGTTGCGCCGTGACTGGCGTGGCGGCGAGGTCGCGGTTCTGCACCTGCACTCCGTCCACGCTCACCCGCAAACGCTGCCCGGCCAGTTCCACCTCGAGTCGACGCCATTGGCCGTAGCCCACCTTCGGTAGTTGGCTCGGCGGAAACGCACCAAGCACTGCCCCGGTTACGTGCGTCCCGTTCTTGTTATGGAAGTCATGGCCAAGAAAGATGGCCAGGCCCGCATGCTGGGGCCGCGCTGTCCGAGGGGCGCGCAGCAACAGCGCGGTTTCCGCCCACTGCGCGGGCTTGTACTCGAAGCGGATCCTGAAATCCTGATAGATTCGATCACTTCTCAACCAGTTGGGCGCATGAGCGGTACCGTCACACTCCAGAGCACCCTCCCGCATGGAAAAGGAGGAGCGTGAGCCTTCCACGCTCCATCCATTCAGCGTTTTGCCGTCAAACAAGGGCTGCCAGGCGCCATAGCTGGCGCTCCAGGCGAAGATGAGGATCAGTTGGCGGTAGC
The DNA here is from genome assembly GCA_964460395.1 of uncultured Solibacteraceae bacterium. Taxonomy (GTDB): domain Bacteria; phylum Acidobacteriota; class Terriglobia; order Bryobacterales; family Bryobacteraceae; genus CAYWQS01. The sequence continues at coordinate 68,668 of CAYWQS010000019.1, read as the reverse complement.
GCATGCCTCGGCTTCGAGGATACCTGCCACGGCATGCAATGTGGCAGCGATCCGGACCGAAGCCGTCACTGCCTCCGCGGTAATGCCTTTTTCCCGCACCACCTTTTCGTGCGACTTCACACAGGCCTCGCAGCCGTTGATGGTGGAAACGGCCAGACACACGAGTTCGAAATCCACAGGATCGCCGCCGTGACCGCGAATGGCCTGCATCCTCAGGCGCGCGGGCATCTGCTCGTAATCGGGTCCAGCGAAATGCTTGAACCGGTAAAAAATGTTGTTCATTTGCATTACGCCAAACGCGGCCTTTGCGGCCTGCATCGCCTCGGCAGACAGCTTCGACGCCGCCTCTGCCAAGATGGCCCGGCTCAGCGCGTCATTGCGGCAGGCCAAAACGCACGCAACTGCCGTCATCCAGGTCTGCTGCGCGGTCAACTCACCCTGCTGCAGCACGTTCTGCAAGTTGACGCGCTGGTCTTTGGCGTACTCGGGAATGGAATCGCTGATTTGCTGTAATGTCATCCGTTTCTCTCATTTCCGGGCGGCTGGCGTGCGCCAGCCGCCTGATGCCCGGCTTCTACTTAGACCTTGAGCGTCTCCTGGCCCTTATTCCAGTTGCAGGGGCAAAGCTCGTCGGTCTGCAGCGCGTCCAGCACTCGCAGCACCTCCTGCGTATTCCGGCCTACCGACAGGTCGGTCACCATCACGAAGCGGATGACGTTCTCGGGGTCCACGATGTAAACGGCGCGCTGGCTGACACCGGCGCCAGGGTCGAGGATGCCAAGCGCCGCGCTGAGTTCGCGCTTGATGTCGGCCAGCATCGGGATGGGCAAATCCTTCAGATCCGGGTGGTTTTCGCGCCAGGCAAGGTGAACGAACTCGCTGTCCACACTTGCGCCCAGAACCACCGCGTCACGGTCCGCAAAGTCTTTGTTCAACTTGCCAAACGCGGCAATTTCGGTGGGGCACACGAAAGTGAAATCCTTGGGCCAGAAGAAGACAACCTTCCACTTACCCGGATAGGAATCCAGGCTCAGTTCCTTGAAGGCATTCTTGCGGTCCAGGCTGACGGTGGCCGTCAATTTGAAGTCGGGGAACTTCTGTCCTACTCCTAACATGATTGCTTCTTTCTCCTGTTCAGTTCGATTCTGACCGGTCTGGCGGGTCCGCTTGTCCGGCACAAACCGGGCAGAGCCCATGGATCTCCACGCTGGTGCGGAGCACACGGTACCCACGAGGCAGTTTGCGCTTCAGGCGGACCGGCTCGATATCATCCTCTTCCAAATCCACAATTGCCCGGCAACGCGCACACACCAAGTGGTGGTGATCTTCCAGGTTGGCGTCCACGCGCAGGGTTCCATGGTGCAGGCTGACCTCCTTGAGCAGCCCCGCCTCGACAAAGGTCCGGATGTTCTTGTAGACCGTGCCAAGGGAGATCGCCGGGATTTCCCGCCTGACCCTCTCATAGATGGCCTCCGGGCTAGGATGATTCCGCGACTCCATCACAGTCCGGTAAATTACTTCCCGCTGGTGGGTATGCGACAACCCGGCCGCGCGGCACCAGTCGCGGAACTGTTCCGAACTCATGATGGGCTGGAACGAGGACATCGACAGAAACTATTAAATCGTAATTATTCCTAAAATGTCAAGAGCCCGAATAATCCGCGGAAGAGCAGAAGCTTATGCTAGGAGAACGATGAACGACAATGAGTTGGAAGCGCTTTTGCTTGACCTGGAATCAGACAGGGTGGAGCGAACCGCCAGCGCTTCGGACACGAAAAAGATTGCACAAGCGATCTGCGCATTCGCCAATGACCTTCCAGGGCATGGCCAGCCGGGCGTCATCTTCATCGGAGTGCACGATGACGGGGCCTGCGCAGAGTTGGAGATCACCGACGAGCTTCTGAAAAACCTTGCCGGGATACGCGCCGACGGCAACATCTTGCCTTTGCCTGATTTGAACGTCGGGAAGCGCCTTTTGGCTGGATGTGAGATGGCCGTGATCGAGGTACAACCTTCCATCGCTCCCCCTGTGCGCTTCAAGGGGCAGACCTGGATTCGCGTGGGACCTCGGAGGGCGATTGCTAGCCGGGATGAAGAGATTCGTTTAAGCGAGAAAAGGCGCGCCAGAGACTTACCGTTTGACCTGCGTCCCCTGCGGGGGGCATCTCTTGCAGACTTGGATCTGGACTACTTTCGGACCCGCTATCTCCCAGCGGCCGTGCCACCTGATGTACTGCGGGAGAACCAGAGAACTTCGGAGCAGCAATTGGCGGCAGTACGGTTCCTTGACGCGCAATCCGGATGTCCAACAGCTTTGGGTGTACTGGTAGCGGGCTTGGATCCGAGGGCCGCCGTGCCCGGATCTTATGTTCAATTTGTCCGATTCGAAGGCGAGGACTTGAGTAGCCCAATTCTAGACCAAGCAGAGTTTAGCGGTCCAATATTGGAGATTGCTCGTGAGATTGAAACGAAGTTTGCCGCCCATAATGAGAGTCGCCTTTCGCTCGAAGGCCATCTGGACCGGAGGCTGCCAGCCTATCCCTTGGTGGCACTGCAGCAGATCATGCGCAACGCCCTCATTCATCGCGATTACGAGTCGTCTTATGCGCCCGTGACGGTGTACTGGTTCCGTAACCGCGTCGAGATCCACAGTCCGGGTGGCCCGTTTGGCCGCGTGACCCCCGAGAATTTCGGCCAACCGGGTCTCACGGACTATCGCAACCCGGGGTTGGCCGAGGCAATGAAGAACTTGGGGTTTGTCCAAAGGTTTGGAATTGGACTTGACGTGGCCCGAAGGGCCTTGCTCGAAAACGGTAACTCCCCCCTGGAATGGAGGGTCCAAGCCACTCACGTTGCGCTGATTCTTGGAGCGCGGCCATGAGCGTTCGCCCAGTCCTCGCTTTTTTCAACAACAAAGGCGGCGTTGGCAAAACCTCCCTGGTGTACCACTTGTCATGGATGTTTTCTAACATTGGGCGACGGGTATTGGCGGCAGACTTGGATCCACAAGCCAATCTGACCTCCGCCATTCTCACAGAGGACCAGATCGAACCACTGCTGTTCGACCCGCCTAAACCACAAACAGTTTTGGATGCTTTGCGCTTACTCCTCAGAGGCATCGGCGATGTGCAGCCGATGGACCCCTACCCAATAGATGAACGATTTGCGCTACTGCCCGGAAACCTGGAGTTGTCCTCGTTCGAAGACCAGTTAAGTCAATCTTGGCCGGGTTGTATGGACCGCCAGGAAAGGGATTTCCGTGTAGTCACAGCTTTCGCCCGCCTCTTGCAGGATTCGGCGGCACGCCACGAAAGTGATTTGGTTCTGGTAGACCTTGGGCCGAGTCTTGGCGCCATAAATCGGGCCATTTTGGTCGCTACCGATTACGTAGTGATTCCGTTGGCCCCTGACCTGTTTTCCCTGCAGGGTCTACAGAACCTGGGCCCTCGCCTGCGAGAGTGGAGGACGCAATGGCGTGAACGCAGGGAGCGCGCGCCAAGAGAATTGGACTGGCTTCCGGATGGCAGAATGCAACCGCTCGGTTATGTTGTACAGCAGCACTCCGTCCGTCTGGACAGACCAGTGCGCTCCTATGAAAAATGGATTCATCGGATTCCTGCCACATTTCAGGAGTATATTTTGGAAGGCAGTCAGGTTCCAGTAGCCTCTCCAGAAGAGGACCATTATTGTCTTGCCATGCTGAAGCACTACCGCAGCTTGATGCCCATGGCGCAAGAAGCGCGAAAGCCGATGTTCGCGCTCAAGCCCGCCGATGGCGCCATTGGGGCCCACCTCCAGGCAGTGCAGTCGGTTTATTCTCAGTTCGAAGACTTGGCCCTACGAATCGCCCGGGAAATTCGGCTGCCTGATACTCAGTAACCTGCTGGGCGAGAATGCAGCTATGGAACGCTTGTTCCGGGAGGTCCGCCTGGCTTGGCGGGAGTTTTGGAGGCGGCCGGGCCTGACGGCAGTTGCGCTGGGGTCGCTGGCTCTTGGCATTGGCGCGAATGCCGCCATCTTCACCCTGATCGACCAAGCGATGCTTCGTACGTTGCCTGTACCGCGCCCGGAACGGCTGGTTTCCCTGGAGGAGGCCCATAGCGGTACATACCCTTTTTTCCGCTTCTACCTTGAGAACAATACCGTCTTCGCTCACCTTGTGGCCTCCAGCCGAACCCTGCCGGCGGGCCTGCGCTTGTCTGGAGCAACGTCCGTGGAGACCGTCAGAGTCGCCTACGTGAGTGGCAATTTCTTCCAAGGCCTGGGCGTTGGCGCCGCCGCCGGACGCGTCCTGTTGGCGGATGACGAGTTCCGCCAGACGCCGGTCGCCGTGATTTCGGCGCAATTCTGGGAGAGGCGGTTTGGGGCCAGCCCCGGCGTCATCGGTCAAACCCTCCGCCTCGATAGCCTGGTTGTGGAAGTGGCCGGCGTATCCGAGCCAGGGTTTAGCGGCATCTTCCATCTGAGGGAAGGCCCGGATCTGTTCCTCCCCCTCCCTCTTTTTCCTCTGGCCAACCCAAACGTGGCGCAGGCCTGGAACACTCCGAACATGGACTGGCTGTACCCCATCGGCCGCCTTCGCGAGGGGGTGACTGAGGCGCAAGCCCAGGCCGCCCTCCGTGCATTGTGGCCGCAAGCTGTCGAGGCGGTGAATGGCGCGGCGAAGAAAGAGGGCCGCCGGGTGCGCGATTACTCCGGCACCAAACCTGTCGAGTTGCGGCTAGGCAGCCGGGGAGTGGCTTCGTCCAAAGGGTGGACGCCGTTTCTCGCCTTAGCGGCGGCCACTGGACTCGTCCTGCTCATCACCTGTGCAAATGTCGCCAACCTGTTATTGGCCCGCGGCGTGGCGCGGGCCCGCGAGATGGCGCTGCGGACCGCGTTGGGAGCCACGCGCCGCATTCTGATCCGTCAACTTTTAGTGGAGAGCGCCCTGCTGGGCGCCCTGGGTGGCCTTCTAGGCATTACCGTGTGCGTGGCCGGAGTCCAGCTATTGCGAACCCTGCAGTTCGTCGAGAAGCAGATCCACGCCGCTCCTTCTTTGAAAGTCTTGCTGTTTGCAATGCTGCTCACCACGGCCACGACGCTTCTGTTCGGACTCTTGCCTGCCCTCAAGACCAGCGCTACCCGCGTCGCCGAAGCCCTGAAAGACGGCGGTACGGCTGGCGAAAGCCGCTCGAAATTATTCCTGGGCAAATGCTTGGTGGCGGGACAGGTGGCCCTTACTTTCACCTTGTTGGCTGGCGCTGGGCTGTTCCTTCGTACCCTATTGAATTTGCGCTCGGTGGACACCGGGTTCTCGCCAGCGCAAGTTTTGGTGGCCGACGTTGACCCGACACGAACAGGCTATCGGGAGAACCGCCTGCGGCTGTTTTATGAACGGCTGCTGGATCAGGCGCGCACGCTTCCAGGCGTGCAATCGGCTGCACTCTCCCTGATGACGCCGATGGGCGAATACGCCATGACCAGCACTTTCTCTGCCGAGGGGTATTCACCCTCTGCAGGCGAGCGCTTGCTCGCCTACAGAAATCCGGTGAGCAGCCAGTACTTCACCACCCTTGGCATCCCCATGCTGCTGGGCCGGGATTTCCGGCCCTCCGATGAGCCTTTACAAACTCCGCGCATGGGCTTGATGGGCTCCATCGGCCGTTCGGGAGGCGGCTCCGACGAGCCCTCCGCCATCGCCGCCCGCGTCTGCATCGTCAACGAGTCCCTGGCCCGCAAACTCTTTGGAACCCGCAGCCCTTTGGGCATGCATCTCAGCTACGACGATCAGTTCACGATGGACCGGGCCCTCGAGATCATTGGAGTAGTGAAGGACGTCCGGCACTGGTCGTTGCACGAGGCCGACGAAATTGGAGTGATCTACGTTCCTTCGTGGGCCGGTGGCGCCGAAGCACGTTGGCTGTTACTCCGCACAACCGGTCCGGCGGAACCAGTGGCGGAGCGGCTGCGCGCCGTACTGACCGAACTCGACCCCGCCGTTCCCCTGCTGCGCACAATTCCCATGCGGGAACAGGTGGCCCGCCAATACCAGCAGGAGCGCCTGCTGGCGTTGCTGTGCGGCCTATTCGGCCTCATTGCCTTGCTTCTCGCAGGACTGGGCGTTTACGGAGTGCTGGCGTTCTCCGTCGCCAGGAGGGGCCGGGAGATCGGCATCCGGATGGCTTTGGGCGCGGAGGTGGACGACGTGGCGCGCATGGTAGCTCGAGAGTCTCTTGCCCCCGTAGTGTCAGGGCTTGCCGCCGGAGCGCTGGGTTCTTTGGCCGCGGAGCGGCTCACGCACTCGTTGTTGTTTGGGGTAGCGCCGTACGACCCGGCATCTATGCTGCTGGCCGCAACCACACTTGCCGTCGCTTCTCTGCTGGCTGCCGCCGGACCCGCGCTCCGCGCCGCTCGCCTGGACCCGGTTCGTACTCTTCGCCAGGACTAGCGTGCGGCAGGCGCTGTGCTTTCCGCCATCGGCTTCTCTTTCTGTGGCAGCACGGGATTGACGAAGTCCGGCTTGGGATCGCCCCACAGGTAGTGGTTGAACCATAACAGGTTGTGCTGCATCACGGCGCGGGAGGCCTTCGGCTTGTTCACTCCGTGCCCGAACCCCTTGTAGACGATCATTTCCACGGGAACCCCGCGGTCCTCCAATCCCTGCCGCAGTTCATAGGCGTTGGCGATAGGCACACGGCGGTCGTTCTCGCCGTGCTGGATCAACGTAGGCGTCCGTGCCTTCATGACGTAGCTCATGGGCGATGTCTTCCGGTAAACGTCAGGGTCGGCGGCTGGGTCGTTGCCCAAGTACTGGATAGTGAATGGCGTGATGTCGGTGTTGTAGTAGTAAGTGGCCCAATTCGAGATGCCGGCGCCCACGGAGACGGCTGCGAACTTCGTGGAGGCGGTGGTGAGAAAGGCCGAGATATAGCCCCCCTGGCTCCAGCCCATTACCGCCACCCGTTTCGGATCCACCCAGCCCTTCCCAATCAGGTGGTCCACGCCGCTTTCCACGTCCCAGGCATCCCCCACGCCCAAATTCCGGACATTGAGCTGCCGGAACTTCTCGCCATAGCCCGCGCTACCCCGGTAGTTCACGCGCAGCACGAGGGCGCCCCGCCCTACCCAAATGTCGACCGGATAGTACCTCGGATGCACCAACTGGGGCGTATCGATCCCTGTCGGGCCTCCATGAATCACGCACAGCAGAGGATATTTCCGCGACGGATCAAAGTCGCGGGGTTTCGACAGGACGCCTTCAATCAACGTACCGTCCTGGCTTTTCCAGGCGATGACTTCGCTCGCCGGCAGGGTCCACGCGCTCACCGCCGACGTCATGTCTGTGAGCTTCCTGGTGGTCCAGGCCGCCAGATCCACGTGGTACACCTCGGACAACTGGCTCGCGTCCTGCGTGGCGTATGCGCCGGTCTTGCCGTCCGGCGCCGCCGAGAAGCCCCAGCCCACCTGCGAACGGGAGACCCGCGCAATGCCGCCCCCGGCGGGGTCCACCCGGAACAGATGTCCCTCCGTCTTCTGCCATGCGGTAAAGAGCACGCCTGCAGGAGTCCAGGCCACCAGCCGCGGGTCCTCGTCGAAAGCATCGGTGAGGGAGCGCACGAGGCCGCCCTCCGCCGCCACTACCGCAATCCGCCCGTTGGCGTGGTAGTACAGCTTCTGGCCCATTGCGGACTCGAAGGCGATCTGTTGTCCGTCCGGCGACCAGCGAGGGTTCGTATCCGGCCCCGGCTGGCCCACGATCTTCCGCACCGCGCCGGTGTCCAATGAAACCACGTAAAGGTCCGCCGTATCACCGCGCACGAGGTCCGGATTGACGCTTGCGCTGAACGCGATGCGCGTCCCGTCCGGCGCCCAGTCGAATCCGCCCACGCTGAACTCCTGGCCCTGAGTTATCCGTTGGCCGGCCGAAGGCGCCTTCAGCGCCTCCGCCACGTCAATCTTCCAGAGATGGTTGTGCACATAATCACGCCGTACCACCTCGAAATCGCCCAGATGATTCTTACGCTCCTCGGGACGCTTGTCCGTTTCCGTGAACGCGATCCACTTGCCGTCCGGCGACCAGCGCAGGGAATTCACGCCCGCCTCTGACTTGGTGAGTTGCACCGCTTCGCCGCCGTCGGGGCGGATCACGAAGATCTGGTTCTTCCCACCCTCCCGGTCGCTCGTGAACGCCAGCCACCGGCTGTCCGGTGACCAAACCGCAGGGCCGGCGCTCTTTTTGCCGCGCGTCAACTGCCACCTGCGGGCGCTGGCCACTTCGGCGATCCACAATTGACGGACAAACTCATCCTGCTCCCAGTCGGCCTCCTGAATGCCATAGGCCACCCATCTCCCATCCGGAGAAATCGCCGGGCCAGCCGCAACCTTGAGATTCAGCAGTTCGTCCACCGTGGGCACGCCAGCCCAGAGGCTGACTCCAGTCAACAGGAGAAGAATCAAGCGCATGCTTCACCCCCTCCCCAGTATGAACATAGCGTGGAAAATTCTAACCGGACCTTCTTGTCCTGTTCGATCATTGGCTCTATACTGGGGGTAACGGAAGAACCGCCATGAAAACCTACGTCCGGTTTGGCATGCTCGTGGTCGCGATTGTTGGCACGCTCGTGTGGTTGGCGGCGAGCGGCATCAGCGAGACGAAAACCTACTACAAGACGATCTCGGAAGTGCGCTCGCTGGATGGTCCCGACGCTGCAAAACGCGTCCGCGTCACCGGCGACGTCGTACCTGGCAGTATCCGCCGTGAAGGGGACCGCGTATTTTTCCAGATCTGCGAGAAGGGCCACCCGGACACGCTGAATGTGATCTACGTCGGCAAGGACCCGCTTCCCGACACCTTCCGCGACAGCGCCCAAGCCATGGCGGACGGCAAATTGCAGTCTGACGGCACCTTCCATGCCACCGCCATCGCAGCGAAATGCCCTTCGAAGTACGAAGCCGCGCCCGGACAGAAACCAGCTCAGCAGCCGCTGAATCAGGCAAAGCCGGGCTCAATCGGCTAGCATCCGTTAAAAGGGCCCTTTGCAACGGGGCCGGGAGCCAAAAACACTATGGAAACACTGGGTGCGTTCTCCATCCTCATTGCACTCTGTCTGGCGGTTTACGCCTTGCTGGCTTCGGTGGTTGGAGGAGCCCAGAAGAAACCGTTTCTGGTGGCCAGCGGACGCCGCGCCATCTACGGGGTCTTCTTCCTGCTGACGGTAGCCTCCGGCATTCTGGTCTATTCGCTGCTGGTGAGCGATTTCCGCCTGGCCTACGTGGCCGCCCGTAGCAACCGCGCGATGCCCGCCGTTTATAAGTTCGCCGCGTGGTGGGGCGGGCAGGAGGGTTCGCTGCTGCTGTGGAGTTGGATGCTCAGCGCGTACTCCGCCATCGTCGTCTTCACGAACCGGCGCAAATTCCGCGAAATGATGCCGTGGGTCCACGCCACGCTGATGTTCACTCAAGTGTTCTTCCTGGTGCTTAATGCCTTCGTCGAGCCGCCCTTTCAGGTGCTGGCCGTGGGCAAGGGTGTCACTTCGGTGCCTGACGGGCAGGGCCTGAACCCTTTGCTTCAGTACTGGACGATGGCCATCCACCCGCCGACGCTTTACCTCGGCTATGTCGGCTTCATTGTGCCGTTCGCATTCGCCATGGGTTCGCTGATCACCCGGCAACCCGGAGAACAGTGGATCGCCACCACCCGCCGCTGGACTCTCATCACCTGGGGCTTCCAAAGTGTCGGCATCCTGCTCGGCGCGGGTTGGGCTTACGCCGTGCTGGGCTGGGGCGGTTATTGGGGCTGGGATCCTGTGGAGAATGCATCCCTCCTTCCCTGGATCACCGGCACCGCTTTCCTGCACTCCGTGATGATGCAGGAGAAGAAGGGCATGATGAAGGTTTGGAACATGGTCCTGGTTTCGGCCACCTTTTTCCTATGCATCTTCGGCACCTTTCTGACGCGCTCCGGCGTGGTGTCCAGCGTGCACGCTTTCGCCCAGTCCTCGCTGGGCACCTGGTTCCTCGGATTCCTTTCGATCCACGTGCTGATCACCACCTGGCTGATTCTCCGGCGCCTGGATTACCTGAAGAGCGAGGCGCACCTCGAAAGTGTTCTTTCTCGCGAATCGAGTTTCCTTTTCAATAACGTCATCCTGCTGGCCAGTTGCTTCGCGGTGCTTTGGGGCACGTTGTTCCCGGTGATTACGGAAGCCGTCATGGGCGAGAAGGTGACCGTCAGCGCGCCCTACTTCAACAAGGTGAACGTGCCGATCGGTTTGTTCCTTTTGTTCCTGACCGGCGTCGGACCGCTCATCGCCTGGCGGCGCAGCAGTTGGGACAGCCTCCAGCGGGCCTTCCGCTGGCCCACCCTGATGATGGCGCTGACCATCACCGGCCTGCTCGCGGCGGGGGTGCGTCATTTCTACGCGCTCATCAGCTTCGGATTGTGCGCGTTTGTGACCGCCACCATCTTGATGGAGTTCTTCAAAGGCTCACGTGCCATTGCCGTCCGCGACCGCCTCAATCCCATCCTGGCGATGGTGGAACTAACGCACCGAAATACTCGCCGCTATGGCGGATATCTCGTGCACATGGGCGTGGTGCTGATGTTCGTCGGCTTTACAGGAGCTGCCTTCAACAAGGACACGACGGTTGAGGTCACGCTTGGCCAGCAGTTCGACATCGGCCGCTACCACCTGGAGGTCCGCAAGATCGAAGATGGCGGCAACGAAAATTACCAGTGGCAGCGCGCCGTAGTGGCCGCCTTCAAGAACGGCCAGTTCCTCGGCGAGTTACGCCCCGAACGCCGCGTCTATCTTGCGTCGGAACAGCCGACCTCTGAAGTGGCCATTCGCAGACGCCTCAACGAAGATCTTTACCTGAACTTCGCGTCGATGAGCCAAACCGACGCGAGCAAGGCTGTGATCCAGGCCTACGTCTTCCCCCTGGTGAGTTGGATCTGGGTTGGGTTCTGGGTGATGCTGGTGGGCACGATCGTCTGCCTCATCCCAAGCAAACAGAAACTCGCGTACGCCAAGACGGGAGTGGTTGGAGTCTATGCCAAAGAGCCTGCTGCAGCCCAGTAAACTCCTGTTGTTCCTCGTCCTCACGGTGACGCTGCTGCAATCCAGCGTCCCGCTGACCGACGCTCGCGTGCGTTCCCTGGGCGAACTCTTGATGTGCCGGTGTGGCTGCGGTGCCTCAATCACCAGCTGCAATATGATCAACTGCCACTTTGCCGACCCGGTGCGCGCCAAACTTCTCAAGATGGTGGAAGCGGGAATGCAGGAGCAGCAAATCCTGGACGTGTTTGTTGGCAAATATGGCAAAGTGATTCTGCGCAAACCCCCAGCCGAAGGCTTCTATCTGGTGGGCTGGGTGATGCCGTTTGTTGGCGTGGCCGGGGGGCTGGCTCTGCTCTGGCTGGTGCTGCAGCGTTACTTGTCCAGGCGGCCGGCGCCAGCCAACGCCGCTGCTCCGCCCGCGGATTCTCCCGAACTCGCCCGGTACCGCGAGAAGATAGAAAAGGACCTTGCGGACCTCGATTAGATGACCATTGCGGTAACCCTCTTTATCACCGTCGGCGTTTTGCTGTATGTCTTGCTTGTCCGGAGCAGCGACCTGCCAGAACCCGTTCCCGACAACCCCGTGCAGCACCTGGAAGACCGCAAAGCGGTCATCTACGAAAACCTGCGCGACCTCAATTTCGAATTTCGATTGGGCAAGCTGAGCGAGGCCGACTACCAGAAGACGAAGACTGGCCTGCAGCAGGAACTTGCACAGGTGCTATCGGAAATCGACCGCGTGCTGGCAGCCGCGCCCACGCCACCAAAGTCAGCCCCCCAACCGGATCCCCTGGCCTGTCCCTCCTGCGGCGCCCGATTCGACCAGCCATTAAAGTTTTGCGGGGAATGCGGCAAACCGATGAAGGAGGTCCAGGCATGAAACCCCTCTTGGCTCTTCTCCTGGCCCTCCCAGCCTGGGCCGCCATCGAAGGTACGGTGGTGAACCGGACAACGGGGCAGCCACAGGCTGGCGTCACAGTCGCTCTCACCACGATGGGTGCCGGCGGCATGCAGCAGGCCGGTTCAGCCCGGTCCGGAGCCGATGGCAAGTTCCGAATCGACACGGCGACGCCTCAGGCCCACATTTTGCAGGCTCAATACCAGGGCGTCTCCTACAACGTGCAGGTGCCGCCCAACGCCGCGGGCGGCGTGACCATTGAAGTATTCGAAACCCGCCCGAAAGTCAGCGCCATGGATTTCGAGCAGCACATGGTGCTCCTGGAAACCGACGGCCAGCAACTGGTCGTGAATGAAACGATCGTCGTCAACAACGATTCGCAGACCACCTGGTACGATCCGAATTCGGGCACACTCCGCTTCTTTACGCCCCCGGCCATCAAGGGCACCGACGACCTCAAAGTGCGCGTGCTGGCCCAGGGCAGTGTACCCGTGGAGCGGGTGCCAAAGCGAGGCGGCGCTGGCGTCTGGTTCCTTGATGTGCCTGTCAAACCGGGCCAGACCCGGTTCGATATCAGCTACCGCCTGCCCGCCGCCACGCCCGCCAGGTTCCAGGGGCGGATTCTCCACGAGCCCGGGCCGGTCCGTTTGGTCGTGCCGCAAGGCATTACTGTAAAGGGCGATCAGATCGCCTCGCTCGGCGTGGAGCCACAGACACAGGCGCAGATCTTCGATGTAAAGAGTCAAGCGTATGAGGTGACGCTTGAAGGTACAGGATCCTTGCGGGATGCCTCTGCTTCGGCAGCCACTGAGGGCGCCGAAGAAACCGGCCCGCGCATCGCCACCATTCTGCCGCCCGGCTACGAACGCCAGTGGAAGACCGTGCTCGCGTTAGTTGTGGCTGCCCTCGTCCTTGGGTTCTGGTCCATGTATTTGAAGGGCAATGCCCCGGAGAACCGCCCCTCCTCCGGCGGAGGCCGCCGGAAAGCATGAGCGCTCTCACCGTTGGCGGTGTTTGGAAGTTCTATGGTGACTTCCCCGCTCTGCGGGACATCCGTTTCTCTGTCGAACCTGGCCAGTGTGTCGCTCTTTTGGGCCGCAATGGGGCGGGTAAGACCACGCTGTTGCGTATTCTGGCCGGACTCATGCGCGCCTCCCGCGGTGAAGTGCGCCTCTTCGGCCAGACCATCGAAGGGCGTGATTCCCGCTCGGGCCTCGGCTTCCTCGGCCATGGGATTGCGATCTACGACGAACTCAGCGCGTTCGAAAACCTCAACCTCTTCGCCAACCTTTATGGTCTCCCTGACCCCAGGCGCGCGGCCCTGGGCTGGCTGGAGCGGACCGGCTTAGACCGCGTTAAGGATTCCCTGGTCCGCGAGTTCTCCCGCGGAATGCGGCAGAGGCTGGCTGTCGCGCGTGCTTTTCTCCATAATCCGCGCCTGCTCCTTCTCGACGAACCATTCACCTCCCTCGACGATCGAGCCATCGCCCTGCTGCAATCGCTTCTGCGCGAATCCCTGGCCCAGGGCGGCACCGTGCTGATGTCCACCCATCAACTGCGCGAGGCTCTGGAACTTGCGTCGCACGTCGTCCTGATCAATCGCGGCCGCATGGCCCATCACGGAGAGCGCACGGCCGGGATGTTGGCCGATCCGGGGTATCTCTACCGCGAGTACGGAGAGAGCTGATGTTGTTCCTCCGCCAGACCCTCACCGTCGCCGCCAAGGATCTGCGCAGCGAACTCCGAACCAAGGAGGCGCTAAACGCCTCCATGAGCTTCGCCCTTGTGATTTTGATCCTTTTCAGCTTCGCCTTCGATCCCACGGCCGAGACCACACGCGAGATCGGCGGCGGCTTGCTCTGGCTTGTCTTCGCCTTCGCTGGAGCCTTACTGCTAAATCGGAGTTTCGCTCGTGAGTTGCCCAACGACTGCCTCGATGCCCTGGTCAGTTCCCCTGTACCCGGCGCAGCTCTCTTCCTTGGCAAGGCGCTGGCGAACTACTTGCTCTTGTTGGGCGTCGAGATCTTCTGCCTGCCGGTTTTCGGTGTCTTTTACAATATCCGCTGGTACGAACAGCCCGGCTGGCTGGCTCTCGTGCTGCTGCTGGCTACTTGGGGGGTGGTGGTGGTGGGCACCATTTTCTCCGCACTCACCGTCAACCTGCGGTTGCGGGAACTCATGCTGCCCATGCTGGTCTATCCTGTCCTGATACCGTGCCTGATGGCTGCGATGAGGCTGTGTACGGTGATCCTGGCAGGCGATCCAGTATCCGGAGACGATCTCGCATGGGTCCGGCTGCTGGCAGGCTTCGATATTATCTTTACGGCCTTGGCTGTGGTCTTGATCGATACCGTTCTGGTGGGGTAGGAGGAGTAGGCATGCGCGAGAGGATTCTCTACGGAATTGGCGTGCTGGCGGCGTTGATTCTGGTGCGCAATATCTGGGCCATGCTGGTGAATCTGCCCGACGAGCAGTTCCAGGGCGCCATCTTCCGCATCATTTTCTTCCACGTCCCCGCTGCGTTCACGGCGTTCCTGGGTTTTCTGGCAGCCCTGGTGGCGGCCATCGCCTACCTGGCGAAGCGCCGCATGGCCTGGGACGACTTCAGCATGGCCTCCATCGAAGTAGGCCTTGCTTTTGGCGCCGTCAACCTGGTCACCGGCATGATCTGGGCGCGGATCATCTGGGGCATTTGGTGGACCTGGGACTGGCGCCTCACCTCCATGCTTGTTTGCTGGCTGCTGTATGCAGGCTATCTGGTTCTCCGCCGCGCCATCGACGAACCCAGCCAGCGCGCCAACATGGCCAGCGTACTGGCCATCCTGAATTTCGCCGTCGTGCCTTTTGTCTTCTTCTCCATCAAGTGGTTCCGCACCCAGCACCCGCAACCGGTGCTGTGGGGTGGCGGCTCGATGGACTCTGGTTACCGCGCCATGCTTTATGGCAACTGGGTGCCTCTGCTGATCATCGCCGCTGTGTTCGTCGCCGTCAGGATGCGCCAGGCATCGGTTCAGCGGGAGATTGATGCGTTGCGCCGCACCCTGCACACCTTCTAGACCGCAAGGAGTTTGACCTCTATGATGGACGCTTCTGCGCGCAATTTCACCTACCTGGCCTACGGTCTTGCCGCGGCCTGGGTCATCCTCGTGATATACCTTCTGACACTCATCCGCCGCGAAAAGTCACTGCGCGCGCAGATCGACAATTTGCGGCGAATGTTAGAGGACAAGGAAAGGAACTGACCATCCATGCAACGCCGGGCCCTGCTCCATTTCCTGGGCGCGGCGGGGGCGATGGCGGCGCCGCGGCTGCAAGCCGCGCAACAGCAGGCCGCCCGCGCCACCCGTGCCCTGCCAGCCCCAAAAATCCGCGACGTGCAGTGCATCAATACCGCGCCGGCTGGCCTGCGCCTCTGCGTGGTGAAGATTGTCACCGACCAGGACGGTCTCTACGGCTATGGCTGCGCCACTTTCACGCAGCGCGCCGACTTGGTAGGACCCGCGGTGGAACGGTATGTCAAGCCCATGCTGCTAGGAAAGCCCGCCGACCGTATCGACGATACCTGGCAGATGCTTTACAACTCCTCCTATTGGCGTAACGGTCCCGTTCTCAACAACGCCATCAGCGGTGTTGATCAGGCCTTGTGGGATATCAAGGGCCGTATGGCCAATATGCCCGTCTACCAGTTGCTAGGCGGCAAGTGCCGCGAGGCGGCCGATTGCTATGCCCACGCCTCGGGTGCCGACTATCCCCAACTTGTGGAAAGCGCGAAGAAATACATGCAGGCCGGCTACCGCCACGTTCGCATCCAGGTTGGCGTGCCCGGCATGGCAGGCTACGGCTCTGGCCGCGGCGACGCCAAGGTAGAGGCACTGCACTCCGCCCCTGTGTTCGAACCCGAGCCCTACCTCAGGCGCGCTCTCAAGATGTTCGAAATCTGCCGCCAGGAACTCGGCGACGAAGTCGAACTCCTGCACGACATCCACGAGCGCGTCTCGCCCATACAGGCAGTCCGGTTCTGCAAAGACGTGGAACGCTTCCGGCCCTTCTTCATCGAAGATCCCGTGTCGCCCGAAGACATTGCCTGGTTCCGGCACATCCGCGCCCAGTGCTCCACACCGCTGGCGATGGGAGAACTGTTCAACAGCCCGCATGAATGGACTCCGCTCATCCACGAGCGCCTCATCGATTACATCCGCATCCACGTCTCGCAGGCCGGCGGGCTCACGCCCTGCCGCAAGATCGCCGCTTTCGGCGAACTGATGGGCGTGAAGACAGCGTGGCACGGGCCGGGCGATGTCTCTCCTGTCGGCCACGCCGCCAACATCGCGCTCGACCTCGCCTGTTACAACTTCGGCATCCAGGAAGGCCGCATCTTCACCGAACGGGAAAAGGAAGTCTTCTCCGGCTGCCCGCGCCTCGAGAACGGCTACTTCTACGCCAACGAGGCTCCCGGTTGGGGCATCGAGGTGGATGAGAAGGCGGCCGCGAAATACCCCTTCGGTTTTGGCGAAACCGGGGAGCGGCAGCGGCTCAACGGCGGGTGGGGCGAAGTCCGCCGCCGCGACGGCACCATCATCAAGCAGTAATCAGCGGATCCGGCCCAGGCGTTCCAGCAGCGCCGGGACGCGGCGGCGCGAAACCTCCAGCGTGCGCCCGTCGCGCAACGCCACCGCTGCCGTGCCGCCCGGCAGCGGGCGAACCTCGGTGACCAAATCCAGCCGCACCAGCGCGGCGCGGGAAATCCGAAAGAACTCTTGTTCGCCCAGGCGCGCCTCCAACTCATTCAAAGACGCTTCCAGCAGCAGCTCGCGCCCGCCGCAGAGGCGCGTCAGTTTTCCGTCGGCGAGGAAGCAGGCCACTTCGCGGAGCGGCACGGCGACGTAACGGTCTCCCGCGCGCGCCAGCAACCGTTCCACGCGCGGCCACGCGCCCGGATTCGCCGGCGCTTCCAGCAGGCGGCGGCAGGTCTCCTCCAGCCGGCTGCGGGTGACCGGCTTGAGCAGGTAATCCACCGCGCGCAGGTCGAACGCCTCCGGTCCGTACTGCTCGTAGGCCGTACAAAAGACGACGCGCGGCCTGCCCGCAGGCAGGGAAGAGGCCACCTCGATCCCGGTGCAGCCGGGCATTTCAATGTCCAGAAAAACAGCGTCGGGATCCAGGGTCCGAATGGCCTCCAACGCGCCCGGGCCATCGGCTGCTTCCCCTGCCACCTCGAAGCCGGGCTGCGCGGAGAGCAGCCGCCGGAGCCGCTCCCGGGCAGGTTGCTCGTCATCCACGATTAGAACGCGGATCATGCGGGAACCTCCAGACGCGCTACCGTCTCTCCCGCGAATGCCTCGCGCTCCAGCCGGAACTGCGCTGATCCGCCGTAGTAGCCCTCCAGCCGGCGCCAGACATTTTCGAGGCCGTGGCCGGGCCGCCAGCCCGGCTCCGGCCCTGGCCCGGTGTCGCGCACCTCAACGATCACGCGATCCGGGCGCCGGCGCGCGAGCAGGCGGATGCGGCAGACTTCGCCCTGCCGGGCGGCTCCATGCCGGATGGCGTTCTCCACCAGCGGCTGCACCACCATCGCCGGGAGGCGTACGCAGGCCGCCTCCACGTCCACTTCCAGATCCACCTCCAGGCGGTTCCCGAACCGGGCCTGCTCCACTTCCAGCCAGGCGCGCACAAACTCCATCTCCTCCCGCAGCGTCGTCCATTCGGTCTCCGAGCGCCGCAGCGTGTAGCGGAAGACGTCGCTCAGGCGCTCGAGCGTCCTCTCTGCCAGCCCCGGCCGGGTGGGAATCAGCGCCGCGGCGGTATTCAGGGCATTGAAAAGGAAATGGGGGTTGATCTGCGCCCGCAGGGCCCGGAGCTCCGCGCGCGCCGAGGCCGCTTCCAGCCTCCGCTGCTCCAGCACGAGGCCCAGCGTGCGGCAGAGCGAACGCAGCAGTGCCAGATCCTCACTGAAGATGGGCTCCGGGCGGCGCAAGTCCACCCACAGCGGCGGCTGCACGGGTACCGGGCAAACCTCTTGTCCCTCGGGCGCTTCGTTCCGGATGCGGGCTTCGGCCCGAAAAAGGATGCTGAGTTCCCGTTCCGCCACTGCCAGCGCTGCCGCCTCGTCCGTGGCGCCGCGCAGCGCCTGGGCAAACCGCTCCCCGGCTTCCGCAGGCGTGGCGGGGCGGCCGAGCAGCCTGCGGTCAATGAAGCCGAACATGCAGCGCGCCGCCCGGGCGATCGCGCCCGCCAGCAGGGTGCAAGCCACCGCCTGCCAGACGAGGGCCAGATCCCGCGGGGCCAGCCTGAACCACAGGGCAAAGCAGCCCACCGCCACAAAAAAGGCCAGACCCCACTTGAGAAAGACGTCGACGAAGAGAAAACGGCGGCGCGTGTATGTGTCCACCAGCAGCAGCCCCAGCGGCAACGCACGCATCACCAGCCTCGCCCATTCCCCGCCCCAGTACATCGCCGCTGGGATGAAGCCGGCCGCTGCCCAGAGGAAGACCCGGTCGCCCCGCCCTCCGGGCCAGGCGCGCAGGCTCACTCCAGCCGCCGCGGCAAACAGCAGGGCGAAAGCCGCGCCAGGGAGCAGCGAATTGGGAAACCAGAGGGCGGCGAAGGCTACGCCCGCGCCAAGTGTGGCAAACCAGGCGACGCCCGGCCCCTGGAGCAGTTGCACGAGCATCGCCGGAAACCCGCAAGCGCCCGCCAGCAGCCACGCAAACTCCGAAGTAACTAGGTTCAGACCGAACCATCCCGCACTGTACAGAAACGGCCAGCCGAACCGCGAGGATCCCCTCCGTTCCTCCGGTTGCCGCAGCCAGAGGACAAACAGGGCTAGAAACGCAGCCAGCCCGAAACTGAATAGGACAATGGCCAGCGGACGCGCCACCTCCCCGATCATAACTGCCCTGCCGCAACCGGCTGAAGCTCAGCGACCGCCTCCGGCTGCCGCGGTGGCCACGGCGAAGATGAGCACCAGCACCAGATAGAAGGCTCCGAACGCAGCCAGTGCATCGCGCCCCTGGTTTGTGCCATGCGCTTTCAGCGAACAGATCTCCTCGTACCGCCACGACCGCTGCTGCGGAGTGCCGTCCTGCCGGACAGTCTCTAGGATGATGCCGTCCACGGTCACCGCCCGCAGCAGCCCATGGACGGTCTCGCCTTTCAGCTTGCAGGTAACCGGTGTGCCGAGGGCCAGTTTCTCAGCCCCGGCCCGGATCTTGGCCGGCCTGGCGCCCCACGCGGGCAGCACCAGCAGCCACGAGAGAACAACAGCCATGCAGCGCCTCATGCCTCCAGCCTGCGCCGGTTTCCCGCTACACCGTGAGCGTTTTCCGACGGATGGCGGACAGCCGGGGACGAGCGGCTAACGACGCCGCGCCTATGGTTCCGCCCACGCCGGCCGCTCCTGCCGCAACCGTTCTGTGATTTGCGCGGCTGTCTCCTGTAGTTGCAATGCAATCCCCGCCGCGTTCACAAAATGCAACTCTGACGTGGAACCGGAGACCGATATCGCCGCCGCCACGTGGCCTGCTTCGTCAAAAACCGGCGCCCCCAGGCAACGGTATCCGATTTCCGCCTCCTCATCGTCGATGGCGTAGCCGCGAGCCCGAGTGTCCCGCAACTCCGCCAGCACCGACCGCGGCGTGCCCTTTGTGTTTTCGTTATGCCTCGGCAACAGAAAGGAATCCAGAATCCGCTGGACATCCGCCTCCGGCATCCACGCCAGCAGCACCTTTCCTAACGCCGTGCAATGCAGTTCCATGCGCTTGCCGATCCAGGTGTGCAGCTTCACCGGCGCAGGCGCGTATTGGTCCACCAGCACCGCCTGATCGTCCTCAAGAATCGCCATATGCACCGCCAGCCGTGTCTTCTGGCACAGCTTCTTCAACGCCGGCTCTGCATGCTCCCGCAGGCTCATCCCCGCCAGAGCCCGCCGCGCCATGCAAAACACCTGCGGCCCAAACAAATAGCGCCGCGTTCTGACGTTGCGCTGCAGCCACTTCCGTCGCTCCAGCGACAGCAGGATCGTGTGCGCCGACGATCGGGGTATATCCAACCGGCTGGCCACCTCCGCCAGCGTCAACCCCCGTCGCGACTCCCCCAGCAGTTCCAACACGGAGATTGCCCGGTCGATGGACGGAGGCGATGGGGTTTTCAGATTCGGCAAGCCGCGGCTCCTCCCTGCCGCCTGATTGTGATCCAAACAACTGGACAGGATCAAGCCACCCACCGGAAATTTTGTCCAATAGCCTGGATGGTCTGACCACAACGCCCGCTTTTGGCCTTGTCCTCACAGTCCGGCCGGCATACGATTCTGAGCAATCCGGGTCTTTCCAAGACAACGAAGAACCCTTGCTTAAGGAGAGGTGCATGCTGTACAACCAGCTAAACCGCTACATCCCGCTCAGCCTCTGCTTGCTTGCCGCCTTGACGCCTGCAGCCTGGGCGCAGAGCACCTTCGCCACAATAACGGGGAATGTTACCGATCCGTCTGGGGCGCCCGTCCCCGGAGCGGCGGTTGAGGTGGTTCAACGCCAGACCAACTACCGGTACACGGCCCAAACAGACACCAATGGTCTTTACGTCATCGTGAACCTGCAAGACGGTACCTATCGCCTCAGCGTGAAAGCCGCCGGTTTTCAGGAATATCGCGTGGACGACATCATCGTCGCCGGCCGCGAGATCCGGCGTGTGGACGTTCCCATGCGCATCGGCACGGTGGACACGGTGGTGGAAGTCACAGGAGGAGCCGCTCTGATTGAGACTGAAACCGCCCGCATAGCGAGCACCCAGGACCGCGAGGTTCTGCGCGCGCTCCCTCTGACGCTCCGGCGCGCGTGGGACTACTTCACCATGACCCCCAACGTCGAGCGCACATCCGGGTGGCACATCCGTTTCTCTGGCACTGGCAACCTCCAGGGTGACGCCACCATCGACGGAACCACGGTCGCCGGCGCCTTCGCTTCCCCCATCGGGCCGCTGCTCGACCGCACGGAACTCGTTCAGGAGATGCGAATTGATCAGGCCCAAAACTCCGCCGAACACGCCACGATGGGGCAGGTCGCCATGGTCAGCCGCGCCGGCAGCAATGAGTGGCACGGCGTGGCAGCCGACTACTACTCGACACCCGCCTTCCGCGCCCGCAACCCGTTCACCAACGGGCGCGACTCCACCCGCCGCCACCAGATGATCTTCTCCGCCGGCGGTCCCGTGTGGATTCCCAAAATATACGATGGACGCAACAAAACCTTCTTCTTCTGGACGCTGGAAATAGCCCAGGGCAGCAAGAATGTTCAGCAGTTGACCCGCGGCGTCCCTCTCCAGAACTGGCGCAACGGCGATTTCAGCGACCAGACGGCGCCTGTCCGCGATCCGTTCAATAGTGGGAATCCGTTCCCCAACAACCGGATCCCCGATAGCCGCCTGAACGCCGTTTCCCGCCGCTATCAGCAGGACTACATCCCGCTGCCCAACTTCGGGAGCACCAGCGTTTTCAGCCCCACGAACTTTCGCGACACTTGGTTGCTGCCTTTCGTGGCTCAGCCCACCCAGACTTTCCGCGCTGACCATCGCTTTGGCGACAAACACCAGATCTATGGCCGCTACACCAATGTCCGGTGGAACTTCGACGGGCCCGAAACCAGCCTGCCGACCCTTGGAATCGGCACCAAGGCGCCCAACTTCCGCAAAATGGACACCCTTACCACCGCGCATACCTGGACCATGACGCCCACCCTGCTGAACGAAATCCGCTACGGCATCAGTTCCCAGCGCTGGCCGCAAGGGACCACCATTAACGGTCTCGACATGGTGAACAACTATGGTCTCCGGGGACTTGCCCCTGGCCTGCCCAGCGTCGGCGGAATCCACCGCATCTTCTTCGACCAATTAGGCATCTCAGCTGTCACTTCGCGCGCCACCTGCGACCCTTGCGATACCCAATGGGCCCACAGCATCTACCAGACGCTCACCTGGATTAAGAGCAAGCACACGATGAAAATGGGCGTGAACTTGCGCCGCTCGAGCTTCGAACAGCTCCGCCAGCCCGACGCCCTCTTCGGCCAGACCCGCTATTCCACTCGCTTTACCGGGCACACTTACGCGGATTTCATCCTGGGCATCCCGACTACCATGACGCGCGCCTTCCCAGCCGTTCAGCAGAACCAGTTCCGCTGGACCCAGGGATACTTCTTCACCGACGAATGGCGCATCAACCCCAAACTCACGCTCACCGTGGGCCTGCGTTGGGACGCGCAAATGCCCTGGGGCGAGGCCAACAACCTGCTCGCCGTCTTTGATGTGCCCACCGGCAAAATCGTTGTTCCCAACGGCATGCTCGGCCAGGTCAACCGGCTGTTCCCCCGCAATTACGTCGACGTCGTGGAAGCTTCGCAAGCGAACCGGCCAGATCGGCTGATTCAGACAGACTGGAACAACTGGCAGCCCCGCTTTGGCTTCGCATACCGGCCCTTTGCAAATACCGTCGTCCGCGGCGGCTTCGGCATCGCTTACAACCAAGCGCCCCGCGGGGTTGCCACGGCCGGACTGCCCTATGTGCTGAACGAACCCGACTTCACCAACCCTACCGACAACCCCCTTGTGCTGCCCGTGGTCTTTCCCAGTACAGGGACGGCCGGCCCCTCTACGGTCAGCATCCCCAACAGCGTGAAACCCGACATCAAGATCGGCCGCGTCATCCAGTACAGTTTCACAATTGAACATCAGCGCTGGGATATGGGTTTCCTTGCCAACTACACTGGCACGGGCACCCGCCAGGGCGTCTGGGGTTACGACGTCAACTCGCCGCTCGCCAACAGCGAGTTATACGTCAACAAACCCCGCCGATTCCCCAATTACCCCAGCATCAATTTCTTCGATAACGGCGCCGGGCACCAATACCACGCACTCACCTTGCAGGCGGAACGCCGCGCCCGTGGCGGACTCTACTTCCGCACGTACTACACCTGGGCGAAGGACATCGGTGATCTCGAAGACGGTCAGACGCCGGAATACGCCTTCGATCGCCGCCGCGAACGTGCCTGGTGGGAACGCATGCCGCTCCACCGCTGGTCCATGAGTTCCATGTGGGACTTGCCCGTCGGCAAGGGCCGCAAATGGGCGAACGGCATGAACCGGTGGGCCGAAGGCATATTGGGAGGCTGGCAACTCTCCACCATCGCCGCCATCGAGAGCGGCCGGGCGCTCACGCCCTTCTGGAGTGGGCCCGACCCCACAGGCACCCGCTTCACGCCCAATGCCACCCGTCCCGTCGTCACCCTGCGCCCGGACCGGATCGGCAACCCCAACCTGGGCAACCCCACCATCGACCGTTGGTTCGACCTCGGTGCCTTCGGCGCACCTGCCGTCGGATCTTTCGGTTCCGCTCCCAAAGGCGCCATCATCGGACCGGGAACGCAAGTCATGCACAACAGCATCGCCAAGCACTTCATGATCAAGGAACGCGTCCGCCTGCGGCTCGAGTTCCTTGCCACCAACACGTTGAACCATCCCAACTGGCAGGACCCCAACACCACGATCAACGCCGCTGGGGTGGCAGGCAAGGTTACCAACGTCATCGACCGCAACAACCGCTTCGACTCCGCCATCCCGCGCGAGATTCAGGCGCAGATCCGCCTGGAGTGGTAGAACCGGATTGAGATGAACCTGACCCGCACAGTGCCGCGGCGCCGCCTGCTGGGCGCCGCGGCGGCCTTGCTTGGGGCGCCGCCGGCCTTCGTCCCTGCCCGCGCCTTAGGCAGAGCCGGCGTTCCGCCGGCAAATAGCCGTATCCAGATGGGTGTCATCGGAGTAGGAGGCATGGGATTGGGCCACCACCGCGCTCTCCTCCAGTCCCCGGACGTGCGCGTGATCGCGGTTTGCGACGTCCGCCGCAGCTTCCGCCAACGAGCCAAACAGCTTGCGGATGAGAAATACGGAGACACGAGCTGCGCTGCCTACAACGATTTCCGCGAACTTTTGGCCCGCGCCGACATCGACGCCATCCTCACCGCAGCCCCGGATCACTGGCACGCCCTCATCGGGGTAGAAGCGGCCCGCCGCGGCAAACACATGTACTTCGAGAAACCCGCCAGCCGCAGCATCGCAGAAAATAAAGCCCTTCGCCAGGCCGTAGTCCGCTCGGGCGTCGTCTTCCAATTCGGCACGCAACAAAGGTCCTCGGAGAACTACCGCCGCGCTGTGGAACTCGTGCGCAACGGCTACATCGGACAACTCAAACGGATTCTCATTGGTTCCGCGACCGCACCCCCCAATCAACTGCACCGGCCCCAGCCAGTCCCGGAAGAACTGGATTACGATTTTTGGCTCGGGCCAGCCCCTGAAGCCCCCTACTGCGACGAACGCTGTACCCGCAACTGGACCCACATCTACGACTATTCGTTGGGCTGTCTCGGCAGTGCCTGGGGCATCCACGATGTCGACATCGCCCAGTGGGCTCTCGATGCCGATCATACCGGGCCCATCGAAACCGAGGCCTGGGGTGAGTTTATGACCGGCGGCCTTTACGATACCGCCGCGCGCTGGGAAGCCGAACACCGGTATGCCAACGGGGTCACGCTGATCCATATGGACATGCCGACTGCCTTGAAGCGCGCCTGGCAGTTCCGGCTGCAATGGATGAGCATGCACTTTGAGGGAACGGAGGGCTGGATTCACGTCAGCCGTAACAGTTTCCATGTGCATCCCGAAAAACTGGCCCGCACCATCATCGGCGCCCGCCATGTTCGCGTCCTCTACAGCAACGATCACCGCCGCAACTTCCTGGACGCCGTGCGCACTGGCTCACCCGTCATCTCGCCCATCGAGGCGGCCGTCCGTGCCGACGCTGTCTGCCACCACGCCGATATCGCCATGCGCCTTGGGCGCAAGTTGCGCTGGGATCCCGCTGCCGAAAGATTCCTCGACGATCCGATGGCCAACCGGATGATGACCCGTCCGATGCGTGCCCCTTGGCGACTCTAGCCCGTGAAATGAAGTCACTCATGCACTACTGGACTCCCCTTCTCCTCGCAACCGCCCTCGCCGCCGCGCAGCCTCCCATGCCGGAGGTGCCTCCGGAAGAAAGAACCCAACTCGAAGCTACCTTGCCTGCAAAAGCACCGGCACGCCCCGCCGCGCCGCGCAGACTGCTGGTGTTCAACCGTGATATCCGCGATGGCAAGCCGGTGACAATCCACCACGAATCCGTCCCCCTCGGCAACCTGATGCTCGAACGCCTCGGCGCCAGAACCGGGGCCTGGACAGCTACTGTCAGCGGCGACCTTGAGTTCTGGCGCCCCGGCAAAATCAAAGAGTTCGACGCCATCTGTTTCATGAACACCACGGGCGTCCTGACCGACGATCGCGAACTGCGCATGTCGCTGCTCCAGTTCGTCCGTGAAGGTAAAGGGTTTGTCGCTTTTCATGCCGGTGGGCCCGCCACGTTCGTCCAATATCCGAAGTACGACCAGTTCCCCGAATTTGGTGTCATGGTAGGCGGCTATGAAAACGGCGGCCACCCCTGGAGCCACCGCGACACCTACAAAGTCCGCGCGGAGGACCCGAAACATCCGCTTGTCAAGATGTTCGGGCCTCAGCCCTTCGATGTCACCGACGAAGTCTTCCAGATGATGTCGCCCTACTCCCGTGAGGCCGTCCGCGTCCTGCTCAGCATCGACACCAGTCTCACCAGCATGGAGGGCCGCCGGATTCTGCCCGAACGCCAAGCCGACCGCGACTTCCCGGTGAGTTGGATCAAGCGCTACGGCCAGGGGCGCGTTTTCTATACCTTCCTCGGCCACAACAAGGCTACTTATCTCAATCCCCGCTACCTCGAACACTTTCTTGCCGGGATCCAGTATGCCCTGGGCGACCTCAAGGCCGACGACACCCCTAGCCGATTCGCCAAGCCAGCGCGATGACGATGCTTCCCAGGCGCACATTCCTGTCGCTGGGCGCCAGCCCGGCGCTGCTCCTGCGCGGCTCCCCAAACGAAACTGTCACTGTCGCATGTATCGGCGCCGGGTGGCAGGGCATGAATAACGTGCACAGCTTCCTGGACCTGCCAGCCGCCCGCGTCGTGGCCGTCTGCGACCTCGAACCCGCGCACCGTGAAAAGGCCCGCCTCACCGTGAACGCCAAATACGGCAATTCGGACTGCCGCTCCACCCCCCACTACGAAGAACTTCTCGCCGATCCGCGTATCGACGCGGTCGCGCTCTCCCTGCCTGACCACTGGCACGGCTTGGCCGGTGTGCACGCCGCCCGCGCCGGTAAAGATATCTATGGGGAGAAACCTCTTGCCCACAACTACGCGGAAGGTCAGGCTATCCGCGACGCCGTCCGGCGCCACCAGCGCGTCTGGCAGACCGGTTCCTGGCAGCGTTCTCTCCCGCAGTTCCGCCATGCCTGCGAACTGGTGCGCAACGGCCGCCTTGGAGAAGTCCGCCGCGTCGAAGTCGGTCTGCCCGGTGGATACAACGATTTTGCAGGCACCATGACGCAGGACACGCCCTGCCCGCCGCCCCCAGACTTCGACTACGATCGCTGGCTGGGGCCGGCCCCCGCCGCACCCTACGTTCCCGCCCGCCTCCACAAAAACTGGCGTTATCACCTCGACTATGGCGGCGGCCTGCTGCTCGATTGGATCGGCCACCATGTCGACATCGCCCATTGGGGCCTTGGCCTGGACGATACCGGGCCCGTGGAGGTCCGAGGAACCGGCACCTTCCCTGGCAGTTGCCGGGCCTGGAATGCTCCGGCCATGTACCGCGTCGAGGCACGCTATGCCTCCGGTCTCACAATGATGATCGAAGGAGACGAGACTAAAATCCGCCGCGGAACCCGGTGGATTGGCGAGCGTGGCTGGATCTATGTCGACCGCAACGCATTCGAGGCCGAACCGCATTCTCTGTTGACGGAAAAACTGCGGCCGTCCGAAATTCGCCTGCCCG
Source organism: uncultured Solibacteraceae bacterium (assembly GCA_964460395.1). Lineage (GTDB taxonomy): Bacteria > Acidobacteriota > Terriglobia > Bryobacterales > Bryobacteraceae > CAYWQS01. The sequence goes on along the minus strand of CAYWQS010000019.1, from coordinate 41,786 downwards.
TTTCGCCCGGCCATCACCAGCAGTTTCTCGATTGCGTGCGGACCCGCGCCGCTACGCTGACGCCTCCTGATGTGGCCCTCCGCTCCGCCACGCCCGGATACCTCGGCCTGATCTCCATCCTCCTCAACCGCACCGTACGCTGGGATCCGGCGGCGGAACAGATTCTCGACGACCCCGTGGCCGCACGGCTGCTCTCGCGGCCGATGCGTGCCCCTTATACCGGATTGTGATTGGGATTTTTCATGCTCGCTCTTTTACTGCTCCTCTTTCTGCAACCTCCGGATCCACAGGCCCTGACGCGTGCCGCCGCTTCCTGGCGCTTCGGCCAGCCTCCGGCTCCGCTCGAAGCCATCGATGCCGCTATCCGGCAATCCATTCAGGATCCAGCACGGCGTCAGAGCTTCGAAACCGCGCTGCTTGAACTTCTCACCAGCGATTCGACACCCGATGCAAAGGACTATGCTTGCCGCCAACTGAGCCTGCTGGGTACCGAAACCTCCGTCCCCGCCCTCACCGGCCTGCTGTTCGATCCCCAGCTTGCCGAAATCGCGCGCTTTGCGCTCACCCGGATCCCCGGCGCCGCAGCGGACCGGGCGTTGCTTCAGGCCCTCCCCAAGGCAGACGGCAAGATCCGGCTCGGGCTGATTGAATCTCTCACACGCCGCCACCTCTCATCCCCCCTCTACCGCCAGTGGCTCGGTCACCGGGATACCGCGTTGGCCCAAGCGGCCGCCTGGGCCTTGGGACGCACTGGAACCGCACAGGATGCCGCGTCTCTGCTGGCTGTCCGCGAGAAAAATCCCGCCGCAAGTGAGGCCGCCCTCGATCTTGCCGCGCGCCTCGGGCCCAAAGGCGCTTCGATTTACCGGACTTTGGCCGCAGAGGGCGAACCGCCATTGATCCGCGCGGCTGCACTGGAGGGCCTCTTCAATACCGATCCAAAAGCAGCATTGCCCCTTCTCCAGTCGGCGGCCCGCACGCCGGACCCAGTTCTGCAGTCGCGCGCCATCCGCTGCCTCGTAGCCCACGGGCACGCTGCATGGCTGATGGAGCAAGTCGCATCGTTTGCCCCTCGCGCGCAGGTCTGGGTGCTCACCGCCCTCACCGAGCGCAAAAGCCCAGGCGCCCGTCCCCTCTTCCTGCGCGCAATCGATTCGCCCGAGCCTGAGATTCGCTTGGCCGGACTGCAAGGACTCGCCGCCTTTGGCACGCAGGACGACGTGCTCCTTCTGGCCACTCGAGCCGCTTCCTCCGAAGGCCCTGAGCAGGAAGCCGCCCGCGGCAGCCTGTGGCGCCTCGCTGATCCTGGCGTGGATGCCACCATCCGCTCCGCCATCGTTTCCGCGGAGTCACCGATCCAAGCCGAACTCGTGCGCGCCTGCGCCGAACGCGGCCTCGCCGAAGCCACGCCTCAAGTCATCACCGTCTTCCAGTCCGGCGACCGCAACGTGCGCAGGGAAGCCCTGCGCGCCTTACGCGACATCGCGCCCGCAGACTCTCTGCCTTCATTGGTTCCCTTGCTGGCCGCAGCCACAGCCGGCACTGAAAAACGTGAAGCCGAGCGAATGCTGGCGTCCACTCTGAAACGCCATCCAGAAACCGGCCTCGATCCCATCCTCAAGACTTATCGATCCGCGTCCTCCAGCGAGGACCGCACCAGCCTTCTGTCTGTCCTGGGCCAGGCCGGCCGGCCCGAAGCCCTTCCGCTGTTCACCGAGGTCCTCTCTGCGCCCGACGCCACACTGCGCCGTGCCGCAATCCTGGCTCTCACCGAGTGGCCCACGCAGGCCCCAGCAACCGAACTCCTGCGGGTCGCCGGCGCTGATGCCGAACAGCCGCTCCGCATCCTCGCGCTCCGCGGCTACATCCGCCTCGTCTCCCAACCCTCCGAACTCACGCCCGCGGAGTCCGTGTCTCAGTTGAAAGCTGCTCTCGCCATGAATCCCCCTGTCGAGGAGAAGCGGGCAGTGCTCGCCGCCCTGCCGCGCTTCGTTTGCCCCGAAGCTCTGCAGGTAGCCAAGGCTCTCGCCCAGGACTCAACGGTCGCCGCCGAGGCTCAAACCGCCGCCAGCCGGCTCGAAAACAGCCTGAAGTATCGTCAATAAACCATGCGTACTGCCATCTTGTGCTTGGCCATTTCCCTTCCACTCTGTGCTCAGGGCCTCCAGCCTCTTCCCATCGTCCTGCCCAAGCCGATGTTCGAAGGGACGCCAATCAACGTGAAGGTTCCGAACCTCGAAAAACCATTGGGCAAGCCGCGCTCCCCCTTTCTGGCCCCCGCCGGAACCACGAACGTCGCCAAGAGCAAACCAGTCACCGCCTCGGATCTCGATCCGGCCATCGGCGACCTCGAGCAGATCACCGACGGCGACAAGGAAGGCAAGGACGGCAGCTTTGTAGAACTTAAGCCCGGCGTGCAACACGTCACGATCGATCTCCAGTCCCGGCATGTTATCTACGCCATCGCCGTGTGGCACTATCACAAAACTGCCCGCGTTTACCAGGACATCGTCGTGCAAGCCGCCAACGATCCCGACTTCCTCGCCAGCGTGGAAACGCTATTCAACAATGATCACGACAACACCGCGGGCCTGGGCCTGGGTAAGGACATGAACTACGTCGAAACCGCCGAGGGCAAACTCATCGATGCCCGCGGCGTCGAAGCCCGCTACATTCGCCTCTATTCCAACGGCAGCACTGCCTCGGGCGCGAACCACTACGTCGAAGTCGAAGTTTACGGCAAGCCTCTGCCATGAACGCCCCCTGGCGCGCCGGCTTGGCCGTTGCGGCGATAGCTCTCCTCTTGCGGGTGCCTGTTCTCAGCCAAAGGCCTGTCCACGCTGACGAGGCTATCCAGGCGGACCGCGCAGGCGCGTTGCTCGCCAACCTGCCGTTTCATTACCAGGCCCGCGACTACCACGGCATCGTGCTCGCAGGACTCGCTGCCCTCGTCAATTACACCACCGGCGCCACGGATCTTTCGTCCCTCACCGAATTCCGCCTCCGGATCGTGCCCGCTTTGGCCGGCGCCGCCCTCGCGGGTCTCGTCGCCGCATACATGTCCTTCTGGGGCGGCCTGCTCGTGGCCTTGTCGCCCGGGCTTGTCTATTGGAGCCGCGATTTCATCCCCGAAATGCTACTGGCCCTCGCCTCCGCCATCCTCCTCTTCGAACTGCGCCGCCAGGACGCCGCACGTTGGTGGGTGGCCGGCCTTGCTGCAGGCGTGATGCTGGCGACCAAAGACACCGCCTTCCTCAGCCTCGCGGCGCTCACTATTGCCCTGCTCGCCTGCCGCCGTCAGCCCTTTCCGGCAGAGCGCCTGTGGCATGCCGTAGCTCTCTGCGTGTTCACCACCACGTTCCTGCTCTCCAATGGCCTCCGCGAATTGCCGCACCTGGCTGCCGAGGTAGCCGCGTTGCCCCAAGCTCTGGGCGCCAGGACCTTCGGCTCAGCCCACGCTCATCCCTGGTGGTTTTACTTCAGCGTCCTTCGCTGGGAACTTTTCCTCTTACCCTTGGCGATTTGGCGAGGCCGCACGGAACGCTTCCTGCTGCTCTACGCACTCTCCCTGCTGCTGCTGTACATCGTCTTGCCTTACAAAACGCCATGGTGCGCCGTTCAGTGGTGGTGGCCCTTGCTCGCCCTGGCCACTCCGCCCAAAGCGTGGCAGGCCGGTGTGGTGGCGCTGATTCTGTCCACAGGATTCTTCGTACGTCCCACACCCTACGCCTATTCGGAAACGCATCCCGCGGCGCAAGTCTTCGCTGCCCGGACAGAGTCTCTCGCACGCGAAGCGCAGCAGCCCATCCAAGTCTTCTCCACGCAAAATCTGTGGCCTCTGCCCTGGTATTGGCGGCGCTATGCCAACCAGCAGTGGCGCCGTGCCGTGGACCCCACGGCCGACCCTTCCTCCATCATCGTCGTCACTCCTGAGCTCGAGCCGGATCTCGTTCGTTGGCTGTACGAACAACGGCCCCCCGGCCAGCGGCCACTCTACCGCCCCGTCTTCACAGAACCCACTTTCCTGCGGCCGGATGTCGAACTGCGTCTCTACTGCAGCGGCGCCGTCTGCTTCTCCTCTCCCCGTAACCCAAGGCCGGGCCACTGAGGATCCGCGCCGGGATTCTTCGCGGGCACGACAGCCCCACTCTCCTTTCGCCACTCTTCCAACAGCGCGTAGAGACGTTGGGCCCGCTTCGGCTCGCGCTTTACGAGGTTACGCGACTCCCCGATGTCGTCCCGCAGGTTGTAGAGTTCCTTCCGGCCGCTGGCGTGGAACTCAATGAGCTTCCAGTCGCCCTCGCGCACGGCGCTGCCTGGCTCGCCCCCCTGGTTTGAGTAATGCGGATAATGCCAGAACAGGGGCCGCGGCTTCAACCGCCCGCCGCGGAGCAAGCTCAGCAGGCTCACTCCATCCACCTCCCCCGCTTCAACGCCCGCTGCTTCACAAATGGTGGGGTAGAAGTCCACGCTCGAAACCGGCGTGTCGATCACCTGCCCCGGCCGCACCACACCCGGGTACCGCACCAGCAGCGGCTCCCGGATGCCACCCTCGTAGAGATGCCCCTTGCCCGCTCGGAGCGGGCTGTTATCCGTTACCAGTTGTTCTGACTTGCCTTCATACCGCAGTCCGCCGTTGTCCGAGAAGAACACCACCATCGTCCGTTCTTTCAGCCCCGCCCGGTCAATGGCGTTCAAGACAGCGCCCACGCTCTGATCCAGACTCTCCACCATCGCGGCGTACACCGGGTCGTACCGTCCCTTCGCCTTGACTTGGTGGCGCGCCACATGCTCGTCCCGCGCCGCCAGCGGGATGTGCACGGTGTAATGCGGCAAGTAAAGCAAGAACGGGTTGGCCCGGTTCTGCTCAATGAACGAAACGGCCGCTTCCGTCAACTTCTCGGTGAGAAACTCTCCTGGGCCGGCTTTCAGGTTCGGCAGTTCAAAGGGCCCGAAAAACGGCTTCGGGCTAGGCGGGGGACTGCCCCGGTGGTCCCCGCCAATGTTGAGGTCAAAGCCGTGCTCGACCGGGGAGAAGCCCTCGCCCCCCAAGTGCCACTTGCCCACGCTCGCACTCCGGTACCCCGCCGGCTTCAACCGTTCTGCGATCGTCGTTTCCCCCAGCGCCAGTTCCGTGGCCGTCTTGGGCGTGATTACCGGGCCCTTCTCCGGCGTCGGACGTCCGGGAATCCAGTCTGTCACTCCCGTCCTCACCGGGTACTTTCCGGTCAGGATGCTGGCCCGCGTGGGAGAACACACCGGACACGCGGCATAGGCCTGCGTAAACCGCGCTCCCTCTGCCGCCATCCGGTCCAGGTTGGGTGTCGCAAAGTAGGGGTTTCCGTAGCAGCCCGTGTCCCGCCACCCGTAATCGTCCGCCAGGATGAAGACAAAATTCGTTTTCCTTGTGCCCTGGCCCCACGCTCCCGCCGCCCCGCCCGCCAGGGCGCCTAAGAATTCTCTTCGTCTCATGGCTTTCTAGTGAATCAGGAATGGCGGCAGGATGCACGCGGCCCACAACTCTTCCACAGAGTTACGCTAGGAGTTCGTCGGGCTCGATTTCAATTCGGTTCAACGAGATAGGGGTACATTACCCACACTATATAGAAAAGGGGATTGACCCCCTACTAGATCTTGGGGTACCGTACCAATTGCGCCCTAGGTAATCCCGGCGGCGGGAATACGCCTTGGGTAGCCCCTCAGATCAGTAGAAATACCAGCGAAGGAGTGACCCCCATGGGACAACTGAGTGTGGACCTCAGTGCTCATTCTTCTCAATTCCGCCGGAATCTGCGCAAGGAGGAACGCCGCGGTTTGCGGTTCCCGCGCTACTTTACCACCCGCCAGGAGCCGGGGAAGACGCCCTATGACGAGGTGAAATGGGAACTTCGCACTGCGTCGATCGGCAACGACAAAGGCGCGGTGATCTTCGAGCAAAAGGATGTCGAAGTGCCCGCCGACTGGTCGCAAACCGCGACCAACATCGTCGCCTCCAAATACTTCCATGGCCGGATGGGGACACCGGAACGCGAACGCTCCGTGGCGCAGTTGGTCCACCGCGTGGTTGACACCATCACCGAATGGGGTATTGAGGGGCGCTACTTCAAGTCGCTGGACGACGCCGAAAACTTCCGGGACGAACTGGCCCACCTGATGCTCACCCAAAAGGCCTGTTTCAACTCCCCGGTCTGGTTCAACGTCGGCGTCAAGGAAGAAAACCGCGGTTACGGCTGGTATTACGACGAGGCTACCGACACGATCAAGAAGCTGGACAAATCCACCCATAAGCCTCAGTGCTCGGCCTGCTTTATCAACTCCGTCCAGGATTCCCTGGAATCGATTCTCGACCTTGCCAAGACCGAGGGCATGCTTTTCAAATGGGGCTCGGGCACAGGCACCAATCTGTCTACCCTCCGCGAAGAGAACGCAGTCCTTTGGGGCGGCGGCCGCGCCTCCGGCCCGCTTTCGTTCATGAAGGGGTTTGACGCCTTCGCCGGCGTCATCAAGTCAGGCGGCAAGACCCGCCGCGCCGCCAAGATGGTAATTCTTAACGCCGACCACCCCGACATTGAGCAGTTCATCTGGTGCAAGGCCAAGGAAGAGCGCAAAGCCCACGTCCTGGTGGACAACGGCTACGACCCTTCGCTCGATGGCGAAGCCTATTCTTCGATCTTCTTCCAGAACGCCAACAACTCCGTGCGCGCCACTGACGAGTTCATGCAGGCCGTGGTGGAAGACAAGGAATGGTGGACCAAGTCCGTAGTGGGTGGTGAAAACGTCCGGCAGTTCCGCGCCCGCGACCTCATGCGGGCTATCGCCGAGGCCACCTGGCAGTGCGGCGACCCGGGAATGCAGTTCGATACCACGGTTAACCGCTGGCACACCTCCAAGAACACGGCCCGCATCAATGCTTCCAACCCGTGCTCGGAGTACATGTTCCTGGACGACTCCGCCTGCAACCTGGCCTCGCTCAACCTCATGCGGTTCCTCAAGGCCGACGGCGCCTTTGACGTCGAGGCTTTCCGCCATGCGGTGGATACCGTCATCCTGGCCCAGGAAATCATCGTGGATAACGCCAGCTATCCTACGGAAAAGATTGCCCGGAATTCCCACGACTACCGTCCCCTCGGCCTTGGCTTTGCCAACCTCGGCTCGCTGCTGATGTCGATGGGCATCCCATATGACTCCGACCAGGGCCGCGCCTGGGCTGGAGCGATCACCGCCATCATGTGCGGTCAGGCCTACCTCACCTCCGCCCGCACCGCCGAGGTCGTCGGCCCCTGCCCTGGCTACGCCATCAACGAACAGCCCTTCCTCGGCGTCATCAAGATGCACGGTGAGGCGGTTTCCAGGATCGATTCCAAGCTCGTGCCTCCAGCCGTGCTCGAAGCCGCCCGCGACTGCTGGCAGTCCGCCTACGAAGTGGGCACGCGTACCGGGTTCCGCAACGCCCAAACCACTGTCATCGCACCCACCGGCACCATCGGCTTCATGATGGATTGCGACACAACCGGCATCGAACCCGACCTCGCGTTGGTGAAATATAAAAAATTGGTCGGCGGCGGCGTCATTAAGATCGTTAACAACACTGTGCCGCAGGCCCTCATCCGCCTGGGCTACACCCCCGCCCAGATGGAGAAGATTGTCGCCCACATCGACAACACCGGCACCATTGAAGGCGCACCTGAACTCAAGCCCGAACATCTGCCCGTCTTCGACTGCTCCTTCAAACCGGCCAACGGAACCCGCACCATCCACTACACCGGTCACATCCGCATGATGGCCGCCGTTCAGCCCTTTATCTCCGGCGCCATCTCCAAGACCATCAATATGCCCGAAGAGTCCACGCCCGAGGACATCATGAACGCCTACATCGAGAGCTGGAAGCTCGGGCTGAAAGCCGTGGCCATCTACCGCGACGGCTCCAAGCGCGTCCAGCCGCTCAGCTCCGGCGACAAGAAGGGCGAAAAGAAGTCCAGCGTATCCCTGGCCGCCAAGCCTGCCGTCGAAGAGAAAATCGTCTACCGTCCCGTGCGGCGCAAACTGCCCGACGAGCGCCAGTCGATCACTCACAAGTTCTCCATCGCCGGCCACGAAGGCTATATCACCGTCGGCCTGTTTGAGGATGGCACCCCCGGCGAGCTCTTCATTACGATGGCCAAGGAAGGCTCGACCATTTCGGGCTTGATGGATTCCTTCGCCACCAGCGTCAGCTATGGTCTGCAGTACGGCGTGCCGCTGAAGTTCTTCGTCGACAAATTCAGCCACGTCCGCTTCGAGCCATCCGGCTATACCGGCAACACCCAGATTCCCTATGCCAAGTCGATCATGGACTACATGTTCCGCTGGCTCGGGCTCAAATTCCTGGGTCCCAACTCGATCGAAAACGAAGCTGGCGACAGCACCAAACTCCGCGTCACCGAACCCCAACCCCAGCAAAAGCTGGCCTTCGAAGACGGCGGCTCCGACGCCCCTGTCTGCTCGGAGTGCGGCGGTCTGATGACCCGCAACGGCTCCTGCTATAAGTGCGAAAACTGCGGCGGCACAAGCGGCTGCTCCTGAACCACCGGCTTATGTCACTCCAGAACGCCGCCCCGGAGAATTTCGGGGCGGCGTTTCGCTTCTGCCGGACCCGCCCCGCAAATTCAGGTGTTTCCTCCCCTAAGTCTGGGGTGAAGCCCGGCCCCCGGGAACCCGATAGAACAGAAAGAGTAACAACTTATGGAGCCCCTCATTTATCTCCTGATGCTGGTGCTTGGCATTCTCGGAGGCGCCATCCTCTCGATGGCCCTGACCAAGGGAAGCCGCACTCCCAGCCTGGCCGCCAGCGAGGCCGAGATCGCCGAATTCAAAGCCCGCATCGAAGAAAGAGAGAAGACCATTGAACTCCTGCGCTCAGAACTCGATGCCGAACGGAACCGGCTGATCGAACTCAACGAACAGCACCGGGCCGCCGCCGCCGCCCAGGCTGCCGCTGAGACACTGTCCAATGAGCGGGCCGCGCAAGTCGCCCGGCTGGAAGACACCCTGCGCGACAAGGAGACAGCCCTGGCTATCGCGCAGAGCGAAGTCTCCGCTTTGCACGCCCGTCACGCCTCGCTGCTCACGCGCCTGGACGAGGCTGAAAAGGCCCAGGCGGAGAAGCTCAAAGCGATCGAAGAGGCTCAAGCCCGCATGGCAGAGACGTTTAAAGGCGTCGCCGCGGAAGCCCTGACGGCCAACAACCAGAACTTCCTCACCCTGGCCGAAACCGCGTTCCAGAAGGCCCAGGAGTCTGCCAAAGGTGACCTGGATGTCCGCTCCAAAGCCATCGAAGAGTCTTTGAAACCCCTCAAGGAAGCCGTGGACCGGATGGAAAAGGACCGCGTGGATTCCTTCGCCGGGCTGCGCGAGCAGGTGCATCTCCTCAACCAGGCCCAGACAAAGATCGAGGCCGAAACCTCCAAGCTGGTGAACGCTTTGCGGTCGCCTGCCGTGCGCGGCCGGTGGGGCGAAATCCAGCTTCGCCGCGTCGTGGAAATGGCCGGCATGGTAGACCACTGCGACTTCGAAGAGCAGGTGGCCGTAGAGACTGAGAACGGGCGCCTCCGGCCTGACATGATCGTCCGTTTGCCCAACCACCGCGAAATCGTGGTGGACGCCAAGGTGTCCCTGTCCGCCTATCTGGATTCAATTGACCTCACAGATGAGGGCGAACGCCGGAGCAAGTTGGCCGAACACGCCGGGCAGGTCCGCGCTCACATCCAGCGTCTGGCCGCGAAGAACTACTGGGATCAATTCGAAAAAGCGCCCGATTTCGTGGTGGCCTTCCTCCCCGGCGAGGCCTTTTTCTCGGCTGCCCTCTCGCAGGATCCGGAACTGATCGAGTACGGCGTTTCCAACCGGGTTCTGCTGGCCACACCAACCACGCTCATCGCCCTGCTGAAAGCTGTAGCGTTCGGCTGGCGCCAGGAGCGTCTGGCAGAGAACGCGCAGCAAATCAGCGACTTGGGCAAGGAACTGTACGACCGGCTGTTGACGATGACCAGCAACTTCGACGACCTGCGGCGGGGTCTGGAGCGCGCCGTCGATTCCTACAACCGCACAGTCGGCGGCTACGAAAGCCGCGTGCTGGTTTCCGCCCGCCGTTTCAAGGATCTCTCCGCCACTACCGCGGAAGAGATCGAAGCGCCTGAACCGATTGACAAAGCCGTGCGGCAGGTGGCGTCCACCGAACTGGCGCTGCTGGCTACCGCAACGGTATCAGCGAACGGTGAACCTGCCGCAACCGCTGCGGCTCAGATCTCTTCCTGATCAAAAGCGGTGATCCGCCAGCCCTGCGGGGTCTGCTGCCATAACAGGCTCAGCACCCCGCTGGACTGGTGGAACTGAAGAATCATCAAGTACCTTTTGCCGTCGGCCTCCTCAACTGCCTCTTCCTGACCCAGCACCGTTAAACGGCGGCACAAAAACTCCTCCGCCTCCTGCTCGCTGATGGCCGACAGGCTGAACAACGATTCGTAGGCGTGAGTGCGCAGCCGGTACTCCTCGTCCCAGGGGTTGATTGCCTCGATGACATCGGACAATTTACTGACCCGCCGGTTCGTCCGCAGGCCTTGCCGCAGAATGCTCTCAAACAGACGGCGCGCCGGCACGCCCGCCAGTGTTTCGTTTTCCACATCACTGTCGGAGTTACCGCAAGAAGACACCTCGGCGGAAACCACCTCCATCGCCTCGCGCAGATTGCGGCGGATCAGCCAGTCGGACAAAAACTCGATCGCCACCTCCTCTAAAGCTGCATCGGCATCCAGGGCCGGCCGGTTGGGAGAAATCGCCACAGCCGCCGCCACCACTTGTCCGCCGGGTTGCTCAACCGCGGGGCTTTGGCCAAGCAAGGCGCGCCACCATGCCACCAGTCCGCTCCACTTGCGGGTATGGCTGCGAAAATTACGGCCGGCCGTGACGTCGGAGTTTGACGCCCGCAGGTGCCCGTTGAAGAGGCTCTTGGGCAGGCGGCTGCTGCGGTAGTCCACATCGATGTCGGCGCGGCGCCCGTCCCGCGAAATGGAGAACTGGATGGACGGCACCCTGCCGCCTGAGCGGAAACAGATTGGGTAGCCGCGATGGAAGACCGTGTTGTCCTTGTCGCGGAAGAACTCGCGCGACTCGCCCAGCAGCGCAGTGGCGCCCGGTTTGAGCTGGCAGTAAATGCGGAACTGCTGGTCGCCTCGCTCCCCTTTCCGCGCCCCCACGACTCTCTCTACGCGCTCCACCAGTTCTATCGCTGTACCCAGCCGCCGCCTGTCGGCCGCAGTCAGATACTGACGCGAAAGCGCATGGGTCACCGCGTCGAAAGTTGTGCGATCGGTCAGTTCGAGTGCCAGAAAGAATTCCAGCGGATTCTTCCCTTCTCCACTCTCGGCGGCCAACTGGTCGAACAACCGCTTCCTCTCACCTTGCAGGTCCTTATACCCGATCGCCTGCGGAGTGAATTGCTCGGCTCCGAGGCAGCACCACATCAGCAGGAACAGCGCGCCGCGCATCCCTCTAGCCTTTCAAATCACGGAACGCTTCTTCAATCTCGCGCTTCGCCTCCGGTCCGGGCGGAACCAGCGGCAGCCGCACCGGTCCGCCGTAATACCCGTTCAAATCCATGGCGTACTTTAGCCCGGGAATTCCGTACTTGCTGGTGACGAGAGCCGCCGCGCGGCCGATCCGGTTCTGCCAGTCCATGGCCGCTTCGAATTCGCGCTGCCGGTGAGCTTCCCAGATGGCAATCACCGAATAGGGCGCCGCATTGGCGTAGGCCAGCACAGCCCCCACGGCGCCTACAGCCAGCGAGGGCGCGAGCGTTGGTGCGCTCCCTACCAGCACCTGAAAGCCTGGTTTCACTGTCCGCAGCATCTCGAGCACCTTTTCCAGGTTGCCCGAACTCTCTTTGATAGCGATGATGTTCGGGTGCTCGCTCAGAGCGGCCACCGTCTCTGCCGGGACGTCCACCCCCGTCGTCTGCGGCCAGTTATAAATCATGAGCGGGATCTTGGCTTGATCGGCCACCGCCCGGTAGTAGAGCGCCTGCGCCTCCGGACGTGGCACTAGGTTTTTGTAATAATGCGGCGTGCGCACCATGGCGGCTTGGTAGCCCATCTCCGCAGCACGGTTGGTGAGCAGGACAGTTTCCCGCACACTTTCCACACCCGTGCCTGCGATCAGCAGCTTCCCGGGCGCCGCGTATTTTGCCACCAATTCAAAGAGCTGTAACTTCTCCTCCATGGTGAGAAACACGCTTTCGCCGGTAGAACCGCACACGACGTAGCCCGCCAGCGCCAGTTTGTTCCACTTGGCTACGTTGTGCTCCACCTTGGCAGGGTAAATCTCGCCATCTGCATTGAATGGCGTCGCGATGGGAGGAAAGATCCCGTGCAGCTTCATATGCTTCTTCTTAGAGCGTAAGGAATCGGGGGCGGCTTCGGAAACACGAAGGGCTCCGGCGGAAAACCGGAGCCCGCGAGAACCGGATGGCCGGAGCTAGACGGCCTTGACGAAAGTGAACAGGGCCAGCGATTCGATGAACGCCAGACCAAGCAGCAGCAGGATGCGGATCGCGCCGGCTGCGCCCGGGTTGCGGGCGATACCTTCGGCCGCCGCCGCGATTGCCTTGCCCTGCGCCATGCCGCAGAAACTGGAGGCGATGGCCATCGCAAACGCCACCGGCAACACGAAACCGCCGCCCTGATGGGCAGCACCGGATTCCTGGGCGAACATCGGAACGGCCAGCATCAGCAGGGCCGCCAAAAGAACGAAGTTACGGACTTTCATTTCAAGTTTGCTCCTTCACAAATCGGCCGCCAGGAGGTGGTTCCGCTCCGTGCGTTGGGACGCCGGGGGCTCACACTGGCCGCCCAAAAACCTCTTTAATGTTCCTCGTGCGCCACGGCCTCGCCTACGTAAGCGATCGACAGCACCGTGAAAATGAACGCCTGCAGGAACGAAACGAACACGTGCAGACCCATCAGCATTACCGGAACCCCAATGGCCACGATCTGCATGAAGTTGATCGTCACCTCTTCACCCGCAAACATGTTGGCGAAGAGACGGATGGTGAGCGATACGGGCCGGATGCAGTGGCTGATGATCTCCAATGGCAGCATGAACCACGCCAGCCACCAAACTGGTCCCATGAAGTGCTTCAGGTGGCCCCACGGGCCCTGCGTCTTGATGCCTTGGCCGTTGTAGTAGCAGAAACTCACCAGTGCGATGCCCACCGGCACGAAGTAATACATCGTGGGCGACTCGAAAGTCGGCACAATGCCAATCAGGTTGCACGTCAGAATGAAGATGAAGAACGTGAAAAACATCGCCACGTGCTTCTGATATCCGTACCCGATGATATCTCTGGCCTGATCGCGCAAAAATCCGTAAACTGCCTCTACTGTCAGTTGCAGCTTGCCAGGCGTCTCCACGGAGAGGCGAGAACGGACGATTAGCGCCGTGACCATCAACAGCAGGATCACAAACACTTCCACGGCCATGTAATTAGACCAGGGATGGTGGGGGTCGTGCTGAATCCCTGCGCTAGTCAGCAGAGCGCTGGCCGGGCCCGCGAGCGTCCTGTTCAGCAGGGCCGTCAACCATAATTCTTCGTGCATAGATCGTATCGACAAGCGCCGCAGCCGCAGCGGACGCGACGGTCACGAGCAGGCCCGTCGCCAGCGCTAGTGGGGTGGCCTCGTACACCTTCACGATAACATACGCGGCGGCCCCGAGAATCAGGGTTCGGAAGGCATGTAAAAGGAAAGAAAGCGGGTTTGGCTTCGCTCCGCCGAGCGCCGCATCCACATCGCGGACAAACCTGTGAAGCAGCAGGAAACTCAGCCAGGAAAGCGCGGCCCCGGCCAGAAAGCTCAGCGCGCCGTGCCACCGCCCGAAGACCCACCACAGCACCGGCCCGGCAGCCGTCATGACTGCCATGAGCCGAACTACGCGCCTCAGGAAACGCGCTTCGTCACTTGTCCCGTTTGCGGTCAAGTCCTTCAATCCGGACGGCTTGGCGAAACGTTTCGTACATGCCTGCCGCACAACCCAGCAACAACCCCGCCACGTCCAGCCCGCCGGTGCCCAATTGCCCACCGAGCCACAACCCAACGCGGTATCCGATATACCCGCTGACCGGCGTGACAAACACCAGCCCGGCATAGGCCGCTGCTTTCGCGTACGGGTTCTGCATGCCCGCCATCGCTTTACATCATCCCACTCCGCGGACCCGGTGTACCGTCGCCGGATTATGCTGAGGATCATGCGTGTGATTCGTCTCCTCGGTCTCACCCTCCTCCTGCTGGCCGGTCTTGCAGCCCAGAAGCGGCCCATCACTCACGAAGATGTATGGCTCATGAAGCGAACCGGCGCTCCTGTCTTGTCCCCTGACGGCAAGCAGGTCGCATTCGTGCTCACCGAACCTGATTACGACCCCAACAAGCAGTCGGCCGACATATGGCTCGCACCTGCGGACGGTTCCGCGCCGCCCAGGCGGCTCACGGCCACACGTGGCGCCGAAAGCGGTCTCACATGGTCGCCGGACTCCCGCCTGCTCGCCTTCACTGCCCGCCGCGAAGGTGACGAAGCGCCGCAGGTGTACGTTCTGCCCATGGACGGCGGCGAAGCCTACCGCCTCACTACTCTTTCCACTGGAGCTTCCAGCCCGAAGTTCTCACCGGATGGCAAGCGGATTCTGTTCGAGTCGATGGTGTATAAAGGTGCGCCGGACGACGCTGCGAACCAAGCCAAAGCTGCGGAAGTGAAAGGCCGGAAGTGGTCCGCGCGCATCTACGATCACTTCCCCATCCGCTACTGGAATGCCTGGCTGGATGAACGCGTCGCGCACGTCTTTGTACAGGATCTGGATCCGAAGGCAACCGCCCGCGACATCCTCGCCGGCACTCAGTTAGCCGAACTGCCCGGATTCAGCGGAGTCCCCAATCCTGTTGCCGGCGGCCAGACCCTGAGCGCGGAGTGGTCGCCGGATGGCGAGCAAATCGTGTTCATCGCCGTCACGAACTTGCATAGGGCTATGTCGGAAGAAGTGGAATCGCACCTCTACCGGATCCCGGTGAAGGGTGGCGAACAGATGCAACTCACCTCGAAAGGCGCGAGCTATTTCAGCCCCGTCTTTTCGCCGGACGGCCAAGCCCTCTACGCCTTGCAGCAGAAGAGTCCGGAACCTGGCAAGCGGATCTACTCGCTTTCCCGGCTGGTGCGTGTCCCGTTCCCCAGGCCAGGCGAACCGGCAGTGCTCACCGCGAAATGGGACCGCAGCGTGAGTGGTGTTGCTTTTCTGGAGAAAGGCCGCAGCTTGGTGCTCCATGCTGAGGACGACGGTTTTGATCGCGTCTTCCGGATGCCCGCCGCCGCAGACGTGCCACAAGTAGCGCTGGATCCCAAACTGGGTGGATACGCCGCGGTGCAATGCGAAGCGGATGTCTGCGTCGCCCACTATGGTGGCTCCCACCTGCCAAACGAGATTGTGCGTCTCGACCTGGCCGCCAGGAGCCACAAACTCCTCACGGATTTCAACCGCGCCCGCCTCGAATCGCTTGATCTGCCCGCTCCCGAGCATTTCTGGTTCCAGGCCCGGAACGGGCGGCGAATCCACTCGATCATCTACTTTCCGCCTGCGCTCGACCGGGGGAAGAAGTACCCGCTGGTCGTTTTTCCGCACGGCGGCCCCAACTCGATGTCCAAGGACTCCTGGTCCACACGCTGGAACAGCCAGTACCTCACCACGCCCGGCTACGTGTTACTGCAGACCAATTACACGGGCTCGACTGGGTTCGGCGAGAAGTTCGCCGACGACATCGAACGCGACGTGCTGCGGGGTCCGGCGAAGGAGTTGCTGGAGGCCATCGAGGAGGCCGCCCGCCGCTACCCGTTCATCGATCTTTCCCGGCAGGCGGCCATCGGCGCATCCTACGGGGGGTACCTCATGAACTGGTTCAATGGCCACACCAACCAGTTCCGATGCATGGTGAACCACGCTGGCGCGGTGAACAACGAGTCTCAATATGGCGTGAATGACGGAGGACTCGCCCGCGAACTTCGCATGGGGGCGCCTATCTGGGACTTTGGCAAAGGCCAGTGGAACGATCAGTCGCCGATCCGGTACGCGTCAAAGTGGTCCACCCCCATGCTCATTACGCAGGGTGAACTCGATTTCCGCGTACCGTTCAGCGAATCGTTCACCACATTCAAAATCTTGCAGCGCCGCGGCATTCCCACCCGATTTGTCATTTATCCGGATGAGGGCCACTGGATTCTCAAGGGCGAAAACAGCCGCAAGCACATGGAGGAGGTCCTGTCTTGGCTGAAGAAGTACTTGGATCCGGCCACGCCGGTCTGGAAGGCCGGATTAAACGAGTGAGCCGCCACAGGGGGGTGCGGCGGCTCATGCGGTGAACCGGAGGATTGCGTTCACCGCGGATGTCTGATCAGGCGCAGTCCGGCCCGAGACGGGATCATTGCCCGAGTTCTTTCAGAACTTCCTCGTTGGCGTACACTTTCCGCAGCGCCTCGATGATCGCCTGACTGGCGACATGGACGCTGCGGCCTTGTTCTTCGAGGAAGGCGAAGCGGCTGGGCAATCCCTCCAGATTGCCGTCGAACAGGATGCCTGCAACCTCCCCTTTTGAGTCCAGAGTGGCGCTGCCGGAGTTGCCGCCGTGAGTGTCCGCGGTGGTCACGAAATTAAACGGCGTTTTTAGATTTAAAGACTTGCGGGCCTTCTTCCAGGATTCAGGCAGGATGTAGGGGTCTTTGCCTGTCTCTTTCTTATAAAGCCCCGCGAAGTCGGTAGCCCAGGGGACCGGCCGCCCGGCATCGTTGCGGTAGCCCTTCACCTGCCCGTAGGTGACCCGGAGCGTAAAGGTGGCGTCCGGATACTCCTTGCTGCCAAAAACCTCATAACGCGCCATCGCCACCTGGCTGGAGGCGCGGTTCACTACGCTTTCTACCTCATCTTCGGTCCGCTTGCGGATCGCCCTCGCCGGGGCATCCAGGATTCTCGCAAGGCGCAACATTCCGTCCTGCGAAGCGGCCGCCGCCTGCGGATCATTGGCCAGTTGTTTGCGCACCTCGATGTCCGTCAGACGGCTGGTTTCGACGTAATCTTTTGCCGCCGCTTCTGGAGTTCTGCCCTGCAGCATCTCCTTCACAACCGGGTGTTCACTGCCCAACTCAGCCTGGGCGAACCGAAGGTATTCGGCCACCACAACGGTTTCTAGCTGGGGATGGAGAGGCGCCGGGCTGAACATCCGCTGCCGCAGGCTCTCCAGACCAGATTCGTTGTACTCGCGCAACCGTTCTCCATTCGGCTTGGCCGTTTCTACGCCATAGCGCAGGACGTGCCGGGCGATGGCAAACAACTCAGATCCGCGCACGGCGCGCGACTCCAGCAGCGTGTACTCCTTGAAGAAACCGCGGTACTTGCCATAAGCGTCGCTCAACTCCACCAGAAATCGCGTGAACTCCTCACCTCGCTTGGGATCTTTCGCCGCCAGCGAGGCCTTCAAATCCGCCTCCGCCTTCCGTTTTCCGCCCATCAACTTCTCGTCCTTGAGTCCCCGCATGAAGCCGGTAAAGGCTTTGCGGCTGTTCTGGACGCCGAACAGAAGATCATTGCCGATGCGGTACTCCTCTGCCCCACGCTTCATGTAGTTACCGACCGCACTCTCCATCCCGTGCAACTGCCGCAGGGTGAGTGGATAGGATTCGTCGCGGGCGAACTCGAGCTCCGACATGGTCATCAGGCGTCCGGTGGAGCCTGGATTGCCCGGAACGAAGATCAACTGCCCATCCTTGGCTCCATCTTTTGACCAGCGGAACCAGTGTTCCGGCCGGGCGGGCTGCCCGTTTTCATAAGCACGGAAAAAGGTAATGTCCAGGTTGTAACGCGGATAGGTGAAGTTGTCCGGATCGCCGCCGAAGAAAGCGATGGCGAATTCTGGAGCGAACACCAGGCGGACGTCGGTGTACTTTTTGTACTGGTAGAGGTGGTATTGACCGCCGGCGAATAAAGTGACCACATCGCACCGCTGCCCGGTCACGTCAGTGCACTCCTTTTCGACGCGAGCCATCGCGGCCCTTTTCATCTGGTTCGCCTGGGCAGGCGGCGTCTCGGGTGTGACTCCTGCGGTCACCTGGCTGGTGACATCCTGAATCTTCACCAGGACGTTCACCTCCAGGTCGGGGCAGGCCTTCTCCTCCTGCCGGGTACGGGCCCGGAAGCCATTCTTCATGTAATCGTTCTTGGCGTCGCTCAGTTTCTGAATGCAATCCGCCGCAACATGGTGGTTGGTGAACAGCAGCCCGTCCGGTGAAACGAAACTGCCTGTGCCGCCGCTGTTGAACCGCACCGCAGCCATCTGCATGTGCAGGAGGAACTCATCGGTGACAGTGAAACCATACTTGGACTGCACCGCGTCCTTTGGGAAGGCGTTGAATAGCCACATGCCTTCATCAGCCACCAGAGGCACGGCGCTTAGGACGAGGGCCAGGGCCGGAAGTGAGCGGAAACGCCCTGTGGATGTAAATCCTCTCATATTTGGAAATCCTATCTAAAACATTTAAATACAATAGTTTACAAACTACTATGCCTGTCGTTTCATTCACAAACAGGGGTTCGGTGTGGGATAATCGACACAGGATCCCTGATTCCAATAAACTTATGACGCAGTTGGGCGAGGCGGTTGCCCGCTACCACAGAATCCTCGAAGCCGATGCAGGGCGCAACGCAGCCTGGATGGGCGAAATGCGCGAAACGTTCGCCGCTCGCGGACTTTTGGTGAACGACCGGCCTGTCGCTCCCGTCCTGCGGCCCCATTTCATCAGCCGCCGACAGTATACCAACCTCGCGAAGACGGCGGAGTTGTTGCACTCGGCGATCGACCGCGTTCGCGCCATGGCGTTGGAATCACCTGCTTTAATGAACCGGATGGAACTTCTGCCCGCTGAAAAAATGCTGGCAGCAGTGGATCCGGGCTACAGCATTCCGTCGGTGGCCAGCCTGCTGGGCAGCCAGGTGAACAACGGGCATATGCATTTCACCGGCTCCCAGGCCGATTTGCCTCACGGCGTGGTCTACTCGGAACTCCTGGAGAGCATCTTTTACGACGCCGCTCCGGTTAAGGAACTACGCAAGAAGTACAAGCTCTCGAAAACGGGAACTTCCAAGCACCTGGTCACCGCGCTGATGAGGGCGTGGAAGCAGTTCAACGGAAAACACGAACCCACGGTGGGCATCCTGGACTTCAAGCAGCAGTTCCAGACTATGGAATCCCGGGAGCATATGCTGCTGGCCGAGATTCTGCGGCAACACGGCTTGCGCGTTGAGATCGTCCCGCCGGAGGATCTCGAATTTCGCGGCGATGCACTGCGGCGCGGCGATCTCGTGATCGATCTCGTCTACCGCGGAGTTCAGGCGCACGAGTTCCTGCTTCGCTACGACCTGACCCACCCGCTGGTAAGGGCCTACCGGGCGGGGAAAGTCTGCATCGTGAATTCATTCCGCACCGAATTGACCCGGAAACGCAGCCTCTTTGCCCTGTTGACAGATGAAGCGGTTACGGCGTCCTTCCCGGCCGCCGAAAAGAAGGCAATTCGTGAGACTGTGCCGTTGACCCGTGTTGTGTCCCAGCAGAAGACCTCATGGAATGGCGAGACCGTCGACTTGCTGGATTATCTCGGCAAACACCGCGCCGGCTTGCTTCTGGCCCCGGTGGACGTGGTAAGCGAACTGCCAATCATCGACGGTGATCTGGCCAACGACACCGCGTGGGAGCGCGGCCTGCGGCAAGCCTTGCGCAATCCCTACGTAGTACAGGAGAAGAAAGAAGCGCTGAAGCACTCCTTCCCTGTGGACTTTTATGGAGATCTGGTCTATCGGGATCTCTATGTGGAGGTCACCCCGCAGGCATTTCTCGGCAGGGTGCAAGGATGCGCTTCGCGGGTGACTGCGGCCCAGAGCGGGTTCAGTTCCATCCAGGGGTATGCGCCCACCTTCGTCCTGGAAGGCAAGTAGACACCACCAAAGCAGAAACTCGTTGGCCTGAGGCAACGGCGTGGACTGTCATCCGGCATTCTTTTCCTTGAAACACGGAAAAAATTGCTTGAAAGAGCGGTGCAGCACCGGCAATGCTGCTGATTTCATTGCTTTTTCTCAATGGCAGGACGATTGCCCCCAGCCGCCTCAGAATGCCTCCCATCGATCAACGTGTCTTTTCACGCTGGGTTCTGCCTGCTGTGGTGCTGATCCTGGCCGCGACCACGGCCATGGGTTGGTACACTCTGGCCGGCGAGCGCCATCGGGCCGCCGAACTGGAGTCGAGGAATAAAGCACTCAGCGAGTCGCTGCTCCGTGTGCAAAACCAACTCGACACCGTCTCGCAACGGTTGATCGCATTGAATGAAACCGTGCAGGCCAACCAGTTGGCGTTGACCGCGGCACAGGCCCCGAAAGCCGAACCGGCTCTGCCGGAGATCAGCCCCGTACGCCGGCGCACAGCTGGGGCCGTGCAACGGCTGGCAACCCAACCGCGCGACCCGCGCGTCGACCAACTCCAAAGCCGCCTCGCCGGCCAGGAACGCGAACTCGCCGAAACCCGGCAGCGCCTCGAAACCACACAGCAGGAACTGACCAGCCGCATCGGCTCCACGCGCGACGAGCTTTCCGGCTCGATCGCGCGGACTCAGGAGGAACTGGAGGCGCTCAGGCAGCGCGGCGAGAACAACTACTACGAATTCGACCTGCTGAAGAACAAAGATTTCCAGCGGGTGGGGCCGCTGGCCGTTTCTTTGCGTAAAGCCGACACCAAGCGGCGCTCGTACCAGATCAAACTTCGGGTGGACGACCAGGAGATGGAGAAGAAAGGAATCAACCTGTTCGAGCCTGTCTTCATCTCTTCGCCCGATTCCGCGCAGCCGCTGCAACTCGTGGTGAACGAGATCTCTAAGGACCGCATCCGCGGCTACATCCGGGAGCCGAAGCATCGCGAAGCGCGGGCCGCCGCGCCACAGCAGGGGCTGCTGGTCCGATGAGCGCAGCGGCTGCGGCCCGCGCCTCCTCCAGAGCACTCGTGTGGAACCTGGAAGCGGCGGCTCAACTGAAGGCTCAAGTCATTGAAGGCTTCGTGGCGCTCCCCAAGCGAGGGCTGGAGGTCGGCGGGTTGCTGCTCGGTCAGGCCGCCCAGCATCCCGGAGAACCCAACCGGATCGAGGCGATCTGCCCGGTGCTTTGTGAACACCGGCACGGCCCTGTGTGGGTACTGTCGGAGACGGACCAGGAGGCGTTTTCCGAGATACTTGCCCGCAAACGCAGCACTGGTCCTTGGAGTGTCCTGGGCTTCTACCGGAGTTGCACAGGACGGCCGATGGCTCCGGATGCCGCCGACCTTGACCTGGCGAGCCGGCACTTCCAGGATCCTTCGCATGTGTTCTTGCTCGTGCAGCCCCTCTCTGTGGCGCGATGCGATGCGCGGGCCTACGCCTGGTCGGGCCGCGGCATCGAACCTCAGGGCGGTGTGTTCGATCTCGACGCCGTGCAAACTCAGGTGGTTGAGACTCCACGCTTGCCGCCTGTCCCTTCCGAGCCTCCTGTGAGCAAGCCTCCGCGTTCCGTTGGAGTACCCCGGCCCGTCAAGGCGCATCGTGCGTTCGAGTTTGGACTGGGCGCGGTGCTGGTGGCTGCCGTCCTGGTTTTGGGGGCATTGGCGATTCACTTGAGGACGCGCTCCACTGCTGCAGAATCACAACCAGAACAGATCGCCGAAGTGCCTGCGCTTTCAGGGGCCGCGCCCGAACTATCGGCCACGGCAGCCAGGTCGCAACCGCAGGTGCTCGAAGTGGCCCCATTGAGGCCAATTGCCGCGGCGCCACCACCGCAACCTGTGCGCATCGAGGCGGAACGGCCAGCGCGGCCGCCAGAGCCAGTGCGGCCGCCAGAGTCAACGCGCCCTTCCTCGGCGCGCCCTCCCCAACGCATACAGGGCGATGATCCCGCGCTATCTGAAGGGATTCGCAACCGCCTCGTGTCCCCGCTCACGGTGGAAGTTCGCGTCGAAGTAGACGCGCAGGGCCGCGTGGTATCGGCCAGGCCGGAGTCTTACAGCGAGGGCTTGCATCGCTATCTCGCCACGCGTGCGGCGGAACAGATCCGCCAGTGGCGCTACCGTCCAGCTTCAACGGCCTCCGGCGACTCTGCCGCCGGCGCCGTGGTCGAACGCATCACCTTCTCTCCGCCCACCCCCTGAGCAGCGGGGAGTAGAGTGGAAGATGTGAGAGTCCTTTTCGCCTTCGTTCTTTGTTTGGCCCTTGGCTGGGGTGCGGAGTCTGCCGCTGAGCGCGAGAAAAGGTTGCAGGAAAAACTCATCGCGGTCTGCTGCTGGAACGAGTCCATCGCCGTGCACCGTAGCGGAACCGCGGCGGAGATGCGCGCCGAACTCCACGCCATGCTCGCGGACGGCAAGAGCGACGTGGAAATCCTGAACGCGTTCACGGCGAAATATTCCAAACGCGTGCTGGCCGTGCCGGAGGGCCCGGAATCGGTGGTGATGTACGCGCTGCCCGCAGCGGCCGGCGTTTTGGGCCTGCTCATCGCCTGGCGTGTGCTGCGCCGCTGGCTGCAGCGGCCCGCCGAAGCCTGAAGGGCATCCGGCGCGGTGATAGCATCGTGGGCACGTAGGAGGTTCCCCTCATGCCCGAACCACTCACCCGCCGTCAACTCACTGCCGGTTTCTCCGTTGCAGCGGCTGCGATGGCCACACCAGCTCGCCGCCCGTTGGAACAATGGTCCCCGGGAGTGAAAATCTCCCTGCAGATCCCCACTGACCCCCAGCCGGACGATTTGCGCTTTGCTCAACAGCTCGGTGTCGAGTACGTGAACATCCCCACGGGAGGCGCCCGCGCCACGTATGAGACCTTCGCGGAACTGAAGCAGCGTGTGGAAAGCGCGGGCTTGCGCGTATGGAACATCGGCAACAGCAATGTACACAACATGCCGGAGGTGACGTTGAACCTGCCGGGGCGCGACCAGAAGATCGAAGAGTACAAGCAGTATCTGCGCAATCTTGCGCGTGCCGGCATCTTCTACACCACCTATGCGCACATGGGCAACGGCATCTGGAGCTCTGATCGCGAGACCACACGGGGAGGCGCGCCGGCCCGCGCACTCAACCTGGCGGGCAATGCCAAGGGCTACTGGATCGACAAACAGTTCGAGGGCCCCTTGACGCACGGCCGGCGGTATTCGGAAGACGAGCTCTGGGAGAACTGGACTTACTTCGCCAGACAGGTGAAGCCTGTCGCGGAGGAGTTGGGCGTCAGGATCGGGGTTCACCCCGACGACCCGCCCGCCGTGGAACTGGGCGGCATTCCCCGCTGCATCTTTTCGAGCTTCGACGGCTATAGGCGCGCACTGGAGATTGCGGATTCGCCCAACATCGGCATGTGCCTGTGCTGCGGCTGCTGGCTGGAGGGCGGGCCACGAATGGGCAAGGATGTGCTGGAGACGATCCGCTATTTCGGCCGCCGCGGGCAAATTTTCAAAGTGCACTTCCGCAATGTCAACCAGCCGCTGCCGCATTTTGTCGAGACGTTCATCGACAACGGCTACATGGACCTGTACCAGGTGATGCGCACCCTGGTGGAAGTAGATTTCCGCGGCGCCGTGATCGCAGACCATGTGCCCTCCATGGTGGGTCACCGCAATGTCGGCTGGGCTTACAGCATCGCGTACATGAAGGCGATGCTGGACCGCGCCAAGGCCGAGTTGAAACGGGGCTGAGGAGAATCAATCGCCGAAGCAGGCCACGGGGTTGCGCACCAGCAGAGCATCGGTTGCTTGGGACGTTAGCTGCGGGAGGAAGTCCGTGTAGATAAAAGTAAAGCCGTTGAATTGGCCTCCGCCCGGCTCACCGGCGTGGTACCACCCCGAGTCCTGGGAGATGAGGGTGCGGTCCAGCAGGCCCCGCTGCTGCATGAAGCGCACACACTCCAGATGCCATGCAGCCGATTTGGCATTGATGCCGTCGAACTCCACCCAGGCGCCAGCTTTGGCTACTTGCTCATGAAACGAATGATTCTTTTCGTTCTGCGCGTGCACCCATACGAACCGCGATGCCGGCACTTTCATCCGCTCAAGGATCTCCAGCTGCGCGACGGCGGCCTGCCCCGCACCGTTGGTGTGAGAGCAGATCACTAATCCAGTTTCACGAGATGTGATCGCCGCAGCCTCCACCAATTTGCGGTCCAGGCCGTCCAGCGGATATCCGTTGACAGCCGTTTTGATGAAGCGTGGCTTCTCCCCGCCGATCCCCTGTTTCCCCTCAGCCGTCCACCGGCGCGCCAGTTGCTCCGCCGTTTCCGTTCGGGCGTAATCCGGAACGCCAATGCGGTTGGCCGCGCCATAGATGCCGGTGTTGGTCCAGAGTTCGATGCCGGTGGCATCTTGAAGACGGCGCAAAAGCACGGGATCGCGCCCCAGGTAATTGGGAGTGCATTCCTGCAGCCGGCGGCAACCGAACGGGCGCAGTTCTTCCAGCTTGGGACGGGCGGTGCGGAATACCTCGTCGCGATCATAGCGGGCAGGCGTGGCAATCCGCCAGCCGCCGAAATCCACCAGGATATGCTCGTGCACGAGCACGGAGTTCTGCACTGGGCCAAGCAGGGAGGCGGAGGCAAAGAGGAAATCGCGGCGGCGCATGCCACCACGGTACGTCAAGGCGAGGCAGAAACGAAACCCGGCCGGATCGGTCCGGCCGGGCTTATGCAAATTGTTTTCTGTGTTACCAGCGTGGTTCGCGGCGCTGCCGGTACCCGCCACCGCCGCCACCGAAGTTCCGGCGCTCTTCACGCGGACGCGCTTCGTTCACGTTGATGGCGCGGCTGCCGAAGAACGTTCCGTTCAGCGCGCTGATGGCCTTCTGCGCTTCGGCGCCATTGGTCATTTCCACAAAGCCGAAGCCGCGGGAGCGGCCCGTGTCGCGATCGGTAACAATACTCACCCGTTCCACGGCCCCATGCGTTTCAAACAAAGCGCGCAGAGAATCTTCCGTCACGCTGAATTCCAGGTTTCCTACGAAAATGTTGGTCATTGATCTTCCTAACGATTTGAAAGCGCATCAGCAAAGGCGGGATCGAGAATCGGCCAGCACCAGGCAGGGCTATCAAACTTCCCTAATTCTAGCACGAAAAGCAATACGTGCTTGGCAAAATCCGCTCCAAGCCCGGCGAGTCGATTCCCCCTGCGACAAACGAGTTACGCATTGTATTTCAGACTGTTTTATCCTATACTCCCTCCCGTGGGACACCCCGCCTGTGCCCCATTGGATGGGAGTTGTCATGGCATCAAGTCACCTGCCGGCTGCCCAACGCCTGCTTGCCCGGGAACAGTTCGCTGTACTGTTCGAATCCCTGCAAAAACGAGTGGACGAGGTGATCGGGCCCGTGGTGCGCGATGGCGCAGCCGTGTTTGGCCGGATCCGCTCGATTACCGATCTGGCGTCCGGCCAGACGGTACGTAGCGGCCCCGGCAACTACCGGTTGGAGGCCGGTCCGGAGACTGGATTGTTCCCGGCAGGACCGCCAGCCTTGGGCCTGAAACCATGGCTGCACCCCCCCGACCTCCAGTTGCTTACTGCTGCGAAAGAGAATGGCGGGACCTACGCAATCCGGCCGGATCCGGAGAAGCCAGCCGCGCCCCGCTATGCCTTCCTGGGAGTCCGCGCCTGCGACCTGGCCGCGGTCCATCGCCTGGACCGCGTTTTGCTCGGCGACCGATATGTCGATCCAGTCTACGCCGCACGCCGGCGAGGCTGCCTGTTCATCGCCGCCTCCTGTACCGACTGCCTGGAAACCTGCTATTGCGCCTCGATGGGTACCGGCCCACGGCCAAACGCCGGTTACGATCTGCTGCTGGACGAAATACCCGACTCCAGGCAGGTGTTAATCACGGCTGGTTCGGCGGCCGGAGAAGAATTACTGGAGGATTTGCGAGACTCTTCTGCGCCGTCCATGCAGCCACCCCCTCCATCTCATCCCATGGTCCAGATTCGGCGTGTGGAGACCGAAGGACTCCCGCAACTCTTGTTCGACGCGTTCGACCACCCGCGGTGGGAATCTACGGCCGCCCGCTGCCTGGCGTGCGGCAACTGCACCTCAGCCTGCCCCACCTGCTTTTGCGTGAACTTCGAGGACGGCTCCTCGCTGGACGGCCTGACCGCCACGCGTACCCGGCGCTGGGATTCCTGCTTCACCCAATCTTTTACCTATATCCATGGCGGCAGCGTGCGGTTGTCGGCGAAGTCGCGTCTCCGGCACCGCATTTTGCATAAATTTGCAACCTGGCCTGAGCAGTTCGGCGAGATGGGCTGCACAGGCTGCGGCCGGTGCATCACCTGGTGCCCGGCTGGAATCGATGGGACCGAAGAGATCGCGGCCCTCCGGGCGGCGCAGTAAGGAGTAAGGACTGTGACTACCCAATTGTTGCGCGATGTGCTCGCGGCGCACCCCTTTCTGGCGGGTATGGCGGACCGGCATCTGGACGCGCTCCTGCCTTTGGCTGAACCCGTCGAGTTCCAGCTTGATGAATTGATCTGCCGCATCGGCGATCCAAGCCAGCGCTTCTACCTGTTGCAGTCCGGCCTGATAGCGCTCGAGGTGCCTTCCCCTGTCCGCACTTTCCGCATCCAGACGCTGGGCGAGGGCGAGGAGTTGGGCTGGTCATCGCTGCTCTCCACCGGACAGATGCAGTTTCAGGCCAGATGCGTGGACCCCGCGCGCGCCTTGGCCTTCGACGGAGCGAAAGTCCGAAGCCTGTGCGAAGAAGATTCCGCTTTTGGCTACGCTCTGATGTGCCGCATTCTGCAAACGGTGGCTGAGCGGCTGGAGATGACCCGCATGCAATTGATCGACGTCTACCGGCCCGTGGGAGCCAAACCTCCATGAGTGCTGTCGCCGAAGCTGGCCCAATGATCCCGCAGAGTTATCAGATTGCCCGGCGGGTTCAGGAAACGCACGACACCTTTACCCTCTTCCTGGAAACCGCCAATGGCGGCTCACTGGACCGTTTCCGGCCGGGCCAGTTCAACATGCTCTATCTGCCGGGCGTGGGTGAATTGCCCATCTCCGTGAGCGGGGATCCTGAAGCGCCGGGCCAACTGGTGCACACCATCCGCTCGGTGGGCGCCGCCACGCTCGCGATGGTCACCCGGCCTGAAGGCGCATCGATCGGCTTGCGCGGCCCCTACGGCTCTAATTGGCCGCTGCAGGAGGCCCGGGGCAAAGACGTGCTGATTGTGGCGGGCGGCATTGGCATGGCGCCGCTGCGGCCCGCTGTCTACCACGTGCTGCGCCACCGTGGCGACTACGGCCGCCTGCTGATCCTCTACGGCGCACGCAGTCCGAAGGATTTGCTCTACCGCAAAGAAATGCAGGCCTGGGGTTACCTGCCCGACACCCAGGTGCTGATCACCGTGGACTATGGCGGCGTCTCCTGGCGCGGCCACGTCGGCGTCGTCACGACTTTGTTCAAGTATCTCCGTATGCAGCCAGGGCAAACCGCGGCGTTCATCTGCGGACCCGAAGTGATGATGCGCTTCGTAATCCGTGAACTGGAAACCCGCGGCGTCCCTGCGGAACAGATTGCCCTCTCCATGGAGCGCAACATGAAGTGCGCCACCGGATTCTGCGGGCACTGCCAGCTAGGCCCCTACTTCGTTTGCAAGCAGGGCCCTGTCTTCTCTTGGCCGCAACTACGGCCCTGGATTGACCGCTATGAGCTCTAACGGAAAACGTCCGAAGATTGGCGTCTTCAAGTTCGCTTCCTGCGACGGCTGCCAACTCACGCTGGTGGACCTCGAGGACGAACTGCTCCCGCTCGCGGAAGCTGTGGAGATCGCATATTTCCCCGAGGCCAGCCGCCGCATGGACAAGGGTCCCTACGACCTTGGGCTCGTGGAGGGCTCCATCACCACGCACCACGACGCCATGCGCATCCAGCAGGTCCGGCGTTTGTGCCGCACCCTGGTCACCATAGGCGCTTGCGCTACCGCCGGCGGTATCCAGGCGCTCCGCAACTGGAAGGACGCTTCGGAATTCGTCCGCCATGTCTATCCCAAGCCGGACTTCATCTCCACCCTCAAGAGCAGTACCCCAATCGCCGAGCACGTGCCGGTGGATTTCGAACTGCGCGGCTGCCCCGTGTCCAAACACCAGGTTGTGGAACTCGTCACGGCTGTGCTGGCCGGCCGCAAACCGCAAATCCCCACTTCAAGCGTCTGCCTCGAGTGCAAAAGGGCCTCGCAGGTCTGCCTGCTGGTAGCGCAAGGCCAGGCCTGTCTGGGGCCCATCACGCAAGCAGGGTGCGGAGCCATCTGCCCGCGGTTCGGCCGCGGGTGCTATGGCTGCTTCGGTCCGATGGAATCCGCCAACTCTAACGCGCTGGCCGACATCCTGGCCGCACAAGGTCAAAGCGGGGCGCAATTGAGCCGCACGTTCCGGCTCTTTAACGGTTGGTCCTGGCAATACCGCCAGGTGAGCGAGGCGAGGGAGCGGCAATGAGTACCGGCGCTACTATCCAAAAGCCCACTCGAGTGGTCAAGGTCGATTGCCTGGCGCGCGTGGAAGGCGAAGGCGCGCTGCACATCAAGTTGAAGGGTGACCGCATACTTGAACTCAAATTGAAGATCCCTGAACCGCCGCGCCTGTTCGAAGCGTTCTTACGCGGGCGGCACTTCCTGGAAGCTCCGGACATCACGGCCCGAATCTGCGGCATCTGCCCTATCGCCTATCAGATGTCCTCTGTGCACGCTATCGAGAATGCGCTCGGTGTTCCCATCGACCCGGCCGTCCGGGCGCTGCGGCGCCTCTTCTATTGCGGCGAATGGATCGAAAGCCACGCCCTGCACGTCTTCCTGCTGCATGCCCCGGATTTCCTGGGCTGTGAAGATGCCTTCGGAATTGCCGCCAGCCACCGTGATCTGGTCGCCGACGCACTCCGCCTGAAGAAGGCAGGCAATACCCTGGTGTCCACCATCGGAGGCCGCGAGATTCATCCTGTTGCCGCCCGCGTGGGCGGCTTCTGGAAGACACCCTCCCCGGAGAATCTTCAGGCGCTGGCGCCTGAGTTGGAATGGGCCTATGAAACCGCCGCCCGCCTGACACGCTGGGTGGCCACCCTGCCCTTCCCGGACTTTTCTCCGGCCACCGAGTATGTGGCCTTGTCACATCCGGAAGAGTACCCCATGAACGAGGGCCGGATCGTCTCTACAATGGGGCTGGACATCAGCGCCGCCGAATTCGAGGATCATTTCCTCGAGTCGCACGTTCGCCACTCCAACGCGCTGCACTGCCAGTTGCGCGAGCGCGGCTCCTATCAGGTGGGCCCTGTTGCGCGGCTCAACCTGAACTTCGACAAGCTGCCGGAATCCATTCGCGCCTTGGCCGCGGAGTGCGGCATCCTTCCGCCCATCAGGAATCCATTCCAAAGCATTTATGCGCGGATGATTGAAACCACGTTCGCCTGCTATGAAGCGCTGCGCATCATTCAGGACTGGCGGCCTCCGGCGCAGCCATACGCCGGAGCGGCACCGCGGGAGGCCACCGGCTGTGCAATCACCGAGGCCCCGCGCGGCATTCTATTCCACCGCTACGTGCTCGATTCCAATGGCCTGATTCTCTCCTGCCGCATCATTCCGCCCACCTCGCAGAATCTGAGGCGCATCGAGGACGACCTTTGGCAGCTTGTACCACCCAATCTGGAATTGCCGCTCGATCAACTCACCTGGCGTTGCGAACAGGCCGTGCGCAACTACGATCCGTGCATCTCCTGCGCGACGCACTTCCTCCGGCTGAACCTCGAGCGCGAGCCGTAGTTCTGCTGCGCCTCAATCGCGATAACCGCGGGTGATCGGCCGGGTATCTCCCGAGCGCAGCATTTGTTCCGGATCGGCGTGGCCGAAAAGCTGCATCAGCCGCGCAACCACTCCGGTCCAGCCAGTCTGGTGGCTCGCGCCCAACCCGGCTCCGTTGTCGCCGTGGAAGTATTCGTAGAACAGCAGGCAGTCGCGCCAATAGGGATCCGTCTGAAACTTCTCCGCTCCGCCGAATACCGGACGCCGCCCTTCCGTGTTCCGGAGAAAGATGCGGCTCAGCCGGTTGCTGATCTCCCGGGCCACTTCGAACAGGTTCATCTTCTGCCCCGAACCCTTCGGGCATTCCACCTGAAACTCGTTGCCGTAATAAAGGTACGCCTGCAACAGCGCCCGGATGATCAGCAGATTCACCGGCATCCAGATCGGCCCGCGCCAGTTTGAATTGCCGCCGAACATCCCCGAGTCGGATTCCGCGGGCAAGTAGCTTACTCTGTACTCCTCGCCGTGGACCCGGAAAACGAAGGGGTTCTCTTCGTGCACCTTCGAAAGTGACCGGATGCCGTAGTCGCTCAGGAACTCCGCCGGATCCAACAAGCGGTCCAGCACGCGGCGCAACTTCCGCTCATCCAGTACGGAAAGCAGCCGCCGCCCGTCCACCCCCGGCTTGGCCGGCGGGTTGATCGTGGCCGTAACCTCCGGATGCCGCGCGAGGAATGCGCGGATCCGCTCCATCGATTCCGGGAAACGGTCCACGTAATCCTTGGGGAATACGGTAGTGGCGCAAAGAGGCAGCAATCCAACCATCGAACGCACCTTCAGCCGTGTGGCGCTACCGTCGGGCAGCCGGAGCAGGTCGTAGAAAAAGCCGTCCTGCTCGTCCCACATTTCGTCGTGCTGTACGCCGACACGGTCCATCGAGGACGCAATCCAGAAATAATGCTCCAAAAATTTGTACGCAATGCCTTCGTATATCGGATCGTCCAGCGCTAATTCCCAGGCCATCTCCAGCATGTTCTGCGTAAAGAGCACCATCCAGGCTGTGCCGTCCGCCTGCTCCAGATGGCCGCCCGTGGGGAGCGGAGAACTCCGGTCGAACACCCCGATGTTGTCCAAACCCAGGAATCCGCCTTGGAACACATTGCGTCCAGCCGGATCCTTCCGGTTCACCCACCACGTGAAGTTCAGCAGCAGCTTTTGGAACGAGGACTTCAGGAATTGAACATCCCCTTGCCCCTTCAGGCTCTTCTCATGGCTGTACACAAAAACAGTGGCCCACGCGTGCACTGGCGGATTGACGTCGCCGAAGTTCCATTCATAAGCCGGAATCTGCCCGTTCGGATGCAGATACACCTCTCGCAGCATCAGGTCAAGCTGTTGCTTGGCGAACTCCACATCCACCATCGCCAGCGCCGTGGTGTGGAACGCCAAATCCCATGCCGCATACCAGGGGTACTCCCACTTGTCCGGCATCGAGATGATGTCGTGGTTCACCATGTGATACCACTCCAGGTTCCGCACCCGGCGTTGGGGAACGAAGCCGCTCTGCCATGCCGAGTGTTCCTCGAGCCATCGGTCGAGATCGAACAAGTAGAACTGCTTCGTCCACAACATCCCCGCCAGGGCTTGCCGGATGACCCTATGCTGATCTTCATCCAGATTGTCGGGTGTGACAGCATTGTAGAACTCGTCCGCCTCCCGGAGGCGCTGCCCCAGTAACGCGTCGAAATCTTCGAAGGCCGGGTCGGGCTGCCGGGTCAAACGGAGCCGCACGGTCTTCGACGCCCGGGCCGGGATCAGCAACCCCCAGTAAGCCGCAGCTTTTGTGCCTTCCATCCCTGGATTCACGGCATCCTGCTGCCCGTTCACAAGGTAGCGGTGGAAAGCGTCCTTGACAAATGGTGCAGTATTGGCGGTCTGGAACAGCCGTTCATTGTTGGTCTCGTTCTCCGTGAACAGCAGGCGCTCTGCTCCTTCACAATGCAGGTGGTACTCGCCGAGTTCGAAGTGGTTCGCTGTTATCGTCTTCACCGGGCCCTGCAGCTTACCGCGCAAGGCAGGCCGTGGTGTGTTCGGATAATGCGTCCAGGTGTTCCGGAACCAGAAATTGGGCAGCAGGTGCAGCAGCGCCGGCTCGTCGCCGCGGTTGTGCACGCTCACGCGAATCAGGACGTCTGACGGAGATGCCTTTGCGTATTCCAACACGACGTCGAAGTACCGGTCGCCATCGAACACACCCGTGTCGATCAGTTCGTATTCCATCTCCAACCGGGTCCGCTCGCGGTTGGTTTTGACGAGATCGTCGTATGGAAACGCTGCCTGCGGGTACTTGTACAGGTACTTCATGTAGGAGTGCGTCGGCGTCGAGTCCAGATAGAAGTAGTATTCCTTGACGTCTTCGCCATGATTGCCTTCGCTGTTGGTGAGGCCGAAGAGCCGTTCCTTCAGAATTGGGTCGCGCCCATTCCACAGGCAGAGGCCGAAGCACAGGCGCTGCTGTTCGTCGCTCAGCCCGCCCAGTCCGTCTTCGCCCCAGCGGTAAGCGCGGGAACGGGCTTGGTCGTGGGTAAAGTAGTCCCAGGCGTTCCCCGTGTCGCTGTAGTCCTCACGGACAGTGCCCCATTGGCGTTCGCTCAAATAGGGACCCCAGAATTTCCATTCCGCCTTTCCGGCGCTTGCTTCCTGTAAACGCAGTTCTTCCGCTGTCATCGATGCACACTAGTGGAGCCTCGATTCTGGAGGATTTTCGACGGAAATGCAAGCTTGCTTCGGGCGAAGCGCCTAGTCACCCTGCCGGCCGGCTTTGGATGGCGCCGCTCCGGCTCGTTGCAGGTTCAGCGAACGCACAGCCACCTGCCCCTTTCGCAGCAAATCCAGCGCCTCGGTGAGGATCTTCAACTCCTCGCCTGGCGCGTGGAACCCCGCCGAGTTATCGGCCTCCACCAGGTCGATGTAAAACTGGGCTTGCCGCTGCAGCGCCCAGACGGGTTTCAGTTGCGTTTCGGTGGCGCCCGCCGCCTTTGCCTGTGCCGTATCCTTGATCAGGTCCATCAGCGCATCGAGCGCCAGGTTTCGCGCAGACATAAACCGGCCCTGAATTTCATCGACGCGCCCCTTCATCTCTTCCTCGGAGAAATGGTGGCAGCCCTGGCACGCCCGGTTGACGTTCAGCATCGGACTGCGCACGTGATGGTCGCTGATCTTCATTCCGCCTTCACGCTTGTAAGGCATGTGGCAATCCGCGCAACTGACGCCAGAGCGGGCGTGCACACCCTGGCTCCATATCTCAAACTCGGGATGCTGCGCCTTCAGGACAGGAGCCCCCGTCTCCTTGTGGGTCCAATCCGTGTGGGGGTTCTCTTCGTAATACTGATACATTTGCGATGCCTTCAAGCCTTTGGACCAAGGATAGGTCAGCCGTTTTTCCGGACCCTTAAAGTAATACTCCACATGGCATTGCCCGCAGACAAAGCTGCGCATTTCCTGGGCCGACGCCATCGTGTTCACGTCGTAGTTCGCCACTCCCTGCGAGGCCTTCAGCGCCCGGATGCCCTCCATAAAGGCCGGCCGGGTCACCCGCAGGGCCATCGTGCCCGAATCGTGGCAGTCGATGCACGCCACCGGGTGCTTGGCGAACTTCGTGGCTTCCGCATATGGCATCTGGTTCATCTTCTCGAACCCCTTCATAATGTCGCCGCCGCCAAGCTGCTTCATCACCGTGTAGGTCGAAGCGTGGCAGTTCAGGCAAGTGCCCGGCTGCTTGAACTGCAACACCCTCTCCGTATATCGCTGGTCCACCAGCATATAGGCGTGCCCGCGCTCTTCGCGAAAATCCACCGAAAAGGGGTATCCCAGCCACATCTGCTTCAGCCGCGGATCCTCCTCAATTTTGCTCTGCGAAACCACTGATCTCGGGTCGGCTTGCGTCGGCGTTCTGGGAAGCGCCTCGCTGCCGCCGTAACGCGTCCGCTGCTGATCAGCCGTCCGTTTGTAGGAGTCGTATTGCAGGGGGAAATTCTTGCCCCACACCGCCGGATCGTCCGTGTCGTCGGTCAACTCCACCACCCGGAAAAACGGGCTCCGCGCTTCCTGCTTCTTTTCGAAAATGTTCACGAGCAGTGCCGTAATCCCAAAAGTCAGCAGCGCCGTAACGGCGATCGCTACCCAAATTTTCGTGTTCGCTTTCATGTCCGCTGTTCCGTATTCCTCAATTCGCCACCGGCCTGCTTTTCAGTGTTGATGACCTACATTCCGGTGACACTGCACACAATCCACACGCTCGTTTTTGTGGCGTCCTGCTCCAATCCCGGCGGTAATCTCCGCGTGGCATTTGACGCAGGAGCCTTCCGTAACTTCGTGGTTCCGGCCAGTGATCCGGAGTTCATCCGGGAATCGGCCCGTAGTGAATGCGAGCGAGTGGTGAAACCCGTTTAGGGCTTTTGTCAAGTACTTCTGAGCCAGTCCGGGTGGCGTGTGGCAGTCGTTGCACACCGCCACGGCCCGGTGGCTGGATTTCAACCAGCCGGCGTACTGTCCATTCATCACATGGCAGTTGGCGCAAGCGGTTGGATCGTCCGTCAGGTAGGAATGCCCCTTTGCGTAACCGAACGTAAACAGGCCAATACCCGCCAATAAGCCCAGTGGAATCCCCAGCAGCAGTGGTAGTACTGACCCTCGTTCCTGCATGGCTCCCTCAGCTTATATCACGATGTGGTGGGCCACCGTGACGCCAGTCACACAATCCGTCGTGGGATTGAGTGCATACTCGAAAACGAGTTCTTATGCGATCTGTATCATCGCGGTTTCTGTTCCTGTTCCTTGCCGGTTCAGCCGTCTGGGCCCAACCTTCTCCCGCCCCTGCGAATCCGGAATCCGTCACGGTCACCGGCAGCTTCCGCACCCGGATGGAGAGTTGGAATTGGTTCCGTGGTGAGGGTGACTCTACGTACACCTTTTCGGGCAACATTTTCCGGATCGCCGTAGGCCAATCGCACAAGAAGTGGGACTGGCAGTTGGAACTGGCCGCTCCCTTCCTTCTTGGATTGCCTGACAAAGCCATCGCGCCAGCACCGCAACTGCAATTGAGCCTGGGCGGAAATTACTTTGGAGCAAACTCGAACTCCTCCAACGCCGGCATGGTGTTTCCCAAACAGGGCTATCTCCGATTCAAGGGATTGTTTGGTGACGCGAACCAGTCGTTGCGCGTAGGCCGGTTCGAGTTCAACGACGCCTCCGAATTCACTCCCAAAAATGCCGACCTCGCCTTCCTCCGCCGCGACCGTTTGATGCAACGACTGATCGGCGCCTTTGCCTGGACCCATGTGGGAAGAAGCTTCGACGGCGTTCATTACAGTAATACCCGGAACGGAGTGAACTACACCTTCGTCGGCGCTATGCCCACGCGCGGCGTTTTCCAGGTGGACGGTTGGGGCAACCTTCACATTGGTTTTGGCTACTTGGCAGCCAATGGTCAGGTCCAGCGAAAGCAGAGCGCGCTGGATTGGCGCGTGTTCGGTATCTATTACCACGACTGGCGCCGTGTACTGAAGACCGACTCGCGCCCCCTGGCCGCACGCCAGCGGGACTTCCAGAACATCCGCGTGGCCAGTTTCGGCGGCCACCTCACTGGCACGGTGGCCACCCGCGCCGGATCATTCGACGGCTTGGTGTGGCAGGTACAGCAGTTCGGCCAGTGGGGGCAGCTCGACCACCGCGGCTGGTCGTCTCTCACCGAAGCCGGATGGCAGCCCAATGGCCTGCCCCGGTTAAGACCTTGGCTGCGAGCTGGTTTCTATGCCAGCTCCGGCGACGAGGATCCTCGCGACAACCGCCACGGCACGTTCTTCCAGATCCTGCCCACACCCCGTCCATTCGCCCGCACCCCGTTCTACGACATGGTGAATAACGACGACTTCTACGCCATGCTGATCCTGCGGCCGCACAAGACGTTTACGTTCCGTCCAGAAGCCCATGCGCTTCGCCTGGCCAACCGTAACGACCTCTGGTACCTGGGCGGCGGCGCCTTCCAACCCTGGACCTTTGGCTACATTGGCCGCAACACCTCCGGAGAACGGGCGCTCGCCAATCTGTACGACGTCAGCGTCGATTGGTCTCCCCTGCCCGCCTGGACCGTCACTGGCTACTTTGGCTACGCCGACGGCAAGGGCGCCGTCCGCCGAATCTACCCCAAAGGAACCGAGGGCCGTTTCGGATACCTGGAACTGGTCTACAAATTTTGACCCAATCTTCCGATAGATTCCGCTTCCTGTGTTATTACGGGTAGCCAGCCGGCTGATCGCCGGATGGGCAGCCCGCTGGAGGAGATAATCGTGACACACAGAAGAACAGCTTTCGTCAGGTCGGGAAGCAGAATGACAGGCGGCGTGGCAGCAGTCCTGGCAGCGGCTTGTTGCGGAGTGACTGTCTATGCGTGGCAAAGCGCTCTGGTTACCCTCAACATCACCAACGAGGCCTTCGAGCGCTCCATCACGTCCTACATTTAGAATCACTGCAGCCGGTCCGACGGCGTCCTCAACCCCACAGGCATGGGCGCCGGCGCGTGGAAAGTCTTCTCTGCGATGGACGACGGCGCCCGCGCAGCCGTGGTCAAGGAACTCGGCCTTGCCGCCAAGGCCTTTGTCATGTCTCCTGCGTTCGCCGCGTCTCACGACCAGTACTTGAAGAGCGCCCACAATGCGGTGAATCATGGCATGCCTGTCAGCGATCCCGAAAAGGAAATGATGGACGCCACGAAGAGCACCAACCCCGAGGCGCTTGAATCCTCCATGAACAAAATGATGAGGGACATGTACCGCAAGCAGGTGATGGAGCGGCTTCCCAGCATCAACGGATACACCAAGGACATGATCGGCATAATGGCGGAAGCCGACCTTGGGATGATGGACAGTTCCGCTCCAGCCAACGCCTCGGAGAAGGCGAACGTAGCGAAGGCAAAAGCAATGCTTGCGGAAGCCCGCAAGCTGGCCGCCACGGATCTGGATAAAGCCAAATCGACCTACAAATCGGCGTTGATGCTGGCGGCGGGCCTCGCCAATGAGTCTCAGGCAGCCGCGGGGGTCGAAGAAGGCAAGAAGCAGGATCAGCAGCGCAATTACAACCGGCTGGCCTTAAAGCCGATGCGGAAAAGCGAATTCTGGAAAATGCTCTACCGGCTTGGGCCGGGAGGCACGAACGCAGCCATTGGCGTAGCGCAAACCTGGATCGCCGAACTCTGACCGTTTGCCCCGCAGCTAGGCAGGCTTTAGCTCATATGTGCGGCTTGCTTTCGTCGGGATTTCCAACAGATTAGGCCCTGGTTGCCGCGGCTCCATTACTTTGCCGCCTTCGGTGATCTCCAGCGGCTGCGCGCAGCGCAGCCGTAACGGGTTTCCTCGCAGGCTGCGCACGCTTGCTTCCACAAGGCGTTGGCTCTCCCAGCGCATGCTCACCTCAAAACCGCCCCGCGCCCGCAACCCGCGCACAGAGCCGGCGGCCCAAGCCATCGGCAGCGCGGGTAACAGATGCACTTCGCCTCCGTGTGACTGCAACAGCATTTCCGCAATGCCCGCCGCGCCGCCGAAATTCCCGTCGATCTGAAACGGCGGGTGAGTATCAAACAGGTTTGGCAGCGTGCACCGCCTGATCAGGATTTGCCACAGCCGGTGCGCCCGCTCCGCGTCTTCCAGCCGCGCCCAGAAATTCATCTTCCAGGCGGTACTCCAGCCCGTGGACCGGTCGCCGCGCGCTTCCAATACCTTCCGCGCCGCCTCCGCCAACTCCGGCGTGCCACGTAATGTGATCTGCTCTCCGGGATGCAACGCGAACAGGTGGGACACATGCCGGTGTTGCGGCTCCGGTTCGTCGTAATCCTCAATCCATTCCTGCAAGCGGCCCGTCCGCGGACTGATTTGGAGCGGCGCCAGCCGCGCCAGCGCCCGCGCACACTCTTCCCGGAATGCCTTGTCGGTCTTCAGCACATCAGCGGCCGCAATGCAGTTGGTCAACAGGTCATGAACAATCTCCAGGTCCATGGTGGCGGCGTAAGTGAACATGGCCTCCGTGCCGTCCGCCTTCCGGAACTTGTTCTCCGGCGAGTGGGACGGCGAAGTCACCAATTTGCCGGCCACGGGCGTGCCTGGAGGCGCTTCCACCAGGAAATCGAGGATGAACCGCGCTGCGCCCTTCATCAGCGGCCAGCCCTGCTTCCGGAGGAAATTGAGATCGCCCGTAAACCGGTAGTGCTCCCAGGGGTGCTGGGCCAGCCACGCCGCGCCCATCGGCCAAACGCCCCAGATGCCATCTGCCGGCGCCGTGAATCCCCAGATGTCGGACAGGTGGTGCACCACCCAGCCGCCCGCGCCATAGTGCACTTTGGCTGTCTTGGCGCCCGCCTTTGCCAGCGCGTCCATATAGTCGAATAAAGGCCGGTGGCATTCGCTCAGGTTAGCCACATCAGCGGGCCAGTAATTCATCTGGAGGTTGATATTGGTGTGGTAGTCGCTGTTCCAGGGGGCCTTCAGGAATTCGTTCCAAATGCCCTGCAGATTTGCGGGCAGGCATCCGGGCCGCGAACTGCCCAGCAGCAGGTAGCGTCCGTACTGGAAATACAGCGCCGCCAGCGCCGGGTCCGGAGCCCCCTTCCGTACCGCCTCGATTCGTTCGTCGGTGGGTTGCCGCGGGGCTTCGCCGAGGTCCAGCGAGCAGCGCCGGAAGTAAGTTTGATGGTCCTCGACATGACGTTGCCGGAGTTGGGTGTAGGGCTTCGCTGCTTTCTTCAGGGCGTCGCGGATGGCGTACGCCGGCACCTTTCCGCCGTAGGCCGAAGCCGCCGCAAGCCGCAGCACCGCCTCGCCCTTGGCCGCAATCAGCATCTCGCCGCTTTGGTCGGTTTCCACGCGTCCGCCGGGCGCTTCCGCTTCCAGTTGCGCGTTGAACCGCAGGCCCTTTCTGCGCCCCGTCACCGCGCCAGTCGTCGGGTCGGAAATCGTAATCCAACCGCGCATTACGATTGCGTTCGGCGTTGCGGGATCGTTCGTAAAAATCGCATCTCGCTCCCGGTTCAGGAAGACCTTGAGCATAAACTCGGTCGCCGGATGTGCGGCAATCCGGACAATCAAGGCGTCGTCCGGCGCGCTGGCAAATACCTCGCGCCGGAACTCCACTCCGCCGTGCACGAAGCGCGTGGTGGCTACCGCGGTGTCCAGATCCAGCGTGCGTTGATACCCGGTGACGGCCTCCACGCCCTGCATCTCGATCCAAAGGTCGGCCAGCGGCTGGTAGCTTTGAATGCGCGGGACGGTGGCCATCATGTTCTTGGCCGCCAGTTCGGTCGCCTCAAGCTCCTTGCCCTCAAACAGCAGACGCCGCACCTCCCCCAGTACGCGCTTTGCCGCCGGGTTGTCCACCTCGCGAGGCTCGCCGTCCCAGATCGTTTCTTCGTTCATCTGCAGACGCTCGCGCTCGACGCCTCCGAAGACCATCGCACCCAGCCGGCCGTTGCCCACCGGCAGCGCCTCGTTCCAATTCGCCGCCGGCTGGCGGTACCAAAGCGTCAGCGGACCCTCCGGCGCCTGATCCCATGGTTCGATTGCCGTTCGCCATTGGAATTCGCTGGGGCGCGTGCGCTGCCACGCCCACAAACTTGCCGGCAAGGCCGAGAGCAACACTGCACGCCGCGGGATCTTCTCCATGCCGCCATCTTACTGGAGAGCGCGCGCGTACACTGGAAACCATGTGGAGCCATGCCGTTTTATTGCTTGTGCAGGCTGCCGTTTTGTCACTGCCGCCGGCGGAAACCAAGGGCGGACCGCCCCTGCGCGACGCACTGGCGGCGCGCCGGTCGACGCGCGAGTTTTCACCAAAACCGCTGCCCTTGCCGGTGCTCTCCAACCTGCTCTGGGCTGCTTATGGCATTAACCGCCCGGCGGAAGGAGGGCGTACCGCTCCGTCCGCACACAACTGGCAGGCAGTCCGTGTCTATGCCGTCCTTCCTGAGGGCATCTACCTCTATGAAGCCCGCGAGCACCGCCTGCGTTTGATCGCCGCTGGCGACCACCGGCCTCTGGCCGGCACGCAGGACTTCGTCGATACCGCGCCTCTCAACCTGGTGCTGGTGGCCGACCTGTCGAAAACCCGCAAGGCTGAGGGTGATAGCGATACCGATGTCGCCGAGTGGATGGCCGCCGAGGCAGGCGCCATCACACAAAACGTTGCGCTTTACTGCGCGGTGGAAGGTCTGGGCAACGTCGTTCGCGCCGGGGTGCAGCGGGAACGGTTCGCCCGCGCCGCCAAACTCGAGCCAGCCACGCGTATTGTTCTGGCGCAGACTGTCGGCTACCTCAAGTAGTCTTTCAGAAGGCCGCGCTGCAACAAATCGAGCAGAAACCGGTTCCGGCGTTCGATGACCTTCTCCGGCTGGTGCTCCGTCCAGTCGTGGAATCCGCGCCCTGCTTTGGCCCCGGTCTCCCCACGTTCGATTTTCTGGCGGTATAGTGCGGGCGCGGCCGGCTGGTTATTCAGGTCACGCGCGACGTAGTCGCAAACGGCAAAACCCAGCTCCAGACCCACCATGTCCTGGTGCTCCAGAATGCCGTACACCGGCAGGCGCAGCCCAAAG
This sequence comes from uncultured Solibacteraceae bacterium, assembly GCA_964460395.1. Classification (GTDB taxonomy): domain Bacteria; phylum Acidobacteriota; class Terriglobia; order Bryobacterales; family Bryobacteraceae; genus CAYWQS01. The sequence continues at coordinate 1,280 of CAYWQS010000019.1, read as the reverse complement.
CCCAGCTTGGCCGCGGTGTCAACCGCTTCGGCATCGGCGATGCCTTCCGCCACAATGTGCACGGCCTCCCGCACCAGCGCCATTTGCAGCCGGTTGCCCAACTGTCCGGGCCGGTCCTTGTTCACCAGCACCGGCACAAATCCGCACGTGCGGAGCAGTTCCTGCAAGAGCGGGGCCGCCTGCGGGCTCGTTCTTTCACCGCGCACGATCTCCACCAGCGGCATCAGATGCGGAGGGTTCCAGAAGTGTGTGGTGATCACCCGCTCCGGCCGGGCGCATTGCGCCGCGATGGCTGTGATACTGAGACCCGAGGTGTTCGAGGCCAGCAATGTTTCCGCACTTGTCATCCCCTCGCATTCCGCGAAAAGCCGCTGTTTCAGCTCCAGCTTCTCCGGAACCGATTCGAGCACCAGATCTGCGCCGCGCAGCGCATCGGCCATCGAGCATGTGCAGTGCAGAATCTCTTCCGCCAGGCCCGCGGTGGACTCCTCAATCAGCCCGTGATCCTCCAGCTGGTCCAGGAAACCCCAGGCCGTCTCCAGCCCCTTCCGCGCCGACTCCTCCGTGCGGGACACCAGAGTCGTCTCCACGCCGCCGCACGCCAGCCGGCTCGCAATTCCCGGCCCCATCATTCCCGTGCCAATCACCGCCGCCCGCCGGATCCTCGTCTCACTCATATTCCGTAAGACTCAGGCTAGCAGACGGGCAGTGCCCGAAAACAAATCACCCGGCCCATGTTCCAGGGCCGGGTGGGTGAATCACCGATATAGGAGGTTGTGAATGAAAGATCAGTCGCCGAGGGCACCCACTTCCTTGTTGCTTTCCGGCTGGGCGGCCGGTGAGGCGTTAGGCGCGCCGAGCCCTTTAATCTGCACCAGGTTCAGTTCGGGCTCCTTCAGCACGTGCTTCCGGTAGAGTTCCATCATCCGCGCGTTCTCTTCATCCTTCATCTTCTTCAGGCGTTCGTCCCGCGCGCGAAGCTTCTCTTCCCGGGCCGTCTTGGCGATGCCGAGCTTGTCGAGATCCTTCTGCACCTCGTTGGTGACAATCTCTTCCCGCAGCACCAGATGGTGCTCCTTCGACTTCATGTTCACGGCCTTGCCGCCGGCGAAGATCTCGTGGCGGCCATGCTCCTCGTACCACTTGGTGAGCGTGGCCGTCATGTGCATCTTCTCGACGATGTTGCGCCAGCCCACGCCCGTGTTGTACGCGCAGAAGCTGATCTCGCCTTCCTGCGTGGCGTAAGGAATGATGCACTGCTCGGTGCGGCGGAAGTCGTA
>CAYWQS010000018.1:97579-108062 GCA_964460395.1 uncultured Solibacteraceae bacterium | reverse complement strand
CTGCTCATCAAACCCGCCTCGGCGGTCTGCAATTTGGACTGCGAGTACTGCTTCTATCTTGACCGCGATGCGGACCCGTATAAGGAGCTGCCCGCGCGCGTTATGACCGCCGATACCCTCGAGCGGCTGGTGGATACTTACCTGTTCTACTCCTACCCCAATGCGACGTTCGCGTTTCAGGGGGGCGAGCCGACGCTGGCGGGTTTGAAGTTTTTCGAGAGGCTGGTGCGCCTGCAGCAGCAGTACGGCCGAAACGGCCAGGCCGTTTCAAACGCTATCCAAACTAACGGCGTGTTGATCGACGAAGCTTGGTGCCAGCTCTTCCGTGAATACAACTGGCTGATTGGCCTCTCCATCGACGGCCCCGAGCAGGTGAATGACCGATACCGTTTCAACAAAGCGGGCCATGGCACCTGGAAGAGGGTGATGCAAACGTTGGAGACCATGCAGCGGGAGAAGGTCGATTTCAACATTCTTTGCGTGCTGAGCCAGTCCAATGTCCAGCAGCCCAGGGAAATCTACAAGTTCTTTCGCTCGCTCGGCGTGGCGTACATGCAGTTCATTCCGCTGGCAGAGTTTTATCCTGACGGGACGCCGATGCCCTTCACGATTTCCCCGGAAGAGTATGGCCGGTTCATGTGCGAGATTTTTGACCTTTGGTGGCCGGAGCGCCGCAAAGTGCGGGTCCGCTTTTTCGATAATCTGGCCGAGGCTTTGGCGGGGCAAAAACCCGGCTCCTGTACCATGCACGAGACCTGCGACAGCTATGTGGTGGTGGAATACAACGGCGATGTGTATCCTTGCGATTTCTTCGTGGAGGGCGGCTGGAAGTTGGGCAATATTCTGGAAGACAGTTTTCCGGAGATCGCCAGGCGCCAGAGGCGCTACAACTTCGCAGTGAAGAAAACCCTGGCCCATCCCGAATGCCAGGTGTGCGAGTACCAGTCGATCTGCCACGGGGGTTGCCCGAAGACGCGGCACGGCCCGCAAAAGCGCTTCGAGGACCTGGACTATTTCTGCACGGCCTACAAGATGATCTTTGGCAAGGCCGTAGGCCCTCTGAAGAAGGAAGTAGAGAAGCTCTTCGGGCAAAGCGCGGAACTGCACCCGGTGCATATCAGCCCGTACTAAGAACGAACGGCGGCCGGAATTACGAGGGAACAATGCCGGGGCGATGCTCGTCTTCCCTGCATGAACTCTGGGCTGGGTAACGAGTCCTCTTCTGCGCCGCACATTCGCCGGTGGCCCGGTGTAGCGCTTGTAGCAACGCAATGGCTGATCTGGTTGGGTTTGCCAGTTGTCGCGCCTGATGCAACCCCTTATGCCTTTGGCGCAGCCCTCTTCGGCGGGCTACTCACTCTCTTTTGGTGGTTGTTCTTCAGTCGAGTCCCGCTCCTGGAGCGATGGGGCGCCCTGCTGTTGATGCTACTGGCGGGCGCCGCCATGCTTCGCTGGCTTCATCCCTCGGTAGCCACCGGCATGATGGGCCTCATGATCTACTTTTACGCTGTACCGAGCCTGAGCCTGGCGCTGGTTGCTTGGGCGTTTTGGTTGAGTGGACACAGCTTGACTGTCAGGCGAATTCTGCTGGCGCTCTGCATCCTGTCGGCCTGCGGGTTCTGGTTGTTGATACGAACAGAGGGCATCTACGCGGCGGGGCGTTCGCAGTTGGCGTGGCGGTGGACGATGTCCCCGGAGGATCGCCTGGCGGCGCTGGCGCCGGTAGCCGTGCCTAAACCCGCATTGCCGGCGCAGCCGGAGACAGCCGGGCCTGGACCGGTGGAGGCGCCGAAAAAGGCCCTTCCATTCGCAGAAGTTCCGGAGTGGCCGGGGTTTCGCGGGGCGCAACGCGATGGTGTGGCACGGGGCACGCGAATCGCCACCGATTGGGCCAGCGCGCCCCCCGATGAGATGTGGCGTCGGGCGGTGGGCCCGGCGTGGTCCTCATTCGCGGTGCAAGGCGGGCTCATTTACACTCAGGAGCAGCGGGGCGAAGACGAAGTTGTGGCGTGTTACCGGCTGCAGGATGGCCAGCCGGTATGGACCCACCGGGATGCAGTGCGCTTCTGGGAATCCAACGCGGGGGCCGGCCCCCGGGGCACGCCCTCGCTACACAGCGGCCGCATCTACTCCTTTGGTGCCACCGGCCGGCTGAATGCATTGCGGGCCAGCGATGGTGCGTTGATGTGGCAAAGGGATGCAGCTGCGGACACCGGAGAAAAGGTGCCTGACTGGGGCTTCTCCAGTTCTCCACTGGTGCTGGAGGACCTTGTGTTGGTGGCAGCCTCCAGCCACCTGGTCGCTTACGAACTCGAAACCGGCAAGCTGCGCTGGGCGGCGCCCACTGGCAAGACCAGCTACAGTTCACCCCATCTGCTGGCTCTCGGCGGCGTACCGCAGGTGCTGCTGTTGAGCAACGATGGGGTGACAAGCGTGGCGCCGGCGGGCGGAGGCGTGCTTTGGAAACACGAATGGGGTGGCTTTACGGCTCTCCAGCCCGCTCTCACCCCGGAAGGTGCCCTGCTGGTCACCACCAGCGGCGCGGCTGGAGGACTGGGCACACGGAGCCTGGCCGTTACCCGCAAGACGGAAGGCTGGACAGTGGAGGAACGCTGGACTTCCCGCGGGCTAAAGCCCTATTTCAACGACCTGGTGGTGCACCGAGGGCACGCGTACGGATTCGATGGCGGCATCCTCTCCTGCATCGAGTTGGCGGAAGGCCAGCGCAAGTGGAAAGGCGGCCGCTACGGCCACGGCCAGATGCTGTTGCTGAAGGATCAGGACATGCTGCTTGTGCTCTCGGAGGAAGGCGAAGTGGCGCTGGTGGCCGCGACGCCCGCGGAATACCGGGAAGTAGCCCGTTTCCGCGCCTTGGAGGGGAAGACGTGGAACCATCCTGTGCTGGTGGGCTCCACGTTGCTGGTGCGGAACTCGGAAGAGATGGCGGCGTTCCGTCTTCCTGTGCGCCGCAATTAAACCTGGAAGCGGAAAACAGCTTCTTCGAGTGGAACGCCACGCACTTCTATGTCGCGCAGGGCTGCGGAACCCAGTTTCAGTTCTTCCGCCAGCAGCAGCGTGTTCTGGCATTTGGCGAAAACGCCCTGGCGATGCGGCGTGCGGGGATCGAAACCCATCAGCGCCGTGCCCACGGCGTCGGTGCTCACCGGATTGAGTCCCGCGATGAGCAGACCAGGCTGAACCATGCGCAACCCGCTCACCCACGGCCCCTCGCCTCCGGTGATGGTCTGCACGCCGTCGATCAACGAGAGATGGATGGGGCGAGCGGCGCAAAGTTCGGCAGTGATGCGCGGCATACGGTCTCCAGGGTCGCGGCTCGACCGGGCATCCAATTCGGGTTGCGCAACCTTGGCCGGTTGCCGTTTTCCGAAATGGCAGATGTCGAGGCGGCCCTTTTCCGGGCGTTCGTTCGGTTCGTCCACGCCCGCGTCGTCGCCGTAGATGGAGGCCGGAGTAATGCCAAAGATGTTCTTCATGGCCAGCGTAATGCCACAGGTGTCGTGCTGCTTGAGTTTGGCCATGGAGACAAAGACGTCGGTTTCGTCGTACACGGGGTGCAATTCGTATGAAGGGAACACAAGGCCGCCTTCCTGCACCCGGAGCCGCGTGTAGGAGCCGCGTGAACCGCAGGTATTGGTGTTGACGAAGTCGAGCTTCGGCGAGATGCCTTTCAACTGGCGGACATTCCAGCCCGCATCCAACATGGTCTCTTCGAGCGGGCCTGCGCTGGCCCACGCGCTCTCCACCAGGCGAATGCGCCGGGCTTGCGCGCGGTCCAGCAGGTGAACCAGGGCGGCCACGTGTTTGGGATGCGTGTAGTGCGTCAGGGCGGGCGCTCTGCCTTGCAGCCGGTTGGCAGGGCTGCCGGTGAGATTGAGTTTTACCGTGACGGATTGATGCTTAACGAGGCTTTCGAGGCCACCAAGGAGCCCGAAAAGACGATCGAGAGCTTCGACTGCGTCCACCTCATAGGAGGGGCACCGCTGGATGGCTACGGGTGACGTGGGCAACGCGAGGCCTGAGGCCGGCGCGGCCAGCATCAGGCGCATCCAATCACGGCGGGAGATGAAATTCATAGCAATCCCAGATCACTCCATTATCCAGGATGACGGCTCCAGGCATCTCCGGAGAGAATAAAGATGAGCCGACACATGCCTGCTCTCCTGCCCTTGCTCTTGCTTGCTGCCACCGATCTCTCGTCCTGCGTGCCGGCCCGCTGGCCGTCGCCGGATCCGCAGTCCTTGGCGCTGCTGAAAGGCACGCCCATCAATTGCCTGGTCGTGCCAAAGACCGAATGGCCGCAGGATTTCCTGCTGGCGGCCAGGGAGAGCGGGATTCGCGTTTTGGCATCGGTTTCCGGATCGCCTGAGGCCGCGCCGGAGGGATTCGCCGGGTTCTTGGTCGAGACGGAATTACCGCGCGAAGCTGTGGAGAGGCTTTCGCGGGCGGCGCAGGTGGTGGAGGCGACTGGACGGGCACGGCTTCTGCAGGCGTCACCGGGTTCGGTGGCTGGGACGCACGAAGCGCTATGGCCGGGTGTCCGGCTGGAGACGCCGGAAGGCAAGACGCAGGCCGCTCCGAGCGGGGCGCCGTGGATCGACACCAACAGCGGCTTCGTGCGATTTGCCCGTGCCCTCACCGGAGCACATGTCTGGCTGACGAACCGTCCGCCCGCCGGGCGCGTCTTCACCGCGGATCAGTATGTGGCTGCGGCGGCCGACGCCGCAGTGGCGGGGGCTCGTTGGGTTTTGGCCCTGGACGATGACCTCCAGAAGCGGCTGCTGGCCCGGGAGCCGCGCGCCTTACAGGACTGGGCCACCATTGCGAAAGGCTTGTCCTTTCTGGAGGAGCACCGCGCCTGGATGCTGTACCCGCCTTCAGGGCAGCTTGCCGTGATTCAGGATGCGGATTCAGGAGCCGCGCTTTCCGCGGGTCTGATGGATATGATCGGTTCGCGGCACACGCCTGCGCGAATCGTTCCTTCCAGCCGCTTGTCACCGGAGAACCTGCGCGGGGTTTCACTCGCGATCAACATCGAGCCTGACTCCGTGCCGGACAGGAGCAAGCAGGTGCTGCGCGAATTCACACGCGGCGGCGGCCGCGTCTTCAACAGTCCGCCCGGCTGGCACTTCCCGCGGACCGAGGGCTACGTTCTGGCCCTGGAAAAGCTGAGCAAGGAAGAAGTGGGCCACTTCGATCTGATCTGGCGGCAGATCACGTCTCAAACCTGGAACAAAAACATGGGCGCGCGGCTGTACAACGTAGCCAGCATGGTGTCGCACCTGGCCGCCTCACCGGACCAGAGCCGCTCCTATCTGTTTCTTGTGAACTACTCCGGTTACGAGGCCGAGAACATTACGGTGCATGTGCCCGGCAAGTTTTCGAAGGCCATCCTCCACACGCCCGAGGCCGCCGCACAGGCGCAGGAAATTTACGAACTGGAGGAAGGCACGGGCATCGATATTGCCAGGCTGAAGGTGGCTGGAATCCTGGAGTTGACTGCCCGGCCCTAGCGGCTTCAGCGGCCTGACCCTAACGTCACTTCCAAGTCTTTGAATTGGGCCAGCAACTCATCGCGGGCGTGCAATTGCAAGGCGATGAAGCCCCGGCGCCCCACGTTTCGCTCCCGGTGGTGCGCGTCGTCCAGAACGGCCTGGCCATCGTAGTCCGCGATCCAGTGGCCGTTGACGCGAGTACGGATCCGCCAGCCTTCGCAGCGGATCTCCACATGATTCCACCCATCGCCCTCGCCGGAGTGACGCCATGCCCACTGTTTGGGCCCCTGCTCCGGTTCAATGCGCCAGTCGGGCAGAGAAGGGAAGATCCAGCGTTTGGCGCCGCGGGTCTCGTCGTAAATCAATCCGCTTCGCCAGGGAGCGGGCGGGTGGATGTCTACCTGCGGCCCATCCATCCAAAGTGCTGCGGCATCATAGCGGCTGCGCACCTGGACCCCGGTATTTCCGGGGGAGTGGGCGAAGCTGCGAACCTTGAAGCGCAAAACGAAATCGTCGAATTCACGGGCGGTGTAGACCAGCCAGACATAATCGTGGTCCGGGCGCCCAAGTGAATCGACGGTGATAGCGCTGTCGCGCACGGTCCAGAAGCTGCGCGCCGCGTCTTCCGCCTTCGCTTCCACCCGCCACCCGTTCATGCTATGGCCATCGAACAGGGAAACCGTCTGGCCACTGGCCAATCCAGCCGCCCAGAGCACGCACACGATTGCGGTTTTCACGCCCCTATGCTATCGCTCACGGGCCGGTGGCACTGCACCCCTGAAGAAATCTTGAGGACTTCAGCCACTTCTCATCGGGATAGTAGGAGAACAGGAGCGCGCCACCCTTCACCGTGTCGATTAACTTCCGGGCGATGCCCGGCCGCACTGCCGGGCAGCCCCAGGAACGGCCCAAGCGGCCAAGAGACTGGGCCGCATCCAAGCTGACGTATCCGGCCCCGTGCATGACGATGGCGCGTTCCAGGCTTTTGTGGTTGAACCCCTCCTCCAAGCCGGCCAGCCGGAGCGAGTAACCGTTCCGGCCCGTGTAGGTGTCGCGGGTGAGAAATACCCCCAGGCTCGACATCAGGCTGCCCGGTTTGTTCGAGAAGCGCACAGTATGGTCGTCACCGCTGTTCTTGCCGTGCGCCACGAGTTCCTCATAGAGGAGTCTCCGCCGGGTGATGTCAAATACCCACAGCCGAGGTTCGGTGGAGGGGCGGCGGTAGTCGATGATGGCCAGCACTGGCGAGAGAGGATGTTCGTTGGCAGCGCACGCACGGGCCTGCAGCGCCAGCCGCAAAACGTCTCCGTCCAGACTCGGGGCTTCGGCATGCAGACGGATCGCCAATTCATTACTCGGGTCGGCGTTGCCGGGCTGCGGGGCGCTCAGGAGCAGCGCAAAAAGCGGCCAAAACACAACCTTCTGAGTGTATCGCGAGACAGGCTACCGGTAGAGGTCGTGGAGCCGCAGCAGGCCGCTGCAACGTTTTTCCGCATCCACCACCGGCAGTACGGAGATCTGGCGGGGGCCGCCCTCCATCAACTGCAAGGCTTCCAGGAGCCGGGCTTCCGGGGAGACAGTGACCGGTTCTCGGGTCATCAGCTCGGAGGCGCACAACGTCCGGATGTCGATGTCGCGCAGGAGGGCCCGGCGGAGGTCACCATCGGTGACCAGGCCTGCCAGCCGACCATCGGGCAGGACGATGCAAGCCGCACCCAGGGGCCGTTCCGTCATCGCGACGATCAAGTCCTTGACGCTCGATTCGGGTGCGGCCCAGGCCACTTGATCGCCACTGTGCATGACATCCCGGACGGCCAGCGTTAGGTTTCGCCCGATCTGTCCGCCAGGGTGGAGACGGCCGAAATCGTCAGGGGTGAAGCCGCGTGCACGCATCAGGGAAACGGCCAGGGCGTCGCCCAAAGCGAGGGCGACAAGTGAGCTGGTGGTGGGTACGATGCTGTTGGGATCGGCCTCGCGCTCCACGCTCCCATCCAGAGCCACATCCACTTGCCCGGCCAGCGGGGAACGAAGATTGCCCAGCAAGCCTACCAGCGCTGAGCCATTCGCCTTAAGAACCGGCGCCAGTCGCACCAATTCTTCCGTGGCGCCGCTCTTGGAAATGAGGATGGCTGGGTCTCCGGGGGAGCACAGCCCCAGGTCTCCGTGCGCGGCTTCGGTGGGGTGCAGAAAAACGGCCGGGTTGCCCGTACTGGCCAGCGTGGCGGCAATTTTCTTGGCAATGATGCCCGATTTGCCGATGCCCGAGACGAGAATCTTTCCTTGGTGGCCACCCAGCAAGGAAACCGCGTGGCGGAAGCGGCCGTCCAGGCGCTGCTGGCAAGATTCCAGTGCTGCGGCGTAGAGGGTGAACAGGATTCGCGCCTGATCGACCGGATCAGTAGGCATGCCATTCTCATTGTCCGCGAACGCATGCCGATTTGGACTTTATTGACTTCCGCCGGAATTACTGGTTGCTTTGCGTCGCGGAGAGCATCGCTTGCAGCCTCCCCGGCTCGTGGCACGTCAGGCAGGTCAGATTGACCTTCTCTGCCAGTGCGGGATTGCTCCGCCAGCGCTCGGCGCGCGCGGCGTATTGGGAGTTGGGCAGGGATTGGATAAGGTCTGCGATTCGCTTTTGCGATTCTTCCTCCCTGCCCAATCTCTGTGCCGCCTGGGCCAAACCTCCCAGCACTTCGCCGCGCATGTGCAGAGGCAGTTTGTCGAAGAATTCCGCTTGCATGCGCTGCAAAGCCGAGTATTCGTTGTACGCCCGCTCCCAGGCAGTTCGCCTGAGCGGGGCGGGTAATCGATCCGCGAAGACGACGTAGGTTCCGCCGGCAATGGCATAGACGGCTTCCCGCGCAGCGGTTTCACCGGCAGCGATGCGCGCCTGGTCAAGAATGGCGCGCGATTCCGAATACAGTTTCTCGAACTCTGCGGACTTCCCCTGCTCATGGGCAGCAACGGCGCGCATCAGCCTGGCGCCTGCCTTCCATGCCAGGGCATCCGGCGCGTTGGGAGTTCGGGCCAGGATGTCTTCCAGTTTCTTCTCGCCGGATTCGAAACGCGCCCAGTCGCTGGCCAAAAAGCCGGCGAAGAGGTCCTCCCGGACCCAAGTGCTGTTCCGGATTCCTGGCGGTTGGGTTTCAGCCACGGCGCTGCAAAGGGTGAGCGCCACCACGACGGCATACTGCTTCATTGTTCGTTGCTCCAGTTATGGCTGCAGCCAGCGGCGGATGGTTTTGTTTACGGTTTCCGCCGCATCCCAATGTGCCCAGTGGCCCGCGTTCGGCAAGGTCACCAACGTGAGTTCGTTCTCCACCCACTGCCAGGTGCCATCGAGGGCGCCCGGCAGGAGCGCGGAGTCTTTCAGCCCGTGGAAGAGCAACACCGGCATCCGGACATTGGGAAACGGCGGGCCTTCCAGGGTATATGGTTCCTTGGGGTAGTTCCTCTTGTAGTAATGCAGCATTGCCTCGATGTCGCTGCGCCGGAACGCTGCTTCATACTTGCTGCGCTCTGCTTCCGGCGCGAGCTTCGCCAGGCCTTCGGGCGTCAGCTTCAAGTGCGCGTCCGGCAGTTGGAAGTTCCGCGCGTACTGGCTGTTCTTGCGCTGATGCTCGTTGTTCGCCAATTCGCGCCGTAGCCCATTCGGGTTCGGCAGATTCACGATGATCAGCCGCTCCACCATGTCCGGCCGCATGGCCGCCAAAGACCAGGCCACCATGCCGCCCCAATCGTGCCCCACCACAATGGCCTTTTCCCTGCCCAGGTGGCGGATGACCGCCGCCGCGTCGGCCACCAGCAGACTCATGTCGTACTGCTCGATGCCTTTCGGTTGGTCCGACAGGTTGTAACCGCGCTGGTCGATAGCCACCACCTGGTAGGTGTCCGCAAGCGCGTCCATCTGGCTCCGCCAGGAATACCAGAAGTCGGGAAAGCCATGAATCATCAGCACCAGCGGGCCTTGCCCCAAGGAGGTGTAGTGGATGCGCACCCCGTTCGAGTCCGCGTACCCGTGCTTTACCCTCGATTCCAGCGGTTCGGCTGCGAAAGTCCCCGCCGGAAGCCCGCAGAGGCATAGCAGCCCCCATATCCCGGCACCCCTCATCGATTCCAGATGATATGCCTTCTGTACTTATTTGTCAGCAAAAATCGGCGTGGGCTGGAGAAAGTGTCCGGAACGGACGAAAAGAACTGGCTTCCCCCGAGTAGGACTCGAACCCACAAACCTTCGGTTAGCAGCCAAGGGCAAGAGCAAGGCACGGATGGTCAGGTTTGAGCGAAGTTGTTCGCACTTAGGTACTTTTTCAGCGCTCCGAGATGTCCGTGACGGGCGAACAGCGCTCTTTTGCCGCCAATTCTGAAGCGAGTGTCCCCACAGAAGTCCCTGCCGTCCCCCGAGTGAAGTCAGGTGCTAAGAAGTCTCGCGCTTCGGCCTGATGGCGTACACAATCCGCCAGGAGGCTATCGTGGGGGCAGCGGCGATCACGGAGGTGTTGGACGGGCGAAAAGTGTTGCGCCGGATCATCAAGCAACCGGACGATCTGGCGCGCCTTATCCGTGAGGGCTTGGCAGCCGGCTCGGTAATGGCTTTAGCCCACAAGCTCCAGGTTGGCAACAGCGTCCTTTCGCGCAAACACGGCATTCCGCAACGAACACTGACTCGCCGTCTCAGCCAGCAACCCCTGCTGACTTCCGCGGAGTCCGACCGGACCGTCCGCATTGCGCGCGTGTATGACAATGCAGTCGAGATAATCGGCGAAAAAGGAAAAGCGACGGACTGGCTGCGGCCCCCCCAACCGTGCCATTGGCGGTGAGAAGCCTCTCGACTATCTTGACATCGAAGTAGGCGCTCAGGCGATCGAGGATGTCTTGGGCCGCGTGGCTCATGGCGTGCACAGCTAATGCGATTTTGGTGATTATGCCGGCAGCGCTACGCCGATGAGGCGACGGCCGGAACAGGGGTG
>CAYWQS010000018.1:0-97479 GCA_964460395.1 uncultured Solibacteraceae bacterium | reverse complement strand
CGGACAGGTGGGAATTGGTCGGGGCGGCAGGATTTGAACCTGCGACCCCCTGCGCCCAAGGCAGGTGCGCTACCAGGCTGCGCTACGCCCCGACTTTTGTGGTTTCTTTGATTCTAAACCACTTTTCCGGCCGTGCCGAGGAAGTTCAGCCCGGCCGGGCACAGGGACCTAATCCAGGGTGGCTGGAACGCCCTCCTGGCGGGCGATCAGCCCGACAGTTTCGCGCCCGTCCCAGTGCAATTGTTCCGGCAAGTCGCGCCGTCGGAAAAACCAGGCACATTCTACCTTGAGGCCTGCCGCCGTGACGGTGCGCGCCAGCACCTGGTCGTCGAGCAAATGGATGGACCGTGGCATCTGGCTGACCTGCCGGTGAAAGCAATATTCGGTGACCTTCACGATCCATCCGGGCCACGGAACGCCGGCCTGCCCGCGGCGCTCATACTCGGGGATGAAGCTTTCAAACGCACTTTGGTAGGGGGTGGAGGCGACGACGAACAGCTTGCCGCCGGGCGCCAGCCAGCGGACGATGGCCCGCAGCCCCCGCTCGATGAGCTTCCCGTTCAGGAAATGGAACACGTTGGCAGCCAGCACGGCGCCGAGGGAGTGCGGGGCGAAGTGGAGGTCCTGCGGGAAGCGTCCGGGGCGCAGCAGCAAACGGTCCTTCCATTCGTGCGCCTGTGCTTGCAGTTCCTCCAGGTGTCGCGGGTCCAGATCGTTCGCAATCACGCGGGCGCCTGCCTGCAGGGCGGCGAGCGAGGCCACTCCATATCCGGCGCCGAGATCGAGGACCGGGCCCGGCGCATGCGGGCTGAACCGGACGAACATTTCGCTCACCTCGTTCAACTCGCAGGACGCCCAACCCATCCGGTTGCGGGTGAGGCGCTTGCGCCTGGGCCGCGCCGCGCTCACCGTTTCGCCGCCAGCAGCCAGGAGGTTCGCGCGGGCACGTTGAGTTCGACCTTACCGCCGGACACGGTGGCCTTTCCTTCACCCACGAGCGGTTCCAAGGCCGTTCCATCAGGCAAGTCCAATTCGAAGGCGAGGGTGGCCGATTGAGCAGCGTTGTTGAAGGCGCCGATCACTATCTCCTGTGCGGCACGGCGGGCGTACACCAGGGTCTGTTCGCCATGGTGCAGGAGTTCGGTGCGTCCGGTCTGCAGAGCCCGTGAACCCGCGCGGACTTTAGCGAGCAGGCGCACATGGCTCCAGACTTCGTTCTCCTCCGCAGTTCTCCCGGCTGAGGTAAACGCGTCGCGCGCGTCGCCGGGCCAGCCGCCTGGGAAGTCGCGCCGGTTATCGGGGTCGTTGCCACCGCGCATGGCGATCTCATCGCCGTAGTAGACCAGCGGCATGCCGCGCAGCAGAAACAGGGCGGAGTACGCCATCTTCAGGCCTTGCAGGGTGGCGCCCGGTTCGCTCATGAACCGGTTGACATCATGGAGGCCTACCAGGGTTACCAGGCGGTGAGGATCGCGATAGAGCCAGTCGTGCGCCAGGACCTTCGCCACCTCGCGCACGCTCTCGCCGCGCGCGAAGGTCCGGCGCAGCGCGAAATGCAACGGGAAATCGAACAGGCTTTCAATGCGGCTGTCCGTGCCGTCGAATCGCTTGACGCCGCCTTCGAAGAACGACACGAGTGCGGGGTTTCCATCCAGCACTTCGCCTACCACGCTGAGTTGCGGGAACTCGCGTTGCAGGGCTTGCCGCCAGTCGGCCCAGAACCACCGGGGTGCGTACGGCAGCGTGTCCTGGCGGATGCCGTCCAGTCCTGCTACGCCCACCCACCAGAGCGCATTCTGGATCACGTAGCGCCGCACCTCGGGATTTTCGTGGTTCAGGTCGGGCAGGATGTCGACGAACCATCCCTCGAGCGTCAAGCGGCGCGCCTGTGGTGTGGCCGCGGGATCCATGAGTGTCCACGTCTGCCAGTCTTCGTTTGGGTGCTGCTCTTGCGTCCCGTGGAACCAGTCCGGCAGTGGCGGATCTTGCACCCAGGGATGGTAGGGACCCGTGTGGTTCGCTACCTGGTCCTGGATGAGCTTGATGCCCAGAGCGTGAGCCTTGTCCGCCAGTTCTCGCAGTGTGGCGAGATCCCCGAAGTGTTCTTCCACCGCGTAGAAATCGACTGCCCCGTAGCCATGGTAGTCAGTGATCGCCTGGCCATCGTAGGTTTCGCGCTGGTTCAGCCCGTTGTGGTTGTCGTACCAGGGGTTCAGCCAGAGCGCCGTGATGCCCAGGTCTTTGAGGTAGGGCAGGCGCTGAATGATCCCCCGCAAGTCGCCGCCGTGGTAATAGCGCGTCTTAGCGCGGTCCAGCAGTCCTTGCGACACGGCGGGATTGTCATTGGCGGTGTCTCCGTTGGCGAAGCGGTCCGGCATGATCAGGTAGAGGACATCGCTGGGGCCAAACCCCTGAAAGCGGCCTTTCCGGTCCAGTCGCGGCAGGACTTTGAAGCCGGCTTCCGCGGCGCCGGCAGGAGTTCGCACCGTGAGAGTCAGCGGGCCCGGGCGCTTCGCCTTCGCCAGATCGAGGTCGGCAAACAGGTAGGTACCGTGGGCATTCACGCGGAAATTGGACGCCTTGAATCCCGTTGCGGAAAGCGTTGCGCCCTGGAGGTTCTCTCCGCGGATAAGGAGGCGGACTGGGTTGGCCGTGCTGCCCAACCACCAGGACGGCGGCTCCACCTTCGTCACTCTCGGCGCCTGACCGGACGCAGCCAAACACCACGCAGTGAGAAAACAGACAAATACGCTGCGCATGGAGTCAAGCGTATCCAGAAGGCAGACAAACGAAAAGGGCGGGGAGCCATACCCCCGCCCTTCGCGGCCCGAGACTGCCGGGGTTTACCGGCTGATTCGAACCACAGGAACGCGCACCTCGGCGACGTCCTGGCGAGTGGATGCGCTGGCCACGCGCTTCGCTTCCCGGCTTTTCCGGGTTTCCGGCGCGCGCAGGCCAAACGGCGAAAGAGCGGTCTGCACGCTGCTCAGATAACTGGTGTGGCCGTACTTGAGAAATACCAGGCATGGCCGGCCGCCGCCGGCAGCATTGCCGAACGCCGCGAAAAACCTCGCATATGCCAGTCCGTCCACCGAGGTAACCGCCACCGCCCGTGACGCGCTTTCAATCCGCACCTCGTACTGGCCCGCGGGCAGCACGGCGTCCCCCACGTAGAAGCCGAACGGGATGTCTGCGCGGAGTAACTGTCCCTGCGCCTGCCCGCCCAGTAGAAGCCCCAACACGGCGCACGCCACCAGCGCCACGCCTCTTGTGATCAACGTCTTCATGGGAATCCTCCTTTCGGATCCTTTTGCCTCACGCTTCTATCTACGCGCGGAACTGCCCGTGGAGAGCACGCCGCGGTACGCCAGGTCGGGAGTTGCGCGGCTTGGCGAGCTTTGGCGTACTTTGGCGAACGAGGGTCCTATAATCGGGAGGGAGGAACGGGTTCCGGACTCGTATATCGGAATATGGGAGGCCCGTCAGGCAGGCTCGATTCCTGGAAAGAGATCGCTGCTTACCTGCGGCGGGGTGCCAGGACGGTGCAGCGCTGGGAGGCTGAGGAGGGGCTGCCAGTTCACCGCTTACAGCACGAAAAACTGGGCTCGGTCTATGCCTTTCCGGCTGAGTTGGACGCCTGGTGGGAGAACCGCCGGGCCCGGCTTGAGAACGCCCCGGCAGTGAGCGCGCGCGACGTTCCGTCCGTGGCTGTTCTGCCATTTGCCGATCTGACCCGGGAAAAGGACCAAGGGTATTTCTGCGAGGGCATCGCCGACGAAATCCTGGCGGCGCTGGGGGGCCTTTCCGGTATCCATGTGGCCTCGCGCAGCGCGTCCTTCCGGTTTCGCACCGGCGTGGATGATCCCAGGGAAACAGCGCGGCGTTTGCGGGTTTCGCGATTGTTGGAGGGGAGCGTTCGGCGGAGCGGCGGCCGCCTGCGCATTTCGGTTCATCTCACAGCCGTCGAGAGCGGATTTCAGGTGTGGTCCTCACGCTTCGATCGCGATGAGCGCGACATCTTCGCCATCCAAGAGGAGATTGCGGCGCAGGTGGCGGCCGCGATGTCGGTGTCACTCTCCGCCGAAGAGAGGGCGTCACTCCGCCGGAAGTCCACCGCGAACCCGCAGGCCTACGACTGCTACCTTCGAGGACGCAAGCATTACTCGAGCTTCGGGCCGCAGGATGCAGAATTCGCGCGCCAGCTTTTTGAGAAGGCGACAAGGCTCGATCCGCAGTTCGCCCTGGCTTACGCCGGGCTGGCCGATTGTTATTCCTACGCATACCTGCACAGCCGTCGCACACCTGAGTTGCTGGCCCAGGCCCGCGAAGCCGCCGCGCGCGCCGTCGACCTCGATCCCGAATCCGCGGAGACGCATCTGGCGCGCGCCGTTGCCTGGTCTCTTTCCGGTCTGACGGCTGACGTGGACCGCGAGTTTGAGACTGCGCTGGAACTCAACCCGCGGCTGTTTGAGGCTCACTATTACTACGCGCGGCACTTGTTTATGAACGGCCGGCAGCCCGAAGCCGTGGCGCAGTACGAACAGGCTATGCGGGTCAACCCTGAGGACTACCAGGCACCGCTGCTGGTAGCGCAAAGCTACGACGATCTGGGACGGCCTGAGGACGGGCGTCAGGCCCGTTTGGAAGGCATCCGGCTGGCCGAGGCCCACCTGGCGTTCCATCCCGACGACACCCGCGCAATGTATATGGCAGCTAACGGAATGGTGGCGCTGGGTCAGCGGGAGCGGGGCTTGGAGTTAGCCGCGCGGGCGCGCCAATTGCGTCCTGGCGATGGCATGCTGCTCTACAACCTCGCGTGTATCTACGCAATGGCGGGCTGTGCCGCCGATGCTCTGGACTGCCTGGAGTGCGCGGCTGCGGCTGGCGTTGCGCCGTTGGAATGGATCCGCCATGACAGCAATCTGAAATCCCTCCACGGCGAACCGCGCTACGAGGCGCTGGCGGCCGGCCGGTAAGGCGCTACTCCCCGGAGGTCAGCCGGATCTCCACGCGTGAAATCTTGTCGTGCATGGTCTGCGGCTTGTCAATGCGCGTACCGCAGCGCAGGCTGGTGGTGATGCGCGGGACGCCCATTTCATGCAGCCGCTCGTGGCAGCGTTTCAGGGCGGCGAAGACTTCGTCCCATTCCCCTTCAATGTTGGTCCCGTAGGCGTGGAGGTGTGTCTTGAGGCCCGTCTCGCGCAGAATCCGCTCGCACTCGGTCACCTCGCGCGACACCGACACGCCAACGCCCAAGGGCACGATACAGATGTCGGCAATCACATGCATACCGTCAGTATCCCGCCGGGCGCCTCAGAATGTGATGTGATGATCCGCACGGAGTTGTCTGTTATGAGATTCGTGCTGTGTCTGGTTGCCGCTGCTTCCCTGCTGGTTGCCCAGGCTCCGGTCATCCCGCTCTATCCGGGGCCGGCGCCGGGGTCGGAAGACTGGGATTGGCCAGAAACCGAGGAGCCCCGTAAGGACGAGATCCGGCGCCTGGCCAACATCACCCGGCCGGCATTGGCGGTATACCTGCCGGAGAAGGCGAAGGCCAACGGCACCGCCGTCATCGTCGTGCCAGGGGGCGGCTTCCGCATTCTGGCGATCAACCACGAAGGCGAGGACGTGGCACGCAAGCTGAACGAATGGGGCGTCGCTGCGTTTGTGCTGAAGTACCGCGTGATGCGTACGGGCGATGCTGCTGGAAACGACAAGGCAGAGATGGACCGCCGCCGGACGCAGGCCATGGCGTTCGGCGCTGCCGATGGTCTGGCGGCGATTCAGTTGGTGCGCCAACGCGCCGCTGAATGGGGTGTGCGGACCGACCGGATCGGAATATTGGGGTTTTCCGCCGGTGGTTATGTGACGGCGCGGGCAGCCGTCGATGGGCGCGGATCTTCACGCCCCGATTTTGCGGCGCCGGTTTACGCCTACACGGCAGGCGATCTCACGGCTCCTCCCAACGCGCCGCCGCTGTTTCTGGTGCACGCTGACGATGACAAGACGGTGCCTGTCTTGCCTCACAGTGTCCGGCTCTATCAGGAATGGAAGAAGGCCGGAGTGCCTGTGGAGATGCATGTATACGCGCAGGGCGGGCACGGCTTCGGCATGCTGCGGAAGAACCTGCCGGTGGATGGTTGGACCGACCGGCTCAGAGAATGGATGGCCGCGCAGGGCCTGCTAACCCCCTAGAAACCTCGCACCGCCGGCAGCACGATCGCACTGGGCCGGCTGGGGGAATGGTAGATGGTCTGCTGGGCCACACGGCCCTTCCGTCCTTTGCCCAGGGGTTCGCCGGTGTTCAGGTTCCGGTCGAATTGCGGGAAGTTGCTAGAAGTGATGTCCACGCGGATCCGGTGGCCGGGCTGAAAGACCACGGCGGTTCCGATCATGTCGATTTCAAACTCGTAGGGCCTGCCTGGCTCTAGCAGTTCCGGCCGGTCGAGGCCGCGCCGGAATCGGGCGCGGAGAATGCCCTCGGCCATCGGGTAGGCCTTGCCATCGGGGTAGACGTCGATGAGTTTCACCATCCAGTCGGTATCCTTGCCGTCGGTGGCGGCGTGCAGTTTCATCTTCACCGGGCCGGCAATGGTGACCGGGGCATCCAGGGGTTCGCTGGCGAAGCGCACGATGTCGGGCCGCCCGTCGAGCCGCCCCTGGTCGATGGGGCCGGCGGCGGTAGGCGCGCCACAGCAGTTGTTTCCACCGGTGGTGGGCACCGGATCTTCCGGGTCGTAGCGGTACTGCGTTTGCCCCTCCTCCTTCGGCAGGTCGCGGCTGAGTTTGCCGCCAGTCCGCAGATACCAGGGTTCGTAGTTTGTGCCCGGCACAGGCCATTCGGTTTCTCCGCGCCAGCGGTTCGCGCCCATGTAGAAAATCTGGACGGGCGGTTCGCTGGCGATGCCGTTGTCCACACCCTTCAGGTGGAACTCGTGCCAGCGGCGTTCGAAGTCGGCCAGGCGGCGGGCCGCCTCCGGCCCGAAATCCAGATCGCCGAACTTTTGGCTCGGGCCGTGTCCCCAGGGGCCGATGATCATGCGGGACAACTCGCGCGCGCGTGCCGAAGCTCCGTGCTTTCGCACGCCCACAAACCCGTTGATGGTGCCGGCCACGAAGATGTCGAACCAGCCGCCCTGCGTCAGGACAGGGACATGAACGCGGCCGATTCGCTCCTCATCGCTGATCGCCTTCCAGTAGGCATCGTAGGATTCGTGCCGCAGCCAGTCCTGCCAGTGCTTCACCGGGTGCTGGAACGCGGCAGAGTCCATGGTTTCCAGCGGCAGATGCCGCAGCAGCACTTCGTAGCGCAACTCGGGAATGGCGTCCTTGCCAGTGAAGTGGTGTTGCGGCAGCATGATACGGTGCGGCATGCGGACCACGCCCCAGCCGAAATTGAAGGCAAGCCGGAAGGCGCCGCCGTGGGTGATCCAGTTGGAGTAAAGATTGGTGGAAGCCACGGCGGGGAACATGGCCACCAGACTGGGCGGTTGCTGGGTGCCGGCCGCCCACTGTACATGGCCGAGATAGCTGCCGCCCTGCGTGGCGACTTTGCCGTTCGACCATGGTTGTTTCGCGGCCCACTCGATGGTGTCGTAGCCGTCGAGCGCTTCGGCGCGGAAGGGATCCCACTGGCCCTCGCTTTCGTAGCGCCCGCGGCAGTCCATGTTGACCACGGCATAGCCGGTGCGGGCGAGATAGACGAGGTTGTCATGGACGCCCACGTTTTCGCGCTGCACTCCATAGGGCGTGCGCACCACGATGGTGGGAAACCGGTCTGTGCGCGCGGGACGGTAGACGTCGGCGTAGAGGGTGACGCCGTCGCGCATGCGCACCGGGCGGTGATGGTCAATGAGGATGGGCTCGAAAACGGGGTCGGCCGCCATCAGGAGAGAGCCGGCCGCCAGCGCAAGGCAGAGAAACCGCATACGCATTACTGTACGGTGGCTCGCCTGGCCTGTGCTAGATTGAGGAGTAGCGGCCCCGCCGCACCCCCACCGCGAGCCACCCTAGCTCAGTTGGTAGAGCGGCTGATTCGTAATCAGCAGGTCGCCGGTTCAAGCCCGGCGGGTGGCTCCAGAAATCATTAAAAAGCAAGATGTTACGAGGCCGGCTTCCTTCGGGATGCCGGCCTTTGTTTTGTCAGCTGTGCCAAAACTTCGAACTGCGCGTCAACCTGTGCCAAAACCCGGATGATCGAGCAAGCCTCTGAGGGACAGAGGTTTGCCTCGATTGGCCCACCTTCGCGACAAGGCTTGGCACCCAAGATCCGGCCATTTCGCAGGCTCCCTGGACGACCTGCGCTCGATGTTCCACAAGAGATTGAAGAAGAGCCACTTACGCGAATTGTCGGAGGCTCTTGTGACTGTGGACCTGCTGACTGATTGTCAGCATCCCCATCAGAATGGCTCTATCGCGGCATTTGGGGCGCCGCGAACGATGAATAAGCGCAATTGACTGCTGCGCCTCGAAGAAGTCTTCAAGGCTGACGCCTGCCTGGCGAAGAATGCTCTGGAGGGTGCCGACAATGAGGTTTCGATGCATCGGTATAGTGACTCGCCGAGCCCCTCTAACCATCCGGACGTGAGAGCCGCTTTGTCTTGCGATCGTGAAGCCGAGTTTCTCAAGCGCCCTGACCGCTTCAGAACCTGATATGTCCCGTGGCAGTTTCACGCTTGGACCAGGATGGGGTCACTCACGAAGTGGATTCTGATGTGAGATGGGGCGGATCCCGCGTCAAAGTGAACTGCCACGGCCTCGGTGATCTGCTCCTGCAAGTCGCGAACGTCTCGTCCCTGGGTGGTAATGCCTCCAGTCCCGTCAGGGGCATCCGACGAGGCAACAAGCCAACCTGACTCATCGTCGCGCTATACCTGCAGAGTAATCTCACGCATGACCTTGCCCTAATTATTCCACCCCCCTGTAGCGGATCTCACAGAAGCACCCTGCACCGGTGGGCGAGTGCGCGAAGGATGGCGTCGTGACGCCGGACACTTGGCAGGAGCGTGCATCAGCGCTGGGTTGTTGGTCGGGTTCGCAGCTGGCCGCCGGTGGAACGAGGCGCCGCGGTCGCCACTCGAAGCGGTTGTCAGCGGAGCGGCATACGGCGCCTGCGCTGCGTTGGAGAGTGCCCGGTTGGAGAAGATGCTCGAGCCAGAGCAGTCATCCCGGCTATACCAGGAGTTCATCGACAAGGAGGAGCAGGCGGTTCAGGCCTTCAACCGGCATTTCCGGTTCCGGCGCGAGGAAAGGTCCTGTCCGCAGGTCCTCGCAGAGCGGCCCGCAGGCGGGACCGTAGCCGGCAATTGAGGCGATTCAATCAGCGATCACTGCATAGGAGGAAACGCGCCACCCCTCGGGCGACCGCTTCCAAAAGAGCGTGATGGCCGCCCCTTCCTCTCCTTGAACCTGGACGAGCCGAAATGATGTGGCAAGTCCCTTGCCGGCGGGCTGCCTGGCCGGCTGCTGCGAACGCAGAGTCCTGGGGT
This sequence comes from uncultured Solibacteraceae bacterium, assembly GCA_964460395.1. Classification (GTDB taxonomy): domain Bacteria; phylum Acidobacteriota; class Terriglobia; order Bryobacterales; family Bryobacteraceae; genus CAYWQS01. Next base: position 87,991 of record CAYWQS010000018.1, on the reverse strand, counting down.
TGAATCCGCAATCGCTCATTTTGAGCAGATCGCCGCTGATTTCTGACAGCAGGAATGCAGCAGACCTGGAGTGGGGCAACGGCTTCAGTTCGTGATGCTCCGCCTCAACCGAGGCGATGACGCCATCCAGACGCTGGGCCGGCACTGCGTTCTTGGCCACCTCATCCAGGAATGTCATCAGGTTCTTCGAGTCAGCCGCTGGCGCCGGTTCACGGCGTGCCGGGTGGGTTTCCGCATACGCATTACAGGCGAAGGACTCAGGCATGAAATGTTTCAACGCCTCGGCTGGCTGTTTCCTCACGAGCCAGCGCTCCAATATGCCACTGAGAGCATTGACAGGTTCTTGCACTTAGCAATCAGCAGGTCGCCGGTTCAAGCCCGGCGGGTGGCGCCAGTTCTCCAGCCGGTGGTGAGGGTTTACTTGCCGTCGAAAAGCATTTGAACGCTGGTTTTCTTGCTCTGCCGCGCCTTCAGGCGCGAGAAGATGCCGCCCAGCAGAAAGAGTCCGCCTAAGACTGAAAGACCGAAAGACATACTGTATTCTCCATTCGATTCATGGCGGTGGATCACTCCTGAACCATGAACTCGTGAAATTTCTCCACAGATTCAGAAGCACAGCACCTGCCAGGGAGGCACCGTCCGGGCCACGCCGCCGAATTGGCCCGTAGGGTGAACAAGACATGAGACTTAGGGGTCAGCCTGGAGTAGAGGCGCAGCGAGGCAAAAGAAGATTGACTGCGCCGAACTGACGGCGGCCCGCGGCACATGACGCCGCATTTGCCGAGCGCCGGCGCTACCCCGACCTTTCCCGCTCCCGGGCTTTGTACATCTGGCGGGCAGCTTTGTGGATACTGCGCCAGCGCTGCTTCTCGGTGAGGCGTCCTTCCAGGCGTTCGGCTTCGCGGCGGAGTTTCTGGTAGCTCTCCAGTCGGCTGGGGTCGAGCGCATCGCGCACCGCACAGCCCGGCTCGACGGAATGCGTACAGTCCCGGAAGCGGCATTGCGCCGCCAACCCGGGGATCTCTTCGAACACGGCGTCGACGCTGGCCTGATCCACCCAGAGTTGGATCTCACGAAGCCCCGGTGTGTCGATCACCCACGCTCCGTTGGGGAGTGGCAGAAGTTCGCTGGAAGTGGTGGTATGCCGGCCGCGGCCGTCGGATGCGCGCACGGATCCGGTTTTGCGCAACTTCCTGCCCAACAACCGGTTGAGCAGCGTCGACTTGCCCGTGCCGCTGGAGCCCAGCAGCGCTGCAGTCACGCCCGGCGGCAACAGTTCGTGCAACGCGCCCAATCCTTCGACCGTAGCGGCGCTCACCACGATCACCGGCGCCGAATTTGCCGCACGGTGCGCCTCGGCTACAGCCGGCGCTTCTTCCGGACACACATCGGCTTTGTTCAACACCACCACGGGCGTGACGCCACCCTGCTGGCATATGGCGAGATAGCGTTCCAGCCGCCGCGGTTTGAACTCTCCGTCCAGACCGCAGACGATGAGCGCCAGATCCACATTGGCAGCCAGCACCTGTTCGTCGTCGCGGCGGCCCGCAGCCCGGCGCGCGATCTTCGAACGCCGGGGCAGCAACGCCTCGATCAACGCCAGTTCCGGTTCCACACGGTGTACCGCCACCCAATCTCCGGTGACCGGTAGGGCGGAGGAACCGGCGGCTTCATACGCCAGCGCTCCGGCGAGCACACCAGCGACCTCCCGGCCATCCAACCAGACGAGCGCACGCTCGCCTCGGCCCGCGCATACGCGGGCCTGTTCTTGCCCCGGGCGCAAAAGCCCGGCGGCGATTTCTTCCAAACTCATGGGGATGCTCCTTGCCTGTCGTTCGGGGGCTGATGACACAACGAGTGAGGGTGGCCAGCAGACGGCCATCGTCACCCGGTTCAGGCAAGGACTGCGTGTTTCAAATCACCAGCGTAGCAAGGATGCCGGCTGCGGCAGTTGGGCTGCCATGCCCCGCGCGGGTATAGTGGGAATTCACTTCCTCAGGAGTAGACCACCGGATGGCTTCCCAGTTGAACAAATACAGCTCCCGCATAACGCAGCCGAAATCGCAAGGCGCTTCGCAGGCCATGCTTTATGCCACAGGCATGAAGGAAGAGGACATGGGCCGGGCCCAGGTGGGCATCGCGAGCGTGTGGTACGAGGGGAATCCCTGCAACATGCACTTGCTGGATCTCGCCGCGAAGGTCAAGGAGGGCGTGCAGGCCGCGGGACTCGTGGGCTTCCGGTTCAATACCATCGGTGTGAGCGACGGCATCGCCATGGGTACCGATGGCATGAGCTATTCGCTGCAGTCGCGTGACCTCATCGCCGATTCCATCGAAACCGTCATGGCGGCTCAGTGGTACGACGCCACCATCGCGCTTCCGGGCTGCGACAAGAACATGCCGGGTTGCATCATGGCCATGGCCAGGCTCAACCGGCCTGCCATCATGATCTATGGCGGCACTATTCGCGCCGGCTGCCTGGGCGACAAAAAGCTGGATGTGGTTTCCGCCTTCCAAAGCTACGGCGAGTATTTGGCGGGCAATATTGACGAAGAAACGCGGTCCGCAATCGTGCGTCACTCCTGTCCGGGCGCCGGCGCCTGCGGCGGGATGTACACCGCGAACACCATGGCTTCGGCCATCGAAACCCTGGGCCTGTCCCTGCCTTACAGTTCATCGACACCCGCGGAGGATCCGCTCAAGGCGGAGGAGTGTTTCCGCACGGGTGCCGCCATTCGAAACCTTCTGGAACTGGATCTGAAGCCGCGCGATATCCTCACCCGGGAAGCGTTTGAAAACGCGATGGTGGTTGTCTCGGTGCTGGGCGGATCCACCAACGCGGTGCTGCATCTCATCGCCATGGCCCGATCCGTGGGCGTCAAACTGACCATCGACGATTTTCAGAGGGTGAGCGACCGGACCCCCTTGCTGGCCGACTTCAAGCCCAGCGGCAAATACGTGATGGAGGATCTGCACGAGGTGGGGGGGCTGCCAGCCGTTCACAAGATGCTGCTGGCGGAAGGCCTCCTGAACGGGGATTGCATCACGGTTACGGGTAAAACTCTGCGCGAGAACCTGAAGGATCTGCCCGGCCTGAAAGAAGGCCAATCCATCGTCCACTCGTTGAAGAATCCCATCAAACCGACGGGCCACATTCAGATCCTGAAAGGCAACCTCGCGCCCGAAGGCGCCGTGGCCAAGATCACGGGCAAAGAAGGACTCAGCTTCTCCGGTCCCGCGCGTGTCTACGACTCCGAAGAGGATATGCTGCGCGGCCTCGAAAACAAAGAGATCGGCAAGGGCGACGTCATCGTGATCCGCTATGAGGGGCCCAAAGGCGGTCCTGGCATGCCGGAGATGTTGACGCCCACTTCGGCCATCATGGGCGCCGGGCTTGGGAAAGATGTCGCGCTGATGACCGACGGCCGGTTCTCCGGCGGGTCGCACGGTTTCATCGTAGGGCACGTCACGCCGGAAGCCCAGGAGGGCGGGCCTATCGCGCTCGTGCGCAACGGTGACCGCATCACCATCGACGCCACCAAGAACGTCATTACCGTCGACGTCGCTGAGGACGAAATGAACCGCCGTCGGGCGCAATGGACGATGCCGCCGTACAAAGCCTCGCGGGGCACTCTGGCGAAGTACATCCGCCTGGTGCGCAGTGCCAGCGAAGGGTGCGTCACCGACGAGTAAAACGCTCACTTATTTCCTATCTTTCGATGGGTTCACGCCCAGACCCGGACAGCATATCCTCAACCAACACACTTCTCTCCGTGGAGGGCTGTCCATGCGGACGTGGGTTTCGCTGTTCCTGCTCGTTCTGATTGTGGCCGGGTGTCTGCCCGGCCAAACCTTTTACGGTTCTGTAGTCGGCAGTGTCACCGATGCTTCGGGAAGTGCGGTGCCTGAGGCCAGCGTGGTGCTGATCAATGCTGGGACCTCCGAGCGCCGGACCATGCAGACGGGCTCCGATGGCAGTTACCGTTTCGTTAACCTGCAGCCGGGACGGTACCGGTTGGAGGTGGAACGCAGCGGCTTCAAGCGTGTCGTGCGCGAAAACATCGTGGTGGAGGTGGAAAGCACGGTTCGCATTGACGTGGCGCTGGCGGTGGGCGATGTGTCGCAAACGGTGGAGGTGACGGCGCAGACCCCGCTGCTGCAGACTGAGAACGCGTCCCTCGGCCAGGTGGTGGAAGCCCGCAAGGTGCTTGAGATGCCCTTGAACGGACGCAACCCCTTTGGGCTGGTGGCGCTGGTTCCTGGTGTGGTGCCGGGCGGCCAGTCGGGTACGACGCCCACAGGAACCAACCCGTTTGCGTGGGGCAATTTTCAGATCGGCGGTGGCCAGTCGAACCAAAGTGCTTCCTACATCGACGGCGCGCCGATCAATGCCTCCTACATCAATTTGACCGCGCTGGTGCCGACGCAGGATGCGATCCAGGAATTCCGCGTGCAGACGAATAACCTGGGGCCCGAGTTCGGCCGCCTGGCTGGCGGCGCGGTGAATCTAACCACAAAATCGGGCACGAACGAGTTCCACGGCAGCGTCTATGAGTTCTTCCGCAACCGGTCGTTGAACGCCAATACGTTCTTCAACAACGCATTCAACGTTCGCCGCCCGGCGTTCTCGCAAAATCAGTATGGCGGCAACGCGGGCGGTCCGGTAATCCGCGACAAGACTTTCTTCTTCGGCAGTTGGGAGGGTTTCCGGCTGCGGCAGGGCGCCTCGTACACATTCTCCGTGCCGACTGACGCGATGCGGGATGGCGACTTCAGCAATGTCCGGAACGCCAGTGGCGCTCTGGTGCCCATTCACGATCCGCTGACGACCTGCGGACGGTTCGGGAATGCCCCGTGCGACCGGAACGCGGCCGGCGCCGAAATCATCACGCGGCAGACATTCCCGGGGAACCGGATTCCAGCGACGCGGATCGACCCGGCCTCGAAGTTCATGACTCAGTATTGGGCGCGGGCCAACGGTCCCGGGAACCAATTCACGGCCGTGAACAACTATACGGCGAACGCCAGCGTCGGCGGGGATAACGACCAGATCAACGGCCGCGTGGACCATACGTTTTCTCAGAACCACCGCCTGTTTGGCCGTTACACCTGGTGGAAGAATCTGAATCTCCCCATCGACCCTTACAACACCAAGACCTGCGTGGACCGCTGTACGGAAAAGTTCACGACGAACCAGGCTGTGATCGCAGATACCTTCTCGTTTTCGCCCACCACGGTGATGGACGTGAGGCTGTCCTATCTGCGCTTCAAGTATGACCGCACATCGCTCACCGAGGGGTTTGACCTCACGCAGCTTGGCTGGCCATCCTTCATGAACAACCAGGTGGTATTCCGTGTCCTGCCCAACGTCAACGTGACCGGCTTTAACGGAGTGTGGGGCACCAGCGGCACCGGCAGCACGATCGTGGCGCGCAACGATGTGTATTCGCTGGCGCCGACTCTCACGAAGATCGCGGGCAGCCACACGTTTAAGTTCGGAGGCGAGTTCCGCCGGAACACGCACAACTACTATCAGCAGAATAATCCTTCCGGGACTTTCAATTTCGATCCGCTGATGACCGCATCGGCGCCTGCCGGCGGATCCGGAGGTAACGGTTTTGCTTCATTTCTTCTGGGATACGGCACCGGCGGCGGAGTGAACCAGAACGCTCTCGTGGCAAGCCACCTGATGTACTACGCCGGCTTTGCCTCCGACCAGTGGTTAGTCTCACCGAAATTGACTCTGAACTACGGGGTGCGTTTTGAACAAATGGGTCCTTGGTCGGAGCGCTTCGACCGGCTGACCGTCCTCCTGCCATATGCACCCGATGCAGAACTCTCGCGTATCGCAGGCAGACAACTTTTCGGCAAGATCGCGCTCGTGGATACGCCCGATGCGCCCAGCCGCAACACCACCAAGAAGGGAAACCTCTGGGCGCCGCGTTTGGGTCTGGCCTACCGCGTCAACGAAAAAACGGTTTTGCGCACGGGTTACGGCATTTTCTGGCTGCCGAACGATGTGCGCTGGAACATGGCGCCGAATAACGACTTCGTCAATTCGTTCAATAACCCCTTCAATGGAACACTGGACGGTTCCTTGACGCCGAACGATACCTTCCGGAATCCGTTCCCGAATGGATTGCTGCCTGTTCCCGGCCGTACGCCCGACTTGATGGGCCTTTCCCGTGGGCAGGGAATCTTCGGCACCTTGTTTGACGATCCGTTCTCTTACGCGCAGCAGTGGAACTTCGAGGTCGGGCGGGAGTTGCCGGGCGCGACGGCGCTGTCCGTCGCCTATGCCGGCTCGAAAGGCACGCATCTGCCGGGAGCCGATCAACAGTTTAACCAGATTTCTCCAGAGTTCTTCTCACTTGGCAACTCCGTGCTGCAGGAGCAGGTACCCAACCCCTACTTCGGGCAGGTGAAACTGGGCGCACTGGCGCAGCCCCGTGTGGCGCGCGGCCAACTCCTGCGTCCGTATCCGCAATACACCGGCGTCGCGGGCCGCAACGCCACCAACCGCAGCTCCATCTATCATTCCGCGCAAGTCAAACTCGAAAAGCGTTTCCAGCGCGGCGGCACCATCCTGGGCGCCTACACCTGGGCCCGGCTGATTAGCGACACTGATACGCTGACCGGCTGGCTGGAGCCCGGCGGAGGCGGTGGTGGCGCTCAAAACTGGTACGACCTTCGGGCGGAACGTTCACTCACGCTCTACGACGTGCCGCACCGCCTCGTGGTCAGCTACATCGTGGATCTCCCCTTCGGCAAAGGCCAGCCGCTGGCCAGCGGTGTCACCGGGTTCGCCGAGAAGCTGATCTCGGGTTGGGGCGTGAACGGGGTAAGTACCTTCCAGTCAGGCTTCCCGCTACCCAACAGTGTTGCGGTCAACCAAAACGGCTTTGGCGCCGGCCAGCGGCCGAATCGCACCGGGCAATCCGGGCGCATTGAAGGACCGGCCCAGCAACGCCTTTCCCGCTGGTTCGATACGACCACGTTCACCCACCCCGGTCCTTGGGCCTTTGGCAATTCAGCCCGTACCTTGCCGGACATCCGGTCGCATGGCATCGCGAACTACGACTTCACGGTGTTCAAGAACACACAAATCACCGAGCGCTTCGGTCTGCAGTTCCGCACCGAGATTTTCAATCTCTTTAACCGCGTGCAGTTCGGCTACCCGGGTACAGCCCTGGGGGTGCCACAGTTCGGGGTCGTCAGCGGCCAGTACAACAATCCGCGCCTGGTACAGATGGCGCTTCGCCTGAGTTTCTGACGGTGCGGTAGGCTGGTCTCACTGCGCTGCGGGCGCGGAAAGTCCGCGCCCGGGCGCCGATGCGCAATGAGGCTGACGCTGCTTCCACTGCTGGCGGTTTTAGAAGTTTTCCGGCCCGCCGGACTCGACTTCCAACACCGCAATTCGCCCACGCCGCAGAAGTACGTGATCGAAACTATGAGCGGAGGCGTAGCGCTGCTCGATTTCGACAACGATGGGCGGTTGGACGTCTTTTTTGTCAACAGCGGCAAATTGTCCGCCCCGCAGAAACTCCCGGCGGATTTCGCTCGCCGGGATCCCGCTTTCTGGAACCGCCTTTACCGGCAGAATCCGGACGGCTCCTTCAAGGACGTTACCGAAAAAGCCGGTCTGCATCTTGCGGGCAACGGTTACGGCATGGGTGTGGCCACAGGCGACTTCGACAACGACGGATTTGCCGACCTCTACGTCACGAACTATGGCCGCAACGCTCTCTATCGCAACCGCGGAGATGGCACGTTCGTGGACGTCACCGGCGTGGCGGGGGTGGAGGGAGGCGGATGGTCCGTGTCAGCCGCCTTCCTCGACTATGACAACGATGGCCGTCTCGATCTGTTCGTCAGCCGCTACCTGGATTACTATCTCGATCGCAACCTGGCCTGCGGCACGCCGTTTCTGGCCTATTGCCGGCCGGAAAGATACGCTGGCGTTGCCAATATTCTCTACCGCAACGAAGGCAACGGCCGGTTCCGGGACGTAAGCCGCGAATCAGGAATTGCGGCGCATGTGGGGAAGGGCATGGGCGTGGCCATCGATGACTACGACGGCAACGGCTACCCGGATATCTTCGTCTCCAATGACCTCATCGAGCAGTACCTGTTCCGCAACGATGGCAAGGGGCGCTTTGAAGAAGTGGCGTTGGCTGCCGGCGTGGCGTACTCCGACGACGGCAAAACCTTCTCCGGAATGGGCGCGGCTTTCGGCGACTACGATAACGATGGGCGGCCCGATCTGGTGGTCACCAACCTGGCGCGCGAAAAATGGGCGCTATTCCGCAACCGCGGCGGAGGCCAGTTTGTCTACGCCAGTCTCACCAGCGGGCTCGCCGGGTTGATTGCGCAGAACTCAGGCTGGGGTGTGGGCTTCCGCGACTTCGACAATGACGGTTGGAAGGACTTGTTCGCTGCCCGTAGCCATGTGCTCGACAACGTGGAGCGGATTGATTCCTCCTTGCGCTACCTCGAGCCGCCAGGCCTCTACCGCAATACCCGGGACGGCCGCTGGGCGCGTGCGGAGCTGCCGCCATTGGAGAGCGTGGCCGGCCGCGGCGTGGCCTTCGGCGATCTCAACAACGACGGCGCCATGGATGCAGTCGTCGCCGTGCTGGGCGGCTCGCCCGTGGTTCTTTGTGGCAGGCCGAATGGCCGGAATTGGCTGCAAGTGCGGCTTATCGGCACGCGCAGTAACCGCGACGGCATCGGCGCCCGCCTCCGGTTGGGAGCGCAGACTGTTTACGTCACCACATCAGGCAGTTACCTCTCTGCCAGCGACCGGCGTGCCCACTTTGGTCTTGACGCCCAAACGCAAGTGACGCTGGAAATCGATTGGCCCAGCGGCCGCCGCCAGAAGCTGGAGAATGTGGCTGCCAGGCAGGTGCTCGACGTGAAGGAGCCCGAATGAAGTTCTGGATGGCAGCCCTGCTGGCGGCTCAACTTTCGCCGGAGGTGAAACAGCAGATCGAAGCCGGGATGAAGGCCAGGGCCGCCGGCGATCTCGACGCCGCCATTCGCAGCTTCTCGCGCGTTGCGGAACTCGAACCGAAAATGGCCGCCGCGCACGTCAACCTGGGCGCCGCCTTCCTGGCCAAGCGGGACTACGCGTCGGCAGTCGGCCCCCTCCGGCGGGCCCTGGAGATCAACGCCTCCTTGCCCGGCGCGCATGGCATGCTCGGCACGGCGCTGCTGGCGCAGGGGTTCGCCTGCGAGGCCATTTCCCATCTCGAAAAAGGGCAGGCGGAAGATCTGCTCGGCGTTGCCCTGCTTGATTGCGGCCGCCCTCGCGAGGCACTGGAACGGTTGGAGGCCGCGCTCGAGAAGCGCCCTCAGGATCCCGATCTGCTCTATTACCTCAGCCAAACGCATGGCCAACTGGCGAAAGCCGTGTTCGAGAAGCTGCAGCAGCTTGACCCGCGGTCCCCGCGGGCGCAACAGATGCTCGGCGAAGCGCAGGCTGCCGCCGGCAACCGCTCCGCAGCCCAGAAGCACTTCGCCGCGGCATTGGCCGCCCGCCCCGACTTGCGCGGGATTCACTTCGCGCTCGGCGAATTGGCCTTGCGTGCCGGAGAGTTCGAAACCGCCCTCTCGGAATTCCGAACTGAGGCGGATCTGGCGCCCGGCTCTGCCTTGACTGCTTACAAAATGGGCTACGCCGCGGGACAACTCGGCAAGCTGCCCGAGGCCATCGCCGAGCTTCGCCGTGCCGACAAACTCCAGCCCGGAATGCCCGAAACTTTATTCGAGTTGGGCAAGCTTCTGCACGCTTCCGGCGAATCCCAAGCCGCCGAGGAACCGCTCCGCCGCGTTCTGGCTGCCGAGACCGACTCTGAACTCGCTGAGCAGGCACAGTTTCAACTTGCTCAGGTCTACCGTGCACTTGGCCGGATTGCGGAAGCCGAACGCGCCACCAAGGCGTTCCAGTCCCTGCGCAGCAAACGGCAAGGCGCACCTCGCTAACTCACGGCGCGCGAGTCTCAGAAATTCCCTTGACACGCATGACGGACCGACGTACTATTCAATCAGTTGTATGAAACACGCGTTTGAAACAACTGTTTCAGTCAGCAACGAAACCAAGGATCGCATCCTTGATGTTGCCGAGCATCTTTTTGCAGAACATGGGTTTGCCGAGACCAGTCTGCGGCAGATCACCACTCGTGCCAAGGTGAACCTCGCCGCCGTGAATTACCATTTCGGATCCAAAGAGGCGCTGATAGAGAACGTGCTCCGGCGCAAGCTCGGTCCCATCAACGAGCGCCGCTTGGAATTGCTGGATGAGATGGAAGCCCTTGGTCCTTTGACCGTCGAGGACGTGCTCCGCAGCTTCTTTCAGCCTGTTCTGGAAGCCGGGCAGGGCGGGGTGGACCTCGCCAGTTTCCCCAAACTGCTGGGCCGGGTTCTATCTGACCCGGATGACCGGCTGATTACCTTGTTCAGGGACGCCTTCGCGGATGTGATTGTTCGTTACCGGGGGGCTCTCGCCCAAGTGTTGCCCGATGCCGCATTTCCTTTGGTCGCGCTTTCCATCCATTTCAGCCTGGGCGCCTTCGTGCACCTTCTGACCGCGGAGAAGATGCTGCATGTGATGCTGGGCGGCCGGCCGCAAAGGCAGGATTGGGACTCGAAGTTAAACAATCTGGTGCGCTTCTGCGCAAGTGGCGCTCGCGCGCTGGCGCAAGGAGGGCAGTGGCGATGAGGCGGATTTGGATCGTGTGGGCAGCCAGCTGGGCCGTTCAGGCGCAGCCACTCCCGCTGAGCTTGGAAAAAGCGGTGGAACTGGCCCTCGCGCCGGATGGCAACGCCCGCTACCAGTTGGTGCGGGAGATGGAGACGCAAGCCCGGACAAGAACGGCGCAGGCCCGAGGATTTCTGCTGCCAAACGTGGATGGCGCCTGGACGGCATCCAGTTTTACGCGCAACCTGGAGGCGTTCGGTGTCCAGACGCGGGTTGCTGCCCCAATCCCCGGTTTCGGCATCCCTTCTTTCGTAGGTCCGATCACGAATTACGACGCGCGTCTGAGTGCGTCGCAGTTGCTTTTCGATTTCAGCGCCATCCGGCGCTATCAGGCGGCCCGCGAAGGCGAACGCGCGGCCCGCGCGGAAGTGGAAGCCGCGCGCCAGCAAGCCGCGGCTGCCGTGGCGAAGGCGTATGCAGCAGCCCAACGCGCGGACCAGGCCAGGGAAGCGGCGGACGCCAATCTCGCGCTGGCTCAACGCCTGCTCCGGCTGGCGCAATCGCAGAAGACTGCCGGCACTGGGACCGGCCTGGACGTCACGCGGGCCGAGGTGCTCGTAGCCAACGAACGCCAACGATCGGTCCAGGCCACGGAGGATGCGGCGGCGGCGCGCCTGCAACTTCTCCGCGTCATCGGATTGCCGCTGAACTCCACAATTGAGCAAACCACGCCGCTATCCTACCGGCCTGCAGACATCCCGGAAACGGAGCGCGCCGTCCTGCAGGGCACCAGTAACCGGCCGGAACTCCGGGCGCAGGAGGAACGGGAACGGAGCGCCAGGCTGCAGTCCCAAGCCGCCGCTGCGGAGAGGCTACCCTCGGTCGCAGCCTTCGGTGACTACGGCAATCTAGGTACCGGGTTCGGCGCGGGGCGAGCCACCCGGATTGTGGGCGTACAGGTGCGCGTGCCGTTGTTCGACGGTGGGCGCCGCGACGCCCGCCGGGCCGAGAGCGCGTCGCTGCTGCGGCAGGAGCTCATTCGCAGCCGGGACCTGCGGCAGCAGGTGGAAATGGAAATCCGCCTGGCCATGGATGCGCTTCGCTCAGCCGAGAGCCAGGCGCAGGCCGCGATGGAGGCGGCGGCACTGGCCGAAAAAGAACTGGCGCAGGCGGAACGGCGGTTCGCGGCCGGCGTAGCGCCTGGCCTCGAGGTGACAGACGCCCAGTCGCGCTTGGCCAGGGCGCGTGAGGCGAAGGTGAATGCACTCTTCCGCCAGCGGGCGGCCCTCATCGATTACGGGCTGGCGGTGGGCGAAATCGATACGGTGATCCGGTAATTGGGAGAGCAGACAATGCGCGCAAAACGAATTGTTCCGGTGCTTGTACTCGTAGTGGCGGCGCTGGCGGTCTGGCAGTGGGCCAGGCACGGCAATGGTGACCCCAACACGATCCGGCTGAGCGGCAATATTGAACTGACTGAAGTCAACCTCTCGTTCAAAAGCGCCGGGCGGATTGGAGAACTCACGGTGCGCGAGGGCGACTTGGTAGAGAAGGGTCAGGTGCTGGCCCGTCTGGACAGCCGTGAAACTGAGCATGCCCTGGCCCGGGAACGTGCGGCCGCGCAGGCCGCGGCGTCGGCACTTGAGCAGTTGCGGACCGGCATTGCCTACCAGCGAGCCGCTCTCGAGCAGGAGACCGCGCTCCGGCAGGCGGAATTGGCGCAGGCCGAGGCCCGCTTGCAGGAACTGGAACGCGGCGCCCGCCCGCAGGAGAAGGAGCAGGCCAAAGCCGCGGCCGCGGAGGCGGAGGTACAGCGGCAACTGGCGCGAGCCGATTGGGAGCGCGCGCAAACTCTTTACAAGAACGAAGACATCTCCACCGCCCAATTCGACCAGTTCCGCACGCGCTTTCAATCCGCGGAGGCTGCGGCGAGGCGGGCGGCCGAGGCGTTGGCCCTGGTAGAAGAAGGTCCGCGCGTGGAACAGATCGAACAAGCTCGGGCGGCTGTGGCCAGAGCCCGTGCTGCATATAAGCTCACACAAGCCGGACAACTGGACTTGAGGCGGCGCGAGCAGGAAGTGGATGCCCGTACAGCGGACCTGCAGCGCGCCCAGGCCCAGGCGGCAGTGCTGGAAACCCAACTGGCCGACCGGACCCTTTACGCGCCCGTCTCCGGCGTCGTGATGACCAGGAGCGCCGAACCGGGCGAAGTGGTGGCCGCTGGCGCAGTAGTCCTCACCCTGGGCGATATCGAACGGCCCTGGGCGCGTGCCTACCTGCCGGAGCGCGATCTGGGCCGCGTGAAGCTGGGTATGCCTGCGGAACTGGTTTCCGACAGTTTCCCGGACAAGCGTTACTCAGGGCGGGTGTCATTCATCAGCGCGGAGGCCGAGTTCACGCCGAAGCAGATCCAGACGCAGGAGGAACGCGTCAAGCTGGTCTACCGCATCAAGGTGGACACGCCGAATCCAGCGCACGAACTCAAGTCGAACATGCCCGTCGACGTGATGCTGCGGGTGGGATCATGATCCGGATCGAACACGTCACCAGGAAGTTCGGCCGGGTCACCGCCGTCGATGGCCTTTCGTTGGAGATTGGAGCCGGCGAGATCTTCGGTCTGGTTGGGCCCGACGGCGCGGGCAAGACCACCACGCTGCGCCTGCTTTGCGGGCTGCTGGACCCGCACGCAGGGCGCCTGTTCATTGCCGGCCTGGATGTGGCCTCGCAGCTGGATGAGGTCAAGGACCGCCTGGGTTACATGGCGCAACGGTTCGGCCTCTATCCGGACCTGACGGTCGAGGAAAACATGTGGTTCTACGCCGATCTGTTCGGACTGGACCTCGCTGAGTGTGCGCAACGCATGACCGAGTTCCTCGCCATGACCCGCATGACGCCGTTCCGGGACCGTCCCGCCGCTCAACTCTCAGGCGGAATGAAACAGAAGCTGGCCCTGATGACTACGCTGCTGCACAAGCCACAGGTGTTGCTGTTGGACGAGCCCACGAACGGCGTGGACCCGCTTTCGCGGCGGGACTTCTGGCAGATTCTCTACCGCCTCGCCCGGGAAGGCATGACCATTCTCGTTTCCACCGCATACTTGGATGAAGCCGAGCGCTGCGATCGCGTAGGGCTCATGTACCGTGGCAGGCTGATCGAGTGCAATACGCCCGCCAAATTGAAGAACGCCTTGGCGCCACGGGCGTTCCAGGCGCGTCCGGCGGATGTCAGGGCCTGCCGCGCCCTGCTGCTGGAAACGCGCGGTGTGCTTGCGGCGGAACCGGCCGGCCATTCTCTCCATGTGGCCTTGCAGGCGGGCGCTCTGCGACAGGAGGTGGAGCACCAATCAGGCGTAACGCTCGAACCGTTGGCCCCCTCCCTGGAAGATGTTTTCATCGCGCGGATTCGCGAGGAGGAACTGCGTGCTGCCGCCTGACATCGCGGTTTCCGCGGAAGGACTCGTCAAAAGGTTCGGCGCCTTTACCGCCGTGGACCAAATTACTCTCGCGGTGGAACGCGGCGAGATCTTTGGCTTTTTGGGGCCCAACGGCGCCGGCAAGTCCACCACGATCCGCATCCTGATTGGGTTGCTGGCCCCGACAGCAGGGCGCGCGCGCGTCCACGGCTTCGACGTGGCGGAGCAGAGCGAGTTGGTCAAGCGCTCCATAGGATACATGTCGCAGAAGTTCTCGCTTTACGACGACTTGACCGTCGAAGAGAACATCGACTTCTTCGCGGGGATTTACGGCGTTGCGCGCGAGAGGCGCACGGCACGGAAGGAAGCGGTTTTGGCCATGGCGGGCCTCATAGACGAAAGGCAGCGCATGACGCGCACCTTGCCCGGCGGATTCAAACAGCGTTTGGCGCTGGGATGCGCCGTTCTGCACGAGCCTCCCATCGTCTTCCTGGATGAGCCTACGTCCGGTGTCGATCCCATCGCGCGCCGCCAGTTTTGGGATCTCATCTACCACATGGCGGCAGAGGGCCAGACCGTGATTGTCAGCACGCACTACATGGAGGAGGCGGAGTACTGTCACCGGCTGGCGCTCATCTATCGCGGGCGTATCGTGTCGCTCGGCACGCCCGCCGAGTTGAAAGCCGCCCACGGTGGAGGCGCCTCCATGGAAGAAGTCTTTGTGGCGAGCATCGAGCGTGAGGAGGCGCGCGAGGCGTGAACTACCGGCGTTTGCGAGCCGTCTTCCGCAAGGAAGCGATCCACATTTTGCGCGACTGGCGGAGCCTTGTGCTGGCGCTCGCCATTCCAATGCTGCTCATTCTGCTGTTCGGCTATGCCCTGACACTGGACGTGGACCGCATTCCCACGGCAGTACTCGATCGCAGCCGCACGCCGGAAAGCCGGGAATTGATAGAACGCTTCGCAGGATCCCGGTACTTCACCGTGCACAGCGCCACGGACTTTGAGGAGATCCGCAGGGGGATAGACCGCAACGAGGTCCTGCTCGGCATCGTTGTGCCGCACGATTATGCCCGCACTCTGGCCCAGGGCGGCGAGGCTTCCGTGCAACTGGTGCTCGATGGAAGCGATTCGAACACGGCCTCGATTGCCGCGGGGTACGCGGAGGCCGTTGTCCAGGCCCAGGCGCTGGAGCTGCGCCGCCACGCGGCCCGGCAGAAGGGCCTGGGCGAACTGAAGGTCCCAGCCGAGGCGCGGACGCGCGTCCTCTACAACAGCGAACTCAAGTCCAAAAACTACATCATCCCGGGACTGATCGCGGTGATCATGAGTATAATCGCGGCCCTCATTACCTCACTGACGATCGCCCGGGAGTGGGAATCGGGCACGATGGAGCAGCTTCTGTCGGCGCCCGTGCGGCCCGGTGAACTTTTGCTGGGCAAACTGGCCGCCTACTTCGTGCTGGGCATGGCCGACATGGCCATTGCTCTTGTGGTGGGTGTAGGGGTCTTCGGCGTGCCTCTACGGGGCAGCCTGGCCTTGCTTGTTTTCGCCAGCGCGTTGTTCTTGGTCGGCGCGCTGAGCTGGGGCATCCTGATTTCAACGGTGACACGTTCGCAGTTACTCGCTTTCCAGGTCAGCCTCCTCAGCTCGTTTCTACCTGCTTTCCTCTTATCCGGTTTCCTGTATTCCATCGAAAACATGCCGCTGGTGATTCAGCAGCTGACCCGAATCATTCCGGCACGCTATTTCGTGGCCGTGCTGCAGGGCGTCTTTCTGAAAGGGACCGGGGTGGCTCTGCTCTGGCACCAAATCGTCTTCTTGCTGTTATACGCCGGCGTGGTCTTCACGGTAGCCGCCCGCAAAATGAGGCAAAAAGTAGCTTGAACCATGTGGGAAAGAATTCTGCAGTTTGTCCGGAAGGAGTTGCGGCAGGCGTTGCGTGAGCCACGCATGCGCGCCGTCATGATCGGACCACCGATCATCCAGACCATCATCTTCGGGTTTGCCGTGAACCTGGACGTGGAGCGTGCCCGTATCGCCTGGATGGATGAAGATCGCACAGAAGAGAGCCGGGCGCTGGCCCAGCGTTTCGCCGGCTCGCCCAGTTTTCAAGTCGTAACCGAACTGGACACGCAGGCCGAGGCCACGCGGCTTCTGGACGAGGGCGCCGTGCAGGCGGTGGTGCGGGCGCCGCGCGGATTCGGCGACGCTGTCTTGCGCGGGAGCACAACCGAAGTCCAGATCCTGGTGGACGGCGCCAATTCGAATACGGCCGCGATTGTGGCGAACTACGCGGCAACCGTCGTCGCCCGGCATAACCGGGCCTTGCTGGAACAGCAGCAGCGTCAGCGTTTGGTCCCCCGGACTGCGGAAGGGCCGGTCCGCCTTGCCCTTCCCGGGGTCCGGGCCGAAACCCGCATCTGGTTCAACCCTGAACTCAAAAGCCGGCACTACTTCGTCCCGGGCATCATCGTGAACATCATTATGCTCGTGACGTTGATGCTCACCGCTCTCAGCATTGTGCGGGAGAAGGAGATCGGCACGATGGAACAGATCATGGTGACGCCGGTCCGGTCACTGGAGTTGATGTTGGGCAAGACAATCCCCTTCGGTCTGGTGGGCCTCGCCGACATGACGCTGATTGTGGTGGTGGCCTTGGCCATCTTCCGTGTACCCTTCCGCGGCAGCCTGCTGCTGTTGTTCGGGGCTTCCTTACTGTTTCTGCTCACCACGCTGGGCGCGGGCTTGTTTCTCTCTACGATCTCGAATACGCAGCAGCAAGCCATGTTGGGGGCCTTCTTCTTCTTCCAGCCCGCCTTTATGCTGAGCGGTTTCACGTTCCCCATCCGGAATATGCCTGAACCCATCCAGTGGCTGACGTTTCTGAACCCGCTGCGGTACTTCATGGACATCGTGCGCGGCGTATTCCTGAAGGGTGCAGGACTCGACGTGCTTTGGCCGCAAATGATCTGCCTGGCGGTCTTTGGCGTCGTGATCCTTGGCCTCAGTGCCAACCGTTTTCATAAGCGGCTGGAGTGAGCCCGGGGAGAGATTTCTACCGCCGCACCAGCCGGACGATTTCGGCGGTGAATGCCTCCACGAACGGCCGGCCGCTTTGCAGAAGGTTGTCGCGGGTCATGAAGTCGTAAGGGATGTCGGGCCGGACCCCAATGTTCTCTATATAGGGCGCGGCCGGGTATTCGGCGCTGACGATGTCGCGATTGCGGTTCATCAAGCTGGTGGTGACTCGAACGAAGGACTCCGTGAAATTGGTGCCGTCATAAGGGACCACGGTGCCGCCCGCTCCCATCGTGCGCCACCCCATGATCGTCGCTCGCCTGTTGTCCTGCAAGACGGCAGGGAACATATCACCGCCCGAGGCTGAAAACTCATCCGTCAGCACCAGGATTGGTTTGGTGTAGGCGACAGTTCTCCCGTCGCGGTCCACCGGAGGAAGCAAATCCAAGGTGTGGGAGGTCAGGGGGACGGGTCCCGATCGGCCACGATTTCCCAGGTAGTTACCCAGGATGTCTTCGTATCTGGCCCGGAGAGCAGCCACCTGCCAGGTAGGCGCGCCGGAGAGTTCTGCGATGATCACCGAATTGGCGAACTGTTGAAGCCAATAGAGCGTCGCGCGAATCTCGAAGCCCATGGTCCGGAACCGATTGGGGTGCAGGCGCCGGAGGAGTTCGTCCACGTAATTGACCTGGCCGCCCGGGTTGCGCATCACATCGATCACCAGGCCATCAGTGTTGCCCTGCATGAACAGCACTTCCTGCTCAAAACGCTGAACAGCGGCACTGGCTCCCACCGCCGGATTCATGCTGGGCAGACGGATGTAGCCGATTGTGACCCCCGAGTTGGAATAGACGCCGGAAAAGAAAGGATCAGAGCCGGCCAAGCCTGCCCGGATCTGAAATCCAGCAGGTAAAGCGAACAGCGGCGGCAATTGGCCCAGGCCTAATACTGCATGGGCTTCGTCGGTCTTCAGCGAAGCGTTCATCAACGGAAGCAGCGGCAGCGCGTAGGCGGGCAATGAGCCAGGATCGGGAGATGCCTCGTTGTGCACACGCGCTTTCTGCGCCCGCAGGATCAGATCTGGCACCGGACCCACATCCGTGATGGGAAAGCCGGTCTTGGACCAGGGAACCGAATAGGTTTCCTCGGCGCCGGTCGCCGCCCGCCGGACCACCAGCAGCGCCGCGTCCCCGATTTCATGCGCAAACGGATTCGTTGACTGAGAACGGCTGAACATCCGGGCCAGCGCGATCCGGGCGGTGGAACGTTCGTTCGCGGAGATCGAATACTTGCGCAGGCGCTGGATCCAGTCCTGCATGCTCACGCCGTCCACCGAGATCAGTTCGTCGCCGGCCTGGAATGGGTATCGTGATTCGGGCAGGCTGCTGCGCGTGATCCGGTCGATCAGCACTTTGCCGTCGTATAGATCCACGTGCAGCGGCGCGGAAGCCGAGAAGAAGAACGGGAAGGTTACTGAGCAGTGGGCATCGTCGAGGCTGGCCACATACTCAATCACAAGATCGAGGAACTCCAGATCGCTCCGCGTCTCCATCGCCCGCGCGATCCAGGGCCGCAGATCGAACAGATCGACTCCAAATGCGTCCCGTTTCCACTCGTAAGGACCGTAATTCTTGGCGTACAGGGCGGCGATCTGTTGCAGATCGGCAGCCTTCTGTTCCGGAGACAACCCTCCGGAAACAGCCGGAACGGCAAGAAGGGACAGTAAGACCACAGGAAGTGTCTTCATGCGCCCCATTAGACCACTGCTGGTGAGGCCGCGGAGACAGAAAAAGGCCGGCAGACCTTCGCAGGCTTGCCGGCCTTTGGGGATGAGCCGCTAAAACTCGAAGCGTAGGTTGAACTGAATCACGCGGGATAGCCCGCGCTGTGTGGTCACCCGCCCGAAGTTGGCGTTGGTCGGGTCGATCACCGGGCCCGCGAAGTTGGTCCGGTTGGTGGCATTCAGCAGGTCCACTGAGAACCGGGCCTGGATGCCGCGATCGAGACTGATCGGAAAGACTCGCTCGGCCTTCAGGTCCAGGTTGAAGATGCCGTCGGCCCGCAAGGCGTCCAGCCGGATCGGGAACATCCGCACGTGATACTCACCCGGCTGGGCGGCGGCGCGGCCCTCGAAGCCCACAAAGTCGGCCGGTGGCGCCGTGGAGCCACGCCAGGCAATGGTGGGGTCAAACCAGACGTGGATGTCCTTGGAATTCACCTCTTTGTGCTTGAACACATCGCCAAGCTTGTTGATGTCGCCATAGAAGAAGCGGTTGCCCCAGTCGCCCGTTGCTGGTCCCGATTGAACCTGGAAGACACCGCTGGTATTCCAATTGCCAATCAAGTGGCTCAGGAATCCTTCCTTCATCCATTGCCGCCCGCGGCCGAACGGAAGCTGATAAATGCCCGTCATGGCGATGCGGTGAGGCAGTACCGCATTGTTGGGCCGTTCCGTCAAGAAATTGTCGAACTGATTGGCCTGCCAGTCGGCTACGCGCGAACTCGCGTACGTGTACATGAACGAACCAGTAAAGCCGGCGCTGAACCGGCGCTCCACCAGCAACTGCAGGTCGTGGTAGGTGACGTAGCCCTGTTTGTCCTTCCAGTTGTCGCCCGGACGGATGCCCTGCAACGTGCCGCTGAATTGCGGGTATGGACGGAGCAACTGATGGACGCGGATATTTGCGCCGGTATAGAAGGCTTGTCCCGCCATCCAGTTGTAGAGCACCGGGTTGGACTGCTGCAGGCTGGCGAAGTTGGTGATGCGGAACGGATTCACCGCGTTCGCATTCAACCGGTTATCGTTAGCCTGGTTCCGGACCATGCCGGTTGTCCAATACTGCTCAGGCAGGAAATTCACCCGGAAGTTCCGGGTGATGTAGCTGTAGGCTCCGTTGTAGGAGAAGTCCACCATGAGGTTACGCGCCAGCTCCCGCTGGAAGCCGATGCGCCAGCGGTGCTGCAGGTCGGGGCGATAGTCCCAGGGCCGCATGTCGAACCCCTGACCGGTGCGGACCATCGGTCCAAGGGCATTCTGCAGCGGCTCGTCGAAGCGCGTCCCGTTGGCGCGAATTGGGAAGGGGTTATTCAGCGGCGTGCGGCCTTCCCCGAGGCCGGCTACGGCGCCGACACCGCAGCAGAAAGACAGACCCACATCGTTGGTTAGCGGTGTGCTTGTGGTCTGGTTATAACCGTTCGTGTCGAAACGGTCGTTGGACACGTTATAAGTGTCCATGTACATGCCCCATCCGGCCCGGATGACCGTCTTGGGGTTCCACGAATACACGATGCCGAGCTTCGGCAGGAAGATGTGGGTTCCCTTGGTGCCAGAATCAAACCCGTTCTGTCCAAAGTAATTCGTGCCGCCGACGGGGTTGAAGTTGGCGGCTGCCAACTCCGGAATGGGGTTAGCCGCGTAGGCTGCCTTGGCCGCATCGGTGATGGGCAGCTTGATGTCCGGCGAAAAGACGCGCGTGATGGCGCGGTTGTACCGCTCGGTGGAGCCGCCCTCCCGCTCGTACCGCAGCCCGAGGGACAGCCGGAGCTTGTTGGAAACGCGCCAGTCATCCTGGAAGAAAAAGGCACGCCGGGGCGTGGTGTAGTACACCGAGTCGTTGGTATCGATGGTGATCAGGTCCGGCATGCCCATCATAAACGCGGCCCAGTCGTGCGCATGGTTGGACGAGATGTTGTCGTTGTCGGCGCGGCGTGTCCAGGGGTTGCGGAAGCGGAACGCTCCGGAACTGTTGCCCGGGCCAAAGCCTGCCCAATAATGCCGGCGCTCCTGCCAGCCATAGCGGAAGGAGTGGGCGCCCTTGATCGTGGTCATGTTGGCGCGCAATTCGCCGTTCGTGATGATGCTGCCTACCACCGGTACGCTGCCGCTGACGTCCGAGATGTTCTGGAAATCGACAAAAGGCAGAACTTGGTTGTCGCCGGCACGGGCCTGCAAGTAGTCGGGTAATCCCACGTCCTTCGGACCGTACTGAATCCGAGTCTTGTTGCGGCTGCCTTCCTCGAATCGGGAGATACCCACGTTGACATCCAGAATATTCGTGGAATTAACTGTCCACAGCCAGCCGACGTTGCCGCCCCGGTTAATGCGCGTCAGCCCATTGGAGTGCAAGCCCCGGGCCGTTTCGTAGGTCCAGTCGTATTCATCAGCCAGCCGGTCATTCCACTGCCAGCGGAAGTTGATCCGGTGCTTCTCGGTCACCGCGTAATCGAACCGGTTGACGATCGAATCAAAAATTTCGTCCTTCGGCATCGCCGAGGCCAGGTAGTTATTGAACCCTTCGGCCGTCACGAGCCCGGGCACATTGTTTGGGGTCGGGTACAACTTGGAATAGAAAGAGTACATCGGGTTCAGGATGGGGACGCCACGGTTTCCTGGGAAGGGATCCCGTACGACGTTGTTGCCCACCTGCCGGGCGGAACGCGGATCGTAAATGGTGAAGAGGTTCACGCCATTCGGCGCGTTCAGGAGCTCTGAGAAGTCGCCCCGCTTCATCGCCTCGGTCGGCACTGTCCGGTTCACGTCGCCGGTGGTCTCCGCCTTCGACTGGCGGATGCCGTTCCAGGTCATTGTCCAAAAAAACTTGTCTTTTCCATTAAAGATCTTGGGGATGATCACCGGGCCCGAAGCCATGAAGCCGTAGTTGTTCGAGCGGCCGGTGGCCTGTTTCTGAGAATCCGGGCTCCGCGTCCCCCGCCGTACTTGGTCTTCCCATTGCAGCCGGGTGAAGTGCGGCGTGGCGTTCCATCGCTGCTGCCAGTGCTGGTTAAACACCGAGCCCGAAAACCGGTTCGTGCCCGAGCGGGAAACGACGTTGATGGCCGCTCCTGACGTGAAGCCCTGAGACGCATCGAAATTCGAGGTCTCGAGCTTGAACTCGCTGATGGAGTCGGCAGGCGGGGTGAATCCCACACGCCGGCCCGACCCGGTCACGGTCATGCCGTCAATGGTGTACTCGTTCTGCCCCACGCCGCCCATTGTGTTAAAGGCGGAGGTGCCCCCATTGTCGAACGGCCGCCGGTATTCCGGCTGGCCGGTCCATTGCATTCCCGGCGCCAGGGCTGACAGCGCAAACGGATTAAGATCGCTGAAAGGCAGATTCACCAGGTTCTTCTGGTCCAGGACGCGCCCGCCACTGGCGGTGGTCGTTTCCAATAGTGGCGCCTCGGCGGTGACTTCGATGCTCTCCGCCACCGACCCCACCTCCAACTGGACATTGATCTCGAGCCGTGCGCTGACGTTAACGTTGATGCCAGTGCGAACCGCCCGCTTGAACCCCTGCGCTTCGACGTTCACCGTGTACGTGGACGGCTCGAGGAAGTTCACCTCGTAGTAGCCGGTCTCGTTGGTGGTGAAACGGCGGTTTTCGTTGGTTGCCGTGTTGGTCACCGTGACCCGGGCGTTGGCGATCACACCACCCGTCGGGTCTGTAATCCTTCCCGTGATGGCGCCGCGAGCCTCCTGAGCCCACGCGCTGGACACACTAAACACTACAGTGAGCAGCACGGCTGCTCCGATTGACCTCTTAGACATGACGAGACTAACCCTCCCACGCGGAATCACCCGCGCCGGGGTCGAGTTAATCACGAAAGGCTATCTGAAGACAAGAGGTAGAGCGGTTATTTCTGATTAATCTGATGATAAATTGATACGAAGTTTCATTTTTTACGATCGAGCCGCCATCTCCAAGCCCCTTAACAAAACTGGATTCATCGGGGCAGGGAACGCCGAGTCGCCTAGCACCTCGCGGATTGCCATATTGGTATCAAAGTAGACCTGCCAGTAGTGATCATTGTGGCAGTACGGCCGGACGGCCAGAACGGGGCCCGCGAGAGTAAAGGTCAGGATGACCACGTCCGGCGCGGGATTGGCAATCACGTTCGGGATCGCCGTGACACGCTCTTTCAGACGGGTGATCGCCATATGCGGGTCGGCTCCTCCGGAGATCTGGGCGACTAAGTCCACACGGCGAAAAGGGTTATGCGTCATATTCTGTATGTTGTCGCTGAAGATCTTGTTGTTCCCTATGTAGGTCCGGATGTTGTCCAGTGTGTTGACGGTGGTGACGAACAGGCCGATTTCCTCCACAGTGCCCATCACCCCCCCGGCGCTGATGAAGTCGCCTACCTTGAACGGCCGGAGCACCACCAGGAAGGCGCCAGCCGCGAAATTGGCGAGCAACCCGCTCCAGGCGGTGCCGATGGCCAAGCCCGCAGCGGCGATCAGGGCGGCAAAAGTGGTTGTTTGAACGCCGAAGTAGCCGAGGATGGCCACCACCAGGGTGATGTTCAACAAAACCGAGATCGTGTTGCCGACGAACCGGAGCACCGTGGGTTCGATTTTCTGTTTTGCCAGCGCGGACTGGACGATGCTTACCACGATGCTGATCAGCCAGCGGCCAACGATATAGAGGACCAGCGCTCCGACAATCTTAAGGCCAATGGCGGTGACCTCCGTCTGGATGAGGCTGGCAATCTGTTCCCAATTCATGAGGGCGAATCCTCCTTCAAGGTGTGCGCCGGAGCGCGTTTGCACTAAGATGCATCCCCCGAGGGTGAAGTGGCAAGAAAAGAAGCGGTTAGAATGTGCCCTAGGATGTTGCGACCGATTGCTTTGGGTTCGTTTTGGTGTTTTGCGGTTTTGGCGGCCCCGCCCGTCCCGGCGGTGGTGGATGGGATCTCGGCGGAACGCCTGGAGGCGGACATGCGCAAGCTCGAGAGCTTCGGTACCCGGGATTCCAACGGGCTGATCGCTGGGCCGGGCCGGGGCGTGGTGGCTGCGAGAGAGTGGTTGGCGGAGGAGTTCCGCCGGATCGGCCCTCCGCTGCAGGTTCGCCTGGACGCGTTTCCGGTCAAGAAACAAGGCCGCGTGGTCCGCGACCTGGAAATGGTGAATGTCGTAGCGGTGCTGCCTGGAGAAACCGACCCTGAAACTCACGTGGTGATCGGCGCCCACTACGATACTTTGAGCTTTGTCTACCGTCCAGGCACGCGGACGCCGGACAATGACGCCACCGCCGCCACAGAAAAGGCGCCCGGCGTTTCCGATAATGCCTCCGGCGTGGCCTGCGTGTTGGAACTGGCCCGGCAGATGGCGCGTTACCGTTGGCCGAAGACTATTGTTTTCATTGCATTTGCCGGCGAGGAGCAGGGCCTGTTCGGCGCCAAGGCCTATGCCGGGAAGGCCGAACAGGACAAAGTCCGGATCGAGGCGATGCTCAATGTCGACACAATTGGCACCGACACCAACGGGGCCGGGGGCCAGGCGGGGAACCGGATCAACGTGTTTTCGGGCGAGCCGGCCGACAGCCGGTCCCGGACTTTGGCGCGCTACATCCGGGAGATGGGCGAGCGCTATGTGCCTGAGCTGCAGATGAATACGGTCTTCCGGGAGGACCGGTTCGGGCGCGGCGGCGACCACACGCCATTTGATCGTGCAGGTTTCGCCGCAGTACGCTTCACGACGCCAGCCGAGCAATTGGAGAAGCAGCACACCGAGCACGACACCTTCGAGACGATTTCGGTCCGCTACGTAGCCCTGGTGACGCGCGGAATCGGTGCTGTCCTGGCATCTCTGGCCGCTGCCCCTTCCGCACCCCAACCGCTGCCGTTGGAGCGTGGGGCCTCGCGTTACGATGCGGTGCTGAAGTGGAAGCCGCCGGCTTCGGGTCCGGCGCCGGATTCTTATGTGGTGTACCAGCGGGCGACCACCTCGCCTTTCTGGGAAAAGAGTTACCCGGCGGGAAAGGAGACAAGCCTTACGCTCAAGCACGTCTCGATCGACGAATGGACGTTTGGAGTGCGGGCCGTGGGGGCGAACGGGGCTGAAAGCTTAATCGAACCCTGGACCCTGATACCCACCCGGTTTGCCGGTCCGCCGCGATGAACGCAGAGCCCCACGCGCTGTTTGTGTATGGTACGCTCCGCCGGGGTGGGCGGCTGCACAGGCATATGTTGGACCCCACGCCCTCCCGGATTCTGGCGGCTACGACGCCAGGGCAGTTGATTCACCTGGGCGCCTATCCGGCGCTCATTGCCGGAGCCGGCGTGGTCCGAGGGGAGTGGTTTGAATATACCCAGCCCATTACGAACCTTCTGCGCCGGCTGGACCGGATCGAAGGCAGGGCCTACCGTCGCATTGTCCGGCAAGTGGACGTGGATGGGATAGGTCCGCAGGAAGCGTGGCTTTACGAATGGGCTGGGCCCACCGATGCGGGGCCGGTGGTGGCCTCCGGGGATTGGATGGCAGGCTAATTCTGCCGGAATGCCTGCTGGAGACCGGGCCCTAGGGCCGCCCGGCGGGCCGCACACAACTCGATCGCCTCCACTACATTTTCGATGGTGCGGTCGGCGCCCGTGATGCCCTGCAACTTGTGCGAAAAGAACTCCCGTACCTCCGTAGCCTGCGGTGCAGTGCATAGTCCCCGGGCGAGGTTGGGAAGCGTGGACCCAAAGTTGAAACTGCCGCCTGAGGGCGCGATGGCCATGATGCTGTCGTAGTTGTCGCGGGCCAGCGTGTAAGAGAGTTCTCGAGTCCGGTCCCCTTGAGCGAGGCCGTACAAGATAGGTAGCCCCTCCCGGAAGTCGAGCTCGCGGGCGAGCAGCATTCGCAGGCCTTCGCGGGCCAGAGCGGGATCATTGGACCCACCGAGACCGGAGATGAGGACGGACCGTTCCGCCCGGTCCGTGGTGGTCTTCAGCGCGGCCCGGACTTCGTCGAAGAAGGCCTTGCCGCCATGTTGGACGGCGATGGGGAACATGACCCGGGCGACGTCGGAGGGTAGCGTTCCACGGTCATCGATCCACGCGCGGGCGAGCACAAGCGCCTGCTCACGCAAAGTTGGATCCTCTCCCAATGAAGCCACGACCGGCACCAACGTGAGCCGTTCCTGGTTGAGTTGGGGCGACGGACGCTCGTTGGAGCGCCATCCGAGTTCGCGGGCCCGGACGCCAAACCAGTCGCGGATACGGTTCGCGTATGCGGGGCGGTCTTCCGGAGCCAGGATGGGGTCGAGCGCGCGAAGCAATTCCAGTGCCCGGGAGCGCACATTCCAGTCCGGGTTCTTTGCGTTGCGTTGGGCAAGCTCCATTAAGCTGGCGACCGGCAGGCGTCCGGCGTTGGCCAGCGCCAGCGCGTTGTTCAACAGATCAGCGGTTTCGGCTTCGTTCAGAGCGTTGGCCCCAGTCAGCTTCGCAAGCCACTCCTCCGGATAAGCAACGCGATAGTAGCCGGTGGCGCCAGCGTTGCCGTTCAGCCAGGCCGGGCAGGCGTTGGTCTCGAGCGGGATCTCCTGGTTCTCCGCGGCCAGCAAAACGCACTGGCGGTGCGGCTTGCCGTCCCTGTCGTAGGAAAAACAAACGGGCAACTGCCAGGACTGCTGCGCCGTTCCCTTCGACCCGATGGGCAAGAAGCGTTCCTGGCGAACTCGCACGCGCGGCTGCGGCTGGCCGCACTGAACGTCCAGATGGAGCAAGGGGACACCCGCCTGATTGAGAAACGTATTGAATGCCGCCGGGACGCTCCGGGCGCCAGGTCCGCTGATGGAGTCCAAAAACATGCCCGCTGTCGCGTTCCGCCAGGCGTACTGGCGCATATAGCGCCGCACTCCTTCGCGGAATGCTTCTTCGCCCATCCAGTTTTCGAACATGCCGATAACGGCCGCGCCTTTCGTGTACGTGATGCCGTCAAATGCGTTTACGATATCCCCGTTGTTGAGGATGGGTTGGCGGATGCGGCGTACTGACACCAGCGCATCCTGCCCCATTACCTGGTGCCGGCCCTCCAGTTCCCTCAGATCACGCTGCCATTCGGGCCGCATCTTTTGGGTGATCTTGCTTTCAAGCCAGGAAGCGAAAGCCTCGTTCAGCCAGATGTCGTCCCAATATTCCGGGGTCACCAGGTTACCGAACCATTGGTGGGCAATCTCATGGGCGGCCACGGAAAGGTAAGCCTGGCGGAAGGAATCGTTTTCCTTTTCCGCAGGGCTAAGCAGCAGCGTACGTGCGTAGGTGATGAGGCCCGCGTTTTCCATCGCTCCAAAGCCGAAGGTCAGCGGGATGGCGATGCTGTCGAGTTTCTCGTATGGATAAGGCAGCCCGAAGTAGTCCTCGAGTTCGGCCAAGATCTTGCCAGTGACTTCGACGGCATAGCGGGCTTCTGCAGCCTTGCCGCGGGGCGTGATGATTCGCAGCGGGGTCTGCTTGCGGCCGGCTTTGCCTGCATCCACAAACTCGAAGGGCCCCACCGCGAAGGCCACCAGGTAACTGGGCATGGGCAGAGATTCGGCGAAACGCAGCCGTTTCCAGGCGCCTTCAGCCGCCTCGTCAACCTGCGGGGTATTGGCGGCGGCCTTGAGGCTGGACGGAATCCGCAGCGTGAGTTGCCAGGGGACCTTATAACCTGGCTCGTCGTAACAAGGGAACGCCGCGCGGGCGGCGATAGGTTCGAACTGGGTGAACAAATACCAGTCGCCGCCCTCTTCCATTCGGAAGATGCCGTTCGAATTCTTCTGATCGAACTGGCCCGAGAACATGATGCGGAGCCGGCCCCGGCCCGGTGCGAGAGGCTGATTGAACAGGAACCCCGCAAAGTCGCTGGCCTCCGTCTGAACGTTGTCCACGCGGCGGCCGTTCCATTCCGCAGTTTGAATCTTCAGGCCTTCGGCGTTCAGCCAGAGTTCGCGCGTGGTTTTCGTCACCTCTACCTCGATGGTGACGGCGCCGGTGTAGCCTTCTTTGGCGGGGTCGAGTTCCAGTTCAATGGCGTAGCGGTGGGGGCGTGAGGTGTCGGGCAGACGCAGCGTGGGCGGCGCGGCGAAGACCGCGAGCGGCAGAAACAGTGCCAGAAGACGCATGGGACTTGAAGGTTGGTGGGCCCTGCAGGATTCGAACCTGCGCACAACGGATTATGAGTCCGCTGCTCTACCGCTGAGCTAAGGGCCCCTGTCTCTTAGAATAAAGGTATGGGCGACCAGTTCACGATTGCGGGCCGGACCTTCCGCTCCCGCTTGATGATCGGCACAGGCAAGTATCGCAGTTTTCAGGAGATGGTGCGTTGTCACGAGGCTTCCGGGGCGGAGGTGGTGACCGTGGCGGTGCGCCGCGTGAATCTCACCGACCGCTCGAAGGAGTCGATGCTGGACTACATCGACCGCCAAAAGTACTTCCTGCTGCCGAACACTGCGGCCTGCTACACCGTGGAAGACGCGGTGCGGACGGCCCGTCTGGGCCGCGAAGTGGGCTTGTCGAACTGGGTAAAGCTCGAGGTCATCGGAGACGAGAAGACGCTCTTCCCAGACGTCTTCGGGCTGGTGGAAGCGACCAGGATCCTCGTGAAAGAGGGCTTCGTCGTGCTGCCGTACACCAACGACGATCTGATCACCGCGAAGCGGTTGATTGACGCCGGGGCATCCGCCGTGATGCCGCTGGCCGCGCCCATCGGCAGCGGGCTGGGTATACAGAACTACGCGGCTCTGCGAATTCTGCGCGAACAGATCACGGAAGTTCCGCTGATTGTTGACGCGGGCGTGGGGACAGCATCCGACGCCTGCATTGCGATGGAGATGGGTTTCGACGGGATTCTCTTGAACACCGCCGTTGCCGCCGCCGAGGATTCCGAAAAGATGGCTGCCGCCATGCGCCACGCCACGGAAGCCGGACGCTTGGCCTACCTGGCGGGGCGCATGGAGCGGAAACTGTATGCGTCGGCCAGCAGCCCGCTGACTGGCGTCGTCCGCTAAAAGAAGAGGCCGATCAGACCTTCCATCTGGTTTCGGCCGGAGCGGATGTCACCGGGGTTGGGCATGCCGCGCCCCCAGCGGGTATAGCGGAGTTCGGGGGCCAGCTTGAAGATTCCCGCATTGATCCGGATGCCGCCGCTCATGACAAACCCCTGCGAACCCGCGGCAAAACGCGGGATGTCCCCGATGCTGCGGAAGCTCCATCCAGCGCCCACATACGGCCGTATGCCCTCGCCGGGGAACCGGTACTTGGCCAGGAGAGGGAACTCCCAACTTCCGGCGGTAGAATTGCCGCTTGCCGTCGCGTAGCCCGTGCTCCGGTAGAAGAGGTCGAGCTCGGCGCCAAGGCCCAGAGGAAGTTCGAGTTCCGCCATGGGCCCCAGGGTCCACTTGCGGAAGCGGGACTCGAGGTTGCCGCCCGGGTCCACCAAGTCATTAAATGCCGAGCCGCCCTTGATGCCGAAATGCAACTGCGCCCATGCGGGCGCGGCTGCCAGCAGCAGAAGTACTGCGAATGCTTTCATACCCCCAGCGTAAGGCAGGTGCCGCCCTGAACTCTGCAGCGGATTGAACCAGCGGACACCAGGGATTCGTGGAAAGCCTCAGAAACCCCGGAACGCAGACTCACGGCAGCCCGATAGGCTCCGGCGAGTTCACAGCCGCGCGTCTTTGGCTCGGAACTCCGCCGCTTCCATCTCGTCCAGAAGCCGGTTCATCCGATTGGGATCCACACCGGCCGGAATTTCAAATCGAAAGCTCTCACCCGGAACCTGCGGGTTGCTGGTCTTGGTTGGGTTTTCCACCCAAGGCGACGGTCCGTGTCCAGCCGGGATCAGACCACGGTTACAAGGTCGGGGGCGAGCTGCACCTGGCGGCGCTGTTTCATGGCGATGTTTGCCAGGTGCGGGCCGGCGACCGCGGCCTGGGCGATTTCCACGGTGCAGTTGGGTTGCTGGCGGGTACGGATGCAGTCCAGGAAGTTCTGGATGTGCGGTTCGATGGGCACCGGCGAAGGCTCGTCGATGAAGGGGGTCTGGTTGTCCTTCCATTGTTCTTTCCAGACCTTGAAGCCACGGTCGTCCATACGCATGGTGGCCTGGTCTCCCATGAAGAGGATGGCCCAGGAGTCCTCAAAGTCGTTGCAGTAGTTGAGGGTCCAGGTGGTCATGAACTTGTCGTGGTCGAAGATGGCGCAAAACACCTCCGGCTGCTCGGCCCCGATGTTCTTGGCTACGTAGCCGTGGGCGAGCGCCGACTTCGGAGCCGATGCGCCGGTGAACCATTGCACCACGTCCATCAGGTGGGTGCCTTGATCGGTCATATTGCCGCCAGCGTAATCGTTGAACCACCGCCAGCGGCGCCAGCGCATGGGCTCGACGGGGCGCGGGGTGGCGCCGCCGAGGAAACGCTCCCAGTGAAGCTTTCCGGGAAGCGGGCTGTTGTCGAGTGGGGCGGCATTGTTCCAGTGCCACTGTGCCTTCACCATGGTGATGCGGCCCAGCGTGCCATCGTCGATGATCTTCTTGGCCTTCATGATGACGGGCGCGCTGCGGCGCTGCATGCCCACCTGAACGATCTTGTTGCTGGCGCGCACTGCCTTGACGATGTCGGCGCTCTCCTGCAGGGTCATCGACAACGGCTTCTCGGTATAGATGTCTTTGCCCGCCTTAAGCGAATCGAAGATGTGGCGCGCGTGCCAGTGGTCGGGACCGGCGCAGACGACGAAGTCGATACCCGGTTGGGCCAGCAGATCCTCGTGGTGGATGTAGCGGCGCGCTTCGGGGGTGTCCTTCAGGGCCAGGTCGATGTTGGGCTCGTAGACATCGCAGACCGCCACGCACTGAGCGCCCAGCTTGGTGAAGTAACGGTTGAGGTAGCGGCCGCGGCCGCCGACGGCGATGACGCCGTAGGTAAGCTTGTCGTTAGCGCGGGTCTGATTGGCCGAAACCAGCGGGGCGGCCAGCGCCGCGGCGCCCGTCAGAAAAGATCGTCGATTCGAGTGCATCGGCACCTCCGCCAATACTTTATCGAATAAAGTCCGGTTTGGGTGGAGGGGGATTGACGGAGCGTCACGTCATTTGTACGATTAGTACAATAAATGTACTAATATGACAAAAAAGAAAATGCCCGCTCCGGAATCGTTCCTTCCGCTGAAGCCTGTCGCGTTCCATTTGCTCCTTTGTCTGGGGGAGGGGGAACGGCACGGCTATGCGTTGAAGCGGGAGATCGCCCGCCGCACGGAAGGGGCGATTCAATTGGGGCCCGGAAGCTTGTATTCCGCGCTGCAAAAGCTGGAAGAGCAGGGCTTGATCGAGGAATCGGGCGAGCGGCCGGACCCGCACCTGGATGATGAGCGCCGTCGCTACTACCGCATTACGGAACTGGGGACAGCGGTGGCTCGTGCAGAAGCGGCTCGGATGCGCGAACTGGTGGAGTTGAGCGAAGCCCGGTTTGGCGTGCCTGAGGCGCACTGAATCATGCGTATCTACCGCTGGCTGCTCAAGCTCTACCCTGCGCGATTCCGCGAGAACCACGAGAAGGAGATGCTGCGGGCCTTCGCCGATGAAGCGAAGGAACGGAAAAGGTGGAGGTTGTGGTTGTGGGCTTTGGAGGACCTGGCTACTACGTTGCCTCAGCGGATTGCGGAGGAAGCCTGGCTGGATGCGCGGTCGGGTATGCGCCAGTTGATTCGCCGCCCATGGCTGGCGGCTTTGACGGTGTCCGTGCTCTCGCTTGGCATCGGCTCCGCCGTGGCGCTGTTGAGCCGGTTGGAGGCGTTGCACGCGCGGACAGGCCCGTTCCGCGATCCCGGCCGGCTGGTCAAACTCCATCTTGCTCCGGGAACCGGAAGGCTGGCCGAATCGCCGGCCAATCTGCGGGAATGGACTCGCAACAGCAGGTATCTGGAAAGCGCCGCGCTCTATGCGGCTGTGTTCATGAATGTGGCCGCCGGCGGCGAAGTGACGAGGTTGCGTGTCAGCGAGGGATCCGCGAATTTCTTCGAAGTGGCCGGTGCGCGGCCTGCCTGGGGCCGGTGGTTCCTGCCGGACGAAGAGACCCCCGGACGCAATGATGCGGCAGTCATCAGCTATGCGCTCTGGGACCAGGCGTACGGCGGCGATCCGGCAGTACTTGGCAAACCCGTCCGATTAAACGGTGTGCCGTTCCGCGTCGTGGGCGTCGCGCCTCCTGGTTTCAAGTACCCGGCGGATACAAACGTATGGACGGCCACGGTGTTCGACTATCCTCGCGTGCCCAAGGACGAATCGTTCTCCTGGGAGTTGTTCGGGCGGCTGAAACCGGAGATGCCCTTGGCAGAAGCGCAGCGGTTGTACCGGGAGGAGGCGCTCGCAGGGAGAAACCCGGCGCCGCCGGGCTTCACCGATGCCCCGGAATTGCGGTTGATGGGCCGTGAGGTGGCAGGCCGGGCGCTGGATGCGGCGTTCGTCCTGTTAGGAGCAGTGTTCTGTCTGCTGTTGGTGGCTTGTGCCAACGTGGCGCATCTGTTGCTGACGCAGAGTCTGGATCGACGGAAGGAACTGGCGCTGCGGGCCGCGCTGGGAGCCAGCCGGGCCCGCGTCTTTCAGCAGGTGCTCTGCGAGGGATGGGCGCTGGCTCTGCTGGCGGGTTTGGGTGGCTGGGCGGTTGCTTGGTTGGCGGCGCATGGCCTGGAGCTGGTGAGTCCGGGCACGGGAGTTGTTGAAGTCCGCTGGGCCACAGGTCTGCTCTGCCTGGCGTTGTCGGCGGCCGCCGCGATCCTCTTTGGGGCGCTCCCGGCTTGGCACGCCAGCCGCCTGGAAGTGAATAACGACTGGTCGCGGGCGGGTGGAACAAGAACGGCCGCCTCCGGCGCTCGTACTGCTCTGCTCTCCGTTGAGGTGGGTCTGAGCGTGGTGCTGCTGACCGGCGCCGTGGCCTTAAGCCGGACCTATTGGGAGATGGTGGCGGCGGATGTTGGCTACGACACTAACGGAGTGTTGACCTTGCGGGTAGCCACTCTGGGAACCGTCCGGAACGATGCCGATGCCCGCCGCGCCTACGTCCAGCAGGGGTTAGAGCGCCTGCGTGCGTTGCCTGGCGTGGAAACGGCGGCCGCCCTGAACTACCTGCCTCTGGCCGCGGAGATGATCGGAATCTCGCCCTGGAAAATCCCCGGCGGAGGCGCCTCAGCCAGCGCGTTGACGACGGCGGTTACCCCGGGTTATTTCCAGGCGTTGCGAACGCCGGTGGTGGCTGGCCGCGATCTGCAGGCATCGGACGGGGCGAGGGGGGCCATGATCGCGGTCGTGAACGAAGAGTTTGCGCGGAGCCTGGGAGGTGCGGAGGCGGCGCTGGGCAGAGTAATTCGCCAGTCGGACAAAGATCCGGAACGCGTCATCGCCGGAGTAGTGCGTTCCTCCCTACATTTCGGGCCGGGGTCCAAACCGCTGCCCCAGGTGTATGTGCCTCTGGAACAAGCTGACCCCAGGAACATCACTTTCGTTCTCAAGACGCGGCCCGGCGCGCCTATGCAGCGTGAATGGGCCGCGGCCGCATTGCGTTCCGTGGATGCCGGCGTCCCCGTGTTCCGTGTGCAATCACTCGAGTCCTATCTGGCGGAACGCATGGCGGCGCCGCGGTTCCACACAGGAGCTCTTGTGTTCCTGAGCGGAATGTCTGCGTTGATTGCGCTGTTGGGAGTCTACGGAGCCGTGTCGTACTCCGTTACGCGAAAGCTCCCTGAGTATGGAGTGCGGATGGCGCTGGGGGCGACGCCCGGGAGACTCCGGACCCTGCTGGCAGTAAGGGTCCTGGCGCCCGCTGGGTTGGCTGGTGTGGCTGGTTTGATCGCTGCGGGAATGGCTGGACGGTTCCTGCAGAGCCTGATGTATGGAGTCAAGACGGAACTCTGGATGGAAGGGGGAGCAGCGGCTCTCGCGTTGTTGAGCGGGGCGGCAATGGCCGCGCTGCTGGCGGCGCGGTCATTGGGAAGGCTCAACCCGATGACTTTGCTGCGCGCGGAATAGGAAGAGGCCCCGGTACGCCGGTAAGCGCCGCCGGGGCCGGGCCATTAATTGGAGGGAACGGCGGGTCCGCCGGGCTCCGGGAGTGAGAGGGCCAGCGCCATCGCCGCCCACCCGGTCCCGGCAGCGGAGATCCACTGATGCCGGCCATGGGGGAAGCCGCTTTCCTTCATCGGCTGTACAGGGAAGGCACGGGTCCGGACCAGCCAGGACCCATCCGGGAATTGCGTGCGCAGCAGGTAGGAGATCCCGCGCCGGAACTCCTCTTCGGCCGCTTGGCCTGCCGTGTACAGCGCCACCAGTGCCTGGCCTGTGGCATAGGCGTCGGTTTCGAGCGTCGGCAACTGGCCCCAGCCGCCGTCGGTGCGTTGCTCCCTCAGCAGCGCCCGGGCGCTGGCCGCGATGCGCGCCTGTGGTGCGCCGGCCCAGGCAAGCCCGAGCAATTGCATGGCACGGTCTTCGGTCGTCTTGGGTTCATTCCGCCAGAGCCATTCCGCCGCGCGCGCAACGGCGGAACCGGAATCGGCGCCGTACAATTGCATGCCTCGGAGACTCAGCGCCGTGGCGGCGAAGTGGCTTTCTTCACTGGGCGGGCGGATGGGGAAGGCCCGGTATCCGCCATCCTCCATCTGCCAGCGCGTGAGCAATTGGGCCATGGCGCTGGTGGTGGAGTTCGGCGCGACGTTCTGCGCCGCCATGCTGATGAGGGCATAGCTGACGGTGACGGGAGGATCCGGCACGTTGTCGCGCGTAGTGCGCATGACGTCCTCGAAGTTCTTATAGAAATCGACCGATACCTGGGTCTGCTGTTGGATTGTGCCTTCATGCACCGTGATGCCCTTCCGCCTGGCTTCAGCCGCTGCCATGAGGGGCAGGCTTTGGTGATGGCAGGAGACGCACCCGGAGACGCGCAGGAACTGCGGGCTGCTTTTCAACAGCAGGCCAACGGCTTTGGCCGCGGCCTCGCGCACGACGGTTTCGTCATTCGCCCCGGCGCGCCGGAGCACAGCCAACACAGGTGTTTCGCCCCGGCGGGCAGCCCACGTGTAGGCTGTCTCGCCAGCCAGGTTCTTGGCGTGCAAGTTGGCGCCGCGGCGCAGGAGTTCTTCGACGATGGCGGTCTCGCCACGCTCATTGGCCGACGCCCACATGAGCGGCGTGGAGCCCGAGGGGTCCGTGGCGTGAATATCCGCGCCCTTGTCCGCCATGGCGCGCACCAGCCCGGCATCGCCAGTCATCACGGCGAGAATCAGCGGCGGAATGCCGAGAAACCTGGGCTCGTTGGTGTTGGCGCCTGCGGCCAGCAGACGCTTGGCTTCGGCGGGGTCGCCGTGCAACAGCGCCCCGACGAACGGGGTTTCGGGTTCAAATTTCGGGAACTGCGCGGGCAACAGGGCCGCCGTGCATATCCAAAACAACAGGGTTCTTGTACTGCTCATTGCATCCCTCTCGAACAGGGATGCGAAAATTCCGGTGCGGTTGGTTCAGTCCCAGTGAAAGGTGCCGGGGGCAAATCCTGGCGAGAGATGTAAACTCTTGGGCAGAGTGGCCGGTGGGTAAACCACCCGTTGCAACCAAGCCCGATTGATCGGAGGAGCCCGGGGAATGAGAGGAGAGAACGAGAACCGGCGGGTTGAATCCTGCCAGCTATCCCGCCGGGACGCCGTTCGCGCGCTGACGGGCGGCGCTCTTGCCCTCGCCGAAGAACAGCCGCAGGCTGACCGGTTCGAGTACGTTCCCGAACAGCGCCTGAGAGTCGAGGATACGTTCTGGCGCCCAATGCTGGAGAGGACCCGTACCATCACCGTGCCGCACAACTTGAAGATGTGCCGCGAGGTGGGTATCCTCGCAAACTTCAAACGCACCGCCGGGATTCAGGATGGTAGCTACGAAGGTCTGGCGCTGTGGGACGAGACTCTTTACAAGACGATCGAGGCGGCGGCCCGGTGCTTGGGACATCGGCACGATGCAGCGTTGGAGCGCGAAGTCGACGAAATCATCGGCATCGTCGCCAGGGCGCAAGAGCCGGATGGATACCTGCGGACATTTGTGCAGCTAAGCGAGCGAGGCCGCGGTCTCCCCGGAATTCGACGATGGGATGTGGGGCGGCATCTGGAGCTCTATTGCGCGGGCCACCTATATGAGGCGGCCGCAGCGCATTTTCAGGCTACAGGCAAGCGTACATTGCTGGAAGTGGCTCTGAAAAACGCCCAGTTGGTGGAACGTCTGTTCGGCCCGGGTAAGCGCGTCGACGTCTGCGAGCACCCGGAGGTGGAGCTTGCGCTGGCTTCGCTGGGACGTGCGACGGGTGAACGCCGCTGGTACGAACTGGCAAAGTTTTTTGTGGACACCAGAGGCACCGCTGCCGGAGGAAGAAAGATGCGGGGGCCCTTCTCCCAGGATCATGCGCCGCTGTTCGAGCAAACGGAAGCCGTAGGCCAGGCGCCGAGGGCCACGTACTTTTATTCGGGTGCGAGCGACGTTGGCCGCTGGGCGAGAGATCCTCGCTACCATGCGGCCCTCAAACGGCTCTGGGACGAGGTGGTCCGGCACAAGCTCTACATTAATGGCGGCATCGGGGCGCGGCACGAAAACGAGGGCTTTGGCGAGCCTTATGAACTGCCGAACCGGACGGCCTACAGCGAGATCTGTGCAGCCGTCTCCTTTCCCATGTGGGCAGCGCGCATGTTCGCGAACGAACAGGATGCCGGATATATCGACGTCCTGGAGAGAACCATCTATAACAATCTCGCCGCGGGGGTTTCGCTCACTGGGGACCGCTACTTCTATGCCTGCCCGCTCGAATCGGACGGCCGTTTCGCCTTTAACCGCGGATGGTTGCCGAAGACGCATCTCCATTTGCCGCATGCGCAGGCCTCCGCGACGCGCAAGGAGTGGTTCCCTTGCGCCTGCTGCCCGCCCAATCTGGCCCGGTTTCTGCCACAGATTACGGGGCTGGCTTATGCCAGACGGGGCGCAGCTCTGATGATCAACCTTTACATTGCGGGGGAGGCGGAGATCGAACTGGCAACGGCGCACCTGAGCATCCGCCTGGAAACCGCCTACCCCTGGGACGGCAAGATTCGTGTGGTGTTGCGCGATGTACAGGGGCTGGCAGGAAGCCAGCAGTCCGCCCGGTTCACGCTGATGCTTCGTGTGCCAGGATGGGCCCGCGGAGCGCCTGTGCCAGGAGATCTCTACCGGTTCGCTGAGCGCATGCAGGATGCGGTACGGCTCGTGGTGCGGGGCAGTGGCCGCCGGCTGCCGGATGCAGATGGCTATGCGTGCGTGGAAGGGGAATGGCGTGCAGGCGACTCCGTGGAATTGACGCTGCCGATGCACCCACGGCTGGTGCGCGCTCATCCCGCCGTGACAGACTGCGAGGGCAAGGCCGCCATCCAGCGCGGGCCACTGGTTTACTGCTTCGAGGAGGCGGATCAACAGGGTCCGGTTCTTGGGCTGGTGATGCCGCCCCGTCCGCAGTTCCGGCCTGTCCCCATGGATCAGTCGTGGGGAGGGATGCTTGCGCTGGAGGGCCGGTTGCTCCGCGCGGGACGTGCCGTACGGGCGAGGGCAATACCCTACTGCCTTTGGTCAAACCGCGGCGCGGGGGAGATGGCTGTGTGGCTACCTGTGGCAACCCCGTAGGGAGACGGTGCGTGCGGCCAACGAAATAGCCTGCCTCCGCCTTCAGACGCTAGACTAGGCCCGATGAGTTCCCCGGCCGGGTGGAATGCACGGGTCATGGCCCGCAAGATGGCGGTCCTGGTGGCGCTGTACGCCGCAGTGACCCTTTTGGTGCCCCGGCCGGAAGCCGTGACGCCGGCGGGGTGGCGGCTGTTCGGGCTGTTCTTTGCCACCGTGGCGGGCTTGATTCTGCAGCCCATCCCGGGGGGAGCCCTCGTCCTGCTCGCGGTAACTCTCTCTACGCTGATCGGCGGGTTGAGCCTCCCCACCGCGCTGGGGGGCTACGCCGATTCCACGGTCTGGCTGGTGATGGCGGCGTTCTTCATCTCGCGGGCATTGCTCAATACCGGGCTTGCGAGGCGCATCGCGCTCCTGTTCGTCCGAGCCTTCGGACGGAACCCCGTGGGCGTTTGTTATGCCCTGTCCCTGTCGGACGTCACGCTGGCCACCATCATTCCGTCGAACGGGGCCCGCTCGGGCGGCGTTACCTTGCCCATTGCGCGCTCCATCGCGGAACTCTACGGCTCGCTGCCCGGCGAGACGGCGCGGAGGCTGGGCGCATTTCTCTATACCTCCGTCTACCAGTGCGTGTGCGTCGGGTGCGCAATGTTCTTTACGGGGCAGGCGTCGAATCCGCTCGCGGCCAAAATTGCGGCTGGCTATGGCTTCCAGGTCACTTGGGCGGGTTGGTTTGCCGCGGGAGTAGTGCCCGGCCTGGTTTCGCTGGCGGTGTTGCCCTGGGTGGTGTTGCGGATCTATCCGCCTGAGGTGCGCCGCACCCCTGAGGCCGCGAAGTTCGCTGCCGACGAATTGCACAAGATGGGACCGCTCAGCCAGGGCGAGCGCATCCTGCTCGTGGTCTTTCTGGTGGTGTGCGGGCTATGGGTCAGTTCGGGGTGGACAGGGCTTGACATCACCATCACCGCACTCTGCGGCAGCATGGCCCTGCTGCTGACTGGCGTGCTGCGTTACCAGGAGGTGATCGAGGAAAAGGCGGCTTGGGATATTTTCCTGTGGTACGGCGGGTTGCTGCAGTTGGCGAAGGCGCTGAACGACGCGGGCGTTCTGAAGGCCTTTGCCGGGGGCGTGAGCACGGCGCTGGGCGGGCTGGAATGGCTGCCCCTGCTGCTGGTCACGTTGGCCATTTACTTCTACGCGCACTATGCCTTTGCGAGCATCACTGCGCACATGCTGGCCATGTACCCCGCGTTTCTGGCCGTCCTGGCCGCAAAGGACGCACCCATCGGGGTTGTGGTTTTTGCGTATGCCTGCTTCGCCAATCTCGCGGCGGGCCTCACGCACTATGGCACCACGCCCGCCCCCATGTTCTTTTCCCACGGATACGTGCCCATGAAGGATTGGTGGCGCGTGGGCTTCGTGGCCGGGACGCTGAACTTCCTGATCTGGGCCACAGTGGGCTTTGCGTGGTGGAAGCTCATCGGGCTGTGGTGAGCACGGGGCGCAAACTCAACCGCTCAGAATTGGGTTTACTGGTGGATTGGTAAGCCCCCGCCGGATGGGATTCGTGAACTCTTCCTCCCAGGGCATTGTGAAGTTGCGGGACCGCAGTTCCGCCAGTGTTACATAGCGAATCCTGGTGATAACGTTCTCACGCACTTGCAATAGGCGGAAGCCGCGGAACATGGCATTCGGGCTTACGGGAGGCAGCGGCTCGACGTTCGTGACAACGGCGGATTTCTTCGGCGGGTTTGCGGTTTCGATGGTAACGGTCATGGTGGAGTTGCCCACTTTCGCAGTTAACTTCCACCGGGGATCGAAACGCTGGCGCGGATCGATCGGGCCGAGGGCTCCCGTCTGCAGCAATAGCGGACGGTGCGTTTGCCACCAGCGTGCGGCACTGTTCGTGCTGTTGAGCGGATCGCTGTAAGGCGGAACCTCCAACGTGGCCGTCACCTTGGTAACCCCGCCCCGGTTGTCGCGAACGACCTGAGGGTGTCCGTTGGCAGGCGCTCCTGACTTGATTCTGATCTGGATCGGCTGGCCTGCCTCGATGCCGCCTGTTCTTCTGTTGTTGATCGTGGCGTAATAGTTCTCCGGATTCTCCGTGTAGAAGTCGGTGAAGAACTGAAGCAACTTGGAAGCCCGGTCCAGGCGAAAGCGAAACTCCACCCGGTCGTGTTGATGCCCGCAGAGAATGACATCCACTGGCCGGGAGAACCCCTCGCCCGCGGCGATTCGAACAAATTCGTCGGCCCGGCCACGGGCTATCCCGAAGTCGAGGTTTTCGTCAACCGGGCCGATTTTGAAGAAAGGCGTTCCGGAAGGGACCCACCCAGTGAGCAGGCCCTTGTCGGCATCGGACTTGGAAATCACCTTCCTGCGCACCAGCAGTTGCGGCACCTGCGCGGGATCGGCCACCGGGTGTTGCGTCTCCCGCAAATAAAACGGGTACTCCCCGCCTGGCGGTGAGAATGCCGGCGCATGCATGCCCACAATCACAAGGCCTTCCGGAGGTACATTCGATAGTGCCTGCCGGACGTCATCCAACGCACCTCCGGTTCCGCCCAGGTTTGGCGCACCGGCTTGGGCCTGCTGTTCGTCTTCGGTGAAAGTGCCCCACAGATTCTTCCAGAACAGCGAAAGCAGTTCGCCGAGGTTGGCGCTGCTGGGCACGCCGAGGTCGGAGCCCGTATCCATCATCACGACGCGATGCGGGCCAAGGCGTACCGTATAGTTCTGCTCCCGGTTGATGTAGTTCCGGTAGTAGTTGTACGCTCCTGCCTGCCCGTTCGGATCGACCGCCAGCATATCGACGGCGCCCTGAGCATCCACGGTCAGCACCTTGCCGCCTTGCAAGGCCGCCGCCTCGTCCGGCGTTAGATTGTGTGACGGGTACTCGTCGATCTTGATCTTGTCGTCGAA
Source organism: uncultured Solibacteraceae bacterium (assembly GCA_964460395.1). Classification (GTDB taxonomy): domain Bacteria; phylum Acidobacteriota; class Terriglobia; order Bryobacterales; family Bryobacteraceae; genus CAYWQS01. The sequence continues at coordinate 47,533 of CAYWQS010000018.1, read as the reverse complement.
AGGGCCGCGAACAGCATCGACTTCAGCCCGCAACGCGTAGGGGTTCACTCGGTAGTCGTGGTTGCCGAATACCGTGAAGATCGGAATGCGCAGTTCCTCCGCGCCAGCTCCGCCTCGCAAAAGGGTCTCTAAAAAGAAGAAATTGCCGCCAGTCCCCTGTCCTTCTTCAAAGACGTAATCCACCAGGTCTCCTGTCGCCAGCACCACATCTGCAAGCCCTTTGGCGTGGAGCCGGTTGGCGTAGGTGTTGAATGCCCGCAAACTGTCCTGGAAGTTGGCGTATCCGGCAGCCGCCGCGGGGCGGCCCAGCGCAAGCAATTGATCGCGAAATCGCTCGTTGCGCAGGCTGATATGGAGATCGGTGATGTGCAGGATGCCGAAGTTTTTCCACTCGGCAGCGGCGTAATAGGCGTGGGGTGCCGCAACGGCGGTTTGATTCCCAGGCAGACGGACCACAAGATCGTACAGTGTCCCGTCTGTCAATTGTTGAGGCGTGCCCGCCTGGATCTCCAGCATGACGCCCACAGAAGAAGAAACTGGAGACTCGTTGAACTTGCGTACCCCAGTGTCGGCCATCGGCAGCAAGGGGCGTGCCCGATTGGGCGCCAGCACGGGGCGCAAGGCCAGTCGCCCCCGCCAGATCTCCGCGAAGACACTGGGTCGCCAAGCCGTCAGCGTTTCGTAGGTCTCCCTCGACACTTCGGGCCAGACAGCCAGACCGGGAAAACGGCTCGAATCGGTCTCGCGTGGATTCAGAATCCGCGGGTTGCCCAACAATGGAACATTCAGCGTCCTCACCAGAGTGCTGTTGGGCACGGAGGTGGTGGTCCATAGACAGCCGCGTTGAAAGTATGCGGCTTCGCCGCCGGCCACGGAAGCCGGTTCGGCCAAAGGCAGGCCCAGATGGACGCGCGCGCGTTGGAACTCCTGATACAGCCGCCCATAGAGAGGGACTCCTCCGCGGCCCGGAACCCAATAGATGGCGCCCCACTCAAACTGGCTGACGCGTGCATTGCCCGGGGCATCGCGCTCGTCGGCAAGCGGGAATCCGAATCGACGCTGGCCCGATTGCGGGTGCGCTGCGTGGCCGCCCTGAGCAAGGTAGGCATCGAGAATCCCGCCATGCACCTCGCGTGCTTCGCTGCCCATCACGCTGTGATAGTAGATATAGCCATGCTGGTAGCGCCGCATCCGGCCGCCGAATCCCGCATCCTGCTCGGGCCCGAGGGCTTGGCCCAGGTCGAGTCCCTGCCGTTTGAGCGACCTGTGTTTGTCGTCAATCTTGCTCATGCGCTTGTCACCCCTCAGCGGCAACCCCATTTCCCAGACAGGCTCTGCCGCGCAGGGCAGTATGGCAGTAAACCATCAAACTGACAAGCAAAAAACTGGTGGAAAACTGCTGGAGGAATCCTGGCAACTGGCGGGTCGAGAGGATTGAGACTGGTTGGGCGCAGAAGCCGAGTTTGGGGGAGAAGGGCTGGCAACGAGGATCATGCAGGCAGCTAAGCTTCTGCTTTGTTACTGGATAGGTGAAATGCGAAGGTGGAGTGGGCTGAGGAAGAAGTGAGGACGAACCGCCGGAGGGAGCATGGCGGAGATTCACCCGGGTACAGATGAGCGAAGCATGGGTGCTATTGAGGCGCTGATGGCGCGGGCTGGTAAATCCCGATACATCACACCTAGAACGACCGCACCAATTCAAGGCCGTCTAGTCGCGTAAACTGCATTCAATTTCCGTGCAGTTTCTTCCTCACACTCCGGGCATTTTACGGCAGCGCCATTTTTTCTCTGACGGACCAGAGCCAGAACTTCTCCAGGCGTCCTTTCGGTATATCCCTGCGGTACTGCGAAGGCTACAGGGGATGGCGGCTCCACAGTGACCCTCCGATACTCCATTTCCGTCGTCAGCACCCAGGCCCCGGACGAACTTTTGAGCCACGATCGAGAACGAAGGGCCACACAGCCGAGACTGGGGGCGCTCCAAGTCTCGCGTCGAAATCGCATCCCGTTGGGCCCGGGCAATTCTACCCTACGGTAGTTTACGGAGAAGTTCAACAGATTGCCAGACGGGGTGGATTCGCCACAGCCCAACGACTGGGCCAGCGGTTCCGTGGTTTCCCCTGCCACAAGAGCATAGGTCGTCGTGGACTGAGTTGCGTCGTCGGCGACCACGCGCTTTTTTGTGGAGAGATCGATGATCTGGCGAATAAATTGGGGGTGTCCTGCCGGAGAAGCCAATGCACGGTGGACAGCCACGGACCCGTCTCCGCGAACAAAGACACTTTCTTGCGTTTTGTGACGAATGGCCGAGGTCTGAACATCGAAGACACGCACCTCTCTTTCGCCAGTCCAAGCCTGCCCCTGCACCGCCGCGAGGGGAGAGCAAGAAACGGCAAGGGAAATTGCGACAACGCCGATTCCCGGCCGGCACAAAGGCCAGCGGGTCACTTGGAAGAGCAATCGACTAAACATAGTGCCACTCACCTTATCTCTTTTAAGTTCTCTGATTAACCAAGCGGCCTCGATCCGCATTTGAGTATCGCTATGGGAAGGTCTGGAGAAAACTGGGGGTTAGACGATTCTGTACGGGCAGTCTTCGCCGGACAGGCAGCCAGGGTATTGCCCGTAGTACTCAGCACCTATGCAATACAAGAGCCAGCCTGGGCAGCCGGGGCCGCCACACGAATCGTACTCACAAACGTTATTGGGGCCGCAGAGATCCCACGACCAAACCATATAGTATGTTCGCCGGTAGTAATTCCATTCACCGCCACTGCAGCTTTCCTGGAAGGCACCAGAATTCAGGGAAGCACAGATAAGCATTACGAAAATGGAAACTGTACGCTTCAACATCCTGTTCCAATACACCTTCTGGACACTCACTACCATGGCATCGTTTCCATGTCAACCCGAAGATTTGAGGGTATAAAACTGGTGGTCAGTCAAGCCCGGTTCCAGGGTGCGTGTATCATAGGCAGCGTTGAACCAGTGAGGTGGACCATGTGGAGCGCCAGGAAACCGCTCATATTGTCGATGCTATTGAGCACGTGGTTTGAATGCGCTCACTCGGCTGCCCAGCCGCCCAAAAACTGGACAGCCGTCGAGGATCACCGCAACATGATGGAGCAGTTGGGGATCCGGGCGCTGCGGCCCGGCCCTAGCGGGAATGAAACCGCGCCCAACCGCGCCAACTACAACGAAGCCCTCGCCAATCCGTTCCCGGACTACCCGGAGATTCTTCGAACGAAGGACGGCCGGGACGTGACTTCGCCTGAATTGTGGTGGAAAGTCCGCCGCCTGGAAATCCTCGAAGATTTCGAGCGCGAGGTCTATGGCCGTGTGCCCGCGAATGCTCCGCGCATCACCTGGCGCGTGAAGCAGACTGTGAATGACAAGGTTGGGCCATACCCGGTCGTGGCCAGAGAACTGGTGGGCGAGGCGGACAACTCGGCCTGCCCGGAGATCCAGGTGGAAATCCAGATGGTGGTTGTGACCCCGGCCTGGTTGAAGACACCCGTACCGCTCATGATCCAATTCGGCCGGGCCGCCTTGCCCTCGGCGCCGGTGCCGGAAGCGTTCCGCCGTTTTGCGGCGCTGGCCGGTCCCGATCCGCCCTCCACCATGCAACTGATCGCCGCGGGTTGGGGTTATGCGCTGCTCAATCCAGGAAGCATTCAAGCCGACAATGGCGCAGGGCTGACCAAGGGTGTGATCGGACTGGCCAATCTCGGGCAGCCCCGCAAGCCGGAAGACTGGGGCGCATTGCGCGCCTGGGCCTGGGGCGCCTCGCGCGCGCTCGACTACTTTGAGACCGACCCTGCCGTGGATGCCCGCCGCGTGGGCATCGAGGGCGTCTCCCGCTATGGCAAAGCAGCGCTGGTCACAATGGCCTTTGATCCACGCTTCGCCGTGGCCTTGATCGGCTCCTCGGGTGAAGGCGGCGCCAAGCCGCATCGCAGGAATTTCGGCGAAGCCGTGGAAAATCTCACGGGCTCCGGCCAGTATCACTGGATGGCCGGCAGTTTTCTGAAGTATGGTGCGGCGGACGCCATTTTCGGCAGCAGGAATGCCGGCGACATTCCCGTGGATTCGCACCAACTCATCGCGCTCTGTGCGCCGCGGCCTGTCTTGATCAGCTACGGCATCCCCGAAAAGGGCGATGCGAAGTGGCTCGACCAGCAGGGCAGCTACATGGCGGCGGTCGCGGCTGGGGCTGCCTACCGCCTGCTTGGGGCGAAGGATCTGGGTGTACGCGAGGACTACCGCACTGCCAGGATGCCGCCGGTGAACACCGGCCTGATGGAAGGCGCGCTGGCCTGGCGGCAGCACGATGGCGGCCACACTGACGCCCCGAACTGGAAATTCTTCATTCCCTGGGCCAGCCGCTCTCTGGGCTATGCGGCTCCGCCGCCTTCCGCTTCCCCTGCGGACGTGGCCCTGCCAAGAATGGACGCCAATTCGCTCATCGCCCACGCCCAGTTGGTGGAGAAAGCCAAGCAGGGCAGGATCGATGTTTATTTTGTGGGCGACTCCATCACGCGCCGGTGGGGCGCAACAGACTATCCGCACCTGCTCGAGAACTGGAAGCGGAATTTCTTCGGGTGGAACGCCGCGAATTTCGGGTGGGGCGGGGACCGCACGCAGAATATCCTGTGGCGGTTGCAGAATGGAGAGTTCGAATCGGTGAAACCGCGCGTGGTGGTGCTCCAGGCGGGCACGAACAACATCGCGCGGAACGGATCGGGCAGCGCGGATGCGATGGCCGCTGACCTTACCCGCGGCGTCGAGGCAATCCTGCGCGTGATTCGTGAGAAAGCGCCTGGCGCCACCGTGGTGCTCACCGGCCTGTTTCCGCGCAACGACATTCCAACGGCATGGGCGGTGATCGAACGCGCGAATGCCAAACTCGCTCAGTTGGCCGACGGGCGCCAGGTGCGCTTCCTGAACATCAACCCGCAGCTGGCCGATGCAAAGGGGCGCTTACACCCTGGGATGATGGACCCCGATGGCCTCCACCCCACCGTAAAGACGTATCAGATTTGGGCCGATGCTCTGAAGCCGGTCTTGCAGGAAGTGTTGGGGCCGCCTGCGGCGGAAGACCTCGCGCCTCCGCCCACCGGGGATCCCAGCGCGCAGCCGGCGCGCCGGCTCAATTGACGGCTTCGATTTCCACGCTGCGCGCCGCGCGCTGGAATTGCAGTTTCTGCTGGTACTCCTGCCAAAGCGTGCTGAAACCCGCCCAGTAGTAGCCGCTCACAAAAATGAGAAGGAACGGCAGGGCGAAAAAGTTCATCACGTTGATGCAGTAGGCCACAATGCACAGGAACAGCGTGCCCATGCCAATCTCCGCGAACGGGAGCCAGCCGCTCTTGCGGCGATAGCCCACGGCGAGGTTCTTGGCCGTGCCGGATCGGGGCGCGTACTTGGGCGTGCGGACAAACGAACTCTGCTTGCCCATCAAGGCCTCGATCACGGCCTTCGTGTTGGAGATCGTCAGGGCCACGCCCATGGCGAGCAGGAACGGCAGCAAGAGAATGGCGCGCTTCCATTGGCCCGGATACAACTCACGCTCCGCGAGCAAGTAAAAGCTCACCACGGACCAAAACGAGCAGATAATGAGTGGCACGTCCACCATCAGCATCTGTTCCCAACCGATATAGAAGCGCACCATCATCACCGGCAGCATGAGGGCGGACACCACGACCATCAGCGGGTAGCTGATGTTCGGAGTGAGATGGAACCACGCTTCCAACTTTTCGCGGAACGGAATGTTCGCCCGCCAGATGCGCGGGTAAAGCTTCAGGGCCACTTGCGTGAGCCCTTTCGCCCAGCGCTGCTGCTGCACCTGGAAACCGTAGGTGTCCACTGGCAGTTCGCTGGGGCATTCCATCCAGGGCAGGTAGACGAACTGCCAGCCCTTGAGTTGCGCCCGGTAGCTGAGGTCGCTGTCCTCGGTGAGCGTGTCGTGTTCCCAGCCGCCAGCGTCCTCGATCATCGCGCGCCGCAGGATGCCCGCGGTGCCGTTGAAATTGAAGAAGAGGCCCTGGCCGTAGCGCGCCGTGTGTTCGAGGGCGAAATGGCCGTCGAGCATCAGCGACTGAACTTCAGTCAGCAGGCTGTGGTGCCGGTTCACGTAAGTCCAGCGCGTTTGCACCACGCCCACCTTCGGGTCGGCGAAGAAGTGAATGGTCTTTTCGAGGAAGTCCGGCGGCGGCACAAAGTCAGCATCAAAAACGGCCATGAACTCGCCGCGTGCCCGCGCCATCCCTTCCTGGAGCGCCCCGGCTTTGAATCCGGTGCGGTTGGTGCGATGAATGTACTCCACCGGGTGGCCTTGGTCTTTCAGGCGGGCCACCAGGGCTTCCGTGTAAGGATGCGTGTCGTCGGTGGAGTCATCCAGCACCTGGATCTCGAGCAACTCACGCGGATAGCGGACTTTCAGTATCCCATCCAATAACTGGTCCACCACGTTGCGCTCATTGAAAAGCGGCAATTGAATGGTGACGCGCGGCAATTGGTCAAAACGGGCGGCTGGCTGTTGGGGGATCTTGTGGCGCGTGCGCAAATACCCGTAGATCACCAGGAACCGGTGGAAACCGTACACTGCCAGAATACCAAGCAGCAAAAAGTAGGGGATCAGCAGAAGATAGTCGAACCACTCCAACTGGTGGATGCCAGCGAAGGTAGTATCGGTTAAGGCCTGCGTCCAGCGGTCGACCCGCGACGGCGCGGTCAATAGCGATAGAGGCCCTGGCAGGGCATCCATCATGCAATCCTCCCCTCAGAATTGGACCACGGCCGGCCTGCTAATACTTTTTCTCCTCGGGGCCCTTCGGGCACTGGGTAACTTAGCGGCTCAATCGACCGTAGCAATCGTTCTTCTTCTCGCCTGTTCAACAGTGTATCTCACCTTATGCTGGCGGATTTTACAGCCGGACGGGCTCCTTCCCGGCTGGAAAGTCCTGGTACTGTTTGCCTTGCTGTTCCGTCTGACCATGGCGGGGAGCCTTCCCTCTCTCTCCGGCGACCTTCCCCGGTACCGTTGGGAAGGGTTGGCGCGCGCCGCGGGGGAAAATCCATACCTGGTCCAGCCGGACGATCCCCGTCTGGCTCATCTGCGCGACGATACCTATCCGCGCGTCTCGAGCCCTTTCCGGAAGGCCGGCTACGGCCCGCTGTGGCTCGAAGTCCAGCACTGGACAGCCCGGCTGGCCCGGTGGGCCGCGGCGGACGTCTGGACGCAACTCAAGCTCTGTAAACTCCCTTCAATTCTTGGAGATCTGGTTGCCCTGGCGCTGTTGGCGCTCCTGCTGCGCCAACACGGCTTGCCCTTCGCCCGCTGGGCCATTTACGCCTGGTGCCCCCTTCCGGTAATCGAGTTCTGGAGCGAAGGGCACAATGATTCGTGGGTGGCAGCCTCCCTCTTGGGGGCGCTGCTGCTCGCGGGCCGACAGCGATGGGCAGGCAGTTTCGCCGCCCTCAGCGTTGGCGTGCTGGTGAAATTCTGGCCGCTCGCCCTGTTTCCGTTTTTCGCGTTCGGGCCGGGATCTTCGCGCCCGCGCTGGTGGCAGTGGCTGGTGTTAGTGCCAATTTCGGCGCCCTTCGTCTGGCTGTACTGGGCTCCGGTGAGAGAAAACGCGGATTTCATGACCGGTTTTCTCTCCGGTTGGCGCAACAACGACAGCCTCTTTGCTGTCATCCTCTGGCTGGCGGGCCCTGTCCGCGCCAAGTACCTTTCAGCGGTTCTGCTGTTGGCGCTGATTGCAGCGTTGCTCCTGTGGCGCGTGCCGCTTGCGCGCGCCTGCCTGCTGTTTATCGCAGGGATGCTGGCGATTTCATCGAACGTACACCCCTGGTATTTGTCCTGGTTTCTCCCTTTACTCGCACTGGAGCCCTGGCTGCCCCTGTTCCTTTGGACAGGCCTCATGCCCCTGGCCTACCGGGTACTCGCCGAGTTCGAAGCCTCCGGCCGCTGGGAGGGTTCTACGCCTGCCCGCTGGCTGATCTACATTCCGGTTTACGCCTCAGCCCTTTGGCAGCGTAGAATCACGAAGGAACCTTCCCGATGACCTCCATGAAGACACACGTTCAGATCCTGGCCTGGCTCAACATGGCCATCGGCGGCTTGGGTGTCCTTCTCGCGTTGCTCACGTTGGCTGGCTCCGCCGCGTTGCAAACCATCCTGTTGACGCTTTCAAGCGGCGAGGTGCCTGCCTGGGTGCTTCAGTTCATCTTCACCCTCATCACCGGCATCCTCCTCGTGCTGTCCCTGCCCTGCCTGGTGTTGGGGTGGGGGCTGTACAACTTCCGCAAGTGGGCCCGCATCCTTGGACTGATCCTCTCCGCCATCAGCCTGCTCAACTTCCCGATCGGCACGGCCGTTGGCGTTTACGGGCTGTGGGTCCTGCTGAAGCCTGAAACCGAGGTCTTGTTTAAGTGAAGGCGTGGCCGGCCCTGGTGCTGGGGTGGCTCGCGGCCGGGCCCATGGCCGCCCAGGAACTGCTGGTTTGCGGCGCGCAGGAAGTCATGATCCTGCGCATTACGCGGTCTGCCCAAATCCCCGACAAGGTGTTTAGCTGGCGCGCCGAGGACAGTCCGGAGATCCCGGCTCAACTACGAGGCCAGTTCAACACCACTGACGAATGCAAACCCCTCCCTGACGGCCGCATCCTTATCACGTCCTCCGGCGATGGCGTGGCTGTCATCGAACGCGAAACGGGGGCGGCCAGGTTTTGGGCTTCCGTCCCGAACGCCCACTCCGCTGAGCTTCTGCCGGGCGGAAAACTGGTGGTGGCCGCCTCCACCAAGCAGGGGGGCAACCGTCTGGCCGTCTTTGACCTGAACCTGCCCGGGAAGGAACTGTCCAGCACGGAACTGTACAGCGCCCACGGCGTTGTGTGGGACGGCCAGCGGCAGCGCCTCTGGGCCTTGGGCGGCCGCGAACTTCGTTCCTATCGCTGGGCCGATCCGGAACTCATCCTCGATGAGTCCTGGCCCTTGCCCGATCCCGGCGGCCACGACCTCTACGCCCTCGACAATTCCAGCCGCCTGGGTCTGTCGACCGAGGCCAAAGTCTGGATCTTCGACCGCGACAAGAAAAAGTTCAGCCCTCATTTCGACATCGCCTGGGAGGAGCACATCAAGAGCGTCTCCATTCACCCCAAGACCGGCCAGATGGTCTATGTCCAGGCCGACCTGCCCAACTGGTGGTCGTCCAAACTCCGCTTCCACCGCCCCCTCCACTTCATCGAACTCCCCCAGGAACGGATCTACAAAGCGCGCTGGGTGCGGTAGTCACCATTACTGAAGGCCTACTCGAGCGGCGCACAACCACGTGCCATTCTTTCATCTGCAGCGACATTCAACTCGGTCCGCAGTCTTCTGGCCTCCGGTGTGAGCTGAGCTACAGAGCCAGGCCGCACGTTCCAGCGCAAGGTGCGGGATGGCCTATCGAAAGCCTCGGTGGCTTTCGATAGGACGGCCAGCTTCTCCAGCGGAAACTCTGATGAAAACCCTCCGTCCAGCGCGACCCGGAACATGCGCTGCAGTACAGCGAATTTCTGAGCGGGTGTCAGGATTTCCTCCAACGAGCCTGTTGAACGCAATCCCGCCTCAACGAGCGTCTGGATCCGCGGCTGAATCCAGGACAGTTCGAACGGCGGGTTCTCGTCATCCTCCGAGGCATACTTCGGTGGGTCTGGGAACGACACCTGGAGCACGAACTCAAAAGGCCACAAGCGATGAGCCGGCCGGCGGAGAAAAGCGACGTCATTGTCGAGGTCAAAGCCCGCTTCCCGGACGCCGCTCCAGACCTCAATCCGAGTGGTGTAATCCAGCCAGCTTGCGACGGTATCCCGATCCAGCGATGCCGCATTCTTTGCCGATCCCTTGAGCGCGGCGGCCAGTTGCTTCAAAAAGGATTTCACGTCGCCGCTCTGCCGCCGGACTTCGCGGATGGTCCGCACCAGGGCAGGATCGAAGTATGCAGGACGGCTGAGCAGCAATGACCTCGAGGAGTCCTCTGGGAAGCCTTTGTCAAACGCATTCAACTCTATGGTTCGTGGCAGTAACGTCTCGACGGCCTTTCGTGCACCGTCACGGAACGAAGCCAGCTTGGGTTCATCTCCAAACTCCTCGAGCAAGTAACTCGTTCTCAGATACCACGCCAGGGCATACAGCGCGTACTCCGCACGGATCCCTCCCTCGGTTTCCAGCACCTCCTGATCCCGGCGGGCGTACGTGTCCACCAGTCGGTCCAACTCAATCAGCCGGCATCCGATGGGCGTATCCACGAGCGCCGGATGGAGGAGGATCTTGAGCTCCTGCAGTGGTTCGGCCGTCACCATGGTCACGGTGGTGACACGGCCATCTGCGGCGTACTTCAAGGCCCGGTGCACCAGGCTCCCGGGGAACACGCCAAGCTCTTGTGCGCCTTTCGCGGTGTGGAGAGACAGCCGGACCGAAGAGCCCTCCGTTCTCCAGGTCAGGTCTTGAACAGCTGCGCGAGTCTTGCCCAAATTGGCGGGTTCCCTTCCGATCAGGACTCCGCCAACTCGGGCGAATCCCCGGACCATCCGGAAATTACGCGCGCGCAGAAAGTTCCGGCGGAACAACCCGGAGTCCCCGCCGGCGGCGGGACGGCTGGGGTTGAATCGAGGTCGCGTTCCTGTACCGCCACCTCCTCCCCCATGAATGGGCGGCGCAGGAATGTCGGCTGTTTGCAGAGCTTCCAGTCTTCCCAAGGGCGTTTTGGCTTCCGCGCGCACTTGCCCGGGAAAATAGTCGTCATAGGAGGCGAGTGCCTCGAGGCGTTCCCGGACGGGACGGTCGGAGGCAAACTGGAGGACTTCGGAGGAGCGTGCATTCACCAGCCGCATCTCCGGAGCGTCGGCATGACGTGCAATCGAGGGGTTTCGGCCCCGCAGTTCCATCTCTAACGCTTCTTCCCTCAACTGAGCCGTCAGGTCGCGTTGCACCGCCCGGCTGAATCTCAACTCCGAGCCTGCGGCGTGGCCTGCCGCCCGTACTCTGCCGAGCGCGGAATCCATACTCCGGCCCTGATACATGTCCAGCATGGCGCGGCGCAATTCTGCGTGCACCATCTGATCGATCACGTCCTGGCCCACATCGCTCAGGATCTTTCGCGCAAACTTCCCAGTCTCCGTACTGACGTCGAGCGGGACTGCATCCAGAGCGGCGCCGATCGTCTCTTTGAGGAGTTGGCTGTGCACGTCACCCATGGTGGGCAACTTGCCGTAGTCCACGAAATGGGTTGCAACGCGGGCGCGAACCGAGCGCCAGACTCCGGGCTTTGCCTCCGCTTCGGCTCGAATCCGGTTAGTGAGCACCCGCTCCAGCCGCGACTCAAGAGATTCTCTGGCTGCTGCCGGCTTCGAGAGGAGTTCTCTTTCCAGGTGTGTCAGGCTCTCGGAGACCGTCTCGGCCGCCGGGCTGGCCTCTGCTCCGCTGAGAATGGCCGACCGCACGGATTGCGCCCGCGACGCTGCGGCCAGGTTGGGCTGAATCCGCGCCGCCGGGAGAATCCGGCTCTGGCTGAAGGCGCCCGCAAAATGGCGCGCCAGGTGTGCCGCATAGCGTTGGTCATCCGCGGACCAGCCGTCGGAGGGATCCGGTTGGCCGGGATCGGGAGGCGGCGGCTCAGGCGCCGCGTTGCCCATCGATTCTGCTTGGGCCCAAGTGCGGTCCGCCTCTGCTTTGCTGTGCTTTACCACCAGCACATTGATGGTCTTGTTCAGCCCGGTGGTAAGCGTATCCGTTTGTACGCCAACCATCCCGAAAACGGTTAAGGCGGCTGTCGCCAGCGCAAGGGCCTTCGAGATTGCCTTCGCGTCCCTCCGGGCGCCACTGCTGAACAATCCCCGGAGCGCGTAGTGGTACCAGCGCGCGTTCTCAGGCATCGCCGGTTGCGTGTCCAGCGTCGACATGTCGATCCGGCGCTGATAGTCCAGGAGGGCACGGGATTGAGACACTTCCGTCAGGAACTCTTCAATCCGGCTGCGCTGCCGGGTGGTTTCTTCCGGTTCCCCGTCCGCCGCGGGACCAATCGATTGATAGGCCTGCAGCGCCTCCTGAAATGCCTGGTCAAGCTTCTCCATCTCAGGGGTGGGCGGCAACTCATCCCACTGCTCAGGGTCTTGTTCACGTTGGGTGTTTAGCCGCTCGATTTCCCTGCGGACATGCTCGCGCACATACTCAGCCGCGTCCTTCCGGGCGCTCCAGTACCAAATCAGCAGCAAGGCGCCCAGCAACGTCAGGAAAATCCAGAGCTTCCACACTTCGCCAAAGCTGCCCAGGGCATCCTGCAAACGGCCCAAGGCTGGAGCAAGCCCGTGCAAGGCGTCTGGAGCCGACCAGCCTGCCAATTGGAGCACCAGCAGGGCCAGCATCATCAGCGCCACGGTCACCGCGCATACTCCGGCCAAGTCCCTGAGTTGCCCGGCGAATGCCTCCAGACCGGCTTTCTGGATCCGGCCAGCCGGCGTTTGCTTCATCAACGAAGTCTTCAGTCCAGGTAGGATCACGAACGTCAAGAGCGCCCAGATCCCACAGGAAAGCACCAGAACGGTGGTAAGTTCCATTGCACCCTCCCTGCCGCTCCCGGAATCGGGTTTCGCGCACGTCAGGCTAGACGCGGCCGTCCAAGACGCCGGGGACTCCCTGCCTTTGCCCCCCGCGGTGTGGCGGAAGGATGATGCCCAGATCAACCCAGCGCGGCGAACAACGAAGGCCTGTTTGGCTGGCTGGGCAAGCTTTCCAGGGAACAGGCGCCCGGGGTGAAGCCTCTTCTGCTTCCGGATGCCAGCCTGGAACGATACTGAATAGTGTACGCCCCGGTGCCAGCGTTACAACAATGGAATGCATCCGCCAGGGCCTATGGCCGGGCCTCCGCCGGCGGGGCGTTGTCCCGCGGCTGCAGGTAGAAATCAAGCTGCGACTCCCAGTTGCCCCGGGAGGGCTCCTTGGCGCGGTCCGGATGGTCCTGCCTCAGGCGCGCCAAAGCCATTCGCCCAAGCTCCTGCACCACGCCGGCGTTCGCCGCCGCCACATTCCGGTACTCGCCCGGGTCTGACTCGAGATCGAACAGCCTCGTGTAGCGCCCCGGCGTGGGTTTAGCGGTGAGATATCCGTCCTGCCGTTCACGCCGCCCCGATCCGTAGATCAATTTCCACCGCGAGGTGCGCACGTAGATCTCTTCGTTTTCCTGATACTCGCTGACAATCGAGGTGCGCGCCTTCCACAGATCCTGACCATGCTGGAGTGAGAAAGCCGGAGCATCCAGCAGCCGCAAAAGTGTCGGCCCGAGGTCGATGTGCTCGGTGAAATGATCCACCACGCCAGGCTTCAGCCGCCCGGGCTGCGACAGAATCAGCGGCACGCGCAGCGCGGGGTCGTACCCGCAGTGCTTTTCAAACCGTCCGTGTTGCCCCAGGCAATACCCGTGGTCGGCCGTGTAGACCACCAGCGTGTTCTCCTCCAGGCGCAGTTCACGAAGCTTGGCCAGCACACGGCCCATGTTGCGGTCCAGGAAGTGCGCAGAGGTATAGTACGCAGCGCAACTGCCCTGCTTCTCTTCCTGCGTCAGGTCCTCAAAAATCGTGGGCACCTGCCAGCCGTCCTCCGGTCCGGGTGGCTGCACGGCAAACACCTTCGGATCGAACTTGCCGCGGTCCTCGAGCGGAAAATCGAACGGAGAGTGCGGCTCCTGCAGGCTGACCCACAACGCGAATTGCCGGTCGCGGTTCTCCTCCAGGTAGCGCATCGCCTGCCGCGCGATGAAGGTGCCGCGCATCTCTTCGTCCCGGCGCGGATAGGGCAGTGCGCTTGCGTTCAACCACTCCCGGGCATGCGTGCGGAACGGCTGCCAGGGCAGCTTCTGCACGGGTGTGGACTCAGGCGCCGGCTCCGCCTTCACCTCCGCGCGCCACCGCTGCGCCATGATGTCTTCGGTTTGGCAGACATCGAAGCCGTGCAACCCGGACTCGCCCTTGCGGTTGAAGTGCATCTTGCCGAAAGTCGCGGTCTGATAGCCCGCCTGCTTCAACTGTCTGGCGAGCGTCGGCTTGCCCGTCGATAGCGCGGTGCGCAACTGCGTGACGCCAGCCGTGTGGGGCATCTGGCCGGTCAACAGTGACTGGCGCGACGCCGTGCACACCGGTGCGTTGCAGTAATGCCGGGCGAACCGCACCCCGCCTGCGGCCAGGGAATCAAACGCGGGCGTGCGCGCCAACCGGTTGCCATCCGCGCCCAGCACATACCCCGCATGGTCGTCCGCAATCAGGAACAACAGATTGGGCCGCCTGCCCCGCTGCATCCCGCGCAGCACCGCCGGGGCGCCAAGAGCAAATCCTCGCCGGGTGATCACGCCACGATTGTATGCCCCACGCCGCAGCCCGCGCCTCTATAACTCCAGCTTCCCGTCGTACATCATGTCCTTCAGCTTGAACTTGGCCCGCATCTTCATCGGGCCCAGCGCGCTGTCGAACTCGACTTCCTTATCGTCAGTTATTGCCGCTGCTGACGGATTCTCTGCGCCTCTGCGGCGGCGGCAAGGACACGCTCCCTTAGAAATGCCGTTCCTGTAGAGTTTAATCTAGAGGCGATCGGGTCACTTGCCCAATCGGACTCCGCCGGAACCCTTCCGTACTTATCCAGCATCGCTTCTGCCCATTGGCGTTGGCGTCGAGTGGAGGCCAGACTTTCTTCGCACCACCGCATGGCGAAGGGAGCGACGCGGCTATCGGGAATCTCGAGAGTTTGATACACCAATGCGAAGGGGTTGCGCCAGTTGGCCGCGTTAGTCAATACTCGCCCAACGTATGGTCCAAACCTTTGCTCGTCGAGCGGCAGCAGCCGTCCGACGGCCCTAATTGCCACCACGTCTCCTGCGTAGGAGATAACCTCAATTGCCGTATCCGCCAGCAGTTGTGGTTTGTCAGTCGAATTCAACACGGTTTCCAGTCTGGCTACGAGAATCGGTACCACGACGTGACTGCGATTAACCACGAGCATTGTCAACTGATCGGCTCTGTCTTCTGGGAATCCCTGTTCAAAAGTTGCCTCCGCAAATGCGATCTGGTCGGATTCGCTCAGCGCAAGAATGCTTTTGGCGGAACCGCCTTGGGATTGGCCCAGGATCGCCAAGGGCATGGACAGAATGGCAAGTGTCGGCGAGAGAACTAAGCAGGCTCTACAACCCATTAAGCGTCTCCTTGATTGCGGCGAAAAGCGGGCCGTATGTAGGTGGATTCGACAGCAATGGATAACTCGCAGGATTGCCTGGACTCCCGCATAAAACGAGACCCGTTGCCCAACTGTGAGAGTGGACATAAATCTGCCCGGGATCCCGCCACAGTCGATTAGGCCGAGTTCCAGTCGGGGAAAGTGCCCACTGGGTGGGGACTACGTTGTAGGATGCACTGTCATCACAAACAACGCCATCGCTGAACGGGTTCTCGTCCCTGCAGCCCGTCGATGCATTACCATATCGAGTCGGATCAGAGCAGGATCTCCCAGAAGCCGCTAACCAAGCTCCGTCTACGCCGGGATAGGCTAATCCGTTCCACTGACTGGTCAGGGAAGTCAGGTATGAGGAAAGCGCCACCCTGTTTTGCGTTTGTTGTGACCGCCAGTTGCCATCCATCGCCTGGACTATCGCTGAACAAAACGGTACTCTGTCTCGCACGTCATACGGATAACCGAGATTCGGTGTGCCCAGAGTGACTAGGCCAATCACACGCCTCTGACTTAAGGCCCCGAACCAGTTATTCGCCGCCATATCCCTTGCGATTAGTCCCCCCATACTGAAGCCGATGAGCACGATGTCGCCTGGCGGACCGACTTTGTTGATGTAGTGCGCTAAGCGCTGTGCCCCCGTTGTGACTGTGCAGCTTGAAAAACAAGGCAATGGGTTGAATGCACAATCGCTAAAGTCGAATCCGCTGTCGATCCGGAACCGGCGAGGGTCAATTCCAAGCGGCCCTGCGAGCGACTCGTGGAGTCCCCGCATGTCGGACGGATCCTGATTGAGCCCATGGATCAGAAACACCGTGATTGGAGGAGGGGGAGTGGTAACGCTCACCTCGTTGGAATACTGCGAGTAGCCTACGGCGTTTTCTGCCCTGACCCGAAACAAATAGCTGGTGGTTGCTTGAAGTCCAGTGACCCCTGTACTGGTGAGGGTCGCAGCCTTGCCGATATCTGTGAAAAGAGGCGATCCGACCGTGCGGGCCTCGACGCGGATTGCCGTCGCATCATGCGCGTTATTTGTCCAGGTGAGTGCAGCTTGGTTAAATGAAGGCGCTGCTCCTTGGAGGTTTGTTGGTGGTGCAGGCAGACTTGCGGCCGTAGAGATCGACACTTCGTTGGAATAGGAAGACAAGCCTCCACTGGTTTCAACTCTGATGCGGTAAACGTAGTGAGTTGTGGCAGCAAGACCTTTGTCTTCAAAGGAAGTAGCGGACGGCCCAGCCTGCCCGATTTCCATGTATACTCCAACCAATCCAGTCTTCCTCTCGATCCGGTAGCGCACAACGGCGCTTGCTGTGTTGGCCCAGGACAGCCTCACCAGCACAGAGGATAGTGCCGTGCCCTGCAGAGACGGCGCCGGTATGACTGGCTGCACAGAGTCCGGGTTTACCAGATCAATAGCTGCAGGAATCGAGGTGAACGCTGTGCCCTTGAATCGAAGTCCGAGGACCGAGACGGCCGCCGGCGCGCTAACTGCGAAATCGACTGTACCTCGTTGGCCTGCCAGACCCGCAAGTCCCGCAAGCCCCGAAAGGACGAAGGCGGTTTTATTTTTAGCCCCCAATGGGATCTGGGCTGTTCCCATGATCTGCCCGGTTTCGCTGCGGGCGGTCACACGAACACTGGTTGTGGTATCGCTGGGATTGAGAACGGCGATGGTTGAAATCAGGCTGTCGCTATTGTCCCAGACTAGAGTCGAACTTCGAGAAGTGGCCGTGGATAAGGGGATAACAGCTTCCTGTTCGGGGAATCCGGCTACACTCTGGCGGAACACGGCATATCCGGTCACCCCCGCCGGGAGATTGGTAAGGGCCCATCCTTGGACGAGAGGTCCGGAGTTGGGGGCTTCAATGCGTACGCTGCCCCTCGCGGGAAGGTTGAATGAATGCAGTGAACTCGGCGCAAGGCCGGAGCGGGGCACGGCCATCGGCTGACCGCCATCGCTGAAAAAGCTGACTTGCAAGCTCACCGGGGCGCCGGTAGTGTTTGTAAAGTACAGGGCTGAATACCATCCGCCGCCCATGACGAACTGCGGCAATACTGTTGGCGTACTAGCCTGCGCCTCGACAAAGATTGCCAACAAAACTAGGAGGCGCCTAATCCCCATTCGCATCGAACCTGATGGTCCTCCAAGAAGCCATCGGCGGATGAGTGAACAAACTTTACGCCCACCGACTTAGGTGACAGTTCTTCGATGCGGGGATGATGAAGCCGGCGCCGCTATAACTCCAGCTTCCCGTCGTACATCATGTCCTTCAGCTTGAACTTGGCCCGCATCTTCATCGGGCCCAGCGCGCTGTCGAACTCGACTTCCTTATCGTCCGCCGAGATCTCGTCTGTCCGGGAGAAGAAGTAGACAATCACGAGTTTCCCCTCGTTTTGTCCGAGTTCTATCCGCGCGGGAGTCAAGGGCGTTCGGCCTTTCGGCGTGAGGTGGGTGTTCTCCTTCAGCCCCTGCTTCATGCGCTCCAGCCGCTCGCCGAATTCTTCCTTTTGCCCGTCCGGACGGGGCCTCGGCGGCTGCAATCCGGTCGCGGTCAGAACGTAGTATTCCCGCACCACCGCGCTGGCCTGATCGTTGCCGCCCCGCATGTTCAGTTGCCGGATTGGTCCGGCGCTTTCCCAACGCACGGTGACCCGGGGGAGATACGCGGCGGGGGGTGGAGCCCCCATCCCGAAACTCGGGTCACCTTGCATTCCGCCCATGGTCCCAGGGCCCGGCGCTCCGCCGCCTCTTCCGCCTCCCGGCGGCATGCCGCCGCCACCTCCTCCCCGCCCGCCCCCCATCGGCGGCATCGGAGCGGAAACCATTGCCTCGTGCGCCCAGGGCGAATCGTTGAGCAGCCGCTTCACGTCCTTCTCGGTCCACTCAGCGGCCGGCTTCGTTTTCCAGGGATCGTCGGCGCGTAGCGCGCCCGCAGCAACAGGAAACAGGAGGAATAACTGGCGGCGGTACATAGATAGACTCCCGACCCGCCGGACCACGCGCGGGTCCAGCAAGGATGGCGTCACCACCCGGCAAAAGGTTTCCCGCCTCCGCCGATTCCGTTCACTCTGTTGAAACACGCTGTCCCGTGCTTTACGATGCTTGTCTAAGGAGACTACTCCGCTGAGGGAATCCATCGAAGCCCGCCTGACACCCCGTGCCCTCGAGATTCTGCACTCAATCGTGCAGCTTTACATCGAGACCGGCGAGCCCGTGGCCTCGCGTACCGTAGCCCGGCGGCGCAAGGACGGGCTGAGCCCCGCCACCATCCGCAATATCATGGCGGATCTCGCCGACCTCGGCTACCTGGAACAGCCCCACACCTCCGCCGGACGGGTTCCGACAGCCAAAGCTTTCCGGCTTTTCGTGCAGTCCGTCGCCGCCAGCCGCGTGGTGGCCCATGAGTACGAAAAACTCAAGAATGAACTGGCCGGCATCTCCGACGTGGAACAGCGGGCCGAACGCACTTCGCACCTCCTCACCGAGATCACCCGCAACGTCGGCATTGTAGCCGCCATCCCGGCTTCGGCCCAGCAGTTGGACCAGATCGAACTTCTGCTGCTCTCCGGGCTCCGCGTGCTGATGATCGTTGTCACGCGCGACAAAATGGTCCGCAACCAGGTGGTGGACCTCGAAAGCCCGATCACGGTCGAGGAACTGGCCTCCATCCGGAACTACGTCAATCAGCAGTTCGCCGGCTGGACGTTGACCGACATCCGGGCCGAGTTGGGCCGCAGACTGGAACAGGAGAGCGCTGCCTATGACACGTTGCTGCGCAACCTGACCGTCCTTTACGAAAAGGGTCTTCTCGACATTGGCGTGTCGCCGCAGGTCTTCCTCGAAGGAACCGCCAACCTCGTGGGCCTCGACCTCCACTTGACTCGCGAACGGCTACGCGAACTGTTCCAGGCGCTTGAGGAAAAGAAGCGCCTCATCGGCATCCTCGACCAGTTCCTGGCGGCCAACACCGAAGGCGTCCAGGTGCAGGTCGGCCTGGAACAAGCCCACCCGGCCATGCGCGACCTGTCGCTGATTGGTCTCTCCGTCCTGCTGCCGGGCGGTCTTTCCGCAAAAATGGCCGTGCTGGGGCCCATGCGAATGAATTACGCCAAAGCTGTATCCGCCGTACTGCAACTGGGCCAGGCATTCCGGCGCGAACCCCAGTAGAAGACCCCTTACGCCGCCTTGGGAGCCATCCTGCTTTCCTGCGCGGCCCTCCGCTACACTCACCATGAGGTACTCCCATGAAGGTGAGGAAGGCAGTCATCACCGCAGCCGCTCGGCAGCAGAGGAACCTGCCGCTGCAAACGCTCATCGATCGCGACGGACAGGAGCGGACCGTCCTGGCCATCCTGGTGGCCGAGGCGCTCCGCGCCCGCTGCGAAGAGATCTGCGTGGTGGTTTCGCCGGGGGACGCGGAGGCGTACCGTCGTGCGGCCGGTCCGGCTGCGGGCGGTTTGCATTTCGTCGATCAGGCCGAAGCGGGCGGCTACGGCCACGCCATCTGGTGCGCTCGCGCCTTCACCGCCGGCGAACCTTTTCTGCACCTGGTTTCCGATCATCTTTTCGCAGGCGCCGCCCAAGCCTCCTGCGCGGAAGAACTCGTGCGTGTCGCTGAGGCCGAGGGCTGCGCTGTCTCGGCCGTCCAGCCAACCCGCGAGAGCCAGTTGCCCCACTTCGGCGCCGTCGGCGGACACCCTGTAGCGGAGCGGCAAGGACTGTTTCAGGTTGAAACCGTAATGGAAAAGCCGGCCCCCACCGTTGCCGAACAGCATCTCATCGTGCCGGGCCTGCGCGCTGGCCACTACCTCTGCTTTTTCGGGTTGCACGTGCTGACGCCCAAGGTGATGGAACTGCTGGAAACCCGCATCCAATCCGGCGCTCCGCGCGTCACACTCTCCGACGCTCTGTCGCAACTCGCCCGGCATGAGAGATACCTGGCTCTAGAGATGAAGGCCAGGCGCTACGACCTGGGCCGCCCGTATGGCGTCTTCTTCGCCCAACTCGCGCTTGCCCTGGGCGGCCAGGATCGGGAAGAAGTGCTCTCGCGGCTGGTGGAACTCCTGGCCACGCGGGAAACGCAGTGAGGTCCTGCCCCGTGAACCCACTCCTTGAGATCATCACCAGCCACGATCCCGCAGTGCGCAACCGCTCGCTGGATTCCCTTTGCTCGGACCTGCCCCTGGATGCCCTCCTCGCCCAATGCGAGGCGCTCGAAGGCTTCCGGCTGGAAGCGGGCAACCTCTATGAGCGCGTCCGCGCCCTCTTCTTCCTTCACGCCCTGCACCGGTTCCATCTTCCTGCCCGCCCAGGTTTGGCTGTGCGCGGGCTCATCCCTTTTCGTGGTGTCCAACACCTGCTCGAGCGCCGGTTCGAGGAGGCCATCCAGGTGTTTCTGCGCGCCGGCGCTGGCCGTCCCTCCGCAGCGATCTCCTCCGCTTTGGCCGCCGCCTACAAAGGACTGGCCTTTCAAACACTTGCCGACCAGGTGCGGCGCAGCGTGCGCTCGGTTCGCGGCAATCAATGGATGTTTCGTGCCGGCCACCCCTCCGACTATCCACTCAGGCTGCGCCGGGAATTGCTCGAACGCACACCGCGCGGCAGTTTCCCCATCCTCAAAGAAACGACACCCGTCCGCATGGACCTCTCCCACAGCGGCTGGAGCGACATTTTCTTCCTGGGGATGGACTTCCCGGAAGGCGCGCGTGTCCTGAACATCTCCATTGATCTCGCCGTCCGCGGCGCGGCGCCCGCCACGCCCAAGCCGCCCGTCGAAGCCTACCTGCGCGTCATCGACGAACCGGTTCTCCGGCTGGCCAGTGTGGACCTGAAGGCCACCACGGACATCCACCTGCTCGGCGAAGTCTTCGATTTCGCCCGAGATTACCTCGGCCTGCTCAAGGCGGCAGTGATCGCCTCAGGCCTGGTGCCCCCAGGGCTGGAGGGTTCCGGTCACTCCTTGCAGACGCTTCTGGAAAAACTCACGGGCAGGGCGGGGCTGGGCCTGGAAATCGTCTCCAAGGTCAACGGTATACCCAAAGGCTCGCGCCTGGCCGTCTCCACGAATTTGCTCGCCTGCCTGATCTCTGCCTGCATGCGTGCCACCAGCCAGATCGGCACTCTGGAAGGCGGCCTGGAAGAGAACGACCGCCGCATGCTGGCGGCGCGCGCCATTCTTGGCGAATGGCTGGGCGGCTCTGGCGGCGGGTGGCAGGACTCTGGTGGTGTCTGGCCCGGTATGAAGCTCATTGAAGGCGTCGTTGCGGGCGAGGGAGATGTGGAATGGGGGATCAGCCGGGGCCGGCTGTTGCCCCGCCACACGGTACTGGACCATTGCGCAGTCTCGCAGGAAACCCGCGACAAACTCCAGCAGTCTCTGGTTCTGGTGCACGGAGGAATGGCGCAGGATGTTGGCCCGATCCTCGAAATGGTCACCGAAAAGTACCTGCTGCGCTCCCCGCGGGAATGGGCAGGCCGCCTCGAGGCAATAAGCATCCTCGACGAAATCGTTGCCTGCCTGCGCCGGGGCGATGTTGCGGCCGTTGGCCAGGCCACCCAAAGGAACTTTGACGGCCCGATCCAAACCATCATCCCCTGGGCCGGCAACTTGTACACCCAGATGCTGATTGATCGGGTGCGGTCTGAATTCGGCAACTCCTTCTGGGGCTTCTGGATGCTGGGCGGCATGGCGGGCGGCGGGATGGGCTTCATCTTCGCTCCCGGCCGCCGCGAACAGGCGCAGCACCGCCTCGGCGAGTTGATGAGTGCCGTGAAAAAGGAGATCGAAGGCGGCGTCCCGTTCGCCATGGAGCCGGTGGTCTACGACTTCCGGATCAACGAACACGGCAGCAGGAGCGTACTCCTCCGCGCTGACGACGCTCTGTTGCCCGCGGAATACTACACGCTCAGCGTGCCTCAGTTGGTCCGCCGCGAAGCGCGCACGCTGACCCAAGCGCAACGGGCCGAACTCGAACTCTTCGCCCACGCCAGCCGGCGCCGAGCCGAGCTTGCTGGCATGGTCGAATCCCTTTTCGATCACCTCCTGCCCCAGGAAGAACCTCGCGAACAGCATGGCGCCGTTGGCCTCGAAGGACTGCTGGCCGAATTCGGATTCGACCGGACCCAGCATGAGAAAATCCGAGCCGACCTTCGCAGCGGCCGCATCGGCCTCGCCCAGAACCGCCTGCCCCCGTCCACCACTATCCAGGATGTCCATGAAGGCGACGTCTTCGACGCCATCACGGGAGTTCCGGAGGTATTCCGCCAAACCGGCCTGGACGCTCTGGCGCGCGGAGAAGTGGCTGTCATCAGTCTGGCCGGCGGCGCCGGCAGCCGCTGGACCAAAGGCGCTGGCGTGGTGAAGGCCATCAATCCGTTCGCCCCGCTGGGGGGCCGCCACCGGACGTTCATCGAAGTCCATCTCGCGAAGTCCCGGCGCACCGGACAACTCTGCGGGACCATGCCCGCCCACATCATTACCACCAGCTACCTGACGCACGAGGTGACGGCGGCCTTCCTCTCTCGCGAAAAGTTCTACGGCTACGAAGGGCCCGTGGCGCTCTCACCCGGCAAGAGTATCGGCTTGCGGCTCGTCCCCATGGTCCGCGATCTCCATTTCGCCTGGGAAGAGATGCCCCAACAGGTGTTGGACGTGCAGAAGCAGAAGGTGATGGAAAGCCTCCGTGCCAGCCTGATGCAATGGGCCCGCTCCACTGGCGAAGGCTCCGACTATACCGCCAACCTGCCCCTGCAGTGCCTCCACCCCACCGGCCACTGGTACGAATTCCCCAATCTGCTGCGCAATGGCGTACTGCTTCGCCTGCTGGAGCAAAGGCCGCACCTGAAGTGGCTCATGCTGCACAATATCGACACCACAGGAGCGGACCTCGATCCCGCGCTCCTGGGCTGGCACATTGAACAACGGGCCGCGCTCACCTGCGAAGTGATCCCACGCCTGCTGGAAGACCGCGGCGGCGGACTCGCCCGCATCGATGGGCGTCTTCGTTTGATCGAGGGCATGGCCCTGCCGGATGAAGCGGTCGAGTTCAATTTGTCCTACTACAATACGGGCACCATGTGGTTGGACCTGGATCGCATCCTGCAAGTCTTCGGGCTGGAACGGTCCGCCTTGGCGGATAGCGCAAAGGTTGCTCAGTCCGTGCGGGAACTGGCGGCCCGGATGCCCACCTATGTCACGCTCAAGGACGTCAAGAAGCGTTGGGGCAAAGGACAGGAAGACGTCTTCCCGGTGACCCAATTCGAGAAATTGTGGGGCGACATGACGGTTCTCCCCGAGCTCGAGTGCCGCTACGTCGCGGTCCGGCGTGAACGCGGCCAGCAGTTGAAGGATGTGGCGCAACTCGATGGCTGGCTGCGCGACGGCTCCGCCGCCTACGTCGAGGCGCTGGCCGCCTGGTAGGATGTCAACTCGATCTGTTCCTCGCTGAGTACGCGGCGTACTTCAGGATCCGTGAGCGCGCGCAACTCGGCTGCCCGCGATTCCTTCAAACGCGTACGCCGCCTGCGCAACTCCTCGGTGCAATAGCCGGGATGCGCCATGAATTCGGTAAATCCCGCCGGCAGATGGCGCAGCAGATGGATGAGTTCCGCCGCCCCATATCGCCCCGTGATCTGAAAGCCCGCGAACCAATCGGTTGTGCGAAGCCCGTGGCGGCTCAGCTTTTTATGGAATTGCTGCCGCACCGCGCCAAACGCCCGGCTGGCCGCGCGCGTGACCCACGGAACACCGGCGGGCGAGCCATGCAACGGCAAGTCGAATGGCCGCCGCACCCAGGGCACACCGTATTCCTCGCCCAGTCTCGCTACGGCATCCAGCACCGGTGGTAAAAGGTGCGTGTGCTTGTGCGTATCCAGGTGGCTGGGCCGTATGCCGGCGCCCACAATCCGCTCCATCTGGCGGCGCAGCTCCTCATAGATGCCCACCCGCCGCATGCAAATGGCCTGTACCAGCCCCGCCACGCTTTGCGGCTGCCCCGGGCCCCCCACCAGAACGAAATGCACGCCGATGTCCAGTGTTGGCGTCGCGCGCGCCAGCTCCAGGGCGTGTTCGAACTCATCCCCCGTCGCCATCAGTGTCGTGGAAGTGAGAATCCCCTGCCGGTGCGCATCCACGATGCCCTGGTTTACATCCCGCGAAAATCCGAAGTCGTCGGCATTCACGGCCAGCAGGCGGCGTGGGATGTTCATCAGAACAGCTTGAGCTGGATGGTGAGGAACTTCTTGGGGTTCGCCCGGAAGTCTTTCATGAAGCCACGCAGGTCGGTCGTCAGCCCCGCCATCTGCTCGTAGAGGGCAGGATTGACCATGAGCTGGCCCAGCGTGCCCTGCCCCTCATTGAGCTTGTCCATCGTCCCGTTCAGCCGGTCGATGGTGGCCACCAGACGGTTATGCAGGGCCTCGTCCTTCAGCAGTTTCCCCGCGGTGCCCTTGCCCGCGTTCAGATCAGCCGCCAGCAGGCGCAGTTCTTTCGTCGTGTTCCGCAGCTCGTCGTACAGCGCCGGATCCTTGAGAAGTTTTCCGGCTGTACCCTCGCCACGCTGCAGCCCTTCCACAATGGTGTCCAGCTTCGCCAGGCTTTGCCGGATATCGTCGTACATCGCGCGCTCATAAAGCAGAGCGCCCAACGTTCCCTTGCCCTCGGCCAGCGCAGCCGTCACCCGGTCCGCATTGGTCACCATGCTCTCGGCACGCCGGTACAGGTCTTCGTCGAACACGAGCTTCCCGATGCTGCCTTTCCCGGCCTCGACCTGCGCCACAATGCCATCGATGCGCTTCAGAATTGATTGCACTGATTCGAGCAGCGGCATCGCGGACTGCACCACTTCCAGAAAATCCTTGTCGTCGCGCGCCTTGAGTTCTCCCCCGTTCTTGATGGGCGTCTTGCTTTCGCCCTTCTTGATGTTGAGGAATTTGGCGCCCAGAACGTTTTCCGCGCTGAAACCCACGATGCTGTCCTCTGGAATCTGAGACAGTATCTGGCTCTCTACCTGGATCGTCATCCGGATCGTCCGGTTCAGGTCCGGATCTCCGCTAAGCTCGATCTGCCGTACTTTCCCGATCAGAATTCCGTTCAGCCGGACGCCCGAGCCCTCCGTCATCGCGGCGGAATCCGCCAGATAGGTGTAAAGAGTGGCCTTGTCGCTGAAAGGATTCTCGGCGCCGGTCAGCAGGAAGATCAGCACGGCCAGCAACGCCAGGGCAATCATGGCCATCAGGCCGACCTTCAACTGGCTCCAGGCGACTTTCTTTGCAGCGGGCATGAGACGTCTATCCTCCTAGCTTGCCATGAAGTCAGCGCCGGGCGAACTTCGCCACATACGGATCCTTGCAACGCAACAACTCTTCTTGATCGCCGAGAAATGCGACGTGCCCCTCGCGCAGCACAAGGTAACGCGTACGGGTCGAGTCGCCATTGCCCAGAGCGGGGTACAGTCCCGATTGCTCCAGGTTGTAATGGTATCCGTTCAGGATCTCGCCGTCCTGGAACCGGTGCGTAGCAATCAGCGTGGCGGCATTGCGGGCATCCCGGCCCTTCACGATCAGCGCCATGATCGTGTTTGCCGTGATGGGATCCAGTCCGGCTGTGGGCGAATCGTATAGCAGCAGCTCCGGCTGCGTGACGATCGCGCGGGCAATGCCTACCCGGCGCCGCATGCCGCCGGACAACTCGCTCGGATACTTCTCGAGCGTATGGCCCAGCTCCACGAACTGCAGCGACTGCTCCACCCGCCTCTGAATCTGCGCCTCCGGCACATGCAGCATCGGCTGGTTCCGCAGAGGATACGCGACGTTTTCTTCGATCGTGAGCGAATCGAACAGCCCGCCTTCCTGAAACAACACCCCGATTCGCGCCCGGACGTCATACCAGTGCACTTCGTCCAGGTCCGTTACATTCTGTCCGAACAGATACAACGTGCCGCTGGTAGGCCTCAGCAGACCAAGTGCAATCTTCAACAGCACCGTCTTGCCGCTCCCTGCCGCCCCCAACAGCACCAGCGATTCTCCGCCGCTCACCGAAAAGCTGACGTCTGACAAGACGGGGGTCTCGTCAAAGGCGAAGCTGATCCGGTCGAATGTCAGGACGGCTTCCATCTTTACAGAGAGACGAAGATGCGCCCGATCAGGAAGGTGAGAATCACCACCCACACCGAAGCCACCACGACGGCCTGCGTCGTGGCTCGGCCCACGCCTTGAGTGCCGCCCGTGGTGGTCATGCCGTAATAGCAGCCAACCAGCGACAACACGATGGCAAAGACGAATGGCTTCAACAGCCCCTGTCCGATGTCGTTGTATTCCAACGAGCGCCAAGAACTGTTCCAGTACTGCGGCGATGTCGTCAGGCTCAGCAGTACGCACGAAACCAGCCATCCGCCCACCAGGCCCAGGAAGTCCGCCAGGATTGTCAGCAGCGGGAGCACAATCGCCGTAGCCAGCACGCGCGGCTTCACCAGCTTCATCACCGGGTCGGTGCCCAACGCCCGCATCGCGTCGATCTGTTCCGTAACTTTCATCGAACCGAGCTCGCTGGCCATGCCCGAGGAATTGCGCCCTGCCACCATCAGCGCCGTCAGCACCGGTCCCATCTCACGTACCAGAGTGATCGCGACAATCTGACCCACCTGGCTTGTGGCGCCATACGTCGTCAGGGCACGCGCCATCTGCAGCGCCATCACTGCGCCGCTGAAAAAGCCCGTCAGGCACACCACCGGCAGGCTGCCGATTCCGATAAGGTCCATCTGGACGAACAGGTCGTCCCAGTAATAGGGCTTGCGGAAAATGCCTCGCAGCGTGCGCCCCGCTAATAAGACAAACTCCTGGAACGTGTAAACCGGGGATTTGATGAGATCAAGCAAGGGGCAGTCTGCTCCGGTGCACCTGATGCTAGCATAGCGATCCCAGCGCTTTCTTTCAGTAACATGGCTCTAGCTCCATGAAGGGGTTGACTGACATTCCTGGTATCGCCGTGGGCCACGCCACCGACGAAGACGGCATCACCGGATGCACGGTTGTGGTCTGCCCCGGTGGCGCCGTGGCCGGCTGCGACGTCCGGGGACATGCCACCGGCACGCAGGAGCTCGATACCATGAGCCCTCTCCACATCACCGGACAGATCCACGCCGTCGCGCTTGCCGGAGGCAGCGCCTTCGGTCTGGAATCGGCCTCGGGCGTGCGCCGGCGCCTCGCCCTGCAAGGCGTCGGTTTCCGCACCGGGCAGGGCGTCGTGCCCATCGTGCCTGGCGCGATTCTCTACGATCTCGGCATCGGCAAACCCGATGCCTGGCCCACTCGCGAGATGGGCGAAGTCGCCGCCGCAGCCGCGCATGACGGCCCCGTCGAAGAAGGCAGCGTCGGGGCGGGCGCCGGCGCCACCGTCGGAAAATACTTCGGCATCGGCCAGGCAATGAAAGGCGGAGTCGGCACTTTTACTGTCGAACTTGGTTCTGCTGCCGGAGGAGCCAAGGTCTCAGCCCTCGCTGTCGTCAATGCCTTTGGAGACGTCCTGGACCCCCAAACCGGCCAGGTGCTGGCCGGCACGCGCACTGCCCCGGACCAGCGCTCCTTCGCCGGCACCGCCAGACTTGTCCGCGAGCGCGGCCCGCGCGGTGGATTCCGCCCTGCCAATACCACGCTTGTCGTGGTGGCGACGGATGCCCTGTTGACCAAGACGCAAGCCACGCAGGTGGCCCGCATGGCTCAGCAGGGCATGGCGCGCGCCATCTGGCCCGTGCATTCCACCATGGACGGCGATGTGGTGTTCGCCCTCTCCGCCGGCAAGGTAGCCGCCCCGGTGGATGCCGTCGGTGTTGCTGCTGCGGAAGCGGTGGCGGAAGCCATCGCCCGCGGGGTACGGACCGCCAAGAGCCGTGGCGGCGTGCCAGGTTTGGGCGGCTAGTCGTAAGGCCAGGCCGGCCGGGTAAACAAACCCCCGTCCACCCAGATGGTTTGGCCCGTAACAAAATCGGCCGCCGGCGACACCAACCACGCGACAGCCCGGCCGATGTCTTCCGGCACCCCGACCCGCCGGAGCGGCGTGAGGGGCGCCCAGGTGGCCGCGTAATCCCCCGCTTCTTCCTTCGTGCGCTCCACTTCAATTGCGCCTGGCGCCACACAGTTCACCCGGATCTTGTGCGGCCCCAGCTCCACCGCCGCCACCTTCGTGAACTGCTCAATCCCGCCCTTGCTGGCCGTGTAGTCCACCAGGTTCGGAAAGGCCCATTTGTTACAGCCCGACCCGATATTCACCACAGAGCCCCCGCCTGTCTCCTTCATCGCACGCGCCGCCAGTTGCGTGCACAGGAAAGTTCCCTTGAGGTTGGTGTCCAGCACCCGGTCCCACTCGGCTTCGCTCAATTCCAGCAAAGGCTTCCAGGTCTGTACCCCGGCGTTGTTCACCAGGATGTCGAGCCGCGGAAAAGCGGACCACACCTGCTCGAACATCCTCCGGACATCCGCGGATTGGCCCACGTTGCCTTGCATCGCCTCGGCGCGTACCCCCAGCGCCCGCGCCTCCGTCGCCGTAGCTTCCGCCCCGGCCGCGTCTGAATTGTAATTGACGGCCACGTGACAACCCTGGCGCGCCAGCTCCAGAGCAATTCCTTTCCCAACGCCTTTGCTGGCGCCGGTGATCAGCGCGTATCGGCCGGAGAGCGGGAGTGACATGGGAGGTTCTTCGCTCAATGTAACCTAAAAATTTGTTGCCGCCCCGTCCGGGGATTCGTCACACTCAAAGTGCAAGGGAGGCGTCTGGACCCAAATTGAATCTGCGAAGCCAGGATTCCGCCGCGTTGTTTGAACCGACCGAACGTTGGACCACTACCGACGCCTCGGAACTGTACGATGTCGCCCGCTGGGGGAAGGGCTACTTTTCCGTCAGCCAGGACGGACACGTCCTTGTCCATCCCACACGCGAGCCGCATCGCTCAATGGATCTCAAAAAACTGGTCGATACCCTGGTGCTCCGGGGCATTGATCCGCCGATCCTGCTCCGCTTTCCCCAAATGCTCGGCAACCAGTTGTCGGAGTTGAACCAGGTTTTTCAGGCTGCCATCGCGGAGCACAACTATCAGGGCCGGTACATTTGCGTTTACCCGATCAAGGTGAATCAGCAGCGGCATGTCGTGGAAGAGATCAACCGCTATGGCCGCGACCACGGCTTCGGCCTGGAGGCGGGCTCCAAACCCGAATTGCTCGCCGTGGCCGCCCTCGCCGACAACTCCACGCCCATCATCTGCAATGGCTTCAAGGACGACGAGTACATCGAAATGGTGATGCTCGCCCGCAAAATCGGGCGCCAGATCACCCCCGTTGTCGAGAAGTTCACGGAACTCGAATTGATCCTGAAACACGCCCGCAATGTCGGCGTCGAACCCTCCATCGGCATCCGCGTGAAGCTCGCCAGCCGCGGCGCGGGACGCTGGAAATCCTCCGGTGGATACCGTTCGAAATTCGGGCTCACCGTAACCGAAGCTCTGCGCGCCTTGGATCTGCTCAAAGACAACGGCATGGAGCACTGCCTGAAACTCCTGCATTTCCACCTCGGCAGCCAGATCACCAACATCCGCCACATCAAAGCTGCCGTCATCGAAGCCGCCCGCGTCTACGCCGACTTAAAGAAGGCCGGCGCCGGCCTGGAGTTCCTGGATGTCGGCGGCGGCCTCGGCATCGATTACGACGGTTCCCAAACCGACTTCGAATCCAGCGTCAACTACTCGCTGGCGGAATACGCCCGCGACGTCGTCTACCATGTCCAGAACATCTGCGATGAAGCCGAGGTGCCTCATCCCCAAATCGTCACCGAAAGCGGCCGGGCCATCGCGGCATACCATAGCGTCCTCGTCTTCAACGTGCTTGGCGTGAGCGGATTCGGTGAAGAAGAGGTGCCCCAGCAGTTGAACGACGACGCCGAACAGCCCCTCGTCGATCTGATGGAAACCTATCGCAGCGTCAGCATGAAAAACTTGCTGGAGAGTTTCCACGACGCGCAGCAGGCTTTGGACTCAGCGCTGAACCTCTTTAGCCTTGGCTACCTTCCCCTCCGGCAGCGTGCCCTCGCCGAAAACCTCTACTGGCACATCTGCCGCAAAGTGCTCGGCATGGCAAAACAACTCGACGTCTTCCCCGAAGAACTGGAAGGGCTCGAGGCAATGCTCTCCGACACTTACTTCTGCAACTTCTCTCTCTTCCAGAGCATGCCGGACAGTTGGGCCGTGAAACAGCTATTCCCCATCATGCCCATCCACCGGTTGAACGAATCGCCTTCCCGCCGCGCCGTCCTTGGCGACATCAGTTGCGATAGCGATGGCAAAGTCGATCAATTCATCGACCGGCGCGACGTTAAGAAGACCCTGCCGCTGCACGGGTTCAACGGCGATGCGTATTATCTCGGCGCGTTTCTGGTGGGCGCCTACCAGGAGATTCTCGGCGACCTCCACAACCTGCTGGGCGACACCCACGCGGTCCACGTCCGGCTGGGCGAGAACGACACCCCGCTGCTGGAAGCGGTCATCCGCGGCGACACCGTGAAAGAAGTCCTGGACTACGTCCAGTTCAGCGCCGGACACCTCATCGAGCAATTCCGCCAGGACGTGGAACAGGCCGTCCTCGACGGCAAAATCGGCTACCAGGAATCCGGCCGTCTCATGAAGTTCTACGAGGAAGGCATTTACGGCTACACCTACCTCGAAGACACGCACGGCGCATAGAAAAAGGCGCCCCGCTTGGGGCGCCTTAGCCTGGGTTGTCTTCGCTCTTGTTACTGTTTGGGCTTGTGCTCAATCTTCCGTTCGAAGCGGAACGACGGTATGCCTTCTTCTACTTTGTAATCCGCCGGGATCTCGAACAACGAAATCGGCTGCTCACCGCGCTGCAGCATTGTTACACGATAGGTGATCTCCCCCGACCGCGGATCGCTGTGCTTCCGCAGGATCTCAATCCCCAACTCCGGCGAAGTCCACCGCTCCGTGCTCGACACGATTGCCCGCTCGTTGCCGATCGCCCCCGCCGGGGTCGTGAACGTCTCACGCACTCCGACACAGTTCACGCCCTCGATGGTCTGCTGCCCCAGTTCCTCCACCTTCATGTCGCCTGAGTTCAACACCCTGCGGCTCATCGCCATTCCAGGCGCATTCTGGATGAAAATCATCGTGTCCGCGCCTTGAGTTCCGGCTGGAGGGCCGCCCACCAACTCCTTCACCTCCATGGTTCGCTCCACCTTGACACCTTCGCCTGCCGGTCCTGCCGCCGCTTCGGGGAGCTTGTGGCGGTAAGCGGTTTTCTGTTGCGTGTTCAGCGTGACGTGCTCGCCCTTGACCGGATCTTGAATTGTGATGAGCGTGCCGGTCGGATCGCTCGGCACCCAATTGCCCACCGGGGCAAACGGACTCTCCATCCTGGTCCGGCCCTCGGAGTCCCGATACGTCTTGGTTACCGTCCGGTGCTGGATCCGGTTGCCATCCGGCAGCGTCTGCACCATTTCTGTCACCGCTTCCGCCGCGTACGGCGCTCCCTTCTGCTGCAGTGAGCCAAAATGCATTACCATCCCGCGAGTTTGCCCGGCCGGGCCGATCCCCTGGTTAAAGATCAACACGTCCTCCCGGTGCGCAGGCTTCGCCTGGTGAACCTGGGCGGTCAGCAATCCGCCTAAACCAATCACCATCCCCATCAACATCTTCCGAGTCATGCGGTTTCCTTTCATGCTTGCCAGTAATCTGCCACCAATCGATCAATAAACCGTTGTCACGCGGTGCAATGAGGCGCGGCCGGAATCGCGCCTCAGAAAGCGGATCGCCCGCGCCAGCCCGTCGTCGCCGATCAGAATCTCCGCGTCAAAGCCAGGTCCGGAACCTGCCACCCCATACCGGGCCGCGGTCTCCGGCGGAACCTCCACGCGAATCACGCGAGCGGTGGCGGGCGCCGGCAGCCCCGGCTCGAAATACCACGGCGTCAATGCCGTCTCTGTTGGCCCTGCCGTTGCCCGCTGGATTCGCGGCGCCGCAGGGACCTTCGCCGCCGGCTCCGCCGCCATCGCCAACTGGCCCGGATTCCCGGCCGGCGCCGCCGGCTCCGCCGTTGCTATCGGACGTTCTGCGGCAGGCTCTGGACCCCCCGGTCCCTTCCGCAGTTGCACCACACCGATCGCGAAACCCGCCAGCAGACACGCCGCCGCCGCTAATGGCCACGCTAGAATTCGCCGGCCAGGTCTCTGTGCAAACTGTTTGAGAAGAGCCGCGCGCACATGCGGGCCGGCTTCCAACCCGCTCGTTTCCGCGCCCAGCCGCCGCAGGGCATGAACCAGTTTCTCTTCGCTCTCGCCTTTCATGGCCGCTTCCTCTTCACGCCTCCGCACGAGCCTCTTCTAAACGCGCCGCCAGCAGGCCGCGCGCCCGGTGCAACCGCGAGCGGACAGTGCCCACGGCGCAACCCAACACTTCGGCTGCCTGCGCATAATCCAATTCCTCCAGGTCACACAGCACCACCACTTCCCGGTAATGCGCCGGGATCGCCGCCAGCGCCTGCCTCACCCGGATCAGAATCTCCTCTTGCTCCAGGTCCGCCAACGGGTCTTCCAATGCCCCGGCAATCTCGAGATCTTCCAGCGGTTCCATATCCCGCCGCGGCATCTGCCGGAACAGGTGGTTCCGCGCCATCCCGTATAAATAGGACCGCAATGGCCCTGCCGCGGGGTCATAGCCCCTGGCTCCCCGGATCAGGGCCAGGAACACTTCCTGCACCACGTCCTCGGCCAGTTCGCGCGACCCGGTCATTCGAAATGCATACCGGAAGATCGCCGCCTGGTGCCGGTCATACAAAGCCAGAAAGGCCTGCTGGTCTCCTTGGGCCAGACGCTGCAGGTGCCGGCCATCCTCGGTGTGTGTGCCGTTCTCGTTCAAGCGCTTCTATTCTGAGTTTGCCGCCGGCCGAGAAAAAGTTCCAAAATCTAGGGCGTCCCGTTGGAGGCAGAAAAGCCCGCGCCCATGACTGGCATCCCACCCAAGCTCGCTGTTGTTCTCGTCGAAACGAGAAATCCCCTGAACATTGGGGCCGCGGCCCGCGCCATGAGCAACTTCGGCTTTCCCGACTTGCGTCTGGTTAACCCCTACGACCTTGCTTTCCGCGAGGCGGTCTCCGCGGTCAACGCCGAAGCCGTGGTCCAATCCGCCCGCGTTTTTCAGGACATTTCGGAGGCCGTGGCGGATTGCCACTTGGTGGTAGCCGCCACCGGCCTCGGCCACCGGAAGCCCTCTCACCCTCTTCTGCCGCTCGAACAAGCCGGAGTCCTCCTCCGCCAGGCTCTTGCGGGCGGCCACCAGGTGGCGCTGCTGTTCGGCTCGGAAAAACACGGCATCTCCAACGAGCACGCCGCCTACTGCCACTGGTTGTTGCGCATTCCCACCCGGCCACAGCACGAATCCATGAACCTCGCCCAAGCCGTGGCCGTCTGCCTCTACGAACTTGTGCGGGCTGCCGGGCCCCTGCCTGCCGTCCTGCCGAAAGAGGAGCCTGCCACTGCGGCAGATGTAGAGCGGCTCGCCGGCTTGCTGTTGGATGCCCTCAAGCGGTCAGGGTATCGGGATTTCACTACCCAGCCATCCGCGATCCAGCAGATGCGGCGATTGGTCCGGCGCCTTCAACTCGTCCGCTCCGATGCGCCGGTCTGGACGGGCATGGTCCGGCAGATTCTCTGGCGTTTGGAGAATCCCGGAACCGGATCACCCTGAGTTACGCTGAGGAGGAAATATGACCAAAGTGGAAGCCCACTACGAACTTCTGAAACCCGCCGATGATTCGCTGATGCAGGCCATAGCCCGTGCCCATGGGCACTACGGCCTGGTCAGTGTGAAGCTGGGCGGCGACCTGAAGTCCCTGACGGTACAATTCGACGCCTCGCGCCTTATGCCGGACGACGTGGAACGCGCCCTCCATGCCGCTGGGATTCCAGCCCGGCGTGTCGAGGACTAAATCCCAGCGGAACCGGCTGCGCTACTTCTTGTCCTTCGGCGTGTCCGAGTCCTTGCCTCCAGGCACTACCGCTTTGACACCCTTCGAGATGGCCTTGCCCGTCTTCTTCGTCGCGTCCACCGTGGCGTCTACGGCTTTTTCCGTGCCCTTGGCCGTCGCCGATCCTACGGTTTTGGCGCCGTCTACGGTGGCATCGGCTGCCTTCGCTGTCCCGCTGGCAGTGGCCGAACCCACCGTCTTGGCGCCGTCCACAGTAGCGTCTTTCGCTTTCACGGTCCCTTTTGCGGTAGCCGAGCCAACGGTCTTGGCGCCATCCGCCGTGGCGGAACCTACCTTCTTGGTTCCCTCCGCGGTGTTCACCGCCGCGTCCTTGGTCACTTCTCCGGTCTTCACCGCCGCTTTCTCGGTAGCGCGAGCTCCCTTGACCAGCGGACCATCCTTTGCCTTCTGCTTCGCCTCATCCGAAGCCCCCGCAGACAACGCTGCCGCCAGCAGCACAACACCCGGAATTGTCATCCTCATGCCATCCATCTTGCCCTTTGTTTTGTGCCGCTTTCAAGTGGTTTCCTCCGGTTTGACAGCGCTCGGCCCCGCTGCCTATACTGAAATTTGCGCGCTGAGAAGCGCCTAGACTCTACGTATGCCCGTGCGGACTCTTGCAGGCCGGGCGGGGCATTCCCGGGGAATCCCACATGCCGAAGAGAACTTTTCAGCCGAATAACCAAAAGCGCGCGAAGACGCACGGCTTCCGCTCGCGGATGGCTACCAAGAATGGCCGGGCCGTGATCGCCCGCCGCCGTGCCGCAGGCCGCCACAAGCTGACTGTGAGCGACGAGCGCGCCGTACGCCTGGCGAAGTAACCCGGTAGGGTCTCCATCGCCCCCTACCCCAACCGCGTCATGCAGGCAGCGCCAGGCCCCCCGGCCTCTCAGTCGTTTCCCAAACAGCGCCGCCTCCTGCGTTCCCGCGATTTCCGGGATGTTTACGACACCGGTACGAAGGTGGTTGGCCGCTCGTTTGTCGCTTTCTGCCGGTACTACCCCGCGGCGGATGGTCCCAGAATTGGCTTCACCACGCCGCGTACCCTTGGGAAGGCAGTCCGCCGCAACCGGATGCGCCGCCGCGTCCGTGAGGTCTTCCGGCGGCGCTGGACGCAACTTAGCGCCGGCTGGCGCATCGTGGTCAATTTACGGGCCGCCGCTCTCGACGCCCCGCTCACTCAGATCGTGGAAGATGTAGACAAGGTGCTGGCTCGATGCAAGCCTTAGTTCTGTCCCTGCTGCGAGGCTACAAACGGTGGTTCTCGCCGCTCTTGCCGCCCGCCTGCCGGTTCCACCCCACTTGCTCGGAATATGCCCTCCGGGCCGTCGAGCGCTATGGCGTGGGCCGAGGAAGTTGGCTGGCTTTGAAGCGCATCGCCCGCTGTCATCCGTTCCACCCGGGAGGTCTCGACCCGGTCCGCTGACAGCGCCGCGTCAGAATCGAAATCGAATCCAATGGCCCAGAAACCTGGTAGCGGCGGGAACAAGCCCGCCTTTTCCGTAAGCGAGATGTCCACCGAAACCCGCTTGCTGCTCGCCTTCGGCCTGATGGGTGTGGTGTTGATCGTCAGCCAGTACTTCCTGGCGCCGCCGCCCAAACCGCCGGTGAAGAAGGCCGATAGTGCCACTGCCCCAAAGGCTTCCCAACCGGCGAAGACCGGGACACCTGCCGCTGAGACCACACCACCGCCCCCGGCAGCCGTTCCCCCGGCCGAAGCGGTTACCGCCGCCCGCAGCGAACGCTACATCATCGAAACGGATGTCTATCGCGTGGTGTTTTCCAATCGCGGCGCTGTCGTGCAGAGTTGGGTTCTCAAAAACTACAAAGACAACAATGGGAAACCGGTGGAACTGGTGAGCGCCGCCGCCGCTCCGGTCGCCGGATGGCCAATGGCCTACGTCATTGCGAAGGGCAAACTGGCCACCAACCTCAACGACGTTTTGTTCCGTGCGGAACAGCCCGACCCATTGAGCCTCGACTTCACCTATAGCGACGGGAGCCTGGTGGCCAAGAAGTCGTTCCGTTTCGATCCCAAACTCTACCGGCTGGTCTTCTCCAGCGAGATTACCCAGGCAGGCCAGGGCGTCACTCATCTGTTGGCCTGGCGGGGCGGCTTCGGCGACCGGACCGTGCATAACGCCGTCGCCAAGCAAAACAGCGTCCACTATGACGCGCCCAACAACAAACTGGTGGTGGAGACGTCCGACGTCGCCAAAAACGGCGTGCACGCCATCAGCGGCCAGATGCTCTTCGCCGGCTTGCAGGATGCCTACTTCGCCGCGGTGGTCCTGCCCGAGTCCGGAACCAGCATCGATTTCCAGACTTGGCAGGACCGGTTTAAGCCCACCCCGCAGGATACGGAAGATGTCCCGCATGTCGGCATGGCCGTGGGTGGAGCCGCCCGCAATGAATTCCTGCTGTTCGTTGGCCCCAAGGATCAGGATGTACTGAAAGCGACGCACCCCCGCCTCCCTCAGCTCGTGGACTGGGGCTGGTTCGGCTTCATTGCCAAGCCGCTGTTCAGCTTCCTCAACTTCCTCAACGACACAACCACCAAAAACTGGGGCTGGGCCATTGTTCTCGCCACGGTCATCATCAACGTTGTCCTTCTGCCGCTCCGCCTGTCGTCGCTCCGCAGCAGCCAGAAGATGGCCGCGCTGCAGCCGCAAGTCAAGGCGATCAACAAGAAATACGAAGGACTGTCGATGCGCGATCCGCGCAAACAGAAGCAGAACGAGGAGTTGATGGAGCTCTATACCAAGAGCGGCGTCAACCCGATGGGTGGCTGCATCCCCCTCCTGCTGCAAATGCCCTTCTTTTTCGCGTTCTTCAAGGTGCTGGACACGGCCATTGAACTCCGCGGCGCGTCCTGGCTTTGGGTGCCCGATTTGTCGCAGCCCGAGGTGAGCTGGTTCAAGGTGCTGCCGATCATCATGCTCGTCTCGCAAGTGCTGATGACCAAGATGACGCCAACGCCCACCGCTGACAGTTCGCAGGCCCGGCTGATGATGATCATGCCCATCGTGCTGGTGGCCATGTTCTACAATGCCTCCAGCGGCCTAGTGCTATACTGGCTCACTGGCAATTTGGTCGGCATTGTCCAGCAGTTTTTCTTCAATAAATGGTTCCACCCGGCCTCACCCGCGGCGGCCCCAGCCAAGGCGAAGAAATGAGGGATGCGGGCCGCCATACATGAGTAACCCCGATGAGCAACCCCGGCAAGTATTCGCTTGACAAGGTCGGAGACGCCCTTTGTGATTACCTGGACCGCGTCCTGGACGCGGCGGGTTTCGATCTGGACTATGAACTGACCGACGAACCGGCTGAACTCGAAGCCTACTTCGAACGTCCCGCCCTGCTGGTCCGCTTTGAAGGCCCGGATCTCGAACACCTCATGATGAACAAGGGCGAGGGGTTACTGGCCCTCGAACAGGTCTGCCAGGAATTCCTCGGCATGGCGCCCGACGAACACGCACTGCTCTGCTTCGACGCCAACGATTTCCGCCTGCTCCGCCAGCAAGAACTGAAGTTGAGCGCTCAAACCGTGGCCGAGCGGGTGCGCAAAACCAACACCCCCTACCGCTTCTCTCCCATGAGCAGCCGGGAACGCCGCATCCTCCACCTGGCGATGCGGAACGAGTCGGGCCTGCGGAGCGAAAGCTCCGGTGTAGGGCCCGGCCGGCACGTCGTGATCTATCCGGAAGGCATGCCCTCACTGCCCGAACTGCCGCCTCCTCCGCGGGGCCACGGCCACCGTCCCGGCGGCGGACCAGGGGGCGGCCGCCCCCCGCAACGCGGCGGCCGGCGCCGCTAGCGCTTCCTCCATCCCGTGCGCCTCGACGATACGATCGTGGCCATTTCCACACCGCCCGGAGCCGGCGGCCTCGGGGTAGTACGGATTTCCGGTGCACAGTCCCGGGCCATTTCCTCCCGCTTTCTGCACTTCGCGCGTGCCTGGGATTGGACTCCTTGGACCTGCGCCCTGGCGCGTCTCGAGGATGTGGACGGCGAGCCGGTGGATGAAGTGGTGGTGACCTGGTTTGCCGCGCCGCGCTCTTACACCGCGCAAGATACCGTGGAGATCGCCTGCCACGGCTCCCCGGTAGTTCTGCGCTACTGCGTGGAACGCGCGCTGGCCGCCGGAGCGCGGCTGGCGGAGCCGGGCGAATTCACCTTACGCGCCTACCTCAACGGCCGCCTTGATCTGCCGCGCGCCGAGGCCGTACGCGATCTCATTGCAGCCACCACGCTCCATCAGGCCAAAGTCGCGGCTCGTCAGATGGAGGGTTCCGTTTCGCGGCTGATCCAGCCGTGGAAGGCACAACTGGTCGAACTTGTCTCGCTGCTTGAAGCCGGGATCGATTTCGCCGAGGACGACGTGTCTGTCGCTTCCGCGGAAGAGATACTCGCGCGCATCGAACCGCTTCTGGACGGACTGCGCCGGTTGGCTGGCAGCTTCCGGTACGGAAAGCTCGTCCACGATGGGTTCCGGCTCGCCATCACGGGCAGGCCCAATGTCGGCAAGAGCAGCTTGTTCAACGCCTTACTGGAACAGGATCGCGCCATCGTTACCGATATCCCGGGAACGACCCGCGACGCCATCTCCGAGGTGGTCGCGCTGGCGGGCATTCCGGTCCGGCTGGTGGACACCGCCGGCATCCGCGAAACCGGCGACATCGTGGAGCGAATGGGGGTGGAGCGCAGCTACCAGACGATGGCCGACGCGGACCTGGTGCTCCTCGTCGCTGACCTTTCCGCTCCGTGGTCAACGGAGGACGCGGAACTCCTGGCCAAAGCACAAGCAGGCGGGCCTCATCTGCTGGCCGGGAACAAGTGCGATCTGCCCCGGGCTTTGCAGGCAGACCTGCCTGGACTTCTACCCGTGTCGGCGAAGACTGGCGAGGGGCTGGCCCGGTTGCGCGAGCAGATCATTGAGACGCTGGCGCCCGGAGGCTGGAGCGGTCAGACCGGCGGCTTTCTCACCTCCCTCCGCCACGAACAGCTTCTGCGCGAGTCCATTGAGGCGTTGGAACGAGCCAGGGATGCCGTGGGTGTTGGCCTGCCCCACGAGATGCTGCTGCTGGACTTTTACGCCGCGCTCAGCCCCTTGGACGCGCTGACCGGCGCCACTACGGCCGACGACATTCTGCACCGCATCTTCTCAACCTTTTGTATCGGCAAGTAACCCCGGATCAGGAATTCTTGAGTACGAGGGACTTTCGGACCGAGTCGAGCACGCCGTTAATGAACGGAATCGCCTCCTCTTCCGAATACCGCCTGGCCAGTTCCAGCGCCTCATCGATCACCACGGCCGGCGGCGTGCCTTCTTCCTTCATTTCGTAGATCGCCATCCGGAGGACGTTCCGGTCCACCGCGGGCATCCTCTCAACGCGCCAGTTCTCCGCGTGCTGGCGGATCAACGTGTCGAGTTCTTCGAACTGGGCAGCCGTGCCCTGAACCAGCGTCCGCGTGAAGGTATCCAGGGGCGGGGCTCCCTCAGCCGTTTCGCCCTTCTCCTCTTCCCATTCGGCCTGCAGCAGGTACTGCTCGAAATCCTGCAGCGCTTCCGGCACAGAGTTCTTGCGCAAATCGAGTGAGAACAGGATCTGCAGGGCCTTCTGTCGTGATTTCCGGCGGGCTGGCATCGATTCAGACGGGCGAGCAGCCCGTCACTCCGGTTGAATGCGGAGGCGGCGCATCAAGTTCGCCATCTCGATCGCCGTAATCGCAGCCTCTGCGCCTTTGTTGCCGCTCTTGGCCCCGGCGCGATCGATGGCTTG
Source organism: uncultured Solibacteraceae bacterium (assembly GCA_964460395.1). GTDB lineage: Bacteria > Acidobacteriota > Terriglobia > Bryobacterales > Bryobacteraceae > CAYWQS01. Next base: position 7,480 of record CAYWQS010000018.1, on the reverse strand, counting down.
CTCCAGATTGTTCGTCGTCAGTACGGCAAATGCGAGCGGAACGCCGTGCTGCAACGAAACCTGAGCCAGGCCTTTGGCTGCCTCGTTGGCGACGTAATCGAAGTGGGGGGTCTCGCCGCGGATCACCGCGCCCAGACAGATGACGGCGTCGTGCCGCTGCTGGCGGAGCAACTCCGCCGTTGCCAGGGGCATTTCCCAGGAACCAGGCACCCGGACTATCTCTACGTCACCTTCGGCAGCGCCGGAGCGTGCGAGGGCATCCAGGGCGCCGCTCAGCAGCCGTTCCGTGATGAAACTATTGAACCGGCTCACCACAATGGCGAATTTCAGACCCTTCGCATCGAGGTGGCCTTCGTAAGTCTTGGGGGCCATGTGGGATAATGAAACTTCCTTCCCCATCATACAGCAGCCCCAAAATGGACCCTTCGCTCATCCGGAATTTCTCGATCATCGCCCACATCGACCACGGCAAATCGACTCTCGCCGACCGTTTGCTCGAATACACCGGAGCGCTGAGCCAACGGGAAATGATGGACCAGGTGCTGGACTCGATGGACCTCGAACGTGAGCGGGGCATCACCATCAAGGCCCACGCCGTGCGGCTGCTCTACAAGGCCGATGACGGCGTCACCTACCAGCTCAACCTCATCGATACGCCCGGGCACGTCGATTTCACTTACGAGGTGTCGCGCAGCCTGCAAGCCTGCGAAGGTGCGCTGCTGGTGGTAGATGCCAGCCAGGGCGTCGAAGCCCAAACGCTGGCGAATACCTACCTCGCGATTCACCACAACCTGGAGTTGATTCCGGTCATCAACAAGATCGATCTGCCGTCGGCCGAACCGGAGCGCATCAAGGAGCAGATCGAGCAGATTGTCGGCCTGGACGCCTCCGACGCCGTGCTGGCCAGCGCCAAACAAGGCGTGGGCATCCACGAGATTCTCGAACATGTGGTGCACAAGGTGCCGCCGCCGCAAGGCGACCCGGACAAGCCGCTCCGCGCCTTGATCTTTGATTCGTGGTTCGACCCTTACCGCGGCGTCATCATTCTGGCGCGCATCATCGAGGGCCGTTTGCGGAAGGGCCAGAAGATCCGGCTTTGGGCCACCGGTGGCCAGTACGAGGTGGACGGCGTCGGCTACCAGTCTCCAAAGGCGATTCCCTGCGACGAACTCTCCGCCGGGGAAGTGGGCTTTCTCTTCGCCAACATCAAGAATGTCGCCGATGCGCAGGTCGGCGACACGATCATCGACGCTCAGAATCCGGCAAACGAACCGCTGCCCGGCTTCGAGCCCATGAAGCCGATGGTGTTCGCGGGGCTGTATCCGGTGGAGAGCCATGAGCATGGCATGCTGCGTGAAGCCCTGGAAAAACTTCGTCTGAACGACTCCTCGCTCAATTTCGAACCGGAGAACTCCGTGGCGCTCGGCTTCGGGTTCCGCTGCGGATTCCTGGGCTTGCTCCACATGGAGATCGTGCAGGAACGGCTGGAGCGGGAATTCGAGATCGACCTGATCACCACCGCGCCGGGAGTCCGGTATCAGGTGACGCTCGGCAACGGCGAAGTCGTGGAAGTGGACAACCCCACCCGCTGGCCGAATCCCAGCGAGATCGTGAAAATCGAGGAGCCTATTATCGATGCCACGGTCATTACTCGCGAAGAATATTTGGGAGAAATCCTGAAGCTGCTGGAAGAAAAGCGGGGCAATCAGAAGAAATTCGAGTACATTGGCGGCGGCCGGGTCATGCTCGTCTACGAATTGCCGCTCAATGAAATCGTGCTGGATTTTTATGACCGGCTGAAGTCGGCTTCGCGGGGTTACGCCTCGCTGGACTATCACCTGGCCGGCTACCGGGTCTCCCCGATGGTCAAGATGGACGTGCTGGTGGCGGGGGAACCGGTTGACGCGCTGTCGATCATCGTGCACAAAGACTTTGCTTACGAGCGGGGCAAGGCTCTGATCGACCGCCTGCGGAAGCTCATTCCGCGCCAGATGTTTGAAGTCGCCCTGCAGGCGGCCATTGGCGCGAAGATCATCGCCCGGGAGAACATCCCCGCAATCCGCAAGAACGTACTCGCCAAGTGTTACGGCGGCGACATTACGCGCAAGCGCAAGCTGCTCGAGAAGCAGAAAGAGGGTAAGCGCCGGATGAAGCGCGTGGGCAAGGTGGACATTCCGCAAGAAGCCTTCCTGGCGGTGCTCAAGGTAAACCAGAGCGCCGCGGAGGAGTGATCACGGCGGCGGCTCCGTAAAGTACCCGGCCCGTGCCCGCACCACAGGGCTGCGCAGGCGTTTCTTCACTTCTTCGGTCACCTCGACTTCAAGACTCCGGAACACCCCCGGCGGCGCGGGCGCCGGCTGGTAGCTCAGCAAGTAGCGCGTCCGCAGGCGTTCCAGCATGGGCCGCAACTGCTGCGCTGCCTTCTCCATGCGGATGGCCTCTCCGCCGCTCTTTTCACAAAGGAGGAACACGTTGTGCCTCGTGTAGTCCGGGTTTATCTCGACGCCGGGGGGTGGAGGCTCGGGTGGGCGCGCGCCTCTGGGCACTGCCGCGGCCACCACCGCATTGACGCCGGAGATGGCGCGGAGCACCACTTCGTGCGGCAGGCTGCGGCTGACGCCGCCGTTGTCGGTAAGCACGAAGATAGCCCGCCGTCCGTTCCATGCGGCGCTGCCGCGGAGCACCTCGCAGGCGGCGAGCAGGGCATCGTAGAGCGAACTGCCGCCGCCAAGTTCGCGTTCCTCAGAGGCGCTGCGCAGGGCCAGCAAAACCGACCGCCGGTCCGCCGTGAACTCCTGCGCCAGGCGGTGCCGGGTGGCGTAGAACAGCACGCCCACCTCGTCCTGCGGTCCGAGTGCGCCCAAGGCCTGCTCCGCGGCGGCAGCCGTTTCGCGCAACAGCCGGTTCATGCTGCCGGAGACATCGAGAACGAACAACAACTGCAGCGGCTCGCTGCTCTGCCCAAAACCCGTGATGGTTTGGGGCACGCCCTCCTCGCGCACAAGGAAGTCCCGGACAGTCAGACCCTGGACAGGCTGTCCGCGGTCGAGCACCTGCACGTCGACGCGCACCAAAGTGACACCGGCACGGAACAGCGGAGGCTCGTCCTGCGCCAGCGCCACCCAGGCGAAGGCCATAATGAGGAACAGCGCGCGCATGAACAACATTATCGTTGGCACAGCAGGCCACATCGACCACGGCAAGACAACGCTGGTGCGCGCGCTCACTGGCATCGACACCGACCGTCTGGAAGAAGAGAAGAGGCGGGGCATCTCGATCGATCTGGGCTTCGCGCATCTGGAGTCGGAAGGGATGCGCTTCGGCTTAGTTGACGTGCCGGGCCACGAGCGGTTCGTGCGCAACATGCTGGCCGGAGTGGGCGGCATTGATGCCGTGCTGCTGGTGGTGGCAGCGGACGAATCCGTGAAGCCGCAGACCCGCGAGCACTTCGACATTTGCCGGCTGCTGGGGCTGCGGCACGGGGTGGTGGCGCTCACCAAGTGCGATCTGGCGGACAGCGAAATGCGGGAAGTGGCCCGGCTGGAGGTAGCTTCGCTGGTGGAGGGCTCTTTTCTGGAGCGCGCGCCCGTGGTGGAGGTGAGCGCCGCGACGGGCCAAGGGCTGGATGCGCTTGTCGAGGCATTGCGGGAAGCGGGCCGGCGCGCGGCGCCCCGTGACGAGGACGGCCCGTTCCGCCTGCCTGTTGACCGGTCGTTCTCGATGCGGGGCTTCGGTACGGTAGTGACGGGTACGCTGTGGTCCGGGCGGATCGGGGTGAATGACGAGGTGGAGGTGCAGCCCGGGGGGCAACGCTTGCGCGTGCGCGGCGTTCAGGTGTACGGGGCCGCGGTGGAGCGCGCCCGCGCTGGAGAACGCACTGCCCTGAATCTGGCGGGCGTCGAGGCCCGCGAGTTGGAGCGTGGGGCAACTCTCACGCCGCCGGGCCTGTTGAGCGCCACTTCGGTGGTCGATTGCGAACTGGAACTGCTCGGTTCCGCTCAGCCGCTGAAGCACCGCGCACCCGTACATCTGCACTCTGGTACGGCGGAGACCACGGCCGAGGTGAGGCTGCTGGAAGGCGGCGCGGCTTTGCGTTCCGGGGCGCGCGGCCTGGTGCGGCTGCTGCTGGCCAAGCCCATGCTGCTGCTGCCGGGCGACCGTTTCATCGTCCGCATGTTCTCTCCGGTGACCACCATTGGCGGAGGCGCCGTGTTGGAGAACGAGCCGCCGCCGCACTTGAAAAAGGCAGCCACGGTGCGCCGGCTCGAAGCGCTGCGAACCGCCACGCTGGAGCAGCGCGTGGCGTGGCTGGTGGAGGAATCGCCAGAGGGGCTCCCGCTGGTGGAAGCCGCGCGGCGCTGCGGCCGGCCGGTGGCCGCGCCGCCGGGCTGCCGGGTGGCGCAAGGCCGTCTGGTAGCGAAACGGCGGTTGGCTGAGCACGCTGCTAATTTGCGGGAGACATTGGGCCGGTTCCACCGGGCCAACCCGTTGCAGCCCGGGATGGCGCGCAGCGCCGCGCCGGTTCCGGCGCCCCTGCTGGACGCCGTGCTGGAAGAGGCGGGCGATATTGTGGCGGAAGGCGAAAACCTGCGCCTCGCGTCACACCGGTTGGCCTTGAGAGAGGAAGAAGATACTGCCCTGATTGCGCTGGAGGCCCTCTTTCGCGAAGCAGGGTTCGCCGTGCCGGGGCTGAACGAAGCGCTGGGGCAGTCGGGGGTTGATCCGGCGCGCGCCCGGCAGTTGCTGCAGATCCTGCTGCGGCAGCAGCGGCTGGTGCGCATCTCGCCGGACCTCCTGTTCCACGCGGAAACGATTGCGGTTCTCCAGAAGATGCTGGCGGAGCGCAAAGGGCTGCGGTTCACGGTGGGCGACTTCAAGAACTGGACGGGCGTTTCGCGCAAGTATGCTATCCCGCTGCTGGAGTGGCTGGACCGGGAGCGGCGGACCCGGCGTGAGGGAGAGAAGCGGGTGGTGCTGTAAGCAGAACTTCGAGGAGGGCGAGCGCGGCGGTTTTGGCGCCCGCGCCGGTTTCCCCCGGAGGCCCGACACAACTGGGGCAGCCTGCTTCGCAGCCGCAGGCGGAGATCAAGTCCCGGGCGCCTTCAAACAGGTTGCGGCTCAAGTCCCACAAAGGCGCGCTTTGCCCGATCCCGCCGGGGTAATTGTCATAGAGGTGCAGGTCCGGGGCGAAGCCCACGCCCGCGGCGCTGACAGCCTCGGTGAGAGAGACGCCCAGGTCGCGCGGATCGCACATGAGCAGCAGCGCGCCCACGGTCCGGAACGCGTTCCCGAGTCCGGTGAGCGCATTCAGACGTTCAGTTGGGGTTAATTGCGGGAAGCTGTCGAGGAATTCGGGCGGGCAGTGGAGCCAGAACGAAGTGGTATGCATCTCCTGCTCAGGCAAGGAGAGCGAGCCCGCCCCCACGTTTTCGTTCGTGTAGAACTTGACCTTCTTGAAGCCGACGATCTGCCGGTTGACGCGCACTTCGCCGTGGCAGACGCTGGCCGCGGCGGCGGGTTTGGAAGCGAACTCTTCGAGGATCTTCACCTGCGTGTAGTCGATGGCGTCGGTGTAATAGTCGCACTCGACTTGGCGGACATAGGCTTTGCGCCCGCCATAATCCATGCGCTCGACCTGGTACTGGCGCGCTTCATGGAGGTAGATGGCCTTTTCGTGCAATTCCACGAGAGCGGCGGGAAAGGCCACCTCGGCGATCACACGCTCATCGTTGGTGATGTCGACGACCACGAAGTTGTCGCTGGTGACAGCGCGCAGGCTGACGGCGTCAGCGGGGTAGCTGTCCGAGGTCCAGTGCCAGGCGCCGGCGCTGTGGTGGACGACGCTCAATTCCTGCAGGAAGCGCATCAACTCGGTGGTATCGTGCGGCCCGAACCTTTCTCCATCGCGGACAGGCAGTTCGAAGGCGGCGCACTTGAGGTGCGAAACCAGGATCTCGGCGTTCTCGGGGTTGATGAAGGCGTGTTCGGGCGGCTGCGCGAACAGGTATTCGGGATGCTCGATGATGTACTGGTCCAACGGCGCGCTGGAAGCGATCATGAGGGCGAGCGAAGTGGACATCCGGCGCCCGGCGCGTCCGGCGCGCTGCCAGGTGGAGGCGATGGTGCCCGGGTAACCGGCCATGACCACGACATCCAGCGAGCCCACGTCGATGCCCAACTCGAGAGCGTTGGTGGCCACGACGCAGCGGATTTCGCCGGTACGCAGCCCGTGTTCAATCGCGCGGCGCTCCTTGGGCAGATAGCCGCCGCGATAGCCGCGCACCGCTCCGGGCTTCATGGGCGGCAGCTCGCAGGCGTCTTTCAGATAAGTGACCAGGATCTCAGTGGCCAGGCGGTTATTGGCAAAGACCAGGGTCTGCTGGCCCCGGTTGACGAGTTCGGAGGCGATGCGCCGGGCTTCGTTGAGGTAGCCGCGGCGGATGCCGAGCTGGCGGTTCACCACCGGCGGGTTGTAGCAGGCGAAGTATTTCTCGCCGCGGGGCGCCCCGTTGCGGTCCACGAGTTCGAAGGGGTGGCCGGTGAGCGCTTCGGCCAGCGGCTTGGGGTTCGCAATGGTGGCCGAGCAGGCAATGAACTGCGGCTGCGCGCCGTAGAAGCGGCTGATCCGTTCGAGCCGGCGCAGGACGTTCGCCAGATGGCTGCCATAGACGCCGCGGTAGGTATGCAACTCGTCGATGACGATGTAGCGCAGGTTTTCGAAGAGCTTGGCCCACTTGGTGTGGTGGGGCAGAATGCCGGCGTGGAGCATGTCGGGGTTTGTGAGCACCACGTTGGCGCGCTCGCGAATTGCCTTGCGGGCGTCCTGCGGCGTATCGCCGTCGTAGGTGAAGGCACGGATCGAGGAACCCATTGCTTCGACGATGGCGTGGAATTCGTGGAGCTGGTCCTCGCTGAGGGCCTTGGTCGGGAAAAGGTAGAGAGCGCGGGCCTCAGGTTCGCGCAGCAGGCGTTCCAGCACGGGCAGGTTGTAGCAGAGGGTCTTGCCGCTGGCAGTGGGGGTGACCACCACCACATTGCGGCCGGCGGAAAGATGGTTCCAGCAATCGGCCTGGTGCGAGTACAGTTGCCGGATGCCGCGCGCCTCCAGCACTCGGCGCAGAGATTCCGGAACGGACTCGGGGAAGGGTTCGAACTCGCCGGGGTGGGCGGACTGGTGGTGCAACGCCCGAATGGGCGAATTCGGCTCGGACATCCAGGAGGAGAGGCGGTTGATGGCCGCCTGGAGGTCAGCGCGGCGAGCGAGGCCCAACGTGTCAGACTCGGTCTTCTTGGGATCGGGGAAGTCGAGGCTGAGGTTCATTCTGGCATTTTCGCTCTATCTTTGCCCCGGGGCAAGCCGCGAGTTCCAGGTTTCCGAGCGGGCGGGGCTTGGAGGCGGCGGCAATGGGTTCGTTTTGTCCGGAGGGCGGCGGTTCGGCGCGGGGCCTTTCTTCCGTTTCCAGGACGCGGACGAGTTCCG
>CAYWQS010000017.1:0-113373 GCA_964460395.1 uncultured Solibacteraceae bacterium | reverse complement strand
CATTCAACAACGATGCTAACGCAGGCGGCAGGAATTGAGCGAAAGGCTGCCGTCAGCGCTCCGTGTCCATGAAGTAGTAGCAAATCATGTGCAGCACGATCATATGCGCATCCTCGATGCGGCCCATGTGCGGATCGGGCGCGTTGATCTCAAGTTGGGCCAGCCGGCCCAGTTTGCCTCCGTCACGGCCCGTCAAACCGATAGTCTTCAGACCGTTGGCGTTGGCCCATTCCACGGCGCGCAATACGTTTGGCGAGTTGCCTGAACCGCTCACAGCGATCAGTAGGTCGCCCGGACTGGCAAAGTTCTTGAGTTGTTCCTCGAATACCACGTCGTAGCTGACATCGTTGGAGTAGGCCGTCAGCGTGGGCAGACTGTCAGTGAGCGCCTGGATGCGGAAACGCGTTGGGCGGCCGAAGCTGGCCCCTTTCACCATGTCACACACGAAGTGCGAAGCCGTGGAGGCGCTGCCCCCGTTGCCGCAGGTGTATACGCCGGCGCCGCGGGCCCGAGCGTCCTTCAGCCATTCGATCGCCTGCTGCACACGGTCCAGCGGTAACTTGCCAATAGTGTTTAACAGCGCAGTGCGGTAGGCCGCAACAAAGTCGCTCATCAATGTTCTCCTGTCTCCATCGCCAGTTCGTACGCACCCCAGAGGACGCTGTCGTCCCCGAGAGCGGCGGGCACAACATCGAGCCGGGCGCGGCTCCAGGCCGTTACAAGCCTCCGGAGTTCGGCCCGGAGAGGCACGAATAAGGCGTCCCCGCTCTTGCCAATTCCTCCGCCGATCACGATCCTGGCTGGATTCAGCAGCATAATGCAGGCCTTCAGCCCCAAAGCCAGGTCCACCACATAGCGCTCCACAAAGGCCGGATCACGGAACAGCACTTCCGCTGGCTGGCCGTAATCACGTTCCAGCCAGAGTCCGCAGCACATACGTTCCAGACAGCCCCGCGCGCCGCAAAGACATTCAGGGCCATCGGGCCTCACAGTCAGGTGGCCGATTTCGCCGGCGTATGAATCAGCGCCGCGCCACAGTCCGTGCTCGCCCATCACGCCGCCGCCGATGCCCGTCGAAACTGTCATGTAGAACAGTGGCCTGCTACCGATGCCCGCCCCGTGGATGGCTTCGCCCAAGGCGCCGGCGTTGGCGTCGTTGTCCATTCGAACCGGGGCTCCGAATCGCTCTCGCAGCCAGCCGGGCAGGTCGAAACCGCTCCATCCGCCGACATGCGTCGACAACACGACCTGCTGAGCTTCATAATCGACCGGCCCGCCAAATCCCACTCCGATGGCATCGAAAGGCGCCTCCCTCCACCAGGCGGAACCGATCTCCTCCATACGGTCCAGCATCCAGGCCCGGCCGCCTTCCCGGTCCGTCGCCCGGCTTTCGCGGTGTACCATCTTGCCGTCCTCGAAGCTGGCCATCGTGAACTTCGTGCCGCCGATGTCGATACCGAGGATTCTCACCGCGCTAATTCCCGTTCCGCTGCCAGTACCTCGGCCGGGCTGGCCGTGCCGGTGCCTTTCTTCATGATGGTCACCGAAGTGACCAGGTTGGCGAACATTGCAGCCGTTGGCAGGCTGCACCCTGCGGCTAAGGCCAGCGCCGCGCCAGCGGAAAAACTGTCACCGGCCCCGCAGATGTCCACCGGTTGAGCCACAGGGCGGGTCCGCACCCATTGCGCCCCCTGTTCGTTGAGCAACAGGGCGCCGCGTTCACCGTGCGTGATCACCAACGCCGGCGCTTGCATTCGCACCCGAAGATCGGCATAGGCATCCGCGGGCAGGCCTGCGCGAACGCATGCCTCGCGGGCTTCCCGTTCATTGGGCTTTACCACCACACCGCGAAACAGCTCCGTCCGCATTCGGGAATCCACCCAAATCACCAAGCTTGGCCGGCGGCGGGCCAGCATCCTCAGCGCCTGCCGAACCGCTTCCGTCACCACACCCGGCGTTTCGGTTTCGGCCTGATCGGACACCAGAACGCAATCAAAATTCGCCGCTTCGCTCAGAAGGCGCCGTTCGATTTCTGCCTCGACCTCAACTTCCAGGGGTTGAGCAAGAAAATCGATCCGCCCAACATCTTCCTCGCCGGAAAGCCGGTTCAATAGCTTGGTGTAGGTGAAAGTGGGGCCCGCGGCAGTCACTAGAAGGCTGTCATCTACGCCTGCGCTATGCAGCGCCTTGCGCAGTTCGTAGCCGTGGCCGTCCTCGCCCACCGCGCCAAGCACCGCCACACGGCCTGCGCCGAGAGCCGCCAGGTTGTTGGCAACCGTGCCGCCGGCGCCGGCGGTGGTAACGGTGCGAACAACCGCGAAGCGATTCAGACCAGTCTCGCGCGAGGGCTCTGCCAGCGCCGGATCGTACTCACACCAGCGGTCCAGACAGATGTCGCCCACCACCAGCGCTCGAATCCGCGGGATGGCCGCGAGAATCTCCTGCACGGTCATGCCAGCGCCTCCAACAAAGCTTCCCGCAATGCCGGAAATGTGGCGCGATGGTCCCCGCAAAAATAAAAACTTTCGCCTCCATCGGCCACCGTGCGCACCAGCAGCGTCTTGTGCGGGCGGAAATAATAGCCGGGATCCGTTTTCGGCAGTTCTCGCCGGTAATCGCCATGGATGGGCACCATGTCAAAGACGCAGGTAGCGAACCGCTTGATTTCCCTGCCCTCCTGATGGGCCACGTTCCGCGCCATGGCGAGGGCCTTAAGAAAGACTTCCGGAGCCATGATCGCGGAACCAAAACTGATCAGCACCCCGCCTTCGAGTTGTTCGACAAGCCGGGCGAAGATGAGAAAGTCACGGTAGGAGGTCTCTCCCAGCGCGCCTCCATCGCAGTTGGGGTGTTCGTGGAGGATGTCATAGCCAAGCCCGCAATGGACGGTGACGGGAATCCCGCGCTGGTAAGCCCCAGCCAGCACGCTGAGCTCTTTGTGTGGAAAGCCGGACTCGAGCAGCCGGCGGCCAATTCCCTCCCCCAGCCCTTCTCCGGCGGCCGCGCAATCGCGGATCCAATGATTCAGTTCGCCGGTCTCCCGCCACAGGCCAAACTGGCCGCTGCGGATGTAGCGGGCCACGCTCTCCGTAGTGGCGCCAATGCGCGCCAGTTCATAGTCGTGGATCATGCCCGCGCCGTTCATGGCAACAACGGAGAGTAGACCCCGGTCCAGCAAATCGAGAATGTGACGGTTCGTTCCGGCTCTCAACAAATGCGCGCCCATCATGAGAATCTGCGCGCAGCCGGCTCGATGGGCGCTCGCCCAGCGGGCAGCGACCTCCGCCAGTTCCGGGTGGGTGAACGGCGGAGGTTCATCTTCCAATCTCATCCAGCGTTCCAGCGAGAGATCGTGCTGCCGCTCCGACAACGGCAAGACCTTCAGGCGAGAACGGTCGAAATGCTCGTAACGCGAGGACATGGCCTACTACTCCGGAAATAGCCGCGCAAACAATTCTTCCTGACACAGATAATGCGGCACGATGTAGTCGGCACCCACACCGATTAGCCTCTGCCGCTTCCACTCGTCCACTCGTTCGCAGGCAGGCTCGTCCGTGGCCGCTCCCACCGCCACTCCACCGATTTGCTTGACGTTCTCGATTTCGACATACCCGTCCCCGAAGGCAAGGAATTCCTCGCCCAGCACACCAGACTCTCGGATGATGCGTTGAATGAGGATGGCCTTCGAAAACGACTTGTAGTCATCCTTCGCACCGTAGATGCCTCCGTTGAAGAAGTGCGTCAGCTCCAGGAGTTCCGCTTCATCTTTGACGAACGGTTCATCCGTGCCGCTGGCGAGATACAGCGTCAGTCCCCGCTCCCGCAGAGCCTTCAATAAAGCGCGTGTACCGGGTACGGTATATGTGTCCGGGCTGGCCGTTTTGCTCCGGAGAGACTGGAGACGGTCCTGAATCCGTTCACCCAACAGCCGCAAGTATTGATGCTTGTAGACCAGAGGATCCTCTGCCTGCCCGCCCCGGCGAGTCACCTCCTCCGCCAGTTGGATCATCTGATAAATCGTCTGCTTCCCAGTCAAGCGGGCGACATATTCCTCCACCACGGCGCGAAGTTCGGCCTCGGTTTCGCCAGTTCGAGTCTTGCGAAGTTCCTCGATCATCATCGGCACCATGACATCCACCCATCCCGAACGGATGAGCGACACGGTGCCATCGAAATCAAAGAGCACAACCTTGGCTCGCGTGGCCGTAGCAGGCCGGATCACCTCAACAGTGGACAACAGGGTTCTACCTTCTTACATCCAGAAATCCCAGCGCTTCGTCCATAGGACGAACAGGGCCAGGCAAAGATTGGTAACCGCGTGAGCGAGGAACAGATCTCCCAGACGCTTCGTGCGGATCATCCACCAATTGTACGCAATGCCGGCCAACAAGCCCACTTCCCAGTAAGGCCCGTGCTCCACTGCAAAAAGCGCCGCAGTGACCCAAAACGCGGCAGGTGCGTAACTGCCCAACGGTACGCGTTCGAAAGGCTGACGTATCAGCCAGCGCATCAGAAATCCGCGCCAAAAGAGTTCTTCCACGATGGGCACCACGACGGCCGCCCGGACGATCCGCAGAAGAATATTGAAAGGCGATAGATACGCTTCGGGGGGGACGCTATGGCTCAGCCTTCCGAACAGACCGTTTTGAAATAGCCAGTGCTCGCGGTACCCAGCCCAGAGCAAGTCAGGCCCCACCCATACGGCAAACACACCCAGTCCCACGGCCACGCTGCCCAACCAGTTGGCACAGCGGAAGTCCAGCAGTTGCCTCGACAGAAGCAAGATCGCCGCCGCAGGTAACAGCAGGCGCAAGAGAAGATCCGCAGTAGGCGGTAGTTGGAGTTGCGGCGCCACCGCCAGCACCGCCATGAAGAGCGCAAAGGGAGCTGCGTAAGCCGCGAGGGGGGATGTCTTCATGAATGTCGGCCCGATGGGCGGCTATCCGATCTTGGCCAGTAACTCCCGGATCTTCGACTCGTTCTCCCTGTCCGGCTTGAGGGCCAGGGCCGTTTGCAGCGCCTTTTTCGCCGACTGCAGGTCCTTCTTCTGGAACTGCGCCAACCCAAGGTGGTAATGGTAAAGAGCGTTTCCTGGATTCTTTGCGGTCAGTTCCTTAAAGATATCAAGAGCCGGATCGTTGAGGTTCTTCTTCAGATAAATCCATCCCAGCGTATCGGCAACGTCTGGGTTTTGGGGCATTTGCGCGCGCGCCCGCTGCGCGTAGGTCAACGCGGTATCCAGATTCCCGCCCGATTCCGCCATCATGTATGCGAGATTATTCAGAGCGATGGGATTATCCGGCTGCGCGCGTAGCACGTTTTCATAAAAAGGCTGGCTCTCGTTGCGCTTACCCACGCTCTCCAGGGTCAGTGCGAGCTGCAGGTTGGCAGTCACATCGGATGGGGAAAGCTGCTGCGCCTTCCGCATGATTTCAACCGCATCCTGGTTGTTGCCTTTACGCCGCAGCACTTCCCCCAACTTCATGAAATGAAGATGGTTGCTGGGCTCCATCGTGGTAAGTTCTCGAAACTCTTTTTCCGCAATATCGTATTGTGCCAGGCGGATGGCGGTGTTGCCGAGCGCAGCCCTTATGTCAGCCCGCTCCGGATGCTGCGTTTTCTCGGACTGCAGCATCCGCATCGCTTCAGGCCCCCGATTCGAGTTGAGGTAGATTTCCGCCAGGCTGAACAAAACCCGGATGTCAGACGGAAACCGTGTCCGCAACGGCATCAGCAGTCTTTCCGCCTCGGGCATTCTCCGTTCGCTCATGTAAATCAGCGCCGATTGGAATTGGAGGTCAGGAGAATCCGGGTGCTGCTTCAGGTACTCGGTTAGCTCGGTACGGGCCTGCCGCAAGTTGCCGCTGCTGATCAGCGCGTTGATTTTGATTACCTTCGCCCCCAGGTTGTTACCGGAGAAACCGAGGACTTCGTCCGCCGCCGCGATGGCCTTCCCATAGTCTTTTTTGATGAGAAGCACTTCACCCAGACCAAGCCAGGCGGCGAGAAAGTCCTTTCTTAATTTGGTCGCTTGCTCGTATTGCACCCGCGCCGCGTCGTAATCTCCACGCATGTGATAGGCGCGGGCCAGGTTGTATCGAACTACCAGGTTGTCGGGAGTCCGGCTGAGTAATTCCTGCAGGTCGGTAATGGCCTTCTGCTGTTTCTCCTGATTGCCCGACATCAGGTACAACGCTGCTCGCATGGACAGGGCATCGTTGTTCTTCGAATCCTCCTGAACCGCAGCCTCGGCGACGCGGACGGCGTCCTCCATCCGCCTGAGTGCCGTGTAAATGGATACCATGCGCAGCCGGTATTGTGTCTTGCGGGCAGGATCAATCTTGATGCCTTCTTCGAGAATGGAAAGTGCCCGGTCGGTTTGCTGGATCCGGCCGTAAAAATCGCCCACTTTCAGCCGTCCCTCGGGATACCTTTTCGGATCGGCGAGAATGCCAGTCAACACCTTTTCCGCTTCCCCAGGCCGTTGAGTCGACTGGTAATAGGCCGCCAGCTGAATCGGCGCGTCCACATCAGAAGAAAACACTTCGGTTTTCTTCTTCAGAATGCCTTCTGCTTCAGCGCGCATCCCCCGGCGCAAATAGTTGAGCACGAGAAAGTCGTAGACCGGCCGGTAATTGGGCGAGTCCTGCATGATCTCCTGCGATAGTTGCCTCGACTCATCCCACTTGCCCAGTTGCACCAGTACCTGAGTCAGCGCGAACCGCAATTCCGGCTGTTTCGGTTTGAGGGAATCCGCTTTACGGAATCTCTCCTCAGCTTTCAGGAGGTCGCCCTTCGCCACATCCACAAATCCCGCGAGGCGCATTCCGTGATAGGACTGAGGATTGTTTTTCAGCAGCGTATCCCGCAATGCCTCGACGTCCCGCAGCAACCGTTCGTTCTTGGTTTTGTCAGTGGAATAGGCAATGAGGTAGATATCCGCCAGTTTGCCGGCGACTTCCTCGTCCTTCGGGAGAAGCTCCACGGCGCGCAGCAGCGCCCGCACCGCTTCCACGGGCCGCCCGCGCCGCAACTCAACGTCACCCAAACGGGCGTAGGCAGGGCCGTACTTGGCATCCTTTTTCAAAATGTTGCGGTAAATGATTGAGGCTTCCCGCAACTTGCCTTCTTTCAGGTAGTTGTCCCCATTTTGCAGCGCTTTTTGCTTGGCCGCTTCGGAGTTGCCCAGGCAGCCCGCCAAGGTGAGCAGCAGAGCGGCAGCGATTGCCGGCCGGATCAGATGCATCAAGTTCCTTTCGCTCTGCCAGGCAGAGCGCCTCCGTTTCGTTTTGCTTCTATGTCAACACAACAGATTCCAGGGTGGCAATGCTCGGACCACCCTTTGAAACCGTAGTTCTACCGCAAAGCAGACCGGAGGTTCTGGGTCCGCTGCAACAGTTCCAGCCGGGCCCTCTCCGCGTCGTACTGGGCCGCATAATAGGCCAGCCAGCGCTCGGTTTCCGCAAACCGCGCCTGTTCGATCTGTTGCAGAGTGGCGCGGCCCTCGTCCCTCTGGGCAAGAAGTACACCCACGGTTTCCCGCGACAATTCCAAATCCATCTGGGCCACCTCTCGTGCGGCCTCGGACTCCTGAACCCGCTGCCACGCGGCTCTAGTGTCGCTTTCGATCCGCCCTCTGGCAGCCCGCAGCCGTACCCGGCCCCGGTCCGCCTCGACGCTGGCCTGCGCCGCACGGGCGATGTCGGCCTGGTTCGCAAACAGCGGCAGGCGGAAAGAAGCGCCAGCAATCAGATTGTTGCGCTGAAAACGTAGAAAGTAGTCCTCAAAATTGTTGTACCGGGCGAACAGCCCGTACTTGGTGACCAGGGTCAACGAAGGCAGCCGCATGGCACGGTGGGATTTCGCCTCCAATTCCTTGGCCCGCACTGCGGATTCCAAAGTCTGGAGTTCACGGTTGCCCTCCATCGCTTGGGCCACACTGGCCTCCTCCGAGGCAGGGAGCGCTGGCAGGCTGCGATCCTCCAGCGCGGGTTCCAATTCAGTGTTGGCGTCGAAACCCAGGGCCAAAGCCAGTGCCCGCTGCGCAGCCGCATAAGCCGATTCCTGAGCACGCGCACGCTGCGCAGCGCGGGCGGCGTTCACTGCCGCGCGCTTGCCCTCCAGCGGCAACTCCCGCCCTTCCTCCACACGCAACCGGACCGCCGCTTCCACCCGCCGAAGATGGTCTACTTGCTGCGCAGCCAGTTTCCTGGCGCGAAACGACCTCTCCAGGTCGAGGAACAGCACAGCCGCACGCAGTACCATCTCCTCGCGCGTGATCTCAGCCTGTAACCCCGCTCCCCGCGACGACTCCCGGGCCTGCGCCGTCTGGTAGCCCCGTGGCGCGTTGAACAGGCTGCGTGTCGCCTGCAGTTCAACAATAGATGGAGCAGAGCCCTCAATCGACAAGGGGAACCCGTACGTGTAGGCCAACCCGCTGCCCGCCGTCACTTGCGGGAGCCAGGGTTCGCGCACCTCGTCCACGGCCAGACGCGCGCGCTCCGCCTCCAACCTGGCCAGCACAACGTCGGGGTTCTGTTTTTCCGCCAGTTCCGCTACCTGGCGCAAAGTCATGACGCGGGGTTCTGCCGCCAACGGCAGGCCGATCAGTAGAAGCAAGAAAAGCATTCGGATTTCCTACCCTTTTTCCTCGCCCGGCCGTCAACGGCGCGAGCTCGCTTCCAGTTTCTTTCGCAGGCGACGGGCGTCTTCTGGTGTCGGATCGTCTGGCACGCAAGGAGCCCGGGAGAACCGGTCGAGCAATGTTCGGGCCTTCTCCGGCTCCCTGCGGCCCTCTGTAAGCGCCTCTGCCCAAGCGTACATCCACAAGCCCCGCTCAGGATCCAGCCGCGCAGCTCTTTGGAATTCGGCCTCGCTCTCTGCCCATCGGCCCTGCCTGGCCAGGAAGCGGGCCAAGTCCACGGCCCGGCCCACCGAGGTGGGCTCCAGTTCCACAGCCCGCCGCAAACTTTGCTCGGCTTTTTCTCTTTGGTTTCGTTTCTCGGCAATTTCGGCTCGGGCCGCAAAGTAATCGGCCTCGCGGTTGGGCTTCAGCGCCCGCTCAGCCAGTTGTTCCGCCTTTTCCAGACCGCCTCCCATAAACCCTGGCGCCATGACGTAGTACGTGAACAGATCAAGAACGGCTTCCGTGTTCCCAGGGTCCAACTCCACGGCCAGTTCGAACGCCTCCCGGGTCTTCACCGCGAGAAACGCCTGACGGAATGGATTTGCCCGCTCCGCCCGGCGGCCGATGGCGCGACCCATCCAATGGACCCACACTGCCTGTGGTGACCCAATCCCGCTTGCCTGGCGGAACAAGGCTTCCGCCTGCTCGAATTGGCCCTTGCGGAAACGGATCATGCCTTCCAGCCCAATGGTTTCCGCATTCCGTGGCAGACCGGCCAATGCAGCTAGGGCACCGTCGTAATCACAGCGGCCATAGCGCAGCCTGGCTTCTTCCAATGAGCCTGCCCCGAGCAGCGAACTTACCGCCAGCAGCCAGAACATTTTGCGTACACTATGCACGATGAATCGCATCCTGTCGGCCACTCTCGAGAGGTACGAAACCGAGTTCGCCGGCCGCCACCTCTTGCATGATGTCATAGCGTGGTGGGCGGCCCACCGGCCGCACGATCCGGCCATCATCAATGCCACGCGCCACACCCAAGTGGACTGGGCCGCTTTCGATGCCCACGTCCGCACTCTGGCATCCGCGCTGCACCAGTTGGGTTTGCGGAAGGGCGATTTCCTGGCAACCTCTCTGCCCCTGCTCAATGAACACATCTTTCTCGAGTACGCCTGCTTCCGTCTGGGCGTCATTCATGTTCCGCTCGATCTGCGCCTGGCGCCGGCAGAAGTGCTGCGCTGCCTGAACCTGATCCAGGCGCGTGGATACGCTTTCCTGGGTAAGACGGCAGCGGCTGATTTCTCGGCACTTGGCGAAGCGGTGCGCTCCGGATGCCCTTCCGTGGAACACCTGCTGCAGTTTGCCGCGCCGGAGGAATGCATCTCTGGAGCGCGTCCATTCGCTTCTGTCTTTTCGCTGGCCGGCGGGGCCCTGCCAGACGTTAGCATCGAACCCGACGATGCCGCGCAGGTGATCTTTACCACCGGCTCAACCGGTTCGCCCAAGGCGGCCCTGCTCTCGCATCGTGGCATCACAGCGCAGAACCTGGCGTTAGGTTCCGCATTCGAATTCGGTAACCGCCGCGTCTTGGTGAATCTGCCGCCCAGTCATGTCGGTTGCCAGGCCGAACTGCTGATGACCACTTTTTTCATGGGCGGCACGGCGGTAACGCTGGAGATCTTTGACGCGGCAAAATCGTTGGACGCCATTGAGCGCTACCGCGTCCAGTTGCTCGGCCAGATACCTGCCATGTTCCAGATGATGTGGCGGACCAGCGGCTACGCCAATCGCGACCTGACCAGCCTGCAGGCAGCCGTCTACGGCGGACAGTCGGTTCCACTACCCTTCCTGGAACGTATGCGCACGATGGCGCCTGCCATCGGCACCGGTCTGGGCTTGACGGAAACATCAGGATTCTGCACCTATACGCCTCTGAGTTCCGACCCCGCGCAAATCTCCGCTTCCATAGGCCACGCCGCGCCTATCTACGAAATGAGTGTCCGTGCCCCTATGGAAACTTCCGGGCAGGCTGGACGTGAACTGGCTGACGGACAGACCGGCCACGTCTGCTTCCGTGGGCCGCAGCACTTCCTCGGCTACGTCAACGACCCTGAAGCCACGGCCCGCACCATCTCACGTGACGGCTGGCTTTATACGGGAGACATGGGCTTCATAGACAACGTTGGGCTGCACTTTGCCGGGCGCGCCAAATGGGTGATCAAACCCGCGGGCAACCAGGTATTCCCCGGCGACGTCGAGGCTCATCTTGCCCAGATGGACGGAGTTGCTGGCGCCGCCGTCGTAGGACAACCCCACAACCTCTGGTCGGAAGCCATAGTTGCCTTCGTTGAGAAAGCGCCCGGGGCGGAGGTGACGGAGGCAGCACTGCGACGGCATGCCCGTTCGCTCACGTCATATATGCGGCCTTTGCACTACGTAGTCTTCGAACCCGGCCAGATGCCGCTGAACCGAACAGCCAAAGCGGACATATTGCGCCTGCAAGCTCTGGCCGCTGAAGAAGTTGCCCGCTTACGGGTGCGAGGGCGGTGGGACGCGGAGTGAATTCGACCGCCGCAGTTTAAGTGGCTCCCGTCTTGATCGCGGCCAGTATCTTTTTCCTCAGCGCCACCGTGTCTTTCGTTTCGGGCACTGCCGCCAGGGTTGCCAGAGCTTCGTCGTAAACTGCCTGGCGAATTCCAGAGGGTTGACTGAGTTTCTTCGGCCCGAACAGTTCACCGGTTTCGAAAAGAAAGTTAGCCATAGCCGTCAGGTACACTCCCCCGGGCACCTGGGCTTTGCCTGAAGCGAACATTTCCCGCCCTTTTGCGGCGTTGTCCGGCACGCCCATCGCCCGCAGAGTGTATTTCATTGCCTCGCGCCGCAGAACATGAACCTCTGCCAGTTCCACCTCAGGCGCGGGCGGCATTGAGCCGGCAAGGATCTTGGCATACTGCGGAGGATCATTAGCCAACCCCTCGGGCAGTCCAGGTTCCAATTCCACCCCTTTCTCCTTGTATCGGGCTGTGGCGCCGCGCATTAATTCGACGTATCGTTTCCCGGCGGCAACAGCCTTCGCGCGGTATTCGCCAGTAAGCCGGTAGAGCGGAGCGGCATTTGTTCGAGCTTTCTTCGCCCCGGCTGCGTACTTATCTGCCAAGTCCATGTATCCCTGCATGAGACCGTAGGACAACAGCGCAGCCATGGGGCGGGCTCGTTCCTGGTAATCGTTGGGACGAGCAGCAAGGTCTGACAGCAGACTCGCCGCCCTGACGTAGTCGCCCTTCTTGAAAGCGTCCTGCGCCGACAGCCACTGGAACGCCGGCGTTCCAGGCTGGGGTTTGGCCGGGCCCTGACTCTGGCAGGACGTAGCCAGCACTGCTGCCGCAATCATGATCAGCCGGCATCCCGTGTGATGCCGCTTGGGGAATCGGTCTGCGCCCATTCTGGTGCCTCCCTGGCGCTGTTTCAGACAGAACAGTCTGAATGGCCGTCATTAGAATATGCAGACTTTTGCCCGGATTCAATGGGTACTGCAGCCTCAACACTGCTGTCCCGCCAGAGGCGTCTGCTACGATGGCGGCAGGGTGAGAATCCGAGTCCTTTTCTTTGGTTTGGTGAAAGATCTGACGGGCCAGGCGCAGTGTGACTACGATGCTCCGGAAGGCATGACCGCGGGGGAACTTCTCCAGGCCTTCGCGCGCAAGTATCCCGCTTTGGGCGCCTGGGAAAACAGCGTGCTGGTTGCGGTAAACCAAACGTTTGTGCCGCGCAATCATCGGCTGGCGGAAAACGACGAAGCCGCACTGCTGCCTCCGGTGAGCGGCGGCCAGGATCCGGAAGGTCATGTGTTTGCATTGACCCGTCAGCGCATTGACGCGCGCGAACTGGAAGCCCAACTCGCCCGCGGCTGCGACGGGGCCCTTACGACGTTCCAGGGCATAACGCGCGACAACGCGAAAGGGCGCCAGGTCCGCTTTCTGGACTACGAGTGTTACGAGCCGATGGCTTTGCGGGAAATGCAGGCCATTGGGCGGGAGATCGCGTCCCGGTACGCCATTTCCCGGCTCGGCATTATCCATCGTCTGGGCCGCCTGGAGATTGGAGAGGCTAGTGTGGTGATTGCCGTGGCGTCGCCGCACCGGCAGGCGGCCTTTGACGCGTGTAAAGAGGCAATCGATACCCTCAAAAAACGGGTTCCGATTTGGAAGAAGGAGTTCTTCGCCGACGGTGAGGTGTGGGTGGAGGGTCAGTGGGACGACTCACTTCTGTCCTTGTAGCCTCGGCTTTTCTGGCCGCCTTGGCCACAGCCCAAGAGCCGCCCACGTTCCGGGTGGACGTCCAGTTGGTCCGGATGCTCGCCACAGTGAAAAACCCCATGGGCCAACTGGTGGGCGGACTGACGAGGGAGGATTTCATCGTCACCGACAATGGCGTTCCGCAGGAGATCGCCGTGTTCGAGCGCCAGACACAGCAGCCACTCTCCATCGCCCTGCTCGTGGATTGCAGCCGCTCCACGCAGCGGGAACGCACCTACCAGATACAGGCCCTGCGAGGCTTCCTCAAGGCGTTGCTGGGTGGAGGCAACCCCGGCGATACCGCCGCTTTGTATGCATTCAGCACCGACGTCGTGCTCCGGCAAAATTACACGCGGGATTTCAAAAGACTGTCTGCGGAGTTGAGCCGGCTCACCAGCGAGGGCGGCACCGCGATGTTCGATGCGATCTATCTGGCCGCTGGCGAACTTCGGAAGCGGGAAGGGCGGCGGGTCGTCGTAATCGTCTCTGACGGCGGCGACACGGCAAGCCGCGTGGGTTTTCCGGAAGCGCTGGAGGAACTGCACACGGCCAACGCTGTCCTCTATTCCATCGTGACCGTTCCAGTGCCCGGGGAGGCTGGCCGCAATCTACGCGGCGAGAATGCGCTCATTCAGTTTTCCCAATGGACAGGCGGACGTGTTTTCTTCCCCACGCAGGACCAGCAGTTTGGCGAGTCCTTCCAGGAGATCTTGCGCGACCTGAGGACGCAGTACCTGATCGGCTACTATCCGCGAAACGTGGAAACGCCGCGGGACCGCTTCCATAGGGTCGAATTGCGCACACGACGGCCCGATTTCACTGTGCAGGCGCGCAACGGCTATTTTGCGCAGGCGGCTCAGCTACCATAGAAGCTAATCTGTGGCGAAATCAAAAGCTCCCGCGCAAACCCTGGAAGAGGTGAATTACCTCCGTCGCCTGGTGGCAGCGAAGATCCCGGTGACGGTCCGCCTGCGGGACGGCAACTCCGTCTCCGGCTGCGTGGAGTACTGGGATACGCGCTTCATTCGCCTGACGAGGACCAAGGGCCCCAATCTCTTCATTTACAAACATGACATCGCGTATCTCTACGAAAATGGAGAAGCGGGGTCCTAGCAAACAACATGGCATCATTCCTGGAAACAGCGGCCGATATCGCCCGTGAGGCCGGCTCGCTGCTCGCTCATTACTACAGTCGCGGCATTGGCTTTGAACTCAAGGGCGCTTTCGATCTGGTGACCGAGGCCGACCGGGCCAGTGAGAAACTCGTGGTGGAACGCCTGCATACCCACTTCCCGACGCACACGGTGTTGGGCGAAGAAGGGGGTCTGCGGGACAAGTCCTCGGACTATTGCTGGTACGTCGATCCTTTGGACGGCACCACCAATTTCGCGCACGGGTTCCCGATGTTCAATGTCACCCTGGGCCTGGCCCGGGGGGGCGAGTTGGTGGCTGGAGTGATCTACGATCCCTTGCGGGACGAAATGTTTACGGCAGAACTCGGCGGCGGCGCCTATTTGAATGGCCGGCGCATCAGCGTCAGCCAGGTGACAGGCATCGAGCATGCCCTGCTGGCGACGGGCTTCCCCTCCCGCAAACGCCACGAGAACGTAAATGTGCATTTTTTCCACCAGGTGGCGATGGCCACCCATGGCGTGCGCCGGGGCGGTTCAGCGGCAATCGACCTCGCTTACGTGGCTTGTGGCCGCCTGGATGGCTTCTGGGAGTTCGGCCTCAACCCCTGGGATATGGCGGCAGGACTGTTGCTCGTACGCGAAGCGGGCGGCCGGACCACGAACATGAAGGGCGGCCCCGCGGAATTGAGCGGACCTCACATCGCAGTGACGAACGGCCGGATTCACGACGAACTGCTGGAACTCTTCGCTGAAGTGTTTGCCGGCAAGTACCGTGTGCCCATGCCGCCAATCGTTCCTGCGTAGCTTCGATCCCGCCCTCGTTCCGTCCTTGTCGCCAAGCCTTTCGGGCTCGGCTTTCCTTTACTTACGTTCTCCGAAGGTGTTACCCTAAGCGATTGAAAATGCGTACTGTCGACCTCATTCAGCGCAAGCGGAACGGCGAAGAACTCGCCCCGGAGGAGATCTCCTGGCTGGTGGAAAGCTACACCCGCGAAGAGATCCCCGACTATCAGATGGCGGCGTTCCTGATGGCCGTGTATTTCCAGAACATGACCGACCGCGAAGTTGGCGCCATGGTGGAATCCATGATCGCCAGCGGCGAGAAGCTGGATCTGTCCGACGTGCCCGGGACCAAGGTCGACAAGCACTCCACCGGCGGCGTCGGCGATAAGACCAGCCTGATCAGTGCTCCGCTCGCGGCCGCGGCGGGCGTCAAAGTCCCGATGATATCGGGCCGCGCCCTCGGGCATACCGGTGGCACCTTGGACAAGCTCGAATCCATCCCCGGCTTCCAGGTCAACCTTTCCACTGAGGACTTCAAGCGCCAACTGGCCGAGGTGGGTATCGCACTTATCGGCCAGAGCCCTACGGTAACCCCGGCCGACGGCAAGATTTATTCGTTGCGCGACGCCACTGCCACCGTGGAGTCGTTGGCTCTGATCGCTGCCTCCATCATGTCCAAGAAACTGGCCGTCACCTTGGATGGTCTCGTTTTGGACGTGAAGGTTGGCGCGGGCGCCTTTATGAAGCGGCAGGTAGACGCCCGGCGGCTTGCTCAGCTGATGACCACCATCGCACGGCGCGCCGATTTGCGCTGCCAAGCCCTCATCACCGACATGAACCAGCCGCTCGGTTACGCCATCGGGAATGCGCTGGAAATCATGGAGGTTTCGCAGACCCTGCAAAACGCCGGTCCGGCGGACCTGACGCGGATCTCACTTGAACTCGCCGCCCGCATGATCTATCTCGGAAAGGCCGCAGAATCCCTGGAGGAGGCGCGTGAGGTCGCGCAGAGCCGTTTGTTGGACGGATCCGGTTACCGCAAGTTCAAGGAAGTCATCCAGGCGCAAGGCGGCAACCCGCAGGTTTTAGATCGCTTCGATCTTCTGCCCAACGCCACCGGTGCGATGGAGATCACCTCGCCGCGTGGCGGCTACGTCTCCGCCATCGACGCCGAAGAAATTGGCCGCGCTTCGACTATGATCGGCGCAGGCCGCGACACCAAGGAAGATGCCATCGACCCGGCGGTGGGCGTCATTCTCGAAGTCAAGGTCGGCCAAAAAGTGGAAGCCGGTGGGGTGCTCTGCCGTCTTTACTACACCAAGGAAGACCGCTTGGAGGAAGCGGCCGAGCGAGTAGAAGACGCCTTCCGCATCTCCGCCAGCGCTCCCGAGCCTCGCGAACTCATCCTGGAAGTGGTCAGCTAGAGCCGCCGCCGCAATGGATCGCCTGACCGGGCTGCTTGGACTTATCGTCATTCTCGCGGCCTGCTGGCTGTTCTCGACCCAACGGCGCCTCATCCGGCCCCGCTTGCTCGTCTGGGGCTTAGGGTTGCAGTTTTTGTTCGCGGCCCTGGTGCTGAAAACTCCGTTTGGCCGCCTCTTTCAAGCTGCCAGCGTGGCCGTGAATGCCCTGCTGGAGTATGCCGAAGAAGGCAGCAAGTTCGTATTCGGCCCGTTGGGAGCCAAGTCGGGCAGTTTTGGGGTGGTCTTCGCTTTTCAGGTCCTGCCGATCGTCATCTTCATCGCCAGTCTGTTTTCCATCCTTTATTACTTCGGCGTGATGCAGGTGGTGATCAAAGGAATGGCCTGGGCGATGCAGCGCATCATGGGGGCCAGTGGCGCCGAGTCTACCAACGTGGCGGCCAGCATTTTCATGGGTCAAACTGAAGCGCCCCTAACCATCCGCCCCTTCCTGCCCCGCCTGACCGAAAGCGAACTCTTCACGGTCATGACCTGCGGTATGGCGCACGTTTCCGGCGCTGTGATGGCCGCCTATGTGAAGATCGCCGGAGTTTCCATCGAACACCTTTTGACAGCCGTCATCATGACCGCGCCCGCCACACTGCTGCTTTCCAAGATGCTGGTGCCTGAAAATGGGCAACCCGAAACCGCAGGCACGGTGAAAATCGAGGTGGAAAAGCCGGGCGTGAACATCATCGATGCCGCGGCACGCGGCGCCGGCGAAGGCCTCCAGCTTGCGCTCAACATTGCGGGAATGCTGATTGCCTTCCTGGCGCTGATCGCTCTGGTCAACGGTGTCCTGGGATGGGGCCATTCGGTGGTTTCCTGGATTCCGGAGTCGCTGCAGAAATTGTTCGGAATCGTATTTGCCCCTGTGGCGTGGCTGTTGGGGGTCAGTTGGAAAGACGCCGCCACGGTGGGGGATATGCTGGGCACGCGCATGGTGTTGAACGAATTCCTGGCCTTTGTGCGGCTGGGCGAGATGAAGGCCGCGCTGGCCCCCCGTTCGTTTGTTATCTCCACTTTCGCTCTGTGCGGGTTCGCCAACTTCAGTTCCATCGCCATTCAGATCGGCGGCATCGGCGCACTGGCCCCGAATCGGAAATCGGATCTCGCAAGGTTGGGGTTCAAGGCGATGCTGGCGGGAACACTGGCCAATTTCATGTCTGCTTGCATTGCAGGGATGCTCCTATGATTCGTGAAGCTGCGGCGTATCTGCGGGCCTTGCGAACGGAATGGCCTTCTACCGCCGTCGTTTTGGGCAGTGCGCAGGCCGCTTTCCTCGATGCGGTGGAAGCCCCGCAAACCATTGACTGCGCCAGCATCCCGCACTGGCCCAAACCACGGGTCCAGGGCCATGCTGGCAAGGTTGTGGCCGGTGTAGTGGGCGGCACGCCCGTGACTGTTCTGGCGGGCCGTGTCCACCTCTACGAGGGCTACTCCCCGCAGCAGGTGACGTTTGGGGTGCAGGTGCTGGCCGAGTTGGGGCTGCGCCGCCTGATCCTCACCAATGCGGCCGGGGGCATCAATCCAGGCTACCGCGTGGGCCAGTTAGTGCTCTTGGGCGACCATATCAACCTCATGGGCCAGAACCCTCTGGCCGGGCCCATCCAGGATCCCGCCGATCTGCCCTTCGTTGACATGACGGAAGCCTATTCGCGCAAACTTCGCGATGCCGCGCGCCAACTGGCCGCGAGGCTCGGAATCGAATTGGGCGAAGGCGTCTACGCCGGCCTGCTGGGCCCGAGCTTCGAAACACCCGCCGAAATCCGTTTCCTCCGCACCATTGGTGCCGACTTGGCTGGCATGAGTACCGTGCCTGAAACCATCGCCGCCCGGAAACGCGGCGTCGAGGTGCTGGCCATCTCCACCGTCACCAACATGGCGTCAGGCATGCAAGCCTCCTTGAGCCACGAAGAAGTGCAGGCCGTTGGCCGCGCCTCGTCCCATGCCCTCATCCGCCTGCTGACCACGCTGGTCCAGGAACTGCCACAATAGGCGGCATGCGGGAACTGCTGGCCGCCGCCTTAGAAGCGCGCGACCGGGCCTATGCGCCCTATTCCAAGTTCGCAGTAGGCGCCGCCATCGAGGATACCGATGGGCGGATCTTCTCCGGATGCAACGTAGAGAACGCCTCTTACGGCCTAACCGTTTGTGCAGAGCGCAACGCAGTGTTCCGCGCCATCGCCGATGGCGCCCGGCGATTCCGGCGCATTGCGGTGGTCGCGGGCGCCTCCTCGCTCACGCCTCCCTGCGGAGCCTGCCGGCAGGTGCTTTGGGAACTCTGCGGCGACGTGGAAGTGATTCTCTTCAATCTGAGCGGCGAACGCGCCTCCATTCCATTGCGCGAATTGCTGCCGAAGGCCTTCGATGCGACTCTGCTTTCTGATTCTGCTCAGTAGCCTGCTGCTTCGCGCCGCCGAACCGGCCGATGTTCTCATTACCGCCCGGCAGGTGGTCACCATGGACGCGGATCGCCGCGTCATCGCCAACGGCGCCGTGGCCATTCACGATGGCAAGATTGCCGCTGTTGGACCGCGCGCAGAGGTTGAGACCCGCTACCGGCCCCGGCAGCGCGTGGATCGGCCTGACGCGCTTCTGATCCCTGGCCTGGTGAACACACACACACATGCCCCCATGAGTCTGCTGCGCGGCATTGCCGATGACCTCCGGCTGCAGGACTGGCTTGAACACTACATCTTCCCCGCCGAGGCCAAGAATGTCTCCGAGGAGTTTGTCCGCGTGGGTACCCGTCTGGCTGTACTCGAAATGATGCTCGGCGGCACGACAACCTACACCGACATGTATTACTTTGAGGACGCCATTGCGGAAGAGACGGCCAAAGCCGGCATGCGCGGGGTTCTTGGCCAGACGATTATTGGCTTCCCAGCCCCGGATTACAAGACCCCCGCCGAGGCTTTGGCGGGCACGCGCCGGTTTCTTGAGCGGTTCCGCAATCATCCTTTAATTACTCCCGCCGTAGCGCCGCACGCCATTTACACTAACTCCCTCGAGACTCTCCAGGCTGCTGCCCGGCTGGCGAATGAGTACAGCGTCCCGATGCTCATTCACGTCTCTGAAACCAGGAAGGAAAACCAGGACGCCGCCGCGCAACATGGCGCTTCGCCAGCCGCTTACTTGGACAAGATTGGCGCAGTGGCCCGCCGGAGCGTGTATGCGCATGCCGTGTGGACCGATGCCACGGACCATGCGCTGCTCGCTGCGAGACGCGTGGGCGTGGCCCATTGCCCGGGGAGCAACATGAAACTGGCTAGTGGAGCCGCCCCCGTCGCGGCAATGCTGCGCGCTGGCATCGCTGTCGGCCTGGGCTCGGATGGCCCAGCCGGCAGCAATAACGACTTCTCGATGTTTGAGGAGATGGACCTGGCCGCCAAGCTGGCTAAGGTGACTTCTCTCGATCCGGAGGCCCTCCCCGCGCCAACTGTCTTCGCCATGGCGACCATCACTGGCGCCAGGGCTCTTGGCATGGAGAAGGAGATTGGATCGATCGAGCCGGGCAAACGCGCCGACCTTGTCACCGTCAGCCTTGCTGCCCCCCATGCCTGGCCAAGCCACGACGTGTACTCCATGCTGGTCTACACGTTGAAAACCAGCGACGTGCTCGATGTCATGATCGACGGCCGCTGGACCGTGCGCGACCGCCGTCCGCTCACCCTGGACGCCGCCGCCATTCGGCGCTCCGTGGCGGAGTGGCGAGCCAAAGTGGAAGCGTCCATGCCAAAACGATAGATTTCCATAGGGGAGAGAGTCAACGATGAAAGCCGTCCAAATCCGCGCGCACGGAGGGGTGGAAGTCCTGGAGTACGGCGACGCGCCGGACCCGCGGCCAGACAACGGAGAGGCGCTGATCCGAGTGCGCGCCTCCGCAATCAACCATCTCGATTTGTGGGTCAGGGGCGGCATCCCGGGAGTGCGCTTCGCATTCCCTCATGTCCTCGGAAGTGACATTGCCGGCGAAGTGGTCGCCGTGGGCGGCGGATGCAACAGGATTCAGCCGGGCATGCGAGTACTTCTCAGCCCGGCTCTCAGTTGCCGTCAGTGCCTGGCCTGCTTGGAAGGCCGCGACAACGAATGCCGGGAATACCGGCTCTTCGGCGCCGGCACACCGGGTGGCAACCGGGAATTGATGACTGCCCCCGAGTACGCCGTCATCCCGATTCCTGACTCCCTCGAGTTTGAATCCGCCGCGGCTGCGCCGCTGGTATTTCTTACCGCGTACCACATGCTGTTCACGAGGGCGAACCTGCAACCCGGCGAAGACGTGTTGGTGCTTTCCGCGTCAAGCGGCGTCGGCCAGGCCGCCATCCAACTGGCCAAATTCTTCCATTGCCGGGTGATCACTACCGCGGGCACGGAGGAAAAAATGGAACGTGCCCGAAGCTTGGGCGCTGATATGGTCATTCACCACTACCGGCAGGACATCGCTCAGGAGGTTCGAAAAGCCACGGACAAGAAAGGGGTGGACGTAGTCGTAGAACATGTAGGCGCCACCACTTGGACGCACAGTCTCCAATGCCTGAGCCCCGGGGGCCGCCTGGTAACATGCGGCGCCACCACCGGCTACGATGTCCGGCTCGACCTGCGGTATCTCTTCTCCAAACGCTTCTCGGTACTGGGCTCCTATATGGGCCGCCTAGGCGAACTCCATCGCGTGCTGCGCTGGGTCTTTGAAGGGAAACTACGCCCCATCATTGACCGCGTCTTCCCCTTGGAGGAGATCCAGGAAGCGCACAGCCGGCTCGAACGGAAAGAGCAGTTCGGAAAAATCGTGCTCCGGATTTGAAGATCAGCCGTATAATCCATGAGCGCCTTCAGAGGGGCGGTCATGGAGCCACCGCAGGACTACATCAAACGGGAACAGCCCGACGCCGTCTGCTTTATGGCGGGTCCCGAAGGCGCGGTCTTCGCGTTGGGAGTAATTCACGCCTACCTTGCAGCGGACCGTGAACCGCCAAAGGCGGTGGCTGGCGTCTCGGCGGGCGCGCTCTCGGCCGCAGCCATGCACCGTTGCTACCACGAACTGGAGAAGGCACGCCAAAGCCCTGGCGCTTCCACAGCTACGGTGGAAACCGCCCGCTGGAACTGGTACCGCCGCTACCTGAGCGCCGTGGTGGATAACCCATGGCAGGTGTTTTGGCGTACGGTGCCTGATTTCACGGATATTTTGGCCAACCGCCTGCCGCTGCACGAGCCCTCTCTGCCAGAGCGCACCCCGGAATGGATCCGTGAAGAACAGCGCGCCCGCAAAGAGTATTACCTCGCGGTGGAACTCGTCTCTTGGCTCTTGCGGCTCCGCCTGCGGCTCAGCGCCGTGGCGGAACTCGCCTACCGCTACGTGCGCGTCAAGGAGAAATACTCCGAGCCGGGCTGGATGGTTTGGCGCTGGTTCCGCCTGCTCTGGGCCTGTATTTCCGTGGCGGCGCCGCTGTACTGGGGTTTGCTGGTCCATCCCGCACCCATCCGTCTCGCCGATTTAATGCGCATTGACAAGGGTTGGCGCCGTTTCCTCCGTCGTTTTGCTTTCCGGCCGCTTTTCGGCTGGGGACCGTACCTCACCTTGCTGGCCGTGCCGGGAGCAATCGCCCTGGCCGCGCTTTGCCGCATTGCCGGATGGGACGCCGCCTCGCTGAGCGCACTTTGCCTGCTGGGTGCCGTGCTGCTTTATCTGCTCAACTATCGGGGCATTTTTGGCGAACCTCTGTTTTCCGGACTCAGTGGTCAGATGCTGGCCAACGCCCGCCTGCGGGACGCTCTGCTCAACGATTTCTATCTCCGCGTCAAACTCCACGAACTGTTTGCCGAGGATGGCCGGATTCCCCTGGCGAACGCGAGCTCCCACCTCCAGGGTGAACGGCGCATGGACTGCCTTTTGGTGGCTGCGCCGTTGGACGCGCTCCGCCGGAAGGATTCCAACAAGGAGGCGCCCGTGCAACTCTGGCCCGTGCTCCGGCCGGAGGTGGAAGGCGCCACCGACATCGTCTCCGCGCTGCTCGCCTGTCTGGCTTTGCCGCCTTTGCTGCGGCCCGCCCGGGTCCGGGACCAACGGGGAAAAGGGGATGGTGGTGGCGCTCGGAACCACTTAGGCGCCTGGTTCGATCATGCAATGCAGCCCGAGGATTGCCCGCCGCCTGACAAACTCCAACTGGTCGATGGCTCCATGGTCTGCGGCAATCCGCTCCCGGCATTGTTTGGCCAGATGAAATTCTCCAGCCGCCTGCAGGACCATCACTACGAACCATTGCAGACCGGACTCGCTACGCCCCCGCGCGTCCACTTGGTCTACGGCATGCCTATCCGCTACAAAGACGCGGGGCCCTTGCGCGATTACTCTCAAGAGGGTGAGTACCCTCCCTTGCCTAACTGCATTGACGCTGCTTTGCGAGGCCTCGGCCTGGCATCGCGCCGCGACGCCCGGCTGGAAGTATGGCAGACCAATTATCAAACTGAGGCCACCCTGGCTTTGGCGCGCTTGCTTGGCCACCCCGCCGGCGTAGGCGAGGATGGCAAACGGACCCTCAGCGTTCTGGTGGACGAGCTTGCCCCCGAGAAGCCTCTGCATACGCGCAACGCACTGAGCCCTACCGAGTCGGAGTTGTTGCGCCAGGCCGCCTGTGGCTGCCGGCAGGGACTGCAAAAGATCTACCACGACGAACTGTCGCGCGCCAACCGCGCGGTGGACTGTGCGGAGTTCCTCTCCGCGGAAGGAAGGAGCCGCCCCCAGTGGTTCGAAATCGCTGGTCAGGCCGTGCCAGGCTTGCCCGAAATGTGCCAGCATTGCACTCGCCAGTTGGATGTGCGCGACGTGCAGGCGCGGCGCAAAGCGAGCCCGTTAAAGAGCGTCCGCACCGAAGTGCTCGTCCTGGATCCCGCCTTTGCTCAAAACCCCGCCGCCACGGTGCCCCGCCTCTCTGCCCACAAGGGCCCGCGCATCGTGTTTGTTGCCAGTGGAGGCGTTTTCCGGGGCTCATTCCACGTTGGCATGATCGGCGCGCTCCACCAGGCGGGCATTCAGCCCGACTTGATCGTCGGCGCCAGTGTCGGATCGCTCATGGGCGCAGTGCTCGGGGCGATGGGAGTGCTCGAACGCCAGCAAGGTTTTCATTTGCTGGGGCAACTCGTCGACACCTTCTTTGAAGTCGACACGCGCGTGGGTCTCACCAAGCGGCTAAAGAGCGCAGTACGCGACCTGCAAGTGCGCGCCAGCACCGTCCGGCTGTCCCCCAGGGATATCCGCAAAGCCGTCGAGCAGGGCAGCATGGACAGCCCGGGCTTTGCCGCTACCGGCGCACCGCCCGTGTTAATCGACGCGCTCTCCCGCTTCCTGCTCATCCCTTACAACACTACCGCCGCGATCGCCGCTGATTTGGTGGCTGAAGACGTAGTTGGCGCGGTGGGCAAGCTTTTGCTGGCCCTGCGGGACGAAACCGTTCCACGGTTGGGCGTCGCCGACGCCCTGCTGGGAACTGAACTGCTCGAGAAAGAGATCCGCCGCCTCCTCGGATGCCTTCAGGGACGCCTCCATATGGCTCAGCCCTTCCAGGATCCCATCGCCTCCGGTGGCTATCCCAGTGCCTTCTTCGCCACGGCCGTCAACCTCAATACCGAGGCGATGACGATTCTGGGAGCACTTCCCGGAATGCAATCGAAAAGTTATGACTTCGTGGAGGCGCTCTTGAGTTCCAGCGCCTTCCCGCTTGCCTTTCCTCCGCGGCGCGAGAGCCAGATCTTCCCGGGGTTGGGCCGCCGCGATGTATTCTTCGGCGACGGAGGCATCTTCGATAACCTGCCCTTCCTGCCCGCCATGCTTGTGCTGGGAGCTGTTCAACGTTTCCAACTTCAACAAAGCCCTCCAAACGAACGCTGGCAGGCGTTGCGGAGCCGATTCGCCCGGCCTGACCTGTTTTTCGCCGGAGCGCTCGACGAGAATCCATTCACTGAAGACGCATTCAAGCGGCGGCACACCTATCGGTCCATCCTCGAAGTCAATGCCCGGGCACAGTCTCTCGCCAAAAACGAAAAGATCCGGGGGTTTGAGCGGATGACTAAGCGCCTGGACAAATCCCTGAGAACACAGGTGCAGTCCGAACCCGTGGATCTCCCGCCGGCGGACGCCTTGGAGTGGGAGATGCTCGACCGCTACGTTCACGCGGCCGTCCTTGCCGTGGAACCTACCAGCCGCGGCCATCTGAACAAGACCTTCGCCTTCAGCCGCACTACCGGGCTTCAAGAAGATCGGGTCGCACTCTCCATTGCCGACGGATGCTATCAGACCTTCTCCAGGCTCCGGCACGGCAATCAACAACCCTCCGACTCTCTGGAGGGTCGTGCTTTTGCGGGTCTGAGCAGCCGGCTACCCCAGATCGAAGCTGCGCCTCGATCTCTGGATGAGCCGAAGTGCCCGTTTTTCATCTCCCGCGACTCGGCCTTCGACTGTCCCTTCGCCCGTCTGCGCGGAGGGCTGATCTACCGGCAGTGCCTCACACACCAGCGCTCTGAATAGTTTTGATTTTCTGAACAATGTTTAGTATCTTGTAGGCGGAGTATTTTGTATGGGCGTAGCTGAGCGGCGTTTGCGCGAAAAAGAAGAAATGCGGTCGAAGATCCTGGAAGCTGCAGCGGAACTGTTTGTCCAGGAAGGTTACGACAGCGTCTCCATGCGCCGCATCGCCGACCGGATTGAATACTCCCCCTCCACGATTTATCTGTACTTCAAGGACAAGTCACATCTTTGTTCGGTAATTGTGGCGGAGACCTTCGACAAGCTGCGACTGGCGCTCGAGAAAATCGTCTCCCAGCCCATCGGCACAGAGGAGCGCTTACGCCGCTGCTTGCGAACGTACATCCAGTTCGGTCTCGACAACCCAAAACATTACATTTTCAGTCTTTGTACGCCAGAGCCACCGCTAAACTACGAAGACGGTTACACCGAACAGGTCAAACAGGCAACCCTGAATAGCGGACTGGCGGCATTCGACTACCTACGTCGCGGAATAGCCCAGAGCATGGAAGAAGGCATTATTCGCAGACAGGACGTCGAACTGGCAGCGCAAGTGACCTGGGCCATGCTCCACGGCCTCACGAGTTTGCTCATTACCACCCACAGCTTTCCTTTTCTGGACCGCGAACTCCTCATCGACACCCTGGTCGATCAGATCGTGCGAGGCCTGAAGTAGATCTGCCCTTCAAAAATTCACACAAAAACTCTTGACACGGGAGAACGATGGACTCAGAATGAACAGTGTTCAGACATAGAATATTGTTTACAAGAGTTACCTCCCATGGTCACAATCGCTTGGAAAAACCTCTTTCATGACCGGGCCCGGCTGGTAGTGACCCTGGTAGGCATCGTCTTTGCCCTGGTGCTGATTCTGGTCCAGTTCGGCCTCTTCCTGGGTTTTTTGGAAACGAGTTCCAACATCGTGGCCCGGTCGAACGCGGATCTCTGGATCACTGCCCCGGCCATCCCCCACGTGAACGGCGGGAACCCGTTGAATGAGGCCGCACGATATAAAGCGTTGAGCGTGTCCGGCGTAGCGCGGGTTGAGAAATACACGTTGTTCTTCGTGGTCTGGAAACTGCCGACTGGCGCTCAGGAATCTATTCAGATTGTTGGCTTTCCGCTGGAGTCAGGGATGGGCGGGCCCTGGGACGTGACGGCGGGCTCGATCGCTGATCTGCAGGGCGAAGACACGGTGATCGTGGATGAGTTGTACAAGAGCAAGCTCGGCGTGACTGAACTGGGCCAAACCTTTGAAATCATGGGGAGGCGGGCCCGCGTCGTGGGGTTCACGCGCGGCATCCGCAGCTTCACCACGTCCCCCTACGTGTTCACATCGTTCAAGAATTCACAGAATTACGCCCAGTTGGCTGAGAACCAGACCATCTTCTTCGTCGTGCGGCTGGCGGAGGGCGCGCAGCCTGTAGTGGTAAAGCAAGCTCTGAAGGAACGGCTGCCGGAGCTTGATGTGTACACCAACGCCGAGATGCTCGCGAAGACGCAGAACTACTGGGTGTTCTCCACCGGCGCGGGGGTGACCACCCTGATGGGAGCCATTCTGGGTCTGGTGGTAGGCATCGTGGTAGTAACTCAGACCATTTACTCTGCCACGGTGGACCATATTCGCGAGTTCGGCACGTTGAAAGCAATGGGCGCTTCCAACGGCAACATCTACACTGTGATTCTGACGCAGGCGGCGCTTAGCGCCCTGATGGGCTACGCCGTCGCCATCGGCATTTCACTCACCGTTGCCCGGGCGAGCGAATCCGGCGACGCGTTAATCCTTCTCCCCCCGGAAATCTCTGCGGGGGCATTACTCCTGGCGCTGGGGATGTGTGCCGGCGCCTCGGTGCTGTCCATTCATAAAGCCACGAGGATCGACCCGGCAATGGTCTTCCGCGGGTAACGGCGGAGCAACAGCAATGAATACGAGCAAAGCCCGAAGTGTGTTTACAGCGAGAGCGAACTGGATGACAGGAGGCCGCAACATGATCGAGATCCGCAACTTGGCTAAGAGCTACGGACATGGAGAAAGCACCGTACATGCACTACGCGGTGTCGACCTGGACGTCGCTTCCAGCGAAATCCTGATGCTGATGGGGCCCTCGGGCTCCGGCAAGACGACGCTGCTGTCGATCATGGGTTGCATTCTTCGCGCCACCTCGGGCAGCGTGAAGGTCAACGGCTTGGAGGTGGTGGGTCTGCCCGAAAGCAAACTGCCCAGAATCCGCTTGGCCAACTTCGGCTTTGTCTTTCAGGGCTTTAATCTCTTCCCTGCCCTGACCGCGCAGGAGAACGTGGAAGTAGCCTTCCATCTGAAAGGGATCCGGGGCGGCGCCGCCCGGAAAGGCGCGGCAGATCTGCTCGAACAGGTGGGCTTGGGCGAGAAACGCCGGGTCTATCCAGCTGACTTGAGCGGCGGACAGAAACAACGCATCGCGATTGCCCGGGCACTGGCGGGCGATCCGCCCATTCTGCTCGCCGATGAGCCGACCGCAGCTCTCGATTCGCAGTCCGGCCAAACGGTCATGGAAATCCTGGCCGGGCTGGCGCGCGAGCGTGGCAGGGCTGTTGTCATTGTGACCCACGATTCCCGTGTGCTGCATTATGCCGACCGCATTGTGCACATCCGGGACGGGGAAATCTGGGATAGCGAAGAAGAACTGGAGCGTGTGGCATGAAGCGGACAACCTGGATTTGGATGAGCGCAGGCATGGCGCTGGCTGCGGCTGGTTACTGGGGCGCGACTCAGCGCGCGGCAGTTCCCGCGCAAGCCGCAGGAAAGCATGATCAAGCAAAGACGGCTCGCCCGGTAGTGGCGGCCGGACTTGTGGAACCCGCAAGCGAAGAAATCCGCCTTGGCGCTCAGATGGACGGCGTCTTGCGCAGCGTTTTGGTGGAAGAAGGGGACGCCGTGAAGCGGGGCCAAATCGTGGCGGTGCTCGAAAACGGCGAGTACTCTGCCCGCGTCGTTCTGGCGCGCAGCCGCATCGCGGAAGCCGAGGCCACCCTGGAGCGCTTGCGCAATGGCTCCCGCCAGCAGGAGCGCCGCGAGGCCGACGCGAACGTGCGGGAGGCACAAGTAGCCTTGGAGATTGCAAGGGCCGAGCGCGAGCGGCGCCACGTGCTGCTGGAGCGCGGCGCGGTGTCGAGATCCGAATACGACTTGTCGGACCGCGACTACCGCACCGCCGCCGCCCGCCTGGATGCCTTGCGCGAACGTGCCGCCCTGGTGCACGACGCCACGCGTGCCGAAGACCTGGCTCGCGCGGAGGCCGAATTAGCGACGGCCCGCGCGCAACTGAACGAAGCCCTGGCAATGTTGGAAAAGACCATGGTCCGGGCGCCCATCGATGGCCGCATTCTGCGCAAAATCCGCAAGGCCGGGGAAGCGGTTTCCGCAAACGGTTCTACCCCGATCGTCTCGCTCGGCGATCTGTCGGAGCTGCGCGTTCGAGTGGACGTCGACGAAACCGACGTGGCTAAGTTGCGCGAGGGGATGCCGGCGTATGTGAGAGCGGAAGCCTACGGCGACCGTCAATTCGCCGGACGCGTCGTGCGCATTGGCCAGGCTTTGGGCCGTAAGAACGTGCGGACCGACGAACCTACGGAGCGGGTGGACCGGAAAATCCTGGAGACACTCATCACCCTCGATCCCGGGGCGGCGCTGCCGGTCGGTCTCCGCGTGGACGCCTATCTGCTGCCCGAATAGCCGTCCTCAAAGACAAGGAAGCAGGCTGATTATGATTCGTCACTCTCTTCTTGCGCTCGTCTTCTGCGCAACGGTAGTCTCCGGGCAGACTCCGGGCGGGATCCTGACATTGGAACAGGCTCTTGATATCGCTGCGCGCGCCAACCCTGACCTGCAACTGGCACGGTTGCGCCAGGCGGAACACGCAGCGCTGGCAGCCCAAACCCGCTCCGGTTTGCTGCCGCAACTGAACGGCTTGGTGCAGACCACCTACCAGGTCACTAACCTCGCGGGCATCGGTCTCACCTTCCCCGGTCTGCGGGACCGCCTTGGCCCCTTCAGCACCTTTGACGCCCGCCCGCGTCTGTCGCAGACCGTCTTCGACGCGGCGCTCATTGCTTCGACTCGAGCCGCCAAAGAACGAATTAAACAGGCGGAGGAGGACACCTCGGTGACCCGCGAACGCGTGCTGGGCAGTGTCATTCAGCTGTACCTTCAAGCCCTCCAGGCATCGTCCCGCCTGCGCGCCGCCGAAGCCAGAGAGCTCAACTATGAAGCCATCCGGCGGCAGGTGGCCGACCGCACCGAGGCAGGCACGGCCAATAAGCTGGACCTGGCGCGCGCCGTCGAGCAAGTGCAGCGCGAGCGTGTGGCCGTGGCCTTTGCCAGGCGAGACCGCGACGTGATCACAACGCAGTTGATCCGCGCCCTGGGCCTGACCACCACCGGCCCAGCCGAACTCGCGGAATCGGTGAACGCCGCCCCCATGCCGCCAGCCGAAGATGATGCGCTAAACATCGCCTACGCCGCACGGCCGGAGATGCGCAGCCTTGCAATGCGCCGCGCCGTGCTGGAACGCGAACTCCAGGCAGCGAGCCGGCAGCGCTGGCCGAAATTTGGCGTGGTTGCCGACGCGGGCGCATTCGGAGCCACCATTCCCACAACAGTGTCCACCTACCTGGTGGCGGGTACGGTAACCATCCCCATCTACACGGGCGGACGCATCGAAAACGAGGTAAAAGCCGCCCGTCTCCGGCTGGAGCAGTGGGAGCAGGAACGGCGGCAGGTAGAGGTCGCAATTTCCCAGGAAGTGAGCCAGGCGCTGCTGGAAGTGAAAGCGGCGGAACGGGCGAGTGGGGCGGCCGCAGTTGCGGCTCAGGCGGCGCGCGATTCGCTGGAATTGGCCCGGCTGCGTTATGAAGCCGGCCTGGCCACCAACTTGGATGTCGTTACGGCACAAGCCAACCTCGCGCAGGCCGAAGAGGAAGAAATCCGAACCCGCTTCGAGCGCCTGCAGGCCCGTGCTCGCTTGGCTCAGGCCCAAGGCAATACG
Organism: uncultured Solibacteraceae bacterium; assembly: GCA_964460395.1. Lineage (GTDB taxonomy): Bacteria > Acidobacteriota > Terriglobia > Bryobacterales > Bryobacteraceae > CAYWQS01. The sequence continues at coordinate 83,534 of CAYWQS010000017.1, read as the reverse complement.
AGGGGCTTTCTGGCCGCGCGGTAACCGTCCAACGCAAATTCAGCCGCCGGCAGGTTGGCTACTGAGGACGGTCGTCGCGGATCAGTTTGCCGTCCTGGAATTCCAGCTCACGAATGACCTTTTGCTTGCTCGGATCTTTGTAGCGCCAGACCTGCCGCTGGCTGCCAGGTGGGGTGAAGATCTCGTCCGGAGGACCGGATTCGACGTAGATCTTGCCCCGGGCAGTTTCCGAGCCTCGCGTGTCCCCTTCACCAAATCGGCTGTCCGCTTGCCGGATGCGGCGCTCGCGTTCACGATTCCCTGCCCTGTCCTGCTCCGCCGCGGCCCGCACTGCCTCCCGCAGTCCCTTCTCCGCTTCGCTGAGTGCGGTTAGGGCTGCCTTTTGGGCCTCGACGAGAACTTCCTGATGGATCTTCGCCGCAGCAAAGGCCCGGACCGACTCCTGAATCGCCTTCTGGATTTCCTCACGAAATTGCGCAGAGAAGGCGCGGTTTTCCTCCAGGGCCTTCTTGACCTCTTTCTCGATCTCGGGGCGCTTGTTCTCCAGTTCCTTCCGCGCCTCCTCCACAGCCTTGCGCACGTCCTGCTCGATCTCGCCTCGGGCAGCTTCAATTTGCTTGCGCGCTTTTTCCACGGCCCGTTCGACTTCGGCGCGCTCCTCAGGCGTTAATCTGGCTCGTTTGGGTGGGACTGGTGGCGCTGGAGGCGCGGGCGGGGCCTCTGGTGCTGGCGCTGCCGGTGGCTGGCCCAACACGACAGGTGCTGGCGGCGATGGAGGATCGGGTGGCGCAGGCGCTTGGCCTTTACCCCACAACATCCCCGCGCCAATCATCAGAGCTACGGCAAGAATTGGAAGCAAAGGCGCAGGCCCTGTTGTCCCGCCCTGATTCAGCAGCCGGGCGATCCGCCGCCGCAAAGGCGAGCCCGTAAAGGCCACAGCGAATCCGCTCCGGCTTTCTTCGAGCGCCAGAAGAGTCCTGGAGTATTCCAAAGTATCGCCGCACAGCGCGACTGCCACATCGTCGCAACAATGCTCGCGCTCGGCTCGAACCTGTGCGGAAAGCCACCAAACGGCGGGATGGTAGAAAAGAACACACTCTACCACCGACTGCAGCAAATTCACCAGATAGTCGCGCCGGACAATGTGCGCCAACTCGTGCGCCAAGATCATTTCGATCTGGCGCGGATCGAGTCGCAGCACCGCCGCAGCCGGCAGCAGGATGACGGGCTTGAACGCGCCCACGACCTGCGGCACGCCGCAGCGCCCGGAAATCCACAGACGGAATTGAGGCGGCGCTGGAAACCGTGCCGCCAATCGCCGGGCACATTCCTCCAGCCACGCGGGAGGCGTGCTGATCCACCGCCGCCCCCGCTGGTGCGCCAGCGCCCATCCTCCCACCAGCCGGAACGCCAGGAAAACCACACCCGCCAGCCAAGCCGTTACCAGCCAAGGCAAGTAGGCATCCAACCGAAAACCACGTTCGGCAATGGACACGGGCACTAGTAACAACGCGCCGCTGGCACTCAGCGTCTGAGAAGCGGCCTCGTCCCATGCCGCATCCAGCAGGATCCAAGTGGCCAACGGCAGCACACTCATCCCCACCAGGCCAACACACACCACCACATAGCGGACTCTGGCAGGGGCTTCGCGCAACCAGCCCAGCAGTAGCGCCACCACTGCCGCCACCAGCGCACCTTGCCAGACGAAGTGAATCAGCGTCCAGCCCAGGCGCACACTGTCCCACCCGAGCGTTCCCGGGAACATCATGGCTGTCCCTCCACCTTGTTGATCAGACTCCGGATGGCTTCCCGTTCCTCCGCGCTGAGCCGCCGGCCGGCCAGCGCACGCTGCACCAGATTTGCAGCTGAGCCGCCGAACACACGCTCGAGCAGATCTTCCACCAACGTGCCCTGCGTCTCCTCTTTGGGCACCGCCGGGGCGTAAATGTGCGCGCGCCCCGACTCATCCCGCACCACTAGTCCCTTCTCTGCCATGATCTGCATGAGCTTCAGCACAGTGGTGTAGCCTGCCGGTTTGCGGGCTTCGAGCGCGGTGAACACCTGCCGGACTGTGGCGGGTCCGATTTCCCAGAGCACGCCCAGAATCTCGAGTTCGGCCGGTGTCGGCCTTGGAACAGAAGGATCCGATCGATTCTCCACAACCCAATGCTATACGAAGGATTTCGTAAGATCAACGAAGATCTTCGTAGATGCGTGTAAACTCTTTAGGGCGCCGCAGCCTGGTCGAGGAACCAGTGCAGCTCCCCGGTCGTTTCGCGCAGCAGACGGGCAGGGGCTTCTCTGAGCGGTGTAGCGTCATCAAAGATCCGCCGGAAGGCATTGGCCTTGTTACCTCCGGCGGCCAGGGCAACCACACAGCGGGCAGCGAGCAACACACTTGGCAGCAATGTGATTCGCCACTGGCCGGCTTTTTCCACCCAGGTCGCGGAGACCAGCCCCTCCCGGTTGTCGACCAGGGGATCGCCGGGGAAGAGGCTGGCCGTGTGCGCGTCGGCGCCTACGCCGCAGAGAACCAGATCAATCCGTGGAGCAGGGCCAAGCTCGGTTCTCAGCACTTCAGCGTAGCGGACGGCGGCCTCGCTGGCCCGCAGTTCCGCCAGAATGCGATGGAAGTTTTCAGGGGGCACCCCGCCGGGCCGAAGCAGCTCCCGCTCGATCATCGAGGCGTTTGAGTCGGGGTGACCCGGGGGGACTCCGCGCTCATCTACCTGGAATATCTGAATGCGGCGCCAATCGAGATTCTCACCGAGCCAGGCATTGAACAGGAGCGCGGGCGTTGAGCCGCCGGAAAGGGCGACGGAAACCTGATCACTCGAATCCAAAGCCGTGCGCAGGTAGCCCGCAGTCCATTTCGCGCAGGCTTGAGCTGCCTGGCCCGGGGTCTGGGCAACGTGAATCGTGCCCTTCTTCAAGCGGCCACTCCCGCCAGCCGCATGGCATCAGGCAGCGAGGACTCAAAACGCTGGTCGCGGCCGAGAATGGCGAGTTCCTCCCGGAGAAGATCCGCTTCCTGGAAGAGCGGGAACATCAACTGTTGCCGCAAGCCCCCTCCGGTCACTTCCACCATGGTTCCCGTCGGGCGCCGGATTTCCACCTGAAACCTGTCTCCGGAGATGGCGAGTCTGCGGATGCGGCCAGTGCCGGGCGGCGGGAATTGAGGATCTTCGATTTCCATAGTGAGTTCGAGGTCCGGAAGGTGGCTGCGAAGCCAGGCGCCAAGGTAACAGGCTACCGCCGGAGTGCCTGCTCCTGACCAGCCAATGGCAGCGTGGCGGGCGGCGCGGAGTCCGGCCCGGCAGGCGGACGTTTGGAACACCCGATCGAGCAGTGCACGCCATCGCGTCACGCGGGTCCAGCCGAGGTCCGAAAAAGCATATCCCTGCTGGCGCAGGGCAGCTAAGGTCTGAAAGGGCTCGCGCGCATCGGGATACGGGACGCTATCCACGATAATGCGGCCGGCAAGGCCAAACAGCGGAGCCAGTGGGGGAACGGCCATCAGACTCAAATCCCTGCACCAGAGAAACACGGGCAGATCAGGCACCAGCAGGCCGCGCAAGACTGGCGGGATGTGGTGAGCGCGATCACGCGGCGCCTGAATTTCGATTTGTTCCGAGCAGATCTGCTGTCTCCGGCCGAAAGGCAGCCAGCATTGCACTGTTGCACGCGCTTCCATCGGCGTGCCAGACTCCTCCGGGAAATGGAGCAGAACTGCGCGCGATGGATACTCATGCATCACCTCGGCTAAGACAGAACCAAGATGGCGGGGATCATCTTCGGGACGCGTCAGGATGAGAATCGTTGTGGCGCAGGCCCGCAGCGTTTCGTGCTCGTCTTGACGGGCGAGTTCGCGCCAGGTCGATTCCAGAGTCTGCAGCAGTGCGCCCGCGCTGATGCTCATGGCAGTCTCCAGCGGTGGCCCCGGCGGGCCAGCATGGCATCCGAGGCTTCCGGACCCCAACTGCCCGCCGCATAGTTGGGGAAGTCGAATCGCGTGGCAGACCACACGTCCAGCACAGGCTGCACCACCGACCAGGAAGCGTCCACCATGTCCTGCCGTGTGTACAGTGTGGCGTCGCCTTCGAGCGCATCCAGCAGCAGCGTCTCGTACGCCGAAGGCGAACGGGACCCGAAGCTCGAACCGTAGTTGAAGTCCATGTTGACTGGCCGCAGCATCATCCCGGAACCCGGGCGCTTTGAAAGAAAGCGGAGTGAAATCCCCTCCTCCGGCTGGATGCGCAGCACCAACAGGTTGGGCCATTCTCCGGGCGAAGCGGCGCCGGGCCCGGTCTCGAACAGCGCGAGGGGAGCCCGGTGGAACTGAATCGCAATATCGGTGACTCTTTTCGGCAGGCGTTTGCCCGTGCGGACGTAAAAGGGTACGCCGGCCCAGCGCCAGTTCTCGACAGACAAAGTCAAGGCCGCATAGGTGTCTGTTTGGGCCTCCGGGTCAACGCCTGGTTCCTCGCGGAATCCGGGCACGGCCTCACCCCCGATCTCCGCTGGGCCATATTGGCCCGCCACCGCAACCATCGGCACCTCGTCCTGCGCTGGCGGCCGGATGGCGCGCAACAGTTTGGCGCGTTCATCGCGCACCGCATCCGGATCGTAGTTGGCGGGCGGCTCCATCGCCACCGTCGCCATCACCTGAAGCAGGTGATTCTGAATCATGTCCCGCAGCGCGCCAGCTTCCTGGTAGTAACCGCCGCGGCCTTCTACGCCGATCGACTCTGCGGCAGTGATCTGCACGTGCTGGATATAGCGGCGGTTCCAGAGCGGCTCGAAGATTCCGTTGCCGAACCGGAAGGCCAGAATGTTTTGCACGGTCTCCTTGCCCAGGTAGTGATCGATGCGGTAAATGTCGCGCTCAGGAAATACAGCCTGGAGGTCACGATGCAGCGCGGCCGCGCTGGACAAATCGTGCCCGAAAGGCTTCTCCACAATGAGCCGCCGCCAGCCGTTCCCGCTGGACCGGTGGAGGCTGGCTGAGGCCAACCCGCGGGCCACGGGGGCGTAGTGTGCCGGCTGTGTGGCGAGATAGTAGAGAACACTGCCTTCAGTCTGGTGCGTTTGCTCCAGCGCCGCCAGCTTCGAAGACAGCGCCTGGTACAGTGCGGGATCACCCACGTCGCCAGACAGATAATACAGGCGCCGCTCGAACTCCTCCCACAGCGGTGTTTCGAACGGGCTGTCTTCAAGGAAACGCTGTGTGCTTTCCCGCATCTTGGCGCGAAACGCTTCGTCTGTGAGAGGTGTGCGCGAGATGCCAATCAGCGCAAACCCGGAAGGCAACCGGCGCTCGTAGGCCAATCGGAACAGGGCCGGCACCAGTTTTCGTTTGGTCAGGTCGCCGTTGGCTCCGAAGATCACCACCGCCGCCGCGCTTGGCGCGCGGCCGTAGCGGAGAGGGTCGGCAAAGAGGCTTTCGTCGCCCATGGTCTTTCGACGATACCATGGGCGGTTGCGGTTCCCCCTTTGGGGCGCTAAGATCAAGGTTGCCTTGCACTTCTGCCTGGCAGCCCTTCCGAGTCAACCCGGATTCAACAACCTCGCAAAATACTGGTCATTGGATGCAATTGAACAAGCGCAAAATCCTGGCCGCCGTGGAAGATTTGTTCTTCGTGGTGAAGATCAATGACATGGCGAAACGCAACGGCTTCGACGTGGAGTTTCTTAAGAACGAAAAGGATCTTTTGGCGAAGGCGAAAGCTGACCCGCCCAGCCTCGTGATCGTCGATCTCAACAACAACGGATCGAAGCCGGTTTCGATGATCTCAAAACTCAAAAGCGACGAGTCAACCCGGCCCATTACAGTGATTGGCTTCGTTTCCCATGTCAATGGCGAGCTGAAGCAACAGGCGCAGGACGCCGGCGCCAACATGGTGATGGCGCGCTCCGCCTTTTCCACGAACCTGCCGCAAATCCTTAAACGGCACGCGGGCAGCCTGGCCTAGCCAATTCATAGTACTTTCCCGCTCGTTTCCGCTATTGGCTGAGGGCTTTTCTTAGGGCATACTAGAACTACTCACCCCACCTTTTTGGACAGCCACGCCAAACGCTGTCCCTTCATTACGTGCATCCGAGGGGATTTGTCTCCTCGAGAAAGCAACTACCGGAGGTCTACCAGATGTGCGCTCGTACTCTGCTCACGGCGGTATTGCTGTTGCCGCTGTTCGCCGCTGCAGGAGTTGCGGCGGGTTTAGGTGAGGATTCGCTTTCGATGGCCGCAAGTGCTAGGGCGCCGGAGCGGACTTTGCTGCCTTCTCTGCTTCTTCCGGCAGCTGAATTGCCAGCCGAATCCCCAAAATTGGATTTGGAAGAATTGCTGACCACGGATGAAATTCTTTTCCGCCCGGCAATGATGCCCGCGGAAGTCGCGGCGCCGGTGTCAAAGGAAATTCCCCCTGCAAGCCCGGTCATGCCGGCCGCAGGATATTCTCTGGCGCTGACCTTGGCGTCGCTGGTGCTGGCGTTCGGTCTGGCCCAAGCGAAAACGGGATTCGCGAAGCGGCAACCCGCAGGCCACAGAGTATTGACCTACTGACCGGATTCAAGCGCAATCGCCCGGCGCTGGGTGAACTCAATGTAGCGGTCCAGCACAACGTTTGCCCTCCCTGTATCAATGGAGGCGGCAGCCATCGCGCACGCTTCTCTGGGTGCACTGGCGGCGCCAGCAGCTAAAAGCCCGGCCGCCGCATTCACCAGAATGATGTCTCGCGCGGCGCCGCGCTCGCCGCGCAATACGGCTAAAGCTATTTCTTTGTTGGCCTCGATGCTTGGAGCCAGTAACTCGTGAATCGACGCTGAAGCCACACCAAAATCGGCAGGTTGCCAGGTGAAATGGTCAATGGCTCCGCGCATCAAACTAAAAACCTGCGTTGGCCCGGTAGTGCTGACCTCATCCAACCCGCTGTCGCCGTGCACCACAAACCCTCGAGGCAATCCCAAACTGGCCAAAGTCACCGCAAGTAACTCGGCTGTTTTCACGTCGGGGGCGCCGACCACTTGCACGTTGGCGCCCGCGGGATTGGTGAGCGGTCCCAGTAGATTGAACGCAGTCCGGGTCTGCAACTCCTGGCGGGCTGGGGCCGCGTTCTTCATGGCTGGATGAAAAGCGGGCGCAAAAAGAAAGGCGAACCCGATCTCGTGCAGCGCTTGCGTTACTTCCACTGGCCGCGTGGCCAGGCGCGCCCCGAGCGCCTCCATCAAATCCGCGCTGCCGCAATGGCCCCGGGATGAGCGGTTGCCGTGTTTGGCAACGCGAACCCCCGCCCCGGCGATCACCAGCGCCGCGATTGTGGAAACGTTCAAGGTACCCAGCCCATCGCCGCCGGTGCCGCAAGTGTCCAGCACCGGTTCATTCTCAAGGCCATGTTCCACGCGGAGCCCGTTCTCACGCATCGCAAGAGCCAGACCACGAAGCTCTTCGGCCGTTTCGCCCTTCATGCGCAACGCCACGGCGAAGCTCGCAATCTGCGCGGTGGACGCCTCGCCGCGAAGGATGGAGGACATCGCCGCACGGGCATCTTGCGCGGACAAAGCCTCTCTTGCAAGGAGTTTATGAAGGAATGGTAATAGCGGCATGCTATATTGAGGTGCGAGGCTTCTCCCGAGCCTAACACATCCCTATGAAGATTCATGAGTATCAAGCGAAGGCCGTTCTGGCCCGCTACGGGGTTCCTGTGCCCCGGGGACGGGTGGCCGTCACCCCCGAGGAAGCGCATGCGATCGCTGCCGAATTAGGAGGCCGCGTTGTGGTGAAGGCGCAGATCCATGCCGGCGGCCGCGGGAAGGGTGGTGGCGTGAAACTCGCCGCGAACCCCGACGAAGCGCACGCGGCCGCAAAGCAGATCCTGGGTATGACCCTGGTGACCCATCAAACCGGTCCAGAAGGGCGAATTGTGCATTCGGTGCTCGTGGAGGAAACGCTGCCGATCGCTCGCGAACTGTATGCCGGGATTGTGCTGGATCGCGCGCTTGCCAAGCCCGTATTGATGGCCTCGGCCGCGGGCGGCATGGACATTGAAGAGGTGGCCGCCAAGACCCCCGAACTGATCTTGAAAGAACCCATCGAGCCGGGCCTCGGCCTGCAGGCTTGGCAGGGGAGGAAATTGGCCTTTGGCATGGGCTTGCCCGCTGCCGCCGTGAATGCAGCAGTGAAAACCCTCATCGCCCTCGCCCGTTGCAATGAGGAAATGGATTGCTCTTTAGCCGAGATCAATCCGCTCATTCTCACCCAGGACAACCGGGTTGTGGCGCTCGACGCCAAAATGAACTTCGACGATAACGCTCTCTTCCGCCACCGCGACATCCAAGAATTGCGCGATCTCAATGAGGAAGATCCGCTGGAGGTGGAGGCATCCAAGTTCGGTTTGAACTACATCAAGCTCGATGGCAACGTAGGGTGCATGGTGAACGGCGCGGGGCTCGCCATGGCCACGATGGACATCATCAAGTACGCCGGCGGCAATCCGGCGAATTTCCTCGACGTCGGGGGCGGCGCGAATAAAGAGCAGATCACCAACGCCTTCCGCATTCTCATGATGGATCAGTCAGTCAAGGCGGTGCTGATCAATATCTTTGGGGGAATCCTGCGTTGCGACGTGCTGGCCGCGGGCGTGGTGGACGCCGCGCGCGACTTGCACTTGACCCTCCCGGTGGTGGTGCGCATGGAAGGCACCAACGTTGAAGAGGGCAAGAAAATCCTGCGGGAGTCGGGGCTTGCGTTTTCGCTCGCCGATGGCATGCAGGACGCGGCGGAGAAAGTCGTGGCGCTCGCCAGGTAAGGGAATCAGTCATGAGCATTCTGATCAATCGGAATACGCGCGTCATTGTGCAGGGATTCACCGGCAAGGAAGGTACGTTCCATGCCAGCCAGTGCATCGCCTATGGAACAAATGTCGTGGGAGGCATTACTCCTGGCAAGGGCGGCACGACGCATCTGGATCGCCCGGTATTTAATACGGTGGACGAGGCTGTGCGAGCGACCGGGGCCAACGCATCGCTGATTTTCGTTCCGCCGCCCTTCGCGGCAGACGCCATCATGGAAGCCGCCGCGGCCGGCATCGAACTGGTGGTCTGTATTACGGAAGGCATTCCCGCTATGGACATGGTGAAGGCGTGGGAATTTTTGCAGACGCGTCCCTCAACCCGGCTGATTGGACCGAACTGCCCTGGCATCATTACGCCCGGGGAGTGCAAGATGGGCATCATGCCCGGCCACATTCACAAGAAGGGCCACGTTGGCGTGGTATCCCGTTCCGGCACGCTGACCTATGAGGCCGTCGGTCAACTCACAACTCTGGACATCGGGCAATCCACATGTATCGGGATCGGCGGCGACCCGGTTGTCGGCACCACCCATATCGACGCACTCCGCCTGTTCAACGACGATCCGGAAACCCACGCCGTCATCATGATCGGTGAGATCGGCGGAAACAATGAGGAGATCGCCGCCGCCTGGGCGAAAGAGAACATGAAGAAGCCCATTGTCGGCTTCATCGCCGGGCAGACCGCGCCGCCCGGCCGCCGCATGGGCCACGCCGGCGCGATCATTTCCGGCGGCAGCGGCAAAGCCAGCGACAAGATGGCTGCCATGGCCGCAGCCGGCATCACCGTGTGCGAAACGCCGGCCGAAATGGGCGCCCGTGTTCAACAAATTCTAAAGTAAATCCACTGGAGATTTTTCGATTTTCATGAGTAAAACGTTTGCCATCATTAAGCCGGACGCTGTTGCTGCGGGCAGGACGGGAGAGATTCTGTCCCTGATCGAGCGGAACGGCTTCCGGATCCTCGCCATGCGGCGCGAGCATCTCACTCGCCCTCAGGCGGAGGGGTTTTATGCCGTGCACAAGGGCAAGGGCTTTTTCGAGGAACTTATTACGTTCATGACCGAGGGCCCGGTGGTGCTGTTGGCTCTCGAACGGGAAGACGCGGTAGCCAAGTGGCGCGAAGTGATGGGCGCCACGGATCCGGCCAAGGCCGCCGAGGGCACCATCCGGAAGTTGTTCGGCACCAACATCGGACGCAATGCGTCCCACGGTTCCGATTCCGATGAGAATGCAGCCATGGAATTAGCCTGGTTCTTCCGTGGCTGCGAAATCTCATAACCTGCCTGGATTCCCTGCAACTCCGAGGGCTGCTGCTTCGTCCAACGGGCGATGCGCAGCCCTTTCTTTCTGAGCATTGCGATCCTGGCTGCCACCCCTTGCTGGGGGCTGGGCAGCCAGCGCGAAATGGAACTGGCACGCGAGGAATTGGCCGCTGCGCTGGTGAACCGTCAGGCGACTATATTCACTGTAGATGGCCGCGCGACGAAGGCGCGCGTTTTGGCCGTCAACAGCATGGGGCTCTCCCTGGACGCGGAACGCACCCCCAGCATCCCCTACGGCGCTGTGACACACATCCAACTCACGGAATACGTGGGCCGGGGCCGGGCTATCGGTACGGCGGTGGGTGGGGGCCTGGGGCTGCTGGCAGGCCTGACCGCGGCAGGTGTCCTGGGCATCGGAAGCGCCACCGTGGCTGAAAAGACCGGTGTCGCGTTGCTGGGCATTGGCGCAATGCCCACGGGCGCTCTCATTGGACGATTCATCGGCAAATGGTTCGACCGACAGGTGGTGATCATTCGCATCGCTCCCTGATCGCTCCGGGAACATCCCTGCTGGCGCGGCGTCCAATCCAGCAGATTGCGTGACGGCGCCGTCTCGCCCACTCCACTTTGAGGAAGCGAGACATGTTTGAACAAAGCCTGCTGTCCCGCCGGGGAGAGGTCCGCACCGGCTGGTCCTTCGTTCTCTCGGTGCTGCTGCAAAGCGGCCTGTTTACTCTGGCGGTTCTGGTTCCATTGGCGCACCCCGCCGTGTTGCCGCAGGCGGCGCGGCTGGCGGGCATCCGTATCGCTCCGCCGCCGGCCAAGGCTGCCGAACCGACTGTTGCCCGAAACCTTGCGCCCCGGCAATCGGCCCCGCGCGGGGCCCGGCCCGCGGGCTTCTACCAGCCCAGCCGGATCCCGGCTAAGGTCGCCATGCTGGTCGAACCCGCGGACCCGCCGCCGCCGGGCGGAGTCGATCACGGAATTCCTGGCACGCAGGCCCTATGGGGAATGGCGTCTGAAGGGAAGTTCAGCCCACTGCTGCCGCCAACGGCGCCCCCTCCTCCCCCGCCACCACCCACGAAACCGGGACCGAAGCCTGTCATCCGGATCCAACAAGGCGGCAACGTCCAGGAGGCCCGCCTCGTGCACCGGGTGATACCAGCCTACCCGCCGCTCGCCCGCCAGACCCGCATCGAAGGCAAGGTGGTCTTCACCGCCGTAATCGGCACGGACGGCAGCATCCTGCAACTGAAAATGGCCAGCGGTCACCCCCTACTTGCCGCAGCAGCCGCGGACGCCGTGCGCCAGTGGCGTTACCGGCCAACGTTACTGAACGGCGAACCCGTGGAAGTGGTCACCGTGATCGAAGTGAACTTCAAGTTGAATCAATAGTCATTAGAAGGAGTTACACATGCGAGGAACTTTGTAAGGGCTTAGTCCTGCTGTTGTGAGGACAAGATGCTCCTGCCAGCGTAAGATTCGGCCCATGCGGAATTGGCACTGCTTCACTCTCCTGGCCTTGGCCAGTACACCGCCAGCACTGGGGCTTGCAGATAATAAGCATGCGAATGAGATCGAAGTGGAGTTCTTCGTTTGGAAAGATCCTGTCCAATCCAGCGCTATCGTGCTCTGCGCATACAACGCCGGGATCCAACCCCTCCCTTTGCATGTGGCGATCGGTGATGCAGCTCCCCGCGCCATGACCACCGCTGCCGATGTGCCGGGCGTCCTTACCATGACTTTGGCGCCCGGGCAGTCGAGTTGCAACGACTTCGGCATTTTGTTGCAGCGCGTTGGCAAGAGCCTGACTTCTTTTGGCGGCGGCAGGTATGCGGCTGCGATTGCGCTTGGCAAGCCCGTCGAGGAGGATGCGACAGGCAGAGCCGTACCCCTGATTGCGACCGGTCTGTACCTGATTACAGGTGGGACCACCCAGCCCGTGGTCTTGCTCCAACCCATTCTCCAGACAGCCGGGAAGCCAGGGATTGGAGGTCCCGCTCGAAACCCTAAGAGGTATGTCATTGAGAGATCCTATGCCACGCCACCCCCTCGCGCCGGGCAATCGTTGTTCGCCTGCTTTTCCCGAGTGGCTGACGCGCTGCCAGGGGCGGCGCCATCGTCTGTGGCTCAAGCCGTGCAGTTGGGGGCGGGCGGACCAGGATTGGAGTTCTCACTCGGATTGGGAGACACGCGCTGCACCGAAGCAGCGGCCGCCGGCCCAGAGTGGTCCTTGAATTTCACCAAGATCGATTTCACGGTGCCGAGGAGTGGGGCAAACGAGCGGGAGGAACTGGAGAACGGCGGCGCGGCGGCAGCGCTCATCCTGTCGGACGACACGGTGCCCTACCCGCTTCTCCTGCCGGCAGTTCAAAAGGTGCGCGAAGCGGCTGCGCGATAGCAGGCCATTGGGAAGATGCCATGAGGAAGCAACATCTGCTGGCTGGGCTCTTGGCGATGATCTGGACCGCCACGCCCATTGCGGCGCAAATGAAGAAGAGCTATCAGGTGGAAAACGTATGGCCTGCCGTTCCAGTGGCCCCGGGCGCGTCGGCTGTGCTTTGTGTTGCACAACCGCAACCTTATCTGCAGTTCAAGATGGAATCGTTCATTGTGACCACCCCCGCCCCCGGAGGCGCGCAGACGACCCGCAGGCTGTCGATCCAAGCGGAGCCTGGTGAGGTGAGATGTGAACGACTGATTCCAGCTTCGAATGCATTCGTCCATTTGGCAGTAGTCGCGATGTGGCCAGCTGAAATGGACGCAACCGGCAGACTGAAACCTGTCGCGGCAGTCTCAGTCACGATACAGCCCCAGGCGCTGCCTGGAATGGATCTGCCGATTCTGCCTGCCGTACAACGCTTCAGGGAGTTGCGGTGAGCGGGATACTCCCCGAACAAACCTTGGCGACCAGCAAGGCGAACTCCGGGTGGCGGCGGAGCGAATCGAGTCTCGGGTCTGAGGGAAGATTAAGCGCGCTGGAATCACGCTGCTCGACCCAGCGCTGAATCAGTCGGAGGGCTTGATCTTCCTTCCCGAAAGCCAGAACCGTCATCAGAGAGCTGGGTTGCTCCAACCCCTGAATGGCGGGCGTTTGGCCGGCAAGGGCCTGGACCCACACGCTATCGGCACGAAGCAGCGCATCGCGAAGTCCGGAGCGCTGGAGGTGGCTCAGAGCCTCAGAATACTCGCCGAGGAAAGCCAGGGACAATCCGAGGTAGTAGTGGGCGAGGCCGTACTCAGAATCCCGGTCAAGAACCTGGCGGCATTCGGCGGCGGATTCGGAATAGCGGCGGGCTAGATAGAGCACGGAGGCGAGACGAGAGCCGAGCCGGGGTGAAGCAGGGTCAAGGGCGATGCCCTGCCGTACTGCCTTCAGCGCCTCATCGTGACGCCCAAGCCGCGAAAGCAGGTGGGCGAGCCGCTCGTAGGCAGCAGGGTCTTGTGGAGCAATCTGGATCGCCCGGCGGTAGGCGCGTTCGGCCCCGCTCCAATCCCAGTCACCATAGAGAAGCGATACTCCTTGGGCCAAGTGGGCCGCCGGATGGGTTGGGTCCATCTCGATGGCGCGGCGGGCGTGGTGTTTCGCGGCGGCATATGCTGGCTGTGCTTCCTTACCTTGAAGTTCGGCCCGCAGAACATACGCGGCCGCCAGGCCGGCGTGGGCTTCGGCCGATTCAGGATCCGCAAGTACGGCTTTCTGGAAATGACCAAGCGCCTTGACCGCATCGGACGGCGTGACTTTGTCGAGCAAATAGCGGCCGATACGGGCTTCGCGGAGCGCTTCGGCGTTGGGCGAAAACTCGGAGCGGGAGATGGAACCGGGTAGGAGCAAAAGCAAAGGAATGAGCGCGGCAGCAGCCCATGCGACGGGAGGAAAATCCCGGGGCTTTCGGGAGAGCGGTTCACCAGTATGACATCTGACAGGAAGGGCGAACCGGTAACCACGCCGGGCATGAGTCTCTATCGCACCAGGAAGTCCTGCATCATGAAGCACTTTACGAACAACACTAATGTTACGGGTGAGGCTCGATTCAGTGACAAACGTGTCCGGCCAGATTCGGGCGAGCAGAGCTTCCTTACAGACGAGTTCCCCGGCGCATTCGACCAAAGCGAGGAGAGTCTCAACCGCCTTCGGCGGAAGAGGTTCGACCCTGCCATTGCGCTCCAGGGTCATCGTGCCCTGGCGAAGATGGAAGGGGCCAAAGACATAAACAACTGCGTGACTCTGCCCAGAGGTCATGGATTAGGGCCAGTATACGGGTTTTCGGTAAAAGGGAAAGCAACAAAGCCGAGCAGAGGCCGACAACCGGGAAGCATGGGACAATAAAGGCGCAGGCTTGCCGGACGGGCAGTCGCGGCCGCGGTTGTCTGGCTCTGCCAGGCGGAAACGGTCGAGGCAAAGTCCGGTCTCCGCAGGGCAGCGTGCCGGCTAACGGCCGGGGGGGCGTGCTCAAAGCGCGTTCCACGGATAGTGCCACAGAAAAGATACCGCCTTGAGGCCTACGGGCTTTGGGGTAAGGGTGAAAAGGTGCGGTAAGAGCGCACCGCGCCGGCGGTGACGCCGGTGGCAGGGAAAACCCCACGCGGAGCAAGACCAAATAGGGGAGGATGGAGTGGCCCGCTCCGTTACCACTTCCGGGTAGGTCGCTAGAGCCCCTCAGTAATGGGGGGCCCAGAGGAATGACTGCCGCCCCGGCAACGGGGACCAGAAACCGGCTTATAGTCCGGCAGGCTTGCCAATCACTTGCTGCGCGGTGGGCTGATCATGATGTGGGCGCCCGGCGTGCCGGGGTCCATCAGCCAGGGTGCGCCTTCGACGGGCTTGGTGCTCAGGCCGGTGGTGGCCGATGTCGCATATGGAGTGTAAATCACCCAGCGCAGATAAGAGTTCTCCACCTTCCCCGTGGCAGCGTCGAAGTTTTTCCCTGTCAGGACATAGAGCGTTCGCGGCTCCTTGGGCATCGGCAGTTTGCCCGCGTCGATCTCCTGGAAGCGCTTCTGCTGCCGCTCTTTCCCGCTGACGCCTTGCGCCAGCAACTCGCGCCCACGAGCCATAAAGGGTTCCAGATCCTTGTGATAACAGGCAATGTTGAAGCCGTCGCGCTTTGGGTCGCTGGCCAGGCAGATGAGTTCGTTGGTCCCCTCTCGCAGTTTGGTCAATTCGCCTTTCTCGTTGTAGCCGAGGACCGTGGCGCCCGCGCGGAGTTCGGCAGGGGCGGCCAGCACAGCGCCCGCAATCTGCGTCTCTGCGGGCGGGATCTCCGCCGCGCTTAGCATCGTTGTCACAAACAAAACACCCAGTAAAGCCCTCATTGACTCGTTGCCTCCCTCTGGACTCCCACTTTAACGCATTACCAGTAGTCGGAGACCCGGGAGGCGGGCACATAAGGCAGAAAGTATTGGGTTTTCTGTCCTTGTAGTGTGATGGCGCGCTTGGCGAAATACTCGGGCAGGGGGATGGTGGGATCCTGCTTCAGCGCATTCGGAGTAAAGCCTGGCATGGGCAGGCCCCAGGCGGCGACACAAGGAACGGCACTGTTGGGTCCGAGCTGAAGCTGGGCCAGGCGATCGCAGTCGCCAAAGTCGAAGCTGACAGCCAGACGGTCGCGCAGCCAGGCCAGAGTCTTCGCCCGGTCGTGCCCGGCGTCTCCCAGCGCTGCCTCCAGCAGATGGGGCGAAAACCACCAGGAACGAACCCGATTTCCGTGGCGGTTGGACCATGCGCGATAGAGCGTAATGGGCCCTTCGATCACTTCCACTTTCGCCCGCCGTTCGCGAAGCGAGTTTGCCTTTTCTAATTCCAGGCGCAGCAGTTGCGCAGTCATTCGGGCGGCTTGTTCGAGGTCGGCGCGCTTCTGCGGCGGCAACAGCGCGAGATCCGTCGGCAGTTTCCCCGGAAATCCGGCACGCCGGAACAGCTCCTGGTAGGCCGGCTCAGCCGCCAGCGACGGAAACGCCCGCGTTGTCAACAGCTTAGCAAGATCGTTTTCAACATCTGTCCACAAAGTACGGCCCCTCCCAGTGGTCACCTTCGCTATTGTGCCCCGTCGGAGATCGCCGGTTCAATAGTCCAAAACCCTGAGTTGGGCTTGTTCCAGCAGTGGCCGGAAGAGCGGGGCGTCGTAGTCGCCGGTGCGGAACTGGTAGCCCTGAGACCCCAACGTGTAGCCGCCGGGGATGGTGGAGCAATTGAATGTAAACAGACAACCGCCCCCCTGCGCCAGTTCCACGCAGAATTCGAACTCCTCCCGGGTACTGATGAACGGCCTGCAATCAGGAGCGAACAGGTTGTGCAACGCAATGAGCGCGCGGAATTGCCTGTCGTTGGGGCGGTAGGGTGACTCCGTCCGCAGAGCGCCCGCCGCGGGCTGCATCCGGGGAATCCCGAGCACTGCCGCCCCGCGGCCATACCGCTGGCGCAGAAGAAGTTCATGCTGCATCAGGGCATACCAGTCTTGCCGCCAGGGGCCCAGCCCGGAAAGCACGCCCATGCCAATTTCCGGGATGCCTGCCTGAAGCATGCGCTGGTAGGCTTCTATCCGGTTCTGCTGGTTTGACTTAGCACCTAAGCCAGGATGTGTGGCGCGGTACTGCTCCTGATCGTAGGTTTCCATCCAAAGCACACAAAGATCCAGGCCGGCATCGCGGAGCGCCCGGTATTCGTCCGCGGTCAGCGGTTCGGCGCTAAGCCCAACCTTGCCGCCACCATATCCCTCGAGCGTCTCTCGGACGATGGCCACGTGACGGGCCATATCTCCGTGCCGCAAGTGCGGATCGCTGGCGTACACCAGTTCGATAAAGCGCAGCCCCTTTTCCTCGGCAAGATAAGCCACCTCGCGGCGCAACTCATTGTCGGACAATCGCTTACGCACGATCCCTTGCGCTTTGTTCCCGGCGCGGTAATTGCAGTAGGTACAGTGTTCGCGGCAGTAGCTGGAAACGTAGAGCGGGGCAATCGGTTCCACCAGCCCATCGAATAGCCGTTGTTTGGCCTCAATAGAGCGCGAGACGAGGACCTGATCCAGCGCCCCACCCTGCCCGAACTCCGGGTCCATCACCAGATCAACCAACGCAGCATCGCCCGGCGGGGCCTCCTGGGCTACGACAAGAGAATTCCGCATGAAATGGTCTGCTTTTATCATGGCAGGGTAGAAGGGGCTGATACAATGCGCCACGATGAACCCATCAGAGCTTTCTCGCAGGGCTTTCTTGACCGCAGCAGGGGGAGCGGTGCTCTCTGCACAGTCCGGTCCGGAGATCCGGGTGTTCCATGACGACGGCGGGTGGTGCTGGTTTGAAGACGAGCGCGCCATCGTGGTGGGCAACCAGATCGTTTTCGGAACTGTGGCCTCTGGGTGGCGCGACCAGACCCGCCGCGGGCGCATCGAAGTGACGTCGTACAACTGGAGGAACGGGCAGCGCCAGCCTTTCCCGCTGGAAACTCCGAAAGAGGGTGACGACCCGCAGCAGTGGTTAGACGACCACAACTCCCCTGCCCTGCTGGAGCGTCCCGACGGAAAGATCCTGGCTCTGTATGCACGTCATGGCACGCGAAACCAGATCCATTACCGAATTTCCGCTTCCCGGGGTTCCGCAGACCGCTGGGGACCTGGAAAGATCTTTGTGCCCAGCCCCGCGTCGCGAGTCACTTATTCCAACCCTTTCTACCTGTCGAAGGAGAAGCGGATCTACAACTTCTACCGAGGCTACGAGAACTCGTTCAAGCCGTCCGTGATCTGGTCGGATGATTTGGGGGAGACGTGGAAGGCGGGCGGCGTGGTGATTGATGTGCCTTTAGCGTTCCGCCACCGTCCGTATGTGAAATATTGCTCAGACGGAGTGGACACCATCCATCTCGCCTATACCGAAGGACACCCGAGGAATTTCAACAACAGCGTGTACCACGTGTTTTACCGGGACGGACGCTTGCACCGCTCAGACGGCACGGTGATCCGGAAACTGGATGAGGGGCTGAAGGCGCCGGAAGAGGGGACGCGCATTTTCCAGGGTGACGAAAACAACGTGGCCTGGACCACCGATTTTCACATCACGCCTTCGGGCGAACTCCTTCTGCTGTACACAGTGCAGAAGGATTCCGGGAGCCTGCCGGACCGCGAACACGGCAAGGACCACCGCTTCCGATTGGCGCGCTGGAGCGGTGGACGCTGGCAGGACCAGGAGATCGCCTATGCGGGCTCTCGGCTCTACCCAGCCGAGGCGGACTACACAGGTCTGGGTGCGGTGGATCCGTTCGACGCATCCACGGTGTTCATCTCTACAAACGCCGATCCGGCCCGCGGGTCTGCGCTGCCACGCCGCGAACTGTTCCGTGGCCGTTCCAAACCCGGGGGAGGGTTTGACTGGACAGCGGTGACAAAGGACTCGGCAGCCGACAACCTGCGGCCCATCATTCCGATCTGGAAGGAACGCCGGGCCTTGCTCTGGCTGCGCGGCACGTTGCGCACCTACACCGACTACGATTTGGAAGTGGTGGGGTTCGTGGAATCGAGATGAAACTGCTGGGCGTATTGCTGCTGGCCGTCTCCGCGCTTCAGGCGGCCGAGGGATTCCTCCCGGTGGCTGTTTGGTATGGAGGCGGCAAAGCGCGTGCACCGATGGTGGAGCGGAACGCCCGCGCCCAAAAGGACCAGTGGCGCAAGGACCTGGATCAAATCCGCGGGCTGGGCTTCAATTCGATTCGCGCCTGGCTGGACTGGTCGGCAGGTGAACCCCGGCGTGGCGCATACGATTTCAGCACCGTGGAAGTGCTGCTGGAACTGTGTGAGGAGATGAGGCTGAAGCTGATCCTGCAGGTCTACCTGGATTCCGCGCCCGCGTGGGTGGGGCGCGAGTTTCCTGGCGCTGCATTCGTTTCCTCCAACGGAATGGCAATCCGGCCAGAGTCTGCGCCGGGTTACTGCCGCGATCACGCCGGAGTACATGCCGCCGAGATCCGTTTCCTGGATGCGCTCGCCCAACGCCTGGGACGCTCCCCGGCGTTCCACGCCTGGGACCTGTGGAGCGAACCGCACGTCATCAACTGGGCCAACCCGACCTACATTTCGCGGCCCGAGTTCTGCTGGTGCGAACATACCCAGGCCCGCTTTCGCCGCTGGCTGCAGAAACGGTATCCAGCGCTGGAACAACTCAACGATGCGTGGTACCGCCGCTACGAGGCGTGGGACGAAGTGGAGCCGCCGAGGCTCAGCACGATTCTGAGCTATCGCGACTACCTGGATTGGAAGCACTTCATCGTAGACAAGTTGGGCGAGGATTTGCGCGCCCGATACGAGGCAGTGAAACGGCACACACCGCAGGCCGAAACCACCAGCCATGCGGCTGCGGTGGGGTTATTCACCTCTCCACACCATTGGGAAGGCCAGGGTGACGATTGGGTGTTTGCCCGGCAGGTGGATTACTACGGAACGTCCTTCTATCCCAAGCATTCGGCGTTTGTGGATCGCGATCCCGCGTGGCGCGCGGCTTTGCTGGACTTCACACGCTCCTTCGGGTTTGCCTCAGGACGCAATGGGTTCTATATCGGCGAATTGCAGGCCGGCTTCGGAACCATTGCCACAAACCTCTCCAGTGAGGTGACACCAGGCGACCTGCGCATCTGGATCTGGAGCGCGCTGGCGCGCGCCGCGCGGGCGGTCTGTCTTTACGCCTGGTATCCCATGAGCACGGGCTACGAGGCGGGAGGATTCGGCCTGGTGCACCTGGATGGAACGCTGACGGAGCGTGCGCGGGAGGCAGGACGCATTGCGCGAGAAGTGTCGAAGCACCAAAAGGAGTTGGCGGCCAGCAAGCCCTGGCCGGCCGAGGTGGCCGTGGTCTACAACCCCCTCATGCACTTTGTGGGCGGGCGGCAACGCGCCGCAGCATATGGCGGACCCCAAGGCGAGGCCCAGGGCATCGAGCGCGATTCTCTTCTGGGCATCTACCGCGCGCTCTTCCCCCGAAGCGTGCCGATGGACTACGTGCATGCCAACGAACTCGATTCCACCTCCCTGGCCCCCTATAAGCTGATTTATCTGCCGTATCCGGCGATCCTGCCAGAATCGGCCCGGCGGTTGAAAGACTGGGTAGCCAAGGGTGGCACTTTAGTAGCCGAAGCCAGGCCTGCGTGGACTTTGGAAACCGGTGCAGCCTCGGAGATCATTCCAGGTCTGGGCTTGCATGAGGTGTTCGGCGCGCGGGAAGCGGCGGTGGAGACACCACCCGGCGGGCGGACTCGTCTTCTTTTCGATTCTCCCGCCTTCCAGGGCGAGGCGCCCGGCCGCTGGATGGAAGAGAGCCTGGAACCGCTTGGACCTCTCACGGAGATCCTCGCTCGGTTTCCCAGCGGGCGGACCGCCGCCACGCGGCATAAGTACGCCAAGGGACAGGCAATCCTGTTAGGCTCATTCCTGTCGGCGGCATACGAAAACCAGCCCACCGAAGACGGCCGGCGATTGTTTGAAGCGCTCCTGCAATGGGCGGGCGTGCGGGCGCCGGTACGCTTCAGCGGCGATCCCGTGGAGGTCCGGTTGCTGCGTTCCGGGCAAAGCACTCTGGTATTCGTCTTGAACCACGCGAAAACGCCGGCTAACGCCAGCCTCACGCTGCCCGGTCAAGTGCAGCGGTCCCTGCAATTGCCCGCGCAAGGCGTCCATTTCGAAATTCTGAACTGATAGCCTGGAAATAGGATGCGCCGCATTCTGCTCATTGCGTGTCTGCTGCCGGTGTTTGCGGGCGAACAAGCCGAAAAGCCGGACTATCTCAAACGCAAACCCGAGACAGCGAGAGCCGCCAAACTGCCGCCGCCCAAGGTGGATCCGGCCACGCCTTCCAGCGAGTTGCCCGCCGTAACCGAGATGAAGGTGGAATCGTCCACCACCGGACAGCGCACACAGCCGGGCAAGCCATCCAAGAGCAAGTCCGCAGTGCACGGCGATGTCCGCACCAGCAGCGCCGCAGGCGCGCGGGCGGCTTCCGGCGCCGCGGTGGTGCAGGACAAGAAGGACGGTAAGTGGGCGGTAACCGTGTCGGGAGACACGGTCAAACGCAAGCGGTAAGGTTATTTCAGAATCAGAATTGGATCCGCGCCTGAACCTGGAGCCAGCGGTTGGTGGCAGAAGTCTGCGAGACCACCTGACCGAAGTCTGCGCGATAAGGATCAGTAATCGGATCGTTCATCTGGGAGCGGTTTTGGACGTTCAGCGCGTCCAGTCTGAATTGCATGGTCATTCCTTCGCGCAGAGTGAAACTCTTGGCAAGGTTGGCGTTCCACTGATTGGTCATGTCGCGGCGTAGGCCGCCGATGCGGGTTGGGAAGACCCGCACATGGTAAGCAGCGGGGCCTCGCGCCTGAGTCCGCTCAAAGTTATCGGTGTTAAACCATTTGCTCCAGGATCGCTGTACGTTCTTGACATCGTCCACGTTGTTGCCGTAATAGAAGATGTTGCCCCAGTTCAGCAGTGGCCCAGGTTGCCACTCGTAGGTGGCTGCCAATTGCCAGCCGCCAATTACGGCGTCCAGGAACCGGCTGGAGCCGGCGAGAAAACGCTTCCCCCGGCCAAAGGGGATTTCGTACACACCAGTGCCCGTGAAGCGGTGAGGGCGGCCATCGTTGGACTCTTGCACAAACCGCTCGTTATCAAACTCATTCAGGAAGATGTCGGCATCTCTGAGCCGCATCCCGGTATAGGCGAGGTTGAGATTCCAGCCCTTACTGAAACGTTTCTCGAAAGAAACCTGAAATTCATGTGACCGTGTCCAGGCCGACGACTCACTATTGTTTGTCAGCCCGTTGATATTCGGAAAAGCGCGCATCAAACGGTTGCGCGCGATAATTCTTTGCGTAAAGAAACTGTTGGCGTTCATGTCTGCCCAAACTGCGGCTGGGAAATCCTGCTGGCGGAAATTGCCGATGAAGAACGGGTTAGTGACGTTGGCGTTCAACAAACGCTGCGCGCTTTCGTCGCGTGTTAATCCGGATACCCAATAGTTAGCGGGCATGGGCTGCAGCGGGCGGCCTGGCACATTGCCCCCGCTGCTGAATTGGCTGATCCGGTCCGCATAGGTTCCCGCATAGAATGCGGTAACCACGATGGTGGACCCAAACTGCTGCTGGATACCCGCCTGCCACCTTTGCTGCCGCGGGTGAGGGGTGTCCCACGCCGTAAATCCAAAGCCGCGTCCTTGGTACGCCATCGCGCCAAGGGTGTTTCGGGTGGGGACATCGAACCGCGTCCCGTCGGCTCGAACCGGGAACGGATCGCTCAAGATACTGCGAAAATTGTTGGGGTTCGCACCCGGAGGGTAGGGAGCGGAGGCCGCGCCCCAGGTTTGGCCGAAATCGTTCGAAATGATTGCGCTGGTAGTGCGGGAGAAGTTGAACTGATTCGGACCGTAATTCAAGACGTTGAGCGTGTCAAAGAAGACGCCATAGCCGCCACGCAGCACGGTCCTGCTACCCAACTGGTACGCGGCTCCAAAACGCGGCAGCCACATCAGTTCGTTTCGGTAGAGTTCGCGCGGCGCACCATTGACCCCGACGTAGGTGTTTCCGCCGATCACCCGGAATTGCGATGCAGGCACCTCTGGAATCGGGTTAGCCGCATACGCAGCCTGGGCTCCGGCGGCAATAGAAACTTGGATCGAAGGATCCCAGTTGCCCACCATGCGATCGAAGCGCTCCGTGGCTCCGCGCTCGTATTCCTTGCGGAGTCCGATGTTGAGCGTGAGTTTGGAATTCACGCGCCAAGTGTCCTGCACAAACCAGGCGTAGTACGGGGTATGGGTGGCGAAGGAATCGTTGATGGCGGCGGTGGCACTGGTGGGGACGCCCAGCATGAAGGCAGCCCAGGAAAGACCCAGGTTGCTGGCGGGGGTCAGTGTATCGTCGTTCCGGCGAACGTACTGCTGGTTGAAAGTGAAGTTGCCGCTGGTATTGCCGCCGCCGCCGCCAGTCCGGAACTGATTCCGGTTGTCAAACGCCGTACGCACGGAGTGTTTTCCAAAGATCAAAGTACCTTCCGCCTTTGCCGTCAATTGGCGGAACCGCGTCCACACCGCGTAACCGCTTGGGCTAACGGTGGAGTAACTTTCCATATTCATGAACGGCAGCAGGCTCTGGGTCCCGGCCCGGGCGTCCATGTAGGCGGGCAGCCCTACGCTGCTTGGCTTGAAACTCCAGGCCACCTCCTGCAGGTTGCCTTCGCGGAATTGGTTCATCGCCACGTTGAAATTCCACATCCGGGTAGCCGATTGAGTATAAACGACATCGACATTTCCACCTTTGTTGTTCCGCACCAGTCCGTTTTTGTTCAATCCGCGGGCGGTTTCGTAAACCCAGTCGGCGCGGTCTTCCGGACCGAAATTGTTCACGCTCCAGCGCCCGAAGACGCGCCATTTGTCGCTGATCTGGTAGTCCATGCGGTTCGAATACGCGTAGTAATCCCAGTTATAGGGGGTCTGATTGGCTAGGTAGTTATTGACTGGCTCATCCCCAATGGGGATGTCGCGGTTCGGCATGGGGTAGAACTTCAGGAAAGCCTCCAGCGCCGGGTTGGCGAAACGGCTGCGGGGGATGACATTGCCAGGGAACGGCTGCCGGATGAAGTTGTTGGGGCGGTTAGGATCACGGGCGATGCTGGTGGGATCGTGGACGACAAAGCGCCCGGGGCTAGTGCGGACCTGCAGCAAGTCGCTGAAGTCGCCCTCGCGATTCCGGAGCGTGGGAACGGTCCGGTTGATGTTGGCCGCGTCTTCCACCTTGACGTCCTTAAATCCGTTGTAGGTGAAGAACCAGAAGAGCTTGTTTTTGCCGTTGTAGATTTTCGGCAACACGACGGGACCGCCGAGGGAAACGCCCCAGTTGTTGCTGCGGCCGGTTGGCTGCTTATCCTGACTGCGCAGATCGTTGGCCAAGGCCGTGTTGCCTGCCGCCTCGGCCGCCGCAATGCGCCGGTAGTAATTCTGTTTCACAA
Organism: uncultured Solibacteraceae bacterium; assembly: GCA_964460395.1. Classification (GTDB taxonomy): domain Bacteria; phylum Acidobacteriota; class Terriglobia; order Bryobacterales; family Bryobacteraceae; genus CAYWQS01. The sequence goes on along the minus strand of CAYWQS010000017.1, from coordinate 59,447 downwards.
AGAAAGGAGTCCCCTGCCAGCGCTGCTGCCAGTGCTGCCATGTCGCCGTACCGTGCAGGCTGTTCGTGCCTGACTTCGAAATCATGGTGATGGCCGCGCCCGTACTTTGGCCAATGCCCGCATCGAAGTTGTTGGTTTCCACCTTGAACTCGGCGATCGCATCGGTATACGGCAGATAAGCTGTGCGCCGGGAAGGGCCCTGATTCGGGGATCCGTCCAACGTCCAGGCATTGCCGCCGATGTTCCCGCTGACACTGTAATCCGAACCGCCAACGTTCGAGTGCAGGGCCAGGTAATTGTTAACCCCCCCGGTTTGTATGCCAGGCGCCAGTTTCACCAGCAGCACCGCACTGTTGCCCATCACCGGCAGTTCCATGAGTGACTTGTTATCGATGACCCGGCCACTGGTTACGGCATTGGTTTCGAGCAGTGGAGCCTCCGCCGTGACTGAGACTGTCTCGGTCAGGCCGCCGACTTCGAGCATGAGAGCGACTTCCAGCCGCCAGGAGACCGGCAAAGTCACGCCCTTGCGCACCAAGCGCTTAAACCCGGGTGCCTCGGCAGTCAGTTCGTATTGACCGGGCAGCAACAGATTGGCTTCATAGTAGCCGGTTGCATTCGTCTTGTATGTCATTGTCACACCGGTTTCCGCGTTGCGGACGGCAACGGTAGCGCCTACCACGGCTGAAGATTGTGGATCCAGCACGTAGCCGAAGATCGTGGAGCGTGTCTCCTGGGCCGACACGAAACCGCAGAGCAAGAGGGACAGAGTACAGGAGAGAAACAGACGCAATGCTGCACGCATGGCCAACACCCACCTTTCGGTCAAAGTGCTGACAGGCATATCACAGATGCGGGATCGTGCGCAAGCACCTAAAGGCGGTGGAAACGGGTTCCGGGGTATTGGTTTGTCATACTAGGAATTTCCGGCCATGCGAAATCTTCTCATCTCAGCGCTTCTCGTGGCGGCAGGCCTCTCTGCCGCCGAAAAATGGACCGTTGACGACATCCTGTTTCAGGAGCGCGCCGGTGGTCCGGAACTCTCCCGGGACGGTAAGTTCGCGGTCTACACCAAGACGAAAATGGACCGCGAGAAGGGGGAGGCCGTCACCCATCTTTACCTGAAGTACCTGGACGACGATGCGGAGATCCAACTCACGCGCGGGCAGGACTCCGCCCAGTCGCCCAAGATCTCTCCGGACGGACGCAAGATCGCCTTTCTGACTTCGCGCAAGGCGCCCGGCGCACCCAGCGCGCCGGCCGAGAGCGGGCCCACCGGCTCCCAGATCTGGCTTCTGGACACACGGGGAGGCGAGCCTTATGCATTGACCAAGCTTGAGCGTGGAGTGCGCACGTTCGACTGGCTCAGCAACAACGAACTGCTCGCGGCCGCGCCGGAAGACCCATCGCTCTATGCCCAGAAGGTGAAGGAGAGAAAAGACAGTTCGCAGGTCGTGGACGACGAGACCAACGAGCCGCCGGTCCGGTTATTCCGCATTGACGCCAAGTCCGGCAAGGCTTCCCGCGTCACCACCAACACTGACCGCATCACGAACCTGTGGGTTTCCCCGGACGGTCAATGGGCCGTCACCACCCACAACCGGTCGCTGGCCGAGATTTACAACCAGAAGATCAAACCGGTCGCTTTCCTTCATGACCTGAAGAACAACCAGAGTACCCAGTTGTTCAGCGGAACAAAGCTGCTGCTGCGCAGCGCGGCCTTCACCACGGACAACAAAGGCTTCTATTTCACTTCGCCCTACACCACGCACCCCTACCTCTACAATGCCTCGGTCACGCATCTCTACTGGTTCGACCTCGCCACGAGGCAGCACCGCCAGGTGAACCTGGACTGGGAAAACGGGCTGGCCGGCTTCGGCGGCCCTGCCCTCACACCGGATGGTTTCGTCGCGCTGCTGGCCAGCGGGGCGCGGAATAAGGCGGCCCGCTACACCCGGAAAGGCGATACCTGGGCGCGCACGATGCTCGAGGGCGACCATGTGACCCACTTGCACGCCATCAACACAACCGATGACGGCACGCGTATCATTTACACCTATTCGAACGCTTCAACACCGGCTACCTGGCAACTCGGCAAACTGGAAGGCCACCGGCTGGTTGCACCCAAGACCTTTGTGGAACCGAACGCCGGCTGGAAGAACAAGCCCCGGGCCAAAACGGAACTCGTCTATTGGAAGGGCGCGTTGGACGAGGAAGTCGAGGGAATTCTGTATTACCCGCACAATTACGAATCGGGCAAGAAGTATCCTCTGGTAGTCATGATCCACGGCGGACCGCACGGCCATGATTCAGACAACTTCAATGAGTCTTGGGGCTACCCTCACAACCTGTTTGCACAGCGCGGCGCTTTCGTGCTCAAGCCCAATTATCACGGCTCCTCGGGCTATGGCCTGAAGTGGGGCGAGTCTATTTCCGGTGGAAAGTATAACGATCTGGAGTGGATTGACGTGGAACGGGGTGTCGATTCGCTCATCGCCAAAGGCCTCGCCGACCCCGGCCAATTGGGCGTGTTGGGCTGGTCGAATGGCTCGATCATCACCATCGAACTCACGACACGTACGACGCGCTATAAGGCGGCCGGCGCGGGCGCCGGAGACGTCAACTGGATTTCAGATTGGGGCAACGCCGTCTTCGGCGACGCGTTCGAGCAGTATTACCTCGGCAAGACGCCGATGGACGACCCCATGTTCTACGTCAAGAAAAGCCCGCTCTTCCGCATGGACAAGGTCACCACGCCGACGATCATCTTCTTCGGCACCGAAGACAAGCAGGTGCCTACCGAGCAGGGCTGGCAGCACTACCGCGCCCTGCAGCATTACGGAAAGACAGACGTGAAGTTCATCCTCTTCCCGGGCGAAGCACATGGCCCGCGGAAACTCGTGCATCAGCGCCGCAAGCTCGAAGAAGAATTGGCCTGGTTCGACAAGCACCTGTTCAAGACCTCAACCGACCGGAATGAGGCCCTCAAGGTTGGCTCGCCGCTGGAAGCCCTGACGCGTGTGGCGAGACAGAAGGACGTGCCCGACACGGTGGACAAAGGAAAATTCGCCGTCGGCCGGTTTGAGGTGACACGGGCGCAATTCAAGGCATTTGACCCTTCTTTCTCTTACGCTCCCGGCACCGATTATTGGCCGGCCAACAATATCCCGTTCGAACGGGCCAAGGCCTATTGCGAATGGCTGTCAAAAAAGACGGGCGAAACCTACCGGCTGGGGACCGAGGAGGAATTGGGATCGCTCCTCACAGCCAGCAAGACCGAAAACACCCTCGACCTGTGGGCCGGGTACAGCGTGAATCCAGATGACGCGAGAAAACTTGCTTCGCTCATCGATGCAACCCCAGCCGACGCCATGCTGAAGCCCGTGGGTTCGTTCCCGGGTGCGGGAGATGACCCCGTGTTCGATCTGGGCGGCAACGTGGCGGAATGGGTAGTAGCCAAAGACGGCAAGCCCAAGGCGATGGGCGGCAGCGCAGATCAGCCGGTGGACGCCAAGACCGAGACGAAGCCGCGCCCGGCTTATGTCGGCTTCCGCGTAGTAAAAACTCTTGCACAATAGAGCGGGAGGGGCCCATGCGCCTGTTGTTACTCTCGCTTTGCGTTTTCCGGCTTGCTCAAGGCGCCGGTTGCGATTCTCTGGCCAATCTGAACCTCGAAAAGGCTGAAGTCACGGCGGCAGAACTCGTTGAGGCCGGGTCGTTTCAGCCGCCTCAAGGGAAACCCGTGGAGAAGCTGCCAGTATTTTGCCGGGCAGCGATCACCGCGCGGCCAACGTCTGATTCCGACATCCGGATTGAAGTCTGGATGCCCCGTGACGGCTGGAATGGCAAATTCCAAGGCATCGGAAACGGCGGCTTCGCCGGCTCCATCGGCTACGGACAGTTGGCCTCGGCCATCCGGTTGGGTTACGCCGCCGCCTCCACCGACACCGGACACACCGGCGGGGGGACCGACGCCAATTGGGCGTTCGGCCATCCCGAGAAGATCGTGGATTTCGGCCACCGCGCTATTCACCTGATGACCGTACACGGAAAAGCTGCGGTGCGGGAGTTTTACGGGCGGCCCATCCAACGCTCCTACTTCAATTCCTGCTCGAACGGCGGCCGCCAGGCACTGATGGAGGCGCTACGATATCCGGAGGATTACGACGGGATCATCGCCGGCGCCCCGGCCAATCATTGGACTCTACTCCTCAGTTCGGCAGCGTTTTACGCTTCGCGAATGAGCCAGCCCGCACAGTACTTGCCAGCCTCGAAATTGCCTGCGATTCAGGCAGCAGTCCGCAAGGCATGTGATGCCGCCGACGGTGTGGAAGACGGGCTGCTCAGTGATCCAGCCTCCTGTACGTTCCAGCCTGCCAGTCTGGTGTGCACGGGGCCGGAGAACGATTCCTGCCTCACCAAACCACAGGCGGAGACCTTGGCCATTCTGTTGAGAGGACTTACCAATCGGGCCGGTAAGGTGCTTTACCCTGGCTACTCGCCTGGTGGAGAGGCCGAACCCGGAGGCTGGGGCCCTTGGATCACCGGCCAGCGGCTGGAGGACGCGCTGCTCTATCAGTTCTCCACAGGCTTCTTCCGCAACATGGTGTTCCTGGATCGCAATTGGACTCCGGCATCGTTCGACGTGGACCGGGATGTACCGCTGGCGCAAAAGAAACTGGGCGCGATCCTGGACTCGTCCAACCCGGATCTTTCGCGCTTTCATGCCCGGGGCGGCAAGCTGATCCTCTATCACGGTTGGTGCGATGCCGCCATCCCGGCACGCGCCGTCGTGAGCTATTACGAGGATGTCCAGCGGAAAATGGGTGCGGCCAAAACGGCGCAATTCATCCGCCTGTTCCTGGCGCCGAACGTGCAGCATTGCGCCGGCGGATCGGGCCCGAACGACTTCGGCCAGGGCGGCGCCGCCCAGGGAACGCCGGAAGAGAACATTTCCGCCGCTTTGGAGCGCTGGGTGGAACAGGGAGTGGCGCCCGAGCAGATCGTCGCGCGCCGGGGCGGAAACGACCCGCTGACGCGTCCTCTCTGCGCGTACCCGAAGGTGGCGCGTTACAAGGGCGCGGGGGACACTCGCGACGCGGCGAATTTCGCTTGTCAGGCGGCTTCCCGATGACGCGGCGCACCTTCGCCGCCGCCTTGGGCGCCGCCGTCAGTGGAAGAGGGATGCAGGCGGTTCGCCCGCCCAATGTCATTCTGATCTTCTCGGATGACCACGCCTATCAGGCCATCTCGGCCTATGGCAGCCCACTGATTCAGACCCCCAATATCGACCGGCTCGCCCGCGAGGGCGTCCGGTTCGACAATGCTCTGGTCACCAATTCCATCTGCGCGCCCAGCCGGGCCGTTGTCCTCACCGGAAAGTACAGCCACTTGAATGGCGTGATGGACAACCGGCAAACGTTTGACGGATCACAAGTCACCTTTCCTAAGTTGCTCCAGGCGGCCGGTTATCAAACCGCCCTGTTCGGCAAATGGCATCTAAAATCGGATCCCACCGGATTCGACGCGTGGTCCGTGCTGCCCGGCCAAGGCAACTACTACAATCCGGACTTCCTCACACCGGGCGGCCGTCAGCGCCGGGAGGGATACGTCACAGAACTGATCACCGATCTCTCATTGGACTGGCTGAGCCAGGGCCGCGACCGCTCTCGTCCTTTCCTGCTCATGTGCCAGCACAAGGCGCCGCACCGGAATTGGATGCCCGCTCCATCCAAGCTGCATCTATTCGAGGGCGTGCGCTTCCCCGAACCGGCAAACCTGTTCGACGACTACGAACACCGCGCCACGCCGGCCCGTAAACAAAGCATGGAGATTGGCCGCCACATGCTGTTGTCCGGTGATCTGAAGATTGTGCCCGAGGATGGCAGCGAACTGCCCCAAGGCGGATACGCGAACTTCGCGGCGGAATACAATCGCATGAACGAGGCCCAAAAGCGCATCTGGAATGCGGCCTACAGTCCGCGAAACCGGGAATTCTTCCGCAACCGGCCCGAAGGGCGCGAATTGGTGCGCTATAAGTATCAGCGCTATCTGCAGGACTACCTGCGGTGCATCGCTTCGGTGGATGACAGCGTCGGACGCATCCTGGACTGGCTGGATGCGTCGGGCGAGGCGGACAACACGATGGTGGTCTACGCCTCCGATCAGGGCTTCTACCTCGGCGAACACGGCTGGTTTGACAAGAGGTGGATTTACGAGGAGTCGTTACGTACCCCAATGCTGGCCCGCTTTCCCGGCCGTTCCCGCCCCGGACTCGTTGTGCAGGAGATGGTTGCCAACCTCGACCTGGCCCCCACGTTTCTGGAGTCCGCGGGAGTAGCCGCTCCCAAAGAGATGCAAGGGCGTAGCTTAACACCGCTCCTGGCCGGCGAACGGCCTGCCGATTGGCGTCGATCCTTCTACTACCACTATTCAGAGCAGGGTGAACATGACGTGGCGCCTCACGAGGGCGTGCGCACGCCGCGTTACACGCTGGCGCACTACTATGAATCCGGCGAGTGGGAACTCTTTGACCGCGAGAAGGATCCCGCACAAATGCGCAGTGTATACGGCGACGCCGCCTACGCGGACACAGTGCGCAGTCTCAGGCTGGAAATGGCCCGCCTTCGGGAAGCACTGCAGGCGCCGGATCCCGCCGGCCGGCAATAGAACGCTGGAACCGGAAGTCAGGGAGTTTCCAAGGGCACCGTGGCGTCAATCGGGATATTGGAGCCCAGAACGTAAAGGAACGGGCTCATCGTCTGCAGCCGCATCCCTGAAACCAGTATATTGACGCGCCGGTCGTTGGTGCCGCTATCGAGGTACTGCACGCTGATGTTTCCGACGCGAATCCCCTGGTAACCCACCTTGGTGGTGAAATCGGTACCATCCGGCACAGTGCGGGTGTCGAAAGCGATCAGGTTTTTGATCTCTTCCACCGAGTAGTTGTTAATGCTGGCGCCCCGGGCGACTTGCCGGATTCTCTCATTCAGGGCATTGTGGATAAACATGATCCGCGCCACATCGATGATCCCCAGCACCAGGGCCAGGAATGGGAGCAGGATCAGAGAGGTCTCCACGAATACGTTGCCTCTTTGCAGTTGCCGGGATTTTCTCATCTTGGCCTTCCTATCCTGGATGTGCGGTTAATCCGGTGGTGCATACCGCCCGACGTATGGGTACTCCGCGAACGGCTTCTGCAGCCTGACGGTCGTCACCCACAAGTTGACATCATAATTTTGGATGCGGACCCGGACCTGATCCGGCACCGCTCGCGTAAAGGTCATCTCCACGCTGACATTTTGCGGTGTCAGCCCTGGAACGACGGGCCGGGTACCGCCGCCAGGAGCACCGAAGACGGTAACGTTCCGCACCGCCGCTGTCCAGTCAGCAGTCGGAGTGGGACTCGCGGAATTGTATGTGCGGTAACTGCCGTAGCGGGCGCCCGTCCGAACAGCATTTTGCAGTTCCGAGAAGTAGAAGCAAGCCACGCCAAAGCGGATCACCCCGAGAAAGATGGGCACGAGAATCAGCAGGGCCAAGGCCATCTCGATGAGTGCATTGCCTCGCTGGCGCTCTCTGCGAATTGCGTGCCGCCTCATTCCACCAACCTCACAACGTAGGTACCACCGGGCATGACTGCCTTCCGGCGGCCGCCTTGCAACCACGCGCCAATATACTCCGCACACCAGCTCTGATTGCCTCCATTTCCATACTCACCCGTACGGCGAAGGAAGAACGCACCAAACCCGACTACTGTCTGGTTCACGCCAATCGGCGTACCTCCGTCGTTGATGGGCACCGCTACGATGCGCCGGCCGTTGCCGGTATTCCTTCGCAGGTAGTCAGCATATGTTTGCGAAACCGTGTCGGTGTCCTGCGCGATCCGGTCGTGCAGGCTTGTCAATTGCGATTGCTTGGCGCCGCCCGTAAATGTCACCGGATCGCCAATCTCCAACTCCACCGACATGTAGTCATTCTCGATGGTGTCGCGGATCACCTGGGCGCTGGACTGTTCAATATAGCCTCGCTCGTCGCCGCCCATGGCCTGCGCCTTGTCAATCGTCCCGTTATCCCAGTCTCCTTTGCACAGGTTCTTCTTGTTCTTCTTGTCGATATCAACATTGGAGGGCCAGCGAAGAGTGTAAAGTTCCCCTGGTATCAGGCCGAACCGGGGCCCGACAGTGTCTTTGGCGAAAGGCGAGAACGGGAACAGCCCTTCGGAGAAGACGGTCTTCTCCACCTGCCCGGCAATCCCAAGGGCCGAAACGTTCGTGGTGCGGCCGGCGTTGAGCATGTTTAGGAAGTGCAGCGTGACGGGAACATTCGTAATCACCCGCACAAACCGGCTATTGAGCGGCGCAGCAGCCACCGAGGACCACGGCCCAGCCGAACTCGGGCTGAATTCCACAATGCGGGTCGCGAAGTTTGTCGAGTTGAAATGGTAGCTTCCCTTGGTGCCGCGGGCACTGGCGTCGGCTTCGGCCAGCCCGTCTGCCGTGCCATCCAGATAAATGGCCCCATTGAGCGCGGCTGCATCGACAAACGACTGTGCTTCGCTTTTCACCACGAACATGCGGCCCAAGTCGAAGGCCAAGCCAATTCCTGCCATCAACATGAGTGCGCAGATCGCTGTAGTAATCAGGACGAAACCTTTCCGGCGGCGCCGGTGGCGAGGCAGTGGCATTCCTTTCCTCCAGAGCCTTCTATCGTCCGATCGGCTTATGGGCATTATTGGCCGTAAGTACTACTTGCGCTGGCCGTCTTCTGGAGGGATTGCCCGAGAATCGCCACTAAGGCACATCCCCGGCGTCAATCTGGCCGGCGGGCCGGTATTCCGGGACGGGCAAAGGCGACCGGCGTGGCGCATGCCGAATTTCGGGATTGCCCGGCAATTTCACCCAAACTTTCCAGCCCGCCCCTTGTGCATACTCCCGGTAGTCGCGGTAGTTGGAAAAGTACGGCTGCCACTGTTCATCGCTTCCGCCCACGCGGACGTACAGCTCCCCGAAACGGCCGTCGACGCGGGCGGCGTATACACCGCGCTGCCGGGCGTTGTCCTGTAGGTGGACGGTGCTGCCGGAATGAACGCCTGCCACTTTGCGGGCATTGATCAGAGCGTCCAACTTGGCGCGGAGGTCTGCGCCCCAATCGAAGTAGTGCTTCCAAAAAACGGTGGGTACACCCGGGTGGGTAAGGATGTGGGCGTAGGCCTGTTCCACCTGCCATCCGTTGGCGAACTTGTCGGACTCGTGGCCTTGCTGGGGTGTCCCGTCTTCGTTGGTGCGGTAACCCAAATCGTGGTTCTGGACGAACGTGACGGCGCGATTTTTCCAAGGCAGACCGTCGGTTGTGTCGCTTACCATGCCAATTCCGTTGCCCGTGCCGTAAAGAGCGAAGTACCGGCCCTCGCGGATCTGCTCCAAAGTGAAGGTTGTCGTGAAATCGAAAACGTTGCTGGCGGAGCGCAAGCGGTCCGCGCCTGTAGCGCTCTCCTGCGTGGCGGTGTACCAGACCCAACCGCGCTGCTCGTTGTGCGCCCCCCAGTCGTATTCGCCCACGGAGAAGGTGGGTGTGGTCAGGCGGTTATAGAGCGCGACCCATCGGGCGTGGAATCCGTGCACCATGTCGTAACGCCAGCCGCGGTAGCCGAGCGAGCGGAGCTGGCGCAGGTAACGGACAACGTCCCGGCGAACCCGCTGGTCGGTGTGCGCTACATCACGAAAGCTGTCGTAGGCATACGTGGTGCCGCCGTGGCGGGTGTATTCCGAGGGGAGTTCCTCGCATTTTCCGCGCTGCTCTTCCGGCGTGCCGGCAATGCCCGATTCGGGCCGGGAAAAGGCCTCGTCGGTCGCACAGATGGCCCAGACGCCCCAATCGGGATTCTTGAAGTCCGCCCACCCGCTAACGCCGTCCCGGTGGTTGATGACGATGTCGGCGACAGGCTCGACGCCCTGCCGGAGCAACTCCTCCAGTGCGGCACGGTGCTGGGCGAAGCTGCCGTAGCTGTTGTCGAGCCGGAAATACTCCTTGGGGTTATAGCCGGCGCTGATCGCCCCGGCGAAAGAAGGCGGCGGCAGCCAGACAAGGTCGTAGCGGGCGGCGCCGATCTCGGCTGCCTTCTCGCGCACGATTTCGTACCAGCGTTTTGTCCCTAAGGATGGAAACTTCTCCGGATGGCCGTGCCGGTAGGATTCCCAGTAAAAACCCTGGAGCATGACGCGGTCGTCCTCGAAGCCGCTCTGCGCCGGAGCCGGACAGATTGCACCCAGACCCAGCAGCAGGGCAAGAGACACAAGCAGCGGCCGCACGTTCATAGCACCCCCCCTGTGCCATTGTCCCTCAGAGCAGGTCTGCTCAAGTCCGAACATACCGCCGTTGCGGGTCGTGCGGACCCGTTCCGATTTCGGCAAGCAATCGACGCTCTTTCAGAGTCTTCAACCGTGTCAGCGCAGCTGGTTGGGGGAGTCCCACACGTCTGGCCACTATGGCAGTCGACCTGGGGGGCCATCTGCGAACAAAGCCAGGATCGTTTCGTCCTTCGTGTCACTGTGCGGCCGCCCGATCCGCGCTGTCGCGATGGTCACGCGAAAGTGCGTTCCTATCTCTTCCAGTTTCGGAACATCCAGGCCGGCCTGAACCCATTCGTCCGGAAACCGCGCAAACCTGTCTTTTCCAGAGAGAAGCAAGCCGCCGATTGTCGGCACTTGACGGCCTTGGTGTTCTACCGTTATCCGCAGCGCACTCCACGCTTTGGGTGTCACTTCCCGGTAGTACGCAAGGAACTCGGAAGCAGCTCGGAAGTCAAGAACTTCCGAGTTCAGGTCAGGGAGGGCCTGCTCATCAAAAGGGTCCATCCGGTTCCAGCGCTTCAAATCCTCGATTAGCAGCGATCGGCCCTGTGATTGGTCGAGCCGACGCGGATGCAGACGCCATAGGCCAACCCCAAACGCACTAAGTAATGGGGGCGAGTGTTGCTGGGGTAAACCTGCACGGCGAGCACGTTCAAGTTCCGCCAGGGCACTACCTCGATCTCTGGAACCAGGCGAGGGCGGATCAAGTCAGTGACCAGATTGGTAAGCCGTTCCTCCGCCTCCAGCACATCCGGGACACCCCTCACATTCTTCGCCCTGTCATCCACACCAATGACGACGGTGCCGCCCGCAGTGTTCGCGGACGCGACAAGCGTCTTAAGAATGCCGTCCGGGGAGGACAGGTCCTGCCTCACACCCATGAGGGGAAGGAACCAACTCCCGAACATCCCGCACTAAGAAGCTCCGGGCAATCTGCAGCTAGAGCTTGCGTTTCCCAATCAAACTGGGCACATCGCTGCTACCGAGAAAGATCGAAAGGATCTCCACAGGGTTAGTCTCTGGCTTATTGAGAACAAGTAGTCGCGCATCGGCTCGAACAGAATAGGCCGGTCTTCGGCGAGGTCCTTTCGAACGTGGCCCGCTCCCGGCGTACGGGCTAGAAACCGGAAAGCCTCTACGAACTCGACAAGCATTTGCTTGGCAACCCAGTTACCAGCCTCTTCGAGGCAGTAGTCCCGGATATCGGCCAAGTCCTCCTGGGCGGCAGGCATGAGGATGTACAGGCTCATCAGGCCTTGCGCCTGGTCCCGGTCTCCACGTCTTCAATTAACCCTTGCATGAACTTCTCGCCGTCAGCACCCTCGCCTCGGGCCGACTCGGCCAAGGCGCGATCCATCCGGCTACGGAGTTCGGGGGTCAGGTGTACGTTCATAAGGGCTCCTGGTGGTTCAGATCCAAAACCCGGGATGTCCAAGTCTGTCAATGTTGGACAGTAGAGTTGAAACCCGCGATCCAGTGGTGACGGAATGTTACGCCTCGACAATGAACCATAACGTCCTTTATCCAACTCTGTAACGGTCCGCAAGTTGTTGATTCAGGCATAGTTGTTCGGTCTTCGTGACATGACAGTTCTTGCCATATCTTGCTATCCGTGTTATCTTTACGTCTGAACCAATCGTGGAGACCCCTATGCAGACCATGAACATCTCGCTTCCGGATCAACTCAAAGAGTTTGTTGACAATCAAGTCGGCTCTGGCCGCTACAGCAGTGTCAGTGAGTATGTCCGTGAACTCATCCGCGAAGATGAAAGGCGCAAGGCTCAAGACAAGTTGGAAGCGCTTCTTACGGAAGGACTTCTAAGTGGTCCTGCAACTGCGATGACTCGCCGAGACTGGGATGAGATTCGAAGCGAAGCCGTCAAGCAGTTCGAGGCTCGCAAGTCCAGAAAATCCAGCTGATGGGCAGCATCTCGAAACGTGAGGCTGCTAAGAGGGATCTTGTCGAAATCTGGGTCTGGTATGCAGAGAACGGCGGGATCGAAGTTGCCGACCGGTTTCTTGCAGCCAGCGAATCCACACTTCAGACTCTGTCCACTCACCCAGAGATGGGATTCTCACTCATCCTCCGGCCCCCTGAGCTCCAAGGCTTGCGCCGGTTTCCTGTTTCCGACGGGTTCGAAAAGATTCTACTCTTCTATTTCCCTCTGCAAACCGGCGTCGATCTTGTCAGGGTTATCCATGGTAGCCGTGATCTGGAACAGCTTCTCAGCGAAGGCTTCCTGGGTTGATCCACCCGCCGCATCCATACACGGCCCGAGCTGGGGAAGAATTCGCCGTCAGAACGGCCCCGCCTCGGTCCGCTTGCCTGTGGTGTGGCGTCTTGTGATCTCAGGCGGTTAGCCGGGCTGGTGCAAGATAGCAGATTCTATCTTGAACTCCAGGGTATTGCCCTCCGGACGCTTAAACAGGTCGACGAGCGTCACTACTCCGCGTTCTACTCAGAAGTACAAGACGCTGCAAGACTTCCAAGTTTTGTGGATTCCTTTCATTCCTTCCTGCGGCTGACATGGCATGTGAGCCACACTGACGATCGGCCAACCGCTGCCGTCGGGGACCACCTACAAGCAACAAGCACGTGCGAGGCCCTCTCTCGCAGAGTTCAATTCGATTTTCTCGTCCCGCTGGAAAGTCCTGCCAGTTACGCCCCCGTGATCTCTTTCACTTTGGCGAAAAAGGCGCGTTTGCGATCGGTGTTGATGCCCCAATGGACTGGCGGGCACTGGTAGCCGTCCCTGTAGTTGCTCTCGCCGGGGTCGAAATAACCCCAGGAGGCGTAGGACTCGATGGCCCGCCACATGTTGTTCACTGGCTTATCAAAGTCGAAGTGATCGTCCTCGTTGAAGAGGATAGGCATCGGGCGGTAGCCCTCCACCTGTCGCGTCTGGCGCACCATCTCGGCGATGCGGTCCGGATCCTTCACCCCGTTGCCGTGAATGAGAAGAAAGTCAGACGACCGGACCACATTCGGCCGAGGAATGGCCCCGCCACCGTAGCTGGTGCCCACCAGCAGCCTCCGGCCCTGCTTGCGGATGCCCTTCACCTGCTCGATCAACTCATGGACCCGCGCGGGTTTCAAAATCTCGTGATCGTAGGCCCGCACGTCGCACTCGTTGTTCACTTCAAAGAGGATGTTCCGCCAGCCGCCTTCCAGCAGCCAGCCCACGAAGTTCTCAATACCCTTCCGGACTGCAGCCTCATCCCGCAGGTGCTGGTCCTGGCCGAAGTAGTATGCGCCCACGATGGGCGCCATACCCAGCTCGTCCGCCCGGTCGAGGATACGCCGAAGACGCGCCAGATAGGGAGGAAGCATCGTGCCGTCGGGCGCGAACCCTCCGGTAATCCACGGCTGCTCTTTCGAGTAACCTTGCGGGCTCCCGCCCTGCAAGTTGATGGTAAAGGACAGCAGACCGTGCCGCCGCCATTCTGGCATGGCCGCAAGGAACTCCCGCGTATTGCGCTCTGCGTCCCACTCGCCTGTGTCCGGGTAGCGCCAGCGCGCCACGGTTTCCGGGTTCCGATCGTCGAAGACGCCCTGCACCATCCGGGAGTTCAGCAGCAGGCCCTCAATCTTCTTGCCCTGGTAGACACGCCCCTGATAAGTGGACTTGCCGTTCAGCAGGAAGCCGTCAGCCTCGATGGCCACCTCGGTACGAGGAGCCGCCCCCAATGGCACGACGGCTGAACCCGCCGCAGCCAAAAAGCTCCGGCGATTCAAGCTCATCACCGGCTTGCCGCCACTCCGTTGCGGGCCTCCATCGGGACAAACGTCCGCTTTTGATGGCCCGTATAAATCTGGCGCGGCCGGGCGATTTTCTGCTCCGGATCCTGGATCATCTCCGACCACTGCGCCAGCCAGCCCACCACGCGCGGGATCGCGAACAACACGGTGAAGAGGTGCGGTTTGAAGCCCATCGCTTCGTAGATGATGCCGGAGTAGAAATCCACGTTGGGATAGAGCTTCCGTTGCACGAAGTATTCGTCATGCAGAGCGATGCGCTCCAGTTCCAGCGCGATGTCGATCTTGTGGTTGGTCCCCGTCACCCCGAACACTTCGTAAGCCGTCTGCTTGATGATGCGCGCCCGGGGGTCATAGTTCTTGTAAACTCGGTGCCCGAAGCCCATCAGCTTCACATCGCCCTTCTTCACCCGCTCGATATAGGCAGGCACCTTGTCCAGCGTTCCAATTTCGTGCAGCATATCCAGCACTGCTTCATTGGCGCCGCCGTGGAGCGGGCCCGAAAGTGCCGCCGCGGCCGCGGCCACTGATACATAGGGGTCGGCCTGCGCGCTGCCCACCGCCCGCATGGTGTTCGTGCTGCAGTTCTGTTCGTGGTCGGCGTGGAGAATGAACAGCACGTCGAGCGCCCGCGCCAGCACGGGGTCGGCGATGTACTTCGGTTCCAGCATGCGCCACATCATGTTCATGAAATTGGCGGTAAACCCAAGATCATTGTCGGGATAGATGTAGGGCAGGCCCAGGGCGTGCCGGTAAGCGTACGCGCAGACTGTCGGCATCTTGGCAATCAGCCGGACAGCCTGCAATTCGCGGTTGGCCGGATCATGCACCTCCCGAGCCTCGGGATACACGGTGGAAAAGGCCGCCACGGTCGAAATCATCATCCCCATCGGGTGGGCGTCGTAGCGGAAGCCCTCCAGGAACTTTTTCGACGTTTCGTGGATCATGGTGTGGCGTTTGATCCGTGTCTCCCATTTCGCCAGTTGCTCGCGCGTGGGCAGCTCGCCGTAGAAGATCAGGTACGCCACCTCGAGAAACGAGCAGTTCTCCGCCAGTTCCTCAATCGGGTAGCCTCGATACCAAAGAATGCCCGCATCGCCATCGATATAGGTGATGGCGCTGCGGCACGAGGCCGTATTCAGGAACGCCGGGTCGTAGGACATGAGTCCGAAATCGTCGGGGCCGGTCTTAATCTTGCGGAGATCAGTGGCGCGGATACAGCCGTCCTGAATAGGGATCTGGTAGGTCTGGCCGGTGCGCTCGTCGGTGATGTTCAGGCGGTTTTCGGGCATGACACTCCCAAGATACCCTTCTTTGCGGTTTAGTGACAGGACAATAGAGTTTCGCGCCCTAAAATCCAGCTTGGGTCGAGCCGCCGCTTGACCTCCCGCATTGCCTCGATCTGTTCCGGGGTGAATTCCAACGCCAGCATCCAGGCTTTTTTCTTGCCCAAACCGTGCTCAGCGCTCACCGTGCCCCTCAGCGCCAGGGCCTTCCGGGCAAACTCCTCGATCAGCGTCCGGCCACGGTCCACGTCCTGCTGGGTTCGAGGCAACAGGTTGACATGCACGTGGGCGTCGCCGATGTGGCCGAAGATCACCGCCTGTGCGGGAAACTCTTCGTCCAGCCGCCGCCGGTAGTACTCCATCATCTCGGCGTTCGCTTCCAGGGGCACGGCGAAGTCGGTGCTCATCTTTTGAAACCCGGCCTGCCGGACCCGGTCGTTGACAATTTCGGGCAGGGCGTGGCGGAGCACACGAAACCTCTCCCGGTCCTGCAAGGACTCCCCAAACCAGGAATCCTCCAGCGCCTTCCCTGCCTCCAGGCGTTCCACCCACTCTTCAACTGGGTCTCCCGGCAAACCGTCCAGCATCTGTTCCACCAACACCAGCGCTTGGGCAGCCGCAGGAATTTCCGGGTAGCGCAGCCGCAACAGCCGGAGCGATTCCCGGTCCATCCATTCGAGCATGCGCAGTTGCGGGATCTCCCGCCACTGCTCCACTGCCGTCAATCCTGCGGTTTCCGAAGGGAAGAAAATCGCCCCGGCCAGCAGATGAACGGGTACGGGGAGGAGAGCCAGTTCAGCCTCCAACACTACGCCAAGTGTTCCTTCGGAACCTATTATTAAATCAACCCATTCCAGCGGATTCCTCAAGTAGTACCCGGAGGTTTGTTTGCGGGTGCGCGGGGCCGGCAAGGATGTGAAGGGGAAGTCCACCAGTTCGCCGCGGGTCAGGTGGCGCACTGTCCCATTGGTGAAGGCCACTGTCAGAGCGCGTACGTGCCGCCGGGTGGAACCGTAGTAGAAACTGCGGGATCCGCTGGCGTTGGTGGAGATGGTGCCGCCCACCGAGGCGGCCCACTCCGTGGGATCCGGTGCATAGAATTGACCTGTGCGGGCCGCAGCAGCCTGCAAGTCCTTCAGAAGCACCCCAGCGCCGCATCGCGCGCCACCCCCCGATACCTCCAGGCGGTCGAACCGTTCCAACGAAAGCAGCCATCCGCCTTGGGGGACCCGCCCCCCCGTTACGCCCGTACCGGCTCCGGAAACAGTTACTGGAATCCCGGCCTTTGCCGCCTGGGCCAGGCATTCGGCAACCTCTCCCGGCTGGCCAGGCTTCAGCACGCGATCGGCCCACCCCTGCAGCCCGGAGGCGTCCTCAACGGGAATCCGCTCCACCTCACACCTCGAGGATCACGGGCATGATGAGCGGCCGCCGGGCGGTCGCTTTGTTCAGATACCGCTTGAGGTCAGCCCGGATCTTTTCCTGCATGACGCCCCAATCGGTCCGCTCTTCCTGACTGGAGGATTCGAGCGTCCGGGCCACAATCTGTCGAGCCTCGTTCATCAATTCCGTGCGCTCGTCGAAAGAGATGAAGCCTCGGGAAACGATCTCCGGCAAGCCTTCGCTGCGGCCTGTCATTTTGTCGATTGCAATGATGGGAATCACAAACCCGTCTTCAGAGAGGTGTTTGCGGTCGCGGATGACGATGTCCTCCACGACTTCGTCAATTGAGCCGGAGTCGATGCAAACCCTGCCCACCGGCACCTTCGCCCCCCGCCGCGCACCATGGTGGTCGATCTCCAGCGTCTGCCCGCTTTCCAGCACAAACGCCTCCTCCAACCCCAGCGACCGCAAGTGGCCCGCCAGCGCCGCGTGCTTCTTCATTTGCCAGTACTCGCCGTGGATGGGGACAAAGTATCTGGGCCGAACCAGGTTGAGCATCAGTTTTAGTTCCTCCTGAGAGGCGTGCCCCGAAACGTGAACCGGAGGATTCATGCTGCCCGCGACAATGTCCGCCCCCCGGCGCGCCACGTGGTTCATCATCCGGCCAATGGACTTCTCGTTCCCCGGGATCTGCCTCGCGCTGTGCACAAACATGTCGCCCGGTTCGAGGGAAAGGTTCTTGTGGTTGTCCACGGCAATCCGTGACATCGCTGACATCGGCTCGCCCTGGGTACCGGAGACCACGGCCACCACCTTATGGCGTGGCATGGACATTACATCCTGAGGCCGAAGCAGGGTGCTGTCCGGGATCCGCAGCAGCCCAAGCTCGTGCGCGATTTCGGTGTTCGACAGCATGCTGCGCCCGATGAACGCCACCTTGCGGCCAAACTCAGCGGAAAGGTCTAGAATCTGCTGTAAGCGATGGACCGAACTGGCGAAACAGGCCACCACGATTCGGTGCTCCGCGCGGTTAAACAACTCCTCGAACCGCGGCAGCACAGCGCGCTCGCTGGGGGTGTATCCCGGCCGGTCCACATTCGTTGAATCAGAAAGCAGGAGCAGGACGCCTCGCTTGCCGTATTCGGCCAGGGTGTGGAGGTCGAACAGTTGATTGTCCGTGGGGGTGGGGTCGACCTTGAAGTCCCCCGTGTGGATCACAACGCCCAGGGGCGTCGTGATCGCAAGGGCGACCGAAGAAATGATGGAATGGGTGACGTGGATGAACTCAAATGAAAATGGCCCAATCTCCACCTTGTCGCCCGGCTTTACCCGGTGGAGATTGGCATCTTCCAGCATTTCGTGTTCTTCCAGACGCCGCTCAACCAGCGCGAGAGTGAACGCTGTGCCGTAGATGGGGATATCGAGATCAGACAGCAGGAAGGGCACGCCGCCGATGTGGTCCTCGTGGCCGTGGGTGAGCACCAGAGCGCGAACATAGTTTTTATTTTCAATGAGGTAGGAGAAATCTGGAGTGACTATGTCAACCCCCAGCAACTCTGCGTCGGGGAACATCATGCCGGCGTCGATCACCACAATGTCGTCGCCGTAACGGAGCGCGAGGCAATTCATTCCGAATTCGCCAAGCCCCCCGAGTGGAATCACTTGGAGCTTCTGGTCGGCCATAGGAGGGAACCTTCAGACTACCAGAATTCACGGCCGTCCACGCTCTCAGCGGAGGCAGCGCCACAAATAGAAAAGGCCCACAGAATGGGCCCTTTCTATCCCGGTTTCCCGGGTTTGATGTTCATTGGGAGAATCAGATTCAACGGTCTCGCAACCGAAAAACCTGTTGGTGATTTGAGGGTAGAACCTCGAACCAGCCAAGTCAAGAGAAAATCCCCTTCCTTGAATTAAGTCTGAAAATATCCTAGTTTCAATAACTTACGTCAGTTGACGAGATCAAGCGCCAGCATGGCCCCATCGGCAAAACCTTCCCGCGGGACAATCGGTTTTCCCTCTAAGGTGAACAGCAGGCAAGGCTTACCCTCGCAGTCGCCATACTCCTAAAGGTAAAAAATAGAAACTGGTATAAACCTATAGGGATTTGTATCTAATCCAGGTGCAGGAACACGGCTTCTGAGTCGGAGCCACCGCTGGCCAGTCGGCGCCTCCGCCGGAGGAACCAGATGCCGGCGAACACGATCCCGCCCCCGATGCAAACCAGCAGAAGGACTCCGGTGAGTTCAAATATCACCAGAATCATGTCTGCCACCTCGTAGGCGGTGACGTACTTGGTGGGTTCGTTCCAGGTGAAATGGACCTGCCAGGAGACGGCATCCAGGAGTCTGTCCAATTTCAGTCCTGCAGCCTCGGGTACGACGGCCAGCAAGGGGCCGGAGCGCTTCACAGCCCAGCCTGGTTGGGCCATGAACGCCGTCAGACGCTGCCGCGCCAGCTGCGGGGTGGGATATTCGAGCAGAAGCATGGCAACTTCCTTGCCCTGAATGAGATAGCGCGCTGTCATTCCCTCGGCGCCGTCCTCGAAGCCAACCAGTGCAGGGTTGACGCGCGGCTCGTACCTGGCCAGAGAATCGATGCCCTGGATGAAGCGCTCCGAATTCCGGATCCTGCCAGTTTCCGGCAGGAGTTCGAGAAGACGTGGCAACCCGCCGCCCGACCGCATTTCGGGGAGAAGCGCATAGAGAGCCTTCATCTCTGCTTCCAAGGGCCGCCAGCCCTGAAAAACCAAGACGTAGTTCTGGTGCGCCATCCACTGTCCGCCAGGAGTGGTCGAAACCGTAGCCGCCCCTCGTACAGGGACCGCATTGCCGGGCCGCAGTGCCTGGTAGAGGGCCAGGGCGCCGGTCGAGTCCTTCATGCGGTAGGCGGTGGCGGAGAAGCGGCCCACCGGGCCGGAGAACATGGCTTTCTCGCTGGCCTGTCCTCCGTACTCGGCCCAAAGAAGCGCGTCCGGAGCTGGCGCAGGTTCCGCTTTTTGGCGGGTGTGTTCCTGCCACTGGGCGGGCCAGATCTGGGCCGAAGCTGGCGCCAGGAAAGCGGCCAAGCCCCAAAGGAGGGTCGCGGAGTTGCGGAACATGGCTTCTAATTAGACTCCGCCGGGGGCCTGCAGGCTCAAGCCCCGCAGCACTTCTTGTATTTCTTGCCGCTGCCGCAGGGGCAAGGGTCGTTGCGCCCCACCTTGTCAGACTTGATCACCGGTTGCCGGGCCGTCCCGCCCGAGTCGCCGCCCGTGAACTGGAGCATCTCCATCTCCCGGTCTTTCTTCCTCTGGATGTTCCGCGTGAGATCCACGAGTGAGCCGCGGGCCTCCTTGCGGTCGTCGCGGGAGGGGGCAGCGACTGCCGCTGGTTCCGGTTCGTCACCGCCCTCGTCGTCGAAGAATCGCGGCGGGCGTTCGCCCTGCACCGGTTGGAGGAAGAAAAGGAACCGGATGGTTTCATCCTCGACGCGGTCCATCATGGCCTGGAAGAGGGTAAATGCTTCTTTCTTGTATTCGATGAGCGGGTCTTTCTGGCCGTAGGCCCGCATCCCGATCCCCTCTTTGAGGTGGTCCATCGACAGCAGGTGGTCTTTCCACTGCTGGTCGATCACGCTAAGCCAGATCATGCGCTCGGTTTCGCGCATGATTTCGCTGCCGACCATTTCTTCCTTCTCGTCGTAACGGCGGCGGAGGCGTTCGAGGACGAGGTCGAGGATTTCGGGCGCGGCCTTTTCGGAAAGTTCCTTGGGAGTGAAGCGGACGCCGAACTGCGAGTTCAGGTCGGTTTCCAGTCCGGTGAGATCCCACTCCCATTCCTTTTGGCCGTCGGGGCAGCGGGTTTCAATCAATGCACCGGCGATGCCCTCAACGATCTCAAAGATCTTTTCCTTCATGCTCTCGCCAGCAAGCAGTTGGCGCCGGAGCGAATAGACGGCTTGCCGCTGCTTGTTCATCACGTCGTCGTATTCGAGGACGTGCTTGCGCGAGGCGAAGTTCTGGGCTTCGACGGCCTTCTGCGCCGCGGCGATCCGCTTGGTGATGAGCCGAGATTCGATGGGCACATCTTCTTCCATGCCCAGACGCAACATCAGGCCCTGGATGCGGTCGCCACCGAAGATGCGCAGCAGGTCGTCCTGCAAAGAGAGGAAGAAGCGGGAACTGCCGGGGTCGCCCTGGCGGCCGGCGCGTCCACGCAGCTGATTGTCGATCCGGCGCGACTCGTGCCGCTCGGTGCCAACGATGTGCAGGCCTCCGGCCGCGACGACCTGGGCGTGTTCGGCCGCGCACTGTTCCTTGCACTTGCCCAGCACCTGGTCCCACTCGGTCCGCTCGGTAGTGCCCAGCGTGGCAATCTGCATGGCGTCGGGATCCTTGCCCTGCTTGCGCAGAATTCCCTTGGCCATATATTCGGGGTTGCCACCCAGCAGAATGTCGGTGCCGCGGCCCGCCATGTTTGTGGAAACGGTGACGGAGCCTTTGCGGCCTGCCTGGGCGACGATCTCCGCTTCACGCTCGTGGTTTTTGGCGTTCAGCACTTCGTGCTTGATGCCTGCCCGTTTCAGCAGAGCGGACAGCCGTTCCGATTTCTCCACGCTGATGGTGCCCACCAGGACGGGCTGACCGGTCTTGTGCCTTGCCTCGATCTCCTTCACTACATTCCGCCACTTTTCTTCCTCGGTCCGGTAGACGACGTCGTTTTCGTCTTTTCGGATCATCTGGCGGTTGGTGGGAATGATGGTGACGTCGAGGTTGTAAATCTTGGCGAACTCAGCGGCTTCCGTGTCGGCTGTACCGGTCATGCCGGCCAGCTTTTTGTACATGCGGAAGTAGTTCTGGAAGGTGATCGTGGCGAGCGTCTGGTTTTCGCGCTCGATCTTAACGCCTTCCTTCGCCTCGACGGCCTGGTGCAAGCCATCTGACCAGCGGCGTCCCGGCATGAGGCGGCCGGTGAACTCGTCCACGATGATCACCTCGCCGTCTTTTACCAGATAATCGCGGTCCCGCTGATAAAGCACGTGAGCGCGCAGTGCCTGCTGCACGTGGTGATTCAGCTCGATGTATTCGGGGTCGTACAGGTTGGGAACATTGAGAAGGCGCTCAACCTTGGCGACGCCCTCCTCAGTCAATGCGACGGCGCGGTGGCGCTCGTCCACGGTGTAGTCGCCAGTGGTGTATTTCTCGCCCGGTTCCTTCCCTTCGATGACTTCGCCGCGCACCAGCTTCGGGATGATGCCGTTCACCTTGTAATATTTGTCGGTGGATTCCTCGCTGGGGCCGCTGATGATCAGCGGTGTGCGCGCCTCGTCGATCAGGATCGAGTCCACTTCGTCGACGATGGCGTAGGAGTGTTCGCGCTGGACGCAGTCCTCCAGGCGGAACTTCATGTTGTCGCGCAAGTAGTCGAAGCCGAACTCGTTATTGGTGCCGTAAGTAATATCGGCGTGGTATGCCGCATGCCGCTCGCGGTCATCGAGCCCGTGCACGATCAGGCCGACCGACAAGCCGAGGAACTTGTAGATGCGCCCCATCCACTCCGAGTCGCGCCGCGCGAGATAGTCGTTCACCGTGACGACGTGCACGCCTTTCCCCGCCAGAGCGTTCAAATAAACAGGCAGCGTGGCGACGAGCGTTTTTCCTTCGCCCGTTTTCATTTCGGCGATACCGCCGCGGTGCAGGACGATGCCGCCAATCAATTGCACATCGAAATGGCGCATGCCCAATTCGCGTTTGGAGGCTTCGCGGCAAACGGCAAACGCTTCCACGAGAAGGTCGTCGAGGGAGGCGCCGTTGGCGAGCCGCTCCCGGAATTCAGCGGTTTTCGCGGCCAGTTCCGGGCCGGAGAGCTTTTGCACCGCCGCTTCCTGTTCGTTAATGGCCTGCACCAGCGGCATGATCTTCTTGATCTCGCGCTCGTGCTTGGTGCCAAAGATCTTGGCCAGCAGTGCATCAATCATACAAATGAGCCGATCACTTCAATTCTAGCGCAGGCCCGGCAAGCGGCCGCGCAGCCTGGCGATGTAAGCTGCGAGTGGAGTGCGCCGCTACACGCCTTACTTTTTCTTCTTTTCCGCGGTGGTGCTGTTTGCCTCCGGAGTCGCGCGCTGGAGCCTGGGCGACGGCCGCCGCGGCGCGTTTGGCGTCACGCTGGGTCTCATTTGGTTCCTCATCGGCATGTATTACCGCCGCAAGCTGCGGGAATAAGAAAGCGCCCCGGGCCGTCTGGCCAAGGGCGCTTCGTGCTTCCAGGCTGAGCCGGAACGTGGTTACGCTGTCCGGTTCTTTTCGCCTTCGCCGCCGCTGAGAGCCGCCTGCGCGGCCGCCAACCGGGCGATCGGCACACGGTAGGGCGAGCAGCTTACATAGTCCATGCCCACCATGTAGCAGAACTCCACCGAGCTGGGCTCGCCGCCATGCTCGCCGCAGATGCCCACTTCGAGATCGGGGCGCGCCTCGCGGCCCTTGGTAACGGCCCACTTGATCAGCTCGCCTACGCCTTCGCGGTCGATCACTGCGAAGGGGTCAGCCTTGAAGATCTTGCGCTCTTCATAGTCCTTGCTGAACTTCGTGTAATCGTCGCGCGACAGGCCCATCGTAGTTTGCGTGAGGTCGTTGGTGCCGAAGCTGAAGAACTCGGCTTCCTGCGCCACCCGGCCAGCCGTGATCGCCGCCCGCGGAATCTCGATCATCGTACCAATGAGGTACTTCTGATTCTTCAACCCCGCCTTACCCAACACTTCCTCGGCAATGGCTTTCACGATCTTTTTCTGGTTTTCGAGTTCCTCAACGCCGCCGATGAGAGGAATCATCACCTCGGGAATCACCTTCTTGCCCTTCTTGGCCACCTGAACAACGGCCTCGAAGATGGCTCGCGCCTGCATTTCGGTGATTTCCGGGTAGGTGATACCCAGGCGGCAGCCACGATGGCCCAGCATGGGATTGAATTCATGCAGTTGTTCCACGCGGTGCAGCAACTCGGGCAGCACGGTCTTCAACGACTTCAGGTCGGTGACGAAGTTCTTGTAGCGGGCCAGCATTTCCTTCTTGGTCTTCAAGTCGGCGCTGGGGAGCCTGGCGATGTCCACCATCAGCTCTTCCCGCTTCGGAACGAATTCGTGCAGCGGCGGATCGAGGGTGCGAATCACCACCGGGTAGCCGTCCATGGTTTCAAACAGGCCGGCGAAGTCCTTGCGCTGCATGGGCAGCAGCTTGGCCAGCCACTTGCGCCGGTCTTTTTCGTTGTCGGCCAGAATCATCTTCTGCACGAAGGGCAGACGGTCCTCGGCGAAGAACATATGCTCGGTGCGGCACAGACCGATGCCTTCGGCGCCAAAGGAACGCGCAGCTTTCGCGTCGCGCGGGATGTCGGCATTGGCCCGGACGCCGAACTTGCCGCGGAACTTGTCGGCCATCTTCATGAACTTTGCGAAGACGGGCGAGTTGGGATCCGGTTCCTTGGTGGCCGCGTGGCCGAGGTAAACATCACCCGTGGTGCCGTTGATCGACACCCAGTCGCCTTCCTTAATGGTGATTTTCTTATCGCCCACCTTGACGTCGGCCGACTTGGCGCGCTCGTTAATCGAGATCGCGCCGCAGCCCACCACGCAAGGTACGCCCATGCCACGGGCCACAACTGCCGCGTGTGAGCTCTTGCCGCCCACGGCGGTGAGAATGCCTTTGGAAGCGTCCATGCCGTGGATGTCGTCCGGAGTCGTCTCCTTGCGGATCAGGATCACCGGACCTTTGGCGGACATGGTGACGGCGTCTTCGGAGGTGAACGCCAGCCGCCCCACTGCCGCGCCCGGCGAGGCATCGATGCCAGTGGCCAGCTTCACCAGCTTTTTCAGCGAAGCCGGATCAAACACGGGGTGGAGCAACTGGTCCAGTTGCGAGGGAGCCACGCGCTGTACAGCGGTCTTCTCGTCGATGAGCTTTTCTTCCACCATTTCCACCGCGATGCGCACCGCGGCCGGACCCGTGCGTTTACCGTTGCGTGTTTGCAACATGTACAGGACGCCTTCCTGCACGGTGAACTCGAAGTCCTGCATGTCCTTGTAGTGCTTCTCGAGCATTGTGGTGATCTCGTGAAGCTGCTTGTACACATCGGCGTTCCAGTCTTTCAACTCGCTGATTGGCTGCGGGGTGCGGATACCGGCCACCACGTCCTCACCCTGGGCGTTGACCAGGAACTCGCCGTAGAACACCTTTTCGCCGCTGCCCGGATCGCGCGTGAAGCCCACGCCGGTGCAAGAGGTGTCGCCCATGTTGCCGAACACCATCGCCTGGATGTTGCACGCCGTGCCCAGCCGGTCGGAAATCTTCTCCATCTTGCGGTAGTAGGAGGCCTTGGGAGCCCACCAGCTCATGAACACCGCGTTGCGCGACATGATCAACTGTTCACGCACGTCCTGGGGGAATTCCCGTTTTGCGTACTTCTTCACGATCTTCTTGTACTCGGCGACGATCGCCTTCAAGTCGTCGGCTGTCAGATCGGTGTCGAGCTTCACTTTGCGCTTCGCCTTCTGCGTGTCGAAGACGTGGTCGAAGTGCTCCATCTCGATGCCCATGGCCACTTCGCCGAACATCTGAATGAAGCGGCGGTAGGAGTCGTAAGCAAACCGCGGATTACCCGTCTTCGCCGCCAGCCCCTCGGTGGTCTGGTCGTTGAGACCGAGGTTGAGGATGGTGTTCATCATGCCGGGCATGGAAAACTTCGCGCCCGAGCGCACGCTCAGCAGCAGCGGGTCCACCGGGTCGCCGAACTTCTTGCCCTGCAGCTTTTCCAGTTTCTCCAGTGCGGCCCAAATCTGCTCGTCCACTTCCTTCGGCACCTTCTTGTCGTTGTCGAAGAAAACGTTGCAGACGTCGGTGATAATGGTGAAGCCGCCGGGTACGGGGACGCCGGCGCGGCACATTTCGGCCAGGCCCGCGCCCTTTCCGCCGAGGGTGTCTCTCATCGAGCCGTCGCCGTCGGCGGTCCCGCCACCGAACGAATAAACGTATTTGCTCATAGCGATAGTTTGCTCCTGATCAATTCAGCAGAGTCATGAATTCAGTCGGACGTTGCGGTCACGATCTCCGAGAAGTCGGCGATCGATGAAACCTCCTCAAACAACCGGCCTAGCAGAGCCAGGCGGTTTTGGCGGACGGCCGGATCCGGCGCGTTCACCAGAACTTCATCAAAAAAGCGGTCGACGGCGGGCCGCAGCGTGGCGATTGCCTGCAGCGCGGCGATGTAGTCGCCGTTCTGGCGGCATTCGGCCACGATGGCCAGAACCTTTTGGGACTCTTCAGCCAGGTCGCGTTCCGCACCCGCTTCCAGCAAGCCGGGGTCGACGGCGCCGCTCTCCCAACCAGCCTGCTTGAGAATGTTGCGGATCCGCTTGAAGCTCGCCGCCAGCGGTTCAAAATTCTCCGTTTGACGCACCAGTTTGAGGGCAAACAGGCGGTCCTCCAGGTCCACCAAATCGTTTGACTGGGCGGCCAAAGCTGCGTTCACTTCGTCGTAGGCAAAGCCACGCACGTCGCGGAAGTAGTACCGCACACGGTCGAGCAAGAACTCCCGCAGTTCGTCGCGCGCCGCGCCTATCGGCAGCCGCAGCCGGCCTTCCACCAGGATTTTGACCACCCCCTGCGCAGCACGGCGCAGTGCGAACGGATCCTTTGAGCCCGACGGAATCATGCCCACGGAGAAGCAACTGTTCAGCGTGTCCAGCCGGTCGGCCAGCGACAGGATCTGACCCAAGCGGGTGGAGGGAATTTTGTCCTCCATGCTCTGCGGCCGGTAGTGGTCGTAGATCGCCTGGACCACTTCCTCGGGCTCTCCTTGCGCACGCGCGTACAAGCCGCCCATGATGCCCTGCAACTCCGTCATCTCCTTCACCATTTCGGTAGTGAGATCGGTCTTGCAGAGTTCCGCCGCCCGTTCCGCCAGCTTGGGATCTTCATTGAGAAGGGCTGCCATGCCCCGTGCGCGGTCCTGGATACGCCGCGTCTTCTCGAGGTAGGAGCCCAGCTTGGCCTGAAATGTCAGGTGCTCCAAATCGGCGACACGTTGCGCCAGCGGCTTTTGCTGATCCACATCCCAGAAGAAACGCGCATCGTTGAAGCGGGCTTCCAGCACGCGCTCATTGCCCTTCTTCACGAATCCTTTGCGGTCGGCCTTCATGTTCATCACCGCGATGAAGTGCGGCGCCATGCGGCCTCCGCCGTCTTCCAGAGTGAAGTAACGCTGGTGATGCCGCATCACGGTGGACAATACTTCCTTGGGCAAGTCAAGGAACTTGGGGTCGAAATCACCCAGAATCGGCGTGGGGTATTCGGTAAGGTAAACGAGGTCGTCCAGCAGGGCCCCATCCGCAACGAGCCGGAGTCCCCTGCCCCGAAGCAATTTCTTGATCCCGGCCTCAATTCTCTGCCGCCTTTTCGCCGCGGAGAGAATCACGCCGTTCTTCTCCAGCCTCTCCTCATAATTGCCGTGGTCGAAGGCGATTTCGTCCGCGCCAAGCCGGCGGTGCCCGCAGGACAATGCGCCGGCTTTGACCCCGGCAACTTCGAACTCGACAATTCCATCGCCCAGAAGCGCCACAATCCAGCGGACAGGCCGGATAAATCGGACTCCGTCTTTGCCGGTCCAATACATAGCCTTGGGCCAAGGAATGCGAGAGATCAGAGACGGCAGCGCCTCAGCAAGGATGGTGGAAGTGTCCCGGCCGCTCACCTGGCGGTGAAGCGCGAAGTATTCACCTTTGGGGGTGCTTTCCACCTGAAGAGCCGATACGTCCACGCCCTGCTTTCGCGCGAACCCCGCGGCAGCGCCATCGCCTGCAGCTTTCGGCGGGCCGAGCACGAGTTCTTGCCGGTCTGCTTGCCGCACCTGGATCCCTGCCGTGCGCAGTACAAGCCGCCGTGGCGTTCCGTCCATCTGCAACGGGCCGGCATCCAGTTGGTTCTGCGACAGCAACTCCTCAAACAGGCGGCGCAGGTCGGCCAGCGCACCGGCAATCATCCAGTGCGGAATTTCTTCGACGCCGATTTCCAGGAGAAAGGGCAGCTTTTCCGGGACACTCATGCTGCCACCTCCGCACTGGCAAGCAGTGCCTGCTGCTCCACCCAAGCGGTGGCGACGCCGACTGCCAGTTTCCGCACGCGTCCGATAACGCCCACGCGCTCAGTGACTGAGATCGCACCCCGTGCGTCGAGGAGGTTGAAATTGTGCGAACACTTCAGAACGTGGTCATACGCGCCAAGCAGAGGGAAGCGGCGTTTTTCGGGCCCGTCCTGCAGTCCCTGGTACTCCTCGATCAACCGTTGCGCTTCGGCCTCGTGCAGGTCCAGCAGCTTCCAGAGCATGCCCACATCGGCCTTTTCGAAGTTATAAACAGAGAACTGCTGCTCTTCCAGAAACCGCACATCGGCGTAGGTGGTATCTCTCACCCAGGCGATATCGTAGACGCTCTTGCGATCCTGCAGGAACGCCACCAGGCGCTCTAATCCGTAGGTCAATTCCGCCGGTACGAGTTCAAGGTCCACGCCGCCGCACTGCTGGAAATACGTGAACTGCGTGATCTCCAGCCCGTCCAGCATCACCTGCCAACCGATGCCCCATGCGCCCAAGGTGGGCGATTCCCAGTTATCCTCCTCGAACTTCAGATCGTGCTGGTTCAGCTTGATGCCAATGGCCTCAAGCGACTCGAGATAGAGATCCATCACGTCTGCCGGCGCCGGTTTGAGAATCACCTGCAACTGAGAGTGTTTGTAGAGGCGATTGGGGTTTTCCCCATAGCGGCCGTCCGCGGGGCGCCGGCTAGGCTGCACGTACGCCACGTTGTAAGGCCGCGGCCCCAGCACCCGCAGGAATGTCTCGGGGCACATCGTGCCCGCACCCACTTCCACATCGTAGGGCTCCTGAATCACGCAACCGCGCTCAGCCCAGAATCGTTTCAGCTTGAAGATCGTTTCCTGAAAGGAATCCATGCAACCCCTCTAAAGCGCCTCCAACATCGCCGCCGTTACCAGCCGCCGTTCGATGTGATACTCCATCTCGCGCTGGAGCATGTGCCGCAAGTCCCTGCCCGTTTCCTTGCTCCAGGATGCGCCTGGTAATTCATCCACCGGCGTCACTGCCATGTTGCGGGCGAGTTCGCGCGACTCCCCGCTCACGCTCAATTCCGGCAGGATGCCCGACAGTTTCACTGCCCAGTAAGTGAAATAGGTGGCGGCCCGCCACAAGCCTGTCTCCGGATCCTTGCGCAGATGGGCCAATACGGCGGCAATCAACCGGTAGAACCGTTCGTTCGGTTCGGCTGGCGGCAGCAATTGGTCCGATACCTCCGCGATGTAATCCAACGCTACGCCGGCCTCGTACGAACCGAGCACGCCAAACTGGCTTTGCAGCAGTTCGCAGCCTTCCATGCGCACCAGTTCCGCGTTCTCTCTTTGGTGAAATGTGATCTTCACCTGCGAGAGCCGCTCCAGCCCCGAACCGAAACTGCTCTTCGGGCGCCGGGCTCGCTTGGCTACGCCCCGCAGCTTGCCCTGATCTCGAGTGAAGAAACTCACGATCAGGTCCCCCTCCTGGAAGGGATAGGTGCGGAGGACGAATGCCTCACTGACGCGGGCCGGCATTCCTGGCGCTCATCTATTAAGGCACTAGGTTATCACACTGGAAGGTCCGAATTACGGATACAGACCTCCGGGAGCAAAAGAAATGGCGACCGGGTCCGCATGGCGAGCAGATGCCGGTGAGGCCCTAAGCCCCGCGCCGGAAGACACGTTTGTCGACGTGAGGCACGAGCCGTTACGACACCCCGGCGCGGACGGGGTTGCGCAGTGTGCCGATGCCGTCGATCTCCACTTCGACCACGTCTCCGGGCTTCATTGCGGAAGTGGTGCCCGGTGTTCCAGTGAAAATCACGTCGCCGGGTTCCAGCGTCGCGTAGCGGCTAATGAACTCGACGATGGCCGGGCAGTCGAAAATCAGATCGGACAGCTTCTGCTCCTGCTTCACTTGCCCGTTCAGCCTCAACCGGATGGAGGATTGCTGAGGGTTCCACTCTTTGGTGACGATCAGCGGGCCCATCGGTCCGAATGTGTCCGCCCCCTTGGCCCGCCACCACTGCAAATCGCGCTCGGGTCCGTTCTGCCAGTCGCGCTCGCTGACGTCATTGCCGCAGGTGTAACCGAAAATCGCGGCGGCGGCCTCCTCGCGGGAAGCGCGCCGCACCCTCTTGCCCACCACAATCACCAGTTCGGCTTCATAATGCAGGTTTTTGGCGTCAGGTGGCACGATGATCGGGCCTTCCGGATCCTGTAAACATGTGACGGGCTTCAGAAAGATCTCGGGATTCTTGGGCGCTTCGCGCGAACCTAAGTGGCTGCGGTAATTCAAGCCGACCGCCCAGACCTTGGGCGGAACGATGGGGTAGAGCAGTTGCAGCTTGCTTAATTCGTGGCGTTGCCCGGTGAACACCGGGACTTCCAGCGGACCGCCACGGACCTGCCGGACGGTGGCGCCCTCAAGCAGCCCATGCGCCACGGCTCCACCATGCCGGAACCGGACCCATTTCCGCGGAGCCGATTGCATCGCCATGGCCGCTGCAGGGAGCGCACTAAAAAGCGCCCTTCGATTCATCAGCATATACCCCTCCCTGGTCACATGGCATTATAAGGCCGGAAACATGGTTCGCAGACAGTTCCTCTTGGCGGGTACCGGCGCAGTGGCATGGAGCGCGATGGCGCAGGACAGGCCGGGCGCCATCCTCATTCGGGTCGAGGGAATTCAGGATGGTGAGCGCATACCCATTCCGCGGGTAGCCGTCATCCTGCTGCGCCGGCGGCCCAGTCTAAACGTGCCCTGGCCGTTGCCCGCTTACAGCGAGATTACCGGGGCAGATGGCTGGACCCGGTTTTCTTCGGTGGATCCGGGCGTCTATACGGCCGTGGCCCGGAGCGAACCTGGCCCGCTGGGAGATGAATCGTGGAGGCCCGCCTATCTCGACGGCGCGCCGGACTGGCGGTCGGCCCCATTGATCCGGGCAACGCCGGGCAGCGCTCCACAGGAGTTCGTCATTCGCCTGGAGCGCGGACGTCCTCAGTGGCTCTCCGGCCAGGTGCTGGATGAAGCGGGCCGCCCAGTACGCGACGCCCGGGTTACGGTGTTCCGGGCTGAACTGCCCATACTCCCGCTGGGTGAAGTGCGTTCCGCGGCCGGCGGATCCTTCCGTTTCACTCCACTATGGCCGGGAGCTTATCTGGTTCGCGCGGAACGCTCGATGCCCGGAGGCCCGGCCATCGCGGAGGAGGAAATCGTTCTGTCGGCCAACGCGCCAGTCAGCCTGCGGTTGCGTCTCGAAGAGCCGTTTCCGGTCGAGGGCACAGTCCACCTTGAGCAGCCGTCCACCTCGATGCGCCCGATAGAGACGCTGCGCATTCACTTATTACCCGCTCGTGGAGCATTCAACGAACGTGTCGCGCAGTTAAGAGAAGATCACACGTTCCGTTTCGATGCCGTACCGCCGGGCCGTTATCGAATCCTTCCCGCGAACCCGCCTGACGGATTCTACCTGGACCGCATCCAACTCGCCGGCATCGACGTATTGGGGGAGGAAGTAGAGCTGCGCCGCGGCTATGGTCCCCTCCATGTGAGCTTTCAACCCAATCCGGGCAGGCTCAACGGCAGGCTGGAGGAGTCATCGGCCGAGGCCACGGTTGCCGCGGTGAGCGCCGATCCAAAGCTGCGCGATCCGATCCTCTTCCTCCGTTCCAGCCCTGTTGGAAAGGAGGGCGAATTCGAACTTCCAAACCTGCGCCCCGGCAAATACCTGGTTTGGGCGTTCGATCACTTCGATCCCCGCGACTTCTCCGATGATCTGCTGATTGAGCAGTTACGCCCGCTCGCGGAGGTCATTGAAATCCGCTCTGGCGAGACGTCCACCGCCGCGCTGAAGCTCATTTCCTGGGACGCGGTGGCAGGCTATTCGGCATAGAATGGCTCGCAATGATGCTACGCCGAGATTTCCCGCTGATGTTGGCTGCCGCCGCATTGCCGGCCCAGACGAACCGCAAAGTCCGTGCCGGCTTTCTTGGCGCCGCCCATTCGCACGCCTACGACAAAATCCGGCTCGTCATGGCCCACCCACGCTATACGCTGGCTGGTGTTTGGGAACCGGAGGAGAAGGCACGGGCGGGCTTGGCAAAACTGAGCCCGCCCTTCGTCGAAAAGCAGAATCTCCTCGATGATCCTTCTGTGGAGGTACTGTTCGTCGAATCTGAAGTCCTCACACATGCGCCCCTGGCGCTGGAGGCTGTATCCGCGGGGAAACACGTCCACGTCGAGAAGCCGCCATCGGCGGAAATGCCCATTTTCCGGAAGATCTGTGCCATTGCCGCAACCCGCAAACTGCATCTCCAGACCGGCTACATGTGGCGCTTCAATCCCGCGGTGAACCAGGCGCTGGCCGCTGCACGCAGCGGATCGCTGGGCGACATCTACCACATTCACGCCCGCATGAATACGCTTATCGGCGCGGACCGGCGGCCGGAATGGAACCTTTTCCGCGGCGGTCAGATGTTCGAACAAGGGGCGCACCTGATCGACATCGTGGTGCGCCTGCTCGGACCCCCGCGCCGCATCACGCCTTTCCTGAGGCGCGACGGCGCTTACGCCGATACGCTCAAAGACAACACCGTGGCCGTGCTGGAGTACGAACGCGCGATGGCGCTCATCGTCGCCAGCGTTTTGCAGCCCAACGCTACGGCACACCGGGCGCTCGAGATTTTTGGCACGAAGGGCAACGCCGTCGTGCGGCCCATTGAGCCGCCTTCGTTGGAACTGGATTTCGCCGGCCAGCCCAAGCAGAGGCCGGCTCTGCCACCTTATGAGCGCTACCAGGGCGACATCGACGAAATGGCCGCCGCCATCCTGGATGGCAAGCCGCTTTCGGTGACACTCGACCAGGAAATTCAAGTGCATGAGACGCTGCTGGCGGCCTCGCAGATGTGATGCCCATGACGCGCCGCACCCTCCTGCTCCTCCCGCTTGCGCTGGCCGCCCGCACGCGCGCACAAGGGTTTGTTCGCGTTGCGCCAAACCCTCGATACCTCGAGCTGACCGGCGGCTCACCGTACATCCCCGTTGGCCTGAACCTGGTGGGCCCGCCCCGCCAGGGAGGAATGGAGACCTTCCGGCGCTGGCTGGATGCGCTGGCTGCGAATCGCGGCAACTATGTCCGTTTCTGGCTCAGCTATCCCACCTGGGACACCGAGTGGCAGCGTGCCGGTGAATACGACGAGGACAGGCTTCACCTCATCCGCCAGGCGATCGACCTTTGCGCAGCGCATGGTATCCGCGTCAAAATGACCATCGAGCACTTTCGATCCATCGGCGGCGGTCCTCAGCCCTGGGCCGACAAGCCCCTGCACAACGTGGAGAACGGCGGCACGGCGCGCGACATGGAGGAGTGGCTGACCAGCGAGCAATCCCGTGCTCAATTCCGCCGCAAAATCGCGTGGCTTGCTGAGAAGATCGGGGCTCGTCCGGAAGTCTTTGGCTGGGAACTCTGGAACGAAGTCAATGCCGTGCGGGGCAAGAGCTTTATGGCCTGGACTGCCGCCATGCTGCCTGCCCTCCACCAGGCCTTTCCGCAGCATCTTTGTATGCAGAGCCTTGGCAGCTTCGACCGCGAGGCTGGGATCCCGCTCTACCGCGAGCACAGCCTCCTCCCAGGTAATGATCTGGCCCAGGTGCATCGCTACCTTGACTTGGGCGCCGAGTGGCCGGTGTGCCATGGACCGGTTGACGTTCTCGCCGCGGAGGCGGTCCGCACTCTCCGGTCGTTTCAGCCGCGCCGTCCTGTGGTGCTGGCCGAATCTGGCGCTGTCGAACCGCGCCACACAGGGCCCTTTCATTTGTATCCCCAGGACCGGGCTGGCATGTTACTGCACGACGTCCTGTTTGCTCCATTTTTCTCCGGCGCCGCCGGCCCAGGCCAGATCTGGCACTGGGACAGCTACGTGGACGCCAATCGTTTGTGGCACCACTTCGCACGCTTCACCGAGGCCGTAAAAGAGTTGGACCCGGGCACCGAGGACTTCCAGCCCTCGATGCTGCCGCACGAACGCCTGCGCGTCTACCAGCTTCGCGGCCGCCGCACCACCTTACTGTGGCTCCGGGACCAGCAGAACGACTGGCGGGCTGAACTCGACCGCCAGCAGCAGCCGGAACGCCTGGCCAATCTACGTCTGCCTTTCACGAAGAAAGCGCGCTTTTACAATCCCTGGACCAACGAATGGTCCCAAGGTTCAACAAGGCAGTTACCCGAGTTCGAACGTTCTCTCTGTGTCCGTTGCGACACGTGAGCCGAACCGGATGTATACTCAGCGGACATCATGAAGACGCTCCACTTCTCGCACAGAATCGGAGCGCCCGCTTCACGCGTCTGGGCAACGATGATCGATCCCACCGCCTACCGCGACTGGACGAGCGCTTTTTGTGAAGGCTCATACTTCGAGGGCTCCTGGCAGGAGGGCCAGCGGATCCGGTTTCTCGCCCCCAATGGCGATGGAATGGTGGCCGAGATTGCAGTCCACCGCCCGAACGAGTTCATCTCTATCCGCCACCTCGGCTGCATCGAGAACGGCGTGGAAGACACGGGCAGCGAGAAGGTCAAAGCGTGGGCCCCGGCTTACGAAAACTATACCTTCCGCCCTGCGGCCGGCGGGACAGAGGTAATTGTCGATCTAGACGTTTTGGACGACTACGAGCAATACATGCTGGATACTTGGCCCAAGGCGCTTCAGCGCCTGCAGGAGCTTTGCGAAGCGCCGCAAATTGCCGCGGATTGAGTTCGTCTGGCTAAAGCCCCAGCTTCCACCAGAGGAATGTCAGGACGTCTGCGCTGTCTTCGATCTGTTTGGTAACTGGAAGGCCACCGCTGTGTCCCGATGAAGTGTCGTAATGGAGCAGTGCATCCGCGCCTTTCGCCTGCATCAGCGCCGCCATTTTGCGGGCATGCAAGGGATCGACACGCGTGTCGGAATCGCCGGACACGTAGAGCACCGGCGGATACCTCACCCTGTCGCGCACGTTGTGATACGGCGAGTAGCGGCGCAGCACTTCGAACTGCTTCGGGTCCTCGGCGGATCCGTACTCCGGCACCCACAGCCGCGCGATGGAAAACTGGTGGTACCTCAACATGTCCAGCAGCGGCACCGCGCACACGACGGCCCCGAATAATTCGGGCCGCTGATTCATCACCGCGCCTACCAGTAATCCTCCGTTCGATCCGCCCTCGATGGCCAGTTTCTCCGGCCTCGTCCACTTGTTGGCAATCAACCATTCGGCGGCCGCAATGAAATCGTCAAAGACGTTCTGTTTGTTCTCCAGCATCCCGGCTTTGTGCCAGTCCTCCCCAAACTCCGCGCCGCCGCGCAGATTGGCTTGTGCGAAGACTCCGCCCCGCTCCATCCACGGGATCGCAGATGCTGAGAAGTAGGGAGTCAGGCTCACTGAGAACCCTCCGTAACCGGTGAGCAGCACCGGGCGGTTGCCGTCGGGGGCCAGACCCTTTTTGTGGGCCAGAAACATCGGAACCCGCGTGCCGTCCTTTGAGCGATACCAGACCTGCTTGACTTCAAACTGCGCAGGATCCAGAGGGATCTCCACGCGGGACCACACCTCCGGCCGCTCCGCGCCATACCGCAATATGGTGGGCGGTGTGGTGAAGGACACAAACGTCACAAAGAATTCGTCGTCTTCCCAGCGGTCCTCCACCGGAAAGGCCGATCCGAGCCCCGGCAACTCAACCTCGCCCAGCATGCGGCCGTCGGCGTCCACACGGATCATCCGCGTTGCCACGTTTCGCGAGTAGGTGAGAAGCAGGCCCTTCCCAACGAAATTGAAACCTTCCAACTGGTCGGGCGCTTCCGGCACAACCAATTTCCAAAAGTGCCGCTCTGGCCGGGCTGGATCCAGGCGAAAGATGCGGTTGCGCGGTGCGTTCCAGTTAGTGAAAAGATACACCCAGCGCCCATCCGTCGACCCGTAGGCACGCGCCTCCAGGCCCCGCACTAGGCATTGCGGTTTGCCCCCCGGCAGTGGCATCCACCAAACTTCCCCCCTACCCACCGCGGCGCCCTCGGCCACGTTGATCAGCAGGGCGTTGCCCACCGGGCTTACCTGCGCGGAGGCGATTTTGTCGGGGCCATAGCCATGACCGAATAACTTCCGGCCTTCGCCGCCTTGTGCGCTGTAGTGCCATACGGCTGGGCCCTGGGGATCAATGGTGGTGGCGTAGACCTGGTCCCCCTTTGGAGTCAAAGCCAGGCTCACGTAATTCGCCGGGGGCAACTGTGCGGGCAGGCGACGTCCAGACTCTACTTCCAGGAGGTAGACCGTCTGCTCGTCCTTGCCGCCTTCCCGTACGCCATAGGCCAGGACTCGGCCATCGCGCGAAACGTCCAGCAGGTGCACGCTCACGTTTTCATCCGCACTGATCGCGGCTGGATCCACGAGCACGCGCTCCTGACTGGTTGCGCTGGCGCGCATGTAAATCGCCTGCCGGTTAGCGGCCGCCGGGCGTTTTGCATAGAAATACCGCCCTTGCCGGGCGCGGGGACCGTTCACTTCATCGACCCTCATCAATTCAGTCAACCGCCTGGCGAATTCCTTACGTTCCGGCCGCGCATCCAGTAATGCCCGCGTGTGCTTCATCTGCCCGGCCACCCAGGCCCGGGTTTCCGCACTGGCGCCGTCCTCCAGCCACCGGTAGGGATCCCGTACCGGAATCCCGTGTATTGTCTCCACAACATCCTGTACGCGCGCTACCGGAGGCTGCGCATCTAACGGAAAAACCATCGCCATCACTCCAAGCCAAAGCCGGGCCATAGCCCTGGATTTTGACATAATCTGATTTCGGAGTTCTGTATGGCTAATCCCAAGTACGCCGCCGCCACCCGCGAAATGCCCAAGGCCGAAGATGTCGGCGTCCTCAGCGACGGTACCCGCGTCCGGAGGCGTGCGCTGCGCATGCGCGCCTGCGACTTGAAGGACGAGAAGGGCAAAATGTGCGCAGGTCACTTGAAGCGCTGGTACTTCTTTGGAGACGAGGTAAAGCGGCTTTACGGCGCGGAAGCTGAGGTCTACCGTTGCGAGAAGTGCAAGACCCTCTACCTGCCCAATCCGGAAGAGGCCATGCGCAGCGGCACGCTGCGTTTCTGACCCACGCCGTCCAAGCCTAAAATTCCCGGGCCTTCATCACCGCACGCCAAAGGTCGGCGCGGCCGGCGCCCAGGTTTCCATCCACAGGTGAAGCCTCAGCCAGCGCGGCTTCACCCCGCTCCCAGTTCATGACTGGTTGCACTTGCAACATAAGTGCAATGCCGCCAGCTACCAAGGGAGCCGCAAACGAAGTGCCCCACGCCGCCGCGTAACGGCCGCCAGGAAATGGCGTCAGAATGGCTTCCCCCGGCGCAGCTACGGTCACCAAGTTATCTCCGTGGTTGGAGAAGATGCTCTTCACATCCCGATCATTAGTGGAAGCAACCCCGATGGCCCGCTGCAACCCGGCAGGGTACACCATCGTTTCCAAACCCTGGTTGCCGGCCGACGCCACACAAATTGCGCCCCGCCCGGTAACGTAATCCACCGCCTCTGCAAGAGCGGGCGATAGCTCGGTGAAACTCAGGCTCATGTTGATTACTTTCGCACCGTTTGCCTGGGCGTAGTAGATCGCCTTGATTACGTTGAACAGCGTGGCCTGCCCGTTTCCTCCGAAGACTTTGAGAGGCATAATGCGCGCGTTCGGCGCGGCCAGATGCACGGCCCCCGCCACCATCGTTCCATGCCCGAATCCGGCAGGAATCCGCCGTGGGTCCAGTTGTGCCAGCATTCCGCTGTCCAAGATGGCCGTCGTATAGGGGTTGATGTTCGCCAGGGAATCTAGAATCGCAGTGGTATAAGGGTTAAAAATTGACCGGGTGGCCTCGTCCAGATCCAAAAGTTCCGACGGAAAACCGGGCACGTTCCGGATGAAATCGAACCCGGGCGTTAGCACCCGTTTCAGCGCCGGATGCTCCGGATCAATCCCGGTATCGATTACGGCCACCACGCCTGTCCCGGTGGCAAGTGAACGGTGCACTTCGGGTGTCCGGACGATGCGGGCTGCTGCTTGAGACGGGTAACTGCCCCAAACGCGGTCGCCGTAGAAGCTCACGAAGGACGTGTTTTGCAGCGCCTGCCGGGCTGCCGTGGTGGACAACCGGAGTATGCGCGGATTACCCTCCAACTCAGGAAGTAAGAGCCGTCTGTTCGGCTCGAGCGAGACGTCTTCGTCTTCGTCGTCATCGGACAGGGTCAAGCCCTGCGCGCCCGACACCCGATAGACGGCTTGTCCAGGAACACTATCCAGAATCGTAAGCCGGTACGCGGACAGGAGGCCTCTCAGTTTACCGTCCGGAGCCCGAAGGACATACTCCGCCGCACTCAACGGCACTGCCGCCAACAGCACCGCAAGCCATACCAACTTTGCCAGGACTTTCTCAGTATTCATCACACCCTCCGTTTCTATTCGGCTGGCAAGGCAACTTCGAAATTCTCGTTCAGTTCCTTCAACTCCACCCGCAAAGTCTCGGGATCGCCAATCCGCGACTCCAGGACGAACTCTCCAAATTCGTTGCAATCCGCCGCCACGCTGCGCCCTCCAGCCGACAACACAACACGGGCGCTTCCCGGCGGTGAATTGCTGCCTGCTAAGCCGATCTGCCCTACCAGTTGCAGCGAAGCCGAGCCCAATCCCCGGGTAAGGTGCAATTCCAATTCCACGTCACCAGCCCGGTACCGGAGTTCCCGCGTCCCGCTTCGACCTGACCGGACGCCAGCCGCTGCGGGCACAACCCAACTGTCGAACACCAATTCAGCCCATCGCGTGACGCTTTCAGATGCTGGCCGGACCACCCGGGATGGGAAAACTGCCATGGCTCGCTCCAGCACCCAATCCGGGGGAACTTCCGCCGCAGACTGCCGTCCCGCTACCCAAACAGCGGCAAGCATTTCTACACGCTTCTGACAGCGAACGCAGCCTGCATCAAGGTGAGCTTGCATCTCCTTCCTCCGGCCCGCCGGGTCCAGCCCTCTCGCGTAATCGGCCCAATCTTCCATTGAATAGTGGCTGCTCACGTCCTCTCCCATTTACCAGCCCGTTTCACCTCATAAGGGGCGGCCCAAGCAGGAAAAATATACCGGCCATGCAGTAACTTCACTCCATTAGGATGAAGTTGGCCCAATATGCCGGATGTGGTCTTTCTTCCCGGAAAAGCCGCACCGCCCTCTCCCAAGCCTTGAGCGGGTCCGCACCCTTCGACAGTTCTTCGTAAAACCATCCCATGTACGCCGCGGCGCTCTCGTCCGCCACGGCCCAAAGCGAAACCTGTAGCCGCCTGGCCCCAGCATGCAAGAATCCGCGGCTCAGCCCGACGAACTCGCCACCCCCCACCGCCGCCCCAAGTCCAGTGAAACATCCACTCAAAGTCACCAGTTCCGCCGGCATTTCCAGTTCGTAAAGATCCGCCACGCTCATACGGCCATCTCCCAGGCGCAGGGAAGAGAACATCGGGTTATCCTCGCGAAACATTCCGTGCGTGGCGATATGCACATAACGGCAATCACGTGCCCGTTCCTGCAGCAGAGTCCAGGATGCGTTGGGGCCCAAATAACACTCGGCGTTGGGCAGGACAGACGCCACTCGCCGCGCTTCTGCCTCGATGAACGGCGCCAGGGCGTCCGGCGCCCCCATTACCAGTGATGCTCCTTCGCGACGGGCTGGGCGCTGTGTCACGCGGTGATGCACTGCAGCGCTCAACGAGTAGGACACTGGAATGCGATCTAGCAGGGCGCCGCCCGGTCCGCGAAAGGCGTGGAACGGCAGGCCGTGCAACTCACCGTGCGGCACCACCACCAAATGACATTCCGGCAGCCATGCTTCCGCCGGCCGAAGCAGCAGATCGTACAAACGGCTCAGATAACTCTCCAGCGCGGGGCTTGGCGCCGCCGCGGGCAGCCTCACCCTCCCCAGATGAAACCGAGCCAGCCGCGCCGCCGAGATCGCCTCTCCAGATTCGCCAAGCCCCACTACGCGAACGCTTTCCCTCGTCAGCACAAACAGATACAGCCGGCGGCGCGCCACATAGTACTCGAAGAGTGCGGTGCCTGCAGGCAATCCCGCCTGTAACTCCTCCACCGGGGTTTCCCCATATCCACGCAAATCCGCCAGTTCTGGGTCTACACGGCGCAGGGTCGCAATGGCGCCCGCCAGTTCACCCTCCAGTTCTGCAATCCGCTTGCGAACCCGCGCCTGCCTTGCCTTGGGCAGTTGTTCTCCCTTTGCCTCAGCGCCATCCAGTTGGTGCCATTGCCAAGCCAGTTCCGCCCGTAGCGCGGCGATGCGGTCCGCCTCCAGATACTGGGCGCCTCCCGCCGCGCGAAGAGGTTCTGCCGCGCGGAACGCCAGTTGATCGGCTAGGCCGCGAGACTTTGCTTCTTCCACGAAGGCGAAAGCCTCGGGTGCGGCACGAGGGCCGCCACGCTGAATCGTCAACTCTGTCAGCGCCTCATAGACGGCAAGCTTGTCACCCAGGTAAGCCAATTTCAAATGGTCGTGCGGCAAGCGATGCCGCGCACTCCGGATGCCCTGGTGGGCCTTGCGGTAGGCTCTCAGGGCCCGGCCTGGAGAGGCCAGTGCCTCCAGAATCGTGCCTTCCGTTTCCCACAGGCGGGTTTCCAGCAGCCGGTTCGCAACTGCCCGTGAGTTTCTCCGCCCGCGCCTTACGTGTGCCAACGCCTCCCGAGGCCGGCCCTGCGCCAGGCTCGCCCGCGCTTGCAACAGTGCCGCCAGAACTGCGT
This sequence comes from uncultured Solibacteraceae bacterium, assembly GCA_964460395.1. Classification (GTDB taxonomy): domain Bacteria; phylum Acidobacteriota; class Terriglobia; order Bryobacterales; family Bryobacteraceae; genus CAYWQS01. The sequence continues at coordinate 18,775 of CAYWQS010000017.1, read as the reverse complement.
ACGACCCCACCGTCCCGCTTTGGAGCTGCCGTTCGCCGCGCGCCGCCGCCCGGGAAGCGTTCTTCCAGTCTCCTGCCCCGGCAAGGACGGCTCCTCGTCTTACTTCCACCGCGCCCCCCCACTGCATGTTGCGCTCCCTCAGGAATAGCCGCCGGGCCTCGGCCAGATCTTTTAACGCAGCGGCGGTTTCACCCATAGCCGCCCGTGCTGCGGCCCGGTTCACCAGAGCCTTGCCTGCTTCGTAGCGCGTGCCCAAGGCCACAAACCTCTCGTAGGCCGAGGTGGCCATACCAGCGGCTGCGGGAAACTGGTTCAGATCAAGGTACAAGTCCGACTGGTCCAGCTCGGCCACCCCCTGATAGAACGGATTGGCCCTCTCCGCCGCCTGCTCCCGTGCCTCCTGGTATAGTTTCAGAGCCTGCCGGTAGTCGCCTCTCAGGTAGTGAAGATAGGCCAAGTTGTCCGTCACTTCGGCCAGTAACGCCCGCGCACCACGCTGCTCGTAATGCGTTCGGGCCTCCGCGTAAGCCGACAAGGAACGGCGGAAATCGTGCACTCCCATGGCGCACACTGCCAAATTGCGCAGAGTTATCGCAGCGTTATCTTCATCTCCCAGACGCCGCAATTCCGCATAAGCGGATTCGTAGAGTGGCAACGCCTCTTCCGCCCGGTCCTGCCGGTGCAGGACGTTGGCCAGGTTGCTCTCCAACCGGGCCAGCCGAAGCTTGTCGCCTTGACGCTCAAAGATACCCCGCGCCTCCTCAGCCCACCGCCGCGCCTCTTCGTACCGGCCCAGATAGACCAGCGTCTGCAACCCACTGCTCAAAGTTCGGCCCAGCGCCACTTCATCGCCAGCGGCTCGCGCATTGCGAATCGCCTCCTGGTACGCTTGATCGGCCCTTCGATACCGCCCGGAGAGATACTCGACGTGCGCCTTCACCCGCCAGGCTTCGGCCAGAGGCTCCGCCGTCCGGCACCGCCGCGCGTCGCGCAGCGCCTGTTCCGCCAACTTTGCCGCCGCCGCCAAATCCTGCCGCAACAACTGCAGCGCGGCATCACAAATCGCCCGCACAGCCGCCTCCGCCTGCGGCAAACTCAAAGCCCCGCCTCCTTCAACGCACGCTCGAGTTTATGCAGGCAACGGCCGCGGATAAACCCGATGGATCCTTTGGCGATGCCAAACCGCCGCGCCACTTCGTCATAGGACGGCGGCGGGTCGGTGAAGAACAACATCCGGATCATTTCCCGGCACCGGTCAGGCAGCGTGGCGATCGCCTCCCGCACCATCTGGTTCCGCTCGGCCTCCAACAAACTTTCCCCAGCCTCGCCCGCCGCCGTCAACCCCTCCAGCACAGCGTCGCCTTGACCCGCCTGCGCTAGCTTCCGCTTCGCGCGCAGGCTGTGGTGCGCCGCCACGCGCATCAGCCACCCACGCAAAGCCCCAACCTGCCGCAATTCTGCCAGATCCCGATAGAGATCAACGCATACGGCCTGAAAAACGTCAGCCGCATCCTCAGGCGGTAGACGGTATCGCAACGGGACAGAGTAGATCAGGCGCTTATACTTCTCCAGCAAGGCCTCCCAAGCGGCCTCGTCGCCCGCCAGGCAACGCGCCACCAATGCGGCATCCTCAGCGCCGGTGACTTTGCCTGGGTTCATCGGCTCGCTACGGACTCCGTCCAGAAGATCTCTTCTGCGTTCCAGAGAGCGGCATTCGACAGCACCGAGGGCTGGAAATTCGCCAACCCCTTTCGCACCGCCACAATTGTATGCGGGCTGACTAGCGGCGTCAGCGGGGTCTGCTCAGCCAGGATTTCCTGGACGCGATCGAACAGCTTCTTGCGTGTGGCGGTGTCGGTTTTCTCTGCCTGCGCCTGCATTAGACGATCAATTTCTTGCTCCCAAGCTGTACGCTGTGCACCCGGCCCAAGGTTCCAGAGGTGCAGGGACCCGCTGCTCATCAGCACGTTCATGTCCGCCATGGGGTCGGCATTACTGCTGCGCAAAGGCATGACGGCAAGGTCGAAGTCCCTTTGCTTCATGACACGATCCACGAAGCTCCGGAACTCCAGCGGCGCGACCGTCACTACTACGCCCAATCGTTTCAGATCGGCGGCGACGATGGCTGCAATCTGCCCGTACGCAGGGTTTGCGGAATTAACCACGAGCGTCATACGAATAGCGGTGCCCTGTGCCGTTTGGAGAGCCCCGCCGGCATCCCAGCGGTACCCTGACGTTCGCAGAGCGTTTCTCCACCGGTTTACATCTGCGCCCGGCACTGGAATCCTTGGGTTGCTCCAGATCCCCCGCCCTGGGGATGCGTACGCGCCCATGGGAACAGCCCGCTTGGCGTAAACCAGCCTGGCGATACTTGCCCGGTCCACCATGCCTGCCACTGCCGCCCGCAGCCTGGCATCTCCCAGCCATGGGCTCACCCGTTCACGCTGGCCATCCAGGTTAAACAACAGGTACACGGCGTCGAGCCCTGCCCCCAGGTCCAGTAGTTCCAAACTGCGTTCCTGCGCGTACCGTTCCACAAGCGCTGTATTGCCCGCCCCCACATTCAGAACAACGTCACATTCGCGCGCCACCAGCCTGGCCAACTGCGCGTCTTCTCCGGCGGTGAACACAAAGCGCACACGGTCCAGATACGGCAGCCGGATGCCCCCCGCACCCCTTTTCCAGAAATGCGGGTTTCTTTCTAGAGTCACCTCGCGCCCTGGCTGGTAATTCGCAACGCGAAATGGGCCAGACGCCACCAGATGACTTGGCCGCGTATCGATACCCCACGCCGACGCCAATCGCCCCTCGGCCAGCCGGTCTCCCAAAACGTGTTTCGGCAAAATTGCCAGCTCGTCCAGAAACCGTTCCGCCAGGGCCGTCGGCGCAGCTAACCGGAATTCCATGTTCCTGGCATCCAGAACCCGGACTTCAACGGGCCGCCCGCCGACGATAAGGGCATCCCGCTGGGGAGAGGCGGTACGTTCATCCAAATGCGCCCGGACTGTAAACTCGACGTCCTGAGAGGTTACCGGACGAGCATCGGAGAACCGCAAGCCCTCGCGTAGCTGGATTGTAATCCGACGCCCGGCGTCACGCATTTGCCAGTTCTCGGCCAGCAGGCCCTCGAGCCTATGGCTCCGCCCGTTGGTCCGCACCAACCCGCAGTGGCACAGACCCAGCACGGTCCGGGTCGGCTCATCCATGGCCGCCAGCGGCAAGAATGTCTTGATATCCGAGCGAAGTGCGACAGTCAGTGTGCCGCCGCGCCGAGGTGAGGCCCAACCACCCCAAAGGCGGGAAACGGGAAGGCACCCAACCATCTGGCGACGCGTCCGAGAACAATCCCGCATTACCCGGTTACCGTGGATCGGGCCCGCCTTCAACTGCCCAGCCGCGCCCGAGCGTATGGTAGCACGCCAGCACAAGCGCGAAGAGCACTGCCGGGACCACCATCCACCAGTAGTTGGCCAGCACGTTCAATCGCAGCAGCGCAGCCAAAAGATTGCCCCAACTCGGATAATCCTCCGAAAAGCCCAGGCCCAGGAATGAAAGCGTCGCCTCAGCCATGACAAACTGCGGAACGGCAAGCACGAAATGGACACCGAGAGAGGCCCTGGTCTCCGGAAGCAGATGATGCCAGAACACATAGCCTCGCGAGGCGCCAAAGCTTCGCGCGGCCAAGATAGGACCCGACGCCTTGGCCGCGACCACCACACCCCGAGCCAAGCGCGCCGGCCGGGCCCATCCGGCCACGCTCAGCACCAGCATCGTTGCGGCGAACGTAGCCTCAGCCGGTAATTCAAGCGGCAACGCCGCGCGCGCCGCGAGAAGCGCGTATGTCCATGGTAGTGCGAGAGAAAGGTCCGCAACCCGCATTACGGCCGCCTCCACCCAACCGCCCATAGACGCCGCGAATGTCCCGGCCAGACCGCCTATCGTCACGGACACCAACGCAGCCAAGGTGCCCGCCAGCAGCGACACTCGCACCCCGTAAAGGAGCCGTGACCATTGATCGCGGCCCAGTCCATCGGTACCAAGCCAGAACCGGGCGCCGGGCGGCGTCCACGCGGCCTCCCGAAATTGCTCGGACGGATGGTATGGCGCCCACATCCCAGCACCCAGACTCGCGGCGTACACCGCGACAAGCAAACCCGCGGCGAACCGTTGTCCCCAGTTCACTGCCACCCTCGCAGTCGAGGGTCGGCAAGGCGATGAAGTACCTCGGCAAATAGGTTTCCGGTCAACAGCGCTACCGCCGACAGCAGGACGGCGCCTGTCACCACAGGGTAGTCCCGCGAAAGCACCGATTCCAGCAGCAGAGGCCCCAACCCCGGCCAACTCAATACCACTTCAACGATGAGCGAAGCGCTGAAAGCCGCAGCCAGTTGCAGTCCCAGCAGGGCCGAAAGAGAACCCCAGGTGGCGGGCAGCAGCCAGTAGCAGGCCAGCCGCCAGCCCCGGACGCCGCACCCCATGGCAAACCAGACGTATGGTTGCCTAAGCGCTTCGCGGAACGCGGCTTCGGCATGCCGGAAGACGGGCGAGAGTAGCAACAACGTAAGGGAGATAGATGCCAGTGCAAAGCTGCCGCCAGTCCGGAACCAACCGGTGTGCATCGCCAGCCAAAGGCCCCCTAGCGCGACGAGCAGATCCGGCGCCGCCGATAGCAGGTGTAAAGTCCCGGAAGCAGCCCGGCCCGCCGCACCTCGAAGATGCCGAGTGCGCCAGTAGGCGGCTGGAATAGCTACCAGCCATGCCAAGGCCAAAGCCGCCAGATTCAAGGCGGCGGTCTTTGCCGCCCTCCCGCTGAGAAGTTCGCTCACGGGACGCTGATAGGTCAACGAATGACCCCAGTCTCCCTTCAAACCGGAGCCTAACCACTCGAGATACCGCACCGCCATCGGCCGGTCCAGCCCTCGCTGCCTGCGCAGTGCTTCCAATGTCTCCGGCGACATACTGGGGTCCAGTCCTGCCTCGGTTAGGAAGTCGCCCGGCGCTTCCTGGAAAAGCCAGAAGCACAAACCGGAGAGCAGCAGCAACACAACGATGCCTTGCCCGAACCGCGCCCAAATCAAGGCCGCGCTCCTTGTAGCGCGGCCGCCGCTTCCAACAACCGCAAGCTTGCCGGGTGCGCCAAACGGGAGAAGGCATAAGGCCCCCGCTGGTCCTCCACCACGCGCCCATTTTCCAGCGTCACCACACCGTCGACCATGTTCTGCAGCACGGGCAGGTCGTGCACGGCGTGGACAACAGCGAATTGTCTCTTCTCCTGCTCTTCCGCAAGGAGCTCAAGCAACTGTCCCCGCGTTTCCGGATCCTGGCCGACGAAGGGCTCGTCCAGCACCAGCAGGCGGAACGCAGCGCCCAGCAAAGCCCGGGCCAGCGCCACGCGCTGCCTCTGGCCAGAACTCAATTCCCAAGGGCGCTTCTGGAAATGCTCAGCAGCCAGGCCGGCTCGTTCTGCCAAGCCGAGAATCTGCCTCAAATCGGCTTTTCCCGTTGCGATCCGGTCCGGCTCCGACAGGATGCGTTGTATCGTCCAGCGAGGGTGCAGGAATCCGGGTGAATCTTGCGGCAGCAGCCGTACTTGCCCGCTTAGGTCGATGGAACCTGAGGAAGGCCTTAGCCATCCAGCCAGACAGAGCGCCAGAGTTGTCTTGCCAGATCCCGAACGCCCAATGACCGCCAATCTTTCGCCAGGGCGCACTTCAAAATCCACGCTGGCGAGCGCCGCATGGCGCCCGGCGCCCTGCCCCAGCCAGACTGAGACATCCCGCATGCGGGCAACCGGCGGTTGCGCGGTCACGGCGTCACGCTCCTCGGCCAGTCCAGTATGCGGGCCCCGGCGTATCGCAGCACAGCCGCATCATGGGAGATTAACCAGAGCGCCATCCCCAGTTCCGTTCGCAACCTCGCCAATAAGTCCAACAATTCGCACTGAGCGATGGCATCGAGGGCGGTGGTTGGTTCGTCTGCGATCAGGATGGCGGGACGGTGTGTCAGCGCCAAAGCCAACGCCACGCGTTGGCGTTCTCCGCCGCTCAACTCCCACGGGTACCGGCGCATCAAGGTGTCGGCTTTCCCGTTCAGTAGCTTATCCAGCAATGCCAGGAGCCAGTCCGCGCCGCCTTTTGCGTGGGCCTTGCAAATCTGGGCCGCTTGGCTCTCCACGGTGAGGAAAGGGTTCAAACTAAGCCCTGGTTCCTGAGGCAAAAGGGAGACGCGCCGCCCGCGCAAAGCGGCGATCCGCGCACCGGCGGGATCCAAGAATTCGCCGGCAAACTCGATGTAGCCCTTCACACGGGCGTCAGCCGGCAATAAACCGAGGACTGCACGCGCCACGGTGGACTTGCCGCACCCAGAGGGTCCGCACATGCCCACTGTTTCTCCACCCGCGACCTCAAAGGATACGCCATGTACTGCGGGGAAAGACCTGCCCGCATACCAAACCTCAAGATTGCAGACTTTTAGCATCTTCCCGAGTTGCCGCTATCAAGTTCAGTAGTCCCTTTGCCAACGAGCGGTTCAGAGTATCCGCCCATTTTCGCTCAAGGACCCGCTTTTCAAGCTGATGCGCAACGGCCTCGGAACGGATTTGACTTTCACCGCCATCGCAATGACCCGGCACGCCAGTCCGTGTCTCGACGCATAACTGAGGACAGCCCGCGCAACCTGGCCTGGCAACCATGTTTTTGATCGACGGTCCGGCTAAGGTCCTCGTTGGATCCACTGTGTCTGCGGAAGAAAGGGTTCGCACCAGCGTGCGATTCGGCAACCTGATGTCCGGCCCAAAAGCTTACCTCTTCCCCGCATCACTTCCAACGGAACGCGCTTCGCTGAATTCAACGAGTTGCGGAGCCTGCTATTCAGCCTCTGCCGTTGGGACGATCTCCACGCCAAGGCCCCGTCCCGATGGATGGGGCCTTTTCGTGCCGACAAACAAAAACCGCATTGGATTGCCCTGGCATGTCACTCGGAAGGGTTCATCCAATGCGGCCGCCCTGCTGGGCGGGAGAGTGGCGACGATCCGGCCTGATCCGGTCTAACCTGTGTTCCCTGTAGATTCCTGGTGAGGACCGCGTTCCTGATCCCTACTTCACCAAGCGAACCCTGCCGGGACCGATACCCACTCCCCTGGGGGAGAACTAGAACTGTCGACCGACGCTCTCAACGGCAAAGCCGTGGCAGCCTAAAAAAACCCCTCTGCTCTCACAACCCAGCAGAAGCTCGATTGGAAGAAAACTTGAAACACCGGCTCCCGCAAGCACGACGTTTTTTGCTCCAATCGCTCCCCTTGCCAGCCTGATCGAGCAGAGGGCAGGTTCAAAGAGAGTTCATCAATCCGCTGTGACTATAGCAAACTGTGCGCCACCCCCGCTGGGCTGGCAAGTCCTTTATTATCAAAGCAGATGAATCCGCCCGCCGCCGCGCCCGTCGCGCGCTGCACCATCCTCTGTGTCGCGCTGACACACCTGCTGCCGGTTCTCCCCGCGCAGGACCTGCCTCCGCAGGAGATTGAGTTTTCGATCTATACCGAACCCCCTCGCCTCTTTCTCAACTCCCGCCGCCTGCGGCTGTTGCAGCGGGAAAAGGAGCGGGATTCCCTCCGCTGGGCGCAGTTCCAAACGCTGATGGAAGGACAGGCCCGGTTCCCGGAGCCCGGGTTCGCCCACGCGCTGTATGGCCGGGTAACTGGCCAGGAGTCGCACTGCAAAATGGCGGCTGCCTGGGCGGGCAAGGAAGCGAATCCCGCCCAGCCCGAAGATCTCCGCCAGATTGCCCTCGTGCTCGACTGGTGCGCCGCCTCGCTGCCGGAGGGGGAGCGGCGGCAAATCGCCATGCGGGCCAAGCCGCAACTGAACACTGCGCCCACTTCCATCAGGGTAGCCCGTTCGCAAACCCTCACCGCCCTGGCCCTGGCCGACGAGGAGGCCAAACTGGCGGAGGACGCTCTCAGGCGTGTCGCCCAGTGGTGGAGCGCCCAGGTTGCGCCCCGGCTGCGGCGCGACGACGACCCCTTCGAACGCCGCGAAGACCTGTTCGCCGCTATTGAGCTCCTGCACGTTTTTCGCGATAACTTGCGCGCCGATCTCCGCGAAGGCGCCAGCCGGTGGTTTGAGGACCTCCCCTCCCGGCAGCTGCTTCGCTACTACCCACAACCGTGGCCCGCCGCGGAGAACGAATTCCGCATCCCCGCCTACGAGGGCGCCGGCGAACCCGACTTGCGCGAAGCGCTCTTTTCCCGCGCTGCCGAACTGGCCTACGTCGCCTTTGACACCAACGCCCAGCCCAACCAGTTCCTCCAAGGCTGGCTCATGCAGGACCGCTTTCTCCTCCGCGGAACCCTTGGCATCCCCTACGAACTTTTGTGGGCCAATCCTTACCTGCCAGGCCTGTCTTTCCACTACATGCCAAACCTCTACCATGCCAACGGCGAGCTGTTTGTGCGTGGCAATTGGGATGAGGACGCCAACTGGTTCGGCTTCCGGAAGGGCCAAGCGCAAGGATTCGCCAGGGGGGCGCGCGTCTCCGTGCGGCCCGGCACACGGCCCGCCCCCATCGATCTTGGGGCCGCCCGCGTGTTCTTCGCCCAGAGTGGCCTGCGATTTGAAACCGGATGGCTGCCGCCGCCCGCAGAAGGGGAACCTGCCGGCGAGGAGGCCGCGTTTCTGGTGGGCTTGGAACCCAGCACCGCCTACGATGTGGAAGTTGACGACGAGGGCATGTTTGAGGCCCGTTCGGACTCGGGAGGCATCCTCGACCTCCGCTTCATCCCCGGCCGCGCCGCAGGCGTCCGCATCAAGAAGGCGACTCCGCTGGTGAACTGACCCGCGTCGCAGTCTCCAGACGCCTCGGGGAATCGTGCTAGACTCAGGCAGCGAGTTGATTGAGGGGCCATCCAGCACCGGCGTTGGAATTAAGGAGTTTACTTGGACCCACTAGCAATTGTTTTCCAGCGCCGCGAGGTCCGCGCCGCGGCATGAAGAGTTCTGAAGTCATCCGGGCCTGGGGAAAGATCTTGCGCGGACAGCGGCCGTCGCTGTCGATCGAGGTCACCAAGGAGTGCCCTTTGCGTTGCCCCGGCTGCTACGCCTATGATCAAGGCCATCTCGGCGGCGGCGTGACATTGCGCCACCTGCAAGACAGCAAGGGCCAGGACCTGGTGGACGGCATTCTGGAAGTGGCCGCGCGCCTGAAACCGCTGCACTTGTCGCTGGTGGGCGGCGATCCGCTGGTCCGCTACCGGGAAATGGAGACCGTGATCCCGCTGCTGATTCAGCGTGACATTCATGTCCAACTGGTGACCAGCGCTTTCCGTGCGATGTCCCCTGCGTGGGCGAATTTACCGAAGCTGAACGTCGTCGTGTCCATCGACGGTTTACAACCCGAACACGATGCCCGGCGCGCTCCCGCCACCTATGAGCGCATCTTGAAGAACATCGCGGGCCAGCGCATCACTATCCACTCCACCATTACCAGCCAGATGGTTCAGCGGCCGGGCTACCTCGCCGAGTTTCTCGATTTCTGGACGCCGCGCCCGGAGATCCGCAAAGTCTGGTTCAGCATCTTCACTCCGCAAGTGGGCGACCAACTGCCCGAGATGCTCAGTTCGGAGGAGCGGACCCGGACCATTGGAGAATTGCTGGAGTTACGGCGCCGGTATCCGAAACTCGATATGCCCGAGGGGCTGATCAAGCAATTCGCCACGCCGCCCTCCAAACCCGACGATTGCGTCTTTGCGCTCACCACCCAGGTGCTGTCGGCCGATTTGCGCACCCAGGTGACGCCCTGCCAGTTCGGCGGCAATCCGGATTGCTCTTCCTGCGGCTGCATTGCTTCGATGGGACTGGCTGCCGTGGCGGCCCACAAGCTGGGTGGCATCGTTCCCGTCGGCGCATTATTCACCGCTTCGGTTAAAGTGGGGCGGTGGTGGGCCAACTCACCGGAAGTGGCCAAGCCCGTACCCGAATTCACGGTGCTGCGCTAGGCGCGCCCCGCCAATCTTTATCGGCCTGCACGCGGCGCCAGTGGCTGGCAATTTCTCTCCCGTTGCTGGCGGAGCAAACGCACGTCAGGGTGCCCGTTTATCTAATCTTCGACGCCCGGGCCGGACTCTCGGACCACCGTAAAGTCAGCTTTCTGAATGGCATCTGGCGGGAGGCTCGGCGGGATCTGGAGCGTGCCGGCATCATCCTGGACGTGGTGGAGGGTCCCGGGGAGATCGAGCGGCCACTCTACCAGGAGCCCATCGTGAAAGGTCTGGTCCCTGGACGGCTGAACGTTATGGTGACACGGCGCATCCCCGTAATGTGGAGCCGCGGCCGGCCATGGAACGGCCTAACCATGCTCTACCGCGGCTTTCACTTGTGCCTGATTGCGCTCGACCGCGCCCAGTCTCACCGCGTTCCCGTAGTGGGCGTAAATACATGCCTGCACGAGGTCCTGCACGCCATCATGGGCGACATCTTCCTGCAAAACCCGTCAGCCATGGCCGCCCAGCAGCGCGAGTTGCGCATCGACTGGCTGGCGACGCAGCTTTGGCTCTTCGGCTCAAGCACCACAGTTCGCCGGGCGGCCTCAGCCTACTCATCTCGGTTGGCGCAGGATCACTGAACCGCGGGCGGGGCGTACTCCAACACTTGGCCATCCTTCAGCAGCCGGGATCTCAACTGGGCATACGGCACATCCTGCACCGCGATGTTGCCTTCGATGGCCAGCACTGCGGCCGTAGCCGCTGATTGCCCCAGCACCATAAAGACCGGTTCCATGCGGATGGAGCCAAAAGCGATGTGAGAAGCCGATACGCACACCGGCACCAGAAGATTTTCCGCCTGCCCCTTCTTCGGGACCAGGGCGCCATAGGCGATCTGGTACGGGCCATTTGTGGGCACGCCAATATCGCCCTCATTCTGAACGTATCCCTCGGGCGTAATGTAGCGCTGCACATTGTGCGAGTCGATGGTGTAGGAACCCATGCCCACGGGCTCCGGCGTGGATCGCCTTTTTAGCAGCTCATGCTCCGTCATAACGTAACGGCCGATCATGCGGCGCGCCTCGCGCACATAGATCTGGTGAGGCCAGTGTCCGTTGTCCAGAAACTCGTCCTTCGCGAGCCCCCATTTGGCCATGGCCGTGCGCACCTCCGCCGGCACGCGCGGGTCATTGGCGATGAAGTAGAACCAGCCCTGCTGGTAACGCACATGTTCGTCGATGATCTCCCGGCGGCGCTCGTAGCTGGCTTCAGGGTAGTCGTAGTTTCGCCCGATGTTGTCCGTGCTGAAGGGACCGTGGTTATTGGTGTCGGTTTTTGCGTTGGGAATGGGATCGAATTTGTCGAACGTCTCCCGCCACCCCGCCTCGAAGATGCGCAAAAGCAGTTCGTACTCTTTGGGATCATAGCCGGCGGGCTTCGGAAACGGCAGCCGGTTTTCAAGCACCTGGGTCAAGCAAACGCGGAAGCAATAGGCCTGTACGCGTTTGTCGCCATCGCCGTAATTTCCCGGTGGATCGGTGCTGATGCGCGGCAGCACGCCGCTCTTCGGATCACCAGGCACGGCATACGGAGAAATGGGCGTTTTCAACACGCCGAAATGGTGCCGGTGGTGCAACACACCTGTCTGGACGCCATTCCACTTCTCGCCGTACGTGGCCGTGGATTCGCGCCCCACGTGAAAGTCCACTCCGGCGGCGGCCATCAGGTCACCCTCGTAAGTTGCATCCAGGAACACCTTGCCGCGGTAAGTGTCGCCGTTCAACATGCGGATAGACGTGATACGCCCGCCTTCCATGCGAACGCCCTTGTCGCGGTCAAGCCAGGCATTGCGGTAGACCTGGATTTTGTAGTCGCGCACCCAATCTTCGAACACACGCTCAGCCACGTGCGGCTCAAAGATCCACATCGTGCGGGCGCCGCTGTCCATGGCCTCGGTGCCCTGGCCCTTGTTGCCGTATTCCTCGCGCTTCTGCCATTTCCAGGCGGATGGCTGCTGGTAGTGCAGCCACACGCGGTGATAGAATTCGCGCGACAGTCCGCCGATCACCGCCTTGTTGCCCGAATCCGTCCAGCCCAGCCCGCCTGCGGTCAGCCCGCCCAGATGGCGCTCGGGACACGCGATCACAGCCGTCTTGCCCATCCGTTTTGTTTGGATTGCGGCAGTGATGGCGCCCGAAGTACATCCGTAGATCACCACATCCGCCTCGCGCGTCGCGCCGGATAGCGCAGAACACACCACCAGCGGGAGGAGCCAGTGCGCTTGTTTCATCGTTCCAGCCACTACTCTATGACAAACGGCCCCTACCGGCGTGTTTCCGATACGACGCGCCCTTGGATCACGACTCCTGAGCAATGTGTGGTGTACTCCAGCGGGTCGCCGTCATAAAGCGCCACGTCACCATCCTTACCCGGCGAGAGGGACCCCAGACGGTCTTCCAACCCCAGCAGGCGCGCCGCGCCGATGGTGATCGAAGCCAGCGCCTGCTCGGGCGTCAACCCGTTGGCGGCAGCCAGCGCCGCTTCGAACAGCACCACACGCGTCTTCGGAACGTACCCCTCAAAGCCTGACTGAAGCGCAAACGGAATGCCTGCGTCGCGCAGTTTCGCTGCGGTTTCTAAGGAAAGAGATTCCGCATCACCTGACGGACGAGCCATCGTAGGGTGCACCACCACCGGATAACCGGACGCCTTGATTTCCGCGGCCACCAGCGGCGCTTCAGCGACACCGTCCAGCACCAGTTTGAGGTTGAACTCTTTACCCAGGCGGATCGCCGCCAGGATGTCGTTGGCGCGGTGAAGCGTCACCAGCAGCGGCAGCTCCCCGCTCAGTACCCGGGCCAGCGCATCCAGGCGCAGATCGCGGGCCGGTTCTTTGCCCTTCTCGGCCTTGGCCAGTTTGTCGGCATACTCGCGGGCGCGAATGAATTCCGTCCGCAACATGGCGATCATCTTGGCGCGAGTCCCGGGCGACTTGCCTTGTTCTGCCCGCCCCAGATTGCCGAGGCTGGCCGCCACCATCAGCGCCGGTTTGACCGTGTCATTCTCCACATTGCTGCCCGTAGTCTTCACCACCATCGTCTGGCCGGAGATGAGCGCGCCCGGACCGTGGCCGGTGTGCAGCGTTGTGATTCCGAACGAACGCAGCCATTCGATAAGCGGGTCTTGCGCATTGTAAGCATCGATCGCGCGCAACTCGGGCTGGATGGGGGCCGTACGCTCGAGTTGATCCTGATCATGCGTTTGATTCAACAGGCCGGAAAGCCCGACGGTCGAGTGCGCGTCAATCAGCCCCGGTGTTACCACCTTGGCCGTCAGCGTCTTCATGCCGGCAGGCACCGGCGTTGATGAAGCTGGGCCCACGCGCTCGATCTTGCCGCCGCGGATGATCACCACGCCATCCCGAATGGGTGCGCCCACCATGGTGTGCAAGGTCTCGCCGCGAACCGCCAGATCTTGCGCCGGCGAAGCAGCCGCCAGAACAACAAACAGCAGCAGCGTCCTCATCGCGTGGCCCACCCCTCCAGGGTCAGCACGAAGCCGCCGCATTCATCCAGGGTCATTAGCCCGCCATCGGCGCCTGCACCTGGCCCGCCGGTGGCATACAAACGGTCTTTTTCATTAGCCCGGTCCCAAACCTTCCTGCCCTCCACCCAGGTTTGCTCGATGTGGGTGTAGACGGAGAAAGGGTCGCCCGAAAGCACAATCAGGTCGGCATCTTTACCTGGCGTCAGCGAACCCACTCGATTCTCCAGCCGCATAAACTTCGCGTTCGCGATCGTCACTGCTTCCAGAGCCTTCTGGCGGTCCATCCCGGCGCGAACACCCAAAGCCGCGGAGCGCAGGAACCAGCGCGAATCGGTCACGCCGTCGTCGGTGTGGAAGCCCACCAGAACACCTGCCCGGTCCATGGCGCCGCCGGTTTCAAAAGAGGCGTCCTTGGCCTCCAACTTGCCGCCGGGTGAGTCGATCACGATCACGGATGCCCCCACTACCTGCTTGGATGCAGCCACTTCCTTGGCCACCATCCAGCCGTCGGACACGTGGTGCAGAACTACTTGAAAGCCGAACTCCTCGGCGAGCCGCAATACCGTCAGAATGTCGTCGTGCCGGTGCGTGTGAAACTGCACCAGGCGTTTGCCGTCGAGCACTTCTACCAGCGCTTCCATGCGCAGGTCCCGGGATGGCATTTTGGCGGCATCGCCGCCCGCCGCCTGCACCTTGGCCCTGTATTCCTGGGCCTTGATGAACTGTTCGCGGACAATGGCAGCGGCTTTGGCGCGGGTACCGGGAAAAGGAGCCGCCCGCCGTGGATTTGTGCCGTTCGCCATCTTGATGCCACCCGCAATCGAGCCATCCGGAAGTCTGATGAGCAGATCGTCGATCACCCGCGCCTCGCGCAGTTTCAAATACAGGGTCTGGCCGGAAAGCAGGTGGCCCGAACCGGACATTACGTTCACCGTGGTGATTCCTCCCGCCCGTGCCCGCTTGATGGAAGCGGCCCGCGGATTCACCGAATCCAGAATGCGAACGTCCGGCTGAAAGGGAGACGACGCATCCCCGCCTTCCGGTTGCCCAATGTGCGAGTGCGAATCGACCAGACCCGGCATCACCACTTTCCCGCGCACGTCGATGCGCTGAGCGTTGGCTGGCACAGCCACCGAACCCGCGGCGCCTACTGCGCGGATTCTGCCGTTTTCGAGCACCACCGTACCGTTCTCAATTTCGGGCCCATCCACAGGGATGACGCGCGCGCCGGTAAAGGCGACGGGCGGGGACTGCGCCGGCGCCAGCCATGCGCCCAGGAGCAACAAACAAGAAACTCTGCAAATCGCCATATCGATGGTTCCCCAAGCTAGCACGCCCGCCGCGGCAGGTTCAACGTTCCGGAGGCCGCGCAAACAACCTTGCATCCTGCTGGCGCGACCGGAATAGATCGAGGATAAAGTGCATCCGCTCTTCGAAATCAGCCCAGTTCTTTGCGCCGGATTCGCGCAAGGAATCAGGCGTCGGGTCCAGCCGCCGCAACAATTCCGACAACTCAGGGTTCGAGATCGTCTGCAAGTCCGGGGGGAATTCCCCGGCCAGATCTTGCCCCAACCGCGGGCTTTGGCCTGGCAGCTCGATCACCATCAGCCTTGCAGTGACAATCTCGCGCACTAGCCGTTGGGCCTCCCGCAGCACCGGCTCAACCAGCGGTTCCAACCGGTACCGGCGCCAAATGTTCAGCAGCCGGGTGACCCAGCCTCCACCGGGTAACAGCCGTTGCAGCAGACGTTCCTTCACTTCCATGAAGTCCCATACCGAGCCGTCAATGGATGCTTCGATTTCTGGCTGCAGTCTCGTTTGTTCGTGGAATCCAATCCATGCGGTGCCGAGCAGAATTTGTTCCGCCCGTTCCTTGCCAGGAGGGAGGGATAACGCCCGCAGGTAGGCTGGCAGTGCACGGCGCAGGAAATCCTGCCCCTGCGGCGCCGGACCGGGCGTCAGGCCGGCTTGCAACGATTCGTGCTCTTCAGCTCCTGCCCTGCGCGCCAGCAACTCGAGGAACCGCGCAAAAACGAGCCCGATTTCTCCGAAGACCTTTATATTGCCCTTCGACACGGCCTGGCTCGACCGTTCGAACGGGTTCAGCTCCAGTACCACCCGCAACACAAATGAAGCCGCCAGTTTGACAGGCCCTTCTATCAGGCGGTGAACAGCCGGGGAATCGCCTAACCGGCGCTCGAGTTCACGCAGCAAGTCCTCTTTGCGGATGGTCTGGCCGGCCTGAGCCGAAGCCCAGGCCGCGAATGTGGGCCAGGTCGCGTCGTGAGGGAAATACTCGCGGAACCGCTCGGAAAACCGGGAATAGCCCTCGGTCACTTGGCGGTTACGCTCAATCAAATCTGGCTCGGTGGCCGTGCGGACCACATCTTCGGGCGTCGGAATGGACTGCACAATACCCGCTGAGTATACGGGAACCCCCGTTCGCTGTCGCGTCCGCCCGCTTCTGGCGCTATACTTCGTCAAAGCTGGGATCCACCGTCTGGGGAGCACACATGATTCAAATCTCGGTCAATGGCGTCAGCCGCGCATTTGAAGGCGATCCGGAGATGCCGCTTCTGTGGTATCTGCGCGATCTGCTGGACCTCACGGGCACGAAATACAGTTGCGGCGCTGGGCTGTGCGGCGCCTGCACGGTCCACATCGACGGCCAGCCCGTACGCAGTTGCATTACCTCGATGAAGTCGGCGGCGGGCAAGAAAGTGACCACCATCGAAGGACTCAGCCCGGATGGCAAGCATCCTTTGCAAACTGCCTGGGAAGAATTGAACGTGCTCCAGTGCGGCTATTGCCAAAGCGGCCAGATCATGCAGGCAGCCGCCCTGCTCAAGCAGAAACCCAAGCCGACCGACGCGGACATCGACACTTTTCTCGCGGGCAATTTGTGCCGCTGCGGCACCTATCAGCGGATCCGCGCCGCCATCAAGCGCGCGGCGGGGGTGACGGCATGACTCAAGTCACGTTGCTCGAACGCCGCGAGTTTCTGGGAAGGCTCGTCTCCGGCGCGGCATTGGTGCTGGCCGCTCCGCTGCGGATCGAGGCCGCAGCCCCCTCCTTTATGCCCTCCGTCTATCTGGGTCTGGAACCCGACGGGACGGTGGTGATTGTCGCCCATCGCTCCGAAATGGGCACCGGTATCCGCACCGCGCTCCCCATGGTGGCCGCCGACGAACTGGGCGCCGACTGGAAGCGCGTGCGCATCGAACAGGCCATTGGCGATGAGAAATACGGCTCGCAAAATACGGATGGTTCCTGCTCTATCCGCGATTTCTACGATGCCCTTCGCGCGGCTGGCGCTTCCGCCCGAATGATGCTGGAACGCGCCGCGGCCGAGCAATGGCAGGCGCCGTTACCGGAATGCCAAGCGGCGAACCACGAGATCGTCCATCGCCCATCTGGCCGGAAGGCTTCCTTCGGCTCGCTCGTGGCTGCCGCCGCAAAACTCCCGGTACCCAAGCCAGGGGAATTGAAGCTCAAGCCCGCCAGTGCATTCCAATTCATCGGCAAGGGCGTCCCTGTGGTGGACCAGCCCGATCTTGTGAGAGGCAAAGGGACCTTTGGATACGACGCTAAAGTGCCCGGCATGCTCTATGCCTCCATCGAACGCCCGCCCGTCGTTGGCGGAAGCGTGAAGGCACTCGACGCCTCCGCAACCAAGGCTGTGCCTGGCGTGAAGGATGTGGTGTCCCTGCCCACATTCGAAAAGCCTTACGGGTTCAAGCAGCTTGGCGGCGTGGCCGTGCTTGCAGAGCACACCTGGGCCGCCATGGAAGGCCGCAAGCGCTTGAAGGTCGAATGGACCGGCAACGAGAACGAATCGTTCGAGTCCGAGGCCTACCGCAAGCAGTTGAGCCTGACGGTCCGGCAGCCGCAGAAATCCGTGCGGAACAAGGGGAACGTCGACCAGGCGTTTGCCTCCGCCGCAAAGACCCACGAGGCGGAATACTACGCGCCGCTGCTGTCGCACGCGCCCATGGAACCACCGGCAGCCGTAGCCGAATTCAAAGACGGTAAAGTCACCGCCTGGGCCCCCACGCAGAATCCGCAGGCCGTGCAGGAAGCGGTGGCCGGGGCGCTGGGGATCCCAAAGTCAGACGTCATCTGCCACGTCACGCTATTGGGCGGCGGCTTTGGCCGCAAATCGAAGCCTGACTACGTTGTGGAGGCCGCGCTGCTGTCGAAGCAGGCCGGCCGGCCGGTGAAGGTCGCCTGGACCCGTCAGGACGATATCAAGTTCGATTACTATCACGGCTGCGCCGCGCTCTACATGAAAGCAGGACTGAACACACAGGGCCGCCCGGAAGCGTGGCTGCAGCGGGTGGCCGGTCCCTCACTGATGAATCTTTTCGCTCCGGATGTGAAGGAGTTGGGCGACCTCGAGCTCGGGCTCGGCTTCACTGACCTGCCCTTCGACATCCCCCATCTGCGGGTCGAGAACGGTCCCGCCGTTGCGCACGTCCGCATTGGCTGGCTGCGCTCGGTGAACAACATCCAGCACGCCTTCGCCATCCACTCCTTCGTGGATGAACTTGCGCGCCTGGCCAACCGCGACACGGTGGACTACGCCCTGGATCTCATTGGCCCGGACCGCAAAATCGACTTTTCCAACCAGGGCTTTAAGCACTGGAACTACGGGCAGCCCGAGGATAAGTTCCCTTACGATACGGCCCGCTTGCGGCGGGTGATTCAAGTGGTGGCCGAAAAGTCCGGCTGGGGCAAACAAAAATCCGGAAGTGGCCGGGGCTGGGGTTTTGCCGCACACCGCAGCTTCCTCTGCTACGTGGCGACGGTGGTGGAGGTGCAAGTGGACAAGCAGGGCCGTGTCTCGATCCCGAATGTCCACTTCGCGATCGACCCGGGCCAGGTCATCCATCCGGATCGCGTTGTCTCGCAGTTCGAAGGCGCCGCGGTGTTTGGCGCCAGCGGAGCCATGATGGGCGAAATTACCGCCTCCGGGGGCCGCGTCCGCCAGTCGAATTTCAACAACTACAGCATCGCCCGCATCGGCGAGGCCCCACGAAACGTGCATGTCCATATCGTGCCGAGCACCGAACCGCCTGGCGGCGTCGGCGAACCCGGCGTGCCGCCCATAGCCCCTGCATTGGCCAACGCGATCTTCGCGGCCACAGGCAAGCGTGTTCGGGAGTTGCCGCTGCGCAAAGCGAAGCTGGTTTGACAGTTGTCGGTAGCACGTCAAGATGTCCGGTTTTATTAGCAAGTGAATTGTCCGCTGTT
>CAYWQS010000016.1:0-114210 GCA_964460395.1 uncultured Solibacteraceae bacterium | reverse complement strand
GTATGCGCACGATCTGATCGAAGACCGGACCCTGGAATTCATCCGCAAGAACCGCAGCAATCCTTTCTTCTGTTATGCGGCTTGGACTCCACCCCACTGGGAACCTCAAGTACCCGAAGATTCGTTGGCGCCGTACCGGGGTAAGTTCGATCCCGAGTTCGAGTACGTGGACAAGGGCGGCCGCCTCAACCCGCAGAAGGAAACCTACGCCGCTTACGCCGGCATGGTGAGCCGTGTCGATCGGGGCTTGGGGCGTATCCTAGACCTGCTCCGCGATCTCAACCTCGCGGAGAATACGGTTGTTTTCTTTACCTCCGACAATGGCGGCCACTCCCGTCAGGCGTTCGACCCGGAAAACCGGCTGAAAAACTACGGGCCCTTCCGGGGCCACAAAACCACGATGTATGAAGGCGGGCTGCGCGTGCCAATGCTGGCTCGCTGGCCTGGCCGCATTCCGGCGGGACGTGTGAGCGAGTACGCCTGGATGTTTATGGATGCGCTGCCAACGTTCGCAGAGCTGGCAGGCGCTTCCGCGCCGAGCGGCATCGATGGCCACAGCGTGCTGCCCACGCTGCTGGGCCGGCGGCAGCCTCCGCACCGGACGCTTTACTGGGAGAACGGTTCGTACAACATGCAGAAGCGGGAGTGGGCTCCGGGCCCGCCGCCGCAGGCACTGCGCATGGGGCATATGAAGGCAGTCCGTCCCAAGGCCGCGGCGCCTCTTGAACTCTATAACCTCAGGAAGGATCCCGGGGAGACGCGAGATCTAGCCGCTGCTCAGTCGCATGTCCTGCGCGAGTTCGAACAGGTTCTGGCCGCCATCCGCACCGAACCCCGTCTGGAATCGCAGCCGCCGCACCGCTGGTTCGACAAGCCCTGGTGGTGAGCCGTGCAGGCTACACCGCCCAAGCCATCTTGCTGCCGATGTAGCCCAGGTACAGCAGAAGCAGAACAGCGCCCTCTACGCGCCGGACTGTCCGCTGATGCCGGGCGATCGGCAGGAGAACCACGGAGAGCAACAGCACGAAGAGGAGGTCGGCGTGGCCGCCTGCCGGTATCTCCACCGGCCGGATCACGCTGACTATGCCGCCGATGCAGAGCACGTTGAAGATGTTCGACCCCACCACATTGCCAAGCGCCATCTCGGGATGGCCGCGCCGCACCGCCATCAAACACGTAGCCAGCTCCGGGAGGGTTGTGCCGAAGGAGAGCAAGGTCAGCCCGATCAACGCGTCGCTGACGCCCAGGGTGCGGGCGATGCTGACGGCGCGATCCACCGTGCCATCGGCGCCCAGCCAGATGCCTGCCAGGCCGCCAAACATCAGTACCGGTTGTTTCCAGACTGCAGCCTGACGGGATGTGCTCTCCTTCTCGCGCACTTCTTCGACAAACGCGTCTCCCCGGGAGGAAAGGACGTCGCGCACCGTGTAGTAGAGGAAGATTGAGAACAACAGCAGCAAAGCCATGCCATCGGTCCTCCCCCATTGACTCACTGCCGCGCCCTCCAGCCACGTATCGCCACTCAGCGCCGCGGCGGCCGCCACGCTCACCACCAGCATTGGGATCTCTCGCGTGATCAACGAGGGTTCGACCCGGAGCGGATGCAGCAGTGCCGTGAGCCCCAACACGAATCCGATGTTGAGCAGACAGGAGCCGGTGATGTTGCCGAAGGCCAGACCGGTCGATCCGCGGGCTGCTGAGAGTGAGTTGATCACCAGTTCCGGCAGGCTGGTGCCAAACGCCACCAGTGTCATCCCGATTATCAGCGGCGGCACGCCAAGCCTCGCCGCGACGGAAGAAACACCGTCTACGAAGAAGCGGGCGCCGGCCAGCAGGGCCGCCAGCGCGGCTGCCAGAACCAGGAGATCAGTGAACAAGCTCAGAATAGGCTCCTCGACGGCAATCGCCGGCCACCAGTCTACCGGGCTTCGTGCTTCTCAGTACACGAATCCGATGCCGAACTCCATCAGGTTCGGCTGCCGGCGGCCCCCGGCGGGCACGCGGCGGAACTGGTAATTCGCCTTGAATGCCAGGTGGCGTTTCGGGAGGTAATTGAGTCCGACAGCAGTAATTCGGAGCTGGTCCGAGCCATTGTGCCGCCTCCGCAAGGGCTCCGCAACACGCTGCCGGGTGTTCAGCCGCTCGTAGCGCAGGAATACCGGCACTTGCGCCTTGCCCTGCTTGCCGCGGAGGCGCGGCAGCAAGTTGTAGCTTGGTTCAAAGTACCAGCCATACGTGCGGTTGCCCAGCAGCTCGCCCGTCAGTTCGTACAATTGGGGCGTGCGCCCAAGCGCGCCTTTCGCCGCTACGGCAGTGACCTGCCAGGGATCCCCGCGATAATGCACATGCGCGGCGCCCAGGTAGGTCGGCAAACGCAGCCGCCCACCGCCCGGCAATGGCGCGCCGGAGTGGCCTCCGTAACCTGACAGACCCATCTGCAGCTTGTCCGACGGTACAACCATGGCCTGCCCGAAGGCCGCGGCGTCTTTGGGCAGGCCGTGGCCACGCCCTTGCCGGACCCAACTGGACGCGATGAAGTCGTCTGCCCGCAGCCCCTCCACCACGCCCAACGACCACGATGCTTTCTCGCCCAGCGCCCCAAACGCCATGGCGCCCGGCATGATCCAGGAACTGGGAATGATCAGCCGTTCCACCTCCGGGCGGTTCACGGAACGGAACATCACCGGCTCGTCGTTGTTGTTCAGATAGCCCATCGGGAGCGGGAAATACCCAAAGCGCAGGTTGAACGAAGGCCGCAGAATCCAGTCCACCATGGCCTCGACCACAATGTCGTTGCCTATCTCCTGCCTGCCGTCGTGCAGCAATTCGCCGAGGAACTCGAAGTTGAAAATCAGGTTCTGCCTGATCTTGTATCCGAGGAAAACCGAGAAGCGGTAGAGATTGGTGTAGTACAGCTCCAGGTCGCCCCCCGATTTGTCCTGCTCCCCGCCGCTCAGCACCGCATTGGTTTCGCCAAACCCGCTGATCGAGTATTTGCGGTCGGAGAAGTAGATCTTGGAGGCAGCGTAGGCGAGACCCGGATGCTGCTTGAACTTCAAATCCTCAATCACTTTCGTCTGCTGCTGCTCCTCTTCCGGAGGAGCAGCCTCCTGAGCAGACACGCGGAGAGATCCAATGCAAGCAAGAAGGAGAGGGAGGAGAAGGATCTGCCGCAGGAAGATCACTACCCCCAGTGTACGCCGCGCCCGCGGCCTCTCAGTATTTGGGCACCGCCGGATCCACGGTGTCGCTCCAGGCAAGAATTCCGCCCTTCAGATTGCGGACGTCCTTATACCCATGCTCCAGCAGCAAGGAACAGGCCTTCGCGCTGCGCGTTCCACCCTTGCAATGAACCACCACCGGTTGTGTGGGATCGATCTCGGCAAGCCGCTTGGGAAGTTCACCCAGCGGGATGAGCCGTGCGCCTGCGATGGACGCGATCTGGTATTCGTGCGGCTCTCGCACATCGATGAATTGGAACGGAGCGCCGGACTGCCGCAGCGCCAGCACTTCTGCAGCGGTGAGTTCCGGGACCGCCGGGGTTGCCGGGGCATCCCGCGGAACGCCGCAAAATTGGTGGTAATCGATGAGTTTCGTGATGGTGCGGTGTTCGCCACAAACCGGGCATTCGGGATTACGCCGCAACTTCAGCTCCCTGAACCGCATGGCCAGCGCATCATACAGCAGCAGACGGCCGCTCAGGGTTTCGCCAATGCCCAGGAGCAGTTTCACCACCTCGGTAGCCTGGATCAGCCCGATCACCCCCGGCAGGATGCCCAGCACTCCGCCCTCAGCGCAGGAAGGCACCAGGCCAAGCGGAGGTGGTTCGGGGTAGAGGCAGCGATAACAGGGGCCGCCTGCAGTGGCGAACACCGAGGCCTGACCTTCAAACCGGAAAATGGAGCCATAGGCGTTCGGCTTGCCAAGCAGCACGCAAGCGTCGTTTACCAGGTACCGGGTGGGGAAGTTGTCGGTCCCGTCGGCCACCACATCGTACGGCCGCAGAATGTCCAGCGCATTCTCGCTCGACAGCGCCGTTTCGTGTTTCACTACCGTAATGTTGGGGTTGATGTCACGGATCGAGGCCTCCGCCGAATCCAGTTTCTTGCGTCCGATGTCGGGCGTGCCATGGACTACCTGCCGCTGCAGGTTCGAAATGTCTACCACGTCGAAATCCACCAGACCCAGCGTGCCCACACCCGCCGCCGCCAAATAGAGCGCCAGTGGCGAACCCAGACCGCCCGTGCCCACCAGCAGCACCCTGGAATTCTTCAGCCGGGTCTGGCCTTCCAAGCCTACTTCCGGCAAGATGAGGTGGCGCGAATAACGCTGTAATTCCTCGTGTGTGAGAGCCTCCATCACCGGCTTCCTCCCGCGATGCTTGGCACGATGCTGATGATGTCGCTGTCTCCCAGCGGAGTTGCCTCGCGCTGCAGGTAGCGGATGTCCTCGTCGTTCACATAAATGTTCACGAAACTGCGCAGCTTGCCCTGATCGTTATAGAGGTGCTTGCGCAGATCCTCATACTGCGCCACCAACTGCTCCAATGCCTCTTGCACGGTGGCTCCGCTGGCTGCCACCTCGCGCAATCCGCCCGCGTGCTGAGCTAAAGGCGTAGGAATGAGAATCTTGGCCATGAATGAGAATGTCCTTGCAATTTCGAATCAGTCAGCCAGTTCGAACGGCTCCGCCGTCGCGGTTGTTTGGTCAAAGTCCACATTGAAGCACGCTGCCCCGGCGAATTCCCCTTGCCGAACCGACAGCACGACGTTGGCGTACCAGGGACAGGAGTTCTCCAGGTCTGTGCGGGAGAAATACGCTTCAGAGTCAGGGTGCGAGTGGTAAACCCCCAGTAAATCCAACCCTCGCTGCCGGGCGCCGGACTGTACGCGCAACTGCTCCTCAGGGTCGATCCGAAACCGGTCCTTCTGATCCCCCTCCCAAACATTTCGGCAGGGGACCGCCTCGCGCATGCGGCGGTGCTCGCCTTCGGCTGATCCAAGCAGCAGCCCGCAACATTCGGCGGGATAGGTTTGCCGTGCGTGTTCCACCATCACCCGCCACGCTTCCGGATCAATCCGGATCATTCCAAAACTCCTCAGTTAAATTTCAGGCTAGAGAATAGCGCAATCTCTGTCAACAAAAGGGAGGATGCTTACATTGTGCGGGCTGGGCGGGGGCGCAGACCCAGGCGTGAGAGGGTCTTCTGGCCTTCTAGTCCATTCATTTCCCAATACTTAAGCCGCTCAGAGCGCAGGATGGCGCCTGATTCCCCTGTAGCGCCCTCCCACCGCAGGATGCGATGGGGTAGGCCCGCTTCCACCCAAATGGTCCACCGGGTTGTGGCTCCGTCACGCACGCTCCAACGTTCGGCTTGTAGTGGCCCTAGAGCGGTGATCAGCCTTTCCTGTTCGATGGAACGCTCCAGGGTGACGTCCTGCCAGGAGAGTGCGCCCGCGTTCCCCCGCACCTGGAAGAAGGACGGAAGCATGGGCTTCTGGACGGATTCGCCCGGCTGGAGGAAGGGCGCCGCCATACCGCGCGCCCAGAGCCAGATGGCATCCTCATGGAATCCGCCGGGACGGGCGGGGATGTTCCGAAGTTGGTCCGCCTGGCGGTCGAAGTAGCTGTGGGCCGTCACCGAAACTTCGTTACCGGCGGGCAAGGCCTGTGCGTATATGTGGCCACACCATTCCTGGGAAGAGAAGGAGACCTTGGCGGGCGAACCTGGGGCGCGGCCTCCGGCGGGCTTGAGGCCGATGAAGGTGCTGAGCATTTCGTTGTAGTCGTAAATGCCGGTCGGATAGTCACGCACCAGATTGAGTTTCATCACCGGAAACTCGTCGCTGGGCGGGTGGACGCCGGGATCGGCCTTGACGCGCTCGGATTCCGAGAAGGGTTCCGTAACGAAAATAGTGACCGCCGTGCCGGAACGCTTCTCGCCGTAACGCACGGCGGTGAGTTCGTAGCCGGTTAATTCTGCAGCTCCGTCAGACCAGTGCCGCCAGAATTCGGCCGGATAGGGATCGGCACTTGGAGCCGGCTGGCTTTGAACAACGGCCTTTGGCTCCACGGGCGACCGGGGGCCGCAGGCCAGTAGAGCCAAGCTTAAGGCTGCAAACAGAGATGAAACGCCCCACCGCATGATTGCCTCCACTCACACTATTGAAGATGCCGGGGCAATTCTGCACGGCTGCGCGATTTGATTACCGTGCGGCGAGCAGCGCGCGCAAGTGGCGGGCCCGCTCGGGGCTGCGCAACTGTCGCAAGGCTTTGGCCTCGATTTGGCGAATCCGTTCCCGGGTCACGTCAAACTGCTGGCCGATCTCTTCCAGAGTGTGCTCGCGTTCGCAGCCAATTCCGAACCGCAGCCGGATCACCTTCTCCTCTTTAGGAGAGAGGGTTTTGAGGATTGCGGCGGTTTCTTCGCGGACGTTCGAGTCGATCACGGTGTCCACCGGGCTGCTCACCCAGCGGTCTTCGATCAGGTCGCCGAGGGCGGATTCGCCGTCCCGGCCCACCGGCGTTTCCAGCGAAACCGGGTCGCGGGAGATGGTCTTCAACTTTTGGACCTTCTCGACGGGAATGTCCATGCGGCGGCTGATTTCTTCGTTTGTGGGAGCGCGGCCGAGTTCCTTCTCCAGTTCCCTGGTCGCCCGCAGGAACTTGTTCATCGACTCGTTCATGTGCACCGGAATACGGATGGTGCGGGACTGGTCGGCAATAGCGCGGGTGATGGCCTGACGGATCCACCACGTGGCGTAGGTGGAGAACTTGTAGCCCCGGCGGTATTCGAACTTGTCCGCTGCACGCATCAGGCCAATGTTGCCTTCCTGGATCAGATCCAGCAGGTGAAGGCCACGATTGACATACTTCTTCGCCACGGAAACCACCAGGCGGAGATTGGCCTCGACCAGGTCTTTCTTGCCGCGTTCCGCTTCCGCCTCGCCCATCCGGATAACGGTCAACGTATGGCGAAGCTGCGCCAGCGTGGCGCCCGCCTGCTTTTCGCGGTTCTTCAGTTCCCGCCGAAGCTCGCGGATCCGCGCTTGGTTGTCACCCTTGCGGACTTCCAGTTTCTGCAGTTCAGCCTCGAGGTGCGTGGATTCATCCACAGCCTTTTCAATGGCCGTCGTGAAGGTCCGCCAAAGGGACAGTTGCCAGGGGATGCTGCGAATGGCGCGGGAAGTGTCCACCACCGCGCGCGCATACCTCCAACGGGCCTTCAGCCGGAGTTTCTTGTTGGAGGCTGGAACCTGGGCGAGCTTTTCCTCGAGTTTGCCTTGTTTCTTGTAAACGTCGGTGATCAGCAGAATACGATCCCGCATTTCGCGCTTCCGCTTTTCGAAAGCCGCAGCGGACTCTTCCATGTCGCCGCCCAACTCTACAAGATCCTCGATGTCGATGGCGTCGCGGCGGACCTGTTCCACAAGTTCCAGTACCCGCATCTGGACCAGCGCAGACCGGCTGATGGCGCGCTGCGACTTCAGCTTGCCGCGCTCCATTTTCCTGGCCAGAGTCACCTCCCCCTCCCGGGTCAGAAGGGGCACCGCGCCCATCTCGCGCAGGTATACGCGAACCGGGTCGTCGGTATAGATCGATTCTTCCTGCGGCGCCGCCTGGAAATCCTCTTCCTGCACATCCTCGGGATGGAAGAAGTTGATTTCTTCATCAAACGGCAGAGCAAGAGTATCGGGGCTCTCGGCTAATAGCTGGTCTTCAAATTGGTCCACTGTGTTGCTCACCTCCCAGGGACGGGCTGGAAAGGCCTCGCTCCGGAACGATTTGGGCTCTAACTCTTACAAAAGTAAGGCACCTGTTGATCTACGAAGGGACGAATCGGCTGCCCACCTCATCGGGTCTGCTGGGGTTTCGGATTGTCCTCGGAGCAAGATGACTGGAGACAGACAGGCGCTCCCAAGTAGAGTACCACCTTTTGGGAACCGTGTTAAGCCCATTTGTTCCAGTTTGGTTTCTGGCCCCACTCTTACAGATGCCTCAGGCCGCCTTCCAGTTCCAGTCTGCACTCGGGCATGCCGCCACCCGAGGAGAACGGTCTGATTACATAGGCGTAGACACGGGCGAGAAAGTGTCAGGGGCCGGCAACCGGGCAGGATCAGGTCCGCTTATGCTTGATCAAGTCCTTCAATTCACTGAGGAAAGCTTCGACATCCTGAAAATCCCGGTACACCGAGGCGAACCGAACGTAGGCGATCTTGTCCAGGGCGGCGAGGCGTTTCATCAGGAACTCGCCAATCTCGGCGGTCGAGATTTCCCGATCAACCCTCTCGGCCAGCATGGCTTCCACCTCGTCGACCAGCCCGGCGAGACTGGTCATGCTCACCGGACGCTTTTCGCAAGCTTTCAGGAGTCCGCCCAACACTTTCTGGCGGTCGAACTTCTCGCGGCGCCCGTCTTTCTTCACTACCATGTAGGGAACTTCATCAATCCGCTCGTAGGTGGTGAATCGGCGCAAGCACTGCAGGCACTCCCGGCGCCGGCGGATGACGTCGCCCTCCTTGCTTTCCCGCGAGTCAATCACCCGGTCTTCCTTAAAACCGCAGAAAGGACAATTCATGCGAGGGCTTCCTCCCGCACCCGGCCGTGCCTCCAGAACCGCTTTCGCATAGAATTTCTTTGAGGATCCGGGCCGGACCCCAGGATTTCCGTGAACTTCTCATGATAAGGCTTCGTTTTCCATATCGGAAGGCAACGGTGGACCCCGCCGGAGGCGGGGCAGGCCGCTCGAGGCTTGGCTGCCGGAGCCGGATGAAGACGAAGAAAGGATACGCCCGGGCGACAGGGCGAGGAAACGATGAATTCCGAGGTGGCAGCGCGGTTGAGTGGAGGCGGGCTTCTGATGACCGCCGCAGCCACGAGAACTGCCGCCGGATGGCTGGGTGTTGGCCGGACGGGCACCGCTTTGGGTGATATTGAACTCGACGCGCAACTGGTGGAACGCTGCTTAAGTGGCGAGGAGAGCGCCTGGGAAGACTTGGTTAAGGCGCACAGCCGGCGTGTCTATGCGATTTGTGTCCGGTTCACGGGGCGGGAGGCGGAAGCGCAGGATCTGACGCAGGACGTCTTCCTTCGGGTATTTCGTTCCTTGCGAAGCTTTCGGGCGGGCGAGGGCTCCTTCAGTGTTTGGCTCACCCGGCTCACCCGCAACCTGCTGATCGATCATTACCGCCGCACGAAAATGGAACGAGTGACGGATTCGATCGAAGATCAGTTGCCGGTGCTGGAAGGACGGACCGCGCTGGAGTCGCGCACCGAAGGAATCCTGGCCGGGCGGGAAGCCAGCGAGGTGTTGCAGGCGGCGCTCGCAAAACTTTCGCCGGAGCTGCGGGAGACGGTTATTCTCCGGGATCTGGAGGAGATGGAGTATCGCGAAATCGCGCAGGTTTTGAACGTGCCGGAAGGCACGGTGAAATCACGATTAAACCGGGGCCGCGCTGAACTGGCGCGGATTCTGAAGCGGCAGAAGGTGGTCGTATGAAGTGCGCGGATCTTGAAGCCTTGATTTGCGACTACGTGGACGCCACGCTGTCGCCCGCTGAACGGGCCACGGTGGAACTCCATCTGGCATCCTGCGCGAGTTGCCGGGAGTTGGTGGAGCTTTCCCGTTCGGCCGTGGATTTCATGGAACGGGCCGCGGAGCCGGAACCGCCTGCGGCAATGCTGAACCAGATTCTGTTCGAAGCCCGCAAGGCCCAGGCGGGCACGGCCAAAGCGCCGTGGCGGAGCAATTGGGTGGCCCGTTTGCTGGAACCCTTGCTGCAGCCCAAATTCGCCATGGGGATGGCGATGACGATTCTGTCGTTCTCCATGCTGGGCCGGCTGGCTGGCATTCCGCAACGGGAATTGCGCGTTTCCGACCTGGAGCCGGCTCGCGTCTGGACCACGCTGGAAGACAAGGCCTATCGTGCCTGGGACCGCGCGAAGAAGTATTACGAAAGTTTGCGCTTCGTCTACGAAATCCGGGAAGCGCTGAACGACTGGAGTGAAGGCGACGAGGCGTCCGGCGCCATCCGGCCCTCTGGCAGCGCCCCCGGCGCGGCTCCCGCGAAGGAGCCGGCGCCGGCCGCCGCGCCGCCCGCCAATCCGTCCGCCCCGGAGGGGAGGGATACGAAATGACCACCACGAGCGAATCCTCCAAGCCCATCACCGCTTATTGCCGTTCGTGCGGAAAGCCATTGACGGAAGACACCGTCCGCATCGCACTCGGCACGGTGTTCTGTGAGGAGCACGTGCCCAAGGATGCGCAGGCTGCCGCTTCGCCGTACGGGGGTGGGGCTTTGCCTAACCCTGGCGTATCGCCCGGACTCGCCTTTCTGCTGGGCATTCTGCCGGGTGTCGGCGCCATCTACAACGGGCAATATGCCAAGGGCCTTGTGCATGTGGTGATTCTCGGCTTGCTGTTCACCATCATCAGCGCTGAGGGGGCCAATGGCCTGGAACCTCTGTTTGGCATGTTGATTCCGGTGTTCTGGTTCTACATGGCCTTCGAGGCCTACCACACGGCCAAGAAGAGGATGGCCGGTGAGCCGGTGGACGAGTTCTCCTCACTGATTCGCGTGAATCCGCACGCGGGCCGTCTGCCTGTTTTGCCCGTCACCCTGATTCTCCTCGGCTGCCTGTTCCTGTTGAATAATCTGGGCTGGCTGCGGCTCTCGCAGGTGTTGCGCTTTTGGCCTGTGCTGTTGATCGCAACGGGAGCCTACATGCTGTTCGTACGGATCAAGGGCCCGGCGCCCGTGGAGGCGCCCGGTGAGCAGTCCGGGGTGCCCCGTGAATAGGACAGCTATGTTTATCGCCGCGGCCCGAGGCCCGGTGCTGCTGATCACGCTGGGTGTGCTGCTCCTGTTGCAGCGTTTCGCCGAGGCGTCGCTGGCCAAGACTTGGCCCGTGTTGCTGATCGTATTCGGCGTTTTCAAATTGCTCGAGATGATGGTGGGACGGAGCGTGCCCGCGGAAGGACCAAGGCCATGAGACGGCGTTCCATTGTCGCTCCCCTGCTTCTGATCGCGATCGGTGTTGCCTTCCTGATTCGCAATCTGAATCCGGAATGGCCGCTGATGGACATGCTGGTCACCTGGTGGCCTTTCGTCCTGATCGGATGGGGCGCCATTCGTCTGGTGGAAGTGGCCTTCCTCTATTTCACGGACCGGCAACTGCCGTTCGCGGGTGTCTCGGGCGGGGAATGGGCCCTGGTGGTCGTTTTGACGCTGATTGGGTCGACGGTGTGGGGTGTGCAGCGGTTCACCCGGGAAGGCTTCGGCAAATTCCGGATCGGCGGTGTTGAGGTGTTCGGCGAGAGCTACGATTACCCCTCCGACCCCACAAAGATACAGACTGGTAAAGCGCCCAGGCTGTTCGTTGAGAATCCGCGGGGCGTTACCCGGGTGACCGGCGCCGACATTACGGAAGTGCGCATCAGTTCCCGGAAAACCATCCGCGCGATGGACCGGGCTACGGCCGACCGGGCCAACGAACGAACCATGCTCAAGGTGGATCAGTCCGGCGACAGCTTGAGCGTGCTCACCAATCAGGAACGCGCGGAAAACGCCCGCGTGAGCAACGATCTGGAAATCACGGTGCCATTTGGCGCTGCGGTCGAGATCCGCGGCAAAGGGGCCGACGTGGACATCTCCGGAGTCAATGGAGAAGTAGCCATTCACGCGGAAGGCGGCGGCGTGCGTGCCCTGAATCTGGCCGGAAACCTGAAGTTGGACGCGCGCGGGACCGACATTCTGCGCGCCGAAAAGGTGAAGGGTGCGGTGACCATCGAAGGGCGCGGACGTGACATTGAATTAAGTGATATTGGCGGGCCCGTGGAGATCTCCGGTGCGTTCTCCGGAGAAACCTTGCTTCGGCGGATTGAGCGGAGCGCGCACTTTGTCAGCTCACGGACTGAACTGCGGCTGGAGAAAGTTCCGGGCGAGATGAGCATGGGCCTGACCAATCTTTCGCTCACCAACGTCACGGGGCCGTTTACGTTGCGCGCCAAATCCAAAGACGTAGTGATGACCGAGGTCACGGGTCCTGTGAACATCGACATCGACCGGGGTGGCGTGGAGTGGAGGCAATCGGCGCCTCCGGCCGGGCGCGTGGAAGTGCAAACCGGTTCGGGTGATATCCGGCTGTTGCTTCCGGCGAACGCACGGTTTTCCCTCAATGCGGAGACGGTGCGCGGGGATGTGGTCAACCAGTTTCACGACAAGCTGGTGGTGGAGACGCGCAACCGCGGCGGGCAGATCACCGGTTCGGTGGGGCAGGGAGGGCCGGAGATCCGCCTGCAGACGGCTCGTGGCAACTTGATGATTTCCAAGGCCGGTCCAGTCCCGATGGCTCCCGCTGCCCCTAAGCCCCCAAAATCTCCGAGCCCTCCGGAGCGCGCCTCCGATCAGTAATCGCGGGAAGCCTGAGTCGTCCGGGGGTGTTCGTCCAGGATCTCGATTGCGTTGATGAATCCGTAATTTTTGGAAGGAATGAACTCCAGCACCAGTTTGCCGCTGGGCCGTGGCTGTAAGCCGCGATAGACTCGGCGGATAGCGCGGAACGCACCGCGTGCTTCCCGATAGACGTCGAAGTTCTGCTCCAGCGTCTTGCCATTCGCCAGGATGTCGAAGAGGCGGCTGCCAACCCCTCCTACACCTGTGCCGCCCCACCAAGTCTCAGCGAAATGCAGGATCAGCGTGTAGGTGGAATCGGGCGGCAGCGGGATGGTGTATTTGAAGCGGCCGTAGCGCTCGCCGCGGAAGATCTCCGGGTCGTCGGTGCCCTGCACAGTTTCGACGCGCGTGACCAGGCGCCCTCCAGAAAAATACCGGTCCTCGCTCCAGAACTGGCCGGTGGAGTCGGTGTACGGAGTTTCGCGCGCCGCAATCCGGATCGGCCGCAAGCGCCCTTCCATGCCGGGAACGATTGAGATCCCATTCACCACGGCGCCGCCCACCCGGTCACGGAACTCAATGGCCAGCCAACCATCTTTGTCAGGCCGGATATCCCGATAGACGCGCCAGACTGGTATCCCTGGCCCGCCGGCATCAGCAAAGAGGTCGAACTCCGACAGCACGGGTTCACCGTTGATCAGGATGTCGAACAGGCGTGAAGTCTCCGAGGCCGCCGTCCCTCCTGCCGGGCGAGTTGCCGGCTCGAGCATAGCGAGCGTCAGCTCATACACGCCTTCCTTTAGAGGGATTCTGTACTGGAAGCTGCCCTGACGCCAAGAACGGAAAAGCTCCGGTATCTGAGTGCCTTGGACTTCCAGGGCCTCCGCGCGATGCGCCTCGCCGCCCAGATATTTCGTGTCGGCCATCCAAACGCGCCCTTCGAGGTCAGTGAGCGGGGCCGAAGATCCGCAGGCGATCCGGATTTCGCTCACGGCCTCCATGGGCGCCTTCTGGCCGGCGGGCGCCACTGGCTGCCGGCCGCCGGTGCGCCAAGGCGCCCACGCCACCAGCGTGGCCAATCCCGAGGCCAGCACGACAAGCAGCGATACCACGAGCACCCATGAACGCTTTGCCGGCGGCCCCGCCGACGGCATTTCCGGAAGACTCTCCAAGTCCTCCAGAATTGGCTGTTCCGGCTCCGGTTGTCCCGGGTCCTCCGCAATTTCGCCTAAACGGCGGAAAACCGGCGTGTAGCCGCGAGTGGGGATCTCAATCTGAATCTGGTGGCTGGCGCCTTCCCCCGCATAAAACTCTCTCAACCGTTTGCGGAGGCGGTGGGCTTCGACACGGACAATCGCATCTTTCTTTTGGTTGAAATCAGGAGGCCGGCCCAGGGCCTCTACTGCGATGTTGTACTCCTTGATGAGATGGCCTTCGCCTGCGAAGGTGCGGCGGCAAACGTACTCCAGCAGAGCGGCCAAAGTCGGGGCGCGAGCGAATACCCCAGCATTAAGTAGGGCTTGCAACTCCTCTTCTTCGGCTGCCCATGGCTTGCGCTCAGTATCCATAAGGCCAGCTACAACCCTTGAAGCACCAACAGCATACCATCCTGCCGGGCTGAGGTAAACAGGGATGACCGGATCTTGTTAACGTTCAGCTTTTTTCATGTAACATCGTTGATTCTAAATAGCTTATTGCGAGTAACAGAAATCTATTAGAGGCTGTAACCGCTTTATCCTTGAGAGCCTGCAACTAATGGCATTACATTAATGCAGTTGTCCAAGGACGACATTTGACTCGCAGAGGTGTGAATGTTCACAACGAACCAGCTTGTTAGACAGAGTGCCCTGTTGGCTCTCCTGCTGGCTGTAATGGTGGTTTTGGGGTCGGCGCCGGTCGTGGGACAAGTCCTCACGGGAAGCCTGAGCGGCATCGTGGCGGATAAGTCGGGCGCGGTGATTCCCAATGCCAAAGTCACCATGACGAACGAATTGTCAGGAGACAACCGGCGCACGACGACCAATGCTGAAGGATACTTCACAATTGCTGGCGTTCTGCCAGGCTCTTATACCGTAACGATTGAACAATCCGGCTTTTCTACTGCCAAGGTCGAAAAGATCACTTTTACTGCCGGTGACCGCAAGTCACTCGGAACCATCACCCTGGAAGTGGCGACCACCGGAACGGAAGTGTCCGTCACAGCGACGGTTGAAGAGCTCTCCGTGGTGGACTCCGGGGAAAAGGCGGTTGTGCTCAGCGAAAAGCAGTTGACTGAGGTAGCCGTGGTAGGCCGCAGCGCGGCGGAATTCATCAAGATTCTGCCGGGCATGGCGGCGATCAGCCCCGGCTTGGAGAACCGCCCCGGCTTCAACGGTGAAAACATTGGCATCAACGGCAACGGCGACGGCGGCAAGCAGTCGGCTATTGGGAACTTCTCGGCCAACGGCCAACGCGCGGGCGCCCTGGACATTACAGCGGACGGCGCCCACGTGTCCGACCCTGGCTGTAACTGCGCCAACCCCGTCAATCCGAATCAGGAAATGATCGCCGAGTTCAAGGTGCAGCAGTCGAACTTCTCGGCCGAAAACTCCAAGGGCCCCGTGGTCATGAACTCGATCACGAAGTCAGGCGGCCGGGATTTCCACGGCAGCGCTTACTTGTATGCCAGGCACTACTCGCTGAATGCCAACGACTGGCTGAACAACGCCAGTGGTGCGAAGCGGCCCGAGAATAAGTACTTCTTCCCTGGCGGCACCATTAGCGGACCGGTGATCCTGCCCGGCGGGTTCAACAAGAACCGCGACAAGATGTTCTTCTTCACAGGGTTCGAGTCTTTCCGTCAGACCATTGATACTGGCCTTCTGCGCGCGGTGGTGCCGACGCAGGCGATGAAGAATGGTGACTTCACCGATCGGGCCTACTTGAACGCGTTGAGCCGGGCAGGAGGCGCGATGGGAGCTCCCATCGACGGTATGTATCCGAACAACCGGATTCCCCAGTCGGAACTTGATCCGGGTATGCGTTCGCTGTTGAACCTGGTGCCCGCCCCGAATGTGAATCCGGCGGCGGAAGGTGCAGGGTTCAACTGGGCCGAAGTGCTGACGGTCAATCAGAACATGTGGCAGTCGATGTCGCGTGTCGACTACAACTTCAACGACAACACCAAGCTGTTTGTCCGCTACAACCGGCAGCAGGAAGTGCAGCCGTTCCCGATTCAGTTGTGGTGGCGCAACGCTGGCGCGGTGCCGCTGCCGACACCGATTGAAGGCCGCAACCGCTCAGACAGCATCTCCGGCAACTTCACCAAGGTGCTCTCCCCGACGATGACGAACGAAACCATCATCGGCTATACCTTCGTCGACTTCCCGAACCAGTACCAGGATTACAGCAAGGTAACCCGTTCCGCGGTGAACTTTCCTTACAAGGGCATTTTCAAGCAGGACGACAAGTTCCCGGGCTTCCTGAGCTGGGCCGGTCCATCGGCGGGCATGTGGATGGCGGGTGGCTTCGATCCGATTCTATTCGCCACCAAGCACCTGTGGACGGTGAACAACAACTTCACCAAAGTGGCGGGCACGCACACGATGAAATTCGGCGGTTATTGGGGCTGGATCATCAACAAGCAGCCTGGCAATGATCCGTCGGCGGGTTTGTCGGTATTTGCGCCCTGGCACGGAAACACGACGGGCAACGTCCTGGCCGACATGGCCCGGGGCGTGATGTTCAGCTATGACGAAAACACGCTGGCGATCAACCGCAACATGGGCTGGAAAGAGTTGGCCTTCTTCGCGCAGGACAGCTGGAAGGTGCGGCCGCGGTTGACATTGGAGTACGGTCTCCGTATCCAGCACATGCAACCCTGGACGGCCCGGAATGGCATCGGCATCGCCACGTGGGTGGAGGAGCAGTACAGCAACACGGCACCGTCAGCGTCGCTGCCTGGCATCGACTGGCATGCCCGGAATAAGAACGTACCCCTGGCCGGTTGGGATTCAAGGGCTCTGTTCTATGCCCCACGCGCTGGCTTTGCTTGGGATGTTTTCGGCAAAGGCAAGACCGTCCTTCGCGGCGGCTTTGGATCGTTCGTTTGGCACGATCCCCAGCTTGCCGCGGGCGCCATGGACCTGCCTGCAGGACTCCGCCGCACCAACCAGTGCTGCGGGTTGAACTTGCGGGATATGGACCTGATCAACACGCAGGGCAGCCTGGTATTCGGCGGTGAAGCCGTCGACCGCCGTGACAGCCGTCAGCCCACCACACATAGCTACAGCTTCACCATCAGCCAGCGGCTGCCGGCGCGGACGCTATTTGAAGTCAGCTATGTGGGCAACATCAGCCGCAGCCTGATCCTGGAAGGCGGCTTGCGGAACATCAATCAGGTACCGCTCGGGGCTATGCTGAACGACCCCACCGGCGACGTGAACAGCTACCGTCCGCTGCGGAACTACCAGGATTTGAACGTCAATTCACACAAATCCTACTCCAACTACAACTCGCTGCAATCCACACTGACCAAGCAGTCGGGCTGGATCAATTACACCTTCGCCTACACGTGGTCCAAGGCCATGGGCGTTGTTGGCAGCACTGTGAACAATCTGGAAATAGACAAGAACTATGGCGTGTTGGGGTTCGACCGCACGCATGTGATGGCGTCCAGCTATGTCATCAACGTGCCAGACTTGGTAAAAGGGGGCGGCAACCTGTTTGCCAAAGGCATTGCCAACGGCTGGCAGATCTCCGGCATCCTTCAACTTTCGTCTGGGGTCAACATCCAGCAGAACACCAGCAACAACCTGAACCTGCTGGCTCCGGATCTGACTCCGGGTGCAACCCGCACCCTGGGCGGCCCCGACATTGTTGGCACGAATGCCATCGTCATGATGCCGCGGATCCTCTGCGATCCTACCTCCAATCTGCAGTCCAACCAGTACATCAATGGCTCCTGCTTCGCCCCGCCCATCGCTGGCCAGAACGGCCGGATGGGGGTGAACGGCGCTTCGATCTGGCCCTATCTGCGTGGTCCGGCTTTCTTCAACACCGACCTGTCGGTGTTCAAGAATTTCAAATGGGGTGAGTCCAGGAACATCCAGTTCCGTGCCTCTTCCTACAATCTGCCGAACCATCCGGTGTCGTCGTTCGTGAACGGCGACCAGAACCTCCGCATGGAGTTCAACCGGGCCGGCCAGTTGTTGAACCCGCGGTTCGGCTACGCTGACTCCAAGGTCGGCCGCCGCATCATTCAATTTGGTCTCCGGTTCCTCTTCTAGGCCGGGGCGATTCCTCTGTGGTCCTGACGAGGGGCGGCCGCCGCGCCGCCCCTTTTTCTTCGTCCGCGAGGCGCAAGGCCTACAATGGAAGTGGAATGAAGGTCCTCTTGCTCAGCCTGCTTGCGGGGCTGATGCCGGCCCAGACCACCGCCGGGACCGACGTCAACACTCTGCTGCGCGAAGCAATCAGCTTGCATCAGAGGGGGGACGCCGCGGCCGCGATCCCCAAGTACGAAGCAGCGTTGCGCGCCAACCCTGACATTGTGCCGGCGCGCATCAATCTGGGCGCGGCCTATGCCTCTCTGGGCCGTTTGGACGAGGCGATCACCGCATATCAGCTCGCTCTCCCTGCCGCCGGGTCCAACCCAGCCCTCCGGCTGAACCTGGCGCTGGCTTACTACAAGCGGGCGCTGTACGAGGAGGCCATTGAGCAGTTGTTGGAGGTGCGCCGGTTGCAGCCCTCCAACCGCCAGTCTGTCCTGTTGCTGGCCGATTCCTGGCTAGTGTTGGGCGAGCACAAGAAGATGATTGACCTGTTGCAGCCTCTTGCGCGCCAGGATCCAGAGGACCGCGCCGTTACGTATCTGCTGGGCACCGCACTGGTCCGCGACGGCCAGTTGGAGGCCGGCCAGCGCGTGATTGACCGCCTGCTTCGCGACGGCGAATCCGCCGAAGTTCTGATGCTGATGGCCTCGATGCAAATGGCTGGGGCGAACACCAAAGAAGCGCTGGCGCTGATCGAGAAAGCGATTGCCCGGAACCCCGATCTTCCCGGCATTTACACATTGCTGGGCAAAGCGCGGCAAAACGATGGCGAGCCGGCGCTGGCGCGCGAAGCGTTTGTTCGGGCGATTGAGCAGAACCCCAACGACTACGAGGCCAACCTGAACGCCGGTGCGTTGCTGCGGGTGGAACGGGAATACGCCAAGGCCCGGGAGTGCTTGACTCGCGCGCGGCAACTGCGCCCGCAGTCGGTGGCCCTGAAGTACCAGTTCGGCAACCTGGAGATGGCCGAAGGCCGGCTGGAGGAGGCACTGAAAGAACTCGAAGCGGTGACGCGGGAGGCGCCAAACTTCATTGAGGGGCACATCAGTCTGGCACAGTTGTACTACCGGTTGAAGCGCAAAGAGGACGGTGACCGCGAGAGGGCGATTGTGACCCGGCTACAGGCTGAGAACCAACAACGCGATACGGGGCGCACGCAATGATCAGCGCCGCTCTGACGCTCGCCCTCCTTTGGACCCAACCTGCGCCTCCGGCAGCGAAGCCTGCTGTCACCCCTTTGTCTGCGCAGGGCAAGAAAGCACTTGCCGCGCGGGAGGCGGGGGATTTGGCCTCCTCGATCCGGTTGTTTGAGCCTGTTTTGCGGCAGTCGCCGCGCATGGCCGAGGGATGGTGGTATCAGGGTCTGAATTATTACGATCTCGACCGGTATCCTGAGTGCGAGGCCGCATTCGAAAAACTCGTGCGCCTGGACGAAAAGAACGGCCCGGCGTGGGCATTTTTCGGCCTTTGCACCTTCCGCAACGGCGATTACAAACGCGCCTTCGCGCAACTGGTGCAAGCCCAGAAACATGGGTTGCCCACCGCATCCGAATTGGAAAAGGTGGCGCGGGAGCATTACACCATGCTGGCCGTCAAACTCGGCCAGTTCGAATATGCAACCATCCTGCTGGCGCAATTGGCGCGTGTCTTCCCGGACACGCCGATGCTCACAGAGATGAGCGGGCTCGCCTCGCTCCGTATGGCGTTGCTGCCGTTGGAGGTGAAGCCGGGCGAACGGGAGCCGGTGGCGCTGGCCGGCATGGCGTCTATCAAGGCCTGGCAGCGGTTGCCGGAACAGGCAAAGCCCGTCGCGGAGCAACTGCTGGAGCGCTTTCCCGAATTTCCCAATGTGCATTACGTGGCGGGCTGGGTGTTTCTGCAGAATCAAGACCCGCGCGCGCTCGACGAATTCAAGCAGGAAATCGCGCGGGATCCCAAGCACGTCCCGGCGCGCCTCCAACTGGCAGGCGAGTACCTGATGCGTGGGGAGGTGGAGGCCGGATTGCGGTATGCCAAAGAAGCCATAGAGCTGGCGCCCGGCGAGTTCATGGCCCACAACCTTCTCGGGCGGTTGTATTTGAAGGCGGGTGATGCGAGGCAGGCGATAGAACCCTTGGAAACCGCCATCCGGCTGGCCCCGGCGTCCGCGGAGAGCCATTTTGCGCTCGCCAACGCCTATCAGAAAGTCGGGCGTATGAGTGAGGCAGCACGCCA
The DNA here is from genome assembly GCA_964460395.1 of uncultured Solibacteraceae bacterium. Lineage (GTDB taxonomy): Bacteria > Acidobacteriota > Terriglobia > Bryobacterales > Bryobacteraceae > CAYWQS01. The sequence continues at coordinate 94,289 of CAYWQS010000016.1, read as the reverse complement.
CCGCAAGATCTTCACCGAGTTGGAGCAGGCGCGGCAGAAGGAAACGATCACCGGTGTCCGCCGGATGGAGGGCCAACCATGAGATGGAGCATCGCGTTGCTGCTATTAATTCCTCCAGCGCTCCATGCGCAGGCGCCCCCGCCGGAAGCTACGGCCAAACAGCAGGAGGCGGAAGTCACTTTCCGCACCACGACCCAGGAAGTGTTCCTGGATCTCGTCATTCGCGATAAGCGTGGGCGTCTGATCCGCGACCTTAAGGCCGAAGAAATCGAAGTCCTGGAAAATGGACAGCCGCAGCCTATCCGCGCTGTCCGTTTTGTAGATGGCGGGGCCATTCGCCTGGCGGAGACAAGCGCGCCGGCCGCGCCGCGACCTTCCGTGACCGCGCCAGCGCCTGGAGTCCGGCTCGATCCGTTTCGCCAAGTCCGTCTGGTGGTGCTGGCCTTCGACCAGATCTCAAACGAAAGCAGGGTGCTGGCGCGGGACGCGGCGCTCGAGTTGATCAAGCGGCCGATCGGACCCAACACCTACTACGCCGTGGCTAGCGTGGGCCAGAGACTGAAGACCCTTCAACCGTTCACGGCTGATCCGGTGCTGCTGCGCTGGGCGGTGGACCGGGCCACCGGCAACGTGAACACCCGCGAAACAGCACGCCCGGAGGCCAGCGCCTTCGAACCTTCGGCGGCTCTGGCGCAGCCGACACCGCAGATCAGTCCCTCCACAGACCCGATTGGCGCCATCGTCGACCGAACCGTGGCGGAGATCCAAGCTACCGCCGCGCTGATGGAACGCGAGAACCAAACGGTATCGACACTCGATACCCTGCTGGCGCTGGTGCTGGGCATGAGAAATGTCGAGGGCCGCAAGAGCGTGCTGTTCTTCAGCGAGGGACTGAGGCGCTCATCGAACTTCGAACCCATGCTGCGGGCCGTTATCGGCCAGGCGAACCGCAACAACGTCACGTTTTATGCCATTGATACCGTGGGCTTGCGGGTGACATCTACAGCCCTGGCGAACCGTGCTGTGCTCAGTGGTTTGCGCCGCCGCAGCCTGGTGAACGAAGCGCCGGCACAGATGGAAACCTTGCGGCCGGACGACATGCGGTATGACGCAGCGGAGGAGGCCAATACGCGCGACGCGCAGGGCAACCTCGACCACCTGGCGCGCGCCACGGGCGGGTTCCTGATTGCTGACTCGAACGATTTGCGCGCTCCCGTCGGGCGCATCGTTGAGGACGTGTTTTCGCATTACTTCGTCTCCTATGCACCTCTGAACACTGACTGGGACGGCAAATTCCGCAGCGTGACGGTGCGGGTGAAACGGCCGGGCGTGGAAGTGCAGGCCCGCGAAGGGTACTTCGCGCTGCCGCCGGGCATGCAGGCGCTGCTTTTTCCGCACGAGGTGCCGCTTTTGCGCGCACTGGAAGGGCCGCAGTATCCCCGGCAGGTGGACTTTCGCGCCGCCATGTTCCGCTACCGGCCTAACCCGGACGGTAAGGTGACGGTTGGCTTCCACATCGAGATTCCCATCGCCAATTTGAGCGTGGTAACCAGCAAGGAAGCGAACAAGTACGACGCTCACGTCTCCTTTCTGGTGCTCATCAAAGACCCGGAAGGAAAACCGGTGCGCAAGGCCACGCGCGACGTGCCCTACGCCGGACCGCTCGACCTGCTGCCGCAATTCCAAATGGGCAAGTTCATCTATGACGATCACTTCCCGCTGGCGCCGGGGCGCTACACGATGGAAGCGGCCATCGTGGACCGAATCGACAACCGCGTGAGCGTGCGGCGCAGCACGTTCGTGGTGCCGGCTCCAAGGGCAGGCGTCGCGTTGTCGAATCTGATTCTCGTCAGAAGAGTTGATACCAATCCCGGCGAGGAGCGGAGTCTTGGCCCCGAGGACGACCGCGGACCTGACCCGCTTCGTTTCACCGGCGGCAAGGTTTTGCCCACTCTCGATTCCGAACTCACTGCGGGCGACGGGGCGCAACTGACGCTTTACTTCAACGTGACTCCGCTGCCAGGCAACGGCGGCAAGCCCGAATTGAACTTGGAGTTCTACAACGACGGGAAATTGGTCGCGCGGTCTCCAGTCACGCTCGACCGGCCGGAAGCCGATGGACGCTTTCCATATCTCGCCGTATCCGACGTCTCAAAACTGAATCCGGGCGATTACGAAGTGCGCGTCGTGGCCCGGCAAGGCAATACCGCTGCTGAGGAGCGACTGAATTTTCAGGTTCTGCCGAGGTAGCGGAAATTAAGACTGATTTGTATGATATTAACGGAGTTCCTAATGCAATCCACCAAGCCTGCCCTCTCCTTGCTCCTGTCTTTTCTGCTGTTTGTCCAGATGATTCCGGCCGCGGCACAGCAGCCGCCGGCCGCGGCTCCCGATCCGCAAACCATCAAGGTGGATGTCAGCGAGGTGGTAGTGGACTTCGTTGTCCGCGACCGGCGCGGGCGGTTGATTCGCGACCTCAAGCCTGACGAGATCGAGATCTACGAAGACGGCCAAAAGCAGACGGCGACAGGGCTGCGCCTGATCGAAGGACGCGAGGCCATTGCCGCCGCAGACCAGCAGCACACTACGCTCGACCCGCTGCGGCAGTTGCGCCTCGTGTCGCTGGTGTTCGAAAACATGGATGCCGAGTCGATGCGCATTGCGCGCGATGCGGCCAATGAGCTGATTAAGCGCGATGTGGACCAGAACGTCTTTTACGCGGTATTCCGCATCAACCCGACGCTGCGCACCGTGCAAAGTTTCACGCGGGACAAGGACGCCTTGAAGCGTGCGATCACTGAGGCCACCTCCGGCGTGCAGCAGACCGGCGGCGGGCAGAGTGGCAGGTTGGAGAAGGGCAGCGAGCGCACGCAGGAAAAGAACCTGGAGGGCACGACTGGCGCTACGGCATCCGCGATGGGCGGGGACTTTGCAGCGCAGGCGATGGCGCGAGCCATCCAACGCATGGAGCAATTTTTGAACGATTCGACCTCGAACCAGCAGGGCAACATGACCCTTACGTCGTTGCTGGCCCTGGTGAAAGGCCAGCAAGGTCTGGCCGGCCGCAAGACCGCTTTGTTCTTCTGCGGAGGCCTGTACCTGGACCAGAACCTGCTGCCGTTCTACGAAACGCTGGTCGGCGAAGCCAACCGCAACAACTTCACTTTCTACGGACTGGATGCGAAGGGTTTGGTAACCGGGGCGCAGAACGCCTGGGGCGCCAGCGAACTGTTGGACGATGTGAAGCGGGCTCAGGAGGCGCAGCGCCGCGAGGGCGGGGCCGTGACCGTGGCCGACATGCGGGCCACCGACCGGCAGTTGGAGGCTGGATTGAGGAACGTGCAACTCAACCTCGTGAACCTGTCCGCGGGCACGGGCGGTTTCGCCATTACGGACACCAACGACTTCAAACAGCCCATGACCCGCATCACTGAAGACGTCTGGACTTATTTCGAAGCCAGCTACCGGCCCGCCAACCAGAATCTGAACGGCGAATACCGCAAGCTGGAGATCCGCAGCACGCGGCCGAACACCGTGGTGCAGGGACGCATCGGCTACTTTGCGTTGCCCACGGAGTTCCGGGACGTGATGTTTCCGTGGGAAGTCTCCATGCTTAAGTCCTTCGGCGCGAATCCGGCGCCAAAGGACATCCCGTTCCGCACCACGGCATTCCAGTTCGGCGAAAGCCAGGGGCTCATCAAGGGCGTGTTGGACATGGAGATGGACCACAGCATCCTCAATCCTGCCAGGAACAACGACGGCACGCGTTTTCTGGCGCACTTCTCGCTGGTGGCGCTGGTGAAGGACGCCGGAGGCCAGGTGGTGAGGAAGTTTCAGAAGGATATCCCCTTCTCTTTCCCGTCCGACAAGCTGGAAGCCTTCAAGATTGGCACCTTTAGCTTTGCCGAGCCTTTTGAATTGCCCGCTGGCTCCTACACGGTGGAAGCCGCGATCAAAGACCGGTTGGACAACCGCGTGGGTGTCCAGAAATTCCCGCTGAACATCGCTTCGGTGGCGGGTGGCCCGCGGCTTTCGAGTCTGGCGATGATTCGCCGCGTGGACCCTGTGGAAGGGCCGAATACAGGCGGCGATCCGTTCCGGGTGGAAAAGAACAAAATCACGCCGGACCTCGACGCGCAAATTCCTGCGGCGCAGGGCTCGAACATCAACATTTTCTGCGTCGTTTACGGGCAGAAGGGCGGGCCCAAGCCGGAGCTCTTCCTGGAATTCCTGCAGGGTGGGCAGAGCGTAGGAAAATTGCCTGCACCTCTTCCGGACATGGATGCGCAAGGCCAGATTCCTTACATTGCCACCATCCCGGCGGCCAATTTCCCCGCAGGTGATTGGGAAGTGCGCGCCACAGCCGTGCAGGGCGGGAAGCCGTCGAACGTGGAGACGGTGAAGTTCCGCATCGTCCCTGCCGGCAGCGGCAACTGAGGCGTTACTCGAGCAGATGGGGGTAGGCCGCCATGACGCGGCAAATTTCCGCCTGCTGACCTGGCGAGAGATCCTCTTCTTCGTCCAGGCACCAGATGCCGTCCAGCTTTCCCTGGAGGCGAAGCACCTCATGGATGCCGGCGATGCAGCCGCGGAAGCCGTTGGCCGCATCGAACAGGGCAGCGTTCAAGTCAGTAAGCTCTGCGCCAAGAGCGAGCAGTCCAGGCATGTCTGCGGGCGTAGCAGTGCGCACCTTGGATAGGAGAGTGGCCGCCGAACGCGTGCCGACGGCCCACTGGCCCAGTAACCCGCCTGCGATCCGCAGGGTGACGCCTCCGAAGCGGAAGGGCGTCAGCAGATCGGCCACGATGTTGTCGTCGTTGCCAGTGTAGAGAGCGATTTCGGCAGCTCGCCCCGATTCAGCCACGGCGCGCACGACGTCCACGGTCTGGTACCGGTTGAAGGGTGCAATCTTGATGGCGGCCAGGCACGGCAACTCGGCGGCCTGACGCCAGAATTCATACGGCAGCAGGCGCCCGCCCACCGCTGGCTGGAGGTAAAACCCGAACACCGGCAAAATCTCGCCGACGGCCCGCAGGTGTTCAATCAACTCGGCAACCGGTTCGTCGCGCAAGGCGGAGAGGCTCACGAGGGCAGCGTGGTAACCAAGGTCGCGCGCGAGTGCGGCTTCGCTGGCCGCCTGCTGGATGCGGCCACAGACGCCCGCCACGAGCACCATGCCGCTGCCACGCGTCTCTTCGGCTGCCAGCGAGAGGACGGGCGCCAGCAAGCCATGCTCCCGGATGGCGAATTGTGTGGTGTGTACGGCTACGGCGACGCCGCCGGCGCCCGACTCACGATAGTAGCGAGTGAGTCCGCGCTGCCTTTCCTCGCCCAGTTTGCGCTGAGCATTGAGCGCCAGGGGATGCGCCGGGATGACCAGGCCCTCGAGCAAGCGGGCGCGGACATCGAATTCAGAATCGTCCACTACGCACCTCGAATTTCGTCGGTTTCCGCAAAAGGCGCCCACCGTGGTTCAGCCAATCGCTGGTCCAACGGATCAGCGTGTCCACGCCAGGCTGCGGCGGCCCGAAAAGACGATGACAGAGGCTGGCGTTGCTAAGCAGGGCTGTCGGCGCTTCTTTACCTTGAAAGACAGGTGTCCCGAACGCCGTCGCCAGTTCGCGCACGCTCAGCGTCTCCGCGCCCGTCAGGTTCAAGACCAAAGGCGGGTTTGCGCAATGCGCCAGGGCTCGGAAGGCCACTGAGTTTGCGTAACCTTGCCAGATCACGTTGACGAAGCCCATGGCGAGATCGACAGGCTGGCCGCGGCGGACGCGCTCCGCGAGGTCGACCAGTACGCCGTACCGTGGCTCGACGGCATAGTTGAGGCGAAGCAGCGCCACGCGCGTGCCGCGCGTTGATGCGCCAAATTCGAACATGCGCTCGCGCGCCAGGGCGGACCACCCATACTCGCCAACGGGGTCCACCGGCGTCTGCTCGGTGGCGCCGCCGGATTCCACGGGGACGAAGGGATAAACGTTGCCCGTGGAAAACGCGACGATCCGCGAGGCCGCAAACCTCTTGGCCGCCAGCGCGGGCAACATGGCGTTGGTGGCCCACGTAAGCGCCGGCTGGCCCGTAGCGCCGAACTTGCGGGCCGCCATGTATATGACGTTCGGGGCGTCAGGCAATCCGTCCAGCGCGCCGTCGGCCAGCAAGTCGCAAGCGATGGTTTCGACCCCCCACTGTTCCAGTTGGACGCGCGCCGCCTGCTCGCTGAAGCGTGAGACCGCGATCACCCGCCAGCGGCTTCCCGCGCTGCGCAATGCACGCGCGATCCGGTGCGCGAGGCTGGGCCCCATCTTGCCCGCCGCCCCCAGTAACAGCACGTCCCCATCCAATGCGCGGGCGGCCTCTACGTCGGCCGCCGTCGGGCGGCTCAGCGTCTCCTCCAGTTCATCCTCGCTGGCGAGCCGCCCCGGCCATGAGGCCTCCGCGCTCACGCCGCCGGCTCCCGCAGCAGATCCAGAAACACTTGCGTGGCGCGCGGAAACGCCCGTTTCCGCCGGTGGATGATGCCCAGCGGACGGAACAGGGGAACGCCCAGCGGGATAGCGCAGAGACGCCCCTCGGCTACTTCGTCACGCAGCATGGGCGCAGGCAGAATGCTGACGGTGTTGCCCAGCCTAAGCGCTTCTTTCATCGACTGGATGTTGTCGAAGCGCATGACGATGTGGACCTTTACGCCCTGCTCGCGAAGGAAGCGTTCGATGTCGCGGCTAATGGGCAGATCTTCGTCGAACCCGGTGAACTCCAGTTCGGAGAGGTCTTCCGGCCGCAGGCGTTCCCGCGTGGCCAGCTCGTGCGTGGGGCCGCAGGCCACCACCATCGGCTCTTCGCGCCAGGGTAGCGCAATCACTTCCCGCGTCGTTTCCGGGTAGCTGACCAGTCCGATGTCCACCCGCTCGTCCAACACCATCTGATAGACCTTTTCGGGACGCAAATAGTTCACCTCCAGTTGCGCACCCGGCAGCCGCCGGTGGAACTCCTCTTCGAGCCTCGACATCTCTGAAATGCCTACCGAGTAGATAGCTGCCACCTTCACTGTTCCGCCCGCTCCACCTTTCAAGCCCTCCAGTTCGACGAGAAACTCCTGATGGCGCCGCAGAACGTCGCGCGCCAGATCGTACAACACCCGGCCCGGGGCCAACACCTCCAGCGGGCGATGGCTGCGATCCAGCAGTTGGATTTCAAGGATTCGTTCCAATTCCTGCACAGTTTGCGATGCTGCCGACTGCGTGACGCCGTTCAACGCGGCGCCGCGCGATATGCTCCGCGTCTGTACGATATCCTTAAATAACTGCAACTGGGACAAATCCACGCCGCGATCCTACCATAAGATCTACTGATAGGGCAACAACTCAATTTTCACTTTGACTGATATACTGGCCGGGCTTATAATCGGAAAATCCCAGCTCCGCCGCCGGGAGATCTCTACCATGTCGAACGCACACGCCCAACCCCTATCTTCACCAGGACCGGACCCGTACCAGCGTACCGGGCTACCGGAAGCGCAAGGACTGTACGATCCCCGCAACGAGCACGACGCGTGCGGCATTGGGTTTGTCGTCAACATCAAAGGTGCGCGTTCGCACGACATCATTGCAAAAGGCATCCAGATCCTGATCAACCTGACACACCGCGGGGCGTGCGGGTGCGATCCGGAAACCGGGGATGGCGCTGGCTTATTGATTCAGATCCCGCACGATTTTCTGGCGCGGGAGTGCGGCAAACTGGGCTTTACACTGCCGGCAGCGGGCGAGTACGGAGCGGGGCTCGTGTTTCTCCCGGTGGAGCCGCAGCACCGGTTGCTGTGCGAGGGCATCGTGGAGCGGGTGGTGCGCGAGGAAGGTCTCACTCTGCTGGGGTGGCGGGACATGCCGGTAGACGTGGACGCGATCGGGCGGGTGGCGCGCGCCTCCCAGCCTTACATCGAGCAGGTGTTCATCGGCCGCGGCGCGGGTATGGACCAGGACACGCTGGAGCGGAAGCTCTATATCGTGCGGAAGCGGGCGGAGGCCGAGATTGCGGCGAGCGACATCAAGGACAAGAGCTTCTTCTACGTGCCGTCGCTGTCTTCGCGCGTGATGGTATACAAGGGCCTGCTGTTGGCGCCGCAGATCGCGCGCTTTTACGGTGATCTGTCCGATCCGCTTTGCGTCAGCGCGCTCTGCATGGTGCACCAGCGGTTCTCCACCAATACGTTCCCCTCGTGGCAACTGGCGCATCCTTTCCGGATGATTTGCCACAACGGCGAGATCAATACGGTGCGCGGCAACGCGGCGTGGATGGCAGCGCGCCAGCCCATTCTGGATTCGCCGCTGTTCGGGCCGGACATCAAGAAGTTGATGCCGGTGGTGCAACCGAACGTAAGCGATTCGGCCACGTTGGATAACGTGGTTGAGTTGTTGACGCTCTCCGGCCGCAGCCTGCCGCATGTAATGGCGATGCTGATTCCCGAAGCCTGGGATGCCGACACCACCATGAGCCCGGAAAAGCGGGCTTTCTACGAATACCATGCTTCGTTGATGGAGCCCTGGGACGGTCCGGCCGCGGTGGCTTTCACGGATGGCCGCGTGATTGGCGCGACGCTCGACCGTAATGGTCTGCGCCCGGCGCGCTACATGGTGACCCAGGACGATCTGCTCATCATGTCTTCCGAGACGGGCGTGCTGCCCGTGCGCCCGGAGGACGTGGCGTACAAAGGCCGGTTACAGCCTGGCCGCATGCTGCTGGTGGATATTGAGCAGGGGCGCATCGTGCCGGACGAGGAAATCAAAAGAAACCTCGCTTCGCGGCAGCCCTATGCCGAGTGGATCAAGGAACAGCAGGTCCGGCTCGACGGTTTGCCGGAGCCCCCGCGGGTCCACCAGACCGATCACGACACGGTGCTGCAGCGTCAGCGGGCGTTTGGCTACACCGAAGAGGACGTACGTCAGATTCTGGTGCCCATGGCGGAAAAGGGCGAGGAGCCCATCGGTTCGATGGGCACCGATACGCCGTTAGCATGTCTTTCCGACCGGCCGCAGCCCTTGTTCTCATACTTCAAACAGCTTTTCGCTCAGGTGACCAATCCGCCCATCGACCCCATTCGGGAAGAACTGGTGATGTCCCTGACGAGCTACATTGGCACGGAGCGGAACATTCTCGCCGAGACACCGCAGCACTGCCATACGCTCAAGCTGGAGCACCCGATTCTTACCAACCGCGATCTGGAGAAATTGCGGCGATTGAGTTGGGGCGAGTTTCTTTCTACGACGCTGCCGATGCTTTACCGTGTGGACGGCAACGGCAAGGAACTGGAACGGGCGCTCGACGGGCTGTGCAAACGCGCATCTTTGGCGATCAAAAACGGCTACACAGTCCTGATTCTCTCCGACCGAGGCATCGATGAGGAACTGGCGCCCATCCCGAGCCTGCTGGCGCTGAGCGCGGTGCACAACCATCTGGTGCGCGAGGGAACCCGTACTCAGGTGTGCCTCATCATCGAGAGCGGCGAGCCGCGCGAAGTGATGCACTTCTGTCTGCTGATCGGCTACGGCGCCTCGGCGGTAAATCCCTATCTGGCCATTGAAACGCTGGAGCATCTGGCGCTGCGCAACCTGCTGCCAGAGGGTGTGACGTTCGACATGGCGTTGAAGAATTTCAAGAAGGCTGTCAATAAAGGTCTTCTGAAGGTCTTCTCAAAGATGGGCATCTCCACGTTGCAAAGTTACCGGGGTGCGCAAGTATTCGAGGCCATAGGCCTCAGCCGGTCTCTGGTGGACCGCTACTTCACCGGCACGGCTTCCCGCATCGAAGGCGTCGACATGCACGTGCTGGCCGAGGAGACACGCCGCAAGCACGTCTTTGCCTTCCAGCCGCTGACTGAGAGCGAAACGGAACTTGATGTTGGCGGGCAGTACCACTATCGCGTTCACGGTGAGTACCACCTGATTAATCCGCTCACTGTTTCAAAACTGCAACATGCGGTGAACCAGGAGAATTTCGACAGCTACCAGCAGTACGCCGATCACATCAACCGGCAGAACCGCCAGCTCGCCACCATCCGGGGCCTCATGGAATTCCGATGGGCGGACAAGCCGCTTCCGCTCGAAGAGGTGGAACCGGCCAGCGAAATCGTGAAGCGATTCGCTACGGGTGCAATGTCGTTCGGATCGATTTCCAAGGAAGCGCACGAGACCCTGGCCATCGCGATGAACCGCATCGGCGCTCGGTCCAACACCGGCGAGGGCGGAGAAGACGAAGCCCGCTTTGAGCGCGACCCCAACGGCGACTGGCGGCGGAGTGCAATCAAACAGGTGGCCTCCGGCCGGTTTGGCGTCACCACGAACTACCTGGTGAACGCCGAGGAACTGCAGATCAAAATCGCGCAGGGCGCCAAGCCGGGCGAAGGCGGGCAGTTGCCCGGCCACAAGGTGGATGAAGTGATTGCGCGCGTACGGCACTCCACGCCCGGAGTGGGTTTGATTTCCCCTCCGCCGCACCACGACATTTACTCCATCGAGGATCTTGCTCAGCTGATTTACGACTTGAAGAACGCCAACCCGGCGGCGCGCATCTCGGTGAAACTCGTTTCCGAGGTGGGTGTAGGCACGGTCGCGGCAGGCGTTGCCAAGGCCCATGCCGACGTGGTGCTCATCAGCGGCGACACAGGCGGAACGGGCGCCAGCCCGCTCACCTCCATTAAGCACGCCGGTGTGCCGTGGGAACTTGGGCTGGCTGAAACACAGCAGGTGCTGGTGATGAACGATCTGCGCAGCCGCATCAGAGTGCAGACTGACGGCAAGTTGCAGACGGGCCGCGACGTGGCAATCGCCGCGCTGCTGGGCGCCGAGGAGTTCGGTTTCTCCACGATGCCGCTGATCGCGATGGGTTGCATCATGATGCGGAAGTGCCATCTGAATACCTGCCCGGTTGGCATTGCCACGCAGGATCCGGTGCTGCGCAAAAAATTCACTGGCACGCCCGAAAAGGTGATCAACTACTTCTTCTTCGTGGCCGAAGAACTGCGGCAGATCATGGCGCGGCTTGGTTTCCGCACGCTCGATGAGATGGTGGGGCGCGTGGACAAGCTGGAGATGCGGCCCGCCATTGATCACTGGAAGGCTAAAGGAATCGATCTCTCCTCCATCCTGTACAACCCGCCGGCGCCCAGCCGCGTGGCACGGCGCTGCATTACCAGCCAGGATCATGGCTTGGAACAGGCGCTGGATTACAAGCTGATTGATCACGCGCGCGAAGCCATCGAGAACGGCTCGCCTGTGGAGATCAAGCTGCCCATCAAGAACATCCATCGCACGGTGGGCGCGATGCTCTCGGGGCAGATCGCTAAGAAGTACGGTTCTGTGGGTCTGCCCGAAGACACGATCCGGTTCCACTTCACGGGGTCCGCGGGCCAAAGTTTCGGTGCATTCCTCGCGCCGGGCGTCACGTTGACTCTGGAAGGCGACGCAAACGATTACGTTGGCAAGGGCCTATCGGGGGGGAAATTGGTGGTTTACCCGCCGCGCGGCTCGAGTTTCGTGCCCGAAGACAACATCCTGGTGGGCAACGTGGTGTTGTATGGCGCCACGAGCGGCGAAGCCTTCTTCAACGGCATGGCTGGCGAACGTTTTGCGGTTCGCAATTCGGGCGCCACAGCCGTGGTGGAGGGCGTGGGCGACCACGGGTGCGAGTACATGACCAAGGGTTTGGTGGTTGTGCTGGGGCGGACGGGCAAGAATTTCGCTGCCGGGATGTCGGGCGGCATCGCGTATGTGCTCGACGAGAACGGGGAGTTCGTCAACCGAAACTGCAACCGGTCGATGGTGGACATCGATCCCGTTGTAGACCGCCGCGACGTGGACATGATTCGCGACCTGATCGAAAAACACGCCGAGTTAACCGGCTCCCCGCGGGCGCGTTGGATTCTGGAGAACTGGTATGCCATGCTGCCCCGCTTCTACAAGGTGTTCCCGCATGAGTACAAGAGGGTGCTGGGCATCCCGCGGTCAGCTGACATGCCCAGAGTGACACTTACGCGTCCGGAAACGTCCGTTCGCCCGGAGGTGGTCCGTGGGTAAAGTGACCGGCTTCATGGAAATTGCCCGCGAGACGCCACAGCGGCGTCCGGTGACGGAGCGCGTGAACGACTGGTTTGAGATCTATCAGCCTTTCCCCGAGGAGAAAGTGCGCGCGCAAGGTGCGCGCTGCATGGACTGCGGTATCCCGTTCTGCCACACGGGCTGCCCCTTGGGCAACATCATTCCCGACTGGAATGACATGGTGTACCGGGACCGTTGGAAAGCCGCGATCCGCACGCTCCATGCGACGAACAATTTCCCGGAATTTACCGGACGCGTCTGCCCGGCGCCGTGCGAAGCGGCTTGTGTGTTGGGCATCAACGAGCCGCCGGTGGCGATCAAGACCATTGAGCGCACGATCATTGATCATGCGTGGGCTGAGGGTTGGATCCGGCCAGAGCCCCCGGTGCAACGCACAGGCAAGCGCGTGGCCGTGATCGGTTCCGGGCCCGCCGGCCTGGCCGCGGCCCAGCAACTGGCGCGGGCAGGCCATCTGGTGACGGTGTTTGAGAAGAGCGACCGGGTTGGCGGCCTGCTGCGGTACGGTATCCCCGACTTCAAGATGGAGAAGCATCACATCGACCGGCGCGTCCGGCAGATGGAGGCCGAAGGGGTTACGTTCCGCACCAGTGTCTGCGTGGGCGCTGATCTGTCAGTGGACGCCTTGCGCAAGGAATTTCATGCAGTGCTGCTGGCGATGGGTGCGGAGGCGCCGCGCGATCTCAATATTCCCGGGCGCGAGCTTCGCGGGATCCACTTTGCCATGGAGTTCCTGCCGCTCAATAACAAACGGAACGCGGGCGATGAGATTCCCGCGGAACGCTGGATTTCTGCGGCGGACAAGAACGTCATCATCATCGGCGGCGGCGATACGGGCGCCGATTGTCTGGGGACGTCCCACCGGCATAAGGCCAAGTCCATCCGGCAGTTCGAGATCATGCCCATGCCGCCTCCCCAGCGGGCTGAATCTACCCCCTGGCCCTTGTGGCCTTTAATGCTCCGGGAGGAAAGCTCCCATGAAGAAGGTGGTGAGCGGCATTGGTCGATTCTCACCACACGCTTCGAAGGAGATGCAGAGGGCAATGTAAAGCGTCTCCACACCGTGAAGGTCGGGCCCGCGCCGAAGTTCGAGCCCATTCCAGGCACCGAGAGCAGTTACGATGCGGATCTTGTTCTCTTGGCCATGGGTTTCGTAGGACCCGTCCGAAACGGCCTGCTCGAAGCGCTGGGCGTGGAACTCGATGCGCGCGGCAACGTCAAGGCCAACGAGCAGTACATGTCTTCGGTGGAGGGCGTGTTTGCCGCGGGTGACACGCGGCGCGGCCAGTCACTGGTGGTTTGGGCCATCGCCGAAGGGCGCAAAGCTGCCCGGGGCATCGACGAGTATCTGATGGGCTCATCCCGGTTGCCCGGGTGACAGACCGGATCCAGGTAGATTGTAAGTAATGAGCAGCACCTTGACTCCTCCCCTGCCCGACGTCTCAGTCGCCCAAACAGTGATGGACCTGGAGAAGGCCTATCTCCTGCAGAACTATGGGCGCTATCCATTGGTGCTGAAGCGCGGCAAGGGCTGCTGGCTTTACGACGTGGAAGGCAAACGTTATCTCGATTTGATATCGGGCATTGGCGTGAATTCACTGGGCCACGCGCACCCGCGCATCACCCGCGTCTTGCGGGAGCAGGCGGGTCTGCTCATTCATAGTTCCAACCTCTACTACCACGAGTACCAGGGCCGTCTGGCGAAGAAACTGGCCGAAACGAGCGGTCTGGCGCGAACCTTCTTCTGCAACTCCGGCACGGAGGCGGTGGAAGCGGCCATCAAGATGGCCCACGCTCACGGGCGGCGCATTTCCATGGATAAGTACGAGATCGTTGCGCTGGAAAACTCTTTCCACGGGCGCACGGTAGGCGCACTTTCGCTCACGGGCCAGCCCAAGTACCGCTCCGACTTCGAACCCCTGATGCCTGGAGTTCGCTTCGTTCATCTGTGCGACGAAGCCGCCTTCGAGGCCGCGGTAACGGAGAGAACGGCAGCGATTTTTGTGGAAACGATTCAAGGGGAGGGCGGGATCTACCCGGTTTCTAACTCATGGCTGCGGCGTGCCCGGGAATTGGCTACGCGCGTTAACGCTCTGCTTGTGTTTGACGAGATCCAATGCGGCATTGGCCGTCCGGGCGCTCACTTCGCCTATCAGCTGCACACGCCGCCGGTGATGCCCGATATCGTCACGCTCGCCAAACCGATTGCTTGCGGACTCCCGCTGGGGGCGGTGGTGTGCAATGAGACGGCGGCCGCCGCGATAGCGCCTGGCATGCACGGCACGACCTTCGGAGGCGGGGCGCTGGCCTGCCGGGTGGCGCTCGAATTTTACGACATTCTGGACGAACTGCTGCCGCAGATGCGCCGTGTGAGCGCTTACTTTTTCGATGCCCTGCACCAGCTGCGGCGGCGCTACTCTTTCATCAAGGACGTTCGCGGCCAAGGTCTGATGATTGGCGTAGAACTCGATTTCCCGTGCAAGCACCTCGTGCAAGAAGGCATGAAGCGCGGATTGCTTTTTAATGTGACGCACGAAAGCGTCATCCGCATGTTGCCGCCATACATCCTCACTGAGAAGGAAGTGGACCGGGCCATCACGGGACTAGGTGGCGTGTTCCGAGCGGCCCGCCCGCAAGCCTAGGTTCAGAAAAGGCGCGCCACGTCAAGAGCCACGAAACTCCCACGGTTGTAGATCACCACTTGGCCTCCCAAGAAGCCGCGCCCGTAGCCTGCGGGAAGGGGTGCGAGGCCGTAAGCCGCGCCCACCGGAATCGGCTGCAAGTGGCGGCGCAGATGGCGCGGAATCGGGCGGCCGGGGACCAGCATCCAGCCTGCCGGCACTGGCTGATAAGCAATTGGACCGTAATAGCTCCGCAAGCAGGCGATTTCCGGCGCGGCCCATCGTACTGGGGCCACGAGCGGAGTTGGATAGACCGGCGCGGGGTAGACAGGCACTGCGTACGCGGCGGGCGCACCGCGCCAGCCGCCACGGATCTTCCGGCCATGCCGCGGATGAGCGTTCATCAGAGGCGCGATTACCGTCAGCGCCAGGCCTGCCATGAGAATTCGTTTCGTCAGTTGCATCGTCTCGTGCCTCCCGACAACCATGCAGATGCACGCTTAGCAAGCCCGGTTCCACCAGGAACAGACTTTTTCTCAAGTCGTGCCGGATGCGTGCACGGTAAGAAGTTCCAGGCAGCGGGAAATGCTTTCCTGGTGATCAGTTCTCCAGCAAGAGAAGCCAGTCGCCGTCCTCGGGCGGCTCCATGCGGACACTCTTGCGGGCTTCCAGTTTGCCGGCGCCGGCGCGCTGTCCGTTTCGCGGGTTGAGCCAGGTGGCGTTCACCACGATGCGGAAAGAACTCAGGTCCAGTTCGACGCCTTGGCGCACGGGCGTGTAGACAAGCGCGATCCGTCCGTCTTCCGTGCGAGCCGCCGAAATGAAATTGGAGAACTCGGCATCGGGCGCTGGTCCGATCACCAGATTCTGGGCCGGACGGAACTCAGTCCAGGGCAGGCGGTCGAGGAAATTGCGCATGATGGTCATCTGTGCCGCTCCGGGGTAACGCAAGCAGTCTCGCCAGGGATCAGCGATTCCGCTCCCCTTATGGTTTAAGGGTTCGCCGGGTTCGCGGATCCAGGGCCACACCCCATGGGCGCCGTAAGTGATCCCAGCCACCGGGGCTGAGAGCAGGCCCATGTAGGCAGCGCGTCGGACGTGATAGTCACTGATGCGGATCCCGGTGCGATAGGAGTTGTGCCCCTCGTAATTCGGCTCGGAATCCAGGACCGGGCGCGTGGGTTCGAACTTCCATCCGATGGACATCGCCTGTTCCGCGATCCACCGCCACTTGCGGGTGTCCGTGCCATGTCCTGTCTGATAGATCAAAAAATCAAGCCACGGCTCTTCGGCAAAGCTGGGCCAGGGATCCTGCATACCCCGCGGATGAAGTGTGACCGGCTTGCGGTCGAGGTTCTCCGGGAACACGGCGCGGCCTATAATCTTCCACTTCTCCGCCTTGTCGCCCCGGTAGTCTCCGTCGCCCCCCAGAAACCATAACACGTGGTGGGAATGGTAGCGGGCCCGCAGGTAGGAAGCCAGGCGGATGCAGTCCTCGTTGGATAGCGACTCGCCAGGACTCTCCTTGTCCGGGCCGGTGAGAGCCCAGAGCATGACGGGCACGGCCACCAGGCCGTGGCGGTTGATGGCGGCGATCCGGCGATCCATCCTTTCGAAGAAGGCCGGGTCGATTTGAAGTTTGCCATCCTGCATGGCGAAAGCCTTGCGTCCATTCTCGTCGGCCAGACCAGCACGCCATTGCGTGAGGACCACTTGCACTGCGGTGAATCTCTGCCGCGCCCGTTCAGCCAGGTATTCGTCCCACTCTTCCGCGGTGGCCAGTAAGGCACCGCTCCAGGCCGTGTCCGCCAGCCAGAACCACGGTGTGCCATCAGCGTGAGCAAAATGGCGGCGGTCTTTTGAAATCCAGGGCGGACCGAGGCGTGCGAGCGCATGGGCCGGTTGCGGGTTCACCACCGCTGTAAAGGTTCCCTTCTTTCCATTCAGGGACGTGTCCTTGGCTGATACCACCCAGGAGTATGCGCCGGGCACCAGCGGCATGATCCGAAACCGCCACTCCTTGCCTCCAGCCCAGAAGAGTTCCAGGCGGTGGATCATGTGTGGACCCTTGACCGTTACTCGGGGCACGTTCTCCAAAGGGTTGGCCGGCTCTGCGGAAGCCGTCAGCACGACTTCGTGAGTCTCGTAGACCACCGGCCGGGCGGGCGCGGCCCAAACAGACGCCACAAGCAGGAAGCAAAGCAGGGCTGGCATGAATCCTCCTCTGTTCAGGGCCGTGGGCGCGGGGTTGCGTCGCCATTGGTCAGCTTCATGCACCACTTCACGGCTTCCAGCCACATTTTCTGCATATCCGGGCGGTCCCAGCTTTCGAAAGTGTGGCCGAAGGTTGAATAGAAGACGCGCCCTTTGCCAAACTCCTTCACCCACGTGACGGCAAAGTCCTTGTCGGATCGGCGGACGTTCTTGTTTGTCAAATCGATCTTTGTTTCGTCCAGACGCATCAGCACACGAACCTTCTCCCGGGAATAATTCCGCACCTGATAGATTTCGTCCAGTGTCCGGAATTCTTTGGGGAAATGGGCCGAGGTGGGATGCGTCGAGTCTTCCACCACGACCGGTGCTTCAAAGGTATTCCAGGGATGCAGATCGAAGTAGCCGCCAACCATCTCGCCGTATTCAGGCCACTTGTAGAAGGTGTCGGTGGCGCTGTGCACGGCGATGAAGCCCTTTCCCTCATCCCTCACGAATGACAACAAAGCGGCTTTCTGCTCGTCGTCCATATCGAGTTCGCCAGTCGTGTAGAAAGCGATGGCATCGAAGAAATCGAGGTTCTTGGCGTTGCCGCCCAGCTTTTTCTTGGTAATCAGTTGAGTGTCGGTCTTGATGTAGGTATCCCATAGCCCGGAGTCCTGGCCCAGCTTCCAAAGCGTGGCTAGTCCATGGCTGGTGGCGTCGTGTTGAAAGCCCTTGACAGCTCCAATCGCCAACAGGCGCTTGGGCTTGGATTGGGCGGGAGCCAGAAACGGCCGCGAGGCGGCCAGTAGAGCAGCTGCGGCGGCGGGCGCCAGTTGCCGGCGGGAGATCATCGGGTTCGCCTCCTGTTTCCGGCTCATCATATCATTTGGCTTCGTTCCGAAAAAACTTCATAAGTGATTGAAAAAGAAATGACTTGGTCTCATCAACAATTTGATTGGCCCCCAAAAGGAATTTCTCTTGCCTGAGGTGGCGGCGGCCTCCGTATGATAGGAATCGCAACCCCCGTCCGGTGCCCCTCTCCAGTTTTCCCTCGGCTCGAGTAGCCTGGAGTGTCATGAAGAAGATTGAAGCGATAATCCAGCCGTTCAAACTCGACGACGTGAAGGACGCGCTCAAGTCGATCGGCGTCGATGGCATGACCATTAGCGAAGTTCGGGGACATGGGCGGCAAAAGGGCCATACGGAGATCTACCGCGGCCAGGAGTACACGATTGACCTCCTGCCGAAAATCAAGATCGACATGGTGGTGCCGGACAACCGCGTGGATGAGGTGATTGCCACCGTAGCGGCCGCTGCACGAAGTGGCAAGATCGGCGACGGGAAGATTTTTGTATCGCCCATCGAGGAGGTAGTCCGGATCCGCAATGACGAGCGAGGCGAGGCAGCGCTATAAGGATTCGTTTGAAGCAACCCGGCAACGGTTTCAGGCAACCGGGGCGGCTGAAGCGGTGCTGCGTCAGCGCACGGCAGATACCGATGAGGGTGTCTTGTCCGCTTTTTCGCAAAGTCTGGCGCAAGCCGCGCCGGACGGTTTGGCCTTGTTGGCGGTGGGCGGTTACGGGCGCAAGGAACTCTTCCCCCATTCTGACGTCGACCTGCTTGTGCTCGTCAGGAAATCCCTCGAGGATTCCGCCCTCAAGGGGCCGATTGCGGAGTTCCTGCGTTTGCTGTGGGATTCCGGCTTGCGGGCAAGCCACTCGGTGCGCACGGTGGAGGACTGCTGCACGGTGCACGAGGGGAACTTCGAACTCACCGTGAGCCTGCTGGATGAACGCTTCCTGGCGGGCAATCCGGTTCTGTATGGACAGTTCCGCGAGCGGTTCGCCCGGTTTCTAAAGGCCGAAAGGCGTGATCTGGAGCGCCGGTTGTGCCGGATGGCGCGCGGCCGGCATGCGCGTTTTCACGACACCATCTACCGGCTGGAGCCCGACATCAAAGAAGCGCCGGGCGGCATGCGCGATCTGCAGACCGTACGATGGCTGCGGGCTTTGCGGGATCATCAAGGCGACGACGGCACCGATCCCCGGGCCCGCCAGTTCCTGGCCACAACCCGTTGTTTCCTCCACTTCCGCGCAGGCCGCGACAGCAATCTTCTGAATTTCGAGGCGCAGGACGAGATTGCGGCGGCCCCGTTCTCCAAGCGGTCCGAGCCGGCCGAGTGGATGCGTGAATACTACCGTCACGCCTCGGTCCTCTGGCGCGAAGCTCTGCTGGAATTGGAAGCGAGTGAAACCAGAGACAAGCCGCTGTTGACGAGTTTCCGCGACTGGCGCTCGCGGCTGTCGAACTCGGAGTTTACGGTGTCGCGCGATCTCATCTTCCTCCGGAATCCGCATGAACTTGCCACCGATCTTCAACTCCCGCTTCGCCTCTTCCGTTTCGCGGCGAAACATGGGTTGCACCCGTCCCGCGAGACGCAGCAACGGTTGACTGGTACGCCGGCGAAGACCACGCGCGCTGGAGAGGCTTTTTGGAAGGACTTTTTCTCACAGCCGCACCCGGTAGCTGGCTTGCGGGCGATGGCGGTGACCGGATTCCTCTCTTCGTTGCTCCCGGAGTGGGACCGCATTGCACACCTGGTGGTCCGGGATTTCTACCACCAGTACACCGTGGATGAGCATACCCTCGTGGCGCTTGAAGTGCTGGAAGAATTGGGAACTGGCGCGCCTCCGGAGAGGAAGCGCTTTGCCGACCTGGTGGAGGAATCGTGCAACGATCTGTGGCTGCTGCGGCTTGCGCTCCTGCTGCATGACATTGGCAAAGGGAGTGGCACGGACCATTCCGCGGAAGCCGTGCGGCTGGCCGGGCGTTTTCTGGAGCGGGAAGGGGTAGCACCGGAGGCGGCACAGACCATTCAATTTCTCATCGAACACCACTTGCTGCTTTCGTCGACAATGCAGAGCCGCGATGTCGCCGATCCCGTCACCGCCCGGGCTGTGACGATGCAGGTCAAGACAGTGGAAAGGCTCCGTTTGTTGGTTCTCCTGACATTCGCCGATATTTCCGCGGTGCACCCCACCGCGATGTCGCCCTGGCGGATGGAACAGTTGTGGCGCCTCTATCGTGCCACCGCACGGGACATGGCGAGAGAACTCACGGAACCCGACGGCGAATCGCCCGAGGAGGTCTATGGCCCCATCCCCCCCAACCTGGCGCATTTTCTTGAAGGATTACCCTGGCGGTACCTTTGGACGCACAGCCGGGCGCAAGCCGAAGTGCATTGTGCGTTGTTTGAGCAGGCGGAGACCAAGGGGGCGGCCCTTTCGATCGAGAAGGTGGCTGGGGTTTGGCAACTCGCGGTTGTGGCGAAAGACCGCCCTTTTCTTTTCGCTTCTTTGGCCGGAGCGCTGTCGAGTTTCGGGCTAAATATTCTGCGGGCTGAGGCATACTCCAATCGCGCGGGGGCGATTGTGGATAATTTTGCTTTTTCTGATCCGAACTCAAATTTGGATCTGAATCCTCCGGAGCGCGAGAGGCTCCGTCACACCATCCAGCGTGTGATCGTGGGCGAGGTGCACGTAGAAGACCTGCTGCGGTACAGGAGACCGAAGCCGCTGGCTGGAAAGGCAGCCGCGATACGCGCAGCGGTGACACCGGATTCCGAGGCGAGTGGCGTGGCGACGGTGTTCGAGGTAGTGGCAGAGGACCGGCCAGGTTTGCTGTACCATTTGGCCTCGGCGATCTCCCGGGCGGGCTGCAATATTGAAGTGGTGCTGGTGGATACTGAGGCTCACAAGGCCATCGATGTGTTCCATGTCACCAAATCGGGACGCGCCCTGCTCCCCGAGGAAATTACAGCGCTCCAGGCGGCTTTGCTGGCAGCCTGTGAGCCTTCGCGCGGATAATGCCGGTTACCGGTGAGAGCTGGCCGCCAGCGCTTCAGTAACGGCGTCCATCGCCTCTGCGCACTGGTCCGCCGTTACATCGTAATGGGTGACGGCACGCAGTGAAGTGGACCCGACTGGATTGATCAGCACTCCACGTTCCCTTAGCCGGGTGCTCACTTCTGCGGCGGACAGGCCGCTGGCGCCCACATCGAAGATGACGATGTTGGTTTCCGGGGGGATGACTGTTACGCCCGGCAAAGTGGAGAGCCGCTTTGCGATCGCCTGCGCATTTTGGTGGTCGCAGACCAGGACGGCGGGCATCTCTTCCAGGGCGATCAGACCCGCGGCGGCCAACACGCCTGCCTGGCGCATGCCACCCCCAAGCCGTTTGCGGTAAAGACGAGCGCGATCCATTAGAGGGGCCGGGCCGGCCAGCATCGAGCCCACAGGAGCTCCTAACGCCTTCGATAGGCAAAACATGACCGTGTCGGCGTTCCGGCAGATTCGGGCAGCCGGGAGGCCTAGCGCCTCGGCTGCGTTAAAGAGGCGGGCGCCGTCGATGTGCACCCCGAGTCCGCGTTCATGGGCCCGGTTGCAAATGTCGTCTACCACTTCCTGCGGGTAGACGGTGCCGCCTGCCATGTTGTGGGTGTTTTCGAGTTCGATGCACCCGGTCGGCGCCCAGTGGGGTCCCAGGGGCCGGAGGTAAGGTTCGATCAGATCCCAGGACAGGATGCCCGCGGGCGCCTCAATGCTTCGGATCAAGCAGCCGGAGAACCAGGCGGTCATCGAGAGCTCATAGTTCAGCAGATGACCGCGGGCTTCGGCAATCACTTCCTGTCCGGGCTCGGTGAGCAACTTGACGGCGATAGTGTTACCCATGGTGCCGGTGGGCACGAACAGCGCGGCCTCTTTCCCGAGGATCTCCGCAGCGCGCTGTTCCAGCCGGTTAACGGTGGGATCTTCCTGGTAGACGTCGTCTCCGACCTCGGCTTCCGCCATGGCGCGCCGCATAGCGGAGGTGGGCCTGGTGACGGTATCGCTGCGTAAATCGATCCAATGCTCGGGCATCAGGCAAGAAACTCCGTGAAAACTTCGTTGGAGAGCAGGACACCACGGCCAGTGAGTCGCAAGCGGCCCGCGTGGCGTTCCAGCAGACCGGCATCTTCCAGGCGGCCGATGGAGCGGGCGAACGCCGCTTCTTCCGCCTCAGACAGCGAGATGCCCTGGCTAAGCCGCAACCCGAGCCAAAGGCGTTCGTTGGGTTCGGCTGGAGAGGCAGTTGCACGGGCATTACCATTCCGTTCGGCGTACTCCTGCGGCGATTCCACATTTTGCCAGCGCAGGGTACCGTCAAATGAGTGGGCGTCGGAGCCGAAGCCGAAGTACGGTTCCCGGCGCCAGTACTTGAGATTGTGCAGGGATTCGTGACCCGGCAGGGCGAAGTTGGAGATTTCGTAGCGCGCCATGCCCAGTCCGGCTAGCCAGTCGACGGCGCTTTGGTAGAGTTCTGCCGCCAAATCCTCCGCTGGAACGGCTGGCGCACCGTAGCGCTTGCCGCCCAGCAGCACCTCCTTGCCAAGGCGGCTGTCCTCATCGATCTCGAAAATGTACACCGAGACATGATCGGGCGCCAGGCGGGCGACCCAATCAAGAGAAATCTGCCAGCTCTTTGGAGTTTGGCCAGGCAGGCCGGCGATCAGGTCGATGTTGATGGCTCCCATGCCCGCTCGCCGAAGCAGGGCAATATCATCAGCCACTTGAGCGGCTGTGTGCTTGCGTCCGGTTTGCCTCAATTCGGCGCCCACGAACGACTGTACACCCAGGCTGACCCGGTTTATGCCGGCCGCCCGCCAGTCCGCAGGCGATTCAGGAGCGATGGCGCCGGGCGCGGCCTCAAGCGTTGCCTCCCGCCACGGGGCGCCAGGAACCAGGGAGAGCAACCGCCGGAGGTCGCCGACATCCAATGACCCCGGGGTGCCGCCGCCCAAATATACGGTTTCCGGGCTCCAGGGCCAGACGCAGGTTTGTAGCTCTTTCTCCAACGCCGCCAAGTACTTGCGTTCGAGTTCCCGGGGGAAGACTCCGGAGGCGAAGTTGCAGTAGCTGCACTTCTGCGCGCAGAACGGATAGGAGATGTAGACGCCTGCCATCGGCTCCGATCTACCCCAGAGTGAACTCTGGAATCCGCTTTTGGATGGCGGTAATTATCAGTTCCTCCAGGCTTTCTCCAGTGGACGCGAGAATGAAGGCCTGCCGGTCCGGCACCCAATCCAGCTTGAAACTGGTGGTGTGGGCGGAAACCCAGATCTGGCGGACAGGCGTGTTCGGGCTGACCACGAAGCGCTCCCGAGGTTCCTCGAATTCCACGGTCAAGGCCCCACTGTTCATATCCACATCGAAATCGAAACGGTCGGAGGCCTCCGCCAGCTTCCGGTAGAGGCTGCCAACCGCTTCATCGCATTGCTTTTGAAACTCTTGCTCTCCGAGCATCTCTCTCCCAGTCTAATGGAGGGTGCACACCGGCGGCCGTGCTACCCTCATGGGAGTACTCGCCCGTGCCCGATCTATCCATGCGCAGCGTCTGTATCTCACACACAGAATTGCCGGGCACATCGGCCCTCTTTGCGGATTATCTCTATCGATTTGAGAGGGTCCGGCGATTCTACACGCACGACCCGCACGACCCGGGGGTGTTGAAGCAGACTGCGGCCCAGGCCCATCTGAGCGACCAACGGAGCCAAGGCATCGCCACGGCGTTGCGCAGGATGAACGGCGAGTCGGTTTCTTTGGACTTGCTGGAACTGCCTGAGACGGTGGCGGTGGTAACCGGACAGCAAGTGGGACTCTTCGGTGGCCCGGCATATACGATCTACAAGGCTCTGACGGCAGTAAGGCTCGCCAGGGACCTGACCAGCCGGGGGATCCGGGCCGTACCCGTATTCTGGCTGGCGACCGAAGATCATGATCTCGCGGAAGTTCGGGATGCTTGGGTGTTCGATGCTCAGCACCGCCCGCGGCGGTTGTCGGCGGCGCTGCGCGCTGAGCCAGGACAACCGGTGGGGTCGGCGGAAATCATCTCCGCCCCGCTGGAAGAGTTGCGGGATGCGTTGCGTGGCTTTCTCTACGCGGGTGAGGTGGTTTCACTTGTAGAGGAGTGCTATCAGCCCGGGCGAACAATGGGGGAAGCCTTCCGTTTGTTGTTACAACGGATTCTTTCCGGCTCCGGGCTCGTGTTTTTGGACCCGTTGGATCCCGCGATCCGGGAGTTGGCCGCGCCGCTGCTTCGGTCGGCCCTGGAGCGTGGTGGAGAACTGTCGGAAGCGCTCCTAACGAGGAACAGGGAACTGGAAGAGGCTGGGTATCACGCCCAGGTCCGCTTTGAGCCGCAGACCTCACTGTTTTTCCGGTTGGTCGGGGGGCGGCGGCTGCAATTGCGCCGGAATGGCGATGGCTATTTGCAGGGGCAGGTGCCGGTATCCATGGCAGAACTGCTGGAGCAACCTACGGCGCTGTCGCCCAATGCTCTGTTGCGCCCCGTGATGCAGGACTATCTGCTGCCTACGGCGGCCTACGTGGGGGGGCCCGCAGAGTTGGCTTACCTGGCGCAGTCCCAGGTGTTGTACCACGCCCTGCTGGGCCGTGCGCCGGTGGCAATCCCTCGTACTGGTTTCACGCTGATCGATGAACGGTCACAGAAACTGATGGCGAGGTTCGGGCTTCGCCTGACCGACCTGCTGCACGGCGTGGAGCCTTTGCGGGCGCGGATCGCCGAGTGCCTGATCCCCCGGAATTTGGACGATGCGTTTGAAGATGCCTCGGTGGAGATCCGCAACCAATTGGACCGAGTAGAGGGGGAACTGCGGCGCTTCGACGTGACTCTCGCCGCCGCCATGGCGAAAAGCCGCGAGAAGATCACCTATCAGATCAAGAAGAACCGGGCCAAAGCGGCGCGGGAGGCGCTGCGCCGCGAAGAGCGGGTGGCTTCGGCCGCGGAATCGTTGAGTGGGCTGCTGTATCCGGAGCGTCATCTGCAAGAGCGGTTGCATGGCATTCTGCCTTTCCTGGCCCGGTACGGATTTGATCTAATTGACACGCTGTACGAGAACGTGCACAGCGGTTGTCGTGATCACCATTTGCTGACTCTATGAACGGGAATCCCTTGAAGCAGGCGCTCCGTGCGGGCGAGGTGCGGGTTGGGTGTGGTCTGCAGCACCTGCGGTCGCTGGAGGTTTTGCGGATTCTGGCGGGTGCGGGAATCCAGTGGGGTTTCATCGATGCCGAGCATGGCAGTTTTGGCCAGGAGGCCTTGCTGGAGATTTGCCGTTTCGCTCCCAAAGTAGGGATGACGCCGGTGGTCCGGGTGGCGGATATCACATACGGCCTTGTGGCGAGGGCGTTGGACTGCGGGGCGCAGGGTATCATTTTCCCGCGCATCGAGGATCCGGCTGTTCTGGAGCAGGCCGTTTCCTGGACGAAATTTCCTCCCGAGGGGAAACGAGGCTTTGGGTTGGCGCCGCTAAATTTCGATTACGGGGTGAAGTCGATCCCCGAAATGATGGCCGTGGCCAACCGGGACGGGTTGGTGGTGCTGCAAATCGAGACACTGCGGGCGCTGGAGGCGCGTGACGAACTGCTGAGCGTGCCCCATGTAGATGCTGTGCTGATCGGGCCGGCCGACCTTTCCATCAGCTTGGGCGTACCGGGGGAGTTTTCGCACCCCAGAATGGAACAGGCCATCGAGCAGATCATCGCGAGCTGCCATGCGCGCGGCGTAATTCCGGGCGGCCATTTCCGAAACGAACAACTCGCGTCGCAGTGGAAACGGCGCGGGTTGCTGCTGTTGAGTTGCAGCAACGAAACGTCGATGCTCTATGACCGGGCGCGGGACATTGTGGCGCACTTGCGTTGAGTGGCTGACGCCGCCAGCGCCTTACCTCTTGAATTCGCGCGAAGCGATGGACGCTCCGCTAGGGCGTTGGAATCTTTACATCGGCGGAGCGCGTCAACGTGTACCCGGCTACGTCAACCTTGATCTTTTCGCCGAATCAGGGGTGGACGTGCAGGCGGACGCCCACGAGTTACCGTTTGCCGGAGGAGTGTTCACCCGCGTGGAGTGCGATGCGGTGCTGGAGCACGTGGTGGATCCGGAGCGTGTGGTACGTGAGATTGAGCGCGTGCTGGCGCCCGGCGGTTATGCGCACCTGGTGACGCCGTTCTGCCACCCCTTTCATGAGTACCCCCGCGATTACCGCCGGTTTACTCCTGACGGGCTCGCGCTTTTGGCGGGCCGCCTTGAAATCGCAGCCAGCGGCTGGCGAACCGGCCCCGCCGCCACCCTGATCATCACCGTGCTGGAGTTCGCCAAGATGCTCTTGCCCTGGCGTTGGTGGCGTGTGACCGCGCACGGCGTGCTCGGATGGCTTCTGTTCCCGCTGCGCTATCTGGATTTGCTGTTGCTCCGGTCTCCCTATGCCGGGCGCATCGGTAATCACTGCTACCTGTGGTTGCGCAAGCCGGGATCAGACGGGATTGGCCGCGAGGAAGTCAGTAATCTCCTGGATTTCCGCGAGTGACAGGCGGAATTCCGCTGCGCCCCGGACACCTTGTAACTGGTCCGGCGAGCGCAGTCCCACTATGGCGGCGGTCACCTCAGGCCGGCGCAAGGTCCAAGCGATGGCAACCTCTCCGGGTGTACGGCCATGGCGATGGCCGATGTCCGCGAGCAGCGATACCAAGCGCAGGTTTCTGGATAGCTGAGGTTCGTTGAATTCGGGCCGGCGCCGGCGGTGATCGTCCTCGGGCATGGCGGCGATGCGCTCCGGCGTCATGGCGCCAGTCAGCAGGCCTGACTGCATCGGAGAATACACCAGGACTCCGATGTTATGGTGTGCACAGTAAGGCAGGAGCGCTTGTTCAATTTCCGGTTTGAGAATCGAATAGGGCGGCTGCAAGGAGGCGGGAATGCCGAGTGGCTCAATTCGCTGCAGGTGCGCGAGATGGAAGTTGGAGACGCCGATCCAACGGACTTTGCCTTGCTCCTTGAGCCGGATCAGCGCCTCCCAGCCCTCCTCGACATCCTCATCCGGTTCGGGCCAGTGAATCTGGTAGAGGTCGATCACGTCGGTCTTCAAGCGGCGCAGGCTGTTCTCGCACTCTTCCATGATTCTGTCCCGCTTGAGAATCTTCAGAATCTGCCGCTGCTCGTTCCAGTTGCGCCCACATTTCGTAAAAACGTAAGGGCGGGGCGAAAAACCTTCCAGTGCCCGTGCAACTACCTCCTCGGAGTGCCCCATACCGTAAACAGCCGCGGTGTCGATCCAGTTCCACCCTTCTGCCAGCGCGGCGCGAATAGCGGCAATGGACTGCTGATCGTCCTGCGGACCCCAGGCGAAGGCCCAGCCTCCGCCCCCCATTGCCCAGGCTCCCACGCCCAGCGGTGTGAGCAGCAGGTCTGTGTTCCCAAGTGTGCGCAAAGTCATCCCTACGAGTTTCCAACAGGCGGCGTGCGCGGCGCCAAGGTCAGTTTGCCGGGTAAACGAGATCTTGAGCGCGCTTCTGGCGGAATTCCTCGAGGCCGCAGGAGCCCAGGGTTTGGAAGCCGTTTTCTTCCAGTAAGGCTGCCGCCCGGGCAGCCCGTCCCCCCTGGTTTCAAAGCGTGACGATCAGCTTGTCGCGGGGGATCTCGTTCAGACGGCCGGCAAGCTGGCTGACGGGAATGTTGACGTAGCCCTTCACTGAGCCGAGCCGCTCGACCTCGGCGGGTTCGCGGACGTCCAGAAAGTAGACCTTCCCCGGTTCCTCGAGCAGCTTGGCCAGTTCATCGGAGCTGAGCTTCTTGGCCTTGCCGGAAGGCACTGCACTCGTGGAGCAGGCAATGCCGAAGGCGAGCAAGGATCCAAGCACGCAAGCGCCGCACCAGAGTCTCATGACAGGGAGTGTAGCATGAGAAGAATATGAGCTCTTTGCCGGACGAGTTTTACCGGATTTCCAAGCTGCCACCCTACGTGTTTGCAGTGGTGAATGAGATGAAAGCCAAGCTGCGGGCGGCCCAGTACGATGTGGTCGACTTCGGCATGGGAAATCCGGATGGCGCCACTCCGCGGCCAGTGGTCAGCAAGCTGTGTGAAGCGGCCCGCAATCCGAAGAATCACCGTTACTCGGTGTCGCGCGGGATTCCCAACCTGCGGCACGAGATCTGCAAGCGCTACAAGCGGAACTACAACGTCGATCTGGATGCGGAGACGGAGGCGATCGTTACGATCGGCGCCAAGGATGCGCTGGCGCATTTGATGTTCGCCGTGGTAGGCCCGGGCGACCAGGTGGTGACACCCGCCCCCTGCTACCCAATCCATCAATACGGCGTGATCATGGCGGAGGGCGAAGCGATTCCGCTACCCGTAGCCGACCCCGCCGAGTTCCTGAACCGGCTGGAGGATTTGCTGCGGAAGTCCGCGAAGCCGCCAAAGCTGATTCTGCTGAACTATCCGCACAATCCAACCACCGCCTGCGTCGATCTGGCCTTCTTCCAGCACGTTGTCGGGCTGGCTTTACGGCACGGCATCATGGTGTTGCACGACTTCGCCTACGCAGACCTGTGCTTCGATGGCTACCACGCGCCGAGCATCCTGCAGGTGGAGGGCGCCAAGGAAGTGGCCGTCGAGATTTTCTCGATGACCAAGAGCTACAACATGGCTGGATGGCGCGTTGGGTATTGCCTGGGCAACGCCAAGATGATCAAAGCGCTGACGCGGATCAAGAGCTATCTGGACTACGGCAATTTTCAGCCCATTCAGATCGCGGCAATCGTGGGCTTGCGGGAGTGCGAGGAAGAAGTGCATAAAATCTGCGCGCTTTACGAAAAGAGAAGGGATCTGCTGGTGGATGGCTTGAACGCGGCGGGGTGGCCAGTGGTGAGGCCGAGAGGCTCGATGTTTATTTGGGCTCCAATCCCGGAGCCGATGCGCAGTCTGGGTTCGTTGGAGTTTGCCAAACGGCTGCTCGAAAAAGCTCTGGTGGCGGTTTCCCCCGGCATCGGTTTCGGACCGGCGGGAGATGGGTACGTACGCTTTGCGCTGATCGAAAACCAGCACCGGAGCCGGCAGGCCCTCCGCTGCATCAAGCAGTTCCTGCGGGACACCCCAAGCGCCTGAGAAGGCGTGCGAGGATCAAAGCATGGCCGCAATCCAGGCCTTTTCCGGCAATGCTACCTCTTTTGATGTGGTGGATCTGCGCCGGGTGGGCGCTGGAGGGCTGGATGCCCTGCTGCGGGAAGAGATCCTCTCCTGGCGAGAGACTTTGCACTGGGATTTCACCGCCTCGGCTGAGCTGGTGCAACGGTATCTGTCGATCCACGCTCTGGACGGGCTGGCTTTGCTGTCCGGCAACCGGCCGGCAGGATACATCTATTGGGTAAGCGAAGGACGGAAGGCCCTTGTAGGCGATCTCTATGTGCGGGACGAGGACCGTTCGGCCGCAGCGGAGAACCTGCTGCTGGAAGGCGCACTGAACCGTCTGACCGCGGGTCCGCACCTGACCTCTGTTTGGGTGCGGCGGGTGGAAGCGCAACTCATGCGCTCCGTATTGCGGGCGGAAGAGGCCTTGCCAAACGGGCCACGGCCAGCGGGCTACCGGCGTCACTTCATGCTGGCGGAGACAAGGACAGCCCTGCGGCTGCCTCGCAGGGACCTCCCGGCGGATACCAAGCTGGCGCCGTTTGGGCCGCGCTGGATCGATGAAGCCGCACAATTGATTGCCCGCGTGTATGAGAACCACGTGGACAGTGCAATCAACGACCAGTACCGGACCACAAGCGGGGCTCAGCGGTTTCTGCAGAACGTGGTGCAATATCCAGGTTGCGGCACGTTTCAGCCACGGGCTTCGTTTGTGCTTCTGGACAATCGAGAGAGGGTGCGGGCGCTATCCATCGCCAGCCAGGTCGCCCCCGATGTAGGGCACGTGGCGCAAATCTGTGCTGACCGTGAACTGCACGGCCGCGGGGTGGGCTACGAAATGCTCAGGCGCACAACGGTGGCCCTGGCCGAGAACGGCGCCCGGGAAGTGACGTTGACGGTCACGGCGGGCAACACCCAGGCACGTGGGCTTTACGTGCGCACGGGGTACCGGCTGATCCACGAATTTGACGCACTGATCTGGGAAAACCTGTCCTAAGGCGTGAATGCGCCAGAAGAGAAGGCTTCCATCAACTCCAGAATCGCCGGCCCAACGGCAACAACGAAAATCGCCGGCATGATGAAAAAGAAGATTGGAAAGACCATCTTCGTGGTCAATTGCCTGGCGCGTTCCTGAGCGGACTGGCGGCGGCGGATGCGCAGGTAACGGGCATGCGTGCGCAGTGCCGGCGCGAGGCTGGTGCCAAACCGGTCGCTGTCGATCAGGACGGCAGCCAATTTGCGCAATTCGGGGGAGCGGTTCTTTGTACCCAGAGCGGCGTAGACATCCTGGCGTGACCTGCCCGCACGCAATTCCCGGTGCACCTGGAGGAACTCACCGCTCAAGTCAGGAAACAGGCCCTGGAGTTCGCGGCCCGCATCCTGCAATGCCGCGTCAATGGGCTGGCCGGATTCCAACGACAAGATCATCAAATCAAGGGCAGGAGGGATGGCCCGTTCTATGCGCCGCACACGGGCTTGCGCCATATGCTTGAGTACGCGTGGCGCCGCCAACGCCGCCAACGCGGCTCCCGCCAAGGCGAACAAGGCAGCCCCGGTCAGGCTTTGCCGGATGAAAAGCCCGACCCAGCCGGAGATCAGCGCCGCCAGAGTCACCGCAGTAAAGCGTGCGCCGTGATAGAGCGTCAAGGCATGGGGCGAGGTGAATCCCGATGCCGCAAGCCAGCCGGAAACCAGAGTGGGGTCGTCCCCGTTCCGGCTGCCGGTAGCTACCTCTCCCAGGAGCCGGACGGAACCGACCAGAACAGGCCACAGACGCGATTGTTGATTCTCCGGGATTTCGACAACTGGCACTGACTGGCGCCGAGCGTTTAGCCTCCAGGAGACCAAGAGAAGACAAGCTCCTGTCACGGCCATCACGAACAGGAACATCGCCAGCACGATCTGCCATTCACTCATGGCTTAATCCTCGATCCGCGAGAGTTGGCGAATGATCAGGTGGGCGGCGATGTTGGCGATCACGGCCAGCACAACGGCCGTGCGGCCGGTGGGATGCGCAAGAAACGAAATGAGATAACTCGGATTGGTGACAAAGAGAAGACCGGCGATCACAACCGGCAAGATCGACAACACCGTGCCAGTCATCCGGCTGTGGGCCGAGAGCGTGCGGACCTCGCCATCGAGCGCTGTGGCTTCCCGGAGGTTTTCGCTCAGTTGCACCAGGACAAGATTCAACCGCCCGCCTGTGCGGCTTTGCAGTTTGACCGCGGCCGCGAAAAGTTGCGCCTCCGGGATGGGGATCCGCGCGGCGAACCCATTCATTGCATGTTCCCAACCAAGACCGAGCCGCCATTCGTCGCGCACCCGGCGGAGTTCTGAGGCCAAGGGTTCGGCCTGCTCCTGCACCATCGATTCGATGCAGACCGCCAGAGGGAACCCGGCCTGCAGCGCCCGGGCCATGCTGTCAAACGCCTCCGGCAGCAGCCTGGCAAAAGCGTCGAACCGCTTTCTGCGCTGCCGCAAGATATAGAAATAGGGAAGGGAGGCCGCTCCGAAGGCAGCGATTGCCAGCAGGATCAGCGGTACCCCCTGGATCTGCATGAGAATGGCCATGGCGACGGCTGCGCAAAGCAGCATGGATAGGGTGACCCGCCCAGCCGACCAACTCAGCCCGGCGTCGCGCAGATGCCTCTCCAGGATTTCAACATGGCTGACTTGCTCCAGGAATTTGCCCCAAATCTGGATGCTGCTCTTGCTGTCAGCCTTGAACAGACCGGTTGTCCCCTCCGCACCTGCCTGCAACTGAGTCTGCTGCACCATCCAATACAGGCGGGCAGCCAACAGCGCCGAGGCGAAAGCGACTGCAAACAAAAGTAGAAGAATCGTCGGCCCGGTCATGGCCGTTGGACCACCGCCTGCGATGGGTTCTGCCGGTCGGCCGGATTTCGGAGTACCAGGCGGATCTGTTGTGAGAAGTCGGCCAACAGCAACCGTTCCGCATCGGCGACGCTGGCCAGGACGGTGATCTCCGAGCGGGCAACATCATTGCTTCGGCCGGTGGCAAGCACCTCCACGTCCTCCATCAACCGGTATAGCGAAGGACTTTCGCCGAGTTTGGGCCGCTCCAGGACGACGATATCGACTCGGCTGCCTGGCGACAGCAGGCTCACCACCCCGCCAGATTGGCTCGGATGGATGGCGACCGCCCGCATGCCGGGCTGAAGCCGCGCTGCCGGATCAGGGGTTGTTGTCTTGGCTACAGGTGAGGGCTTCGCGGCCGAATTGCCCAGTCGAGGCAGCAGCAGACCGTAAAAAATGCCGGTAGCCGCCACAGCGGCAAAAAATGCCACCCCCAGCAGCGGAAGTAAATTGCGTTTCATCCGTTTCCCAAGCCCAGTACATCATTGCTCGAAGTACTCAAAAATCAGCGGAACACCCGAACTCCCCTGACGATGCACCTTAGGCTGCAGAGAGGCCCGGCAAAGCCCTCCCGGTAGAATGGGATGGTGGAAACCCGCCGCATGTGCCCGCATTGCCGGGCCTTCATCACAACCAAAGACAAGGTGTGCCCATACTGCGATACGCCGGTAGGCCCGCGTGCGATTGAAATGCGGGATGTGGGAGACAAGATCGCAGGGTTACTGCCGGCAGCCCAGTTTGTCACGTCGCTGATCCTGACCATCAATGTGGGTTTGTACCTCGTCACCGCGATTGCTGCAGTGAAAAGCGGCCGTGGCAGCCTGTTCGACATCGACGTCGTTACACTTTCGCTGTACGGGGCGACCCGGCCCGACCGTGTCCTGCTGGCGCAGGAGTGGTGGAGGCTGATCACAGCCGGCTTTCTTCACGGCGGACTGATGCACATCTTGTTTAACTCATGGGCAATGATGGACATCGGTGCGCACGCGGAGGCGGTGTACGGGCCGCGGCGGCTGATCTTCATTTACGTCAGCTCCACGATTGGCGGCTTTTTGGCGAGCACCTTTTTCACCCGCAGCGTATCGGTTGGGGCGTCGGCGGGCTTGTTCGGACTGATTGGGGCGATGATCGCGGTTGGTGTGATGCATAGGAGTTTTGAGGCGACGGCGATCAAGCAGTTCTACATCCGTTGGGCGGTATATGGGCTGCTTATCGGACTGCTGCCGTTCTTCCGTGTGGATAATGGGGCGCACATCGGCGGATTGGTGACCGGGTTCGCGGCGGCGTGGCTGAGCGGGTTGCCGAAGCCTTGGGCGTCGGGCGGGGAGAAGGTTTGGACCGGCATCGCCGGCGCCTGCGTCCTCCTTGTGGCCTATTCCTTTTTCCGGATGTTCGTCTGGATGACTTCGGTAGTGCGCTAAGGCAGCGATTTTAGTATCCGCGTTGTTCAAACAGCGCGCTTCGGCTCACCATTTCACCCTTGAAAAAAACGCGCCAGATCCGTTCGGTAGTGGAGATGTCCGTGAGGGGATTGCCTTCCACGACGAGGAGGCTGGCTTCGAAGCCAGGGGCGAGGCGGCCCAGACGTTGGGAAGCGCCGATCACGAGGGCGCCACGAGTAGTAGCCGCCAGCAGGGCGTCGCGCGGGCTAATGCCCTGCCTTACCCACAACTGAAGCTCCCTGTGCAGCAGTGGACCGTGTGGTTCGAACTCGGAAGCGCCGCTCCCTGAACCGGCCAGGACCGCCACCGAGTCACCCGGAAGGCTGAACAGCGGAGTCTGGGTGGCCCGCCATCGGGCGGCAGCCTGGCGCAATGGCTCCACCGAGCCCGCCGGCAGAACCTGCTGGACCAGGGAGCCTTCAAGAAAGCTCGTCTGCCCCTCTTGAAGCTGGAGACGGATGTCCTGGGCGTTGAGCAGCGGCACGCCGGCCAGATTACCGGCGGGTGGGGTCGGGAACACCTCCGGGCCAGCGATTTCGCCCCTGCGTGCGGCGGCAGCGGCGTCCCGCACAAGGGGGATGAGGGCGGTCTGGTCGCGAAGAGCGACGATACCGCAATACAAGTATGCTTTCAGCGCCCGTTCGATGGCCTGCTTGGAGGCAGGCCGGCCGGGCCCTGCCTCGTAGCCCAGGAAGGTAAGACTGTCGATGAAGCCCGGCAGCACGGTTTTGCCGGAAGCTTCCACCGGCTCAGCGCGAAGCGAGGAGGCGGCGGGGGCAGCCCCCTCGAAGATCTGCACGATCTTACCCTTGCGGATCAGCAGGGCGCCGCGCTCAATTACGGTGCCGTCGCCCAAGAACAAACGGGCATCGTGAATCAGCCAGGAGATGGTCCGGGACCGTTCCCGCGCAAGCGCCTGCGTTTTGGCGAAGTTGGAACCGCGCCACACCTGCCACCCGCCTGCCAGCACGATGGGCAGCATGGCGGCCAAAATCCAGAATTTGGCGCTCGCCTTGAGGCGCTCTTCCTTCTCCCAGCGGAACAATCGGAGGCTGAGGAACGAGGCAATCGCCGTGGTGAAAATCAGCGCCAGGGCAGGTTGCCAGTTGGCGGCCAGGGTCTCACCCCGCACCAGAATGCCCTGCAGTCCCAGGTACATGTGCGTGGAGGGGATGAACTGCGCCACCGACTGCAGCCATTCAGGCATGATCTCGAGCGGAACGGTCGCACCGCTGAGCATCAGCATGGGCAGGTAGAGCAGTTGGACGAGGATCTGGCTTTCCTGCATGGAGTTCACCACCGCGGCGACGATCATGCCCAGGCTGCGGAAGGTGATGACCCCGATGCTGATGAATGCCAGCAGTGAAAACGGAGCGGCCGGCGGATCGAGCTGGTAGCGCCAAATGCTGAGGATCCAAAAGAAGAAAACCGAGGGCATGAACACCAGCCACCCCACCACAAGCGATGCCGCAATGATGGGGCCGGCCGAGATGGGAGCGACCTTAAAGCGCCGGAGGATGTTCTGCTCTCGCTCCAGGACCGCGCGCATTCCGCCGCCGAAGAACCCGTTGCCCAGCGCACCAAGCAGCAGGACCATGGTGAACAACTGGGCGGCCGCGCCTCCGGAAACCTT
Organism: uncultured Solibacteraceae bacterium; assembly: GCA_964460395.1. Taxonomy (GTDB): domain Bacteria; phylum Acidobacteriota; class Terriglobia; order Bryobacterales; family Bryobacteraceae; genus CAYWQS01. The sequence continues at coordinate 59,394 of CAYWQS010000016.1, read as the reverse complement.
AGCGCCCAATCCTTCGCCGAGACCACCGAAGATGATAAGGGGGAACAGGTAGTTGAAAAAGAGCACCAGACGGTCGCGAAGCGTCAGCCGCAAAGTACTCTGGATGTATGCGAGATAGGCGCGCATTGCTCAATCCCGGAGGCGTTTGCCCGTCAATTTCAAGAAAACGTCTTCCAGCGTGGGACGCACGATATGGAGGTCGTCCAGCCCGGCTCCGCAACGGTCTACCCAGCGGATGAGTTCCACCACGAGACGGGCAGGTTGCGGCGAGAAAGCGGTCAGCGTGCGGCGGTCAGGGCTGAGTTCGAGGGTTTCCCCTGGTCCGCCGTGCAGTTCGGGCGATCCCGGCAGCGGATGCGTACAGACGATTTCTATCCGCGAAGATCCGAGCACTTCGCGTTGCAGTTGCTGGGGAGTGCCAATGGCGGCGATGCGGCCCTCGTCGATAATGGCGACGCGGTCGCAAAGCCGTTCAGCTTCTTCGATGTAGTGCGTCGTCAACAGGATGGTGGTGCGGCGGGCCTTGAGTTCCTCGATGAGGTTGTGGATTTCGAGGCGGACTTGGGGGTCGAGACCAGTGGTGGGTTCGTCCAGGAACAAGACGCGCGGTTCGTTTACCAGCGCCAGGGCCAAGGCCAGACGCTGCTTTTGTCCGCCGCTCAGCGTGCTGTAGAGAGCATCCCGCTTCTCCCAGAGTTGGAGACGTTCCAGCAGAGGACGCAGGCTGGTCTGGCGGGAGTAGAAGGCCGCGAAGAGCCGCACTGCCTCGATGACGCGCATCTTCTCCGGCAGGTTGGTGGCCTGGAGGCTGACCCCAATGCGGTCCTTCACGGCAACCGATTCGGCCTCCGGATCGAATCCCAGCACAGAGACTTGCCCGGCTGTGCGGGGCCGTAGACCTTCCAGGATCTCTACCGTCGTGGTCTTGCCTGCACCATTTGGACCCAGGAGGCCAAACACTTCGCCGTCGGCCACTTCAAAGCCGATCCCGCGGACCGCCTCGAACTGGCCGTAAAGCTTGCGCAACCCGCGCACGACGATGGCGGGTGGATGGGCCGATTCGTCAGGCACCGGCGACGACTGCGATACAGGCTTGCATAAAGGCTGGCAGGTCGTCCGGTTTCCGGGACGAAACGAGATTGCCGTCGACGACGACTTCGGAATCCTCCCAGATTCCGCCGGCATTTACCACATCGTCTTTGATGGCGAAGAAGCTGGTGCAACGCTTGCCGCGCAGGACATCGGCTGAGCAGCAACACCAAAGGCCATGGCAAATGGCCGCCACGAGTTTGCCTTGCCTGTTGATGCCGGCTACGAACTGGTTGGCCTTGGGGTGGCGGCGGATGTAGTCGGGGGCGAATCCGCCCGGGCAAATGACGCCGTCATATTCATCCGGCGTGACCTCGTCGTAGGAGCGGTGCGAGGTGGCAGGATAGCCGAGCTTGCTGGGATAGGTTTTACCTTTCTCGGCGCCGACCAGGTGACAGGTGGCGCCCTCTTCCACCAGGCGGTAGTACGGCACCCAGATCTCCATCTCCTGATACTGCTGGTCCACCAGGATCGCGATCTTCTTGCCCTTCAGTTTCATGAACACCAGTGTATCCAGGTAAAGCTGCCGGAGGGTTCATTGCAGTTCCGCGAGGATGAACTGGAGTTGGCCCATCCGTTCGATCTGCAGGGCCACGGTAGCACCGGGTGGTTGGGCATCGAGCGCGGCACGCAGCTCCGAAAGGTTGCCAATCCTCGTGTTGTTCAGACCGAAGATGATGTCCCCAGGAAGGAGGAATTCCGCTTCCTCAGCCGTTTCGGCCAACACGCCCGCCACTACGGCGCCGCTCAAACGACGGAGAGGCGGAAGGAGGGGAGTCACCTTTTCGTTGAGGTCAACGGCGAGGATGCCCAGACGAGGGATGTGGTTCCTTTCGTCCTCGATCAGGGAGAGGATGCGGTCCGGGTCCTGCGGCCGCTCGATGACGGCGACCCGCTTGGTGAGCTTTTGTCCGGCGCGAAGGATTTCCAGGGTGATGGTCTTCCCGGAACTGGAATAGATGTTTACGCCCATCTGCCGCGCGTTTTCCATTACCTTCCCGTCCAGGGTGAGGATGATGTCCTTTATTTCCAGCCCGGCGGCTTCGGCGGCGCTCCGCGGAGTGACGTCGCTCAGGATTACACCCCAATCGCGGGGCAGATCCAGCGCCTTGGCCAACTCGGGCGTAATGGTCTGCGCCAGAACTCCAATTTGTCCCCGGCGCACGTAGCCTTGTGCGCGGATTTGCTGGTAGACGTTCCGCGCGATGTTGCTGGGCACGGCAAATCCGATGCCGTTGTTCGCACCGGCGGCGGACACGATAAAGGTGTTGATGCCCATCAGCAAGCCCTCCGGGTTAACGAGCGGGCCGCCGCTATTCCCGGGATTGATGGCTGCGTCAGTTTGCAGGTAGATCATGGGGTCATCGGGGCGGATTTGGCGAGCCACCGAACTGATGACGCCCATGGTGACGGAGTTCTCGAGGCCAAAGGGGCTTCCGAATGCGAGCACCAATTGGCCTTGGCGGAGTGCCTCCGAATCACCAAATTCCAGGTGGGGCAGGCCCTGAGCTTCAATCTTCAAAACCGCGATATCGGTTTGGCGGTCCTGGCCCAGAATGCGTGCGGGATAACGGCGCCCCGAGGGCTTGACCACCGACTGGAATTGGGCTGCCTCCTCGGCGGCTTCGGGCACCAGGACCGAAATGCTGCGTGCGTTCCGGATGACATGGGCATTGGTGATGATGTAGCCGCCGGGATCCACGACGACACCCGATCCGTTCCCGCGGCTCACCTTGATCAGCGGGGTACCACCCTGCTCAGCGGCAGAGAAGGAGGTAGTGATGATCTGGACCACGGTCGGGTCCACCCGTTGAACCAACTGCTCGAACTGATCGCTCAATTGGCGCAGGGTGGTCTTGGCCGGCGGCTGTCCGGGGAGGGGGAAAGCCAGCAGGCAGGCAAGGAAAATGGAAGCCCTCATTTCTCAAATAGAGCACGAGTTGAGGTTCCCAGCCTATGGCACGATGGAACTTGCGTTTGCGACGAGTTTTTATTTCATTTGCGTTACTGTCTTTGGGGGCCGCGGAGCCAGAGACGCAGCATGGCTTTGACTGCACTCTCCCCTTGGCCCGGCGGTGGGAGGTCCTGCTGCACGCCAGGATGCGCACTCAACCCGGAGGCTTGGGGTTCTATCAGGTGCGTGGCGGGCCGGTGTTTTCTTTCGATGTGAGTCCACGATTAGCCCTGATCGGCGGTTACTACTACACCCAGCAGGAAGTGATCGACCGCGACTTCATAGGCGGCCACCGCTACTTTGGTGGAGCAGAGGGCCGTCTGTGGGACGGCCGAAGAGCTGTCCTGGACGCCAGGGGCTTGGCGGAAAGGTTCGACCCGGATGAAGCTAGAGGGTTTGCGCGCTATCGAACCCGGCTTCGTCTATCGGCGAAGAGCACATTCGCGCCATATGCAAGCATCGAGCCGTTCTTCGACAGACAAGGATGGCGTGCCGCCAGATTCGCCGCTGGTTTGCGGTGGAATCTCGCGGGCCCTTGGGAGGTGGACACCGGTTATTTCTATGAGGAGCGCAGGGCGAGAATCGGCTTTGACCGGCACATGTTTATGACTTCCCTGCATTTCCGGAAGAGGCCGGGAAAACGGGGCGACCCGGACTTGTTCACACCGGCTAGTGCACCCGGTGCCCGAACCGGTTCGAGGCGTCCAACGCCCTGAAGTGATCGTAAATGATTTGGGCCGCCGGACCGGTGATATTCACTTCCTTTGGCTGGAACGCGTGGAGTACCACTACCGCGTAGGGTCTCCGCGGCAGGCAGACGATGGCCGCTTCGTTCCGGACGCCGGTGACCGAGCCTGTCTTTGACCAAACGGGGACTTCGGCAGGCACCACTTTTCGAATTTCGCCGGGCACCAGCTTGAGGAACCGCGAGAATTCGGCCTGGCCGTTACGCTCCTCGCGCCAGATGAGTTCCAGCAGGCGAGCCATTTCGTTGGCGGTGGAGAGGTTTTCCCGTTGCTCGCGCGCTGCGGCGGTGTCCATCATGATGCGCTGAAGCCGGGTATCGGTGAGGCCCAGCGCCAACATGGAACGGTTCACTGAGTCCATTCCCACCAACCCAATCACGTGATTGGTGGCTGTGTTGTCGCTGTGCTCGATCATGGCGCGCAAGAGTTCATCCAGGGTCAGCCGGACCGGCCCTTGCTTCAGTTTGTCCTGAATCCAACCGCTGCCACCGGCCGATGCAGAGGGCTCGATGGTATAGGCGGCATCGCGGCGTAGCGCGCCCTGACGGATGAGTTCCGTTACGCGCCAGAGGATGGGCACTTTGATGACGCTCGCTTGCGCCAGCACCGTGTCGCCGTGTAGCGAGAAGCGGTGGCCTGTTTCGAGATCGATGGCGGCCACGGCCAGTGTGCCCCCGTTCTCCCGGGCGAGGTGGCGGAGACGCTCCAGCGCATTTGCCTCCAAAACGGACTCGGCAGGCTGGGCCAACGCAGCGGCCAGCGCCAGCGGCAGCAGCCTGAACATAGCGGGCATTCCGATAGGATACATTGCGGGAATGACTTCCCTTTGGGTGGCGGCGGGTGCGGCTATCGGCGGCGTCGCGCGCTATTGGTGCTATGGGTTGGCCGCCCGGCTGGGCGCCGAGACTTTTCCCTGGGGCACAATGCTCGTGAACGTTCTCGGCAGCGCCGTGATCGGGATCTTTGCCGCGCTTACCGGGCCGGAAGGCCGGTTGGTGGTGCGTCCGGAAATCCGCATGTTTGTCATGACCGGATTCTGCGGCGGCTACACGACATTCAGCACTTTTTCGTACGAGACGCTGCGGCTTTTGCAGGACCGCGAGTGGCTGTACGCTGGTTGCAACATCGCCGCGTCCGTGTTGTTCTGCCTAGCCGGTGTCTGGCTAGGGCACGAAGCCGGCATGATTTTGAACCGGAGGTAGGACCATGCAGCTCCCTGCTGAGGCTCTGCTGTTACGGATCTTCGTTGGCGAGGAAGACCGTTACCGGCACACGCCTTTTTACGAAGCGGTGGTGCTGAAGGCGAGAGAGCATCACCTGGCGGGCGCGACGGTGCTGCGCGGGCCCATGGGATTCGGGCATTCGAGCCGGCTGCACACCGCCAAGCTGCTCCGGCTCAGTGAAGACATGCCGTTCATTGTGGAGATCGTGGATCAGCGGGCCAAAATCGAGGCTTTTCTCGAAGTGCTGGACGGAATGATTCAGGAGAGCCATTCCAGCGTCCTGGTGACTTGGGAGGAGGTGAAGGTACTGCGTTATGGACGTTCGCATTAAGGCGGCAGCGGTCCTGCTGGCCTGCTCATTGCTGGCGCTGCAGAATCCGGCCCCGCTGCCCGAGCGTTCGGGGCCGTTGCAGAAGCCGGTGGTGTTGCTGCGCGAAGGCAAGACAAAAGAGGCTCGCACCGAACTGAACCGCCTGCTGAAAGAGATGCCGGAGAACGCGGACGTCTGGTATCAAGTGGCGCGTTCCCATTTGCTCGACTTCTATCGGGAAGAAGACCCGGCGAAGCGGCGCCTGTCCTTGAGCCTCGCGATGGAGGCCCTTGCCTCGGCGTTGAAGAGAAATTCGGATCATATCCCTTCGCTGCGAGCGAAAAGCACGATTCATGCTCGCGCAGAATTGCTCTATTACGATCCAAATCTTGCCTTTGAGCTGGCGTCGCGAGTAGTAAAGCTGGAGCCGAACGCAAACGCCTTCTTAATCACGCTCTCGGAATGGATGTCGGGTGAAGTCCGGTTTACCAAAGAGAGCGGCCATCGCGTGCCGCACGATCCGCTGATCGGCCTGGACCGGTCGGCCGACTTGATGGAACGCGTGATTGACAATGCGGTGCCTTTCAGCAACGAAGAGATTGCCGGGCTGTTCATTATGGCGAAGACGCTATCGCGGCGCGGTAATTTCCAGGAGGCGATCCTTTACTACAGGCAAACGCTAAATCGCCCGATCACCCGGGAGCAGCGGATGGAGGTGCTTCGCGAGTTGGGCGCCAACTACTACCGTCTGGGCGACTTCATGGAGGCCGCGAAGACTTTCTACGATGCGCTGCAAGTGGAGATGAGCCCGGTGGACCAATGGCTGCTGAAAGTAGCCCTGGACCAGATACCCGGAGGCGCTCCGGTGCCGAAGTCGGTCGTCTTTCCAGCGGCTCCGAAGCCCGACAGTTCGGGGCTTCAACTCGAGTTCAAGGACATGGCGCCGGAGCTGGGAGTGAACCGTTTTGACGGGAATGGCACGTGTTCCTGGGCCGATTACGACGGCGACGGCGATCAGGACTTGTTTCTGGCAGGCAGCCAAACCTTCATGGCGGTGTACCGCAACGATCGCGGTAAGTTCACTGATGTGACCGCAGAAGTGGGGCTGGACAAAGTGCCTTCCGGATACAGCCTGAACCTGGTGGACTACGACAACGACGGCCTGCCTGATTTGTACCTTTGTTTCAACGGCTGGAGCGGGCCAATGAAGAACCGGCTTTACCGCAACGCAGGTGGCCGCTTTGAAGATGTGACAGACCAGACGGGCGCCGGTGATGCCGGTAACGGGTTCGTCTCGCTTTGGGGCGACCTGGACAACGACGGCCGGGTGGATCTGGTGATCGCGAACGGCGTACTGAAGGACGGCAGTGTGATGCAGGTTTACCGGAATCAGCCCGACGGCACCTTCAAGAACATGACAAAGGCGGCGGGACTGGAGGAACCACCCACGCACGGGGCCATCGGCATCGCCCTGGGGGACTATGACAGGGACGGGGATATCGACATTCTGGTGAACGGCTTGGAGCCGGCGCCCAACCGGCTCTACCGCAACGAAGGGAACTGGCGGTTCGTGGAGGTGTCACGTCAGGTGGGCCTGCTGCAGCCAGTGCACAACGGTTTCATCTGCTTCTTTTTTGATTACAACAACGACGGATGGCCGGACATTCTTACAACGAGCCTCGCCTCCTGGGAGGCGGTCGTGGAGGGGCTGCGCGCCGATTACGCGCCGCCGAACCGGCGCGCCATGCATCCGGATGCCAGCAGGCTGTTCCGCAATAACCGGGACGGCACGTTCACGGATGTCACCTTCGAGGCAAAACTTTACTACCCCATGGGCGTAATGGGTGGTGGCATTGCCGATCTGGACAACGATGGCTACCTCGACATCTATTTCGGCACTGGTGATCCGCAACTGAGTCGGCTCGAACCCAACCGTGTCTTCCGCAACAACGGGGACGGCACCTTCAGCGACATCACGGCCCTGGCTGGATTTGCCCGGCCTGGCAACAAGGGGCACGGCGCGTCATTCATCGACTTCGACAATGACGGAGATCTGGATGTTTATACACAGTTGGGCGGCCATTATCCGGGCGACATGGCGCGCAACGCCTTCTATCGCAATCTCAAGGGGAACCGGAACAACTGGTTGCAGGTTGACCTCAAGGCGACGAAAAGCAACCGCAATGCGATTGGCGCCCAGGTAACGGTGAAGTGCGGAGAGTGGCTGGCCTATCGGGAAGTGAAGGGCAGCGAGGGCTTCGGGGCCACGAATCCGTACCGGGTGCACTTTGGCCTGGGTAAGCGGGAGCGCATTGATTCGGTGGAGGTGCGCTGGCCCAGCGGGAAGGTAACCAGACAAAGTAACGTTCAGGCGAACCGGGTTCTCACCATCTCCGAGGAATAAAAGAAGGGCCGCGTCCATCGCTGAACGCGGCCCTTCATTGACTAACGTCCGCTCCCTTACGGTCGCGGTTCCGAGATTTCCTGCTCCTTTCCAGCCGTGACCGGAAAGGAGCAGTTATGCGTTTTTTACCAGAGCACCTTCATCCGGAGCTGGACCTGACGGGGATATCCGTTCCCGATCCAGGCCAGGTGCGGGAAGATGGTGCCGAAGTTCGGGTCGTTGGGATTCGTGTTGAAATTCGAATCGCGCCCGAAGAAGTAGTAGTTGGTGAGGTTGAACGCCTCGACGCCGAACTGGGCGCGGAGACGCTCGGTGATGTTGGTGGTCTTCGAGAGGGCGGCGTCCATATTCCAAAGCATCTGCTTGCGGATTTGGCCGCTCCGGGAGGGAGTTTGCCGCGGAGCGTAGTCGGCGGTCATCAGCCAGGCGTACTGGGAGAAGTCCGTCGCACTGCAGCCACGGTTGATGCTGAACTGCTGCGGAACGATGCGCCCGTCGTTAAACTGGCGCAATACGCATGGATTCCAGCCCTGAATTTGGTGCTTCTTCCAGTCCACCGTCCCGGTCCAGTCGCCGGCTGGTGTCCGCGGGTCGCGCAACTGCACCACGTTGCCCGGCATGTTATTCGGTTCACCCGAGGACCACTGAGTGTAAGTAGAGAAGGTCCAGCCGCCAACGAACGCGTTGGCCAGCTTGCTCATGTTCCCACCGAATTTCTTGCCCCGGCCAAAGGGCAGGTCATAGACGGTATTGAACTTGATATAGTGGGGCCGGTCATTGAAATAGAGGCCCTGCTGCATCACGTTGGCGAAGGGATCATTGAAACCCCACCGCTCCACCATCTTGGAGAAAGTGTAGTTTCCGCCCAGCACCAATCCATTGCCGATCCGCTGATTGTAATTGATCTGGAGCGAGTTGTACCAGATGTCGGACTCACCTCGCCCTTGTTCCAACATGTCGCCCGTGAACTGCGGGAACGGCCGGTTGATCTGGTAGCGCGAAATGCTGGTTGCCGTAAAGAAGTTCGTGCCCCGGAATGCCTCGATGCCGCGGAAAGGATTGGGCACCGCTGCATTGCAAAAGTCAGGGTTTCCGCCTTCTAGTAGATTGCAGCGTTTGCGGAAGTCAAGCGTGGGGATATTGTATGCGCGCTCGCTGTTGGCCCCGCGCGTACGGCTGCCCACATAGCTGAGGTCCAGCGTAGCGCTGGGCATCAGTTGGTATTGCACGCCGAAGGAGAAAGAGTGATACCGGGGAACGCGCATCGCCGGGTTGTACCAGGCAGTATTCTGGCCCACAAACGTGGAAGCCCCTAGCGTGGAGCCGGGGGGCCGGTTGAAGCCACCAGGGAAGGGATTCGATAGGAGATTCGGCAAGACCGTCCTGCCGTCATCCAGGCTATTGACTAGCGGAGTGCCCAGGGAGTAGCCAACCGTCTTTAGCGGATCGTTGTTCGGGTTCATAAAATAGAGCCCGTAACCGCCCCTGAGCACGATTTTGTTGCTGATCTGGTAAGCGGCGCCTGCACGGGGCTGCCAGTTGTTGAGGTCGCGTTCACCTGCGAGGAACGGCTGACCATCCACTCCAACGAACTGGATTCCACCAGTGAGGTTTCGCAGTTGGGGGTAAAGCGCGAGCATCTCCGGAGAAAAATCTCCTCGGAACGGCGCCGTAATCGTCGGATTGAATCCGCGGTTCATGCGCAGCCACTTCTCGTCCGGCGGGCCGTTGTAATCCCACCGCAGGCCGAAGTTGATGGTCAGGCGGCGCGAAACCTTCCAGTCGTCCTGGAAATAGGGAGCGAAGTACCATTGGCGGAAGAACGGAAATACCGGCACGAACACCGAACCGCCGACACCGCCCAGCAGGAACGAAGCGTATCCATCGCCTGCGGTGGGTTCGCCTTGGTTCCACAGCCTTTGCGTCCAACGCGTTTCTCCGGTGAACTGCAGGATATTGCCAGTATTCTGCTGGATAAAGTGGATGCGGCGAAGGTCGATTCCGGTCTTGATGGTGTGACCACGCCAAATCTTCGTCAGGTTGCTCATCAGGTTGTAATTGTTCGTGATGTTGATGCTCTGGTACCGGCCGAGCGATGAGTAACCGTTAATGTCCCATCGTCCAAAGTAACGGGGCTGAGGAAGGGCGTTCACCAAGCTAGCCGGGAGGCCCAGCGAAGTGAGGTCAAAGCCCTCATTAGCGCGGCCAAACCCTTTCTCGATAAACCGATTGTAAGAGGCCCGGATGTTCCACACCGTGGTAGGCGATACGGTGCTCACCCAGTCCAATACGTAGGCGTCGTTGATGCGTTGGAAGGGCTGCTGCCCATCGGTACCTGGACGGTTATCGATGCCATTGACCGAGCGGTCTTCTGTGCGGTCATTCGAGGCATGCCGGAGATAGCTGCGATGCTTGTCTCCAAAGTTCCAGTCAAACTTCAAGATGAGGTTGTAAAACTTGTCTTGCGCGGCGTAGTCTGGCAAGAAGTGATTGCCTGTTGCGTACCGTACGCCTGCGGGCCTGTCGTTCGGGGCCGGCATGTAAGAAGTCACTGCACGGGCGACAGGGCTGATACGGCTTTGTGGAATAACGTTGCCTGGGAAGGGGTTTCGGATCGGATCGCCATTGGCCGCGAATTGCGACGTATTGGGGTCGTAAATCGCCACGGGCTGCCCATTGGCGGCTACCAGGCGGGAAAAATCGCCGTTGCGCATCTCCGGCTCCGGATAAGAGTTGCGAGGCGTTTGCGGCCACAACTCACGGTAATTCTCGAAGCTGCCAAGATAGAACAGCTTTACGGGCGCGTCTTTCTTCAGAAGCTTCGGAAGGTAGACCGGCCCCTCCAACTGGAAGCCGTACTGGTCCAGCGTGTGGTTCGGCCGCGGCGCGCCAATGGCGTTGTTCTGATAGGTGTTGGCATCCATCCACCGGCGTCGCATAAATTCCCAGCCGGTAGCGTGGAAGTCGTTGGTGCCGGATTTCAGCACCACGTTGAACACGCCGCCGCCCGTCTTGCCATACTGCGCGTCGTAGGAGTTCTGCTGAACGGAAAATTCCTGCACGGCGTCGACAATCGGCACATACGCGATGTTGTTGCCACCGGCTTGGCCGTTATTCGGCGCACCGTCCATCAGGAATTCGTTGTTGGACTGGCGGCCGCCGTTCACCGACCATTCGGCGATAGCGCCGTTATCAAACGGGCGCTGCCAGATGGCCGCGCCGCGGAAGGTAACGCCAGACATCATGGCGCCGAGCATAAACGGGTTCCGCGAGTTCAAAGGCATCTCGGAAACCTGCTTCTGCGTGACCACCGCCTGCCGGCTGGCTGTCTGTGTCTCGAGCAGGGCCGCTTCGGCCGTAACCGTGATGTTTTCGCTCACGGCGCCGACCTCGAGAGAAACGTCGATACCGGCGATTTGGCCGACCTGCAGGGTGATGTTTTCCCGGATGAAGGACTTGAAGCCCTGCGCGGTAACGGTGAGTTTGTACTGGCCAGGCCGGAGGAACGGAACCGTATAGGCACCGGTCGAATCCGACGTGGCATTGGTGACTTCGTTGGTGGCGACATTGACCGCCTGGATCTTCGCATTCGGAACGGCTGCTCCCGAGGCGTCAAAGACACGCCCCGAGATGGTGGCACGGAATTCCTGCGCCCATCCGAAAGTCCCTGCAAGGATCAAGGCAAGCAGCAAGTGAAGCGATCGTTGATTCACTCTGACCCCCTAGGTAAGGTTCGATACACTACACACGATGAGAGGCAAGACCCCCTTGCCACATCGTTGTGGAATACTATCACAGTTGCGTGTCAAAGTTGATCCCCGTTTGGTACTTTGCTTCATAGCCAACATCGGCTCTTCGCTGGCTACGCCACCAATGTTCGAAACAATCGCCTTCCCGAACGGAACGGCGCTCCGGAATGCGGCTACCCCGGAAAAACACCAGATTGAAACCATGGCCGGTGGTGTGGCTGTATTCGATTTCGACAACGACGGACGGCTGGACCTGTTTTTTGTGAATGGGGCGCCTCAGCCTTCCCTCCGAAAGAGTGACCCTGCGTGGTGGAACCGGCTGTACCGGAATCTCGGCGGCTGGAAGTTTGAAGATGTAACCGAGAAATCCGGCCTGGCAGGGCATGGATACGGGTTTGGAGTGGCTGCGGGGGATTACGACAACGACGGGTTCACCGACCTCTTCGTGACGGGAGTGAAGCAGCACAGTCTGTATCGCAACCGGGGGGATGGCACATTTGAAGACGTTACCGCCAAAGCCGGCATCGCTCAGCCGGAATGGTCCATTGGCGCCGGATGGTTCGACTTTGATAAGGATGGCGATCTCGACCTGTTTATCGTCAACTACGTGGTCTGGGAGCCGGAAAAGGAGATCTTCTGCGGCGACCAGAAGGCCGGTTACCGGGCGTACTGCCATCCCAAGTACTACGTTTCGCTTCCGAACACGCTTTACCGCAACAACGGAGATGGGACGTTCACGGACGTCTCGAAGAATTCCGGCGTGGGCGCGCTACCTGGGAAAGGCATGGCGGTGCTCTTCGCCGACCTGGATGGCGACTCCTGGCCGGACGCCTTTGTCACCAACGACACGACGCCGAATTTTCTGTTCCGCAACCGCGGCGACGGAACCTTTGAGGAGATTGGCGTGGCCGCTGGGGTTGGAATGAATGAGGACGGGCTGGCGCTGTCGTCCATGGGCGCGGATTTCCGCGATGTGGACAATGACGGTCGTCCCGACATCTTCGTCACTGCGCTGGCGAACGAAACATTCCCGCTGTACTTCAACCTGGGGAAACGCCTTTTTCGCGACGTGACCTACCCCACGCGCATCGGGTCGCAGACGCTGGCCTTCAGCGGGTGGAGCGGCGGCGTGTTCGACTTCGACAATGATGGCTGGAAGGATCTGTTCGCGGCTTGTGGGGATGTTAACGACAACACCGAGGTGTTTTCGAGCCGTAAGTCGAAGCAGCGCAATCTGTTGATGTGGAGCCAGCAGGCGAAGAGTTACCAGGCGGTTGAGATAGGCGCGCCTGCGCAGCACCGGGGCGCTGCATTCGGCGATTTGGATAACGACGGGCGGGTGGATGCCGTGCTCACGCGGCTGAACGAACCGCCGCTATTGCTTCGCAATGTCAGCAAGAACGAAAACCAGTGGCTGACATTGCGGCTGAGGGGGCGAAAGTCCAACCGGCAAGGGCTGGGCGCCTCCATTCAGGTCACCGCGGGCGGCCTGCGCCAGTGGAATCATGCCACTACGGCGACGGGATATGCCAGCGCAAGTGATGCGGCGGTGCACTTTGGGCTGGGCGCAGCCACCAAAGCGGAGGAAGTGCGAATTCATTGGCCTTCCGGGCAGGTGCAAATATTACAAGACGTGGCGGCGGGTCAGATCCTCACGGTTGATGAGCCGTGAGAGGAACCGCCGCCTTCTCTTCGCGCTCGGCGTCGTCGTCGCGTCCCAGGCGGCGGTAGATGCGGGCCAGCAAGAGCCGGTACTGGCCGTTACTGCCCTCGAGGGCGACGGCGCGTTCGGCGCTGCGCAAGGCGGGTTCCAGTTCTCCGGTTTGCAGGTGCACGCGGGCCCATTGGAAATGCGCTTCCGCGGAATTCCCGTTCTGATCGAGGGCCTTGCGGATGGGGGCGAGGCTCTCCTCCGTGCGGCCTGCGCGGATCAGAAACCGGGCATAGGCCAGTAGCGCGCGTTCGTAGGCGCGATCCTTGCGGGCGATGGCCCAACGGAAGAACTGCTCTGCTTCGGCCGATTGCCCGAGAGCTTCATAGCACTCCGCAAGGGCGGTTTCCGAGCGGGCTTTCACCGGATCCATGCGGATGGCCTTTTTCAGCGGATCGATCGCATCCGCGAACCGGTTGACGGAATACAGTGCGCGGCCCAGGTAATAGCAGGCGTCGGGCAAGGACGCGTTCAGATTACAGGCTCGCGTGAACGATTCCACGGCATCATTCAACCGCCCTTGCTGCGCCTGGGTCACACCCAACAGGCGCCACAGGGGCGCCTCGTCAGGGAATTTCATGACGGCTTCGCGCATCAGGTTCTCGGCCGCGGCCGCTTGGCCTTGCTGCACCAGCTTTACCGCTTGGTCGTACCTCTCCTGAACCTCGGGCGGTTTCAGAGTAAGCACAACAAGAACGAGCAGGGTGAACACGGCCTGACTTTATTGTAGGAGGCGTTATTCGTCCCGCAGAGCTTCGGTGGGGTCGAGCCGCGCCGCCCGCAGCGCCGGAGCCAGGCCGCTGAGCAAGCCTACCAGCAGTAACACGCCGGAAGAGACCAGCACCACAGCCGGTTGAATGCGCAGGACGAGGTCTCCCTTGCCGGACTCGTCTTCAAACAACTGGCTGAGCATGGGCAGCGGCGGCAGCAACGCCGCCACGCCGTAGCTGAGGGCTATGCCCACGAGTCCTCCTGCCAGGGTGACAGCGAGCGCTTCGGCGAGGAATTGAAACAAGATGGCGCTGCGGCGAGCGCCGAGCGCGCGCCGGAGCCCGATCTCCCGAGTCCGTTCCGACACCGAGACCAGCAGGATGTTCATCAGGCCGATGCCGCCGATGGCCAGAGTCAGAGCGCCAATAAACAAGAGCAGCACCTGCAGGCCAATCGTGAGTCCGTCGATGATGGGACGCATGTCGGAGGTGCCGAACGTGGTGATAGCCCGATTGTCTTGTGGCTGAAAGCCCAGACGAGTGGCGAGCGCCGCGCGGAATTGGGCGGCCGCTCTGTCCTCAAACATGGGCCCCACGGGTTGAATGACCGCGGCGCTCGGGTAACGCGTGTTCCAAAGGTCGCCGGCTGTGGAGTAAGGAATGAATACCGAGCGGTCATCCGGACCGAAGTAGTTGCCGAATTGAAGCTTTTTGTCCATCACCCCGACGACAGTGAAACGAGCGCCTTGGATGGTGACGGTCTCTCCCAGCGCAGGGCGCCCGCCAAACAGCTTCTTCTTGGCCCAGTCGCCGAGAAATGCGACGCGGCGGCGATCACCCTGATCTTCCGGCGTCAGCCAGCGGCCTTCCAACGCCCTCTGGCTGCGGATGTCGCCATACTCGGGGCACACGCCGCGCACTTGAAGTGAGGCGATCTGATCGCCGTACTGCAGAGCAAGACGGCGGATCGTTTCCGGGCAGACTTTGCGGATCAGCGGCGATTGGACCTCTGCGGCTTCCAGGTCCGCCAGCTCGAACCGGATCCGTTTGCCGGCGCGCTCTCCACCGGCTTGCAGGCTGGTCTGGCCCGGCATGGCGATGACTGCGGACTTGCTGAAGTTCTGAAAGGTGCTCACCATCAACAGGCGGAAACTGCTGCCATAGGCGATGAGCAACGTAACGGCGGCGATACCCCACACGATGCCGGTCATGGTGAGCAGAGACCGCACCGGGTTGCGGCGCAAGGCGGCCCAGGCTTCTTTGAGAATCTCGGCTCGCATCGCCCGGCCTAGCCCCCCGCCTCAAATCTCAAGGCCTCGATTGGATCAATGGAGGCTGCACGTTGAGCCGGGTACATGGCGGAGAAGAACGACACCAGACCCAGCAGGCCGATGCAGGCCGCGCCCACCTCCCATGTGGCTATGAGCCCGGCGAAGTATTGGGGCATAGGCAGCGTGTTTACAGCGGCGCAGAGCGTGTGAGCGAACGCCATGCCCAGGCCGCCGCTGAAAAAAACAATGATGGTGGTCTCGACGAAGAACATTGCCAGGATGGCCCGGCGTGTGGCGCCTACCGCTTTCCTGATGCCGATCTCCCGGGTGCGTTCCCGGACAGCCACCAGCATGACGTTCATTACACCGAGGCCGCCCAGAAGCAAGGTGACTGCGCCCATGGCGCCCAGGAAATACTTCATGCCGTTGGCCATAGCGGCAAATGCCCGGGAAGAACGGACGGTGTCCCAAATATTGGCGGCCTCCTCATCGGCGGGATCGAAGTAATGGATGGCTGCCAGACCCCGGCGGATCTCCCGAACGCAGTCCTCATGCACGTCCAGTGACTTCGCCTTCACCAGAATCTGGTCGATGGTGCGGGCGGGCCAGGGCGGCGGCTGTGGCAGGTCGAGCAACATGGCCGAGTAGGGGATGAAAATCTTGTTGACGTCGCGGCCGTCGTAGCTCGAATCCTGCTCTTTATTCTCCAGGACCCCGATCACCTGGTAAGGAAGGCCCTGAATCCAAATGGTTTCGCCCACAGCCTTCCGCCCGGCGAAAAGCTGCTTCCGGACCTCCGTGCCCAGGAAGGCGACGCGCCGTTGCTGCTCCTGGTCCTCCCACGAATGAAACCGCCCCTCGGCAGCCGGCAGATAGCGGAGTTCTGCGTACGGGGGCAGGGAACCGCTCACCATGACCGTGGCGGCGTTGTGCGCGCTTCGCACGGGTACGTTACCCCGCGTCAGTTCCGGCATGATGTGCTTGCAGGAAGGACAGATGGGCGCCAGCGTGCGGTGGTCGTCGATATTCCACATCACACGGCGTCCTGCGCGCTCCCCGCCAGCCTGCATAGAGGTCCGGCCCGGGAAGACGATGACGATGTTTTCGCCGAATTTTTGCGCCACCTTTTCCTGGCCAATCCGTAGACCATCGCCCGCGGCGGCCATCAAGGTGATGGACACCACCCCCCAGAGCAACCCGAACATGGTCAGCCCCGTGCGCAGCTTGTGGGCCAGCAGCGTCTGGATGGTGTCCTGGAGCAGGTCGCGAAAGCTCATCCGTGGCCTGTTGGCGGGGAATTACTGCAGGATGACCTTCTGGCCTTGAGTCAAGCCGCTCACGAGCTCGGTCTTGACCCCGTTGGAGATTCCGAGTCGGACCGGCACCTTGCGGCGTCCCTTTTCCTGAGCCGGATCAGGCACTTCCACGGAAGCCTTGCGGTCCTTGTCATAGATCACCGCTGCCTCCGGAATCAGTAGCACGCCCTTCTTCTCTTCGAGAATGATCTCCGCGTTGGCGCTCATGTTGGCCTTGAGTTCGCGGCCGGGGTTGGCAATGGATACCTGAACCTCAAAGGTGGTGACGTTGTCTTTCTCCACACCCAACGGGGCAATCTTGTAGACTTTGCCGTCGAAGCTCTTATCACGGAAGCTCTCCACGACAATCCGGGCCGGCTGGCCCATGTACACCTTGCCAATGTCGGCCTGATCGACCTTGCCGCGGACAAAGACGTCGCTGGTATCGCCCAGTGTGAACAACAGAGTCGCCTGGGAACCCAGCACAAGAATAGAACTGACCGCGTTGCCCATCTCCACGTTGCGAGACAGCACGAGCCCGTCGATCGGCGAAGTGATGGTGGCGTTGCGCAGGTCTTCCTCAGAGCGTTCGAGAATGGCCGCGGCCTGAGCTACTTGGGCCTTGGCCCGGGTAATCTCCGCCCGGCTGACGGACAACAGACGCGTGGCGGTCATTTGCTTGTTGAGCGCCATCTGATATGCCTTCTCGGCGTCTTCGACGAGGTTGAGCGCAATCAGTTTTTCGCGTTGCATCCGTTGGGCACGCTCCATGGCCGATTTCAGGAAGGGCAGATCTGGCGCCTCGGCTTCCACTTTGTTTTTCTCAAGAGAGGCCATGGCAGCCTCCTCGGCAGCTTGTGCCGCCTGCATGTTGGCGCGGGCTTCGCGCACCCGTGCTTGCAGTTCCTCCTGGTCGAGCTCCGCCAGGACCTGGCCCTTTTGCACCGTGTCGCCATAATCGACAAACAGCTTCTTGACGATCCCGCTGGCCTTGGATTTCACTTCCACCACCGCCCGCGGCTCCACCTTGCCCGTGGCTACAACCGAGCGGGCAATGTTGCCCTGCTCGATGGCGGCCAGTTTGGATGGATCGATCTTGTTATCCGGCTTCAAGGCCGCCCGTACGGCCACGCCGGCGCCTGTGAGAACCCCAACGATAACGGCCAGCCAAATGACCCGCTTCTTCCAAGACGACTTTTTCCCGTTTGCAGCCATGGTTCGAATCCCTGTTTCATCTGCTATCTACGCGGATTCCCAGGTGAAAGTTCCGCGCTTTTTCCGGCTTGGCCCTCCGGGGCGCTACCATAGCCCCCATGACGAGTCTGCGCGTGGTGTTTTTGCTGGTGGTGACCCTCCTGGCATCCGGACAATCCCCTTCCACGGATGTGCTCAAGCAGGCGGCGGAAGAGATGGTGCGGGGCCGGCTGAAGCTGATTCAAGAGATTAACGACTCCCTCTACAGCTTTGCCGAACTGGGCTTTCAGGAAGTCGAATCTTCCCGTTACCTGACAGTCTTGCTCGAGAAGAACGGGTTCACGGTGACACGAGGCGTTGCAGGAATGCCGACTGCATGGGTGGCCCAGTGGGGCAGTGGGAAGCCTGTCATCGGGCTGATGGCCGACATCGATGGCCTGCCGGAAACTTCGCAAAAGCCCGGTGTGCCGTGGCATGAGCCGTTGGTGGAAGGAGGCCCGGGCCACGGCGAGGGACACAATTCGGGCCAAGCCGTACAAATTGGTGCGGCGCTGGTGGTGCGAGAACTCATGATGCGGTACAAGATCCCCGGCACCCTCCGTGTGTACCCTGGCGTAGCCGAAGAACTCATCGGCAGCCGGACCCACATGGTCAACGCCGGGTTGTTCAAGGATGTGGACGCCATGCTGAGCGCGCATATCAGTGCGGACTTCGGCACCAACTGGGGGCCGGTCGGTACCGGTCTGGTGAGCGTCGAGTTCACATTTACGGGACAAAGTGCCCACGGCGCCACCCCTTGGGCCGGGCGCTCGGCTCTGGATGCAGTGGAACTGATGAACGCAGGCTGGAACTTCCGGCGGGAACACATCCGCACCGACCACCGCTCCCACTACGTCATCACGCAGGGAGGCGACCAGCCGAACGTTGTCCCGCCGCTGGCGCGCGTCTGGTACTACTTCCGCGAATGGGATTACGAGCGCATCAAGGAATTGCACGCCATCGGTTCGCGGATCGCCCAGGGCGCTGCCATGATGACGGATACGCAGGTTTCGGAACGCGTGCTGGGCGCGGCGTGGCCAGGGCACTTCAACCGTCCGCTGGCGGAGGCTCTGCAGGCCAACATCCAACGCGTGGGTATGCCCGTTTGGGATGAGAAGGATCAGGCCCTGGCGCGCGCGGCACAGGCGGAGTTGAAACGCGAAGCCACCGGTTTGAAGACAGCCGTTGAGCCGTTGCGCGAGCCTGCTCCGGACCGCCGGAGCTACGGCTCCGACGACATTGCCGAAGTAGGATGGAACGTGCCTACGGTGGTGCTCCGCTACCCAGGGAACATTCCAGGAATGATTGGGCACCACTGGTCGTCCGGCATCGCCATGGCCACTCCGATTGCACACAAGGGCGCCATGGCGGGCGCGGCGGCCCAGGCCATGACCGTGATCGATCTCCTGTTGGATCCGAAGCTGCTGGAGAACGCCAAAGTCTACTTCGCGCAGCAGACCAAGGACAGCAAGTGGCAATCCTTGATTCCACCGGGCACACCGCCGCCTGTGTACATGAACCGGGAACGGATGGAGCGTTTCCGGCCCCAATTGGACAAGCTTCGCTACGATCCGACACGCTTCTCCTCATACCTGGAGCAGTTGGGCGTGGCGTATCCCACGGTGAAAAGGCCGTGATACACTCCGCGCATGTTCTGCACGAACTGCGGGGCGGCCGTTACCGCTGATGCCCCGGTCTGTCCCACTTGCGGACTCTCGATTGCGCGGTCTGGCGTAACAGCCCGGCTCGCCTTCCACGGCAACGGCGCGGATCTGCTCTTGATTTATATCAAGTACGTTCTGCTCTCTGTAGTCACCCTGGGGATTTACAGTTTCTGGGGCCGGACGAATGTGAGGCGATATCTCTGGAGCCAAACCTCCTATCAAGGCGAGCGGTTCGTCTGGCACGGCACGGGCGAAGAACTGCTGGTGGGCTGGCTCAAGGCCCTGCTTCTGTTCCTTCCCCTGTATCTGCAATTCGGTTTGCTTTTTCTGCTCCTGGGCGAAAACCTGGGTTCCATCCTCGGTGGCTTGGTTTTCCTGCTTGGGCTTTGTTTGCTTTTGCCGGCCATTCTGGTGGGCGGTTGGCGTTACCGGATGTCCAGAACCTCGTTGCGGGGAATTCGTTTCGCCTTCGATGGGACGGTGGCGCAAGCCTGGCCGATGCTGTTGCGGAATGGCGTGTTGCTGCTTGTGACCCTCGGGCTCTATACACCGTGGTTCCTCAACAATCTCCGCCAGTTCTTGACGCAACACACCCGGTATGGCACGTTGCGTTTCCGCTATGAGGCCCCGGCGGAACCGCTGTTCCCGCCCTTCCTCGTGACGATTCTTCTCTTCGTGCCTACACTCAGCTTGATCCGCTTCTACTTCCAGGCGGCGTCTTTCCGCCATTTCTGGAACGGCACGGAGTTGTCGTCCGCGCGTTTCGAATCCGGCGTGCGCGCTTTGGACCTGCTGGCGATCACGGTGGTGAATTTCCTACTCGTGCTGGTTACTTTCGGAGTAGCCTACCCTTGGACGCGAGTGCGCCTCGCTTGCTATTACACCGAACGGCTCTGGTTGAACAACGCCCCGGACCTTTCCATGGTCAGGGAAGAAAGCGTCTCCGCCACGGCGACTGGCCAGGAACTGGCCCACGTGTTGGATATAGACGGAATCGATTTCAGCGTTGGGTTTTGATGCCCGCTCAGTACCGCTGGATAAGCGCAAGCAGCTTGCGGTCCAGTTTGAGGCCGTACCAATCTTCGTAGTCCACGTCCTGGCGGCCTGAATCCAGGATGCCGAACGTGCCCCGGAAGTTCCACATCGCCCAGCCGATGCCATGCATTTCCAGGCATTCGAGTACGTCGGTCATCCAGGCGAGTGCGATGGCGTGAGGGGTCCGGTTGTAGCAGCCGTATTCGCCACAGTGCACGCCGATGCCTTGGCGCGCGATGTCGGCCCAGGCCGCCATGCGAGCCTCCATCTCGGCCCGGCCGGCCTCCTCCGACCCGTCTTCCCGCAGGATGGGCCAGGCTGGGTCGGGGAAGTCCATTTTACGGTCCACCCAGCCGGCGCGGAAGTGCGAAATCCGGGCCGGCCAATATGCGTGGACACTCTGGTGGAGCCCGGTGCTCACCAGATTGTCGGCCACGGCGCTGCCCGCGCCGTATCCGTCGATCAGAATCAGCCGGGTGGGCGAAATCTCGCGGATCTTCCCGGCCGCTCGCGTCATCACGCGGTAGTAATCCGCCTTGTCCATGAATCCTTCGCGCGGACTGGGGGCTTCGTTGACGAGGTTGAAGCTCAAATCAAGCGGGGTAACGCCACGATACCGGCGGGCCAGCACTTCCCAATGGTAGGTAAACGCCTCTTCTGCCCGAGGGTCTTTCCACAAGTTGGCGGGCTCGCGTTCGTTGTTGTTGATGCAGTATCCCGGCGCCCGGTGCAGATTGATGTTCACGTGTAGCCCATAGCGGCGCCCCATCTCAACAAGCCGGTCGAGGGTTTCAAAGCCGCTTTCCCGGATCTTGAACATGTCATCCGCCGTCAGGGTCTTGGTATCCAGCCAATTAGTATCAATCCAGAACCAGTAATCCACGGGAATGCGGATGAAGTTGAAGCCCCAGTCGCGCATCCACTTGCACTCCTCTTCGCTGGTCGGGGCCGGGTAACGGCCGGTCACCGGGAGCGCCTGAAACAGATCAAGAAGGTTGAAGCCACGCCAGCGAGGCAGGGCGGTTTGTGCCGTGCGCGGGGCGTAAGGCGCGGCGGCGGCGGGCAATGCGGCCGCGGCAAGCGCGGCGTTCTTGAGCAGGTGGCGGCGGTCGAGCATGGCGATTTCCGCCGCCAGCATATCAAGACGGGCGCCGCCGGGAAGGCGCTGGAATCAGTGCGCCGTGATCTGGGGCAGCGAAGCTGCGGCAGCGGCCTGCCCTACCCGCCGGGAAGCCTCATCGGGCAGACGAACGTCAATCGACAGGTGCGGGAAGTCGCGCTGCAAAACCTCGCGCGCAACTTGAAGAATCAACTCGCCGCCGGCGCCGGTGGTCACGCGCCCCATCACCAGCACCGTGCCGATGTCGTAATAGCTTGCGTAATGGGCGAGGGCGTAGCCGAAGTACACGCCGATGGTCTGGTAGATTTTGGCGGGTCGTGGGTCCCCTTTGCGCATCAGCGCCTGCACGTGTTCCAGGCGCTCTGGCACTCCCATGTCAGCGGGCACCTCGATGCCTGCAGGCCCCAGTAACCGGTTAACGGCCTGTTGGGAAAGGTACTGTACGCCGCAGCCCCGGTCTCCCGACCATTCATCGGCCGGCGCCAACGGGTTGACGTCTATGGGGGCGAACGCCAGTTCATCCAGCCAGGTGGTGATGTTGCCTGTCGCATCGACGTATCCGGCGGCCAGGCTGCTGCCAAAGGCGAGACCCAGAACGCGGTTCGTGTTCAGGCTCATGGAGCCGGCCAGGGCGGACACCGCCCCGTCGTTTGCAACCACGACCGGGATGCCGCCAAACTCCTCCTGAAACCGGTGGTACATCGGCACAATGTCGGATTCAAACCGGTCGCGCGGCACGCCGCGGAACAAGGATGCGATGCGTGGTTCGTTGTCCACGTAAACGCCCGCAGAACTCACTCCAATGCAGTCCACGCGCGGCAGGGTCGCCGCGGCGGCGCGCAGCGCATGCCGGATGTGCTCGTAATGGTAGGCCGGATCGGACTGGGGCTTGGGATCCCACTTGAATTCGGTCGCGATGGTTGGCTGGCCGTCGATTTCGGCGTATACCTTGATATCTGACGCCCCCTTGTCGATCGCCACCCGGCATCCGCCCTTGTGACGCCCCAGCGGCAATGTCACATGCGAGGCCTTGGGGAACTCGCCGCCTGGTGTGTGGCGGATCTCGAACGGACGCCCGTAGATCACCGGCCCCATCACCTCCATATCAAACAACCGGTTGGCCGAGTAACAGTACTCGTAGTCGCGCAGCAGCGAAATCAAAGGCTCGGGTGCGTCGAGATGAATCCGAAATCCTCCCACGGCCCACAGCAGGAATTTCAGCTCGCGCTCGAGATAGCGCAGGTTGATGGCGAGATCCCTCTGCGTCTCCTCTTGCGCGATTGTCCGCTCAAACACATAGGTGGATCCGTTTGACTGCTCAATGGCGATTCGGATGGGTTGCGGCCTCGCCTTCGCTCGTTCAGCAAACGCGCGCCAGGCGAGGGCGGATGGGCGAAAAGCGACATCCAACGCAGGAGTGATTGTGGGGGCGATGAGTTCCATGAATAGCTCCGGTCACAATGGGAGGGGCGCATAGACGCCATTCACCAGCGCTACGCCAGCGCAGTGCTCCGGCTTAACTGGCAGGACAATCTTCAGGCGGTCCAGCGCGGGCTTCAGGAAATTGGCGGGATTCGTGGTGACCGCGCGTTCGACCACCTCCGGCGAAACGCCCCAACCCAAGGCAATGTTCATGCAGTCGATCAGTGAAGTGCAGGAACCGCTGAGGTCATAGCTGCGGATGCGGCCCGCCTCGTCCCGCCGAATTTCAAATGTACGGCCCCAGAGTGAGGTTTTCGTCCCTTCCGGCGCCCCGATCAACGGGCTCTCGTCCGCGACAAAGATCACCCTGTCCGGCCCCTTGCTCTGCGCCATCAACTGAACGGCATAAGCAGGGACGTGAATGGCGTCAGGGATGATCATGGAGTAAGCGCGCCGGTCGGTGAATTGCGCCACGATACGAAGATCCTTCGCGCCGAATTTGTCCCGCGTGGCGGCGTTGAGCACATGCGTGAAGCCTGTCGCGCCTGCCTCCAACGCCGCTTGGATATATTCCACCGTTGGATTCTGGTGGCCGAGGCTGACCGCGACGCCGCGCTGAGTCAGATAGCGAATCGTGTCGATCGCCCCCGGCCTTTCCGAGGCCATCGTCACCCAGCCGAGAAACCCGTTGGACCATTTCAGAAGCTGTTCCGCAAACTCCACGGTGGGATCACGGCGGAGTTCGATGTTGTGCGCCCCAATGCACTCCGGCGCCAGGAACGGCCCCTCCAGATGAGGCGGCAGAATGCCTTGTCCCCAAGCGTAGTCGCGTGCAGC
Organism: uncultured Solibacteraceae bacterium; assembly: GCA_964460395.1. GTDB lineage: Bacteria > Acidobacteriota > Terriglobia > Bryobacterales > Bryobacteraceae > CAYWQS01. Next base: position 35,621 of record CAYWQS010000016.1, on the reverse strand, counting down.
GCGGAAAACCGGCAGGTTGGACCGGTACGCTTCCGGGGACGCCGTCACCATCGTCGGACAAAGGTACGCGCAACCAAGCCCATAGTAGTAACGGGCCACCGCCTCGAGTTGCTGCAGCGTCAGGCCTGGCGTGTCGAAGGCCACAAACCCATGCCAGATGCCGTCCTGGAACAGTGGGCCGCCATTGGCCTGGAGGGTGATGGGATAGCAAGGAATAGCAGTCACGGGTCTGATTCTCGCCGGGGAGGCCCCCGAAATTCCACGATACAACTTCCTGCACTTGCGTCCGGTACGAACCTGCTATTCTGTGCCCACGATGCGGCTTGGGGCCTGGTTCTCACTCTTCATCTTCCCCCTTACTCTTCCAGCCCAGGAAGCGCTGCCTGATCTCACACCAGCGCAGCGCGCAGAAGCATTGCGCCTGATGGAGGCCATCCGCAACGATCCGCGCGGCCCCTACGGTCCGATCTGGTGGTACTGCAAGGATGGCCAGAGATTGCCCCCGCAGGGAGCCCCCTGCGGCAAAGCGGGCGGGTTCCAGCACGCCGCGCCCAGTGTGGCCGCTGAGCGCCTGGCGGCCCTCCATTTCGACCTCGCGCGGTTTCTCGCCGGCATGGAGTTCGAAGCGTTCTTCGATTCGCAGCGGAACCACTATTGGCTTCGCGAACTCGTGATGCTGGATTTTCTCAATGACCGCACCAACGGCTGGATCTACGCCAAGACATACCGGAGGCGCGGCGTCAGGCAGGCGGAGGATGAAGAGAGGGAAGGGCGGCGCCTTCTGACCGCGCTGCTCAGCAGGCACGATTGGGTGGCCCGCCACTATCTGCTTGCGTTGCAGGTGGTGGCTGCGGTCCCGCACGGAGCGCAGACCGGCCGCGTCAAGGAAATTCGTGCTCTGTCTGCACGGCTGGGGGAAGCGTTTCCCTCGTTTCAGCCGCTGCGCGGCAAGATCCATTCCCGCCCCGAACCCGCCGACGTGGCGGCAGTCGAGGCGTTCATGGCCCGGAATCCAGACGCTGACCCCGATGGGTTTGCAAAACTTCTGGCTTTGATGAAGGCCGAGTACAGTGAACCGAACGCGCCTGCCGTGTTCGACTTGTCTCAACAGGCGGACCGCAGCCTGGAGTTGCGGCGGCAATTGACGACGCCAGGGCTCTCCGCGGCGCAACGCTTGATCGCCGCCGATGAACAAGTCCGGCTTCAGACGGCGGCGTTCCGGCACGGTGGGCGAACCCCAGCCTCGGCCAGCCGTCACGTCCGCCTGCAGGAGGCCGGCGCGTGGCTCAAACTCGCGGCCGGCGGCGGGTGGATCTCGCTTCGTCAATTGGCTGCGTTGCAGGCGGACCTCGATTCGGCCCTCGCCAAACCGCAAATCCCTGTCAGTGAGTATGAAGCGCTGCTCGAGTATTTGGAAGGTGGGGCGGAATGGGCCCGCGCCACGGCGATCTGGGCCTTTGGTGAAGTGGAGGAGCGTTTTACGATCATCGAGCCGCTGGCCGCAGGACTCTCTGACGAACTGCTGCGCCGCTCCGTCATGCTACCCCTGGCCAATCGTCTGGAAGCGCTCATGCGGGATTCCGATGCGCTCAGCGGCCGGACCCATCGCCTACTGGACGCCACTTCCCGGAGGGGGATCAGGGCTCTGAACCCGGGCGTCGCTATCGGCCAACTTGCTCTCATTGAGCAAGCCGCCAACCATCCGGAGATCGAACCGGACCGGATTTATATCCTGCCCGCGACGGTGGCCGAACTGAAGCCCATGCGGGGCATCCTGACGCTAGATAGCGGTAACGCGCTGTCGCACGCACAGCTTCTGGCGGCGAATCTGGGCATACCAAACGCCACCATTCCCTCTTCGTTGCTCTCTGTTTTGCGCCCATACCTCGGCCAGGAAGTTTTTTATGCCGTCACTCCTGGTGGCATGGTGGTCCTCCGTCCCTGGAGCAGCCTGACCGTCGATGAACAGTCAGTTTGGCGCAAGAGCCAGGCTGCCCGCGGGCGAGTGGTTCTGGACACCACCAGGACCAATGTGTCAGACCGCAGATTGCGCCAACTGGAAGAAACCACCATGGTGGACTCCGGTATCCTCTGCGGCCCGAAAGCCGCTAACCTCGGCCAGTTGAAGCGGCTGTTCCCGGAAACAGTCGCGCCAGGAATTGTCGTGCCGTTTGGCGTCTACCACGCGCATGCGTCGCGCAAGGACGCCTCGGGAACCAGCTTGCTGGACCGGATTCGAGCGCTCAACTCGGAAGCGGAGCGTTTGCGAAACGCCGGCACTGCTCCCGGCCAAATCCGCGACTCGATGCGCCCCCGGCTGGCGGCCATCCGCAAGGGAATCCGGACCATGACGCTCGAGCCCTGGTTTGTGGATGACCTGTATGACCGGCTGCGCCGGACCTTTGGCCCGGACGGCACCTATGGCGTGTTTGTCCGTAGCGACACGAATGCGGAAGATCTGCCCGAGTTCACCGGTGCTGGCCTGAACCTGACCATGCCCAACGTCGTTGGGGAAACGCGAATCGCGGAAGCGATCAAGGAGGTGTGGGCTTCGCCATTTGAAGAGCGGGCCTGGGCCTGGCGCTTCGAAGCTCTGGAGTCCGGTGCTGAGGTCTATCCCTCCGTCGTGCTCCTGCGAACCGTCCCGGCCGACAAATCGGGGGTCATGGCCACCGCGAATCTTTCTACGCTGGATCTGAGTGACTTGACCGTCAACGTGAACGAAGGGGTGGCGGCGGTGGTGGACGGTGGTGTTTCGGAATCTCTGCTGCTCCAGGCGGATGGCCGGGTGCGGCTGCTCGCACAGGCTCGCGCGGCCTACAAGAAAGTCCCTTCTCCGAAGGGCGGCTTCGTGAGGGTTCCTGCCAGTGGGGAGGACTTCGTTCTTACGGCCGCTGAGATCGATCGGTTGCGGCAGTTGGCCGCGGAAGTAAAGTCCAAACTGCAACCGGCTCGGGATGCCCGTGGATCGGAACTGCCGTGGGACATCGAGTTCGGATTTGAAAAGGGGGAGTTGCGTCTGTTCCAAATCCGGCCTCTCGTGCGCTATCAGGAAGCACGCACACTGGAAGCGCTTGCGGCTCTCGAAACCACGGCGGGGAACGGCCGGATGGTGCGATTGGACCAACCGCTGGAGGACGAATGAAAGCGCTTGCCGCCATTGCGAGTCTGAGTTGTCTGGTGTCCGCCTACCCGCTGGACGGCTTTCAGCGCACAGGAATCCGCCGCTTGCAAGGCTACGCTTTGGCACAGCAGGGTAAGGTTCGCGGGCCGAAAGTCCCGCCCGGTGGGCTCTGGCCGGAAAGCCGCATGCAACTGCGGCTCCTAGGCCACCAATCGCTGGATATCGACGGCAACACGCCTAAGGACCCCATGCTGCAGAAAGGGTTGGAAGCGATCGTTGCCGGGCGCAGCGAATCCTATGGTCTCGCTCTTCTCGACATAACGGATCCGGCGAGACCACGCTATGCCGCAGTGCGGGAAACGGCCTCCGCGCTGCCAGGCAGTGTGGGCAAACTATGCGTGGTGACAGGGATGTTCGGCGCTTTAGCGCGCCGTGAGCGCCAAGTAACCGCACGCGAAAGACTGCTGCGCGAAACCGTCCGTGCCGCGGATGGTTTTGTCATTCGCGACGGGAAGACGGTCCCTTTCTTCGAGGACGGCTGGCCCGCGGTAGTCAACCGGCAGATTCGTCCCGGCGACCGCTTCAACCTGTGGGAATGGCTGGACCATATGCTTAGCCAAAGCTCCAATGCGGCCGGCTCCTTTTGTTGGAAAGAGGCTTTGCTGCTGAACCACTTTGGCGCCTCTTACCCTCCCACTGCCGAGCAGGAAAGAACGTTCTTGGCCGGCAACAAAGCTGAGTTGTCCCGGCAGGCGCTGGAGACACTCGAGCAACCGCTGCGGGAGGCGGGTATCGACACCGGGAGTTTCCGCTTGGGCACCATGTTCACCATTGGAGGGTCCCAAGTGATTCCCGGCGCAAAGAGCTATGGGACTCCGCGCGAACTCCTGCGCTGGCTGCTCCGTGTGGAGCAGGGACGCGTGGTGGACGCCTGGTCCAGTTTGGAAATCAAGAAACTGATCTACTTTGCCAGGCCCCGCTACCGCTATGCGTCAGCACCTTCGCTCAACAACGCCGCGGTCTTCTTCAAGTCGGGTTCGTTCTTCCAATGCCGCCCCGAGCCTGGATTCGTCTGCAAACCCTATGCTGGCAACGAGACCAACATCATGAACTCTGTGGCCATCGTGGAGAGCGGTTCACGCGTCTACCTGGTCGCTCTCATGTCCAATGTGCTGCGCGTCAACTCCGCCGTGGAACATCAGCGGGTTGCCACGCTGATCGAACAGCTGATCCAAAGCTCGAAGTAACGGAAATGCTAGTAAGAGCTCAGCAGTGTGGGGTGGGAATCGCACACGATGCGATGGACGCCCCCGATCAGCTTCTGCAGGATCCTGTCGCCTTGCGGATCTTCCGTCAATGCGGCCGCGACATACCGCCGGCCCCGGTACTCGATCAGCGCAGCATCGGAATGCCAGTTTTTCCAGGTGCCTGATTTCCTGTAAATGTTGACGCCTGGCAACCCTTCCAGGCCTTTAACGAATTTGTGCCGGATTCCGGGGTGCCCCAGCGCGTCCTTCAGTTCCTGAGAAAGATCGGGGCTTACCAGCCGGTCTTGTGCCAGCATCGTGAAGAACCGCGCCGTTTGCAGCGTGGTCGCGCCGTGCGAGAGGTTGTGCAGCGGATCCCGCTGCCAATAGTCACCGGGGCCTCCGTAAGCTTTGCCCACCCATAGGCCACCGTTCAAAGAAGGGTCGTAAAGCCGGTAGCGCTGGCTGGTGAGAGTGGCGGCAATCTGTTCAAACCCGATCATCCGCACAGCCCGCGAGGCGTCGGTGTTTGAGGAGAACCTTGCAATCCGGTGGAACATCTCGCGCACTTCCGGCGTGTAGGCAAGAGCTCCAGCCTTTACCCGTTCAAAGCCGGCCAGCAGAATCGCAATCTTCGGCAGCGAAGCCGCATACATCATCACCGTATCGTTTACTCCCGCATACCGCGGGTGTTCGGGGTCGGTGACGTCCACTATGGAGACTGCGAATCTCTTCTGTTCTACTTGGGGTTCAAGATGCAATTGGCGCACCAGCGCATGCAGCCGCGAGTTCAAAGTTGCGTCAGGCTCCAGCGTGGCGGGTTCCGCGGCCACTCCGGCGATTGGCAGCCAAATAAGAAAGAGCACAAAAAGAGCTGGCACTCGGGTCACTTCCCGTATTGTGACCGAACCAGGCGGACGAAACCAACTCTCTTTTGCAGGTGATCTTCGCCGGATCTTCGGGCTGGGCTTCTACCCGGCCTCCACCGCCTGCAGCAAGGCGCGGATGTAGCCGAATGCGAAGGCGAACGCCTGTCTTCCGCCCCCGTCGCCTTCGATCATGGGGACATGGTCGGGCATCAACATGCCGTCGTAGCCCACTTCCTGATAGACACGGAGCGCCCGCAGCATATCCACGTCGCCGTCGTCGGGGAAAGTTTCCTGGAAATCCAGCCAGCCGCCTTTGATGTTGCGGAAGTGCACGTTGAAGATCTTCTTGCGGGTCCCAAACCAGCGAATGACGTCGAAGATCTCGCGGCCGGGGTCGCGCAGCATCTCCGACACCGTGCCCTGGCAGAAGTTCAGCCCGTGGTAGGGGCTCTCACGAATGGTGACGAAGCGCTTCAACCCTTCCACGCTGCCCAACACGGTCTCCACACCCCGCCAACCTTTGCCGGGCGGCATCCCCGGGTCGTGCGGATGACAGGCGATACGAACCTTCATTTCATTCGCCACCGGCACCACCCGGTCAAGAAACCACGTGATCCTTTCCCAGTAAGCATCGGCTGGCACAAGGCCTGCGGCGGTTAACGGCGGTTCCTGCTTTCCTTCACGGTAGCGGAAGGTCGAGAGTTGAGCGCCGCCGCGGCCTCGGGTGGGTTCCGTGCGCACCACGCCCAGGATCGACATGTTGTACTTAACGGCCGGGATCCCTGCACGGGCGCAGTTCCGGATCATCTCGCAGATCTGGTCCACTTGCCGTTCGCGCTGCGGCGACTGCCCCAACATCAACTCCGGCATCTCATGCCGTTCAATGGACAGCGACGATAGCGGCAGCGGAACCATCTCGAGCCGGATGCCACGGGCCTCGATGCGCTCCCGAAGCCGGCTCAACCCTTCGACACTCCAGGCGGCGTCGAAGGTGCGCGATGGCAAGTTCGAGCAGATATGATGCACGCCCAGAGCGGCGAAGACCCGCAGCGAAGCGTCGTCATCGCGGTGCTGTGTGCCCAGTTTCATGCGGCCGGCCGCAGGGGTGGCAGGCGCGCTCGCGGCCGCCGAGCCGGCCGCCAGAAAGGTCCGGCGGGAAGTTGGCATGGGTGCAGCATATCCCGGCACGCCGGACAACGGGAGCCCTGATTCAGCATGGCGCCGGGAAGGTATCCTTCGGGGGTGGTTTGGATTTTTTTCGCCGCGCTTCTCTTCCATGCCCCTGGGCAGCGCGGCCTCGATCCCCCCGACGCGGCCCCGCGGTCACGCCTCGAGAAGGGCCGAATCGTGTACCAGCTTGGCGATTCTGTCTTCGCTTTCCGGTTGTCCAAGGGGGCGTGGAAGGATTTGCCGGATGGTGCCTACCTCCGCCGGGAACAGGGCGACTGGCTGGTCACCATCGCCACGGCCCGGAGCGTGCGTTATGAGGACATCATCGAAGCGCAGTCCCGGGCAGTGGGTGCGTTGATGGCGGAGGCCGAAGCTGCCTGTCCTGCAGCCGGCCAGTGCCGTCTTCATCCTGGCGTGTGGAAACGCTTCGACCGTTTCGCCTGGTGGGACGCGGCCGCAGGAGAGGTCAAACTTTTGCTGCGCCTGCGGGCCCGGCAGGTGGTAGCGGGCCGTCGCGACGCGCGCGATCATACCGCGCGGCTGGTAGCCCATCTTATCGAGCGCGGCCGGTTGGACCGGTCCGGAGCCCTCCAGCCCTGACTGTCCCGCCTTGACCAGATGGCCTTCGTTCAGCCTGGGAGGTGGTCTAATCAGTCCATGGCGCTACAGTTCACAACCTCTTACCTCGAAGATGCCCTTGCGGTGTTCCGCCAGTACAAAGCCCTGGCGGAAAAGGCCATGGCCCAAGTGAAAGACGAGCATCTCACCGCTACACTCGATCCGGAGATGAACTCGATCGCCACCCTGGTGAAACACATGGCTGGCAACATGCGCTCCCGCTGGACCGATTTCCTTACCACCGACGGCGAAAAGCCGGACCGGAACCGGGACAGTGAGTTCGAAAGCCCGCCACCCACACGCGAAGCGCTTCTCTCTGTGTGGGAAGATGGCTGGCGCCTTGTGTTTGCCGCTCTGGAGCCCCTGACGGAAGCGGATCTCGCACGTACTGTGACCATCCGGGGTGAGGCCCATTCGGTGATGCAGGCCATCAACCGCCAGATCGCGCACTATGCCTGCCACGTGGGCCAGATCGTTCTTCTGGCCAAACACTTCAACAGCGCCCACTGGCAATCGCTCAGCATTCCGCGTAACCGCTCCGCCGAGTTCAATACCCAGGTACAAGCCGGGGAGGCAAGCCAGCGCTGAAGCCCGCGCCTGCCAGGTCCACGCCCAAACGGATGATACCCGCTCCGTGCCGTTGCCGGAGTTTGTCCACTGTGGCGGCGAGTCGGGCGCGCCGCTCACGTGCTTCCCCATCCCGCGAAAACAATTCCAGTTGCGGGGAAGGACAGTAGAGTTTTGCCGCTTCCAGGCTGATCGTGCGCAGACGCACCCTGCGGGTCCAGGCCGCGGCCAGCAAACCGGGCAGGCGCGGCAACCAATCGCTGTCCAGCGCGGATGGTTCCGGAACGTCCAGCGACCGGCGGTTCTCTTCCCGGTCCGTGTAACGCAGATGCAGGGTAAGCCGCCGGATCTCCACGCCGCGTTCGCGGACGCGCGTCATCAACTGGGTCAGCAGGCGGCGGAGATGCGCGAGCAAAACTGGTTCCGACCATTCATCCTCGGCGAATTCCAATGTCTCCCGGAGGCCCCCGGATTGCGGACGGGGCGGCGCCACAGGCTCTTCCGATACTCCTTGCGCCCGTCTCTGCAAAACCAGCGCGCGCCGGCCCAGCACATCGCCCAACGCGTCAATGGGGGCCTGCGCAAACTGGCCGATAGACCGGAAACCCGCCACCTGCAAAGCATCCAGCGCCTCGCGGTCCAGTCCTGGCAGCCAGCCCAGCGGCAGGGGCGCCAGAAAGGCACGCTCTTCGCCCGGCGCCACCAGGATTTGCGCGCCCGGTTTCCTCAGCCTGGCAGCCAGGCGCGCCACCAGCTTATTGGTGGCAATGCCCGCGGAAAGCGAAACCCGCAGCCAGTCATGCGCCGTGGCCCGCAGGTGCCGGATCAGTTGTTGCGGGCTCTGGCCGTTCAACCGCTCGGCGCCAGTCAAGTCGAGCCAGGCAGCGCCGACGGCTGCCGGTTCCACCAGCGGTGTGGCCTCCCGGCAAAGGCCGAGAATCTGGTCGGAAAAGCGCTCGTACAATTCGAAATTGGCCGGCGTGACAACTAGCCCCGGCAGCATCCGGCGCGCCCTGGCAGTAGTGAATCCTGGCCGGATGCCGTAGCGGCGCGCTTCAGCGCTGGCCGACAACACTACGCCGCGGTTGCTGCCGCCCACTGCCACCGGACGGTGGCGGAGCCGCCGGTCAGCCGCTTGTTCGATGGACGCGAAGAAGCGGTCGCCGTCCCAATGGACGATCGTGCGCATGCTGATATGTAAATCCTTACACTATCCGCGCACGGGAGACAAGCGGTCCAGGTCTGCTGCTAATCGGTCGAGTAGTTGATCTCCAGCGTCCTGCTGCGCCAGCACGCGTACCCCAGCAACGCTCCAGCCACCAGAAACAGGCCCGGAATCGCCAGCCAGGTGCTGATGGGATCGGCGGAGACGGCGAAGATGGCGCTGACATCGCGCAATGGCAGCTCCACCGGACAAAGCGGCTCCAGGTAGAAAATGACGCTGAACTTCTTCAGGACATTGGGCAGGAAGTGGTTGAGACCCTCCCAGATCATCACCACGACGGCCGGGATAATCGGGTTCTTGAATAGCAGGCCCAGCAGCAGGAAAAGAGACCCGTATCCTACGCACGCCAGCAGGGTCACCAGAAGGTACGATCCCAGTTGCTGCAGGCCGGGCCCGTCGAACAGGAAGCGCCGCCCCTCCTCGCCATAGCCTACATACATCAGCAGAAAGCAAGCCGCCACCCCGGAGCCGAAGGCCAGAAAGGCCGTGGCCACGCCGGCCAGAAACTTGCCGGCCACCAGAATTTCCCGGCGCACCGGAGCCAGAAACGAATAGTGCATGATGCGCTCGGCCATGTCGCCACGGAACAGTCGAGTAAAGATCCCGAGACAGCCGAAGTAGATCCCCAGCCGGAGGTAGTAAATCAGGAAGAAACCGGCCATCACGGTATGGTCTTCCTCGATGTGGCCGCGCTGGCGGCCCGTGGCCAGCATGTAAGCGTGTGTGCCAACAATCAGGGCGGGTCCAAGCGCAAGCAGGTATACCCAGAGGCCGCGCAGGCGCAGCAGGTAGCGCCCGAAGTCCTGTTCGAATACCGCGCGGAGTTGGGCAAGAGCCGTACCGTTCACTTCACTTCCTCCTCGGAGCCGATCAGGTAGTGATAGACGCTTTCGGCGTCGTCGTCGGCCGGGGCCACCATCTCCACGTCCAGCCCTTCGTTAACAATCCAGTTCTGCAGTGTGCGGTAGAAGGTGTCTGGCTGCGTGGTGCGCAGCAGAACGCCGCTCAGCTTCGGCTGCAGGCGCGCCTCCACGATGTGAGGTTCGAGCAGGAAGCGGGCCGCCAGCGCGCGCGGATCGCCGCAGCGGACCAGCACCTGCATCGGCTGCTCCTTCACCTCGTCGCGCACACCCTGAATGTTTCCTTCCGCCACCACATAGCCGCTGGTGATCAGAATGATGCGGTCGGAAATGCGGTCGACCTCGTGCAGGATATGGCTCGAGACGACCACATGCATGCCGGCGGCGCCCAATTCCTGAAAAAGAGCCAGGGTTTCACCGCGGGCCATGGGATCCAGCCCGTTCAGCGGTTCGTCCAGAACCAGGACGCGCGGATGGTGACTGATTGCCTGCGCCAGCCGGATCCGTTGCCGCATGCCTTTGCTGTAGCCCGCCACCTGGCGGTCGGCCGCATAGGTCATGCCCGCGCGTTCCAGCGCCTCTTCCGTCAGGCTGGCGGCTTCGGCGCGCGTATAACCGTGCAGCCGCAGCCAGTTGTGGATAAAGGTGCGGCCCGTAACCCCTTTCGGGAACGAATCGTACTGTGTGCAGTAACCCACCAGCCGGAAGAACCGCGAGGCGTCGCTGGGTGAAACGCCGCAGACGCGGACCCGCCCTCGCGTGGGGTGCACCAGCCCGGTCATCAAGTTCATCAGCGTGGTTTTCCCCGCTCCATTGGGGCCTACCAGGCTCGTGATGCCAGGGCCGATTCGCAGGTTCACGCGGTTCACGCCCAGCACATCACCGTAGAACTTCGACACGTCTTCGCAAAGGATCGCGTGCTGGTCCGGCACGCGGGCGGCTCCCGAAGTGGGACTTTCCACCGGCATCGGGTTGAGTGTAGCGCTCATCGCACCACCTCCCGGGCGACAATCCGCCGGCGCAGCATCCACATGGCCGCCCCCAGCACGCCCGCCAGAGCCAGCCAGGCGATGCCAGTGGGGATGTCGTCGCGCAACGCCGCCCCCATCATGTTGCGGCTCATGCGGCGGACGATCGGCACGTCAAACAACGAGTAGAACACCACGTCGAACAGGTACCAGAGGTTCAGCAAACCGCCCCAGTAAGTGCGCAGGATCGCATTGATCATCTCGCCGAAACCCGACGCCACCACCGGGATTGCGACGAACAGCCCGGAAGCCACCAGCCGCCATTTCACCCACGCGGAAAGCGCCAGCGCCAGGAAACTCAGCACCGTGATCCAACTCACGAAGCCAAGCAATATGCCTCGCAGGATCATGAGATTCTCACGCCACCAGTTGCCGCCTGCCAGACTCGCCTGGACGGCATACAGCAGCAGGTCGGGCACCCAGGTAACTGTCGACATCATCAGAAAAAGCACCATGTACTTGCCTGCCACGTACCAGACACGTGTAATGGGACGCGACAGGTAGAGCGGAAGCGCGTTGTTGGTCAGGTCCGGCGCCACCAGGCTGGGTCCAATGATGGCGCACAGAATGCCCGAAAGCACGCATTGTACGCGCACCAGCACAATGTAGAACCTGGCATCAATCGCGAACGGAGGGTCGCCGCTGGCGCCGATCATCGTGCGCACCAGCGGGTTGTAGTAGACGTACATCATCGCCATCGCGAACAGCCACGGCACGCAACAGAGCACGAAAAAGCCCAGCAGAAAGCGGGATTCGAACACGCCGCGCAGGGCGTAGGCAGGCATCACCAGAAACCGGGGCAAGCCATCCACCATGCGGCCCGACCATGTTGAATAGTGGCGTTTGTAGACCGCCATAGAGCTATGCGGCCTCCTTGCCGGCGCCGTTGTTCATCGCCCGCCAGAAGATGTCTTCCAGTGAATCCCGCCGGAAGGTAAGTTTCCTCACCACCGCACCGTTGTCCGCCGCCACGCGGTACACGTCCCGGATCTCCAGTTCGTCGGGCAGCGCCAGTTTCATGCGGCCGTTGGCGAACAGGGCGCACTCGCACCCCAGCCGCGTAAAGTGTTCCGCGATGGGTGGTGCTCCGCCCAGCACCTCGATCTCCAGGAATTTGCGGTTACTGCGCCGTTCTTCGGCCAGATTGGCCACCGAGGCGATCTGGCCTTCTTTCAGAATCAGCACTTCATCGCAGCATTCTTCGACGTCGCGCAGCAGGTGAGACGACAGCAGGATGTGCATGCCTTCGATGTCGCGGATTTCCCGGATCAGGTTGAGCATGCGGGTCCGGCCCGCGGGATCCAACCCGTTCGTGGGCTCATCCAGCAAAAGCAGTTGTGGCCCGTGCGCGATGGCCTGCGCGAGTTTCGCCATCTGCTTCATGCCTAGCGAGTAGCCACCCAGGGGCCGGTAGCGCGCTTCGCCCAGGCCCACGTAGAAAAATGACTCGTGGGCGCGTTCCAGCGCGGCCTCGGCGGGCAGCCCGCTGAGTTCTCCCAGATAACGCACAAACCGGACACCCGTCATGTTGGCGATGAAGGAATCGTGCTCCGGCATGTAACCCACTCGGCGCCGTAGCACCGGTCCTTCCAGCCGGATGTCCCGCCCCAACAAACGCGCCGTCCCGCAGGACGGCGCGTGAAAGCCCAACAACGTATTCAGCAGGGTGGATTTGCCGGCTCCGTTTGGCCCCAGCAGGCCGATACACTTGCCGTGCAGGTTGCAGGTGAGCCCGTGCAGGATGGGGCGCCCGCCCAGGCTCACCTTCAGGTCTTCCAGTTCGATGACCGGTCTCATCGCTTTCCGATACGAAAACCGCTCCGGTGTTGTTCCCGGCGCATGGCGGTTTCTTTCGTTTGCGCTGTATTCAGCACTTTCATGGGTGAGGTGCTGAGCAGGTCGCGGATTCCTGCCGCGCCCAGCCATTGATCCATGGTCAGGCCCAACAGCCCGGTGCGCGTCTGCAGCTGAATCGCATCCGGCTCCCCGTACAAGCAGATCAGCGCCGGTTTGATGTTTGCCGCGAGAGTGCGGAACGCCTCCACTTTCTCGCCGGGAACGGCCGCGCCCGCGGCATCGCCGATCAGATCCGCGACGCCGGTGAAGTTCACGTAAACCAGTCCGGAGTAGTGGGGAGAAGGCGCTTGCGGCAACCGTTCCCGGAACTCCCAGGAATTGGTCAGCCGCCAGTTCTGAGTCTTCGACCGCAGCGCCCGCACAAGCGCGTTCTTATCCGGTCCTAGAATCCAGTAGCCGTCGGCAAAGACATACTGTACGCCGGCGGGCTGGTCCTGCGACTGGATGGAATACAGCGTGCGGCCGTCCCAGTTTTCTTTCGTTTGTGTGAGGCCCTTGCGGCCGGCCTTGACCAGTTCCGCGTTTATTTCCGCCACCAGCCGCTCCATGAAGAGCTGGAGCCGGTTCGCATCACGCACTTCCACCACGGCCTTCCATGCCGGCACCGGCAGCAGCGAACCATCCACGCCGAACGAGGCGTCCTCGCCCAGCGACTGCGCGATGTCGTTGCGCACACTCATCCCCGTGCGCCGTTCCACCTCCTCGATTTCGCGCAGCAACGAGGCGTCCGGCCCCGCAAGCTTGATCATCTCGTCGAGCACCTGCTCGGGCCGCACCGCTACCATCGAGACAGCCAAAGCGGCGTTCGGGGAGAAGTAATCGAGCGATCCGGCGGCGGCCGGCGGCGCCAGCAGGCTGGCCAGTCCATGCCTCTGTCCAGAGAAGGTCACAGCCGCTTTCACTTCCGAATCCAGGTCGTTCCGCTGTTGCAGCGTGCGGTGCTCCACCACGAAGTAACGGACGTTGTCCAATCCGCTGGCCGCAGGCGCCTTCGCCGCAGACTGGGCGCCCTCCGTGTCGATTGCCACCAGGATCTCCGTGCCCTGCCGGTAGGAGGCCAAGGCCCGCTGCCCCAGACCCGAAGCCGTGAAGCCTTGGTCCGCCCGGTTTGCTGCCCATTGCACCCACGCGTCACGCGCTGCCGCGGTGGTTCCAATTACCACCGTGTTGTTCACCACGGCATACGGAGGCGGAGTCTCTCCGGCGGGGATCTGTGACTTGATGAAATCTTCCAGTCCACTCTTGGTGACCTCGGCCAGGAAAGCATGCTGCGTCCGGCCTGCGCCGTCCTTCATCCCCGCAAACACCACCTCGTTGCCGAGGTAACCGCAGAAAATCTTGATGCGGTTGACCAACTCGCCTATGTCTTCGCCCTTTCGGGTTTGCTGGTTCTCGGTCCACCAAGCTTTGAGTACAGGACTCTGCTGGACTTGCGTCTCGAAGATCCGCCAGGCGCTATCCAGCGTGCCGCCCAGGTTTGGAAGCCCGGCAAAAAACACCGTGCCTGCCGGCATCTGCCTGAGCAGCGCAGAGTCATAGCGCAACTCCGGCAGTTGCATGCGCTGCCACTGATTCTTCAGCTTGGCGAATTCATTGAGTAGCGCCAGGTGGTGCGTGGCATTCGTGCTCCATGCAAAGTCCTCTTCCACCGGCTGCGCGGCCACAAAGCGCGAGCCCACAAACTGGTCTCCCGCCTGCAGGCTACGGTCCCCGGCGCGCCGGTTCCGCACCGCCACCGATCCTTCCGCCACGCTCACCCGCGACCCGAGCACGCCCCGGTTGACGGAAAAGACCGTGCCGGTCACGTAAACATCGGTATCTTCGGTATGGACGATCAAGTGGCCTTGCCGCCGCTTGGCCGCCTCCACAATCACCGCGCCCCGTTCCAGGAATACCTTTGTGTCGGAACGGCTGCGCGAAACGCCCAACTCAGTGCGTTCATTCATTTCCACGCGCGAACCGTCCACAAGTTGCACCATGGCCTTCGAACCGCTGGCCGTTCTGATCCATTCCTTCTCGCTAATGGATTCGCCCGGCTTCATGAGCCGTTGCCCTTGGGCCGTAAGCACATACGCCTGCCCCTGCACGGATGCCAGCGTCGCCCGCGGCCCCTGACCGGTAGGCAGGAAACTGTCACGAAGCAACCATGCGCCCACAGCAATACCTACCGCCAGGCTCGCCGCGAGGGCGAAACGGCGGTGCAACGGCGTGGCCGTGCGGCGGCCGGCTTGCGGCTGAACCCACGCCAGCACGCTCGGGCGTGCACCCGACTCGTATTCTTTCCGGCAGGCGCCACATTCGCGGAGGTGGTCCTGAATGAGCAGTTCACGGCCCGCCGTTACCTTCCCGGCCCGGTAGGCCGGAAAGAGTGCCCGGAAGTCCGCGCAGCCGCGGATGTCTGCATGCTGCTGGATTTCTTCCGTTTCCACGGATTCGGACACGCGGGCCCACACTCGCGCACGGGATGCCGCTACTTCGTCTTCGGCCGGCGCTTCAAAGCGCACGGCGTCAATCGCTTCATCCAACGGGTCGGAAAAACGATTCTTGTGTTCCATCACTTTGCCCTCTTTTGCATGGCTTCGAGCTGGCCCTTCAACAAGCTGCGGACGCGGTGCAGCGTTACCCCCACGACAATTTGCGATGTGCCCAGCATCCGGGCAATCTCGCGGTTGTCGTAACCCTCGATGTAACGGAGCGTGAAGATCTCCGCTTGTCGTGGACTGAGCGACGCAATGGCCTGGCGGAGCCAGAGCCGAATTGGCACGGCTTCGCCTGCCTCGGCGCGTACCGACAGGGAATGGCCTGGTTCCATCGCGGCGTCATCCAGGTTCACGCTGGTCGTAACTCGTTTGGAACGAATCAGATCCAGTGCGGCATGGACGGCTGCGCGATGCAGATAAGCGGACGGATGATGGACCGCTGCGACCTCTTGGGGCCGGCGCGCCAGGCGCAAGAAGACCGTCTGCGCGACGTCCTCCGCATCGCCTGCGTTGCCGGTGACCCGGAAAGCCGCACGGAATACCCGGTCGTAGTTTTCTTCAAATAGCTGAGCGAGTGCGCTTTGATCCATGATTTGCGCCGGTTCGCTCTCCAGTATGGCTGCCAAGGCGACCTCCTTCCGTTCGGTCTCTGCCAGGAAGGACGCCTGCCCCGCACCTCCTATTAACCGGCGCCGGGGTGCGATTTCACATTTGTTTCGCCTGGCGGCTGCACTTGGAGCCCGTAGCGCGCCAGGCAATCCTCCACGGCGATGGTGCCGAGAATCTGCCGTTTGTCCCGGCGGCTCACGACGGGCAGTACGGGCCTGCCGCGAAACTGGTACAAAGCCGACTCCAGGGGCTGATCCGGGTAGACGAAGGGAAGCCGCCCGTTCGCGTCGTGCCAGCCCAGGTTTGGCTTCCACCGGATGCGCTCCTCCGTGGGCTCATACTCAGCCATTACATCCTCCACCCGTAAGTGGGTCTGCTCCCGAATCTCTTCCTGCGACGGCAACTGCATGCCTTCCAGCGAGGCGACCAGGTCGAAAAACGGGGCCGGCCGGAGCCGCCGCGCCACCAGATAGGCCACCATGTTCGCAATCATTACCGGCAAGATGATTTTGTAGCTGGCGCTCACTTCAAACGCCATGAAGATCGACGTCATTGGCGAACGGAACACTGCCGCAAAGAACGTGCCCATCCCGACCAGGACAAAAGCGCTGGTGCTGCTGATTGGCACCGGCCAGAATTGGGCCGCCAGCGCGCCCAATCCTCCGCCCAGCATGGCGCCAATAAACAAGGTTGGCGCAAACATTCCTCCCGGAATGCCGGCACTGTAGCAAGCGCCGGTCACCACCACTTTCAGCAGCCCGATCGTCAGCAGCGCCGCCCAGGCGTATTGGTCGTGAAGGGCGCCGTCTACCGCTGAGTAGCCCGCGCCCAGAACCTGCGGATACCAGAGCCCCACAATACCGGCCAACAAGCCGGCGGCCGCCGCACGCCCGTAAAGCAGCCGGTTGCCGAGCGTTTCTACCAGTTTTGTCTTCGCGCCCACAATGGCTGACGTGAACAGACTTGCCAGCAGGCCCGCCACCAGTCCCATCACCACGTACACCAGGAGCTCAGAACCGTGCCGGATCTCAAAGTCGGGCACCTGGAACAAGGGGTGATCGCCCAAAAAAGCCCTGCTGGTGACCACTGCGCTCACCGACGCGAGCACTATCGAGCCCAGCGTGGCGGAGTTCCACGCGCCCAGCACTTCTTCGATCACAAACAGAACAGCGGTGATTGGAGTGTTAAACGCCGCGGCAATTCCGGCCGCCGCACCCACCGGGGCGATCAAGTGCAACTGATGCTTCGGCAGCTGCAGGGCGCGCCCGAGCACCGAGGCAAACCCAGCCCCCATATGCAGCGAAGGATCCTCCGGGCCGAGCGCATTGCCGCAGCCGATCGACACTGAACAGGCAGTAAGTTTGCCTGCCACCGCGCCGGCCGGGATGTCGCCGTCCGTGAGGAACAAAGCAGCCTTGGTCTGAACCACTCCGCTACCCCGCGCAGCGGGAAATGCTCGCTGCACCAGGTAGACGGAGACGATAGCGCCCACGGCCGGCCCTACTAACGCGCTCCACTTCCGGGAGCCTGCAGGCAGCCCCAGCGCCAGCCAGGAGATGAGATCGATCAACGCATGAAAAACGACGATCAGCAGCCCCGCACCAATGCCAATGATCACACTCAGCAAGAGGAAACGCTGCGTCTCGTCCAACTCGAGGCGGGCCAACCAGGATGCGGCACGAGCCCACACCGAGGACACAATGACCAGCACACGCCTCACTGCTGCCCCCGGCTTAACGACTGGAATACCAGAGGTAGAGGGGACTGGCCCAGAGGAATTGGAGGACAGTATTGCAGGCACGCCTTCCACAGATCCTCAGCCAGGTCGATCCGCTCATCCACCGTCTTGGGCAGCGGCGCCTGCAGCAGTTTCTCGATCGGGCCGCGCGCCGCCTGTGGCGCCGTCGCCAGGCAAGCGTTCAACCGCTCCCCCGTCAGCCTGACCAGCCTTTCTGAACGGGCCTCCCGCTCGCTCCTGCTGAGCCGCCGCATCATGGGATCAAGATTTAACGCCGCATTCACCACGGTGTACTTCTCTCGAGCCTCCTCCGAATTCGACCGCAGAGACAGAGCCATATAGTAAGCGCGCCGGGCATCGGCCAGACGGCCGGCCGCCATTTCCGCATCGCCCAGCCCCAGCCAGCCCACAAAATTCTTGCGGTCAGACGCCAGGTAGAAACGATATGCCTCAGCAGCATCCACCGCTTGCCCGGCCTCCAGATACAGCCGGGCGACCTCCAGGCGGACACGCGAATCCACCGGCAGTTCACTTTGCAACCGCGCCAGTTCCCCTACCAGGCCTGCCTGATCCTTGGTGCGGGCCAGATGCCTGACCAACTCGGTTCGCGCGTTCAACCTTTCGCTCTCCCGCCCTGGCGGCCAATACCCGTACACCGCACCCTGATAGTAGTCGGCCGCGGCCTTCATCTGGCCTGCCGCAATACTCGCTCTTGCCGACAGCAACTGCACCGCGCCGGACGTCGGCTCTAGGCGGCGAAGTTGCGACAGGTGTTGGGCGGCTTCCTGCCAAAAGCCCTGCTGCAACAGCGTTCGGGCTAAACCCAGCCTGGCATCGAATGACTGCGCGTCAATCTGGAGAGAGCGCCGGTACTCTTCCGCCGCCTCAGCGTGTTGTCCCTTTTCTTCCAGGCGGCCCGCCTCAGCCAGGTGCGCGGCGAAGTTTGCGTGATGCAGGTGGCTTGCGGCCGAAGTCAGCCATCCCGCCAGGAGCGAAAGCAGCAAAAGCGCGCCACCGGCTGCCGCCCAAACAGGTACCCGGGTTTCATGGAGGTGCGGGCTTGCCGTGCCCGCTGGATTGCCCATCTATGGATAGCATACTCGTGTTCGCTATCCTGAGAGCTTGTGTGTGGAATCGCCGGATACACCAAGCTGGATCACCCCATTGAATCCGGCCGCATTCGTTCCGTCATTGAGACCATCCGTCACCGGGGGCCCGACCAGCAGGGAGTCCACGAAACCGGACTCGTTTCGCTGGGGGCCGCCCGGCTGGCAATTCTCGATCTCGATCACGGCGATCAACCCATGTTCGCGGCTGACAGCGATCTGGTCATCGCCTTCAATGGCGAAATCTACAACCACGGTGAATTGCGCCGGGAACTGGAGTCACTCGGACACTCCTTTTCTTCCCACGGAGATACGGAAGTTGTGCTTAAGGGCTTCCTCGAATGGGATGCCGGCGTCTTCGAGCGGCTCCGCGGCATGTTTGCCGTCGCCCTGTGGAGAGAAAGCGAACGCCGCCTCGTGCTGGCCCGGGACCGGATGGGCATCAAGCCGCTCTACGTATTCTTCCGCGGGCGCGATCTCTACTTTGGCAGTGAACTGAAATGCCTCTTCGCTCATCCGGAAGTGCCCCGCCGCCTGGACCGCAACGGGCTGAGCTACTACCTGTCATTGAATTGGGTTCCTTATCCCTACACCTTGGCCGAGGGCATCGAGAAGGTGGCGCCGGGCGAATGGATCGAATGGCGCAACGGGTTCTTGTCGCGCAGCCGGTATTGGTCATTGCGGTTTCAGCCGTCCCCCTCTGTTACTGAGCCGCAGGCTTGCGCAGAACTCGATAGCCTGTTACGTACAGCCGTCTGCGAACACCTGATCAGCGACGTGCCGCTCGGCGTCTGGGCCAGCGGAGGCTTGGATTCGTCCACCGTATTGCACTACGCAGCTCAGGCCGTGCCCAACCTCAAGACCTTCTCCGTCTCCTTTCGTGGGCACGGACACGACGAAAGTGCCTACTTCAATGAAGTGGCTCGCGTCTACGGCACCGATCACCATGTTTTCGATCTGAATCCGGAGGAGGATCTGGAGGGCACCATCCGCCAGATGGTGCACTACTCGGACGAACCCAGCGCCGATGCCGGCGCCCTGCCCGTATGGTTCCTCTCCCGGATGACGCGCGGCCAGGTCACGGTGGCGCTGAGCGGCGAAGGTGCGGACGAACTGTTCGGCGGCTACCTCACTTACCAGGCCGACGCCTTCGCCCTTCGTGCGCGCCGCATTCCTGCATGGCTTCGCCGGGCCGGGTTGGGTCTGCTGAGCCTGTGGCCCGTCTCAGACGAAAAGATCAGCCTGGAATTTAAGGCCAAGCGCTTCCTCGAAGGTTCTCTGCTGGACGGTCCCGCGGCTCATCTCTATTGGAACGGCACGCTGGACGAGCAAACCAAACGATCCCTGTACGCTGCCTCCCATTACCCGACGCCCGGCGAACTGATGAACACATTGCCGACGGAAGCCTTCACCGCCGGGCCTGTCAATCGCTACCTCTGGCTTGATCAGCGCTACTATCTGCCCGACGACATCCTGGTAAAGTGCGACCGGATGAGCATGGCTCATTCGCTGGAAGTGCGGCCTCCATTTTTGGACCACCGCATTGTCGAGTTCGCTGCCCGGTTGCCCGAGGATCTGAAGATTCGCGGCGGCGTTCTGAAGTACCTGCTGCGCCGGCTGATGCAGGACAAACTCCCCCGGGTGGTGCTGGAGAGAAAGAAGGAGGGCTTTGACATCCCGGCTCACCGCTGGTTCCGAGGTCCGCTGCGGCCCTTGATGGAGGAAACGCTGTCCCGCCAGGCCGTGATACAGACGGGGCTGTTCTCTGCCGATGCGGTTGAGAAACTCAAGGCGGCCCACTTGCAGCGGCGCGCAAACCTGGGCTACCCGCTCTGGGGCCTCCTGATCTTGTTCTTGTGGATGCGGGAATGGAAAATCGACTGCAATACCGCATAGCGCACATCGTCGCCATTGCGGCGTTGATCTATGGCGCCACGCTGCTCGCGCCGCCTCACCTGATGGACGACGTTGATGCGGTGCAGGCCCAGATCGCCCGCAACATGCTGGAATCCGGCGACTGGGTGACTGCGCGTCTCAACGGAATCGCCTATCTCGAGAAATCGCCCCTGAAGTACTGGATGATGGCCGTTTCCTTCCGGATCTTCGGCATCTCCGACTGGGCGGCGCGCCTCCCCGTCGTACTCTCCATCCTGGCTCTTTGCGCTCTCACCGCAGCCATGGGCCGCTGGGCCTTTGGCCCCAAGGCAGGTTTCCTCGCCGGACTCTCGCTGGCCACTTGCATCGGGCTCTTCCTCTTCACGCGGATCCTGATTCCGGACGTCATCCTGACCGCGGCCATTGCCCTGGCGCTATGGGCCATGATGCGCGCGCTCGAGGAGGACGACGGACGAGACCGCTGGTGGGCCGTGTTGATGGGCTCCAGCATGGGCGCCGGTCTCCTCCTCAAAGGCTTGATCGCGGTAGTCTTCCCGGTAGCTGCCGCTGCGCTGTTCCTGTTTTTCAGCGGCCAATGGCGCCATCGCCGCACCTGGCAGCGGTTGCATCCGTGGCTGGCCCTGGGCTGCCTGCTTGCCGTCGCCGCTCCTTGGCACGTGCTCGCCACCCTCCAAAACCCGCCCTACCTCGACTTCACCCTGCGGAGCGAACCAGGACAGTATCGCGGCTTCTTCTGGTTCTACTTCTTCAACGAGCACATCCTCCGCTTCCTGAATCTGCGGTACCCGTGGGACTACAACACCGTGCCGCGCCATCTGTTTTGGCTCTTCCACTTGCTTTGGCTTTTCCCCTGGAGCGCCTGGCTCGCTGGACTGCCTGGCCTCAGCTACCGCGCCCAGGATCGCGCGTCGCGCATGCGGCTGTTGTGTCTTTGCCTGCTGGGCTTCGTGCTGGTGTTCTTTACCTTCTCCACGACGCAGGAATACTATTCCATGCCCGCCTATCCTGCGTTTGCCCTGCTTCTTGGATGTGTACTCGCTGATGAGAGGCCCTGGCACCGTGTGGCGCTCCGTGTGGTGGGCTCCGTAGCCGGGCTCGCTGCTGCCGCCGTGATCTTCCTCCTGGCCAGCGTGTGGAACCGGCCTGCCCCAGGCGATATTGCTCAGGCCCTGAACCAGAACCCGGAACTCTACACGCTCTCTCTCGGCCACATGGGCGACCTCACGCTCGCCTCATTCGCCTATCTGAAGTTCCCGCTGGCTGTTGCCGGCGTGGCCTTTCTCGCGGGCGCGGCGGCGGGCTGGCTGCTGAGCGGCACGCGGGCCTATCTCACGCTGGGTCTCATGATGATGCTGTTTCTCCACGCCGCCCGGCTCGCCATGATTGCCTTCGATCCCTATCTCTCCAGCCAGCCATTAGCCGCCGCGCTCCGCGCCGCACCTCGCGGCGAGGTGATCTTCGATAACCAGTACTACACGTTCTCTTCCGTGTTCTTCTATGCAGACATTCAACGCGGCTGGCTGCTCAACGGCCGCGTAAACAATTTAGAGTACGGGTCCTACGCCCCGGGCGCCCCGCAGGTGTTTCTGTCAGACCAGGAACTCCCCGCCTTCTGGAATAGTCCCCAGCGCTATTATCTGCTCGTCGAGGCCCCCAGCCTGGAGCGCATCCGCCGCTTGCTTGGCGACAGTCCGCTGATTGAAGTGAAATCCGCCGGGGGGAAGCATCTCCTTACGAATCAACCTCTATGAGAATCCTCATTGATGCCACACCCATGTTGTTGAAGAGTGCCGGGGTGAAAGGGTATCTCTACGAGTGGATTCAGGCCATGCGGGCGACGGCAACGGGCGAGTCCATTGAAACCTGGCCTGCCATCGATCCTCAGGCGCCCTTGCGGCACGACCGCAGCATGGCGGCCCCTCTTCGTACTCTGGCGGGCGTAGGCGCTTTCCTCGCCTCCAACCGTTTTCGCTTTCCGTCCTACGAAATGTTGCTGCCGCCCGCCGGCGTATTTCACGCGTGCATCATGCAGACCCGCCTGCCCCGCCGCCGCTGCGTAACCAGCACCATCTTCGACCTCACTCCCATGCTCATGCCGGAGCATCACACCTCCGAAAACGTTCGCGCGTTCGAGCAGCACGCACGGTACGTGCTGCGCGGCGCCGCCGGTCTCATTGCCATCTCCGAAAATTCGCGCCAGGATGCCCTGCGCCTCCTTGGCCTCGATCCCTCCCGTGTGGTTACTATTCCCTGTCCCATTCATCAGCGCTATTTCGAAGTGACGGATGATCAAGCGCGGGATGCCGCCCGCCAGCTCGGCCTGCGCAAACCGTACGTGCTCTCCGTTGGGACTATCGAACCCCGCAAAAACACGGGCCGGTTATTGGACGCCTGGCTCAGCCTGCCGGGCGGCTGGCGCCAGTCCCACGAACTTGTCATCGCAGGAGCTCCCGGCTGGAGAAGCGCTGCCGTCGCTGCCCGGCTCCAGCAGGGCATAGAGGGCGTTCGCTGGCTGCGCTATGTCCCGGAGCCCCTGATGCCCGGACTCACCCGCGGCGCCGCCTTCCTCGCCTACCCCTCCCTCTACGAAGGGTTCGGACTTCCGCCCGCGCAGTCTCTTGCCTCGGCCCGCCCGGTCCTTGCCTCCAACGTCAGCTCCCTGCCTGAGGTTCTGGGCCCTGGTGGCGTCCTGGTGGACCCGCATAGCGAGTCCGAGATCGCCGCCGGACTCGGGCGCCTGCTGGAATCACCTCAACGGTGCAATGAAATGGGCGAAGCCGGCCGCCGTCATGCCCTGGAAAACTTTAACGCCGCCCGGGTAGGCCGTCTGAGTCTCGACTTCTTCCGCCGTTTTGCCGGTTAGCGCGCTTCTTTCTCCAGCCGGAAATCCCACGCTTGCGTGTTGCCCTCACCCTCGGTGTACTGGATCACGGCATATTCGCCCGGCTCGATCGGTTTCTGTGGCCAGATCTTATACAGCCCCGGATGCATTTCCTGCCGGAAGAGTTCAATCTCGTTCCTCGTGGCCTGCACGATGTTCACCACAGGCGCAATCTCCCACCGCTCCAGTAGCCGGGCGTTCTTTTTCACTTCACACCGTACGAGACCAAACCGGTCAGCCATGTCTGTTCGGAGATAGAACGTCGGCCGGTCGCCCCGGACAACGACTGCCGACCGCTCCCCGTCCATCTCGACCAGCGCCTTCCCCGTGACCACGGGAATCGGGGTGATCGCTTTCAGGATGCTCCGGCCCTTATTGGTCACCACCTTCAACTCCGCCCGCTTGAGGGCCAACACATCGCCTGTCTGGGCGAGGTACACCCCGGGATCCTGAGGAATCCGGGCGATCTCGGCAGCCTGCGCGCGTTCGAATTTCTCCTCCTCGTCGTCCAGGGCTGCTTGCTTGCGTTCCGCTGCCTGCTTGTTGGCCAGTTCGCGCTCGGTCCGCTTCAGATCCACTAACTCCAGGGGGATCTCCTCCCAGTCGCCACGCTCCGACGAGTAGTAACGTACCCGGTCCTCGAGTACCTTGTACTCGCGAACCACGTGGTAGCCGCCTTCCTTCAAATACAGGCGGATTTCTGCCCCCCACAGCAACATTGCCGCAGTCAGGAGAAATGCCAATATCCTGCGTGCCATCCGCTTTCATGGTAGCTCCGGACGTAAGATGAGGAAGCCATGAAGACAAGGACACTCGGACGGACAGGCTGGGCAGTCAGCGAGGTGGGTTACGGAGCTTGGGGGCTAGGCGGCAACCAGTGGCGCGGCCATCGCGAGGACGAAGCCCTGGCCGCCCTGCGCACGGCCCTGGAAAACGGCCTGAACTTCATCGACACCGCTCTGGCGTATAACGAGGGGCACAGCGAAAGGCTGATCGCGCAGACCCTTAGAGAAACTGGCGCCCGTGCCTGGGTGGCCACCAAAGTGCCCCCGATGAACCGTCTTTGGCCCGCCCGCCCGGGAATCCCTCTCGATGAGGTCTTCCCTTTTGACTACGTCATCAAGTGCACCGAAACATCCCTGCGCAACCTCGGCCTGGAATGCCTGGATCTCCAGCAATTCCACGTTTGGAATCCCGAATGGATCGGCCGGGACGAATGGCGGCGAGCCATCGAAGACTTGAAGCGCGCAGGGAAAGTGCGCTACTTCGGCGTCTCTATCAACGATCACCAGCCGGATTCGGCCCTGGAAGTATGCCGCACGGGTCTCATCGATACCGTTCAGGTGATCTACAACATCTTCGATCAGACTCCGGAGCAACACCTCTTCCCCTTGACCCGGGATCTGGGCATCGGAGTGTTGGCGCGCGTGCCGCTGGACGAAGGCGCCCTTACCGGGGCCATCACGCCGGAAACCCGGTTTGATCCCGAAGAGTTCCGTGCTTTCTACTTCCGCGGCGAACGCACGCGTGAGGTCTTCGAGAAAGTTACCGCGCTGCAGAAGGATCTGGCCGCCGCCGGGGTAAATGAGCCGCTCGCGGAAACGGCTCTTCGGTTCTGCTTATCGCATCCGGCGGTAAGCACAGTGATTCCCGGCATGCGGAAAGTTGCAAACGTCACCGCCAATCTGCGCGTCTCATTGAAAGGCCCGCTCTCTCCGGCCGTCATTGAGGTGTTACGACGTCATGCTTGGAACAAGAATTACTACAGCTAGCCTTTGGGCTTCCATGCTCTTCTGCGGAGCGCTTCTACCAGCTCAGCCCGTCACTTGGCTGCCGCTGATGGAAGGAAGCCAGTGGGTGTACCGCGCAAGCTGGCGCAACGCGACCCAAGTGCGGGTCGAGGTGACTGGCAAGAGGCAGGTGGACGGCCGTGAATACTACGTAGTCACTGGTTGGCCCGGCCGGGGCTGGGAAACATTGCTCCGGCAGGACGGCGGGGGGCGTATTTGGGAACTCGTCCGTGAAGGCTCACACGAACGCCTGTTCCTCGACGCCAACACCGAAGTAGGACGAGAGGCGGGCAATGCCGGCGATCATTGCACCGGTTCCGGCATCCTGGCCGAGCGCCCCGCCAAGGCGAAAACCGTACTCGGCGATTTCGACTATGGTGCCAAGGTCCAATACAACGTGGGCCCCTGCGCGGACGCCGGCGTCCAAAGTGATACCTGGCTTCCCTGGGTAGGGCTGATTCAGCGCGAATTCATTACCATCGCCGGACCCCGTACTTACGAATTGGTTTACGCCCGGCTGGGTGACGTCACGGTAATCACCGCGCCCGAACTTTCTTTCCAGATCGCCTTGGATAAGACGGAGCACGTTGCCTCGGACGTCTTGCCGGCTGTCATTGGCGCGGAGCCGGTGTTGCACATCCGGCTCGCCTTGCGCAACACCACGGACACCCCCGTGCTGCTCGAGTTTCCCAGCGGACAGGACTTCGACATCGTCCTGCGCAACGAAAAAGGCGACGAGGTCCGCCGCTGGTCGGATGGCCGGGCCTTCCCCGCCATCGTGCGCCAGGAGCGCTTCACCGGGGAACGAGTGTGGCTTGCCGAATTGGTTCTGCAAGCCCGCGACGGGACTGCATTGCCCGCAGGGAACTATCGAATCGAGGCTGAAATCACCACCCGCACCCGTACCTTTTCGGCCGCCTCGCCACTCCGCGTGGTCCGGCCCAATTAGTCAGGCCGCGCCGGCGGCGCACAAAACGCTACGATAAAAGGCCTGTTGCGCATTGGTATTCACACCTCGTCCAGCCCTAAGTTGCAGAACGCGGCGCTCAAAGCCATTGAACTGGGCGCCAACTGCTTCCAGATCTTCTCCTCCAGTCCGCGGATGTGGCGCGCCTCGCCCCCACCCGCCAGCGAGGTGGCCGAAACTCGGCGTTTGCGCGCCGAGCACGATCTGGCCCCTCTGGTGATTCACGACAGCTACCTCATCAACCTTGCTTCGGCGAACAGCGAAATCCGGGCCAAGTCCATCGCCGCGTTTCGTGGAGAATTGGAACGCGCCCTGCTCATCGGCGCCGAATATCTTGTGATGCACCCCGGCAGCGCCACCGGGCACGATTCGTTGGAGCCCGCCCTGCGGACGCTGGCAGACTCTCTCGATGAAGCTGCGCGCGGAATCCGCGCGCAGGGCTTCACGCTCTTGCTCGAGAACACGGCCGGGGCCGGCGCCACGATCGGCCGTTCCTTGGAAGAACTCCGGATGTTGCAAGGCTTGGTGGCAACTCGCCTCCCCTTTCCCGTGGCCTACTGCCTGGATACTTGCCACCTCTACGCATCCGGGTACGACGTCGCCACCGCTGCGGGGCTGAAGCGAACCGTCCTGGAGGTGGAGCGCATTCTGGGCCTTGATCAGGTGCCCGTCATCCACGCCAATGACTCCCGGGGGGCTTTCAACAGCCGGTTGGACCGGCATGCGAATATTGGAGAAGGTCACATTGGGCTGGACGGTTTCCGGCGGATTCTCCAACATCCCCAACTCCGCGGCAAGGCGTTCATCTTGGAAACGCCCATCGATCATCCGGGCGACGACCAGCGCAATGTGGACACACTCAAATCGTTATGCCGGAACAGCCGTACCACCACCAGGAAATCGAAATAAAGTGGGCTGAAGCCTGGGAGAGAGACCGGACGCTTTATAAAGCCGCCGATGATGGCAGCAAACCGCGGTACTACGTTCTCGAAATGCTGCCCTATCCCAGCGGCCGCCTGCATATGGGCCACGTCCGGAACTACTCGATCGGCGACACCCTGGCCCGCTATCAGTGGATGAAGGGCTATGACGTTCTGCACCCCATGGGCTGGGATGCTTTCGGTCTGCCCGCCGAAAACGCCGCGATTAAGAACAGGAAGCACCCCGCCGATTGGACCCACTCCAACGTCGCCCATATGAAGAAGCAGCTCATCCGGCTGGGCTTCTCCTACGATTGGGACCGCGAGATCTCCACCTGCGAACCTGAGTACTACCGCTGGAACCAGTGGTTCTTCCTGCGCATGTGGGAGCGCGGATTAGCCTACCGCAAGCAGTCGCTCGTGAATTGGTGCCCTGTCTGCGCCACCGTTCTGGCGAACGAGCAGGTGGTGGATGGCTGTTGCTGGCGCCACGAAGATACGCCTGTCGAACAGCGCGAACTGGAGCAGTGGTTCCTGCGCATCACGCAGTACGCCGACCAGCTCTTGGAAGACATGCGGCAAATCGAAGCCGGCTGGCCCTCCCAGGTGCTCACCATGCAGCGCAACTGGATCGGCCGCAGCGAGGGTTGCGAAGCCGATTTCGCCGTGGAAGGCACGGGTGATCCCATTCGAGTCTTCACCACCCGCGTCGATACCATTTACGGCGCCACCTGCGTGATTCTCGCGCCGGAGCACCCCATGGCCCGGCAGCTTTGCGGAGACGCCGGGGCCGCCCAACTCAAGGCTATGATCGACGATCAGGGCCGCAAGGATCCCGAATCCCTCGAAAAAGAGGGTTTCTTCACCGGCCATTACGCGATAAACCCGTATAGCGGCGGGAAAATCCCCATCTGGGTCGCCAATTTCGTGCTCTGGGGCTATGGCACCGGGGCAATCATGGCCGTTCCTGCCCACGATGAACGCGACTTCGAGTTTTGCCGCAAGTACGGTCTTCCGGTTGTGCCGGTGATCCGCCCGGCGGACGGCACTCTGGCCGATAGCGCCACCATGACGGAAGCTTTCCTCGATTACGGCGTGATGGAGAATTCTGGCCCCTGGTCCGGGCTCACCTCCGAAGAGGGCCGCCGCCGGATGGCTGCCTACGCGCAGGAAAAGGGCTTTGGCAAGGCCGCCATTACTTACCGCTTGAAGGATTGGGGCGTCTCTCGCCAGCGCTATTGGGGCACGCCCATTCCCATCATTCACTGCCCCGCGTGCGGAATGTGTGCCGTGCCCGACGAAGAACTGCCCGTTGTCTTGCCCCGTGACGCCGAATTCACCGGCCAGGGCAAGAGCCCGCTGGCGCAACTGGAATCTTTCGTCAAAACCACTTGCCCCCGGTGTGGCGGGCCTGCGGAACGCGATACGGACACGATGGACACCTTTGTGGACTCCTCCTGGTACTTCTTTCGCTATGTGGATCCACAAAACACCCGGCTGCCCTTTGACCCGGCTCTCGTTAAGCCGTGGTTTCCGGTAAACCAGTACATCGGCGGCGTTACCCACGCCATTCTTCACTTGCTCTATGCCCGTTTTTGGTGCAAAGTGGCGCGTGACATCGGCCTGCTCTCCGTCGACGAACCCTTCGGCAATCTGTTCACCCAAGGCATGGTCCAGTTGCACGGGCAAACCATGTCGAAGTCCAAAGGCAATATCGTCGATCCCGACGAGATGGTGGAGAAGTATGGCGCCGACACCTGCCGCCTGTTCACTCTCTTCGCCGCTCCGCCGGAAAAGAACATGGACTGGAACGAATCCTCCGTCGAGGGGCAGTTCCGCTTTCTGAGCCGGCTCTTCCGCTGGGTCACCCGCAACATGGATGCGCCCGGCGGCGACGGCTCCACTGACGAAGCGGCTTTACGCAAGCTGCACCAGACCATCCGCAAGATCACCGCCGACTTCGACAATCGCTGGCATTTCAATACGTCCATTGCCGCCCTGATGGAACTGCTCAACGAGCTGCATGCCACCGAAGCTGGTATGTCCGGGCAGGTCCGGCGGGAGTGCGCCACCAAGGTCACTCTGCTCCTGGCGCCGTTTGCCCCGTTTGCTGCCGAAGAGTTGTGGGCTCTGCAGGGCCAGGCCGGCCCGGTCTTCAAGCAACCCTGGCCTGCCTATAGCGACGATCTCGCCCGGGAAGCCGCCCTGGAAATCCCCGTGCAGGTAAACGGGAAACTGCGTTCCAAACTCGTTGTGCCCCACGGAACGGCGAAAGAAGATCTGGAGCGGCTCGCTCTCGCCGACGACAAAGTGCGCGTGTTTACCGTCGGCAAGACCATAGCCAAAGTGGTGATCGTGCCGGCCAAGCTTGTGAACATTGTGGTGAAATAACCGGGAATATCCGGTCTGATTGTCCGTCTTCCTTTCCAAGAGGCGAATGATGCGCGATTGGTTGGAACAGGACGCCCGGGTTGCGCTTAGGGTGCTATCCCGCCACCCCGGCTTTAGCTTGATCGCCGTTGCCGTGCTTGCTTTGGGCATGGGCGCCAGCACGGCTTTGTTCAGTGCCATCGACCGGGTGTTGATCCGGGCGCTGCCCTTCAATGCGCCGGACCGCTTGGTTGAGATCCACGAAACGGCCGGCAAGGCGAACTGGCGCAATGCGGTCTCATACCCTAACTTCCGGGATTGGCGCGAACGGTCAACCAGTTTCGAATCGCTCAGCTTCGCCGGCGTTTACTTCCGCACCCTCCGCCGCGGAGGTGCTCCCGCGGAGCGGCTTCCCGCCGCCTACGTGAGTGGCGACTTCTTCCGGACCTACCGTGTGCAGGCTGCCGCCGGGCGCGTCTTTGCCGATTCAGACGATCGCGTTGACGCTCCGCCCGTTACCGTGTTGACGCGCAAAACCTGGCTCAACCGCTTTGGCGGCGACCCCACAATCGTTGGCAAAACCATACAACTGGATCATCAGGCGGTAACGGTGATCGGCATCCTGCCTGACTTCCCCTACTATCGCGAGGCGGATCTCTACATGCCGCTCGCCCACGGCGTCCGTGCCTTCATGCTCGACCGGCGCGAGAACCACAACAATTCCGCCGTGACTGGCCGATTGAGGCCCGGCATTTCGATCAGTCAGGCGCAGGCCGAACTCTCGCAGATCGCTGCTTCCTTGGCGGCTGAGTATCCCGGCAGCAACCACGGCGTGGGTGTCAAGGTTGAACCCCTGCACGAAGTTGTGGCTGGCGGCTCGCGGCGAACTCTGCTTCTCCTGGGGAGCGCGGTAATGGGCCTGCTCCTCTTGGCCTGTGTGAACGTGGCGAATCTCTTGCTCGTGCGTGCCGCTACCCGGGCTCGTGAGATCTCCGTCCGCGCGGCGCTTGGCGCCAACCCGTTCCGCGTCGTCCGGCAGTTGATGACAGAAAGTCTGCTGCTGGCCCTGGCTGGCGCTGCGGCAGGTATTTTCGTCGCCCGCGCTGGTGTCGTGCTGCTCACCCGGCTGGTTCCAGGTTCGCTGGCCGCTGGGCTGGGTGATCCCGACTGGCGCATCTTTCTCTTCACCGCTGTGCTCGCCGTTCTGTCCAGCATCCTGTTCGGCGCTGCGCCCGCCTGGCATGCCGCGCGGCTCGATGTCCAGCACACGCTGAGGCAATACGGCCGTGGCTCCGCGGCCGGCGCTCCGGCTCGGATCCGGAATGCCTTGGTCGTCGCCCAAGTCGCGTTGGCCGTTGTCCTGGTGACTGGCGCGGGCCTGTTTCTGCGCAGCCTGCAGCGGCTGTTGGGCGAAGACCCGGGCCTCCGCACCCGGGGCGTGATCGCTCTCAGTCTTACCATCCCTGGCGCAGAAACGCAGATGGCCCGGGTACCCGGACGTTTCGTTCGCGCTGAGGAATCCGTGCGGGCTCTGCCAGGCGTCAGTTCTGCAGGGCTTGTCAGTGCAATGCCTTTGACCGGGGCAAATTCCAACGCCAACATTCAGCCGGAAGGCTATCAACCGCCGGCGCCCAATCAGTGGCCGGCTGCGGATTTCCGCGCCGTCACCCCGGGGTATTTCTCCACCGTTGGGTTGCCGCTAATGCAGGGACGGCTCTTTGACCAGCGTGATGGAGTCATGCCGCCCCTGAGCCTCGACGAGCTGCTGCCGTGGTTCCAATCCACCTCGTTCGTTTGCGTCGTCAATCAGGCCATGGCCCTGCACTTTTGGCCCGGCCAGAACCCGATCGGAAAGCGCTTCCGCTTTGGGCCGCCTTCCCTCGAAGGCCCATGGGTGCAGGTGGTGGGCGTAGTTGGGAACACTCGGCAAAAGGGGCTGCACCAGGCTCCCGAGCCGCTTTTCTACTTGTCTGCCTATAAGCACCCTTGGCCGGAGCAGACTCTTCTGGTCCGCGCTTCGGGGCAGCCCGCTTCCATCTCCAAATCATTGCGCGAAGCGATCGCCCAAGCCGATCCCGATATGGTCGTCGGACAGCCGCGTACGCTCGATGACGTGGTGGCCGGTTCTACCACCGCCCGCCGGGACGGTCTGATTCTGATGGGCGTCTTCGCCGCCTTCGCACTGGTATTGGCGGCTACCGGCGTGTATGGTGTTGTTGCCTTCGTCGCTGCTACGCGCGGGCCGGAGTTTGGCATCCGCGTGGCCCTCGGAGCAGCGCGTGCCGACGTGGTCGGCCTGGTCCTGAGGCAAGGGCTATGGCTGGTGGTTTCTGGACTCTTGCTTGGTACGGGCCTGTGCCTGGCGCTCGGACGTGGCATTGCTGGGATGCTCTACGGCATCTCCGCCACCGACCCCTTGGTTTACGCTGGCTCTGCCGCGGTATTGTTAGCGGCCGGTCTTGCCGCCATCGCCATCCCGGCGTTTCGTGCCACGCAGGTCGATCCTGTGACCGTCTTGCGTTCCGAGTAGCCGGTTAGATCAGGTTCCAAGGCTTACGGGCGGGTCTGCTTAATAGCGCGCGCGCCTCCTCGGGCGCCCCGGCGAACTCCTCCTTGACTCCGTCCCACTTCAGCCTCAACCCCGTCTTGTAGCTGATGTTCCCCAGATGCGGCACGATGGTGGAGCGGTGGCCTGTTCTAACGTCGTGGCCTTCCGGGATCCTGCCATCCCTCAGATTGGCAAGGAAGCTTTGTGCGTGGACACGCGTCGCATCTGCGCCTTGGACTACCTTGTAAGCGCCACGCAGCGGCCGGGGATTGGGCAGGTCGGTGCGCGGCCGCCACTCACCCCCGTCGTCGATCTCGGGATAGAGCTCGTATCCGATGCGGTCCGCGTAGATCGTACCGTTAGTACCGAAAAATGCCATTCCATTCGGCCGGTCGTAGGGCCCTCGTGCGTTGTAGAACCGGCGCAGGCCCGGGGTTGCCGGGATGCCCAGCCCGTTCATCATGATGCCTTCGTAACTCAACACGAAGCTGGAATAACGGTACGTCACTTGCAGCACGTCCGGGATCTCCCCCGCATCGTTGACTGAAAACCGGCCACCCATCGCCTGCACCTCTTGCGGTGCATCCACTCCCATGATCTGGTGCACCGAATCGAATCGGTGTGTGCCGAAATCGGTGATGTATCCGCCCGAATAGTCAAAAAACCAGCGGAACGTCGAAATAAACCGCTTGGGATTGAATGGGACCAGCGGCGCCGGGCCGCAGAACATGTCCCAATCGAGGCCCTCGGGAGGCGTGCCGTTTGGAGCCCTGCCGATCCCGCGCGGCGTGAAGTTGATCGTATTCCAAACCCGCACGTAGCGGACCTCACCGATACTGCCGCGCCGCACAATCTCCGCGCACTCGGCAAGGTGAGGCGCAGAACGGTGCTGCAGCCCTGCCTGCACCAGGCGGCCGGTCTCGCGGGCCGCGCGCACCATCGCCTGGCCTTCGGCGATGTTGTGCGTCAGTGGTTTCTCCACGTATACGTGCTTGCCCGCCCGGCATGCCAGCACGCATGCCGCCGCGTGCCAGTGGTCCGGCGTCGCCACCACGACGGCGTCGATGTCTTTGCGGTCCAGCGCCCGCCGGAAGTCCTGGTACACCTCGCATTCCGGGCCCCAACTTTTGCGCACCGCCTCCGCTTGCGGCAGATAGACGTCGCAGGCCGCAACCATCTGGCAGCCGCCCGCTTCCTTCATGAAGCCCGTCACGTACCGGCCGCGGCCCCCGCAGCCAATCAGCGCCAGCCGCACACGGTCGTTGGCGCCCAGCACACGTGCCACCGCCGCTGCACCCAGCGCGCTCCCTCTGACAAAATCCCTTCGCTCCATTGGCACGCAGTCTATCGCAGCCCGCCGCCGGCTTGCCTCATGATGATGGTTGGAAAGGGAGGATTCGGATAAACGAAAAATCTCGTGTAACGGTACTCTGGGCCCCGCGGATCCTGACCATCGCCTTTGCGCTCTTCATCAGCCTCTTCGCGTTGGATGTCTTCGAAGAAGGAAAGGGCTTGTGGAGAACCCTTATTGACCTGCTGCTCCACCTGATCCCCATGTTCGTCCTGATCGCCACGCTCGTACTGGCGTGGCGGCGGGCGTGGATCGGCGCGGTGGTGTCTGTTGCGCTGGCAGCTCTGTTCTTGTGGTGGAATTTCTCCGTGCGCCACGACACTCCATCGCGGTGTTAATGGTGGCAGGGCGGAGGTGCGTGGTGGGCTCGCGCAGACTCGAACTGCGGACCTCTAACGTGTCAAGGTAGCGCTCTAACCTCACAACAAGTTTTGTTTTCAGTGGTTTACAGGATCCCGAGGATCGCCTGGAGTCCAAATGGAGTCCACTTGGAGTCCAAGTTCCCTGTTTTCATGGGCATGATGGACGCCGAATCGCGCCCATGCTTCGGCAAGCCGATTCAACGACATGCCAGGATGGGCAGCATGGGCAGGATGTTTTTGGTTTTCCTGTCCATGGTGTGCAGTATGTTGCATAGAGAAGATTTTCGTTGCTCCTATATGAGCGACGATCCTGCCCATCGTGCCAGAACCAAGGACTTGCCGGGTTGGGACGCCGCGGCCGCTGGCGAAGCGCAAGAGGCTGCGCTGGCGTACATGACAATAGCCGAGCTCATTAGTTGGGAGCCGAAGCAAGTTGATGCGAAAGTCGATACGATAGTGTGTTGCTCCGAACGCTGGAGGTAAGCACTCCCGCAGCCTGCGTACACGATTAAGATAGAGAGGGAGCGTTAACTGGAGATGTCGGGCGCAGATGAACAGGGACGGCGATTGCAGTTCCGCTTCTCACGGATCGGCGATGCCAAACCCGCTGTTCCCGCCTCTGTTCTAATCCAAACGCTGGAGGGAGCGCAGCGGGCCATCTGGCTGATCGCACTGGCGAAAGAACAGAAGGACGTCAAGAGCAAAGCCCGTATTCCGTCCGAAATCGAGCGGCGTTACCAGTTGAAGTGCGAGGTCCCTCAGCCTGGAAGCTACGTCCTCCCTGCCTTCGTCGAATCTGTCCAGCCGCAACTGGCAACGATAGACCAAGTGAACGAGGTTCTCAACACGTTCGAAGGTGTTGCCGCAGCACTCCAGTCCCAGCAGCGCGACGTGGTAGCGTCCTATCTTCCAGACACCGCTATCCGAAAACGGGTTGTGGGCGCGTTTCAGCAATTGGCTCCCAAACCGGGAAGCGGTTGGAGGCTGGATCTCTCGCGCAACGGCACTACGGTTCGCATGGATGATCATTGGCAACGGCTTGTGCGCAGGATGTACACTCCGACTGAAATCGAGCCCGACAGGGAGACGGTAAATGGAGAGTTGATCGAGATCAACTTTGCGGACCGGCAAATAACGGTTCTGCCTATAGGGTCAAATCGGCAACTCAAAGTGACCTACCAGGATCCAATGGAGGATCTTCTTCTCGAAAATAGGAAGTCGACGATTCAGATAACGGGCAGAGTTTCGCGTGATGAGAATGGCGAGATAAGGAACATGTTTGATTTGGAGTCAATTGGGCCGCTAGATCTGTCGCCGCTTGAATTAAGCGAGGTGGAGTTTGAAGGCGTTAGGTTGCGATTCAAAGAAACCATGCGCCTGCAACCGCGCCTCAACGAGGATAATCCGCAGTTCGTCAGCGTCCAAGAACCTCAACTTGGGTTGGATGCATTCGCAGGCACCGTGAATGACTTGTTAGATGAGGTGGCAGAGGATCTTGTGGTCGTCTGGAAGCACTATGCGAAGGCGCCTGACTCGGACCTTTCCCCCAAAGCGCTGGACCTGAAACGCCGCCTGCTTGCCGCCATGGAGGAGGTTCCACTTGCCGGTTAGAGCCAAGCGGGACGTTGAGGCCGCCCTGAAGAAGAAAGGTTTTCAGCAAGACGACGGCGACCATCACTGGTTCTTCTACTGGACGTCCGATGGGAAGAAGACGACGGTGCGCACCAAGACTAGTCATGGCAGTACGAAGGACCTTGGAGATGGCCTTTTGAAAGAGATGGCCAGGCAGGTCCGGATCTCGAAGGTCCAATTCCTTGAACTGGTCGATTGTCCCATGACCCGCGACCAATACCAGCAATTGCTTCAGGATGGCAATCACATCTGAAGAACTCCCCAGAGTTCGGAATTGCAGTGAGAGTAACTGACCTTACTCTTGTCGGTCTCTGAGGTTCTCTATTGACAATTAAAGCCGAGCAATGATATCCAGGACTTGAACGCTCCCTCAAGCGTTCCCCCAGAGGCGCGCGGGCCTCTCGAA